>NZ_KQ961877.1:36931-72046 GCF_001563665.1 Gardnerella vaginalis | reverse complement strand
AATCTCTGCCTAACTAATAGCAAAGCGCGTCTGGTAAATAAATTTACACATAAGATACTAGTGAGGTGTGGGAAATACTTAACGAACAATAAAAAGCGAAACGGTGTTTAAAAAAGTTACACCTAATCCAAACTCTTTATAAAACTAAAGTAAGCTAAAATCTAGCTTTTATTACTACAAGCAATAACATTTGGGCATGCGTAAAAAGTTGAAGCTCCTGTGAGGTAAGTAATTCCCACACCTCACAAACACAGTCAAAAAACAATAAATTTTATCAACAACCTATAGTTTTCTTGGCTTAGAAGTTGCATACTTTTGTTTACAAAGCATTGACCCCCGCAATGCGATTTGCATAGCAGGGGTCAAGCTGTATGTCCTTAAGAATGAAATCCAGAATTTAGCGAGCGTAGTACTCGACAACGTACTGAATGTTGACTTCAACTGGAATCTGATCGACTTCCGGCTTACGAGTCAAAGTAGCCTTCAAAGAGGCGAGATTCACATCGAGGTAACCAGGAACTGCTGGCAAAACATCGCGATGAACGCCTTCTGCAGCAATCTGGAATGGAACCATAGTCTGGCTCTTAGCACGAACCTGAATGGTCTGTCCTGGCTTGACGCGGTAAGATGGACGATCTACAAGATTGCCATCAACCAAAATATGACGATGCACAACAAACTGACGAGCCTGAGCTGTGGTGCGAGCAAAGCCTGCACGCAAAACCAAAGCATCAAGACGAGTTTCCAAATCGGTGAGCATTGCGTCACCGGTCTGACCTGCAGTGTGCGTACCCTTTTCGTAAACAGCGCGAAGTTGTTTCTCGGAAAGACCGTACTGTGCGCGAAGACGCTGCTTCTCACGAAGACGTACTGCGTAATCGGACTCAGTACGACGACGAGTGCGACCGTGCTCACCTGGAGCATATGGACGCTTCTCGAAAATACGCTGAGCTTTTGGAGTTAAAGCGATGCCGAGGGAGCGTGAAAGACGCACCTGACGGCGAGAACGCTGAATATTAGTCATAACTAATCCTTTTAATTCTGTCGTTATCTGAACGGAACGCGAATCAAATCTTATGATTATTCGCGCTGAGCCGGCCTCTCCAGTGCTTCTTCGTGCATTACACACGAACACGTAAATAGCAAGATTTGCGTGCCGACCCACTGATGGGCTAAGGCTCCAGATGATGTCTATAAAATAGACATCGCAAGATATGTTACACGTAGTGTGGAATATTAGTGTTAAGTAAGTTTGATTGTACTTTATTGGCAAATGTTTAGATTATTATATTTTCTCGGCGTTTCGTAAAAGTTTACATTTTCTTACAAAAATATGTTAAAAATACACACACATATGATATAATCTTTACAAGAACGCTCGTTATGTTACAAAATCTAACATAGTGAGTGCGCAATATGGTAATAAAGCATAGAATAGAAAAAACTATGCATAGGTATCTTCGGATTCGAAGACGATGGAGTCGAGATGTCTTACAATATTTCAAAAGAGCCAGCTCGGGAAAATGGCAGCGAGGGAGATAAATTCAATAATGGGGGAACATCAAATAATACTTTATTTCGTAATACAATTAATGATAATTTACTAGAAAATGAGAAGACTTTAACACAAAACTTAGAAAATCAAAGCAAGAGTTACATTATGGAAAATAACATGAGCGATACTGAAGATTATTCAACAAGTAAATCTGATTCAAACGAAAAAACTTTCGCTATGGACGGTTTACATTCAATACCAACTAATGCAGGTTTTGCAGGCGCAGGCGCAGGGTTTGAAGGTGGAGCTGCTGCCGGTTTTGAAATCGACGAAAAAGGATCTGTCCGCTCTAAAATAAGCGATTCTCAAGTAATTAAAAGCTTAGAAGATACAGATGCTTTCGATGCTATAGACGTGGATTCAATTCGCGCATCGCAACAAAAAAATACTCCTGTAATCAATAAAATAACTAGTACAGGCGTTGGAGATTCTTCTCTAAGCGATCTTGTAACAAGCACAGAAGAACAATCCTCCTCGCTTCTTTCTTCTGAAGATGATTCTCCAGTTATATCAACTATTGCGCAAAGTCCTATCCGCGATTTTAACGGCGAATATCCATATAAACTGTATCGTCCTGGAACGTATGCAAGAGAGCATATTCGAATTACTGCTACAAAGCTTGCAGATGGACGTGATTTCTTCTATATGGACGACAATCCAGAATATGTAAGCGGTCGTAAAACTAGAGAGTTAAAAGATCCTCGCAAATTACCGTATCGCTTCTCGTATTTAGTAGATTCGGAAGGAAACGAAACGCCTTATACTGCTCCGCAAATGCGCCAAGATCCTCTTACCGGAGATTGGATTCCAATGGCAACTGCTCGTATGAACAGACCTATTACTGCAGGTCCAACTGTTTTAGCTAAAAGCAATCCTTTAGCTGCACGCAAACCGGGAGATCCTTATCAAGACGGTGAAGTTCCAGATACTGATTATGATGTTGTGATTTTTGAAAATCGATTCCCATCAATGGTTCAAGTTCCTGGAGAAAGCCGAGATATTAAGTATATTGATGGAAATCCTTTATGGAAGTCAGCTCCTGCTGCTGGTCGTTGTGAAGTGATTTGTTTTGGTCCAGATGAAAATCTACTTCCAGCAAATCTTTCAGTTTCTAGAATGCGTACAGTTGTTGAAGCTTGGGCTTTTAGAACTGCAGAAATCAGTCAAATTGATGGAATTGAGCAAATTTTCCCATTTGAAAATCACGGTGCAGAAATAGGCGTATCCCTAGCTCATCCTCATGGTCAAGTTTATTGCTATCCATTTATTGCTCCTAGACTTGAGCAAGAATTACGACATACAGAAGCATATTTTGATCGCACTGGTTCAAACTTGCTCAAAGATTTAATGAAAGCAGAACTTAATGCCTCAACTCGCGTGATTATGCGAAATCATAGTTGGGTAGCTTATGTTCCTGCTGCTGCTCGCTGGCCGCTAGAGGTCCATGTTGCTCCTGTTCGTGACGTTTTAACTTTAGATCAATTAGACGATCAAGAACGTTGGGATTTAGCGCAAATGTATATTACTTTGTTGCGTAGAGGTAATAAATTCTTTGTGACTAAAGATGGTGAAGGAATGGATTTGCCTTATATTGCAGCATGGCATCAAGCTCCTGTTCATGATTCGAGAAGAGCGCATTATCGTTTGAATTTGCAATTCTTCTCATTCAGACGAGCTGCTAATAAGATTAAGTATTTAGCAGGATCTGAATCTGGTATGGCTGCTTGGGTTTCAGATACAACTCCAGAGCTTATCGCTAAGCGATTCCATGAAATTGGAGAAATAGATTTAGATTAAATTAACAGAAGGCAGATATGTTATTACATCTTTACTTAGTTCGACATGGTCAGACTATGTTCAATCGCTATAATCGTTTACAAGGGTGGTCTAATTCTCCGTTGACGGATAGCGGTATTGCAGATGCTTATAAAGCTGCCGAAAAATTGAGTGATATTGATTTTGCAGCAGCGTATTGTTCAGATACAACTCGCGCTCTGGAAACTGCTGAAACAATTCTCGATGTAAACGAATCATCTGGGCACTCGCGACCGAATCTTGTAAGCGATATGCATTTTAGAGAACAATGCTACGGTTATTTTGAAGGTCAAGATATGTCTATGGCTTGGTGGGCTGCAGGTGCTCCACATGGAGTGCATTCTTATAATGAAATCGTTGAAAAATTTGGGCTTCCTGCAACTCGAGATATGCTTAAAGAAGCAGATCCTTTTCACGATGCTGAATCAGATGTTGAATATTGGACTCGCGTAGAAGGCGGTTTTTCGCTTATCGCAGCGAATAAGAGTTTGCAGAATGGAGATAATGTTTTACAAATCTCACACGGAAACACTCTTTTAAGTCTTATGCATCGTTTTGCTCGTGGCGCTTACGATCTAAGTGAACGTCCTCGTAACGGTAGTATTACGCGTCTTGATTTTGATACAACTAAGCCTTTAGATAACGCAATTAGTGTTCAAGGTTATAACGAGTAATCTTAGGTTTTATCTTTTTATGCATGATGATTTTTCTCTAATTTGCTGCTGTGATAAGTTGCTTTTATGAGTCGCGACCGTTAGTTAGTCTTGTGTCATTGAAACACGGCAATTTTAAGTAGCAGTAGTAGCAATATTAGTGAAAATCTTAAAATAAGGGAAAGAGGTACGATGAGCGTTGGAGAAATTGCGGGACTTATTGCAGCAATTGCGTTTGCAGTACTTTCTGGCGTTTTAATTTACCCACTTATTCGATTGGGTAAAATGTTTGATCAAATTGCAAACACTGTTAAAGATTCAGGCGATCATGCTATTGATGCAATTGACGAGTCTTTAACTACTATGCAAAAAGTTAATAAGACTTTAGATGATGTAAACGCTATGTCTGATTCTGCTCGCACTACATTAACGAATATCAGCGCTCTTACTGATTTGTATGGTTCGTTCTTAGGAAAGCCGATTATAAAAGTTGCATCCGTTGGGTATGCAATAAAAGATACTTTTAATTCCTTCTTTAATAAGCCTTCTGTTCCAACTTCTTCTGCTTCTGCTTCTTCGAGTTCTGCTTCTTATGGATCTTCTAAGAGCAAATCATCAAATTCTGCTAGTTCTTCTAATTTTTCAGGACTAAAAAATTCAGCTGGTCATATTTCTGATGCAGCTTCGTCTATAGCAATGTCTGTAGTTTCTTCGTTAGCTTCAGTTGTTGCTTCTGCTGCAACTGCTTTTGAATCTGTTTCTACATCATTTTCAAAGTCTTCGGGTAAGTCTTCGGAAAAGTCTTCAGGTTTAAAGAGTGAAGATAAGTCTTATGAGAAGTCTTCGGATGAGAAGCGTGATGAAAAGCGTAACGAAAATGGCTTGGAAGATAGCGCAGAACAACCTGCTGAGAACGAAAAACAGTATGTAAAATCATCGAAAAAGATGCGTGGAAGTTCGCGCGGAAATTCTAGCGGAAGTTCTCGCGGAAGTTCTCGCGGAAAATCGACATCTTCTAAATATTCTAAATATTCCAAATATTCTTCTAGTTCTTCTAATCTAGATTCCTAAAAAGGAGTAATGATGTTTAAGCGATTGTTTTGGATTAGTATTGGTTTTATTGCTGGAGTTTTAACTGTTAGCAAGTTTCGTGCTTATTTGAAAACTAGGCTTTCATCTACTGGAAGCAAAATTTTAGATGATGAGAATCCAGATAATATTACTTTGCAAACTCTTTTAATTCTATTCAAAGATTTTAATTCAAGTCGCAAAAAGCGTGAAGAAGAATTAAATTCTAAATATGCAGAGGAATTTAACGTTTCCAAATACGAATATCATGATTTAGAGAGTTGATTTTTAAATACTCGTAGGATTATTTACTATAGCGTAGGATTATTTACTATAATTAACAATCCTGAAGATAATAAAATATTGCAGATTTATATATCTGTCTTAGCGCCTTAAGCATGATGGTATGATATTCTTTTGTGCCGCACTGTTACACGGCGTTTAATATAACACAAGGAGTTCATACCTATGCGCACAGCAGAAATTGCAAAGCGTTATCTTGATTACTTTGGTAATCATGGTCATATGGTCATGCCTTCAGCATCGCTGATTTCACCAAATCCAACTACACTTTTCACTATTGCAGGCATGGTTCCATTCATACCTTATCTTTTAGGAGAGCAGACACCTCCATCGCGCAGAATGGCATCGAACCAGAAGTGTGTAAGAACGTTAGATATTGACGAAGTTGGTAAAACTACTCGTCATGGCACATTCTTCCAAATGGTTGGAAACTTCTCATTCGGTGATTACTTTAAGGAAGAAGCAATTCATTACGCTTGGGAGCTTTTAACAACTCCACAAGATAAAGGCGGTTACGGTTTTGACCCAGAAAAACTTTGGGTTACAACTTATACTGACGATGACGAAGCTCGAGCAATTTGGAAGAACGAGGGCTTTGATCCAGAGCATATGCAAGTTTTCGGAATGGAAGATAACTTCTGGACTACTGGTGGCCCTGGTCCAGGAGGTCCATGCTCTGAAATTTACGTAGATCGCGGTCCTAAATATGGTAAAGACGGTGGTCCTGCTGCAGATGAATCTCGATTTATTGAGATTTGGGATTTGGTTTTTGAAAACTTCCAAGTAGATAACGTTAAATCTAAGACTGATCTTCATATTGTTGGAGAACTTGATCAGAAGAATATTGATACGGGCGCTGGTTTGGAGCGTTTGGCATACCTTATGCAAGGTAAGGAAAATATTTACGAAACTGATGAAGTTTATCCTGTTATTGAAGCTGCAGAAAAGCTTAGTGGCGTAAAGTATGGCGATAATAACGATGCTGACGTGCGTTTCCGCGTTGTGGCAGATCACGTTCGTTCCGCGTTGATGATTATGAGCGATGGCGTGCGTCCAAGTAATGTCGGTCGCGGATACGTGCTTCGCCGTCTTCTTCGCAGAACTGTTCGCGCAATGCGCATGCTTGGCGTGCAAGACCCAGTTTTGCCAACCTTGTTCCCTGTTTCTAAGGGCGCTATGGAGCCAAGCTATCCGGAGCTTAACGATACTTTCCACGAGGTTAGCGAAGCTGCATACGGTGAGGAAGATGCGTTCCGCAGGACTCTAGAAAAGGGTACGACTATTCTCGACTTGGCTGTTGAAAAAGCTAAGAAAGAACACAGGGATGACCCTATGGTTGGAGGTGCAGACGCGTTTACTTTGCACGATACTTATGGTTTCCCAATTGAGTTGACTTTAGAGATGGCAGCTGAGCAGGGTGTTAAAGTTGATGAAGCTAAGTTCCGCGAGCTAATGAGTGAGCAGAAGAGCCGAGCGCGAGCAGATGCTTTGAAGAAGCGTCATAATGTTGATGTTAGCGTTTATGACGATATTAAGAAAGCATTAGAAAAGCCGATTGATTTCCTCGGTTACACTGATTTTTCAAGTCGTTCCAATGTTCTGGCGATTGTTGAAGCAGGTAAGGGTTCTGTTAAAAGCGTTAGCGCTCCTGCAAATGTTGAGGTTATTCTCGATCGTACGCCATTCTATGCTGAACGCGGTGGCCAGATTGCAGATCAAGGAGAGATTATTTCCGATGATGGCGCAATTTTGGAAGTTGATGATGTTCAGCGTCCAATTAAGGATTTGATCGTTCACAGCTGCCGACTTACTGAAGGCACTTTAAGTGTTGGTGCTCCCGTGAACACGAATATCGATCAAGTTCGAAGAGCTGCTTTAGCTCGTTCTCACACTGCAACTCATACTCTTCACAAGGCTTTGCGCGAGGAACTTGGACCACAAGCAACTCAGCGTGGTTCTGTGGTTGATCCAGATCGTTTGCGTTTTGATTTCCAGTGGCAAAAAGCTGTTGATAAAGACGCTTTAAGACGTGTTGAAGCTCGAGTAAATGAACGTATTCGCGAAGATTTGCAAGTAGTTCCAAAAGAGATGCCAATTGATGATGCTTTCAAGCTTGGAGCTATGCACTTGTTCGGCGAAAAATATGGTGACGTTGTGCGAGTTGTTGAGATTGGCGATGGTTGGAGTCGTGAGCTTTGTGGAGGTACTCACGCTAAGAGCACAGGCAAGATTGGAATGGTTACGATTTTGTCTGAGTCTTCTATTGGTTCTGGAGTTCGCAGAATTGACGCACTTTGCGGTGAAGCAGCGTACGAGTATGGCGCTCGCGAACATACTTTAGTTGCTCAGCTTGCAGATATGGTTAATGCTCGTCCAGACGAGTTGGTTGAACGTTTGGAATCTTTGCTTAACAAGATGAAGGATTCTGATCGTAAACTTGCTGCTGTTTATGAATCTCAATTAAATGAGTCTATTCCTTCTCTAGTTGAAGCTTGCAAGCAAAGCGATGCAAAAATTAAGCTAGTTGTGAAGAATGTTGGTAACTTTGGTTCTTTCGATGTTTTGCGAAAGACTGTTCTAGATGTTCGCTCTCGTTTAGGCGAGGATTATCCTGTAGTAGTTGCTCTTGCTGGAGTAAACGAAGAGGATCGTCCAATGGTTGCAATCGCTACTAATAATGCTGCTCGTGAACTTGGTGCTAAAGCTGGCGATTTAGTGCGTACAGCTTCCAAGGTTCTTGGCGGTGGCGGTGGCGGAAAGCCAGACTTCGCTCAAGGTGGCGGAACAGATGCATCTAAGATTGATGATGCACTCGAATCAGTTAAAAACGAAGTTGCTAAGCTGTGAAGCATGATTATTTAACTTAAGCTTACGATGATTTGGCTGGGTGTTGATTTAGGTGATGCTAGGGTCGGTCTTGCTCTTTCCGACCCTGAGCTCACCTTTGCGCATCCTATTGGGAATGTGCAAGTTCAGGGTGATTCTTTTAGGGCTATAGATGAAGTACTTTGCGTTATTGAAGATAACAGTGTTTCAAGAGTTGTGATTGGTTTGCCTTTACAACTCGATGGTTCTGAAGGTAAATCTGCTAAAAAATCTCGCAGGTGGGGTAAAAATCTTATAAAAAGAATGCAATTATTGTGTGATGAAAATGATTGGGAGTTATCTTACGTACCGGAAGTAGTTTGGAAAGATGAGCGTTTAACTACAGTAAGCGCTCACCGCCAGCTTTTACAGGCGGATCTTTCTACTAAAAAGCATCGTCCAATGGTTGATCAGCAATCTGCAGTTTTGATTTTGCAATCAGCTATTGATGATTACAGTAATGGAAGATGAAGGAGAGTATCTTGCCTGAGAATTTTGATGATTTTTTTGAGCGTAATGCTAAATGGACTAGCCAAGCTTCCGAGCAAGATGAGTTTTATGAGGATGATTCGCATGAGGATGATCCTCATGGTGTTGATTCGCATGGTGTTGATTCGTCTAGTGTTGACTCGTCTAAATCAGATTCTTCTACAGATAACTTGTTGAAATCCATTTCATCAAACTCAAGTCCTATTTCATCAAACTCAACTTCTAGCGCGTCTAGTTCTTCTGAATCTAGCACGTCTAGTTCATCTAATTCTTCTAGTTCATCTGAATCTAATTCATCAAAATCTAATTTACTTAATAGCAGAAAACACCGGCGGGCAATGCGAAGAAATAAATCTAGAAACTCAAGAAAATCGCGAAAACAAAAGCGTATTAAAACAATAATCGTTCTGCTTATTGTTGCTCTTATTGTGTGCTTTGCAGGTTATGGTTTGGCGCGAGCTGTGCGTTCTATGATTGGGTATCAAAGTTTATCTGCATCAGAGGATTGGCCTGGTCCTGGTGAAGGCTCAATAAGTTTTAGCGTTGAAGTTGGTGAAAGCGCGAATTCTATTGGCTCTAGACTAGAAAAAGAAGAAATAGTTAAGTCTAAAGCTGTTTTTACAAGTATTGTTTCTTCTAATAATAAAATTTTGTATCCTGGAATATACGAGCTAAAAAAGCATATGTCTGCTATAGATGTTGCAGATATTCTTTCAAATAGAAAGAAAGCTACAGGATTTTTGGAAGTGAAAGCTGGCGAGCGTTCTGTTGATATTATTAAGCGCGCGTCTGAAATTTCCGGTATTGATTATTCTAAGTTTAAAGCGATTTTACAAGCAAAAGGAGCTGGAATTTTACCTCAAGAAGCGTCTGGTAGCTTTGAAGGTTGGTTAGAGCCTGGTGTTTATAACGTTAAGGCTATGAAATCTGCTGAAAAAATAATGTCTGCAATGGTAGAAAAGCGAATCGCTAAGCTTAATGCAATTGGTGTACCTAAAGGCGATAAGCGAGAAAATATCTTGAAGATTGCATCTATTGCAGAAGCTGAAGTAAATAATCGCGAATATTATGGGAAAGTTTCGCGCGTGATTTTGAATCGCATAGACAAAGATATGCCTTTAGGAATGGATACTACTATAGCGTATGGTGCTGGTGTGAGAGCTATAGATCTTACTAAATCAATGTTAGATAACGCAAATAATCCTTATAATACTCGAATTCATAAAGGTCTTCCGCCTACTCCTATAAGCATTCCTGGTCCTAACGCTATTGCTGCTGCAATGCATCCTGAAAATGGTTCATGGCTTTATTTCGTTACTACTGATTTGAAAACAGGAGAAACGAAGTTTGTAAATACTCATGAAGAATTTTTGAAGATTAAAGATGAGTATAAGCGTAATAATAAGGATGCTAATTAGGCGCTTGGCTTGGCTGTTTGGCTTGCTGGCTTGATGGTTTGATGGCTGGCTTTATGGTTTGGCTTGCTTGTGAAGTATGCGCGCTTTAATGCGTAATGCGCAAGGTGGCTGGATGTTGGCTAGTTAGCGGATTTGCTTGAAGTTTTGTTGTTTAGCTAAGCTAGTTGGCTGGCATTTGGTGGCTGGTATTTGGTGGCTGGCTTTGTATTAAGTTTTGTGTTTTGTTAGATTTTCATGCTAGATTTTCATGCCAGATAAATTGCTATTGCAATAATTGCAGATAATACTTCAACTGGGATGAATGCAATTCTATTTTTATAGTTGCTTTCGCTGATTGAGATAGAGTTTGTGTTTGAGTTTGCGCTACGGATTGCCCTTGCGCTTGCGCTTGTGATTGTGTGAGAGTTTGCGTTGTTCATGCTTGCGTTATTTTCGCGAAAGTTTTGATAGTTTTTGTTAAATTCTGCACTATTGATTGCTTCTGGTGTTTTTCTATATTTTGTGTGAAATATTTCATGAAATTTTTTATGTATATTGCATATAATAATTGCAAAAATTCCGATTACTC
Organism: Gardnerella vaginalis; assembly: GCF_001563665.1. GTDB lineage: Bacteria > Actinomycetota > Actinomycetes > Actinomycetales > Bifidobacteriaceae > Bifidobacterium > Bifidobacterium vaginale_A. Next base: position 61,312 of record NZ_KQ961877.1, on the reverse strand, counting down.
CAGTAAGTGCAATCCATGTTATTATGCTTTCGAATCCAAATAATATCAACGCTTGAGCGAGCATAGTTGCACAAGTTATATCTCCGAATCCAAGTGATTTTTTGCCTGCGATATAACGCATTATAACGTATAAACAACAACAGATAGCTGCGGAAATCCACCCTAAAAAAGTTATTGAAAAATCGTGTTTTAGAAGAATCGAATATATTGAAGTTGAAAGCGTTTGCAAAATAATCGCAAATATTACCCATGCTCGTGGCACAACAAAATAAAGTATGTCTGTAAAACATAATGCTATTGCGCATATTAGCGTTGGAATAGCTGCTATCAGTGCACTAATTTGAATCATGAAATTATGTTAAGAATCAAGTATTTTTTATTCAAGAAAATTCTTATATTGTGGTTATAGGTTAGTGTATGTGGTCAGAACTTCTTTTACGGTGGTCAGAAGTTCTAGAAGTTATTTATATGCTTTGAGAATATTATTGAATGAGTACAATGAAGTTTTAAGAATCAGCATTATGGGAGGATATATGTTACGTTGGCAAACTGCCGGTGAATCTCATGGTGAGGCATTGGTCGCTCTTATTGAAGGCGTGCCTGCAGGAGTGAAGATTACGAGTGAAGATATTGTTTCTGCACTTTATAGAAGACGCTTGGGTTATGGTCGTGGCGCTCGCATGAAATTTGAGCAAGATAAAGTTCGTATTTTAACTGGAGTTCGTCATGGATTAACACTCGGATCTCCAATTGCTGTTGAAATTGCAAACAGTGAGTGGCAAAAGTGGAGTGAAGTTATGAGCGTAGATCCTTTGGACCATGAGATACTTCACGAAGGTCGTAACGCTGCGCTTTCTAGACCGCGTCCGGGGCATGCTGATTTAACTGGAATGCGAAAATATGGTTTTAATGATGCTCGTGAAGTTTTAGAACGTTCTAGTGCAAGAGAAACAGCGTCTAGAGTTGCATTAGGGGCAATTGCTGCTAATTTTTTGTATCAAGCTTTGTCTGTTCAAACTGTTGCTCATGTTATTTCTATAGGTGGAATTTATGCTAGTAAATCTTCAAAATTGCCTACTCCTGAAGACGTTTCTGCTTTAGATTCTTCGCCTGTTAGAACTCTCGATAAAGATGCTGAAAAGCGCATGATATCGCGTATTGACGAAGCTAAATCTGCTGCAGATACGCTTGGTGGAGTAGTGGAAGTTTTAGCTTACGGTGTTCCGGCAGGTCTTGGCAGCTATGTTGAAGCAGATAGAAGATTAGATGCAGCTCTTGCTTCTGCTCTTATGTCAATCCAAGCAATTAAAGGAGTCGAAATCGGAGATGGTTTTGAAGAAGCAAACGTTTCCGGTTCTGTTGCTCACGATGAGATTGTAAGAGATGAAAATGGTAAAATTGCACGTTTAACTAATCGAGCTGGTGGAATTGAAGGCGGAATGTCTAACGGCGAAACAATTCGCGTTCGTGCTGCAATGAAACCAATCCCATCCATTCCTCGTGCTCTTCGCACAATCGATATACTAACTGGTAAGGCTGCTCATGCAATAAATCAGCGTTCTGATTTCACAGCTGTTCCTGCTGCGTCTATAGTTGCTGAAGCTATGGTGAGATTGACTTTAGCAAAATATGCTTTAGAAAAGTTTGGTGGAGATTCATTGCTTGAAACAAAGCGAAATGCTGAATCTTACATAAATTCTTGGCCGGAGTATATGAAGTGAGTATGAATCAAATGCCTTTAGGTGTAATCATAGGTATGCCGGGTGCTGGAAAAACTCGAGTTGGCAGAGAAGTAGCTAATTTAATGCATATCCCTTTTATAGATACAGATGCAGAAATTGAGCAAGAAATAGGAATGAGCGTTGCTAAATATTTTCAGTCGCATAGTCAAGAAGAATTTAGAGTTATAGAAGCTAAAATAGTTCGAAATGCGATTGAAGGTCCTACTGCTTGTAGTGGAATTGTGTCTTTAGGAGGAGGAGCTCCAACTGATGAATCCACTCAAGAAGTTTTGAAAAAATATAGAGCTAATGGTGGCAGAATTGTATATTTGCAAGCAAATCCTAATGAAGCTATTGAACGTGTTGGAAGAAATAATAATCGCCCTATTTTTTCGGGAAGTGATTGTGCTACTCGTTGGCTTGAATTATATGAAAAACGCAATCCAATATTTCGAAGTCTAGCTAATATTTACATGCTCACGAATGGTGCTACTGCAAAAGCTGCTGCAGAAAAGTTAAAAAATATGTTAAATCAGCGTATGATACACGTGCCTTGCCCTGGAATTGAAGAATATGATGTGCGAATTGGAGAAGACGCGCTGGAACTTCTTCCTCAAATGCTTGGTGATTCAGTTCATCGAGTTGCTTTAATACACACTCAGCCAGTACAGCGACATAGTGATAAAGCTCGCACGATTTTGCGGCGTGCTGGATACGATGTGTATGAAATGCTAGTTCCAGATGCTGAAGCTGGAAAGACTGTGCGTGTGGCGGATTCTTTATGGTCGAAATTGGGTGATTTAGGTTTCACTCGTTCGGATGCAATAGTTGGTTTAGGCGGTGGAGCTGTTACAGATTTAGCTGGATTTGTTGCTTCAACGTGGATGCGCGGAATTCGCTATGTGAATTGCCCTACTTCTCTTCTTGCTATGGTTGATGCTTCTACAGGTGGTAAAACTGGCGTAAATACTTCTGCTGGAAAGAATTTAGTTGGAAGTTTTTACACTCCTGCAGGTGTTTTAGCAGATACTTTTACATTTTCTACTTTGCCTAAAGATATTTTTATTGAAGGCTTAGGAGAAGTTGTGAAATCTGGATTTATTCGCGACTTAAATATTCTACAAATTTTAAGCGATGAGCATAATAATAAGCTAATAAAAAGCTTTGATAGAAATGTTTTTGATAAAGCCAGCTCTATTAAAAACGTTGAGCTTAGCAATCTTATAACAGATCTTATTGAGCGCACTGTGAGAGTAAAAGTATACCATGTTTCAAAAGATTTGAAAGAACAAGGACTTCGTGAATTTTTGAATTATGGACATACTTTAGGTCATGCGATTGAACAGATAGAGCATTTCCGCATGCGTCATGGAAATGCTGTTAGCGTTGGAATGGTTTTTGCTGCTCAATTGGCGAAGAATTTGGGATATTTGACTTGTGAAGATGTTAAATATCACAAAGACTTGCTTTCTTCTCTTGGTCTTCCAATTTGTTGGACTAGTAGCACAGATTCTGAGAGTATGTTTAATAACGTATTAGATTTAATGCATAAAGATAAAAAAGCTAGAGGAAATATTCTTAGATTTGTGATTTTAGACGGCATTGCGAATCCAATTCATCTTGAAAATCCGCCTATTGAAGCTGTTCGAGATGCTTTTAATAGCGTTTATAAGCAAAAGTGAGATATTGTTTGAGGTAAATATGGAAAATAATAATCAAGCGAAAAAAGTTCTTGTAGTAAACGGTCCTAATTTAGGCATGCTTGGAGTTCGTCAGCCAGATGTTTATGGAATCGAAGATTTTGAAACTTTGCGCGCATATTGCCAACAATGGGCTTGTGAGCTTGGGCTGAATGTAGAAGTGCTCCAAAGTGATGACGAATCGCAAATGATTCAATGGATGCATGAAGCTGCTAAGTCGCATACGCCAGTTGTTATGAATCCTGCAGCTTTCACGCATTACAGTTATGCGCTCGCAGATGCAGCTCATATGGTTAAAGATGCTGGAGTGCCTTTAATGGAAGTGCATATTTCTAACCCTGCTGCGCGTGATTCTTTTCGTAAGATTAGCGTGATAAGCCCTGTTGCAACTGGAACTATTACCGGCATGGGGTTATATGGTTATAAGCTTGCGCTTGAGTCGGTTGCGCATTTAATTTGAGCTTGCGCTTTACTTTCTTTTACTTACTTTTGAGCTTTGAGTATAGTTTAAGCAAGCCTTTTTCGCACAACACTTTAAGCGTCTAGGCTCGAAGATACCATGGAGTTCCATGGTTAGAAGAAAACATGGTAACTCTCAGGAGCATATTACAAAGCATATTTTTGTTACTGGCGGCGTTGTTTCGTCTTTAGGAAAAGGTCTTACTGCATCATCTTTAGGCAGACTTTTACGGAGCAGAGGACTTCACGTATTACAACAAAAACTCGATCCTTATATCAATGTTGACCCGGGTACAATGAATCCATTCCAGCATGGTGAAGTTTATGTTACAGAAGATGGAGCAGAAACAGATCTCGATATTGGTCATTATGAACGATTCCTTGATGTTTTCCTAAGCCAAAAAGCAAATGTTACTACTGGTCAGATTTATCAGTCTGTACTTCGCAAAGAGCGCGCAGGTGAATATTTGGGGCAGTGCGTGCAAGTTATTCCGCATATTACTGGAGAAATTAAGTCGCGTATGCGTGCGCAAGCTTCAGATGATGTTGACGTGATTATTACGGAAATTGGCGGCACTGTTGGAGATATTGAATCTCAGCCATTTTTGGAAGCTGCTCGCGAAGTTCGTCGCGATTTAGGTCCTGAAAATTGCATGTTTGTACACGTTTCTTTAGTGCCTTATATTGCTGCAGCGCATGAGTTGAAAACTAAGCCAACTCAACATTCTGTTATGATGCTTCGCTCTCTTGGTATTTCTCCAGACGCGCTTGTTTTGCGTTCAGATCGCCCTCTTAATCAAGGCATTAAAGACAAAATTTCGCTTATGTGTGATGTTGATGCTGAAGGCGTTGTTAATTGCGTTGATGCTCCAAGCATTTACGATGTTCCTAAGATTTTGTTCAACGAGGGCTTGGATGCGTACGTTGTTCGCGAGCTTGAGCTTCCATTCCATGACGTTGATTGGAATGAGTGGGAAGATTTGCTTGAGCGAGTACATCACCCTAAGCATGAGCTAAACATTGCAATCGTTGGAAAGTATATTGATTTGCCAGACGCATACCTTTCTGTTACTGAAGCGATTAAGGCTGGCGGATTTGCAAATTGGGCTAAAGTAAACGTGCGTTGGGTTGCTGCAGATAAGTGTGAAACTCAAGAAGGTGCTGCTGCAGCTCTCGATCAAATGGACGGTATGGTAATTCCTGGCGGATTTGGTATTCGTGGTATTGAGGGTAAGATTGGCGCACTTCGTTATGCGCGTGAGCATGGTTTGCCAACTCTTGGACTTTGCCTTGGATTGCAATCTATGGTGATTGAGTATGCTCGTCATGTTCTTGGTCTTGAGGATGCTAATTCAACTGAGTTTGAGAAGGATTGTGGAGATCCGGTAATTGCAACTATGGAAGAGCAGAAAGATATTGTTGATGGTAAGGGTGATATGGGTCACACGATGCGACTTGGTTCTTACCCTGCTCTTCTTGAAGAAGGCTCTATTGTTGCTGAGCTTTATGGCTCTACGCATGTTACTGAGCGTCACCGTCATCGTTACGAAGTGAATGTTGCGTATAAGGATCGTTTGCGTGAAGCTGGTTTGCGAATTAGCGGTCAAAGCCCAGATGGTAATTTGACTGAGTTTGTGGAACTTCCAAAGGATGTTCACCCATTCTACGTTGCAACTCAAGCTCATCCAGAGTTTAAGTCTAGGCCAACTAAGCCGCATCCATTATTTGCTGGATTAGTTGCTGCAGCTCTTGAGCATCAATCTAAAATGAGCAGCAAGTAGAATGAGTAGCAAGTAGTTTTAAGATTGTTGATTTTTACTCAGGTTGGAAGTGAGATGTGTTTCCAACCTGAGTTTTTTTGGTGTTGGTGTGGCTGGGTGATGTGGTGTGTTGCGTGTTGTGGCTGGGTGATGTGGTGTGTTGATGTGTGTTTTGTGTGTTTTTGATTTGTGTGTTTGAGTTTATTTTGTGTGTGCTTTTGGGAAACCTTAAAGAAACCTGAAAAAATTATTAAAAAATTCTATATTCGGCGTGTTTTGTATATTTTTTGATTTTCTGCAAAAAAATTCGTAATTTATGATGTATTTTGAATGTTTTATGCAATTTTTATTAAAATCTTTATAATTAAAGCTTAATATAAGCTGAAAATTTTGGTTGAGTTTTCTTAAATCGTGATGTAATGTTTGAGTCAGTTACCGGAGGAATCCCTAGTTCCACTGGTACAAGCGGGAAACCGCAAAGGCAAATTGTTCTTCGCATACCCTAGTGCGAAGGAGAAGAAGAAAAGGAAAATATCATGTTAAATAAGAAGGCTATTGCCGCTTTTGCTGCTGGCGCTACTTTGCTCGCCGGCTTCGCTATGTCTACCCCAGCTTTTGCTGCTGATGCCAAGGCTGACAAGTGCGCTTCACTTCAGCAGGCTGTAGATGCTGCTCGCACTGAAAAGACAACTGCTGAATTGAAGAAATCTTTGAAAGAGATTGAACTTAAAGAAAAGACTGCACTCTATAATAAGGCTGCTGCAGCAGTAGCGTCATATAAGACTGCCCTTAAGAATTACAATACTGCGAAAGAAGCTTATACAAAAGCTACTGGTGATAAGAAGGATGAAGCTAAGCCAGCTTTTAATAAGTCAGTTGACGCTCTTAACAAAGTATTGAAGTCTATTACAGATGCTGCTTATGCTGGCTTTAATGTTCCTGCTGATGCCTCTAAAGATGCTACTGTTGCGTTCGCTGGAACAGAAGATCAGTTCAAGGATGCTCTCGAGGCTTTGAAGCCAGGAGATGATTTCCTTAAGGCAGAAAATGAAGCAGTTCAGAAGGCAGAGGATGCTTTGACTTTGGCTGAGAACCATCTTGCTAAAGCTGGTTGCACTGTAAAGCCAGGCAAGCAGAATCCTCAAAAGCCTAATAAGCCTAATAAGCCTAATAAGCCAGGCAAGCCAGGCAAGCACAATGTTCAAATTAACACCAAGGGTCGTAAGGGCAAGAAGCAGCTCAGCAAGACTGGTGTTGGCGTAGCTTTCGCTGCTTTGGCTGCTGCTCTCCTCGCTGGCATGGGTGCTGCTGTTCGCAAGATCCGTCACTAAATTAACTAATCTAGTAATAATAGTTTGAATAATTTGTATGCGTTTACGTTTGTAAAATGCGTTATATTGCCATAAAAATGGTTTTATATCGTTGCATATGATTTCAATCTTTTGCTAGAATAGTGTGAATTTAAAAAAGGGCTAGGATTAAAATCTTAGCCCTTTTTAATATATTTTCCGGTCTATTTAAAGAAATCAACTTCTTTTAATTCTTAAATATATTCTTAAATATATGTTTCTAAAAACTTTTAACACTTAATAAAGTTTTAGAATTACTAGTTTTATTAACGTTCTATGAACAATAAACATAGAATACATACCACTTGCATGGTAAATTTACAAACTATGGCTCAGATTAAAGATATGTTGGAATCGTTGACACCTATTCGCATAGACGGACGTGCTGTAGACGAATTGAGACCTGTAAAAATCACACGCAATTTCACAAGTGTTCCAGAAGGTTCTGTGCTAATTGAATGTGGGAATACTCGCGTTATGTGTACTGCAACTTTTACAGTTGGCGTACCTAGATGGCGTAAAGATTCAGGACTCGGATGGGTTACTGCTGAATATTCAATGCTTCCGAGAGCCACTGAGCAGCGCACGGATCGCGAATCAGTTAAAGGAAAAGTAGGCGGTCGCACGCATGAAATCAGCAGGCTTATAGGTCGCTGCTTGCGTGGAGTAGTAGATATGAAAGCAATGGGTGAAACGCAAATTCAAATCGACTGCGACGTTTTACAAGCGGACGGTGGCACTCGTACAGCATCTGTAACTGGAGCGTATGTTGCACTTGTTGACGCATTGCGTTGGGCAGAAAAAAATAAGCATATTCACTCTGCTGATCGCGTTCTTAAAGACTCTGTATCTGCTGTATCTGTGGGAGTAATAAATGGTACTCCAATGTTGGATTTGCCATATATAGAAGATAGTCAAGCAATGACAGATATGAATGTTGCTATGACTGGTTCTGGGACTTTTATTGAAATTCAGGGTACAGCAGAACATCGCCCATTTAATCGCGATGAGCTAAACGTTTTACTTGACTTAGCTACTAAAGGAAACAGGGAACTTCAAGAAAAACAGCGTGAAGCACTTAGATCTTAATCGGATTTAAATGTGTTTGCTAAAGAGAGTTTGAATTGTATTAAATCATCTTATGAATTCTATGAGAAAGGCAGATAGAGTGAAAATTATTGTGGCAACGCATAATGAGGGTAAACTTGTGGAAATTAAGCGCATACTTTTTGAGGAGTGTGCGGATTTTGCGTGCCAGGTCACTCTATTAACAGCAGGCTCTTTAGGTCTTCCTGATCCAGTTGAAACAGGCGTAACTTTTGAGCAAAACGCTTTGCTTAAAGCTCGTTGCGTTGCAAGCCTTACAGGTTGCCCTGCGATTGCAGACGATTCTGGACTCATAGTTGATGTGCTTGGAGCTGCTCCTGGAATACTTTCTGCGCGCTGGAGTGGTGTGCACGGAGATGATTTAGCAAACAACACTTTACTTCTTAAGCAACTTTCAGATATTCCAGACCCATGTCGTACTGCTAGATTCCGTTGTGCTGTGGCTTTGGCTGTTCCTGAAGATTGCAATCAAATACATCAAGAAAGTGCTATGAACCATTCTCATAGTTTTGAAATAGTACGATTTGGTGAAATGACTGGCAGGCTTTTGCGCGAGTCTAGAGGTGAAAATGGTTTTGGATACGATCCGCTTTTTGTTCCAGATGATCAGCCTGTTAGAAATGGCGTGCAAATGGAAGGATTGACTTCTGCTGAGCTTAGCTCGGAAGAAAAAAACGCGATATCTCACAGAGGTAAAGCCTTGAGAGCGCTACTACCAGAATTGAAAGCAATGTGCTTTACTGAATGAAAGAATAGTATAGTAAAAGGCGCGCGCAAAGGCGAGTTAAGTAAAACTAATCTAGTAAACTCAGTAAGTATTCTAAAAACTAGTTTTAGTGAGCCAGAGGAAATTTATGTCTAAGTTCTTATTGAACAGAAAGTCTTGTGCACGTTCTTGCGAATCGGATAATAATATTGCGAATCGCAAAGAAGAAGAGCTTAGTGAAACTAAATCTGAAACTTCTGCTGATACTTCTTGCGAAACTTCATCTCATGCTTCGCGTCCTGAAACTTCCACTGAAACTTCAACTAAAACTTCCACTAAAACTTCCTCCAACACTTCCTCTGAAACTTCCTCTAAAACTTTTGACTCGTCTAAAGCTGCACAGCTTGCTATTTCAAGTTCTCCAGATTCGCCGAATCCTGCTTTTAGTTCGTCTGCTCGCACAATTTTTATTGGCATGATTCTCACTCTTTTAGGCGGAGCACTTTGGGGCACGAATGCAACAGTGTCTAAGATTCTTATGGGCGATTATCATGTAACTCCCTTGCAAATTGCGTGTGTTAGACAACTTGCTGCAGGCGTTCTTTTCTTCATAACAGCTAGTATTTGCACAAGAAAGCAATTAGTTAGTGCAGTGAAATCTACGCGTTCTTGGGGAATGTTCGTTTTAACTGGAATAGTATGTGTGTTGCTAACTCAAGTTTCATATTTATGGGCAATTGATTGGACTAATTCCGGCACTGCAACTGTGTTGCAAAGTCTTAATCTTGTGTTTGTGCTCGTATACGCGTGTTTGAAGAATAGGCGATTTCCTAATGTGCGTGAAAATGTTGGTGTTTTACTCGCTTTTGTTGGCACTGCTTTAATGGCAACTGGTGGCGATTTTTCTAAATTATCTTTACCAATTATGGGGCTTATCTGGGGGCTAGTAGATGCTGCTTCAACAGCAGCTCTTGCGATTATGCCAGTTAAATTGATTGCTAAGTGGGGAAATCTTTCAATAAACGGCATAACGTTTATTGTTGCTGGGCTGATTTTGTTGCCTTTTGTTAGACCATGGGAAACTATGCCTGCGTTGGATTGGCGTGGAATCGCTCTTTTTGCTTTTACTGTAGTTGGCGGAACTTTTGGAGCGTATTGGCTGTTTCTTTCAGGCATAATGCGAGTTGGTGCTGTTCGCGGAACTCTGCTTGGTGCTAGTGAGCCAGTGATGGCTGCGATTACAGCTGTAATGTTTACTGGTGCAGTGTTTTCTTGGGCTGATTTTGTTGGTTTTGCTCTTATATTCATAATGATGACTCTTCTTAGATGATTTGATTATCTGATGATTTGATTATTTTCTCGTAATCTTCCTCTAAAGCTCTAAAGAAATTATTTAATAAATTTTTGCTAAATTTTCTATACTTTGGAATTGTTCTATACTTTCGGAATTTTCAGTATTTTCGAAATTCTTAGAACTTTTTCTACTTTCAGAATTCTTAGAATTCTCAATAAAATTCACGTTAAATTTTAGAAGAATTTCAACACGCTACTATTGCATATGAACATTCAAAATGTTATAGTTGCGGTAACGTTACCGCAAAAGGACGAGTAAGAAAATCGTTCTTATGCAGTATCGGGCTTACTAGATATATGATCGGCGCCGATGGAATATCGAAGTAAGAAATAATTATTGATTGTGGTGTCTTATGCATGGTTGCTTAAGAGCCGTTTCCCAAAGACGAGAGGAGTATATGGAAAACGTAATAGAAAGCTGAACGTGAGTAAAAAGAGCTTTTCATTATGCGAATAACTAACATGTAATAAAAGCCAAAGTAAAGCAATACTAAAACTCAAGTTAGAGTTTAGATAAGTGAACAAAATCTAAAGCAAGAGTTCTGGTAAGAGTTTAAGTTAGCTTGAAAATTAAACGTAGATCAAACATAAATTAAAAGTTCAACGCAATAATATAAGCTACAAATTAGTAAAGTATGTTGTGTTAAAGCTGGTAACAAAATCCAACGTGAAACTGTTGAGGAGGTGTTTATGACGTACATCACTATTCGCGATGTTGCTCAACGTGCAGGAATTTCAGTTTCGACTGTTTCTCGTGCGCTTAATAATAATGGTCGTATATCATTAAACACTAAAGCAAAAGTTGAGCGTGCTGTAGCGGAATTAGGTTATATTCCGGATTCTCGCGCTCAAGCTATGCGATCTTCTCGTACTAAAACAGTTGGATTATTAGTTCCAGATATTCGTAACGCGTACTTTGCTGAATTAGCTTATACTGTTCAAGACTCATTGTTTGATGCGGGTTATTGTGCGTTTATAGGAACATCTTCTGAAAGCGCAGCTCGTCAAGATTCATTCCTAGCAAGCATTCTTTCTCAAAGAATTGATGGTGCAATTATTGTTCCTCAAGGCGAAGTGACAGAAGCTTTGGAAAAATTGATTGAGCAGCATCTCCCATTGATGTTTATGGATCGACATGTAGAACCTCAATCTGGCGGCTTAGAGAATGTGCCTGTTGTTGATTCAGATCCTACTAACGGCATTTGTGACGCTTTGAAAGATATAAAACGTCATGGCTTTCTTTCTGTTGGTTATATTTCTGGGCCTATTGTCGCATCGCCTTCATTGCAAGAGCGTGAGCAAGTGTTTCGCAATGTTGCTTCGAAGATGTTTGGTGAAAATAATGTTTTCGTTGAATCAACAGGGTTTGATCAATCATCTTGCGTTAATGTAGTGAATCGTATGAGAAATTCTGGAGTTAAGGCGCTTATAGTTGGATATTCTCCGGATGCGTTGCGTGTGATGAACGTTATGGCTCGGGAAGGTTTAGTTATTGGAAAAGATATGTCGTTGATTTCATTTGATGATGTTGAAGTTTTCCGATTAGCTACTCCGCATATTTCAGTTATTTCGCAGCAGGTTCAAATAATTGGTCGCACTAGTGCTGAGCTATTTTTGGATATGCTTGAAAATAATTCTGAAGTGAAATCTCATCGCGTAGAAACAGTTTATATTCCACGCGAATCGCTTGGGAACGCGTGACTTTTGTAATGCGAATACGTTTAGAAAATACATCTAAGTATTAAATATTAAATACTAAAAACTAAATACTAAATACGTTTAGAGAATACATCTAAATACGTTTGCATAATTCAACATAATCTGTAATTTTTCGTAAGGCAATGATGCTAAGCGAAGGAGGCAAGACATGACGGAGCTGTCGTTAGTAGGAGTATCGAAAATATTCGGTAATTCTACAGTAGTTGACAATGTTTCTGTAACTGTTAAGCCAGGAGAAGTGCATGTACTTCTTGGTGAAAACGGTGCTGGAAAGTCAACTGTTATTAAAATGATGAGTGGTATTTATCAGCCAGATAAAGGCCATATTGAAATTAACGGTGAAACAGTTCGTATTCCTAATGTGGATGCGGCTCGTAAGTTTGGCATTGCTGTAATACACCAAGAGCTGAATCTAGTGCCAGAACTTTCTATTATGGAAAACTTGTTCTTAGGAACTATTCCTACAAAATTTGGCTTTGTGGATCGTGCCACAATGCGTGCTAAAGCACAAGATGCTTTGAAAGTAATAGGTCTTTCAGAGGATGTTAGTAAGCCTATGGGTGAGCTTGGTGTGGCTCGCCAGCAAATGGTTGAGATTGCAAAAGCTTTAATGCAACATGCGTCAATTTTGATTCTCGATGAGCCTACTGCTGCATTGACTAAGCGTGAGTGTGAACAGCTTTTCAGCATTATGGAAGATTTGAAAACTAAGAATGTTGGAATGGTTTTCATTTCGCATCATTTAGATGAAATCGCTAGGATCGGCGATGTTGTAACTGTACTTCGAGATGGAAAGTATGTTGACACTGTTGATGCGAAAGTTCCAGAAAAAGAGCTTGTGCGACTTATGGTTGGTCGAGATATTACTAATCAGTTCCCACGCGGAAATCGTTATAAGGGTGAGGAGCTGCTTAAAGTTGAAGGCTTGACTAGAAAAGGAGATATTCAAAACGTTTCCTTCAGTGTGCATGCTGGGGAAGTAGTTGGATTGGCTGGCTTAGTTGGAGCTGGTCGTACTGAAGTTCTTCGTGCTATTTTTGGCGCTGATACTTATGATTCTGGTTCTGTGTATGTTGATGGCAAGAAGATTCCTAAAGCAAATATTGCAGGTAGCATTGATGCAGGTCTTGGATTAGTTCCAGAAGATAGACGCACTCAGGGCTTGATTCTTGAAGCATCGGTTGCTGAAAATCTTGGAGTTTCGACCTTGATTCCTACATCTCACGTTGGTTTTGCTGATTTGAAAGGTCAGCGTGAACGTGAAGAATCGACTGCAAAACTTTTACGTATTCGCATGGAAAGCATCGATCAGCTTGCTGGTTCTCTTTCTGGCGGAAATCAGCAGAAAATCGTATTTGGTAAGTGGTCAATGGCAAAAGTAAAAGTGTTGCTTCTTGATGAGCCAACTCGCGGTGTTGATGTTGGTGCTCGAGTTGAAATCTACGAACTTATAAACAGTATTGTAGAAAATGGCGGCGCTGTACTTATGGCTTCTTCAGATTTGCCAGAAGTTCTTGGAATGTCTGATCGCGTGCTTGTGATGTCGAATGGAAAGATTAGCGGAGAGTTGGATGCAAGCCAAGCCACACAGGAAAGTGTGATGGAACTAGCTGTAACACATCTGGATTCTTAATCTTTTACTAAAGATATACGGAAATACGAATAAAACTAAAAATAAATTATCGATTTTTGATAATACTTATAAAAATATCGATAAAAATCTTATAAAACGTAAAAAGTTGCGGATTAGTTAAATAAGACTTGCGCATTGAAGCGCGAGAGTTATTTAAGATTCGCGCACATATGAGGACAAAATCCGCATAGATAAAGGAGTATCGACGATGACTACTGAACAAAGTACGAAATCTCAGAGCTTAGGTTATGGCAAGAAAGATAAGGGTTTTCTGCCTGTAATTAAGCAATTTGCATCCCGTAATGGTGCGCTTATTGGTTTGATTATTTTGTGTGCAGTACTTTCTTGCGCAACGCCAGCGTTTTTGACTAGTGTCAATATTATTAACGTTGGTATTCAGGCTGCAACTGTTGCTATTTTGGCATTCGGACAAACATTCGTTATTGTTTCTGCTGGAATTGATTTGTCTGTTGGTGCAGTAGCTGCAATATCTAGTATGTTAGTTGCGTACACTGGTGCTTCAATGGGATTGCCTCCAATTCTCACTATTTTAGTTGGCATATTAACTGGTGCTGTATTTGGCTTAATTTCAGGCGTTGCTAATGCTTTCCTTAAACTTCCATCATTTATTGCTACTTTAGCTATGATGTCTGTAGCTCGTGGACTTACGCTTGTAGTTTCAGACGGTAGACCAATTTCTACATCTGGTATGGTGAACTTCTTCGGAGCTACTGTGGCTGGTATTCCAATGCCAATTGTGATGATGATTATTATGGGAGTTATTGCATCTGTAACTTTGAACTTTACAACTACAGGACGTTCTATGTATGCAGTTGGCGGAAATATGGAAGCTTCCAGACTTTCTGGCATTAACATTCATAAGACTCAAATCATGGTGTTCATTCTTTCTGGAGTTTTCTCTGCTATTGCAGGTTTGGTGATTGCAGGTCGTTTGCATTCAGCACAACCTCAGGCTGCAACCGGTTATGAGATGGATGCAATCGCTTCTGTTGTAATTGGTGGTGCTTCACTTTCTGGCGGCAAAGGTAAGATTTCCGGTACTTTTGTTGGCGCAATTTTGTTAGCAGTTATTCGTAACGGCTTGAATATTTTGAACGTTTCTTCCTTCTGGCAGCAAGTCGTTATTGGCTTAGTGATTGCTTTCGCTGTGAGCCTTGATACTTTGCGTAGAAAGGAAGATACTCACTGATTTTTACGTTTCTTTATTTTCTGACCTCTCCTATGAGAAAGGAGGTGTGCTTCCTCAAATGGTATTGATTTAATCCGTAAGCAAATCGATACCAGCACAAATAAATAAATACGGAAAAGAAAAATAAAATATAACTGAAAATATAACTGAAAATATTGGGCTAAAGTTCAAATTTATAACTTAATGAATAACTTAAAATCTATAACTTAATGAATAACTTAAAATTTTATAACTTAAAGGTAATGATCAAAAACAAAAGCATAATGATTACACATCGACTTGCTTAGTGAAGATTTGCAAATTGTAGCAAATTTACGCAAAAGCGAGCGAGATATATTCGTAAAGTTTTGCGAGTATATCTGATGATCAAAGGAGATATGATGAACAATCAAACATTGCACCGCAGCATTAAACTAGTTTGCGCAGCGATGGCGGCTGGAGCGCTTGTTTTAGGTATGAGCGCGTGCGGAAATTCAAATTCTAGCGATAAAGTTGCGTTGTTAGTTTCTACATTAAACAATCCATTCTTCGTGGATTTGCGAGATGGAGCACAAGCTGAAGCAAAGAAGTTGGGTGTTGAATTACAAGTTTCTGATGCTCAAAACGATTCTTCAAAGCAGCAGGATCAAGCTCAAAATGCTCAATCGCAGGGAGCTAAAGCAGTAATTATTAACCCAGTTGATTCAGATGCTGCTGCTCCTTCTGTTTCTCCATTGTTGAGTGCAAATCTTCCTGTAATTTCTGTTGATCGCTCTGTTACAGGTGTAGAAGTTACTTCACACATTGCTTCTGATAACGTTGCTGGCGGCGCTCAAGCTGCAGATGCTCTTGCAAAAAGCATGGGAGAAAAGGGAGAAGTGCTGATTTTGCAAGGTATTCCAGGTGCTGCTTCTACTCGTGATCGTGGTAAAGGTTTCAAGGATTGTATTAAGAAATACTCAGGAATCAAGGTTGTTGCTGAGCAGACTGCTAACTTCGATCGCGCTGAAGCTTTGAATGTTGCAACAAATTTGCTACAATCTCATCCAAATGCAACTGGAATCTACGCTGAAAACGATGAGATGGCATTAGGTGCTATCCAAGCGTTAGGCGCTAAAGCAGGTAAGGATGTTAAAATAGTTGGCTTTGATGGTACTGCTGATGGCATGAAAGCAATTAAGGCTGGTACTATGGCTGGCACTATTGCACAGCAGCCGAAGGAACTCGGTCGCGCAGCTGTTGAAGCAGCTGTTAAGGCTATTAAAGGTGAGAAAGTTTCTAAGACTGAGCCGATTACTGTGAAGACTGTAGATGCAACGAATGTAAGTGATTTCGAGTAATTGCTTAAAATTTGCATTTCGAAAATATAATTGAAAATCAAATTAAAAGCTATAACTGAAAAATATAACTGAAGAATATAACTGAAAAATAACTGAAAAATAACTGAAAAATATGAGCTATGCTCAAAATATAACTAAAAATATAACTAAAAAATAATTAAATATATAACTGAAAAATAATTAAAAAATAATTAAAAAATATGAAAATGATTATATGGCGTTGGAATCGTTGCTTGATTGTAAATTGATACAGCGTTTTCAACGCCATATTTTTAAGAAGACTAATCATTCTAAAGTAAGCGGCAATCACTGTCGATACCGCACAATTGTAGAGTTTTCACGTCATAATTTAAGGAGAGAAAATGCTTACTCATGGTGTTTTGAATGCGCAACTAGCTCAAGCTATGGCTGGATTAAGGCATAAAGATCAATTTGTGATTTCAGATTGTGGTCTTCCTGTACCTGATGGCGTTGAGGTTATTGATTTAGCACTAGTATTTGGCGTACCTCGTTTTAAAGATGTGTTGGATGCTATTAAAGGCGATTTAGTGCTCGAGTCTGGTGTGATGGCTGAAGAAGCTTTAGGAAAAGAGCCTGAATCTTTAGTAAAAGACGCATTTGCAGTACCTTTAACTTATGTTCCTCATGATGGTAAAGATGGTTTCAAAGCATTGGTATCTCAAGCAAAATTCGTGATTAGAAGTGGGGAAACAACGCCATATTCTAATGTGATTTTGCGTTGTGGTGTGCCTTTTTAAAAGTGAATTGTGTAGAAAAATTGCGCTTGTTTTAAGTTGAATTTTATTGTTTGCTGTTATTGGCAAAAATCTTAGTTAGAGGTATAAAATGAGGCATTACGAAGAACTTAGCTCGCTTGAGAATTTGAGTAAAATTGCGGCTGTAAAAAATTTAAATGCAAATAGTGAGTCTGATTGCGCGGCTTTATCGCGTAAAAATGGCATTGCAGTAGTTGGCTCAATGAACGCAGATTACACGATTGTGGCAGATCGTTTGCCTAATCCTGGAGAAACTGTAAATGGCAATGAGATATGCGTGCTTCCTGGAGGAAAATCTGGAAATCAAGCTGTATCTGCTGCAAAAATTGGTGCAAACGTTTGCATGTTTGGTGCAGTCGGAAATGATTCTAACGCTGATTTTCTTATAAATTCTTTGAAATCTGCTGGAGTAGATACAAAACATGTTCGTCATGTAGAAGATGTTAAAAGTGGAGCTACAGTAATCACAGTAGATTCTAAAAGTGGCGAAAATACAATAGTTTATGCTTCTGGATCTAACTGCAAAGTAGATGTTGATTATATTGAATCGGACTCAGTAAAGTCTGCTTTAACAAGCGCAAAAGTTTTAGGACTCTGTTTTGAAAGTCCTATGGAAACGGTTGCGCATTGTGCAAAATTAGCGCATGAAAATGGTGTTAAAGTATTGATTAACGATTCACCATTTTTAGATAAAATTCCTCAAGATTTAATTGATTCTTCAGATATTTTGCTTGTAAACGAACATGAGATGGCACAATTATTGCATATTCGTGAGCCTGAAGATGGCGATTGGGATTCGTTTGACTGGGAGCATACAGCGAAAGTTATGCATGATTTCGGTTTTGATGAAGCTATTGTGACTCTTGGGTCAGAAGGCTCTGTTGTGTTGAATTATGCTGAAGAGGATCCTGTTTGCCGAATCCTGCCGCAAAAAGTTAAAGCAGTCGATACAACAGGATGCGGTGACGCTTTTATGGGCACAGTTTTAGCTTGCTTATCTTGCGATATGCAATTAGACGATGCTGCTGCTCTTGCTTCATACGTGTCTGCATACGCTGCTACTGGATTTGGCGCTCAAGCTTCATATGGAAGTGTAGAAGAGATTCGTAAATATTTTTGCAAGTGATTTTTGCAAGTGATTTTAAAAGCTTACTTTGAAGCACTTTGAATCTTTTTGAGCTTTTCGAATAGTTTCAAATTGTTTATATTCGTTTCAAATTGTTTTTGAAATTGTACTTTCGAATCGTTTTGAAATCGCCTATTTTCCTCACGACTTTACCAACTGGTAACATAAAGACCAGTATGTGCAATTTCGAAGGAAGGCTGATATGTCTACGATTCTTGAAGGTAATCCTACAAAGCACTTAATGCTGGTAACTGGTAGAGCATATCCGCAACTTGCGGATGAAACAGCACAATATCTTGGAATTGATGTACTAGAAACTACAGCTTACGATTTTGCAAATGGTGAGATGTACGTGCGTTTTACTCAGCCTGTTAGAGGAGCTGACGTATTTGTTTTACAAGCGCATACAGATCCTATTAACAATTGGATTATGGAACAATTGCTTATGGTTGATTCTTTGCGCAGAGCTTCCGCTAGAAGTATTAACGTTGTAGCTCCATTCTTCGGATATTCTCGCCAAGATAAAAAGCATCAAGGAAGAGAGCCTATTACAGCGCGATTGATGTTTGACTTATTCCGCGCTGCAGGTGCAACTCGCATCTTAACTGTAGATATGCATGCTGCTCAAGAGCAAGGATTCTTTGATGGTCCAGTTGATCATTTAACTGCAATGCCTGTGTTAATTGATTATGTGCGAAATACTATGAAGCTAGATAATGCAACAATTGTTTCGCCAGATGCTGGAAGAATTAAAGTTTCAGAACAATGGGCTGCAAAGTTAGGCGGTTTGCCTTTGGCGTTTATTCATAAAACGCGCGATATAACTCGTCCAAATCATGCAGAAGCTCATGGGATTATTGGAGATATCAAAGGTCGCGATTGTATTGTTGTTGACGATATGATTGACACAGCCGGAACGATTTGTGAAGCTGTTCGAACTTTGCGTCAAGCAGGTGCAAAGTCTGTAACTCTTGTTGCAACTCACGCTTTGCTTTCTGGTCCTGCAGTAGAGCGACTTAAGAATTGCGGAGCTCGCGAAATTATTTTGACAGATACAGTTCCAGTTCCAGAAGAAAAGCGTTTAGAGAATATGACAGTTCTCTCTATTGCTCCGCTTTTAGCTGCTGGAATTAGATCCGTATTCCGTTCTGGCTCGCTCGTTTCATTGCGTAATGCACTTCCTGAAGATATGAAGCAGAGGAATATTTACGCGCATTAAGCGATAAATATGGATATTGGATCTTTTAGATTAAGTTAATTTTTACAGTCGTTACTTTAAGTTAAACTTAACAGGTTGTTCGTGTGGCAAATAAGCTACTGTGAACGACTTGCAAACACACTCCTGCTATGGAAAGCCCATAGCCGATAGTCCGAAGGAGGTGGGTGATGTCTGCACATAAGTATGAACTGATGTTCATTGCTGATCCAGAGCTTGATGATCGCGGTCTTAAGAAGTTGACTGAGCAATATCTTGAGCTCGTCACCAAAGAGGGCGGTTCTATTGATAACGCCGATTATTGGGGTCGTCGTAAGCTTGCTTATGAAATCAATGGCAAGACTGAAGGCAACTATGCTGTGGTGAGCTACACTGCTGAGCCATCTGTTAGTGATGAGCTTGACCGTGTTTTGAATCTTAATGAGTCTGTAATTCGTACGAAGATTCTTCGTAAGGATGCTAAGTAAACAGTAAAAACAGTAAAAATAAATAAGTACTGTATAAATCTGTAGATAAAAACTGTATATAAAGCAATAAGTAAAATTACACAAAATCACATTGATTTTATAAGACGGATTTTTTAAATTGCGTATATTGCGAAAAGCTTTAGAAAATCTGTGATATTTAAGAAAATCGATTGTATTTTGTAAAACGCAAGTCGAAAATATTCTCCAACTGCGATTCAAAGGGAGACTGATATGGCAGGTGAACCGGTTCTTACAGTGGTGGGAAACCTCATTGCAGATCCTGAATTAAGGAATACGCCTAGTGGCGCATCTTTAGCGAGTTTTACTGTGGCTTCTACGCCGCGCTCGTTTAATCGCAATTCAGGTAAATATGAGGACGGCGCTACTTTATTCATGCGTTGCACTGCTTGGAACGATTTAGCAACACATTGTGTAA
The DNA here is from genome assembly GCF_001563665.1 of Gardnerella vaginalis. GTDB lineage: Bacteria > Actinomycetota > Actinomycetes > Actinomycetales > Bifidobacteriaceae > Bifidobacterium > Bifidobacterium vaginale_A. The sequence goes on along the minus strand of NZ_KQ961877.1, from coordinate 41,255 downwards.
ATAGTATTCACAAAGGTGTTCGAGTAATTGTTCAAGGCCGTGTAGTTCAGAACTCATACGTAGCTAAAGATGGTTCTAAGCGTAATACTATTGAAATGGTTGTGGATGAGATTGGTCCATCACTAAGATATGCGACTGCTCAAATCACAAAAGTTTCATCAAATAGTGGTTTCGTTGGGAACGCCAATTCTTCAAATCAACCTATGAATGGTTCTAGCGGTTATGCTGGAGGTGCGAATTATACTAACACCAACAGTAATTCTATGAATGTAACTCCTGCAGAAGATCCGTGGAGTGCATCTGCTCCTTCAAATGATGGTTTTGCAACATTTGGTTCAACATCAGATTTTGGCGCAGCAGGTGATGAGCCTGAATTCTAAATTGAGTTTAGGAATTTAATAATTTGCTTATTTGCTTATATTTACTAATAAAACATCAGTTAAAACGTATTTGAGAGAGGACATCCTATGTCACGCAAAAGGCCGCAACCACCGGTCAAGCCTTTCAAGAAGAAGCCAAATCCTTTGAAGGCTGCCAAGATTACTGAAATTGATTACAAGGACGTTGCATTATTGCGCAAGTTCGTTTCGGACCGCGGTAAGATTCGTTCCCGTCGTATCACTGGTGTAACCGTTCAGGAACAGCGCAAGATCGCGAAAGCAGTGAAGAATGCTCGCGAAATGGCTTTGCTCCCATACGCCACCACCGGTCGCTGATTGAGAGGATAAGAACATGGCTGAAACCAAGGTTATTCTCACGAAGACTGTTGCCAACCTCGGTCACTCTGGTGACGTTGTTGAAGTTAAGTCTGGCTATGCACGTAATTATTTGATTCCTCAAGGCTTAGCTTTTGCTTGGAATAAGGGAGCTGCTTCACAAATTGAGGCAATGCGCCGCGCTCGCCTTGCTAAGGCTGTAGCCACTCGTGAAGAGGCTGTAGCTCAGAAGGCTCAAATTGAGGGCACTGTTGTAGAAATCTCTGCTAAGGTTTCAGAATCCGGTAAGCTTTTCGGTGGTATTTCTGCAGATAAGATTGCTTCTGCTTTGTCTTCTAAAGCTCAAGTTGAAGCTCGTGCAATTAGCGTTGCCGCTATTAAGACTACTGGTGAGTTCCCAGCAACAGTTACGTTGCATCCAGAAATCACTGCTTCCTTTACTGTTAAGGTTGTAGCCGAGTAGTTTGAATAATCTGTGTTTTAGGTGTCTTACATTTTATTTAGATATCTAATTCAGGTTTTTCATATAACTCGAGTAGTTAAACGTGTTTAGTCTTCTAGTTTGACTAGTTAAATTCCTTGAATTCTTTCTTCGGATTTTTGAATTCTTTGAATTCTTTGGATTTTTCGAATGTGTAAAGTAGAGCTAGAAGACAAGTCCATTTGGATTGATCTTAAGCATTTACCTCGTGCATGTATGTAAAGTGTTTACAGCGTGCGCGAGGTTTTTTCATGTGCTATATCATAAATTCACAGTATGGGCAATTAGTCTACTATCATATAAATATGCCTAATATTCTCGATTTAATTACAAGCGATTTTCGTACTTTTGCACAGCGTCCATTTAACGCTACTGATTCGCTTGTATTTTGTGAATTATCTTATCTTCGTATGCCTTCATCTGTGCCATTATATAGTGCGGATTCAAAAGGAATATCCACTGTTCCTATTACTGATTTACTCAGAGCTGAAGAGTTTTCAACGATGTTCTCTTGCGGTTCTCCTAAAGTGGATGAATTTCGTAAGAATTTACTTATGGCTGTTTTAGCAAATCCTAGATATCGCGGATTGCGTGTTGGCGAAGTTTTAGAACGCTTTGATGAATCGCATGAACAACAATTTGCTGGAGTTACTTTTGACTTAAGTAATTGTGAAGGTATTGATGATTCGTTTTTTGATGCAAAATCTAAGATGATTGGTTCTGGTTCTGGAGTAGCTGGTTCTGGAGTAACAGGCTCTAATTCTGTGTTTGGGGCAATAGGTTCTGATTCTGATTCAATTAACTCTGTTGACTCTAATTTTGTTGACTCTGATTCTGCTGAAACTGACTCTGTTGTAAGTGATTCTGCTGAAACTGATTCTACTGAAACTAGTTCTATTGAAAACTCTTCTGATTCTGGAATTTCTAATAATTCTAGTCGATTTGGATTTTTTGCAAGTGCTGTAAAGCTTTTCAATAATATTCATAATATTTCGCAATTATTCGGTAAAAAATCCTCTATGTTCTCGAATCTTTCTAAGAAGAGATCATATTCTGGAGCGCTTGTAGTCGCATTTAGAGGTACTGATAATACGCTTGTTGGTTGGAAGGAAGATTTCAATATGGCATTTCGTTGCCCTATTCCAGCACAAGAATCTGCAGAGGAATATTTAACTTCTGTAGCGAAAAGATCTTCAAATAAGCGTTATAACTTGCGCTCAAATATTCCTAGATTGCTTGTTGCAGGCCATTCAAAAGGCGGAAATATGGCAGTTTACGCGTCTATGAAGTTGGATTCGAATGATAAAAAATTAGGAAGTCGTATTGAGAAAATTTACTCTATGGATGGTCCTGGGTTTGCATCTGATGTAGTTAATATGGAAGTTTTTTCAGATGTTTCTTCGCGTGTTGAAAAAGTTGTTCCGACTTCTGCATTCATTGGATTGCTTATGGATTCAGCTTTAAAGTATCGCGTTACGCAAGCAGAATCTATAGGCTTAATGCAACATTTTGGAATGTATTGGCAAATTAAAGATGGCGATTTTGCTTATTGTGATTCCGTCACTCCGCGTGCTTTAGCGGTTTCAAATGCAGTTAATCATTGGATGTCTGGACTATATTTTGACGATCGTAAGCGCAGAATAGATAATGTGTATAACGCGTTATCTAGTTTAGGCTATTGCACTTTCGATGAGATGTCTTTGCATTGGTCTGAAGTATTGCCTAAATTATGGCAAATAACTTCTAATCTAGATGTGAAGTCTAAAGAATTATTGCGAGATGTTTTAATGGCTTTCACTGGTTTATCAAAGTAGTTTGAAAAACTGAGAAAATATGAGGATATTTGATGAGGATTCGCTTAGATTTTGCGTATGACGGTAGTGGATTTTATGGTTGGGCTAAACAGCCTAATTTGCGAACCGTTCAAGGTGAATTGGAATCTGCTTTGCATAAAGTTTTGCGAGTTCCGGAGTGTGATTCAGTCAATCCTTTGCGTCTAACAGTTGCTGGACGTACTGATACAGGCGTTCACGCATCTCACCAAGTTTGTCATTTAGATGTTTCGCAAGATGTTCTAGAAAATTGTATTGGTCACATGTCTTGCGATTCTTTGAGTGCTCTTGAATACAGATTGCGTCACGTTTTACCTCAAGATATTGCTATTCATTGTGTTAGTGCAGCTCCGGATGGATTTGATGCTAGATTTTCAGCATTAGAGCGCACGTATGTGTATCGCATTGTTGACAGATCTGGTTTTGCGTTTGTAGATCCGCGTATGCGAGGATTTGTGTTACAAGTTGATTATGCGTTAAACGTTGATTGCATGAATCAAGCTGCCAAAATGATGGTTGGTTTGCATGATTTTGGATCTTTTGCAAAGCCAAATCCTGGTGGTACTACTATTCGCGAAGTTAAAAAAGCGTATTGGAATAGAATCTCACAGTGCGCTTGCAATCGTCTTGTTCCTCCTTTAGAGCAAGGTTTATTGGAGTTTACGATTGTTGCAGATGCTTTTGCGCATAATATGGTGCGCTCGCTTGTGAATGCTTCTGTGCAAATTGGAATGTCGAAGCGTTCTCTTGATTGGTTTGACGATAAGATTCATAATCCTGTTAGAGAAGGCTCAACTGGACCAATTGCTCCTCATGGTTTGACTTTAGAAAATGTTGCTTATCCTTGTGATAGTGATTTAGCTCTTCGAGCTAATGCTATTCGCGCTCGCCGTGATATTTCTGAACTAAATTAGGTTTTAATTAGTTTTTTGTTTGTGATTTGGTTGGGTGATCTGGTTTGGCTGCTCTGGTTGGGTGAGTGGTTGTGAGTGTTTTGTGGTTGTTTTTTGGTTGTTTTATGGTGTGGTTTATTTACTCAAACTCGCAGGTAGCTTTGCATATTCGCACGTTGGTTTATAATCGAAAAGTTGCATTTGCTTTCAGCTCACAGTTTTGTGATTGCAATGATTGGATGAATGTCCGAGCGGTCTAAGGAGCACGCCTCGAAAGCGTGTGAGGGTTTACGCCCTCCGCGAGTTCAAATCTCGCTTCATCCGCGAATAGGGTTTCTGGCAAATCGCTAGAAGCCCTTTTTTCATGCCTACATACTAGTGAGTAATGGCTGTTACTTGTCT
>NZ_KQ961877.1:36170-36831 GCF_001563665.1 Gardnerella vaginalis | reverse complement strand
AGGAGCTTCAACTTTTTACGCATTATCAAATGTTGTTGCTTGTAGTAGTAAAAAGTTAGATTTTAACTTACTTTAGTTTTATAAAGAGTTTGGATTAGGTGTAACTCTTCAAATACCGTTTCGCTTTTTATTGTTCGTTAAGTATTTTCCACGCCTCACTTGTACATAATGAATGAGAAATTACATTGTCAACAAACTATTATTTTGATTACAAACGGTGTGTTTAGCGTGGGGAGTAAATGAATAATCATGTGTAAATAACATAAAACACACTGGTGATGTTGTTATAACAAATTTAGTGATGAAAATCACTGTATAAATAATTTGAAATTTATGAATATTTTGGTATTATACACAACGTATATCTGTAGTTTGCGCACGTTGTGTTGCGAAAAAATGATGCGAAAGATGATGCGAAAAACTAGCATTTGCGCTAATTATAGATGTCAAAAAATGAGAACAAACGATATTTCTGTTACTTTAGTTTTATGCAAAACGGCAGCAACAGTTGAATAAACGGAGCGAAGAAAAATGAAGAGGAATGTGAATATCAATAATTTTGTTGATTTACAAAAAATTGCAAAAAAGAATTCTTATGCACCACTTTCTAAGAGCGTGTGTGCAGCAATGCTTGCAGGTGCAATGGTCCTTGGGGGGGGGG
>NZ_KQ961877.1:15784-36070 GCF_001563665.1 Gardnerella vaginalis | reverse complement strand
GGGGGGGGGGTATTCATTTCTCCTTCGCTTGCATATGCTGATGGTTATGTAGCACCTGACGGAAACATTTACTACGGTTATAAGTCAGACGCAGATTATAGTAAAAACCGCATTAAAATTGAAGTTCATTACTACAGCAGCAAAGAAGATGCTGAGAATGATAGGAACCAAGATCCTCTTGGAAAGTTTGTACGCGTAAAGTATGTTGCAAATCTTAACGATAAACAAGAATTTGATAGATGGGCATTCCGTCCAATGTGGTGGTATGGTGTTCCAGCTGGTTTAACTGACGTACACAATATTATCTACAGCCGTTTTGAGAAGTATACAGATGCAGGAACGCCTTCTACTTCGCAGCCTTCTGCTCCGGGTATTAAAAAAGATAGTGATAACGTAACTAAGCACTACAAAGACGCAAAGGACTGGAAGAGTATTTCCAGATTCTACGTTGAAGATCCAAGCAAGCTTAAGTCTATGAACGGCTTGAAAACTCTACTTGGAATAGATGGCGGTCAAAACAAAGGTTACGATGGTAATACTGCAGGAAATTGGGAAGAATTTTATGCTGCATCTAAGGGCATGCAAGGAATGTTTATTGATTGGGAGTCTGCAGGTAAGCGCTTCTATGAGATGACTTACGTTGCAGAGTTGAAGGATGAAGCATGGAAGAACCGTGATGAGCATCCGCTTCGTTTTGCTGCTGGCGTTTACCGTTTTGCTGGTAATTGGCATATTGCTACTGGTCAGATTCACCGCGCTCCAAAGATTGCAGATAGCTTGAAGAACGTTAAATATCCATCTTTGACGACTGTTGTTAATGCTAATGAACTTAATGGTAATGAAAAGACTTCAGTTGAGGAAGCTATTAAGAAAGCTAATGAAAACACAAAGCATTTCACAGATCTTCTTGACAAGATTGATGTAGCTAAAGACGGTACTGCAACTCTTACTTTCCATGACAAGACAACGATTACAATGCCTGGAAAGTTGCTTGTAGTAGAAGATAAAAAAGATAACGTTAAGTTCCCACCTGTATACCCGGCTCCGATTGGCGTTGTGAAGCCTGAGAGTTTAAGTGATGCGGATAAGCAGGCGATTATTAAAGGCTTTAAGGACGCTAATAAAGACAAAGAGTTTTTGAACAAAGTTTCTAAGACGGATTCTGAAGCCTATAAGTTTGACAACACCAAGCATGAACTTACTATTACTTATACTGATGGCTCTACGATCACAGTTCCTTATTCCTCTTTGGTGTATCAGGGTGCAACTATCGCCGATTGGGCTCCTTACGTTGTGCCTTCTCCAATTGAGGTTGAAAATCTTTCAAGCTTAAGTGAACAAGAAAAGAAACAGGTTACTGACGCTTTCGACACAGCAAACGCTGACTTGGATGTTTACAATAATGCAAAGAAGAATGGTGCAACTCCTGTAACATTTGATGATGGTTTTAAGAACGCTATCATTACTTGGGCTGATGGCTCTACTAGCGCAATTCCTTCATGGCAATTCTTAACTAAGAAGCCTGCTGCTCCAACTCCTCAGCCACCTGCTCCAAAGCCAGCTGAAGAAAAGAAGACGTTCACGGTTGATTTGCCGGTTAAACCTACTTCTGTTAATTTTAATCCATTCAATATGAAGGACTCGGATTTAACAGATACTAATAATTCTACGCAACTTGATTCTATTAAAGGCGTATTGAAAGCAAAGGGTGGTAAGGATTCTAAGAATCCAAATACAAAAGTAGCCATTGATAGCGTTGAATATAGTGTTGAAAACGGTATAGGCTACATCACATTTAAGGCAACTGGATACGAAAATGCCAAGTATCCAATGGGTATGTTCTTTAAGCAGAAACCTGGTATGCAAACTCCTAAGGAAACTGAACATAATCCACAAGGAAAGACTCAATATAAGTACAAAGTTCAGCCTGTAGAATATGAAGGTGATACCGCTAACGCTCTAGATTGGGTAAAGGCTTTGAAGCAGTTTGTTAAGTCTAACTACGGCAAAGATTTAACGAATGATCTTACAGTTACTGAAACATATGTATTGCCTGAAGGTATAAAACCTGTAGAAGGTACTCAAGGATTACAACGTTTCGTTAAAGGTGAGAATGACGATAATGGTGTAGCTACTATTCATATTGGTGATAAGGGAGTCTTAGAAGTACAAGGTTACGAAAAGGGAGATAGTAGTCCGAAGACTCTATTCACTGTTCCAGCGAGCGAGTTGTACGTTAAGAAGAATGCTAGTGGCATTGATCACACTGTTTCGGATTTGAAGGATCTTGCTAAAAAGATTCGCGATGCAAAGAAAAACAGTGGTGTAACAGACAACGATTTGAAGCGCGCTGGTATTGATGCTAGTGACAACACTATCAACGGCATGAATGACGAAAAGGCTCTTCGTGAGCTTATTCGCAAGCTTACTGATGCCAAGAAGGCGGAGTATAAGTACAATACAAATCCGTACGAGGTTAGTAATCCAACTGCGCAACCGACTGATAATGATTTCCAAGCTGCAGTTAAGCAATTCCTGAAAGCCAATTACGAGGATAGTAGCGCAACCGAGAAGATTGATAGTCTTACCTTTGATGCAAACAGCGCAACGCTAACAGGTAAGGGTTGGACTCCAAAAGCTGGTACTTCCTGCTTGGAGCTTAATTCTGATACGGTAACATATGGCATTACTACTGTTTCTATTAACGGTGACGGAAAGAGCGTTGACTTCAAGAATGGCGATACTGTTCTGTTTACAGTGTCTGCAACTGATCTCTACAAGAAGAAGCCTGTTGCTCCTGAACCTGCTCCAACTCCAGACGCTTTGGCGCAGATGAAGGAGGATGCGAAGAAGATTATCGATAAGAATCCGTATCTGACTCCTGAACAGAAGAAAGATTACAAGAAGCAGATTGATGATGCTAAGAATCAGACTGCTATTCAGGATATTCTTAAAGCTGCAAATGATAAAGGCAATGATAATAAGAACAACACAACTGATCCTAACGTTCAGCAAACCATTACCGATAACAAGAATGGTGGTAAAGAAAAGAAGGATCAGGAGCTTAAAGCTGCTAAAGAAGCTGCTAAGCAAGCAATCGAGAACCTTCCTAATTTGACTGAACAAGAAAAGAAGGATCTCAAGACTAAGGTCGATAATGCAAATAGCATCGATGGCACGGACGGCGTAAATAGCGTTCTTGATAGTGCTAAGAAGCGCAATGAACTTGAGGGCGTTAAGAAAGAAGCTAAAGAGGAAGCTAAACAGCTTTACTTCCTTGACCACGGTAAGGGTGCAGAAGCTGATAAAAGCGATCCAAATCACAATGAGGATGCTGCTCTTAACAGCGTGCTTGGCTCTACTCCTCAAGAAGATTCTGCGCTTAAGACTTTGGCTGAGAAGTTGCAAGCAAATCCTGCATCTGCAGCTGATATTCGTGATGCTCTCGAAGCAGCAAAGAAAGCTAATGTGGAAAACACGCAGAAAGCAAAAGATGTTGCAACAAAGAAACTTGAAGAGAAGAAAGATGCGCTTAAAAATGCTTATGACGCATTGACTCCTGATCAGCAAAATACTGCTAAAACTGCATATGAAGCTGCTATTCAAGCAATTGATAATGCTGAATCTTCTGTTAAAAGTGCTACAAAGCCTTCTGAAATCAAGACTGCTCTTGGAAGCGTGAAAGATGAAACCATCAACGCTGCAAATCAAGCAATCGAAGCTGCTAAGCCAAAGCACGATGCTTCTGGTAACACCAACGATAATGCTGCTGCTCTTGAAAAAGAGAAGAAGGAACAGATTGATCGCATCAATGAAAGTGACTTGCCTGAAGATAAGAAGCAAGAAGCTATTGGCAAAATCAACAAGGCTGATAAGCTTGGTGACCCAACGGGTATTGCTAACCGTTATTTGAAAGCTAAGAAGATTGATGATGCTCTTAAAGCTATTGATGACTTCAAGCATTTAAACAATGCTCAGAAGGATGCTTTTAAGGCAATTCTCAAAGATACTGATGCTTCTGATCACAAGAACGATGACGGCTCAACTTATGACGACATTGACGATGTGCTCGCTAAAGCTGCAAACACAGATAATGCTATGGCTCGTCTTGAAAGTTTGAAGATAATTGCAGAGGAGTTTGCCAAAGGTGAAAAGTATAAGGGTGCTAATGATACTCTGAAGAAAGCATTTGACGATGCTTCTACTGCTGCAGGTTCTGTACTCGATAAGGCTAAAGGTGCTGATAAGGGTGCTGATGAAGTCAATACTTTGTATGACGATCTTCTTAAAGCAATGCGCGTTATTGATCCTAATGCCAAGAGCGCAGGTCTTAAGACTGATGCTCTTCAAGCTGAGATTGACTCCGATAATGCCTACAAGCCAAGTGAAACTGAACCTAAGACCCCGGGCAATCCTGTTTACAACACTTCTTCTAAAGAAAAGAAGGCTGAGTTTGACAAGGCTTTGGGTGAAGCTCAAACAGTTTTGAATGGTGCTGCTACTGCTGATATTTCTACTGCAGATAAAGAATCTAATGAGCAGAAGGAGATTGACGCTGCTCTTGAAAAGCTTGTTAAAGCTCGCTTAGCTCTTGACGGCGTTGACACAACTGATTTGCAAAATGAGATTGGTCAAGAATCTGCAACTACTTCTTCCGATGCGTATAAGTATGATTCTCAAGAAAATCAGAACGCTTATAATAACGCTCTGAAAGCTGCTAAGGATCTCATAAAACAGTTGACTAGCGATGACCAGAGCCAAGATCCATCTCAAGGCGGCGAGAAGAAGCCAAAGACTCAAGCTGAAAAGCAAAAAGCTGTTAATGAAGCTCTTGCAAATCTTCAAGCTGCTCGCAAAGCTCTGAAAGGCGTTGCTCCATCTAATTCAGGTTCTGGAGATAGTGGAAGCACTGGCGTTTCAGATTCTGAGCCAACAACAGTAGACAAGAGTGAGTTGAACTTGCAAATTGATAGCACTGAGTCAGATAGTAAAGATGGCAATGCTGGTACTTCCGGCACGTCTTCTAACAATGCGTCTGGCGAAGGTAATTCTAATGCTATTAAGAAAGCTGTTGAGGATTCTAAAGAAGTTAAGGAAGCAGATTCTAAAGTTGCTCAAGCTCAAGCTAATTTGGATGCAGCATTAGAAGAAGCTAAGAAAGTTTATGAAGATCCTCAAGCCACTCAAGCTCAAGTTGATGCTGCAACGTTAAAGCTTAAAGCTGCTCGTAAAGCTTTGGAAGATGCAAAAGCCAATGCTGCTAAAGTTCGCGCTGATGTGCTAAAGAAGTTGCTAAAGTCTAAGAAACTCAGTAAGACTGGCAGCAACGTATCTGTGATTGCTATGTTTGCTTCTGTGATTTCACTAGCTGCAGGCGCAATCTTCGTTTCAAAGCGCCGCGGAATCTCACGTCACAGCAATAAGTGAGATTGTGAAGTAAAAAGCGCAAGTTAAAATCCTCGCTTATAATCTTCGGATTGTAAGCGAGGATTTTTTATTTAGAAGACTTATAAGTTAGGCTTGAAGATTCGTCTGTAGGGTATCCGAGTGAGTATGCGCGAAGAAGCCTTGAAGTAACTAATTTCATGAGTATGCGCTTGAACTTATGGACTATGTCTTTCTCGTTTAATCTTTTGTTTTCGCTTTTGTTTTCGCTTTTGCTATTGCTTTCTTCTTTGCTGTTATCGCTTTCTTCGACTTCGTTTTTACTGTTATAAGCAGTTATATACATACTTGTATTAAAAGCTAGAAGTTCTTCTCGAGCGCATTCCATATAAGAAATCGCAGCAATGTCTAAAGTTTTTGTGCTAGTATAATCGCGTGTTTTTTCAGAAGATAGTGCATCAACTGGCATGTTATAAGTCTTTTTTCGCACATCTTCGCCATTTCCTGCAATGTGCATAAAAATATTTGATATGCTGGCGATACTATCGCTTAGTTTAATCAATTTTTTATCTAAATTCTTAGCTGCTAAAGTTTGTAAAATAAACGCAAGCCTGTCTTCGCCTGCAGCTGCTTGAGCTAAAGGATCGTGCGACAATCTCAAACTTTCATTGTTGTGAGTAAATTCTCGAATGCTTTTAATAGCAGATATTTCTTCGTTTTTAGCATAATCATTTATTTTGTTTGATGAATTGTTGAATGAATTGTTTGATTTTTGCGAAAGTTTAAGCATTATTTGTGCATTTTTTATTGTTGCTTCTGCAAATTTTGTATCGCATTGGATTGCGACTTCTTGCCATGCTTTTGCAGTTTCCTTAAGAAAAGAATCTTTAATTGATTCGCTTATTTTACTTTTAGATTTATTACCAAAGCTGCTATTTTTGCTTCTGTCTTTACTTGTGTTTTTGCTCTTGTTGTTGCTTGCGTCTTTGCTTGAGATGACGCTTTTGCTGTTATCCGTTCCGCTGTTTTCGCTATCTACAATCTTTTGTTTTCTTTTTGCAATCGAATAAATTTTATTGCACAACTCCAATTCTTTTTGTGAAGTTTCAAGTGCTTGATTGTCAATACGAACAGATTTGCATGCAGATAAGTTAACAGTTAAACATATGCATAATGCTATGTAAATCAACGTTTTGCATATGTTTTTTGTGATTTTCAAGAAATCCTGAAGTGTCTGCATAATCTAATAGAATAGGCAAACAGTGTGACCAATTAGCAGCCTTGAGATTTTCAATAAATTGAGAGTCTTAAGAATATTTGTTAAATAATGGTCTAATTAGCGTGATTTTCTTAATAAAATTGCGTAAAGTTATCTAATTGGTTTAGATAATTATCTGATTGATTTAGATAACTTAAATAATTAAATAAGATAACAAAAACTGAAATTATAAATGAAATATACGAGAGGACGTGCACGATGGAATTGGATTTGGCGGGAATGCATCAGCTTGCGGCACAGCAGGGGATAAATGCCGAAGAGCTGGACGAGGCACTCGCCGAGGCTTTGCGTCTTGCATATATGAAAACTTCGCATCCTGCTAAGCATGCTCGCGTTGAGTTAGACGAGCGCGCTGGCACTTTTGTTGTATGGGCACGAGATGAGATTCCAGGTGTTCCTACGGAAGATAATCCTCATCCTTCGCCAACTCTTGGAGAAGAGTATGACGACACTCCTCATGATTTTGGTCGTCTTGCTGCTGCTACTGCTCGACAAGTTATTAGTCAGCTTTTCCGTAAAGCAGAAGATGATAGAGTTTTTGGAGCTTTTTCCGGTCAAAAAGGCAAATTGATTAACGGTATAATTCAGCAAGATTCCAAGGATTCTGCAAATATTCACGTTGCTGTTGGAGATGTTGAGGCTATTCTTCCTCGCCGAGAACAAGTTCCTGGTGAGCGTTATCGTCACGGAGAACGCATTCGCGTTTACGTTGTAAATGTTGCTCGTGGTTTGCGTGGCCCAGAAATAGTTGTTTCTAGATCTCACCCTGATTTAGTTAGACGTTTGTTTGAGCGTGAAGTTCCAGAGCTAGTTTCTGGAGCTGTTTCAATCATGTCTATTGCTCGTGAAGCTGGTGCTAGAACTAAGATTGCTGTTCGCGCGAATACTGATGGAGTAAATCCTAAAGGTGCTTTAATCGGACCTGGCGGTGCTCGAGTTCGTGCTGTTATGGAAAATCTTGGTCAAGAGAAGATAGATATTGTTGATTGGTCTGAAGATCCTGCAAAATTTGTTTCGGCTGCTCTTTCTCCAGCTATTGCAACTCAAGTAACTGTTATAAGCGAAAAGAATCAGACTGCTATTGCTTATATACACGATGCGCAACTTTCTTTGGCGATTGGCAAAGAAGGTCAGAACGCTCGTTTAGCTGCAAAGTTGACTGGTTGGAAGATTGGAGTTGAATCAGCTGAAGAACATGCTAAGAAAGTTGAGGCTGCTAAATTAGCTCAAGCTGATTCTTTAGCAAATAAGTAAATTTTTAGCAACTTCGGAATCCAACGTTTCCGGTATGCTATTAGCTGGAATCTGGGCAAATTGCTTAACAAGTTGCTTTGTGAGTTGTTAAGCATGTGGATGACTCTGTAGTCCAGCTGTAAACGAGGTACAAAATCATGGTCGCACGATGATATATCGCAAGGTAAAATATCGCACGATAATATATAAAAAGCTCGCAATAATATAACGTGGCTGCGTAAATATTCGCGCTGCCACAGACTGAGGAGAACACTGAGTGGTAAAAAAGCGCGTGTACGAACTAGCCAAAGAATTTGGTGTAGACAGTAAAACTGTGTTAGAGCGTTTGAAGAGCATGGGAGAATTTGTAAAATCTGCTTCTTCAACTGTTGAGGCCCCTGTAGCACGCCGTTTGAAGACGGCGTTTGCATCCGATAACAATAATGCAAGTGCTACACTAAAACCTTCGAATAATAAAGCAGCTGATTTTGCAAATGATTCTGTTTCTGCAAAAGGCTCATCTACAAATGTTGCGTCACATTCTTCATCTAAGCAAAGTGAGCAGAAAAAGCAAGTTACAAGTGATAATTCGGACGCTGACGTTGCTAAAGCTGTTAAAGATTCTAAAGCTGCTAAAGCTGGCGATTCTAAGAGCGATTCTAAGAGCGATAAGTCTTCCTCAAAGTCACAATCTAAGCAATCATCTAAAGAATCTTCAAAGTCGCAAGCTAAAAGTGAGCTTAGTGCTAATTCACACGTTGAAAATCATGATTCTCACGCTAATAGCGGAAGTGAAAAGTCTGAAAAGTCTGAAAAGTCTTCAGCTCCTAAACCTGGCGCTCGAAATCGTTCTCATCAAAGTGTAAATACTTCTGGTAATAATTCTAATTCAGCTGGAAGTGCAAATAATAACGATCGACGTAGTGAACGTCATGAGTCAGCACGTTCTGGATTCCGTAATGGAAAATCTGGTCAAAGTCAGAACCAAAGCCAGAACCATTCTTCAGATTCTTCCCAAATGCCTCCACGTCCGCGTCCTCATCAAGTTCACGGAGCAAATTCTGGTACTCCTCGTCCTGGTAACAATCCATTCAGCAGAAAGCAAGGAATGCATGCTCCTACTCCAGGAGATATTCCTCGTCCTCATCCAATGTCGCGTCCATCATCAGAAAATGGTCGCGGTGGCAAACCTGGTCAGGGCGGTCAGGGAGCTGGCAATGGTCGCGGTCGCGGTCGTTCAGGAGCACGTCAAAATCAAGGTCAAGGTGCTCAAGGTGCTGCATCACGTCAAGGTCAGTGGAGTGGTTCACGCCGTTCTCATTCTTCAGGTGGCGCAAATTCTCGTCAGACTTCTAGTAATGAATCTCGCTTTGCAAATGCACAAGCAGCAGCAGGATTCCAAGCAGCAGCTGCAGGTGCTCCAAATGGTGGACCATCGCGTGGTGGTCGTGGCAGAGCTGGAGCAGCAGGAGCATTCGGTCGTCAAGGCGGAAAATCTTCTAAAGCTCGTAAGAATCGTTTAGCGAAACGCCGTGAATATGAAGAGCTTAAAGCACCAGTGATTGGTGGTGTTCGTATTCCTTCTGGTAATGGCGCTACTATTCGTTTACGTCAAGGTTCAACACTTTCTGATTTAGCTGAGAAAATCAACGTGAATCCAGCTGCTTTAGTAACAGTGCTTTTCCACTTAGGTGAGATGGCTACTGCTACACAATCTTTGGATGAGTCTACATTCCAAATTTTGGGCGAAGAAATTGGCTGGAATATTAGCATTGTTTCCGCTGAAGAAGAAGATAAAGAGCTTTTGCAACAATTCGACATTGATTTAGATGAAGAAGAATTGCAAGAAGATGATGATCTTTACTCTCGCCCTCCTGTAGTTACAGTTATGGGCCATGTTGATCATGGTAAGACTCGTTTGCTTGACACTATTCGTAAGTCGAATGTTATTGCTCGCGAAGCTGGTGGTATTACTCAGCGTATTGGTGCTTATCAAGTTACTGTGAATCTTGAAGGAAAACCCCGTAAGATTACATTCCTTGATACTCCAGGCCATGAAGCGTTCACTGCTATGCGCGCTCGTGGTGCTGAACTTACAGACGTTGCAATTTTGGTTGTTGCAGCAGATGATGGCGTTATGCCTCAGACAGTTGAAGCTATTAACCATGCTCAAGCTGCTCATGTTCCAATTGTTGTTGCTGTAAACAAGATTGATGTTGAAGGAGCTAACCCTGAAAAGGTGCGTGGTCAGCTCACTGAATATGGTTTAGTTGCTGAAGATTATGGTGGCGACACTATGTTTGTTGACATTTCTGCAAAGCAAGGCACTAATGTTGATAAACTTCTTGAAGCAGTTTTGCTTACTGCAGATGCTGAGCTTGATCCTAAAGCAAATCCAAATATGGACGCTAGAGGTGCAACTATTGAAGCTCGACTAGATAAAGGTCGTGGCGCTGTTGCTACAGTTCTTGTTCAGCAAGGCACACTTCATGTTGGTGATTCTATTGTTGCTGGTACTTCTTATGGTCGCGTTCGCGCTATGCTTGACGAAAACGGCAATCACTTACAAGATGCAACTCCATCAACTCCAGTTCAGGTTCTCGGCTTGACTTCTGTTCCAACAGCAGGTGATTTGTTCTTAGTCACTTCAGATGATCGTTCTGCTCGTCAAATTGCTGAGAAGCGTCAAGCTACTGAGCGTGCTGCTCAGCTTGCTAAGCGCCGTAAGGTTGTTTCTCTTGAAAGCCTTAAAGAACAGTTCGCTAAGTCTGAAGTTGATATGCTGAATATCGTTATTAAGGGTGATTCTTCTGGTTCTGTTGAAGCTTTGGAAGATTCCTTGATGAAGATTGAAGTCTCTGAGGAAGTTGGAATTCAAGTCATTCACAGAGGTGTTGGCGCAATTACTCAGAACGATGTGAACTTGGCAACAGTTGATAAAGCTGTGATTATTGGCTTTAATGTGCGTCCAAATCGTCAAGTTGCAGACTTGGCTGAGCGCGAAGGCGTGGAAGTTAAGTACTACTCTGTTATTTACAAAGCTATTGAAGATATTGAAGCTGCTTTGAAGGGTATGCTTAAGCCAGAATTTGAAGAGGTTGTTACTTCACATTCAGAGATTCGCGAAATCTTCCGCTCTTCCAAGTTCGGAAATATCGCAGGTGTTATGGTCCAAGACGGCGAAGTCAAGCGTGGTACGAAGTGCCGTATTTTGCGCAATGGCGTTGCAACAGTCAACGACTTGGAGATTTCCAGCTTGCGTAGATTCAAAGACGATGTTCAATCAGTCAAAGAAGGTTACGAAGCAGGTATTAACCTTGGTACTTTCAATGACATTGAGCTTGGCGATATAATCGAAACATTTGAGATGAAACAGATTGAGCGTAAGTAATTATGGCAGGAACTAATCCTCGTGCAGCTAAAATTGCTGCGCTTATACAGCGTGTAATTGCTTCTAATATGGAGTCGCATTTGCATGATAAGCGTCTTTCTAATGTAACTATTACAGAAGTACGCGTTACAAATGATTTGCAAATCGCGAAGGTTTATTGGACTCAGCTTTCTCATTCTGGTAAAGAGCAGGGTGAGCGTCAGCGTGCTTCCCAGGCTTTACAGCAGGCTCACGGACGTTTGCGTTCTTTGGTTGGAGCTAAAGCTGGATTGCGTTTGACTCCGCAATTGCAATTTATCTACGATGAAGTGCCAAGCGAAGCGCATGAAATTGAAGATATTTTGGTTACTGCGCGCGCGAGAGATAAAGAATTAGCTAAAGCTCGTGAAAACGCTAAATATGCGTGGGAAGCTGATCCATATAAAAAGCCTCGCGAAGTAGAGGATTTTGAGGATGAGGATGAGTTTGATGATTCTGATGAGTCTGTTAAAAGCTTAGAAGATTCTAAGGATTCAGAAGATTCTGCTGAAGACTATGAAGATTCTGCTGAAGATTCACAGTTAGATAGTAGCGAATTGGACTAGATTTCTCTAATGAGTGATCAAGCAGCAGATTCAGGTCTTATTCTTATTGATAAGCCTAAGAATGTAACTAGTCATGATGTAGTTGCGTGTGTCCGACACCTTTTACACACAAAACGTGTTGGACACGCTGGAACTCTTGATCCTCAAGCAACAGGTTTGTTGATTATTGGATTTGGTAATGCTACGCGCTTGTTGAATTATTTGCTCGGTCATAATAAATCATATGAAGCTGTTATTCGTCTTGGCGAATCAACTACTACTGACGATGCTGATGGGCAGATAATTTCTTGTGATGGCATTGAAAAAATTTGCAAAATAGAAGATTCTTCTGTAATTCTTAAAGAATTACAATCTGTAGTTTCGAAGAATTTTCTTGGAACTATTATGCAAGTTCCAACAGCATTTTCTGCAATTAAAATCAACGGTAAGCGCGCATATGATTTGGCTCGTGAAGGTAAAGAAGTACATTTAGAGCCTAGGGAAGTAGTTATTAGCGATTTTTCATTATTTGATCCGCAATTTTCTACAGGCTTAAGTGGTGCAAAAGTACTTGATTTGCATGCTAATGTTTCATGTTCAAGTGGTACGTATATTCGCGCTTTAGCTCGTGATTTAGGGCAATTGCTTGGCGTTGGAGGACATTTAATAAAATTAAGACGCACTAGTATTGGCGATTTTTCTGTGAAAGATGCTCGCGTGTTGAAGCTTTGTGCTAAAACTCATGAATTTAAAGATCGAGATGGCGTTTTACAACATCGCTTTAAAGCTGTTCCTGAATCTAATTTTGATGAAAGTAAAGATATAAATAAATATTGCATAAGTATGATAGAGAGTGCAAAATATACTCTTCCTTTGATTGAAGTTGATAGTAGTCAAGCTAAAGATTTGCGTTTTGGGCGCTGGATTACGATTGAAAATAGTCAAACGTATCCTGCAATCGCATATGTAAAGCACGAAAAAACTGGTGATTGTGACGTTGTAGCAGTGCTTCAAATTGCAAAAAATAGTAAATATAAGCAAATCAAACCTGTTGTGGTATTTCCGGCAACACAGAAGACTGGTAAACTAGACAAATAGTGGATAAGATCATGACTTTATACGATGATTTTGTGGCTAGTCGTGATAAACAGTGAACGTGATAGTAGGGGTATGATGAAGGTCATCGATATTCGACCAGATGCTAACGGTATGATCAATTGGCCAACGCTAAGTGCTGAGCGTAAGTCGGTTGTTACGATTGGAGCTTTTGACGGCATGCATCGTGGGCATCGTGAGATTATTGGCAAAACAGTAGATATTGCGCATCGCAATGGCGCTTTTTCTGTTGTGATTATGTTTAATCCACGTCCTAGTACTGTGCATAATAATCCAGATAAATATGACGATTTTGGTGATTCTGAAAGTCCTGTTCCTGTTGACGATCAAGCTTTAAGCAGTGTGCGTCAGCGTTTGCGAGTTATGGCAGATTTGGGCGTGGATCATGTTCTTGTAGTGCGTTACAGTTTAGCTTTTGCTGCAAAATCGTATCGTTTCTTCTTGGGACAGCTTGTTGGCAAGTTGGGTATGCGCGCATTAGTTTTAGGCAAGGATGCTGAGCTTGGTGCTCATCGTTCTGGCAATATTCACACTATTGGAGAACTTGCTCGCGCTACAGGCGTTTTTGAGTTAGTTGTTGTTGATGATTATGGTCCAGGAGATGTTCGAGTTCCAGATCCTATTGTTCGTGAATCTCCACAAGAAATAGGCGATCCATCAAATCCTTCAGACGGTATGAATAAAGCTGAATATCGTGCTTGGAGTAAGGGAATGCAAAATAAAAAGGTTCGCGCTTGGAGTTCTACGAATGTACGTTGGATGCTTGCAACTGGGCGTGTTAAAGAAGCTTTTGAAATTTTGTATCAGCCGCATCGCGTTGAAGGAACAGTAGTTCATGGCGATGAGCGCGGACGTGAGCTTGGATTCCCAACTGCTAATTTAGGTGAAACTATTGATGGATATGTTCCTTCAGACGGAGTTTATGCAGGTTGGCTTATTGATTTAGATTCTGATGCTGTTAAAGGCGTTGGTGCTTCTGATAGTGAAGAAAATAATTCTTCAGATGTTATTCCAACTGCAAGCTTGTTGCGCCGCGATGAATTGCATTTAGGAGCGCGTTCTCCATGGCGTTTTAAAGCAGCGATTTCTATTGGTTCAAAGCCAACTTTTGCCTCTGATGGTGAGCAAAAACATACAGTAGAAGCTTATGCTTTAACTGATGAGTGGAAAGATTTGTATGGGCATCGAGTTTGTTTGGAGTTTGCTCATTTCTTGCGTCCTCAAATGACTTTCAGCTCATTGGATGAATTAAAAGATACGCTTAAGAACGATGTTGCGAAAGTAGAAGAGCTTATAAGCAAAGAAGATTGTGAAACTCAAGATTCTCTTGTTTAGCTGAAAGAGTGTTTTGCATAAAAATATTTGATTATGCAAGACTTAACATTCTCTTTTATAGTCGAAAAATAGTTTCACTAGCTTAATCCCAATGCTTCTAAAGCATCTTTTATACAATGTACTTCGATTATTTCTAATCCTTGTATATTAGGCTTTTTTCTCATCTTGCATACGATTGCGCGTTTATATCCAATTCTTTTAGCTTCTCGAAGTCTAGGTTCAATGCGCGATGCTGATCGTATTTGTCCGTTTAAGCTTACTTCTCCAATTGCGCAAGTCTTATCTATAACAGGCTTAGTTTTAGCTGCGCTCGCTAATGCTGCGATTATTGCAAGATCGCATGCAGGTTCTTTTGCTTTTGCTCCAGCGATTGTTGAAACATATAAGTCTTGAGATAAAAGATTTATATGACCATGTCTATATAGAACTGCTGTAAGCATTGCAATTCGATTCGCATCTGCTCCTGAAACAGCTCGTCTAGGTGTTGGAAGTGCGGAGTTAGTAACAAGAGCTTGTATTTCAATAGGCAAACTTCTATGCCCTTCTAAAGTCATTGTTACACAAGTTCCTTCTGTGTTATTTTCTTGAGAAGATAAAAATAGCCCTGAAGGGTCCACAACTTCTTCAATGCCTTCTCCGCTCATATCAAAGCATCCAACTTCATCAGTTGGTCCAAAACGATTTTTAACAGCTCTGAGCATGCGCAAAGCTGTCTGAGAATCACCTTCGAACTGGCATACTGTATCTACTAAGTGTTCTAATGTTCTAGGACCTGCTATTGAGCCATCTTTAGTGACATGTCCAACTAGAAGTACAGGAATTGAATAAGATTTAGCTACGTCAATAAGTGCGCTCGCAACTTCTCGAACTTGAGTTGATCCACCTGTAATACCTTCAACATCTTGTGAAACAATCGTTTGAGCGGAATCAACTATTGCTAATTCTGGTTGATATTTTTCTATAAGAGATAGAACTACGTCTAGGCTTGTAGTAGATGCTAAAAGAAGGTAATCGTTTATAGCGTTGATTCTAGAAGCTCTTAGTTTAACTTGCTCAGCAGATTCTTCTCCTGAAATATATAAAACTGGCTTAGATTTTGAAACTTCTGATTTTTTAGCTACTTTTCCAGCTGTTTCAAGTAATAAAGTCGATTTTCCAATTCCAGGTTCGCCAGCTATTAGTGTAACTGATCCTGGAACTAATCCGCCTCCTAAAACGCGATCGAATTCTTCAAATCCGCTTGATAATCTCATGTTATCGTTCGCTTGAATTTGTGTGATTGGCTGTGCTATGAAGTTGTTATCAGAGTAGTTTTGTGCTTCAAACTTGTTAAAAGAATAGTTATTCTCTGCTTTGTTTTGATTGTTGTTTTGATTGTTGTTTTGATTCAGATTGTTCTGTTGACTTTGGTTGTTTTGCGTTCTTTTAGTATTTAAGTTTTGCATGTTGAACGTTTGCGTGCGAGTAGTAGATCTACGTGATTGTGACGCTTTAGAAACGCCTATAATTCGCGCTTCATGAAATTCGTTTACAGTTCCCCATTCTCCGCATTCTGGGCAGCGTCCATACCATTTTAGTCCGCTCCAACCGCATTGAGAGCAAAGATAATGAATTGTAGATTTTCCAGCCATGCTTAGACGCTATATGTCTTTCAAGACATTTGTAAATACATTTGTAATGTTTTGCGTTTTTATATGTAATGAATTGTATTTATTTGCCGTCATCGCACTGTGAGATAATACAAGCATGTCATATAGCAGCAATTCAAATTCTAGTTCTCATTCTCATCGTGGGCTATTTATTGTTTTAGCTTCTGCAGGTTTAGTAGTTGTGCTTGCATTGTTATCTGCATTTGTGTGGCCTGGGTGGGCTTTGAATCATTCTGATAACACTCATTCTAAGCATGTTGCTACAGCGCCTAAGACGCCATCTATTCAAGCTAAAAAGTTGCCAACTAACGCTAGTGCTCTTTTGAAAGCAATGCCAGACAGTGTTCTTGATTTTGCTCGAGTAGATGCTTCTGCAAGTGCTATATGGAATAATGCATCTCCTTTAGAAGAATACACATTAAAGTATTCGACTGGAGAAAATGGAGATGATGTTTCCGTTATTGTTGCTCAATGGCCAACTAAAGATTCATCTACTAAGCAATATGAGGCTTTGGTTTCTGGCTTGAAAGGTGATGATTTAGCTACAGGAAAGATTCAAGTTTCTTCAAAGACAGTTGGCAGTTATATAGTGCGATCGTCTGAAGAAGATAAAAATCATGCTACTGTTATTTGGCAAAACGATACAGCTGTATTCCAAGTTTCTGGTGCTAAACAAGCAGTAGAAAGATTCTATCGTAGTTTCCCTATGTGATTTCTTGTTTTTAAAGAAAATAGCGTGTAATACAAGATATTCTCATAATGCTTTATGTTGCGTTTTGCAATTTGCGACATATTGCTTTTAATACATGCTATATTTGGAAAATATTGCACTAAAATAGTGTTTTGGCGTGAAAGTCGTTAAAACGGTGTACCATTAGCCAAGTTGCACACTTTACTAGGATTGGAGGCTTCAAATGGGTTCTGTCATTAAGAAGCGCCGCAAGCGGATGAGCAAGAAGAAGCACCGCAAATTGCTGCGTAAGACTCGTCATCAGCGCAAGTAATATATGCTGAGCGCGTCTGCCCGTTTGGGGGCACGTAATACTTTTAAAGCGTCGGAGATTTCCGGCGCTTTTTATAATTTTGTTTGAGTTTTTTGTTTGAGTTGGTTTGGGTTAATTTGAGTTGATTTTGGTTGGTTTGAATTAGCTTGAAATAACACTAATTAGCCTGAATAAATCTGAATAAATCTGAAATAGCTTGGATCAATCCGAAATAACGCGCTTTAAACCGAAATAATCCAATAATATTTTTTAGATATAAAAAAAATAGAGCCTGCAAAATCGCTGGCTCTACTTTTATTTTTTACTTACTTATTTGGATTTGTAAGAGTACGTGGTCCGTTTGGATCTCCTACAATCACTGTATCTACCATGTTTAAGAACAATCCGTGTTCCACAACGCCAACAGTTTCAATCAAATCTTTAGCTAATTCTTGTGGATGTTCAATACGCTCAAGATGTAAATCAACTACGAAGTTGTTTTCATCAGTGCGGACTTCTTTGCCATCTGCATCTAAACGCAATACTGGCTTGTATCCGCGCTTTTCAAACTTACGAATCACTTGAGCAGATCCGAATGGAATCACTTCAACAGGGAGAGGGAATTTGCCAATTGTATCTACTACTTTGCTTGCGTCAACAATCCACACAATCTTGTTTGAGTTAATTGCAACAATTTTCTCCCAAAGAAGAGCTGCTCCGCCGCCTTTAATGCCATTAAAGTTTTTATCGACTTCGTCAGATCCGTCTATTGTGACGTCAATATGGTCAACTTCGTTGATGTCTAGAATTTTGATTCCGTAGCTCTCAGCTTGCTCTTGAGTGCGTCTTGAAGTTGTAACTCCTGTAAAGCTTAAGCCTTCTTCTTTTACTCTGCGTCCAAGTTCATCTACCAAAAAACGAACTGTAGAGCCTGTTCCAAGACCTACCATCATGCCATTTTTTACGATTTTTGCGGCTTCGATGCCTGCTGCTTTCTTAAGCGCATCTTGTTGTGCTTTATCCATTGTTCCTGCTTTCTTTTGTGATTACACAGCTTAATAGAAGTTTTGTGAAACTAAATGCGTTTTATACTTCCGTAAACTCATCAATAAGCTTCCGTAAACTTCTATATATGCTATGTGTAGTGCATAGTTATATGCACTCATATATACATATACATATTATCCTTTAGGTTGATTTTTAACGATTGTTTGAGTTTGTTTGTACATAAAAAGATGTTGGCTCTAATTGAAGTGTTCCATCTGGCTGAACGTATCCGCTTATGTTGATTCTTCCGCTAATGAATCGAGCTTCGCCTGTAAAACTTGGACTTGTTGCAGGAGCTGGAGTGAATTTTAATATTCCAGATACGCTTAAGCCTTGTATGGATTTGTAATTATTTGTGACTGAGTCTTGTGGGTTTGTGTTTTGCGAGTTTGAGTCTTGTGGGTTTGAGTTTTGTGAATCTGAGTCTTGTGAGTTTGAGTCTTGTGAGTTTGAGTCTTGCGAGTTTGGGTCTTGCGAGTCTAAGTCTTGCGAGTCTATATTTTCTGTATTGTCTAAGTTGTCTAAAGGAAAATCGCTATTCGTAGTATTGCTATTTGTAGTATCGCTATTTCCAAAATCAGGATTAGTATTATTCCCAACAGTGCGATTCGCGTGATACTCCTCATTAGAAATCTTGTTTTCAAGTAAAAGCTTGGCGTCTTCAGGAATATCTGTGCCGCTTGCATAAGGAGAAGAAAGTAGGGATTTCCAGCCTTCTAAAGGAAGATACCCTTTTTTTGCTCCTTTTGCACAATCTTCTGCATAAGTTCGAGCTAAAGTATCGACTTTTTCATTTCCAGCGTTTCCAGCATGTCCTTTAACCCAAACGAATTTTACAGATCCTTTTCTTTCAGATATTTCTGCGTCAATCGCACGAATTAAATCAGAATTTTTAACCGGTTCATTTTTTGAATTTTTCCAACCATTCTTTTTCCAACCGTGAATCCAAGTAGTCGAACAGTTGATTGCATATTGTGAATCAGTTTCAATTGTTAAGTCTTCGCTTCCAGGATGCGCTCGCAAAGCTTCTAAAACAGCGCATAATTCACCAATTTGATTAGTTCCATTACTAGCTCCGCCAGCATCTGCGTTTCCTGTATGATTGTGTTCGTGAGCAGTTCCAATTTCATCGCTATGATCTGCCCAAGCCCATCCCATTGAACCATTCGGATTTCCAAGAGCTGAGCCGTCAGTAGAAACAACAATCATTTTTCAAGCCTTTCGAATTCCATTTTTACGCTAATAAATTATGATTTATATCACAAATTTTATCGTATATTAAAACAAAATCATCGATAATTTTAATCGCTTTGTGTTTTGCGCTTTTCCTGTTTTTATGTTTTCTATTGGATTTTTTGATTGCGTGAGTGTTCATTTTATTGTGTTTGAACACGTGTTTATTTTTATTAGTGCTTGAATAAGCGGTATATATTTTGATAAAAGTAATACAACACAACGTAATTTGTATTATAAGTGAAAATTTTTTTTGTTACTTTTAAAAGTGCGATTTGCTAAATCGTTGGTATTGCTAATAAATCTGGGGGGGGGTATTAGTTTGTTAGTGTTCACTGACTTTTGTTTATATTTTGAATGAAAATTTGTCTAGCTTATAAGTAGTCTTATTTAGTGTATTGGAGGTTAAAAGTGTGCGTTTAACCTCCAATCACTAGTCATATTGTAATAACAAATGCTTATTGCCGGCATGTATTTGTTATTACGTTATTACTTTGTAATTGTGACTATTTGAATTTTAAAAATGAAACAAATTTCATATGAGATTTGTGCGTAAAAAAGAGGGAATATGCGTACGACTACTACTAATTTAAAGCGCATTGTTGCACTATTTAGTGAAGCTTTAATGCTATATGCATGTTGCATTTCGAGATGTTGCAAGTTGTTTTTTGCAAAGTTCATGTATTTGTGTAAATAAGTTTAAAATTTACGGAACTGTATTTGCATAAATATTACTTTTTAGAAATTTGCAATGTTATTCGTTAATTTTTAAATGTATTGCTATAGGTTTTTGTAAGTCTTTTAGTATTCGATTTTAAGTTTTTAATCTTTTGACGTTTAACAATTGTCAGTGGAGTTGCTTTTAAGTTATTGCTAATTACGCGATGCTTTTAGCGTGTGTGATGCTTAGAGCGTGTGGGTTGGTTGTGCGTTGGAGCGCATTTAAGAATTATGAGAATGTTTAAGTTAAGTGAAGTAATGAGCAGCATTTGGACGATTACGCGAGATGCTTTCGCCTTTATAAGCAAGCGTGCCCAGAGTATAGCTAAAACTATTCTTATTTGTGTGATTT
>NZ_KQ961877.1:0-15684 GCF_001563665.1 Gardnerella vaginalis | reverse complement strand
CTAAAGCAAACGATTCTAAAACTAGTGCGTCTAGTTCGTCTGATTCTTCCGATAGTTCCGATTCCTCCGATAGTTCAAACGCTGTATCTAACGCGTTGCGTTCCTTACAATTAGCTGCATCAAACTTAAGCGCAAATTCAAATAATCCTTTTACAAAAGCGTCTATTGCTAATAGATTTGTTAAAGATAGTTTTGGTTCTAATCTTTTCAATCTTAAAAATACGAGCAATCCTTTTAACGCCATATCTAGATTAAGTAATTTAGATGCGCAATCACAAAATCGCGCAGCGCAAAATCGCAGCGATGATCGCGATTCTTACCCGCCTTACACTCCTGGTTGCAATAAGGATTACGCTTTAGGTGAATGCTTCACTACTAAAGGTGATGGCGCTGGTTTGCGCGCTACTAACGGACACGATTTGGATGTTAATGGTATAGGATATAGGCAAGGTGGCGCTTTTGAGCGTAATCGTGGATACTATAAGAATGGTCCAGTTCCTGAAGATCCTTCCGGATCTAATCATTATGCTGAAACTTACTTCACGCCTTACCCTAAGGGTACGTATATTGTTAAGCGTCTTCGTAATCTTGCTTACGATGATGCAGGACGAGGCATTGATACCAATAAAACACCTTTGGATGATGTTGCAGACTTCGTGTTCGTAAAGCGCACACCTAAGGCTTCCGGCGGTGGCTTTGTGTGGGATGTTATTTTTAATGCTGGAGGTCGTACGCATGGTGCTGCAGATGCGCTAAATTACTTCACAGTTCCAGAAAATCAGATTCTAGACAAGGGTAGCGAAGGAGGAAGGCAGTATATTCAGCGCGTATTGTACACGGGTAGGGAACGTTCTGCTCTTTATTTAAAGAAGAAGCATAATGAAGATTTAAAGAATCAGAAAAAGCCTGAAGATCCGTCTTACGTTCCTCCTCGTGAAACTTGCTCATTCTCTTGGGATAATCCTAATGGTTTGTGCAGCATTGAAACTACCGGTGGCGATGTTTTGCCTAGTGAAACCATAGAAGATGCTTGGATTAAGTCGAATGATCAGATACGTGGCAACAATGGTCACTCACATATTGTTAACACTCCTCAAATTGGCGAAGGTGGAAATCAGGAAGAAAACTACAAGAAGAACGGCAACTTCATAGGCACATGTAACGACGGCTATGCTCTTGACTGCATGCACAGCACGAATTACGCTTTCCCTTCTGGTGGTGACCACCAGCTTGCTCCTAAACTTGAAGGAGCGTATTCAAGAGGTTATAGCCCTGCGTATGTGAAGCTGATTGACAATCTTTATAAAGCTATTCGTGGCACAAAAAAGACTAAAATATTCCTTTTCACCAACAAGCTTAAAAACGGTGATTTTATTCCATACACTTACAAGATTCATTTCACTACCACTACTGCTAGAGGCCATGAGAATGATTCGTTCTTCTATGGTGCAGGATCTTATTTTGGTGCAACTTCTCCTTCTTTAACGTATGGTAAGACTGATCCATTTGGCGCTTGGAGTAGCATTTACTCGCTGAAAGCAGCAGGTCGTTTTAGTAAGTCGTATCGTTACACTTCGTTGTACGAGCAGTGGTATGGTGTGCCAAGAATTATGGATGTGCAGAGCCCGCGTCTTCACTTCCTTAAGGGTACTGGTTTAGGACCATTCGGCCCTGGTTTGAATAAAGATGGTGAATTCCCACTTGATGGTGATGATGATCCTTCAACTTACGGAAATAATGGTAAGTACATTTCTCGCTACGGTATATGCCTTGATTCCTCTGGTAAGGTTAATGAGAATTGTAAGATGGAGATTTCAAGTATGTTGCTTGAAGATGAGAATGGCAATCCTTTAATTAACAGGGCTTTGGCAAGTTCTCCAGGTATTCAAGAGACTAAAGATATTCGTTTACTTCCTGATTTTTATTCTCCAAATAACAATTATGCGCGTGGTAATCAGTGGTTCCGCTACCCGGGTGTGGACGATCATAATACTAAGGATTCAACTCCTGGAAGGCATAAACTTCAGCTGAAGTATCGTAACGATTACTATCAAATCAGCGAAACGCAGGATTTGTGGTACAGAATTATTACGCAAGCAGATGTGTTTAAGCCTTTGCAAACTGAAGAGTGGAATAAAGACGACAAAACTCCTACGTATTATTCTTACGATAAGCCTCTTCCGAATCCGATTGTGCTTAATTCTGGTAGTGAAAATAAGGGATTTGTTAATTTCGAAAACAATAAGGGTCGTTTGTATGATCAGGTGAAGTCTTTTGATCCTAACCTTTACACAGACGTGCTTAATAGCGATCTCATGGGTAACCAGTTCAAGTACGGTTCAGTAAAAGATACGTATCCACTTGATAGAACCTATGAAGGAAGTAAAGATAATGGCGCAAACGATGCAATAAAAGATAACGCTGTATACAAAGCTGAGTGGACGGATAAGTGGGGAGATAAGCTTATGTCGAACACTCTTAAGGATGCTGAAACTAAGATTGCTGTTAAAGTTCCTATTGTAACCGTTTCAAACCGTTGCGCTCATTCTAAGATTCTTGACGATTTTAAAGATGAAACTGATGAGTCTAATAGGTCTGCTTCTAATGGCGATCGCTCTGCAAATTATGCGAATAGAGATGGCGGTGATAGGGATAGCGGTGACCGAGATAGCGCTGACCGCGACTCTAATATTCCTGAATGCTGGCCTAAGCCTCAACAATCAACTGCGCGTAACGTTTGGTATATTTACTATGCTCCTAAAGGCTCAAAGCAGGGTGATCCTGTGCCTGAAAAGCTTATAAATAAGGCTAAAGATAAAGCTAGTGGTTTATATCGAACGTGGATGCGTAATGGTTACAGTGCACAGTTGCAGGATGGTAAAAGTCCTGAAGTTTTGCCAAATTACGTGTTTGTAAAATATTTAAAGATTACTTTCTGGGACGATTCAACTACTGTTATACCTGTTGTGTTCCCGTACGTTGATTACGAGAAGCCAACGTTGGATGTAAAAGTTAGCGTTAATAACGGTAAGCCTATGACTGTGCCTGCTGATGGTTTGAAGATTGCAACTAAGAGCAGGATTAAGTTCTGGGTTAAAGGCCATGACGACAGGAAGATTATGCTTGGCGTCAATGGTAAAAACGATGATCAGAGTAAGTACAATGCAGAAATCAAGAAGTATGTTGGTAAGGATTTCTACAACGACTTCGAAATGATAACCAAGAGTAAGTCTGGCAAAGATTGTGCTAAAAATGGATGCGGTAACTTTACTACAATAAGTTATGACGATTTTGTGCACGATAACGGTATGCCGAATACTGAGACAGACAAAGAGGGCTGGGTTATTAACGATAAATTCAACGGCTCTAATGGTGGTTCGCCTCAAGTTGACGTTGCAGATAGAGGTGTGCACGATTTAATATTCCACGGCTGGGATGAAGTTGGAAATTCTGTAATAAAGAAGATTAGGCTGATTATTGTATCTCCTGGCTACGGTTTGCCAAACGTTTGGTGGGATAAGAAGAGGAATGGCCATTATGTTGGGCGCGTGAATCCTTGGGATGAAGATAAGCGTGTGCGTTCAATTATGGTGAGAATTTGGCCGCGCGGTAAAGATGGTCCTGCGGAAACTAAGGATAAATCCCATGGCAAAGATTTGAGCTTTGACGAAAAGTGCCCTACGGATGGCAGCTGCTATGGCATTATTATTCAGCGGCATGGAAATACTGATCGTTGGGAGCAGGTTAATACTTATAAGGGTAAGAATTTAGCTGCTGGAGCAGATGCTTCTAGGGCGGCTGCTGATGACGATAGGGCTCATACATCTGACGATCAATTGCGTGAGAAATATTCAAAGCGTGTAATTACATCTGATCTCGATAAGCACTTCAAGGGCTGCACTGCTAAAGATGGCGACAGTTGCGAAATCACTTTTGATCCTGCAACAGGAAATATTGAGATTCCAGAATACTTTGCGGAAATTGGTTCCAGAATTTATGTGGACGCATACTCTGTAGCGGAAAATACTCCAAATAAGAGTCAAAATAATTTGTGGCCTATTATTGGAGATTATGCGGATCACTACAAGGATCACGAAGAGTCCGATCCGCTTCCGCTCGATATTACTTGGCCAAACGGCTTAGTGCAAGTAAGCCCATTTGAATTAAACGATTCTGAAACCGGAGCTTTGCTTACTTGGATGCGTCAC
The DNA here is from genome assembly GCF_001563665.1 of Gardnerella vaginalis. Taxonomy (GTDB): domain Bacteria; phylum Actinomycetota; class Actinomycetes; order Actinomycetales; family Bifidobacteriaceae; genus Bifidobacterium; species Bifidobacterium vaginale_A. The sequence continues at coordinate 11,476 of NZ_KQ961877.1, read as the reverse complement.
GACAATAAGAATGAGCGAATTTTCGGATATCGCAAGGAAGAAATCGGTATTAAGGGCGAAGACAAGTACGATACTTACAACCGCTATGATGCTTCTAACTCATTTACTTACGCATACGGTGAATCGAAGAATCAGTACTCTTGCAAGGCGGATAATAACCACAAGAATGATTTGCAATGGAAGTTGTGCTTGGATATTAGTCCTAAGCGTATATCTCATGACGATTTCCCTACAGCTGAAACTGCTTCCAATATGAAGCATTCTAAGAAGAATCTCACTATAGATAAGCTGGAAGCAAAGGATGAAACTGTTCTAAATCCTGCTACGCATGAAGTTACACGATATGTGAATATGCGAAAAGATTACAAGTGGGATCTTAAAAGCACAAAGGTTAGTGGAAGAGACTCTGACCCTGGTCTTAAGTGGTACGGAGATAAAGACTTTGGCAACGAGTATTTAGTGTATAAGTGGGATATTAACACGCAAAAAAGGCTTAATACGAACGCTGTATTGGATTTGATTAAAGGAACGCCTGTAATTCCAGACCCAACAAATAAGCCGCAACCATCTCTCAAATACCTTGACGGTTCTAAAAATAAGCACGACATTTTATATGGCCCTGGAGGCAACGGTGGTTGGGATGGTGATCTTCCTGATCGCGGTAATTGGTACGGTTATGCTCCTAATGATGGAACTTGTAAATTAGCTTATTCTGACAATCTTGGAAAGTGCCAGTGGGAGAACGTTCTCGATTTAGTAAAGTACGATTCTGTATCTGAGTCTGGTCGTAAGGGTTCTTTTGCAGACGATGTAAACGTCAACATGGAGCTTAAAAAGAATGGCAAAGGGGAGTACGTTGAAACAGGTAATGAAGTTTCTATTACAGACAGAATAAACCAAGGCGAAAAGCATAGTACATACGCAATTCACAAGCATTTCCTCATGCCTGGAGGAGCAAATGTCAACGGTCAAGCGGATGGCTTGGATATTGGTGACACGGATGCTGACACTAAAGACGGCATAAAGCACGGAGTCATACTTGAAAATAGGAGAGTAAGGTATGTAAACGACTATGATGATGTGCCAACTTTGAAAGGTAGTGAACGAGAAAATCAGGAACAGCATGCAAAAAGGTATTTCGCTAAGCGACCGTTCATGCATGCGCAACTGTACGTACACAATGGCTCGATTGTGAACGATCTTACATTCCGCGTAAATGGTGACCAAAATACCACAACAAACGTAATTAACGTGTGGTTTGTGCCTGTGGATGGTCAAAAGCCAACTATTAGCGGTAAAAGCTACCCTGAAAAAAATAAAGCTTGGAATATTCACGGCATCTGCATGCTCCCAGGTCAAGGCAAAAAGGATTGTACTCCAATCGATGACGATTTAATTGATTTAGAGAAAAACGATTGGTATCGCACGGATACTGGTACATTGCTTTTGCCTGAAAATTTGAAGCTGGAGGATGACTTTAATGCATATACGCCGACTGGTCAAATTGACGTAAAGATTAATTGGCGTAAGTGGCTAAAAGTTGATACAGGTCAATCAAGTAAAGCGCTTTTAGGCAATTTGCAAATAGATATTGAAGCAGACGGCGTAAAAGATTCTAAAGGTAGAACTCCTAGAATACGTTTTGTGCGCGATGGCTATGAAGATAAATATTTAATACGCCGATTTATTGAGCGTTACAGAAGCACGGATTTGCAAAATCCTGATCCCGCAAAGCCAACCACCTTTAGGATGTTTGCTAAAACTTCGGATTCCGTTGGAAACGAAAGCGAAGAAACTGCTGTGGGCTGCTTTAAAACTAAGTGGACGAAAATGGAAAGTCCAAGCGTTGTTGCCTACTATGATGGCGAAAACAACGATCAGCCTGCAAATTCAGACAATCTTTGGCTTAATGGCAACGACAGTTACGTTAAGAGGAATGGCCAAGCTGTTACAAACGCTCGCAGAAATAATGTTGTTAAAGTAACATCGCCTCAATATTCTAAGCGAATGGTAGTCTACTACAATCCTAATAACAGCGCTGATAATGCTGTAACTGAAGATAAGCTCAGTATTGGAAAAACGCTTTCTGTTTGCTGGTTTGGTAACAATAATTGGAGATATTGTGATGATAGTGAAAATAAGCCTTCTTCAGATGAAGTTGAGATTAAAAATGAAAACGGTAACGCTGTTGTTCTTTTCAAGAGAGGCAAGTTAGCTCCTGGAAGCGTGGTTAGAGCGCGTGCGCGAAGAGATATTGGACCATGGACGTGGATGCCTGGTGTTAAAAGCATTGAAGAACTCGTAGAAAATTCAGATGTGAGGAACGGGAATAGGAATAAGAGTACTCGTGCGGCTTTAGTTGAGCCTGCTGGTGCAAGTAATCGTTCTAGCTCGCGTTCGTCTTCAAAAAATAGAGCTTCCGATGCTAATGAAGACACGCTTGACGTTCTTCCAATGGAAATAGCAAAAGAGAGAACAGACGAAGTGTGCAGGCCGGATGATGTTAAGCCAAGCGATTGGAAATCAAAGCCTTCCGACTGCGTGTACTTCGATGTTTCTATGCGAAGACGTATTGTGCAAGTGCACCCAATGCTGCTTAGTAATCCTGAGCAGCGAGCAATACGACTAGAGCTCACTAAAGAAAACCACAACATAGGAAAGTGGCTTAGTAACGATAGCGAAGTCGTCACAAATGATGACATAAAGCTAGGCGCTGGCAAGACTATGGTGACATTTAGAGAGTATGACTACAGGCAAAAAGATGAGCAAGATCATGAGATTTATAAAAAGCCTGAAGTAACTCCTAGCTATGGATCTATACCTCAAGAAAAGCAAGATTTGGTTGTGTTTACTAGTGGTTGGCGAAGCCGCGTGCTTGTGCCACTTCCTCGAGATAATCAAGTTACGCGATTTGTGCGATTGCGCTCTGTTGATGGAATCAATAGCGACGGTGGTGGAAACACTAACAAAGGTCAGGATGACGATGGCTTAGGAAACGGTGCTGCAGATTACGTTGTAGACGTGCCTATGAATCGTGATGGAACTCAAGATAGGTCTAAAGCGCCTAAGATTGAAGGTAGACCGGATGATCCTGGTCTTGTTCTATCTCCGGATAAAAAGTCGCTGTTCTACGTTTACAATCTTTCGGACAAAACTCCAGTTAATTTTAACGATTTGCAATCAGTAGTAAATCTTAAGCTAAATAAGAAGTTGCATCCAGATGATGAGTGCAAAGGCTTAGATGGTAAAACACCTTTGCCATTTGCGGATTGCCAGCCTTCGCTACGAGCTGAAATAAAAGGTAACGATAAAGTTATTGCAGAAACGACTCGTACTGACGGTCTTAACGCAATAAATGGCAACATGATGTATACTCTGTCGGAAAGCTCAGAAAAGACGTCCTTCATAAACATTATTGATATGCAGGATATTACAGATAAAAATGGTCACAACGGCGGCGGATTCTCACATATTAACGTGTGTAGAAAAGTAGACGGCAAGCAGGTTTGCGGCGAAACTGCTGAAGATAATGCTTCTAGTCGTAAAGTAACTGATTTTGCTGGCAAACCTCGCTGGGGTAGCTCTGGAGCAATCGACCGTAGCTTTAAGCTTACTGACACGAATAAGATTTTTGAGTCTACGGGCAGTGACGGGCGAAATCGCTTGGATAACAGGCTTATTATGTCCCTTGGTGTGAGCTGGGTAGATAAGACGATTTACGATGCTCGCGGACGCGAATCTGAAGGAAGCGACCACGCAAAGCAAGACGCGAACGATAGTGTTGACGAAGCTGTAATGCCTGTGTACTTGGTTGCAACAGACAACGTTAAGCCAACAGTTAAAGCAGCTGGCGCGCTTGAAGGAACTAGTGTTACGAACCCTTACGGTGTTGACGTGGATAACATTGACTTTACTCTCAATACTGTTCTTAAAGGCGAGAAGAATGAGCATTCTGACTCTAGTGTTTCTAAAGATGGAGATAAGAAGAGATTCATAGACGCTTATGACGACTACGATACGCGCGCAACAGTTAAGAACAAGCTTAAGGTGTACGTTCGTAGGCTAAATGGCGGGAATCCGCAGAATCCTGAGTGGACTATCACTAAAGCTGACGGAAGTGTTGATACCGATGAACTTAAGAAGTTATTAGCACAAAATGGCAAAACTGCAATATACGCTGTGTATGCTCAAACTGAGGATTCGGTTGGCAATAAGAGCGAAGGCTATGATGCTAGTAAAGATGATAAATCTGCAATACTTGGTTACATACAACTCGGCGGTATAAACGTTAAACCAATTGCTCTTCCATTTAGTGGCGGTAAAGCTGCAATATGGTTCACTTTGTTGTTTGGCGTGTTGTTAGCTCTATTCTTTGCATCAGGCGCGTTTGGAAAGCGCGGATGGTTTGGATCAGTGTTTAGCTCTCGCGGATTCTCACGCGCTTTGATCAAGCATTGCAGCTCTTCTTTAAGAAACTATTAGAAGTAGTAGTTTCTTGAAGCAATTAAAGCTATAACGTATTTTCGTGATCGTAAATAATTTTAATTGCTTGTGTAGTTTTGTGTGCTTGTGAAAGTTTGCATTGCAAGATATTAAAAATAAGACTTGCGTTAGAATAATAGATTTAATTCCAGCGCAAGTCTTAATTCAAATTTATAAGTTATTTTAAGCTAAAGCTTTATCTACTACAGCAGTAGCTTCTTCAAGAACTTTGTCTAGAGCTTCTGGAGAAACAAATGACTCAGCGTAAACTTTGTAAATGTTTTCAGTTCCAGATGGGCGAGCAGCGAACCAATTATTCTTGGTAGTAACCTTCAAACCGCCAATCTTAGCACCGTTTCCAGGAGCTTCTGTAAGTTTTGCTGTAATATCTTCGCCAGCAAGCTTAGAAGCTTCAACATCGTTTCCGCTCAAGCTAGCGAACTTCTGCTTCTGCTCAAGAGTAGTTGGAGTATCCACGCGCTTATACCAGCTTTCGCCAAAGCGAGCAACCTGATCTTGGTGAAGTTGAGCTGGGTTCTTGCCTGTCTTTGCAGTAATTTCAGCTGCGAGCAAGTCTGGAATCAATCCATCTTTATCAGTAGTCCAAACGCGACCATCTTTGCGAAGGAAGCTCATTCCGGAGCTTTCTTCTCCGCCGAAAGCAACTTCTCCGCTAAAGAGTGGATCAACGAACCACTTGAATCCAACTGGTACTTCCACAAGTTTTGCGTTAATAGATGCAGCTACGCGATCAATCAAAGAAGAAGATACAAGCGTCTTTCCGATTGCAGTATTCTTTGGCCAATTTGGACGAGCACCACCGAACAAGTATTCAACGCACACAGCAATGTAATGATTTGGGTTCATAACTCCCCAGTTAGGGCACACAATTCCATGTCGATCTGCATCAGGATCTGTTCCACCAACTAGATCATACTTATCCCAAGCGCCAGCGTTAAGCTGATCAACTAAGCCTTTCATTGCGTAAGGGGAGCTTGGATCCATTCGAATCTTACCATCGTGGTCAATTGTCATGAATCGCCAAGTTGGATCAACTTCTGGACGAACAACGCCAATATTCAATCCATACTTTTCGTTCATAAGTGGCCAGTAGTTTACGCTTGCTCCACCAAGTGGGTCGATTCCCAAACGTACGCCACTAGATCGAATCACATCGAAATCAATTACGTTTGCTAAATCACTTACATAGTGTTCGCGGTAATCGAAGCCTTCTACTAAATCAGATTTGATTGCTTCCTCGAAAGGCACGCGCTTTACTGACTTGTAGTTGTCAAGTAATTCGTTTGCGCGAGCTGCGATTGCGTTAGTTACGTCTGCAGGAGCAGGTCCTCCTGTTACAGGATCGTACTTAAAACCGCCGTCAGTTGGAGGATTGTGTGAAGGAGTTACAACAATGCCATCAGCTAAACCTTCACCGCTGAAACGTTGAGTGCCATCTGCTGCGCGATTATGCGTCAAAATTGCTTGTGACACAACAGGAGTTGGCACGAAGTCGCCACGCGAGTCCACACGAACGTGAACGCCGTTAGCAACTAAAACCTCAATAGCTGTCTTTTGAGCAGGCTCAGAAAGAGCATGCGTATCGCGACCAATATAAAGAGGTCCAGTTACGCCAGCTTTCTTACGATATTCGGCAATTGCTTGCGTGATTGCAACAATGTGAGCTTCGTTAAACGAAGTTTTCAAAGCTGAACCACGGTGACCGGAAGTGCCGAAAATCACGCGCTGTTCTGGAATATTTGAATTTGGAACTTCATCATAGTATGCGCCGATTAAAGCATCGACGTTGACTAGATCTTCTGGGGTGGCGGGCATACCCGCATTTTTTGCTACCATAATTTTTTATTTTGCCACGGCGGTGGTATTTTGGCTTACAGAAGACTCTAAGCTTTCTGGTACTCGCACGCATAGTGCTTGTTTATCAACGCTAAAACGCAAGTGTTTTGTGTATCCTAGAATATCTCCGTCTACTTGTACAGGAGCGGATCTTTCTAGCAATACTTCAGCTTCTAAACCTTGAAGTTGTTCTATTTTAGAGTTTGTTGAAAGTGGACTTTGTTGAGCTTTTCCAGTAAGTGTTTGATGCACTACATCACCAAATAAATTAGCCCATCCAATCAATCCGCCAGTAGTATCAATAATCTCAAAATCAAGTATTCCATCATCGTATGAAGCTTCTGGCATAAGCGAGAACATAGGAATCTGCCCACAATTTCCAGACATTAGTGTGCGGAATGATATTTCTTTTTTGCTGCTTTTAGTTCCATCTATTTGTGTAAAAATCACATTTCCTTTATATTTTGGTGCAAATAAGTGTTTTACACCTGATACGAAGTATGCGAGCCAACTTATGTTCTTTTTTAGTGATGGATTAGTGTCGTCAATCATTAACGCATCGAATCCTATGCCTGCAATAATTAAAAATGCGTGACCGTGATCTTCATAAGGTTTATCTAATATCGTTACGCGCCCCATATCTACGCGCAACGATCCATGTGATGTTGCAACTTGAAGAGCTGCATATGCATCATCTACAGGAATTCCCATATTTCTTGCGAATAAATTACCTGTTCCAATAGGTATAATTCCCATTGCGTGTTCTGTGCCACTCATTGCGCTCGCAACTGTTCTAACTGTGCCATCTCCGCCGACTGCTACTACTACATCCGCTCCATGTTTAAGTGCTTCTAAAGCACATTCTCTACCATCTTTGTTTAGCAAAGTATCAATAATTTCATATTGCATTTCATGAGATTGGCAATATTCTTTTATTGTTTTGCGATATTGTTCTGCTTGAGGTTTAGAAGGATTTAGAATAAATGCGTAATGCACTAAATCGCCAGTTCTTGCTGCAACTGTTTCATTCATATGATGCTTCTTTAAGGCACGAGAAATAATCATGATGACGAAAGGCGCGCAAACAAGTGCAAACACAATCACCATGAGTATTATCGTGGCTTCAATTGGCATACTTATTATTTTTGCACAATATTTTATCAAAATGCGATATTTTTTATAATAATGTAAATATTTACGTTTTTTACACATTTGAATAGATAAATTTGAGCGCTTTTTAATAAATGTTTGAGATGTGTGCTGTTGGTTGTGGTTGTGGGTGCGTGGGTTGTAGGTGTGTGCTGTTGGTTGTGGGTTGTAGGTCGTGACTTTTAATAGAAATATCTAAAACTTATAGGCATCGTGGCTGTTTGCTGTAGCTCGTGTGGTGCGTGCGTTTAAGATGTGGATTTTTATTTGCCTAATCGGCGATAATCCCATCTATCGAAATGCTCCCAAATAAGTAATATTATTCCAATAAAAAATCCCATAGCACTTACAAATGTAAAGAAAAGGGAAATAACATGTAAAAGAGCAAGCGGTAGCGTAACAACTAGTGTAATAAACCATATAATCGTACCTATAGCAAATGTAGTGCGTAAATCTACGCGTAATGGTTTTGGCGTATCTTTTCGCGCATCTGGATTGATAATTGGTGCGAATTTCATAACGGCAATGATACAACGTGCTAAAGTCTTATATTTTTCTAAAGTCTTATATTTTTTCTTATAAAATAAGGCGTGGCTAGTCATCCGTAGTGCGTTGTATCCTTACTGATTGGAGAGTAAAAATGCGGGAAGTGTTTTTGGATTTTATTACGTTTCCTGCGTGTTTAGTTGATTTTTGTTGGGTGGTTTTTTATGAGACATGCTGCACATGGCGCTAAGAAAGTTTCACATAGTGGTGATTCGTTTTTATCGCTTTTTGCATCCAGCCATGGATCTCATTCCGCTTCACATGTTTATAAGATTGACTCTGATTGTGGAGTAAATTGTGAAGTAAATTCCACTCCTGAGCTTAGTGTTGCGAATGAGTATGACGCAATTGTTTCTAATAGCGTTCACGATATTATTCCACAAACAAGGCGAGAAATTCGTTTAGCACGTTTAGCTACTGAAAGACGTAAAAGAACTATTATTTCTGCATCATTGATTGCGTTGGTTGGCGCTGTTATGACATCTAGCGTTGTTAATAGCTCTTCTAATTATTTAGTTGGTTCTAAGTCATATGAAGTCCCTGCTGATTCTTATCAGTCATCTGTAGAGAAGAATTCGGATTCTGCTTCTAGATCTTATAATCGCGTTGCGCTAAATAGAGTTCGTTCTACGAGATCAAGTTTTTATGAAAATAGAGCTGTTGTATTAAATGGTCTTTCTACTGCTTCTTCTCACAATTCTAAATGGTCGCTTAATTCAGATACTAATTTCGATATTTCAGAGCTATCGCGTTCTGTTGCAAATAATCCGCAAGTTGCTTTATTGATGGAAGCAGATATAAGTAATTTGCCAAAAGGCTTTAATCCTAATCACGATAGTGGAGATAAAGGCAATACTTATGAATTCAGCCAATGCACGTGGTGGGTGTATGTGCGCCGTCATCAATTAGGCTTACCTGTAGGCTCTCATATGGGAGATGGCCGTATGTGGGCTAATTCTGCGCGTGCTCTTGGCTATTGGGTTGATCGTAGTGCAAGGCATCCGGGAGATATAATGGTATTTGCTCCGGGTCAAGCTGGTTCTGATCGTTATTATGGTCATGTTGCAATAGTCGAAAAAGTAAATTCCGATGGTTCTATTGAAACTTCGGAGTCTGGCGCAAAATTGCATGGAGGTACATTCTCGCGCAAATTTGAAGCTAGTGAAATTTCGAAATATCAATTTATTCACTATTAAATATTCTTATTTTTGCTCATTTTTTCTCATATTTCTTGTTCTCGCTCATACTATTTTATTTGTTCATGTTTATGTGAGAACTATTGATTGTATGAATAGGTGACTGTACGTAAATCAATTATGTATTAAGTTTGTGCTAACATTTTCGAGATGGTTAAAAATAGCTTTTATTCACGTGTTTATGCTGCGATTGTTGCATGCGCGCTTATTCTTGCCATAATTCCAATCGCTAATGCATTTGCTGCTGATTCTAGTGATGCTAATGTTACGTCTACTCGTTCATTCCCTAAAGTCAACAGTGTAAAGCGTGATTTGTTTACAGAAGCTGTTTTTACTGATGTCGATTCTGATTCACATTGGGGTGGAATTGAAAGTCTAAAAGTTCCACAAACAAAAAGTGAAGCTGAGAGAAATGCTGATGCTGAGCGTCTTCGTATTTTAAATCGCCAAAATGCTTATAGTGAAGCAGCAAGCAGAAATTCAGATCGTGGTTCTGTCAATCGTTCCTCTTCAAGTAGAGAGCAATATTTTACTGTAGATCCTCCAGACGAGCGTTCAAGTGAAGCTTTGTTGAACTTTGCTGCTCAATTTGTTGGGAAAGTTCCTTACGTTTGGGGTGGCACAACTACTTCTGGTTGGGATTGCTCTGGTTTTGTTGGGTATGTTTACTCTAAGATGGGAGTAGATCTTCCTCGAACTGCAAGAGCTCAAGCTCAAGTTGGTAAAGCGGTTGCAAGCCTTGATGAAGCTCATCCTGGGGATATTATTGCTAGTAGTAGTCATGCAGCTATTTATGTAGGTAATGGCATGATTGTTAATGCGCAAAATAATGGTACTCAATATGCTCCGCTCAGGCAGATTTTCCGCGGATCATATTCAATTCGCCGCATACTTTAAGTTTTGAACGATTCAAGAATTATTATTGTTTCTTTTATTCTTTACTTCTTGCGTGTGTTGTGTTTTTAAATATATGTTTTGCTTGCTTGATTTTGTGTCGCATTGACGTTGACCTTTGAAAAGCGCTATTCTTGTTTTAAGTAATAAAATTAAGCATGACGATGTAGTTGTGCTCAAAAGACTGGAGGCGTGATTATGAACGATAAAGCCGTTCTTGTTGGTGTTGATGGATCGCACGCAAGTTATAAGGCTGCATGGTGGGCAGCGAATTACGCCAAACATGCTGGTTTACAATTGCAAATTGTTTGTGCATATTCTTTACCAAGCTATGCAGCTGTTTCTTTTGATGCAACTTATTCAGCAATTGGCGATGATAATTTAGCGCATCGAGATGCTCAAGAGATACTTTCTAAAGCAAAAGCTGTTGCTAAAGAGCAAGGTGTAGATGCAACAACTCTTATAGTCACAGGAGATCCTTCTTCTGTATTTATTGAGCTTTCAAGAAATTATAAATTGATTGTTATTGGAAATCGTGGTAAAGGTGGTCTTGCAGAAAGATTGCTTGGCACTACGAGTTCTTCACTTCCTGCATATGCGTATTGCCCTATTGTGGTTGTTCCATATACTGATGACAATGGACAGCGTATACATTTGAATAATACTATTCAAAAGATTGCTGTTGGTTCAGATGAGTCTAAATGGGGTTTGAAAGCTTTGGAAATTGCTTCAGATTTAGCTTATAGCTGGAATGCCCAGTTAGATGTGATTTCTGCTGCTCCTTACGTGCAAGGCGCAGAAGGCGATACTGCAGTTATGGAATCCTATATGGATGATCTAGAAGCTCGAGTTAAGCCGATTTTAGATAAGACTCCAGATTTGCAAATTCATTGTTCTGTTGTCCCTGGATCTGCTGTAACAGCTTTGACTCAAGCAAGTTTAACTCATGATCTTGTTGTAGTAGGTTCTCGCGGACGCGGAGGATTTACTGGATTGTTACTTGGTTCTATTAGCCAAGGTTTGCTTCAACATTCTTCTAGACCAGTGTATGTTGTACCTCGCAAATATGTTGAATCGGATGCTGCAAAAGGTGCATCTTTGGATTCTGATTCGATTCCTGTTGACGATATCAATGGCGTGCATGAAGTCGATGTGCCTAAAGCAGATGTTTCTGAAGCTAAACAAATTGAAGAAACAATAGATCCATTACATTAGATTTTCGCTGTATTTACTTCAAATTCATAGTTTGTTTTACAGAATTATCTTATTTGTTGTGGCTTCGCTCTAGGAGTTTCTCTCATTGCAAGATTTTTATTTTACTGTGTTTGTGAGGTGTGGGAATTACTTACCTC
>NZ_KQ961876.1:9705-34754 GCF_001563665.1 Gardnerella vaginalis | reverse complement strand
AGGGCGAAAAATCTTAAATCTCTGCCTAACTAATGGCAAAGCATACTTTGTAAATAATCCTATACAATTGTTGATAAAATTTACTGTTTTTTGACTGTGTTTGTGAGGTGTGGGAATTACTTACCTCACAGGAGCTTCAACTTTTTACGCATGTTTAAATGTTGTTGCTTGTAGTAGTAAAAGTTAGATTTTAGCTTACTTTAGTTTTATAAAGAGTTTGGATTAGGTGTAACTTCTTCAAATACCGTTTCGCTTTTTATTGTTCGTTAAGTAATTTCCACGCCTCACTAGTACACAATCTATACTTAACTTTCTTTGTAAATAATCCTATACAATTGTTTACAATAAAATTTTTATGTTTATTAGAAATATTTTAGTAAATTTGATAGTGTCTTATTAAAATTTTGACAATTTTATCTTCTAAAATTTATTAGCATTTTGTTAAAATGGCATTATGGCTTTAACAAAAGATGAACTTGCAGCAATTCGTGCGCGTGTACCGCAAAAACCAATATCAGATGTACCTACTCCATATGAAGATTTAGTGCGAAAAATCTTGATGGAAGGGACGTTAAAATCAGATCGTACTGGTACAGGTACAATTTCGCTTTTTGGACAGCAAATTCGTTTTGATATAAGTGAATATTTTCCGCTTATTACTACGAAAACAGTGTTTTTCAAAGGTCTTGCTTACGAATTACTTTGGTTTCTTAAAGGCTCAAGTAATGTGCGATGGCTTCAAGAAAATGGAGTTCATATTTGGGATGAGTGGGCTGATGAAAATGGTGATTTAGGCCCTGTTTACGGTGTGCAGTGGAGGAGTTGGCCAGCTGCGACTAAAGAAAATCCTAATCGCACGATTGATCAGATTGCTAATGTTTTAGATCTTATGAAAAATCATCCTGATTCTCGTAGAATGATTGTTAGCGCTTGGAATCCTGCTGAAGTTGAGAATATGGCGTTGCCTCCGTGCCACTCGCTTTTCCAATTTTATGTTGCAGATGGAAAGCTTTCATGTCAGTTGTATCAACGTTCTTGTGACATGTTCCTTGGCGTTCCTTTTAATATAGCTTCATATTCTCTTTTAACTATGATGATGGCTCAGCAAGCAGGTTTGAAGCCTGGAGAATTTGTGTGGACTGGCGGTGATTGTCATATTTACGATAATCATGTTGAACAGGTTTTAGAACAACTTTCTCGCGTTCCATATCAATATCCGCATCTTGAAATTCATAAGGCTTCTTCGATTTTTGACTACGAATACAGTGATTTTAAGGTTGTTGATTATAAGCATCATCCTACTATTAAAGCGCCAGTTGCTGTTTGATTATTATTTTGTTGATTTTTAGCGAATTTGAGTCGCCTAGGAGTTTTTATGCTAAATGGTATTCCAGTACGTTTAATTTGGGGACAAGCTCTAGATTTAGAAGGCAACATTGGTGCAATGGGAGTAAATGGTGGTATGCCTTGGAGACTTTCTCCGGATTTGCGCTATTTTAAGGAGATGACAATTGGTTGCCCTGTGATTATGGGTCGTGGAACATGGGATTCTATGCCAGAAAAATTCCGTCCTCTTCCGGGACGTGAAAATATTATTGTGTCTAGAAATCCTGATTTTATGCCTGATGGAGCAAAAAGTTTTACGAGTATAAATGACGCTATTTCTTATGCTTATCAATGGATTGAAGATAAGAATCATCCAAATTGCATTGATTTACCTAAAGACGGTGTAGCGATTTGGATTATTGGAGGAGGGTCAATATTTAAGGAGATAATTAACTCTAATATTGTTGATGCTGCTTATGTAACACAAATTGATTTTAGAGTGAATGCTGATACTTTTGCTCCAAATATTATGCATCTCGTAGATGAAGGTTTGTGGAAGGTTGATCGCGAAGGCGAGTGGATTACTTCTGAAATGAAAGTCGATGGAAAGAAAGTTTTCGCAAAATATAAATTTATGGTTTATAAACCAGTTAGATAATGGGGCAGAATTATGAATTGTGATAATAAAATTCACGTAGATGCTAAGAATCCTTATGTTGTTATGACTGTTTGTACAGGTAATATTTGTCGTTCTCCTATGGCGGAGATTGTTTTGCGAAACGAGTTTCAGCTAAGAGGTTTGGGTGATGTTGTAGCTGTTAAATCGAGTGGTGTTAGCGATGAAGAATATGGTAATCCTATTGACAATCGCGCTAAAAGAGAGTTAATTAAGCGTGGTTACAATTTGCCTAGAACTCATTTTGCTCACCGTATTGATGCAAGTGAGATCGCGGAAACAAACCTATTCTTGCCAATGACAGCTTCGCATATGCGCTCGTTGATTAGATTATTGCCAGTTGAAAAGCGTTCTCTTGTGCATATGTATCGTTCTTTTGATCCATATATTCAAAAGCCTGCCACCGGGCGTGAAATGCTTCTTGATTTAGCTGATCCGTGGTACGGAGGTCCTCTAGAGTTTGAAGTAGCTATGAATCAAGTTGAACAATGCGCTCCTTATATTGTCGATTGGGTGGAGAGCCAAATTACTCGTCAATAAGTTTCGTAGTTAAATCGCTAGTTTTAAGTGTTGATTTGTTTTAGTTTATTTACATAAAGCAGAGTTCATTTATTTGTTGTGTAAATGTGAGTTATTTGCACATCATTTGCACATTCGACCTATTTTTGAACCATAAGAACAAGCTAAAAACGTTGATATATCAACGTTTTGCCAAAAGTCGGGCTGGCGGGATTTGAACCCGCGGCCTCTTCGTCCCGAACGAAGCGCGCTACCAAACTGCGCTACAGCCCGATGTTGAAAAATCATATGAATGTTTCAACAACGTCCGTAATGTTACAGGTTGGCACATACAATTTATTTCTATATTTTCATGCTGTATTCCCTTTTGACTACACTTAACGATTATGATTGACACGAATACTGCAATGCCTGCCGCACAAAACGCTGCAGAAGACGAAGAAACAGATAACACAAATGAAATGGGCACCGTTGAGCGCGCTGAGATGCTGCTTGCACAAGATGAAGCAATTGCTAAGCGAGTTGATGAAGGTGCAACGCTTGATGAAGCAATAGACCCAAGTAACAAGGAATTTGGTCCACTTGCGCATCCTGAGCAAGTGCAAATGCGTGTTGCTAAGCGTGCGATGATGCTTAAGGAAGGTGTGCAGCCTTATCCAGTTCATCTTAATGTTACGGACACTATTGATGATGTTCGTAAGCAGTTTGATGGTAAGCTTCAAGCTGGCGAAGAAACTGATACCGAGGTTGGTATTGCAGGTCGTGTTCTTTTCTTGCGTAATGCAGGTGGATTGTGTTTCGTGAAACTTTCTGCTGGAGATGGAACTACGATTCAGGCTATGGTTTCTAAGAAGGAAATTGGCGATGAATCCATTAAAAGCTTCAAGCAGATAGTTGATTTAGGCGATCACTTGTATGTGCGTGGTCGTGTGATTTCTTCAAAAACAGGCGAGTTGTCAGTATTTGTAACCGAATGGGCGATTGCTGCTAAGGCTTTACAACCTCTTCCTGCTTTGCATAAGGAATTGAGTGATGATACTCGCACACGTAAGCCTTATATTGGCATGATTGCAGATGAGAAGATTCGCGATATGGTTCGCAAGCGTTCTCGCGCTGTTGCTTCTCTTCGCCGAACCTTCGACAGTCATGACTTCTTGGAAGTTGAAACTCCAATGTTGCAAACTGTTCATGGTGGCGCTGCAGCTCGACCATTTACTACTCATATGAACGCTTTTGATATTGATCTTTATTTGAGAATTGCTCCTGAGCTTTTCTTGAAGCGTTGCTTGGTTGGTGGCATTGAGCGAGTGTTCGAAATCAATCGTGATTTTAGAAATGAAGGTGTGGATGCAACTCACGCTCCAGAGTTTACAATGCTTGAGGCTTATCAAGCTTATGGAACATACGATACGATTGCAGATCTTACTAAAGAATTGATTCAAAAATCTGCAATTGACGCTTTCGGATCTACTAAAGTTACTTTGCTTAACGGCGAAGAATATGATTTCGGTGGCGAGTGGAAGCAAATTACAATGTATGGTTCGCTTAGCGAGGCTTTGGGTGAAGAGATTACTCCTGAAACTTCTGTTGAGCATTTAGGCACACTGGCAGATAAACTCGGCGTTGAGCGCGATGAAGTTGAGAATCACGGCAAGTTGGTTGAGCACTTGTGGGAGCATTTCTACGAGGATAAGCTTTATGAGCCAACATTTGTGCGCGACTTCCCAGTTGAAACAAGCCCGCTTGTTAAGGGTCATCGTACGAAGCCTGGAATGGTTGAGAAGTGGGATTTGTATGTTCGTGGATTCGAACTTGCAACCGGCTATTCAGAGCTTAATGATCCTGTTGTTCAGCGAGAACGTTTTGTTGCTCAAGCTAAGGATGCTTTGGCTGGAGATGTTGAAGCAATGGATATTGACGAGGACTTCATTGAAGCTCTTGGTGTTGGTATGCCTCCTGCAGGCGGAATGGGCATGGGTATTGATCGTTTGCTTATTGCGCTTACTGGTGCAACTATTCGCGAAACTATTACATTCCCACTTGTAAAGCCATTGCGCTAGTTGATGCAAAATTTAATGCAAGTAGTCGTACGAAACGAATAGACTAGGTAATTATGACATATAAATTAGTATTGCTCCGACATGGTCAGAGCGCATGGAATAAAACCAATCAGTTTACTGGTTGGGTTGATGTACCGCTGACTGAGCAAGGTGTTGAGGAAGCTAAGCATGGTGGCGAGCTTCTTAAAGAGAAGAATGTTCTTCCAGACATCGTGTTCACTTCTTTGCTTCGTAGAGCTATCAATACAGCAAATTATGCTCTTGATGCAGCAGATCGCCTTTGGATTCCAGTTCGCAGGAGCTGGCGTTTGAATGAGCGTCACTATGGTGCTTTGCAAGGTAAGAACAAGTCTGCAATTCGTCAAGAATATGGCGATGAGAAGTTTATGATTTGGCGTCGTTCTTACGCAACTCCACCTCCTGAGATTGATCCAAACGATCAATATTCTCAATCTAATGATCCTCGTTATGCAGGGGAGCCAGTCCCAGAAACTGAGGCTTTGGCAAATGTTGTAACTCGAGTGACACCTTATTGGGAGTCCGATATTATTCCAGAACTTAAGTCAGGCAAGACTGTAATGATTGCAGCTCATGGCAATAGCTTGCGCGCTATTGTTAAGATGCTTGATGGCTTTAGCGAGGAAGAGATTTCAAAGGTTAATATTCCTACAGCTATTCCTTTGCTTTACGAGTTGGATGAAAACTTTAAGCCAATTAAGCCTCGTGGTGAATACTTGGATCCAGAAGCTGCTGCTGCTGGCGCTGCTGCTGTTGCTGCTCAAGGTCAAAAGTAATAGTCTGTTATTATTTTAAAAAAGTAGGTCTGTAAAACAAGCTTTGCAGACCTACTTTTTTGTATTTTGCTTGTATTTTAGTTATTTAGTAATTAACTCTTTATTCAACAATCGTGTCTTTATCTGGCTCTGGCTTCTTAGACGGATCGAAACCTGAAACAATAAACACTACTTGCCTTGCTGCAGCTACGCAATGATCTCCAATACGCTCAATAAACCTGCTTAGTAAAACTAAATCAATAAGTTGTTTACGTGTTCCATGCCAAGAATCACTTTCAACAGTTGAGAAAATCTTCTCGTGCAACTTATCAAGTGTATCGTCACTATCTATTATTGCATTTGCAATTTCGACATCATGCTTTGAAAGCATATCTGTTAGTCGTCCAGAAAGCACGTGCAGAAAATCGATCATCGAAGTGACAGTATCTTTAGCTTCTTCAGGTATTGCTGAATCAGGCCAAGTTCGTCTTGTAATTTGTGCTATGTGGCTTGTTAGATCTCCCATGCGTTCGAATGTAGTTGCTAGTCGCATTGTTGCTACAACTTCTCGCAAATCTGTTGCAACTGGATTTTGTCTTGCAAGCAAAGTTAAGCATTGGTCAATTACTCTATCTTCTAGTGCATCAAGTTTTATATCTTGGTCTATGACTTCTTGTGCAAGATCTATATCTGCTTTAACTAACGCGTTTCCAGAATCGTTCATGGCTTTTGCTACAAGCTCAGCCATGCGTTCTAAGTCTTTAGCCACGGCTTTCATCTCTTCGTTGAAAATCACTCTCATGGTGTGTCCTTTCTTGTTCGCGTAATTGTTTGCAAGCGCTCTATCTAATTATAAGTGACGCTTACAACTAAGATTGTGATTTTTTAGAGTGAATTGTTAAAAGTTTCTAATTTGTCTTAGGATTTTATTAACTGAGATACAAGAATTACAATATATTTTATTTAGTGTTACTAAAACGTGAGAAATATGAGATTATAAAAATATGCCTCAAGATTCTTCAACTGTTGTGTTTATAGTATTTGGCGTTGTTGTTGTATGCGTCTTGTTAGCTTTGTTTATGCTTATATCGGATTGGTTTTTGCCACTCTCTAATTGCATTATTCAATTTTTTTCTAGATTTAAGTGTTTTATATTAAAATCTTTTAGATTTTCTAAAGCAAATCTAAATAATATTCCTTATGATTCTTCCTCGAACGCAGATGATATTAGCGAAGATGCTTCTAAAGTTTTGGCTATGCTCAATTCTCCAACTATTGTAATTGATTCTGAAAATGATGTGATTCGTGCAAGCTTTGAAGCTTATATGCTTGGAGTTGTTGCTGATGATGATTCGATTGTTCAGCCAAAAGTAATACGTGCAGTTAATAATGTTCGTTCTTCTGGAACATGTGAGCGTTTTAATTTAGTTACTTCTACTCCTGACAGATATATTGATGTTCAAGATGATGTTTTTAGCTTAGATCACGATTCTTATGAGTCTAGAGATAATTGTGAGAATTGTAAAACATCTGCTTTATCAACAGTAACTAGACCTAATTGGCTTAATGTTACGGTTGGAAGTATTGGAAATGGCTTGATTGTTGTAATTATTGAAGATACTAGTGCTGCTCATCGTTTTGCTCAAACTCGTGAAGATTTTATATCTAATGTTTCTGATCAGCTTATAAGTTCTACTCGCATGATTTCAAATTTGACTAAAGTTTTGCAATTTGAGCGTGTAAGTGATGTAAGCGAAGAGAAAATAAAAAATGTAGCTGCGCTCGCAAATAAATCGTCTAAGCGTCTTGAACATATGTTAGAAGATTTGTTGCTTTTAATCAGCGCTCAAGATCCTATAAATCCTAATGATTCAAGTATTTTATCTGTTAAAGATATTATTGATGAAGTTAAAAATCAGGTTGTTTCTTTAGCTAAAAATTGCTGTGTGAAAATTAGAGTCCAATCTGAGTCTTCTTTGAAAGTTTTAGGTTATGAAAATCAGATTTGTACTGCTATTCGTAAATTAGTTGAAAATGCTATTGTTTATTCTCATAAGAATGGCGTTGTTTCTATTAAAGCAGTCGTGTCAGGGAGTGGAAAATATGCTCTTATTAAAGTAGTAGATTGCGGTGTTGGAATTCCGCTATGCGATCAATCGCGTATTTTTGAACGTTTTTAT
The DNA here is from genome assembly GCF_001563665.1 of Gardnerella vaginalis. Classification (GTDB taxonomy): domain Bacteria; phylum Actinomycetota; class Actinomycetes; order Actinomycetales; family Bifidobacteriaceae; genus Bifidobacterium; species Bifidobacterium vaginale_A. The sequence continues at coordinate 27,220 of NZ_KQ961876.1, read as the reverse complement.
CGTTCTAGTAATCAAAACGATAATAGTCAAGACGGTGTTGGTCTAGGGTTGGCAATTGCGAAGCATGTTGCATTAACACATAATGGTTGGATTACTTTGTGGAGTAAGCCTAATCAAGGTACAACTGTAAATTTTGTTTTGCCTATAGCTCCGATTGGTGCTGATTTATTGTAAAATACTCTTTTATAGGTCAAAATATTGAAAGTTTAAGTTGTTGGGGATTAAGAGTGGAAGAAAATATGGATATTTTTAATACTTGCGATTGTGACTCTAGTGCCAAATGTGATGAAAATAATTCTGTTAATCCTCCTGTGGCTGAAAAAATTCCAGAAAAACGTGAATATCATGGTGATATTTTTATAGATAATTATGCTTGGATGAAGGATTGTAATAATCCTATTGTTCGTAAATATATTGATGCTCAAAATAAGTACACTTCGTCTAAAGTCGCGCATTTAAGTGGATTGCGTAAAAAATTATTTCAAGAATTGAAGTCAAGAGTACAAGAAACAGATATGTCTGTACCAACTCGAATGAATGGATATTGGTATTATGTGCGAACTTGTGAAGGGAGTCAGTATGCAATTCAGTGCAGAATTCCAGTTATTAAAGATGATGATTGGGTTGCGCCTGTAATTGATGAAAAAGCAGAACCTGGAACTACAGATTATGAAGAAGTTATTTTTGATGCAAATTTAGAAGCCAATATTACTAATTCATCGTTCTTTAGACTAGGTGGGATGGATGTAAGTTTAGACGGTATGCGCATGCTCTATGGAATAGATGTTCATGGAGACGAGCGATATGACTACTATATTCGCGATCTTCACATTGAAGAATCTGCATCCTCAAAGCGTAGAACTGTCACTTATACTCAATTAGATGATTCTTGGAAAGGTATTTCTTCTGCATCTCTTTCTCCTGATGGAAAATGGGTGTGGTATGTGCGATTAGATGATGCATGGCGTCCATATCAAGTTTTCAGGCATAAAGTAGGAGAACCAACAAGTAGTGATGTAAAAGTTTATGAGGAATTAGACGAGCGATTTTGGGTAAATGCATCTATTAGTTTTGATGATAGGTATGTAGTAATTTGTAGTGATTCCAAGACTACTTCTAAAGTGCTTATAACTCCTTTAAGTTCTCCAGAAGACGATTTTCGCATGGTTGTTAATCCTATTGATGGAGTTGAGTACGATGTATCTTTTGCTTGTTTTGAGCATGGTGGTGAAGATGGTGAAGATATTCCTTTAGTTATTATTAACCATAATGCGCGTAATCCTAATTTTGAGATTGATGTTATTGATATGCGCAATCCTGTAAATAATTCTTACTCAAATAATTTTGACATTATTTGTAAGAATATGCCATACGATATTGGAGATGGAGTTTGTATTGCTTCCGGATCTCCTTACGGATGCGAAAAAGGTGATGAAGTCATTCATGATGCTTCTAATATGCCAATTAGCACTCCTTATTTTGCTGCTGAAAATCCAAGTATTATGCAAGGATGCGTAGGTTTAAGTATTGATGGATTATCTATGTATAAAAATTATGCATTGATAACTTATCGTGCAAATGGCTTGCCTCATTTGGCTGTTGTGTCTAAGGCTGAAGCTGTTAAAGATTTTCTTGACGCAAGACCGTGGAATTTTAGAGAAATTTGTGTAAATAATATTTTAGATTCTGCTGAGTGTTCTGACTTTGCTGAGTGTTCTTCATTTGACGCTGAATGCTTTGATTTCAATAAATCTTCAACTGAAAGTTATGCTAATTCTTCTGTTAAAGATTCTTCTGCTAAAGATTCTTCTAGTTTTCAAACAAGAGTAAAACTTCAAACAATCTCGCAAAAAGATGTAAATGCTAATAGGTTGTATTCTATTTACCCTGTTGGAAACCCATCTTACGAAGCTCCATGTTTACGTTATGCTTTTTCTAGTTATGCTACTTTAGGTCAATTGCGTGAATTAAATCCAATAACAGGTGAAGATAGACTTTTAAAAAAAGGTAAAATTCTTGGCGATTTTGATGAGAATCGCTATGCTGAACGCAGAGTTTGGATTATTGCTAGAGATGGTGAGCGTGTTCCTGTTTCGTTGGTGTGGAATCGCGATACTGTAGCTAATACAAACGCTATGTTTATAACTGCTTATGGTGCTTATGAAATAAGTTCAGATCCAGCGTTTTGTGTTTCTAGATTAAGTTTATTGGATCGCGGAGTCTTGTATGCGCAAGTACATGTGCGTGGCGGTGGAGAAATGGGTCGAGCTTGGTATGAACAAGGTAGACGACGTAATAAAAAGCATACTTTTGAAGATTTTATTGATGCAACTTATTCATTACAAGAACAAGGATATGCGTCTTGTGAACAAACTGTTGCCAATGGAGGTTCTGCTGGCGGTCTTCTTATGGGAGCTGTGGCAAATATGGCTCCTAATCTTTATTCTGGAATAGAAGCCGATGTGCCTTTTGTTGATTCTCTTACAACTATGTTGGATACTTCATTGCCTTTGACTGTAACTGAATGGGATGAATGGGGAGATCCTTTAGACAATGTTGAAGATTATAAATATATGAAATCTTATTCTCCTTACGAAAATATTCCTGAATTTTCAAGTAATTCTAAGAGTGAGAATTGTGGAAATACTTTGAATCATTTTCCAAAAATATTGATTACTACTTCTATGAACGATACTAGAGTTCTTGTTACAGAGCCAATTAAATGGTTAGCTCGTTTACAGGAATCTGGGATTGACGCTATAGCGTATATACAAACAGACGGCGGTCATGGAGGAACTTCTGGAAGATACAATAGTTGGAAAGAAGTATCTTATGAAAATGCTTGGTGTCTTGATGCTATGAAAGTAAGTTTATAAATATATAAATTATTCGTTTGAATAATAAAATGCATTATAATGTTATATCCATTATCCTGTATCATGTGTAGATGTTTTATGTCGAATCTGTCAATAAGTGATTGAAAAATGTATTAAAATAGATGGTGGTTATATATAATTGTTCATGGAGTTGTCAAAGTAGCCCAATGAAGATAGCTGCTTACGAATATTGGAGGTAAAAGTGGTATTAAAGAAGAGTAATTTTAATATCGCAACGGAAGATTTGCCTCTTTCTCACACTACTTTGTTTAAGCATGTTCCTTTAGATGAAGCTCGTGAGCTATTTGAGAGTTTAAGGCAATCTGTGTTTTCTAAAGGTGATGTGATTTTTAATGAGGGAGATAAAGATCACAGAATGTATCTTCTCGAGCGTGGTCGCGTTAAGCTTGTAAGACATTCTCGTGATAATCGTATTCAACTTTTAAGTATTCACACGCATGGTGAAATTCTTGGTGAAATCCCAGTTTTTGATCCTGCAGGTGGTCCGCGTACTGCATCTGCAATTGCGCTAACAGATAATACGTCTGTGTTGTGGGTGGATCACGATGTGCTTTTTGCTTGGATTGGTAAGCATCCTACGGTTGCTGTGAGCATGTTGCAAGTTTTAGCTGCACGACTTCGTGCAAATAATGAACATATTTCCGACTTAGTGTTTATGGATGTTCCAGCGCGTTTAGCTAAGACTATATTGAATTTAGCTTCTAGATTTGGCGAGCCTATTCGTGAAGGGCTATTAGTTCAGCATGATTTAACACAAGAGGAATTAGCTCAATTAGTTGGATCTTCTCGTGAAACAGTTAATAAAGCTTTGATGGATTTTTCTAACCGAGGATGGATTAAACGCCGTGGAAGGTCAATTATTATTTTCGAACCCGGAATGTTGATTCGTAGAGCAGAACGTTAAATAGTTTGAATAGTTTGAATAGCTTGAATAGTTAAATAGTTTGAATAGTTCAAATAGCTTGAATAAATGTTAAGAATAAGAATTATAAAAATAGATAATAATTCCTAAAAATAGTTGCGAAAATAGTTTAAATAAAAAATTTCAGAATAAATGATTTCAAAATAAAAAATTTTGTGACCAATAATCAATAGCGGAAATTGTGGGCGATGAGGGACTCGAACCCCCGACATCCACCGTGTAAAGGTGGCGCTCTAGCCAGCTGAGCTAATCGCCCGCTTGAAACAAGATACATTATGGTATGTACTAGAGTCAAGTTGTGTCGTAATATTTTTTACTTTTGCTTATTTTTCACTTTTATTACATTTTATTTTCTTAATCTACAAGCCGGAAGATTGTTCACGTCTTTTCCAGATCTAATAACTTCTAAAGCTTTCAATGCTTCGTCAATCGTTGCGACTTTTACAACTCTCATTCCATTTGGTATGTGTCCGACTACTTCGTCACAATTAGATTCTGGCGCTAAAAACCAAGTCGCTCCGTCACGTTTTGCTCCTATCATTTTTAGGCGTATTCCGCCTATTTCTCCAACGTTTCCTTTCTCGTCAATAGTGCCTGTTCCTGCAATTACTTTTCCGCCTGTTATATCGTATTTAGATAGCTTATTTAGTATTCCGAGAGTGTATATCATTCCTGCAGAAGGTCCGCCTATATCTTCTACATGTAGAGATATTTTTTTGCCTTCAGCAGATAATCCAAGTTCTTTAGCTTTATTTTTTGCAGCTTTTATTGCACTATCTTGAGATGAATTCATCTCATTTTCTGATTCTTCTTCGTATTGATTTGCTGTTTGACCAATAGGAACTATCAATTCGCGTGGAAGAACATCGCGATTTGTGTTAAGCCAAGATGTAATAGCATTTAATGTTGATGTTTCATATCCTGGTACGCCTGAAATTCCAACTGTAAGTAATAGTAATTTTCCAGATTTTTTTGGTGCATCTGTTTTTATATTTATAACTTCTAATCCATCGATTTTACCCATTACGTCTTGTGTCGGCCCTGGTTCTTCAATTACGTAAGCGCTCGGAAGAATCAGTGCAAAGATTGCAAGTATTACAGCTGCTATTCCAATAAAATACCTAATCGAGTGGTATGAAAAGTAACAATAAACTGATTTCGAGCATGATTTAATAATCGTCACGAATTTTTCAAAATTGTCTTTTATAATGTGCGTAATACAAGGAAATTTAAGCATGCTAATAATAATACTCGAGCATGTGTTGTGGCGCGAGTCGAAACAGTCGCGTAAAGTATAGCAAATAGGATTATTCGCTCAGGAGGTCAATCGTCGATGGCTCAGAACACCAATACTTCTCGTAATACTTCCAGTATGGAACGAGTTGGAAAGCGTAAGTTCGGTTATAATGTATCGCAAGTAAATGAATTTCTTGAGCGTGCTCACAAATCGTATGTGAGCAACGATATGGAATTGACTCAGAAAGATATTCAAGAAGTATCTTTTGATTTGGAACGCAATGGATATGTTATTTCTCAAGTTGATGCTGCGCTATCTCGCTTAGAAAATGCTGTAGTAGATAAAATCACTGAGTATGATATTTCGCATCGCGGTCGAGTTGTTTGGAAAGCAGAACTTGAAGATATTTATCGCACTTTATTAAAGCATGCTAAGCGCGCTGAGCGTCAACGTTTTGCTCCAGGCGAAGATAAGCGTCCTTCATATGATCGTACTCAAGTAGATGAGTTGGTTAATCAGATTCTAGATAAAATAGCTGTTTCTTTAGGTCGTGCTCCTTCATGGGATACTGAAGAAGATATTCTTGATGAAATTGAGTCTGAATTTGTGTCTGATATTGTTTTTACACAGCGTAAAGGTAAGCACGGATATGATGAGCGTCAAGTTGATTATTATTTGAATGCTTGTGTTCGTGTATTAAGTAAGCTTGAGTCTTATGACCGTATTTCTAATGATTTAGATGTAAACGCTGCTGATTCTTATGAGGGTTCTAATTCAGAAGAGAAATCTGATTCTGAGTTTGGTTTGTCTTCCTTAGTAAAAAATAGTGAGGATAATTCAGCTGAATCTAGTGAAAAAAATGTATCTAGTTTGCCATCATTTGCTCCTACTTCCTCTAGTGCTAATGCTGAAGGAACTGTTGAAGCTGCACTAAGCGCATCTAATCTTTTTGGTGATTCTAATGCTGAGTTAGATAAAGAAAATCCTGTAGTATCTTCTTCATTAAGTGATTTGGCTAATGGAGCTGTTCCTGAAAAGCAAAGTATTTTTGCTCCAGTTGAACATGATTCAGATGATGATAATTCTGATACAGATGACGATATGATCCAAAGCGCAACTGTATTGTCTAATGTTAATAAGTCATCTGCTCCACTTCCTCCAGCTTTTCCTCCTGCTCCTAAGAAAAGCAGTTCTGAGCCTTTAGTTTCTGAGCCTTTAGTTTCTGATTCCTCAAATTCGGATTTGAATTCTAATAGTGAGGATCATTCTTCGCTTAATTTTGAGCAAAGTCGAAGCCTTAATTTAGATATACCTGACTTATCTTTCCCAATAATGAATAAGTTAGGCTCTTTCGACAGCTCTTCGGATAGTGATACTTCGGATAGCGATACTTCAGATAGCGAGAATAATTAGATTCGATCCTAAATTATATACGGCAATTTAGGAAGTGTTTTTAGTAAGAAAATATGCCTGTATATAGTGATGAAGCGGTAGTGCTTAGAACTTTTCCACTTGGTGAAGCAGATCGTATAGTTATTATGCTTACTCGTAACCATGGGAAAGTTAAGGCTGTTGCAAAAGGTGTGCGGAAATTAAAGTCGCGTTTTGGCGGAAGACTAGAACCGTTTATGCGCGTTAGCACGTTGATTGCTAAAGGCAAATCTCTTGATGTTATTTCGCAAGCTGTTTCGCTGTATGCTTATGCAGCATCTATATGCGCAGACTATGATTTGTATAAATATGCAAATCTAATGGTTGAAGTTGTAGACGATATTGTTGGTGATTCATATCAAGATTCTTCTTCACAATACGCATTGCTTATTGCTGCTTTATCTGCACTTTCTCGTAATGCACATTCTCCTGAAACAATAGGAATGTCGTATGTTATGCGTGCATTATGTATTGCAGGCTGGTTGCCACGTATTGATTCTTGTGCTGTGTGCGGAACGAATGAAAATCTTTGCTATTTTAGTCCATCTTCTGGTGGTATTACCTGTGCTTCTGATTGTTCTAGTGAATCTTTACGTTGTAATGATGAAGTTCGCCAGAAAATTCGTGCATTGATACAAGGAGATTGGAATAATCTTGATGGAAGTGCTTTAGATGATGTTGTTGTTGCTTGTGTGAAATCTTGGTGTGAATATTATTTAGAACGTCCGATTCGTTCTATGAATTTTTCGGATAGTTTTTAGTTTAAGAAGTAAGTAATAAGTAGTATTTTTACGTTTTAATTCTTTCTTTATGTTCTGATTTTTTAAGTCAGTTTTAAGTAAATTTATGTTTTACTAATGTATACTTGTTTAATAGTTTTGCGTAATAATTTGCATATTTATGTAATAATTTGCGCTAGCTGATTGATTTATGAGCAGAAAGTGATGACAATATTTTATAACTGTGATCATTGAGTTTGGAGGTTTTAAATGAGCGATGTCAATAATAGTATTGATGATTTTAGTAGCAAAAATCAAGTGAATAATACTCCTGAAAATAGTAATTATTCTAATGAAGATAGCAATAATAGTTTCAAACAACAACAAGATCCTAGTGCTTATGAATCATCTATGAATTCAGATGCTAGTATTTCGTTCGATCCTAAATCTTCTTCGCCTGCTTCAGATTCTTCAAATCTTCACGGTCAATCTTCACAGTATCCTCAGGCTCAGCCTCAGCAATCTCAGTATCCTCAAGCGCAGTCTCAGCAATCTCAGTATTCTCAGATGCAATTCAATCAGCAGAATGCGCAATTTAACCAGCCTTCTCAGCCTTATGCACCTCAAAATTATAACCAGTCTTCTCAAGCTTATAATCAATTTAATCAGCCGCAGTTTGCTCAAGCGCAAGCTCAGTTTGCTCAGCCGCAACAGCAGTATCCACAAGCTCAATATAATCAAGCTCAGTATCCACAGGCTCAGTATCCACAGTCGCAGTTTGCTCAGGCTCAGTATCCACAATCTCAGTATTCTCAGATGCAATTTAATGGTCAGTCTGGTTATCAGAAGCCTGATTATTCGCATTCTATGACTTATAACCAAAACAAATCTCAATATGGATATAGGCAAAATGCTGAAACTGAACGCTTAGAAACATACTATAGTTCTACATGGAATAAAAGAGAAAAAATATTATTAGCTATTATTTGCGTAGTTTCTATTTTCCTTACCTATTTTTCTAATAGAGTTTTATATGTTTGGTTTAATATTTATACTATTCATTATTATCGCATTCTGCCGCAGTTATTTATGGTTGACTTTTTGTGGTTTTCTTATTCATTGTTACCGTTTACTCTAATATTAGCATTTGCAATAGTGCTTCGTAAAAAGTATTCAGTTATCTTACCTTCTATTTGTTCTATAGGAACTAGTTTTTTGGTTGAAACATTTTTCAGATTTATAGTTGAAAAAGATTATAATTTTGAATATTATTTGAAATTCATTGTTTATGCCATACTGCCAATAGTTATTTTTGCTATTGTTTTAGAAGTTTTGCAATGTAAGTTTATGATTCGTAAAAGATCGAATATTGTAAGTTCTATAATTGTAACATTTGCATCTTCATTTATTTATGTATTTGTTTATTTCACTTCTTTAACTATATTATTCAATTCTAGATATGAAGTTTCTGATTACATGTATGGAATGATAAGCTCAGTTATATTATTGGTTGTTATTCCAGTGCTTGTAGCTTTAATTATGAAACTACTTGGTCTTCCAAAGTTTCTTAATCCTCAAAGAGAGGAAATGAATCTGTAGTATAAGTAATTTTTCTTGAAAATAGTATTGGTAATTTATTTCGCTCATTTAATGGTGTTTATAATTTATTTTGATTATTATGAATTATTGTTTTAGATGAGTGTTGTGTTCGTTTAATGGAGTTGTTAGATTCATAATTATGCTTAGCGAAAATGTTGATTATACATCTTTAGATATTCCTGCTGCTCCTTTTAGCGACCCTTCGCGCATACCTGATTTTTCTAAAAATGCAGTTCCTCGTCACATTGGCGTAATTATGGATGGGAATGGTAGATGGGCGCAAGAGCGGGGCATGATTCGCACAGAAGGTCATCGAGCTGCTGAGCCAGTTGTATTCGATATCATTGCTGGAGCTATAGAAGCTGGAGTTAGATACTTGAGTTTGTATACGTTTTCAACTGAAAACTGGAAGCGCTCTCCGCAAGAAGTACATTTTTTGATGGGATTTTCTAGGGATATTATTCGTAGACGCGTAAAACAGATGAACGATTGGGGAGTAAGAGTCAGGTGGTCTGGTAGACGTCCTCGATTATGGAAGTCTGTAATTGATGAATTAGAGCGTGCACAAGAATATACGAAGAATAATTCTACTATTGATGTAATTTTTTGCATTAACTACGGCGGTCGTGCAGAAATTGCTGATGCTTGCGCATCTATTCTTAAAGAGGTTCGAGAAGGTAAAATCAAAGGTGATCGTGTCACGGAGAAAATGATTTCAGATCATTTATATAATCCTGATGTTCCTGATTGTGATTTAGTTATTCGTACATCTGGTGAACAGCGCACGAGTAATTTTTTGCCGTGGGAAGCATCTTATGCTGAACTTGATTTTGTTCCTGAATTATTCCCAGACTACACTAGAGAAGCTTTGTGGCGTTCTATAGAGCGTTATGAGCATCGAAATCGTCGTTTTGGTGGAGTTAAAAAGTAGTAAATAAACATTATTAAACATTATAGAGTGAATATGTTAAACACTAATAGTGAAACATTCAGCGTAGGAATTTTGGGATTAGGTCTTATAGGTGGATCTTTAGCAAAACGATTAGCTAAAGAAAACTGTACTGTGTATGCATATAATCGACATTCTCAAATGTATAATCAAGCGAAAGAATTAGGAATTATATGTGTGGATAGTGTTAAAGAACTTGTACTGAAGAAGCCTAATGTATTATTCCTTTGCAATTCTTTATCTTCTATGCCAATTGTTCTTTCGCAATTAGAACATAATATAGATAAATCTATTACTACACTTAGTGATGTTGGTAGTGTAAAAAGTTTAGTTAGACAGCAAGTAAAAGAAGCTAATCTTGCAAATTGTTATGTTGGTGCACATCCAATGGCTGGAAGTGAGTTTAGTGGTTGGGAAGCATCTTGCAACGAACTTTTAGATAGTGCATTATGGGCATTGACTGTAGACTCTTGTACGCAATTATGGCGTGTAGCAAATGTTTTACATGTTATTACTAACGTATGTAAAAATAGAGCAATAGTAATTAACGATAGTGTTCACGACAAATCAGCTGCTTTAATATCTCACATGCCTCATGTTGTTGCTACTGCGCTAGCAAACGTATTATGCAATAATCCCAATCGCAATATTGCAATACAGCTCGCTGCTGGATCTTGGAGAGATATGACGCGTGTATCTTTAACTGATCCACAGCGCACTCGTGCTATGGTTAGCGAAGATAGAGATAATGTGTCAATACTTTTGCGCTCGCTTATTGCGCAGTTAGATAAAGCTGCAAGTATGTTAGAAGATTCTGCACAAAATTCGGATGATGCTGAGCGAGAATTTTTTGATGAAGCTAAAGCTTGGCGTGAATATAAGTATGCTATGCGTTTAAGTAAAAGTAAAAATATTTCAAAAAAGCATTTAGAGCACGGTTGTGAGTGTGATTCTTGTGAGTGTGATTCGTCATCTTCTTGGCGCGAGAATCTTTTGAATTCTGCTAAAAAAGGTGAAGAAATTATTGGAATTTCAAATAATAAAGACTTTTTTGATGGAAAGTTTTATGCTGCTAACAAGCTTTCTGTTGATAGTAAATATTCATATGAATTTCTTGTAAGAAAAAACGCAAATATGTTGAAATTTATGCGTTAAGTGGTGATCTATGCAATCGCAAAATAAATCTTGTTCTATAGATAGTTTTAATCTTCCGGATGTAATTCCTATGGGCGCTCGAATTGTTGTTAGAACTTGCAAAATCAGAAATATTCCAGGTGAATCTGAGTGTAAGCATCGTGAATATTATGACGTTATTGGTCATGTGATTGATTGGAATGGTGTAACTCTTCATATAATGCGAGATCCTGCTGCTAATGGTTCTCGTCCTGCTCAAGAAATGTATATAGACTCATCGGAAATAGTTCGGTGGAAACCTATTTTAGAAAGACGATTTCAAAAACCCTTAAAATAAGATATTCTTTCAATTAAAGTGCTGAGTTAAATATTAAAAATTAGATTTAATCAATGGTGAAAGCTATGAAGAATATGCGATTTTGTAAGCTTCTTGAAGATTATTGTTCGTATATTACAAACAATAAAGGTTTAAGTAAGCATACTGTTAAAGCGTATGGTTCAGATGTTGAGCGATTTCTTAAATGGTGTGAAGATTGCGGTGAAGAAGAACTAAATAGACTTTCAACTAACGATATTAGATTATGGATGGCTTATGAGTCTTCACAGGTTGTTCGTTCTAGTTTAGCGAGGAAAGTAGTAGCTATTCGCGGATTTTTAGATTGGTGTGTGCATTCAAATAACATAAAATCTAATCCTGCACAAATTATTTGTACTCCTAAAATAGCAAATGTTCTTCCAAATGTATTAGATGAATCCCTTGCAAAAAGACTTATGGACTATGCGGATTCGCAAAGTGATTCTGTTTCTTTCAAGTCTTTTTCTGTGAATGAAAGTTTATGTAATAATTCAAATTTAAGTGAGCAGAATAAATCTTCTGATATTTCTTATAATTCTGATAATTCTAATAATTTTGATAATTCGGATAGTTCTGTTAATGAATCTTCAAGTGGTTCTGACGGGTCTGATAGTGAGTATTCTGATATCTATGACGGCTCTGATAGTTCTGTTAATGAATCTTCTGGTAACTCTGATAGTGAATCTTCTAGTAACTTTGTTAAACCAGCTAATAAATCTTCTCATGATAGGGCATTGCGTTTGCGTGATACTGCAATGTTAGAGCTTCTATATGCTACAGGTATGCGTGTTGGGGAACTTGTACTTTTAAGCTTGAATGATGTTAATTTTGAAAATAATACAGTTAAGGTTACAGGTAAAGGCAATAAGCAGAGAGTAATACCATTTGGTATACCAGCTGCGCGTGCTTTGCAAGAATGGCTTTCTACTTATGGGCGAGGAGAGCTTGTAAAAGTAGATTGTTTTGATAATTTTTCAAATAAAGGTTACGGTGATGTTATAGAGCTTAATAAGAAAAATCGTAATCATGAATCGAGTCGTGAAATAAATGATACTGCTGAAAAAGCTTTATTTGTTGGAGCTCGTGGAAAGAGGATAGATCAAAGGGTAGTTAGAGAAGTAGTTCATAGAATGGCTGCTCTAGCTCATGTTCCAGATATTTCTCCTCACTCTTTGCGACATAGTGCTGCAACTCATATGCTTAATGGTGGAGCTGATTTGCGTGAAGTGCAAGAATTATTAGGTCATTCTTCGCTTACAACTACTCAAAGATATACTCATGTTTCAATTGAAGCTCTAAAAAAACGTTATTCTCAAGCATTTCCTAGAGCGTAGCTTATAAGTAATTCTTATTAGTTATATTTTTGTGTTGTTGTGTTTGTTTTCTTGGTGTTTTTCTTTATGTTGTTATTTTTTATGCTGTTGTCTTTCTTGTTGTTTTTCTGTTTATTAGTGTTTTCGTATTTTTTGTGTTTAGACTAGACTCTTATATATACGTAAAACAAAGGTTTAATATGATTGCAATTACAACTTCAAACTTAAATGGTATTCGTGCAGCTTCTAAAAAGGGTATGCTTGATTGGTCTGATTCGCACACTTCTGATGTGTGGTGTATGCAAGAAGTGCGTGCTCCTCAAGATGCAATCGATGCAATTATGTCGAAAATTAAAATTGGATATATCGAATCTGAAAATAATGAGATTAAAGAAAATTCTCATGAAAACGACAATTTTACGTATATCAACGAAGTTTGCAAAGTAAAAGGTCGTGCTGGCGTAGCGCTAGTTACATCACTTCCTGTAGTTGGAAAGCGCTATGGATTGCCTGGTTTAAGTGAGGATGTGGATTCTGGACGTTGGATTGAAACAGATGTGCTCACTCCGCAAGGTTATGAGATTACTGTTGTAAGTGTTTACGTTCATGCTGGCAATGTTGATGACGTTGAAAAAATGCATCAAAAATTCCGATTTTTAGACACAATGCTCACTCGTTTAGGTGAACTTCGTGATATCGCTGCAAGCGGTGGGAATCAGGCGATTTTATGCGGTGATTTTAATATTGCGCACACTGTTTTAGATATAAAAAATGCTAAAGCTAATGAAAAAAATGCTGGATTCTTGCCTGAAGAGCGTGCTTATATTGACCGTTGGATTAACGAGTATGAGTTTGTTGATGTTATGCGAATGCTTGCAGGAGATATTCAAGGTCCATACACATGGTGGAGTCAGCGCGGTAAGGCGTTTGATAATAACGTTGGATGGAGGTTAGATTATCAATTTGCTACTCCAGAGCTTGCTGAAACAGCTTGCGGATTTGTTATCGATCGAGCACAAAGTTACGATACTAGATGGTCGGATCATGCTCCTTTAACGATCCGATATAATTTGTGATAGTAGTTTCATTGTTTCGTTGTGCGTTTGTATTGTTGTGACTTTTTTAAATTTAGTATTGTTTTGCTTTTAATTTAGAAAATAGTTTCAATACACGCATAAATATGGTGCTTTGCTTGTGGTAGTCTTAGTGAGTCGAGCAATCTTAAATAATTTATATAATGCTGATTGTTTTTAAGTTGTAATTATAAGAAACGAGGAATGATGGGCTGGTTTGGTTTTAAGCGCGGATCTCATGCTGCTAATGCAAAGTCCACTAAGGAAGTGGAAGAATCGCGTGAAAAACAACAAGATTTAGATAATAAAGAAGATAACAATTATATCAGCGCTTCAAAAACGTCTGATAATTATGATGATTCTGCTGATTCTGCTAATTCTTCTGATTATGATGGTGAAATACAGCATGGTCCTTGGGATGTCAATGATGATAATGTTCCAGACTATAGTGATTATTTGGATTTGGGTTCTTTTTATCTACCGTTCCTTCAAGGAATTTCGTTGCGTTTGAAGAAGCATCGTGAAACAAATCATATAATGGGAGTTATTGCTACATATGGTTCATCAAGCGTGTCAATCGAGGCATTTGCAGCACCTAAGTCTAGTGGGATTTGGGATGATATTCGTAAAGAGCTTATTGAGAGTAATGACAAAATAACTGAAATAGATGGAGCTTTTGGTAAAGAATTGCTTCTTCCAGTAAGCGTTGAAGGTAAAACTGTACAAACTAGATTTGTTGGTGTAGATGGTTCGCGTTGGATGCTTCGTGGCATATTCTCTGGGCAGGCTGCTGAACAATCTATGAAAAATAGTGATGAAACTTTAGCACTTAATGGCTGGTTCTCAAATATTGTTGTGAATCGAGGAGATGAACCTATGGCTCCTCGTGATTTAATTCCTATGCATGAACCAATAACTGCTAAGCAGCGCGCTGAAGCGTTGAGAGATGCACTAGGGCTTTCTGAAGCTACTGTTGAAGTGGAAGATGCTACTGGTGAAAGCTCTGGTGAGAACTCTGGTGAAAGCGGTGATAGTTCTCAAGATTCTATTCTAAAGCGTGATGATAGGCCTTTAGGTAAAGATCAGCAAGTTGAAGTTAAGACTACTCTTACTCGTGGCCCTATGTTCTCAGAAATTAGATAGAAGTAATCTAGATTTCTATAAGTTAGATATCGATAAGCTTTCGGTTTCAAGCTAGATATTTGCGATTGAAGTAATCGTAAGTAGTCGTGGATACTTGTAAGTAGTAAGTAATCGTAAGTGTAGTAAGTAGTTGCGAGTAGTTGTAAGTAGTAAGTTTCGTAATAATCATATTAGGCTTAGTTTTAAGTCTAGTGAATGCGTTTAGCTGTAAGTCTAGTTAGAAGTACTTGTGAATAAGTCTAGTTAATATGACTTGTATAAGTTCGATAGTAAAAGGATACGCTGTTGGAGAATAATGGTTTAAGCCATAATACATCAAATAAGAAACGCTCAGGGTTGGCATCTTTGGCTTCTATTGGATCTAAAGGAAACAATTTTTCTGTAGTTGATTCAATTGGTGGAGTTCGAGGAATAGTTGAATCCATGCTACCTGGCTTATTGTTCGTTATTTGCTATGTTGTAACACGAAACGTGCAGACAACTGTTATTGCATCCGCTGTTCTTGCTGTTTTGCAAGTTGTGATTCGTCTTATTCAGAAGCAGTCGCTTATGGGAGTAATTAGCGGACTTGTTTCCATTACAATATGCCTTATTTGGGTTTGGACAAGTCATAAAGCTGGCGACTATTACGTGTTGGGATTTATTACCAATGCTGTTTACGGTGTTTTTCTTGCTATATCGCTAATTGTTCGAGTGCCTGCTTTAGGGCTTGTGATTGAGTCGATTCGTAAAATGCCTACTGAAAATTTTGGCGCTTGGCTTCATGAGTGGCTTGACTATAAGCCGCTTAAGCGAGCTTACATGTATGTTACTGGATTGTGGATTTGCGTTTTTGTGCTGAGGCTCGTTTTGCAAGTGCCATTATATTTGATGAATCACTTTGTGTGGCTTGGAACTGTTCGATTGATTATGGGATTGCCGTTCTGGGCGCTCGCGATTTGGGTTTCCTACTTGATTATTGCAACTCCGTTTATGAGATTGCATCATAAAAATCGTGAAGATAAAGATAAAGATAAAGATAATAAGGATGAAACTAATCTTCCATTACCTCATAAGAGTGAAGATAACAAGAGTGAAGTAAATCAGAGTGAAAATAAATAAGGGCTAAGATAATCAGTGCGAAGAAAATCATCGTGGGAAAATTATAGCGGAGAAAATCAGAGCGGAGAAAATCATCGTGAAACTAATCATCGTGGAGAAAATCAAAGCTCGAGCACTGTAGCTGTAAATTAGAGTGATGAAAATCAGTTCGTCCAAACGTAAAATTAAGGGGTAGTCTATGCAAGTTACGATGCGTATTGAGCGTTATGCAGATCAAGGAAGATGTGTAGGTCATCTTGATGGACGCGTTGTGTTTGTGCGATTTGCGCTCCCTGGAGAGCTGGTCGTTGTACGCATGGATGAGCCGATGCGTGCAAAAGCTCACTTTTTCACTGGTGAAGTTGTGGAAGTTTTAGAGCCTAGCGCGGATCGTGTGGAGCCGAAATGGAAACTCGCGGGTCCCTTGGCTCAGGGCGGCGGAGTTGGAGGCGCTGATTTAATTCACGTTTCTTTGCCTGGACAGATTCGTTGGAAATCTTCCGTGATTGCCAATCAATTCCAGCGTTTAGCGCATATGGATGTTTTGGATAACGATGTTAGAGTTGAGCGAATGCCAGGCGATGAGGAGCTTAACGGATTTAATTGGCGTACGCGCATGGAGTTGGTTGCTGATAATGAAGGGCGATTGTCTATGCGAAAGCGCGAGTCACATGATCGCATTGCGATTGATACTATGCCACTTGCATCGCGTGCTGTTTTAGCTGTTGCGGATTCTTTGGATTTGTGGAATCGTAAATTTGAGCCGAATTCGCAAATTCGCCTTGCTGTTCCAGAGCCTAGGGTTGAGGGTCTGGATTTTGGTGTTGATTCTAGTGATAATCCTAGTGATAAGGCTGCGCTTCTTAGTGCGATTGGCGAAAATTATGCGCTTATAGTAAACGATGAGATTGTTGCAGGTTCTGCTTTGTTGCGCGAGCGTGTGCGTGTTGCTGTTGATGGTGATTCATCACATATGCATACTTTTGATTACGATGTTGATGCGCGCGGTTTTTGGCAGATTCATCGCGAAGCTCCAGAGCATTTAGTGAACTATGTTTTGGGATTAGTTCGTTCTGCGCTTGGTGGGCGCACTAAGAATACTGTTTTGTGGGATTTGTATTCTGGTTCGGGTTTGTTTACGATTCCGCTTGCGACTTTGGCTAATGTGGGCGGAGATTCTGCTGGTGCTGTTGGTGTTGGTGTTAGTGGTGCTGCGGGTGCTAGTGGGGCTGCTGAACCAGCTCACGTGCTTAGTATTGAGGGTGCTCCGATTGCTGTAAAGAATGCAAGGAGAAATATTGGACGTGCTGGTCTTAGTAGAGATGTTGTTGAAGCGCTTGAAGGTGATGTTGCTCAAACTCTTGAGTCACATGTGTTTAAGGCGAGTAAGTCATCTAAGATTGTTCGCCGATTTGCGCATCCAGATGTTGTTGTGCTAGATCCTCCTCGCGCTGGTGCTAAAGCTCAAGTTTGTAAGCAGATTGCGAAGTCTGGAGTAAGAAGCGTTGTGTATGTTGCTTGCGATCCGACTAGTCTTGCTCGTGATGTCGGCACTTTTAAAGAACTTGGTTACAGAGTTCAGTCCTTGCGCGCGTTTGATTTGTATCCAAATACTCATCACGTTGAGACTGTCGTATTGATGTCAAGGGCTTAATAGGTGGGT
>NZ_KQ961876.1:3525-9605 GCF_001563665.1 Gardnerella vaginalis | reverse complement strand
GTTTGCAGGGTCTATCGTTAAAAGGTTTAATGCGAAGAGGCTTTAAGCTGGGTTCTTGCGATTTTTGAGTGCGATTTTGCTGTTTGAGGGAACATATCAACGCTCTAGGGTCGAGTGCACAGGATGTTAACGTTAAAAAGTGCACCCACTTTGCACCCAGCTTGTGAGTGGGGAATGTTAATTAAGCACGATTCATGCATAGTATGATGAAGGATGAATTTCTCAAAATGATACAAAGTTTGGCGGCTGTTGCTTAGAATAACACTGTAAATAAGGTCTTATTGTAGGCTTGCGAAACGGAAGAACGTGAATGCAAGTCCGGAGTGAATTGACGCTGGATTTTTTATTTTTAGGGGTGTCTTTTTTGCTTTAGGGGTGTGTGCTATTTAGGCAAGGGCGTGCTCTTTTGACTCATAGTAATAAAATGCTTATTGCTTTTATTCGTCCCGTGGAATATAATAATAATCTAATTTATAAATGCTGAGGTGATTAGATGGGATTTATTACAGCAAGTCAAGCAGCTACAATTTGGCATTTATCACAGAGAAGAGTGCAGATTTTATGCTCAGAAGGCAGAATCCCTGGAGTTTTTAAATTAGGCGAAAATTGGGCAATTCCTGATAGTGCTATAAAGCCTGCGGATGAAAGATTGAAAAATAGTAATAAAAAACAATTAAAGCCAAATGTAATTGATTTGTTTTGTGGAGCAGGCGGATTGTCTTTAGGTTTTGAAAAGGCAGGCTGCAACGTCATCTTGGGGATTGATACTGATGTAAAGGCTTTAGAGACTTTTGAGTTGAATCATAAAAATGCTAAATCCATATGTGGTGACATAACGCAGATTTCATATAAAGAGGATATAAAACCAATTATTGGCAATAAAGGTATTGATGTTATTATTGGAGGTCCTCCATGTCAGGGTATGTCTTTATCTGGTCTTCGGAAAATTGATGATCCTAGGAATAAGCTTTATCTGTCATACATTAGGTTAGTAGATGAAATTCGACCTAAAGCATTTGTGATAGAAAATGTTCCTGGTCTTGTGGGTCTTTTTGGTGGCAAGATTAAAGACAATATAATAAAAAAATTTTCAGATATGGGGTATGAAATCCAATATAAAATACTTTGTGCGGCTGATTATGGTGTTCCACAGATGCGAAAGAGAGTTTTTTTTGTCGGGTATAGAGAAGGAAAATTTGAATACCCTATAGAAAATAAAAAATATATTTCTTGTGAGATGGCATTATCTGATCTTCCTCCACTTGAAACATCCTTTGGTTCAGAAAAAATGATGTATGAAACAGAGGCTCAAAACGATTATCAAAAGTTAATGAGGCTAAAATCGAAATACGTGTATAATCACGTTGCCGCAAAGCATTCCGAAAAGGTAAAGCACATAATATCGCTTGTTCCAGCAGGTGGTAATTATAAGGATTTGCCAGAAGAATTAAAAAACTCTCGAAATTTCCATGTCGCCTGGACTAGGTTTCCAGATAATAAGCCCGCACCAACAATTGATACAGGGCACAGGCATCATTTTCACTATAAATATAATCGTGTGCCTACAGTGCGAGAATGTGCGAGAATACAGTCATTCCCGGATGATTTTATATTTCTCGGCAGTAAGACACAGCAATTTCGTCAAGTTGGTAATGCAGTGCCTCCTCTAATGGCAGAGGCAATTGCTAAGCAAATAATTAAGCTTTTGGAGAAGAAATTATGATTTATAAAATACCACCAGAATATGAATTCAGACTTCATCATTGCCGCCCTAGATTTAAGAATAATGTAGAGAACGTATTGATATATATGGCAACAGAAATCAGTAAAATTGGTGACGCTCCGCGAGAGAAATTCAACACCATACTTAACGATTCTATCAGATGTTTTCCTGGAAATTCAACAAGTACACTAAAGACAATCAATAACTGGAGAACTGAAATATCATCTCTGTTTGGGTTATTTTATGAAGACGACTGTAAAATAAATCATGCCATGTTGAGAGCAAAAGAGCTAGCTATAAATAATGATCTTGTTCAATTTTTTAAGCAGTTTATTTTCTACTTTCAATACCCAGGTGGGCATATAAAAGCAGATAGAATTCAAGAGCAAATTAAACAAGGGATACATTTTAAGCCTGCTCAATATTTATTAAAACTACTTGATCAAGCAGAAAAGAGTACGAATAAGCGATGCGGTATTACAAAAGCTGAAGCATGTTACTGCATATTTAACGATTTACGTTGTACTAGAGACAATGAAGATGTTTGTACGGTTTGGGATCGGATTGAAGAAAACCGAAAAAAGAATATAGATTATGATGCGAAAGGTGATATTGTAAGGTATGCTGGAGATATTTTAGATTATATGCAGTTAGCGAATCTCTTAACTTCCTACAATAATAAAGAGTTCTTCTTGAACCATAATGAGAACGAATCTATCCTTAAATTTATTAATTCTAAAGAATGGTTTGATGGATATGATTCTATGATTCAAGTTAAAAACGGAACGCTTGCGGAGATAAATAGTCATCGATGCGACTGGTTTGAATATGTAAATAAAGAAAGCAAAGACACTGATTTTAGCACAGATATTACAGCATATATAACCACAGACGGTACGGAATTAATAAATAAGCAGGTTCAAAAATTCAAAGCTTATTTTGATAGGTTAGCCAGTCTTGAAGTGTTGAAAACAAAAGACATAGGTGACATTGGAGAAAGCTTAGTTCACGGCCATGAATGTGAACGTCTAAAGATTGGCGGCCGTGAAGATTTGGTACATCTTGTTAAAAAAATACCAACTGAGCTTGGTGTGGGATATGATATCAGCTCAAGAGAGTTAGACGATACATTAAGAAATATCGAAGTGAAAACTACCATAAGCTCTAAACCAATTATGTTTAATAGGATACATTTGACACCTAATGAATGGCAAGCGGCTAAAAGTTATAAAGAACTATATTGGATATATCGTCTCATGGTAAGTAAGAAGAATATTAAGTTATTTATTATGCGTAATCCAGTTTATTTGTTCAAGAAAGATTTAATTGACATATCACCAAGAGATGGAATGGAAGTTACATTTAAGGAACAAGCTGGTCAGTATGAGGAGTTGTTAGCGTGGACAAATTAAAAGTTGCTTCTTTATTTTGTGGATGCGGTGGAACAGATATAGGAATTCTTGGCAATTTTAATTATTTAGGTAACTATTATCCTTCTAATGATATGGAAATAGTTTATGCAAATGATATTGAAAAAAGCGCATGCCGTATATTTGAGACGAATTTTGCGATTAAGCCAGATGAAAGGGATATTAGGGAGGTTGATCCTAGCAAAATACCAGATTTCGATATTCTGACAGGTGGATTTCCTTGCCAATCGTTCTCTATCGTTGCTCAGAATCCTAGGCGGTTAGGCATTAAGGATGATAAAGGAAAATTATTCTTTGAAATGTGTCGTGTATTGAAAGATAAACAGCCTAAATGTTTTATTGCAGAAAATGTAAAAGGGATTATTACTGCAAATAATCATGCCGCATTTCCTTTGATAATTAAGCAATTTGAAGATAGTGGATATAACGTTACATACACGGTGTTAAAAGCTGTGGAATTTGGGGTTCCGCAAAAAAGGGAAAGAGTTATTATTGTGGGATTTCGTAAGGATTTAAATGTGAATTTTTCATTTCCCAATGCGATGATTAAAAATGAGAATGATTATATTCCATTATTAAAATGTATAGATGAAAATGTTCCCGAGAAATATTATTTTAGTGACAAGGCTGTTGCAGGCATGCTGAAAAGTAAAAAATCAATGAATAAAGGAAGAGCACAGGATATATCTAAGCCTTGTAATACTGTAGGGGCTCATTTGGCAAAAGTATCTTTAAATAGTACAGACCCAGTGCTTTTTGAAAATGGCAAATATAGAAGGTTTACTCCACGCGAGGTGGCAAGAATACAGTCTTTCCCTGAGAATTTTATTTTAACTGGAAGCGATAGTGATCAATATAGAGCCTTAGGGAATGCAATTCCACCAGTTATGTTTTGGTATGTTGCCAAATCAATTTCAGAATGTTTACGGAACTTAAATTGAACATATTAGAATAGAGTAGGATATAAAGATGAGTGGCTTAGATGAGTATTTAATACTTGAAGATAATGTTCGGCATTCATATATGAGTGTAGTTTGGTCTCATAAAATACAAGAAAAACAAGCTGATATATTAGTTACTAAATATCGCATACTGGAAATAGTCCGTGTAGTTTGCACATCTTTAACTTCAGCTGGATTAGTATCTTTAATATTTACTGATGGGTTATCGGTTAAAATATTTGCAACTATATTATCGTGTATCAGCACAATAATCAGCATTTTATTTCAGTCATTTAATACTCAAACAAGTATCATAAGTCATAAGAAATCAGGAAATGATTTGTTGGCAATCAGAGAGCGTCTCAGAATTTTGCTACTTAAAATAAAACAAAGATCAAGAAGTGCAACTGAGCTTACAGAAACTTATGAGCAGATTATAAAAGAGTTGTCAAAGATATATAGTGAGGCACCACAAACGACAGATAAGGCAGTGAAAAAAGCGTCAATATCCTTGAATATCAAAAGGGATAACGAGTTCTCTGACGCGGAAATTGATGCAAATTTACCAAAATCTCTAAAAAGGAGTCAGTTGTAATATGAAGAGGTATAACGAAGTGATATCAGTAGAGCAAAGAGAAAAGATAAGTAAACGGTATCACAAAATAACATCAGCAATAAATGAAGAATTCTGGAAGATAAATAGTTCAATTGACCATAGTCTTTATGTTGGATCTTATGGGCGAAACACAGCAATTTGTACAAGTGACATAGATATTTTACTTTGCTTACCAAGTGCTATTTTTGATAGATTCAATGCTCTTACGGGTAATTCACAGTCAAGATTATTGCAAGCAGTAAAAACAGCAATAAAAGAAGCATATCCAAATAGTGATATTAGGGCTGATGGGCAAATAATTAAAATAGCATTTTCTGATGGGATAATATTTGAATGTTTACCAGCTTTTAAGAATACATCAGGATTCTTTGTATATCCAGACTCAAACATGGGTGGAAAATGGTTATCAACTAATCCTAAAGCTGAGCAGGAAGCTATACGTGACAAAAATAAGACTAGCAATGGTCTGCTCGTGTCAACATGTAAACATATGAGGTATATACGAGATAATTTTTTCAAAAGTTATAAATTATCAGGAATCGTAATTGATAGTTTTGCTTACCACGCAATTGAAAACTGGGTATTTACAGAATCTGGTGGGAGTGAAACATTTTCTTATGAGAAACATTTGCTTGCGTTCTATAATGAGCACTACCTTAGTTGGCTTTTGTCTGAAATGAACGCTCCAGGAAGCAATGATAAAATTGATATTAGTGGTAGCGCTAAGTGCTTAGAAAAAGTTCTAAAATACATGGTAGAAGAATAAAGTATAGCTTGATAATTTACAGTAATTTAGGTGAATAAAGACTGGCTTATCAACTTTTCATAATTGATACGCCAGTCTTTTTAAGCTTGAATGAGCATTTTCCAGTAAATATTGGTTAATAATGATTAGTAGACAGTGAATTGCTTATTCTTCTACGTTTTCCATGATATCTTCCAGTTTACAGTCCAATGCTTCGCAAATTTTGATGAAACTTCAGTGGTGACGTTTTCACCTTTGCTAAGTTTTGCAATAGTTGATGAGCTTATTTTTGCAGCATTTTGCAAATCAGCCCTGTTCATGTTTTTTATCTATTAGTAGTTTCCATAGTCGGTTAAGAAAATAAAAGTTTACGAGGACAGGTTCAGCGTAACTTTTAAATCAGAGATTAGTGTTGATACTGAAAGGGCATCGTAAAAGCCAAAAGATTGTGAGCGTTTGAAATGTTACAAAAGTCAGGCCTAGGTGGGTGGTAGCCCCTCTAGGCTGTTTTTATGCTCAAGAATCAAGTTATTAAGCCAATCTTAAACCTTTTAACGATTACCTTGTTCTATCGTTAAAAAGTGCACCCACTATCCATAGTGTGCACTCAAAAAAGTGTAGCTAT
>NZ_KQ961876.1:0-3425 GCF_001563665.1 Gardnerella vaginalis | reverse complement strand
CATAGTGTGCACTCAAAAAAGTGTAGCTATACTAGGAGTTCTCTCAATCCACGTGGAGTGCGTAGCGTTGATACAAAGAGTGAAATCGTGAAAATCCTGCATTTTAAGCAGTTTTACAAGCATTATGTATTTGTAGAAGATGGCGAAGGTGGACGAAAAAAGTCCTAATAAATTATATAGATGTGAATGTTTGCATTGATATGGTGTGTGGAGATACAAAGGATGAATTGGGAAGTGAGAAATAAGAAATGACTAAATTAAAAGGGAAGAAGTTTGAGATAGACGGAAAGATATGTACACTTCTTGAACATTTAAAGGATGGAGGGAATTCCAGTGTTTGGATTGCAGAAATTGATAGTAAAAAATTTGCTGTAAAAATTTTAAATGAAGAAAGTGATAATAAGAAAGAACGCTTTAAAAAAGAAGTAGAGTTTTGTAAAAATGCCAAACATGATAATCTGATTCCAATATATTCGCATGGAGAAATCAATAACAAACTTTGTTATGTAATGGAACTTTATGATAAAAATTTAGCGGATTTGATAGAAATTGGAATTAGCTTTGAAAAAGGTTTTAATTATATATTTCAGATTTGTAGCGCACTTGAGTTCCTTCATAACCAAAATGTAATTCATAGGGATTTGAAACCTGAAAACATTTTGGTAGAGAAAGATAAATTGGTTTTAGCAGATTTGGGAATCGCTCATTTTGAAAACTCGTCAATAACCAGTAAAGATGATTTGCTAGCAAATAGAGGATATGCTGCTCCAGAACAAAAAATAAAAGGTTTGTCAAAGGATACAACTACAGCTGTGGATATATTTTCATTAGGATTGATAATGAATGAAATTTTTACTAGCAAAAAACCAGAAGGATCTAATTTTGCTTTAATATCAGATATATATCCTTGGTTAATCGATGTTGATGGATTAGTAGAAAGATGCACGAGACAAAATCCTGCGGAACGACCAAACATTAAGGAAGTTTCACTTGAACTAAAGCTTAAGTTTAATGAATTGAAAGATGAGATAACTTTAATTAAAGAGAATTTAGAAGAACATTTCGAGGAATTAGATTCAAGCAAGGATTGTGATAGTGAAATAAAAGAAAAAATTATTAAACAAGCATCAAACGATATTTTGACTGCAAAGTATTTTTTTGAGAATAAAACTACACAAGAACTGGAAAAATATAATCATAATTATCATTGCAATGTACATTACAAACTTGATACAGGTTTGAGAAGAGATTACATGAAATATTTATTAAAGAAGCGATGTAAAAGGACTTTTTTGTATGAGAGCAGTGTATATAAAAATGGTTATAAGTATGTACCATTAAATTTGGATGATAATCCTGAAGATAAAAAACTTTATGAAAAATTTTCTTCTTTTCTTAAAGACAATTCTATTGTTGATGGAGAACTGCTAAAACTATTTTCTTCTTGTTGTAATTATCATTGTGAAGAGATAATTCAAGATTTAGATGAGATTCAAAAAGAGGTAGAGAATTTAGATGATGCCCCAATATTATATATTGTCATGCATATTATAAATATTAAGGATAATAATGGTGATATATCTTGCGAGAATGAAATTTTAGTAAACTGGGAAGAGAGTATATCGAATTATGATAACAATAGTATTTATATGGGACTATTAAAAAAAGATAATCGTGAAAAAGAAATAGAAAAAGTTTTGAATTCATTTATTAAAAATTATAATGCAGTTGTTACTAAGAAAGATAACGGCTTTTTGGTTAGATTTGAAAACGAGAAATTATATAACGATTTTAAAAAATATGCATTAGAACTATCAGAGCAATATTATATATTTAATGGGGATGTACTTGATTTAGTTAGAGTAGAAAAAGAATATGATGGAATCATTGAATTAAAATTATGGAATTCATTTGATATAAAGAATACTTTAGCCAAGATTGTGGGATTTCGGAAAGATTATTAATTATAGATATGTTTCCACAGGCGCATCAACGCGAAAATAGAGCTTTGATAGCTCTCCGAGATTGGCTGCTCCCTATGCTCATGAACGGGCGAGCGACAATCGAAGATTAGGCAGCTAAATTATCATTTCCCTATCCATTAATTTCTTCTACTTAATCTATAAATTTCAATTAAAAAAGCGACTGAACTTATATTTCAATCGCTGAATGTCTTATATATTAAATTGTTTTAAGTGAGGCTTCTTATACTTACCATTTTTACCTCCTAATTTTGAGTATAAAAAAAGACGATAGAGTTTTAACTGTCTATCGTCTAATACCTTTACTATGATATTTTAAATCTTTTTTGACCAATATACTTTTAATAATTTAGAAAATATTATTTGTACAAATGCAACTATTATTAACGCTAAAAAGGCTTCATAACTTACATATGCTACAATTAAAGAAACTATTACAATAACCATTGAAAATATAGGTATTATATTTGATCCTGACTTCATCTTTATTAATATCATTCTTTCATCTGTTTCTTTAGTATGCATCTTCTCCAATATATCTCTATTTCTATATGCTCTACCAAGCATTGACATGTAGAATACAGATACAAGTTCAAGTCCAATAAAAAATACTGCTACATAATATGTCACATCTTCTTTTAATGGAAATTTATATTTTAAGTAAAAATTTCCAATAATAACTGCGAGTAAGGCAACCATACATAATAAGACTAAAATACTAATTCTAAATCCTATTTCTTTTTTATATTTTTCTAATTTGTTCATATTAATCATCCTCTTCTATACTAAATATTTCTTCAATACTCATATCAAAAAACTTAGCAATTTTAAAAGCCAACGGCAGTGACGCTATATATTTCCCAGTTTCAATGGAAGTTATGGTCTGTCTTGTTACTCCAACTTCATTTGCCAATTCTTCTTGAGTTATTTTATGCTGTTTTCTTAATTGAGAAATTGTATTTTTCATTTTCCTCCTTCAACAGCAAGTTAACTTTACATATAATGTATAGCTCGCTTTGCTTTTTTTGTCAAGCGTACTTTGCTTTTTTATAATTTCTTAAACTAAAAATACGATAGATTTTTTTATTATCTATCGTTTATTGCTATATTCAATCCTATAATTAGTTTTTTTATATTTTTATTTTTAATACCTTAGATTTTGAAGTTAATTTAGTTTTATCCCTATTTTTCAAAAAATCTTCACGATCAAACCAATTCTTTTTATCATAATCTTCAAGTAACTTGTAATTCTTGAACAGGAAGCAAAAGTCGTAAGAAGAATTTATAGAGAATATTTAGAAGGATTAAGCCTTAGAGACATAGCGGAGGGCCTTGAAAAAGACGGTGTTAAAAACGGTGCCGGGCATTTAAAATGGAATTTATCTAATATTAAAGGCATCTTGCAAAACGAAAAATATATTGGTGATGCTCTTTTACAAAAAA
>NZ_KQ961875.1:3729-4017 GCF_001563665.1 Gardnerella vaginalis | reverse complement strand
AAGTACATCAAGAAAATAAAAGTTTACGAGGACAGGTTCAGCGTAACTTTTAAATCAGAGATTAGTGTGAATATTGAAAGAGCATCATAAAAACCAAAAGAATGTGAGCATTTGAAATGTTACAAAAGTCAGCCTAGGGGGAATCCTCTCTAGGCTGTTTTTTATGCTCAAAAATCAAGCTATTAAGCCAATCTTAAACTTTTTAACGATAGCTTTTCCTATCGTTAAAAAGTGCACCCAGTATCAATGGTGTTCACTCAAAAAAGTGTAGCTATACTACCTGTTCTC
>NZ_KQ961875.1:3368-3629 GCF_001563665.1 Gardnerella vaginalis | reverse complement strand
TAGCTATACTACCTGTTCTCTCAATCCACGTCGAAAGTGTTGTATTGATGTCAAGGGCTTAATAGGTGGGTGCATTTTTGCCCTTGTATTGCAGGGGTTTGCAGGGTCTATCGTTAAAAGGTTTAATGCGTGGCTGCTTTAGTCTGGGTTTTCGCGGTGTTTTAGCGTATTTTGGCTGTGTGAGGGAACATGTCGATGCTCTAGGGTCGAGTGCACAGGATGTTAATGTACTTCGCTTGCGTTGAAAGCACACTGTGCTTT
>NZ_KQ961875.1:0-3268 GCF_001563665.1 Gardnerella vaginalis | reverse complement strand
GAAAGCACACTGTGCTTTCAACTTTGAGCAAGCTTAGCGAATTGGGGTGCTTTTTCGCGCTACGCTCTAAGCGAAAAGGCAGGTCGTCACGCACGGCTATTAGTAGCCGTTCGGCTGATTTGGCATGTAAAGTCCACTGGACTTTACATTTGAGCCAAATCACGCTTTGAAGGAGCTTGAAATGCGTTATGCAATTTCAAGCTCTGTCAAAGCGCCCATTCAAGTCGATTTGCAACTTTGCACCCACCCTGTGAAGTGGGAAAATATAGCTCAAAAGGTAAAATGAAACCTGATTATTAGTATGTGCACGAGGAGGTGCTTAAGGAATGGATAATAAGAAGTTTATCGCAGAGACGAAAGATGTTCGTTTAACGGTGAAACGTGCTGATACCTTTGGTGTGAGCTTTGTTAACTGTGAACAAGATATATTGAGGGTTGAGGAAGCGCAAAATGTTATAAGGCTTATTCAAACTAAAAAAGTCTCAGCTTCGAATTGGGTGAGGTGGCTTACTCAGGGTATGCCTGAAATTGTTGTGAGTTTGCCACATGATGTGGAAGTTTGTGAGGTTGAATCTGATTCTAATCAAGTGCTCATCACGGATATTGAGATTGGTAAGCTTTATGTAGAAGTGAACAATGGCAAGGTAGAAGTTGTTAATTTGAAGGCGGATGATGTCTTTCTTAAATGTTATAATGGGTTGGCTTCAGCAACAAACGTAGAAGTAACTCATGTTTGTACGCTTGATACGTTAAATGGCATGAGTATTTTAGAAGGAACAATCACCAAGGATGCAAGCCTTGAAGTAGATTGTGAGAATGGTGTCACCGAGGTTTCAGATAAGAAGAAGGTAAATTGTAAAAACGATGGATTTGCGCATTACATGGTGCACTGTCTTAATGGGAAAGCTATTGCGAAGTAGCAGACATATAGATCAAAAAAGAAGCAATAAAACTTGATATAAGTTGGAATTAGAGCGTATATAGACATACCGATAAAGGAGGAAGCCGTATATGCTCTATGTAAAATTTGATGATTTCGAAGATGTTAGCGTCATGGGAAATGAGAAAGATCATGGAATGTTTATTCCGATTAAGGATGGGAATGTGTATGCTGAGTGCGAACGGTGCGGTGTAGTTGAAAGGATCACCTCACCATGCGAATTCATTGCTAGCACATTTAGGTCAAGAGTGAACTTCAATGAAGGTTATGAACTTTGCGAGAAGTGCTTGCAAGAGGTTGAGTTTGTTACTGTCGCTTTGAGAACTGGAAAATTACCTAATCGAGAATTGAAATGACTGAAAAGCAAAGCAGTGATAAGCGTAGTAATACAGGAAAAACTAAACGTTAAAAGGTGCACTCACTTTGTACCCGGGCGGTAAATGATAATTTAGGGAGGCGTTTTATGTCAGTAATTAAAATTGAAAACCTCACTTTCTCATATTATGGATATGTAAAACCCATATTTAAAAATGTATCGTTTTCCTTTGATACAAACTGGAAAACGGGATTGATAGGAAGAAATGGAATCGGTAAATCAACTCTATTTAAGTTACTTTTAAATCAAGAAACTTATCAAGGTAAAATAAGCAAGGATGTTGAATTTATTAAATTTCCACCAAATATAAGCGATACTTCAAAATTAGGAATTGAGTTATATAAAGAACTAATATCAGATGATGAAGAATGGAAGTTATTTAGAGAACTCAGTTTGCTAAATGTAGATGAGAACCTTGTTTACAGAGAGTTTGAAACGCTTTCTAAAGGGGAACAAACAAAAATCCTTTTAGCTATTTTGTTTACAAGAGAAGATGGCTTTTTACTTATTGATGAACCAACAAACCATTTAGATATGGACGGAAGAAAAATTGTAAGTGAATATCTGAAAAGTAAAAAAGGATTTTTGCTTATATCTCATGATAGAGATTTTTTAGATGGTTGTATCAATCATGTTATTTCTATTAACAGGAATTCTATTGATGTCCAATCGGGAAATTTTACATCATGGTATGAAAACAAAGTGATGAAAGACCAATTTGAAATTAGTCAAAATGAGAGATTAAGAAAAGATATTAAACGATTAAAAGAGGCTGCAAGACAAAGTCAAATTTGGTCTGATAAAATTGAAAATACTAAAAATGGTGTAAAAGTATCAGGTGTAAAACCAGACAAAGGACATATAGGTCATCAATCAGCCAAGATGATGAAAAAATCTAAGAATTTGGAGAATAGACAAAACAAGGCAATAGAAGAAAAACAGAGTTTACTAAAAGATATCGAAACAAAGGAAAGCCTATTACTGCATCCGTTACATCATCATAAAAATCCTCTAATATCGGTTAGCAATTTATCATCATGCTATGGAGAGAGACAGATATTAAGCAATGTAAGTTTCGAGATAAAGCAAGGCGACATAGTGGCTATATATGGGGGTAATGGTAGCGGAAAATCAACCTTGATTAAAATTTTATTAGGTATAAATCACGAGTATACAGGTGAGATAAAATTAGCAGGTAATTTAAAAATCTCGTATATTCCTCAAGACACATCTAATTTAACAGGTAGCCTAAATGAATATATTCACAAGCAAGATGTTGATGAAACATTGTGTAAAACAATTTTAAGAAAATTAGATTTTTCAAGAGAATTATTTGAAATGGATATGAAGAATTATAGTGATGGACAAAAAAAGAAAGTTTTAATTGCTGTAAGTTTCTCAAAGCCAGCTCATATATTTGTTTGGGACGAACCACTGAATTATATAGATGTAATATCAAGAATACAGATTGAGGAAATTATAAAAGAAGCAAAGCCTACACTCATATTTGTGGAACACGATAAGCGATTTGTAGAAGATATCGCTAATAAAATAATACAATTTTAAGTAAAATCCAAATCCCAGTTTGTAGTGCCTTAGACTTTTATCATCATACGACATTCCCCTTGCCAGTTTCTCTCCTGCAATGAACGTTAAGGCTCTTTTATTGATGCATGGTTATCATAAGGGTAGTCTTGATACACGTGAGACTGTCGTATTGATGTCAAAGGCTTAATAGGTGGGTGCAAATTTGCCCTTGTGTAGCAAGGCTTAGCGAGGGCTATCGTTAAAAGGTTTAATGTGCGGCGGCTTTAAGCTGGGTTCTCGTGATTTTTGAGTGCAGTTTGGCTGTTTGAGGGAAGATATAAACGCTTTAGGATTGAGTGCGCAGGATGTTAACGTACTTCGCTTGCTCAAAGTTGAAAGCACACTGTGCTTTCAACTTTGAGCAA
>NZ_KQ961874.1 GCF_001563665.1 Gardnerella vaginalis | reverse complement strand
CATGCGTAAAAAGTTGAAGCTCCTGTGAGGTAAGCAATTCCCACACCTCACAAACACAGGAAAATCCTGTAAAAAAATCCTATAACCTTTTATAAAAGCTACAAAAACATGCAAGAGTTATTATTAGTTATTATTTTGCGAAAAATAAACTTTGAGCTAACTCACTAATCCTCTTGCCAGTATCTGAATTAGATATAGTAACACTACCCTCTTCTGATTTTGGCGCGAGCGCATCTAAAGAGCTTAATATCTCTTGCAAATGATGGATTGTACCAGCATTACCATCAACAATTTTAACGTTAGAAGGCAAAAAATCTCTAAAATAATCGCGATAAAAAATAAAATGAGTGCAACCTAATACGACTGAATCAATCGAATGTAAATCATACGAATCAAAATATTTATGAAGAGCACAATTTACAAAATCACGATTGTTTAATTCACCATCTTCTACAATTCTAACTAAATCAGGGCAAGGCTGAGAAAAAATAGTATGATCGCACGCGAATCGATTTAACAAATCTGCAAATTTGCGCTCTCTAAGTGTAAGAGGTGTTGCAGCAACTATTACACGTTGAGATTTACCGCAACCTAAGTCGCAAGCCAATTTCAAAGCAGGCTCCATACCAATAATTGGAATATTATAATACTCTCGTAAATCTTTTACAGCAGCAGAAGTCGCTGTATTGCAAGCGATTACAACTGCTTTAACACCATTCTTTACAAAATTTTCGACTATAGAAAAACTAAGCTTTTTAACTTCATCAGGTGTTTTAATGCCATAAGGAGCGTTTGCTGAATCCCCAAAATAAAGTATATGTTCATTAGGCATAGCAGATCTGATTTCGCGAGCAACAGATATACCGCCTAATCCTGAATCAAATACTCCAATTGGCGCTGAAGAAGACATTCAATACCTCCTAGAATCAGTTCACAACTCTAATAGCGAGTATCAACATCTTAACTAAAAAGCTAAATCAACATGCATGAATGAATATTGAAAATCCAAAAATTCTTTAGAATAGCGAAAATCGCTTGCTAATACACTAATGCGAAAAAATAATACACTAATACGAAAAACTAGAAAAACTAAACGTGCCGATGTATTTAATCATACACCAGCACGTTTTTTGTTTAGTTAGCTAAAGATTTGCACTTAAACTACGCGCGCTTAAGAGTAACTCTAAGCTCTGTTGCACTAGAATCAGCCTCAGTAACTTCGAAGCTTGTAGCAAGAGTTTCTTTAGCAATCAAGTCTCGGAATTGCTCAACTTTAGCAACGTCCGAAGCTGGCACGCTCAAAGTCAAAGCAATTCGATCCGTAACATCTAAACCGTTCTCCTTGCGAGCATCCTGAACAACGCGAATAGCATCGCGAGCATATCCTTCAGCAAGCAAATCGCTAGTCAAAGCAGTGTCAAGCATAACGAAGCCGCCAGTTGGCATTGCAGCAGAAGCCATATTTGCAGCTGCTTGAGCATCCGAAGACTCAACGCGATTCACAAGCTCATATTCGCCCTCAACAAGCGCAACTTCGCCGTTTGGAGTCTGAACAACAGGAGCGCCAGAGCCGTCAACATGCCAATCGCCACTCTTAGAAGACTTAATAGCAAATTGAACTTGCTTACCCAAGCGAGGGCCAGCAGCGCGAGCATTCACTTTAAGCTCATGAACAATCTTCAAACCGTGTTCGCTTGCATCTTTCAAAGTGCAGAATGTAACATTCTTCACGTTAAGCTCACGCTCAAGAACCTGCTCATAAGGCTCTACAGCATCAATATTTTCTGCAACAACTGTCAAGTTTGCTAACGGCTGACGCACACGCAACTGTTCCGCTTTACGCAACGAAAGCGTAGAAGACACAACCTCACGAACC
The DNA here is from genome assembly GCF_001563665.1 of Gardnerella vaginalis. Lineage (GTDB taxonomy): Bacteria > Actinomycetota > Actinomycetes > Actinomycetales > Bifidobacteriaceae > Bifidobacterium > Bifidobacterium vaginale_A. Next base: position 3,363 of record NZ_KQ961874.1, on the reverse strand, counting down.
TTATCCATAGCAGCAACCAAAGCATCATCTGAAGCAAGAACAGCGCCAAGCTCAGTAACTTCTTCAGCCTTAGGATTTTTCTCTCCATCGCAAAGAGTTTGTGGCTCAACCAAATAAGGCCAATCAGCTAAATGCACAGATTCTCCGCCAGTAAGACCTCGCCACACAGCCTCTGCTTCCATAGGAGCAAGAGGAGCAATTGTGCGCATAAACACTTCCAACGCAGTGTAAAGAGTGTTGAAAGCAGTTTCATCTTCATTCCAGAAACGATCACGGCTGCCACGAATATACCAATTTGTAAGTACGTCAATAAAGTCACTTACTGCCGCACAAGCATCGCTAATAGCAAACTCGTTCAAACACTTTTCTACGCGCTCAACAAGCAAACGCGTGCGAGCAAGCAAGTAGCGGTCCATGTTACAAAGTCCCGAAACCTCACTTGCACGAAGACGACGAGCATTATAACCTTCCCCACCGTTTGCAGCATTCGCATACAAAGTGAAGAAGTAATACGAGCTCCAAATTGGAAGCATAACTTGACGAACTGTATCCCTAATGCCATCTGCAGTCACAATCAAATTGCCGCCGCGCAAAATCGGCGAAGACATTAAGAACCAGCGCATTGCGTCTGAACCATACTCGTTAAAAACGCCATTCACATCTGGATAATTTCGCAAATGCTTACTCATCTTCTGACCGTCAGAACCAAGCACAATACCATGGCAAATCACGTTCTTATAAGCCGGGCGGTCAAAAAGCGCCGTAGCCATAATGTGAAGCGTGTAGAACCATCCACGAGTTTGACCGATATATTCAACGATGTAATCGCATGGGAAGTGTTCCTCAAAGAATTCCTTATTTTCAAAAGGATAATGGAATTGAGCAAAAGGCATAGAACCAGACTCAAACCAGCAATCAAGAACATCTGTAATCCTATGCATTTGTGATTTTCCAGTAGGATCATCTGGATTAGGACGAGTCAGGCGATCAATATACGGGCGATGCATATTCACATTACCATCATCATCGCGAGGATAATCCCCAAAATCAGCCTTAAGCTCTTCCAAGGAACCATAAACGTCTACACGAGGATACTTCGGATCGTCACTCACCCACACTGGAATTGGCGAGCCCCAGAATCTATTACGGCTAATTGACCAATCGCGAGCGTTAGAAAGCCACTTACCAAACTGACCATCTTTCACGTTTCCAGGAATCCAATTGATCTTTTGATTAAGTTCAAGCAATCTTTCTTTAATCTTCGTTACAGATACAAACCAGCTAGAAACAGGTTTGTAAATAAGCGGAGTTGCACAACGCCAGCAGTGAGGATAACTGTGCACGTAGCTTTTTTCTTGGAATAATAGCGCACGTTGATCTTCCGGCATTTTAGCAAGAGGTCCATCTCCTGCACGCAAAGCACGCAAAATTGGAAGATTCGCGTCAAAAACGTACAAGCCTTCGTAATCTGGGCAATCGCTTGTAAACTTGCAGCCTGCATCTAGCACATCAACGCTTCGAATTTCATGTGCGTTAAGCGTGTTCATATCGTCTTCGCCGTAAGGAGCTTGGTGAACTAAACCAGTACCTTCAGAAGTGTCAACATAGTCTGCTGTGTAAATTGTGAAAGCATTAGGACCAGGAATACCGCCTTCTTTAAGCGCAGATTCGCTTGCAAAGTAAGGGAATACTGGATAGTAGCGCCAGCCTGACATCTCAGCTCCCTTAAGTTCGCGCACAACCTCGTAGTTTTCGCCAAGTTCCTTAGTGTAAGATCCCAGCAAAGGCTTACCGATGTAGAACTTCTTACCAGCAAACTTGCCTTCAGTCGGGCGAACTTCCACGTAATCGATGTCTGCGCCGACTACGATTGCGAAGTTGGTTGGCACAGTCCAAGGAGTAGTAGTCCAGAATACTGCGTAGGCGTCTTCTTCATCTCGAAGTTTTACAGCTACAGAAACAGTTGTATCTTGACGATTCTGGTAAACATCCGCATCCATACGAAGCTCGTGTGCAGAAAGTGGAGTTTGATCCTTCGGGCAGTACGGGAGCACGCGGTAGCCTTTGTAAGCTAATCCTTTGTTATAAAGCTGCTTGAAAGCCCACATAACGGATTCCATATATGGAATGTTGAGAGTTTTGTAGCCACGCTCAAAATCAACCCAACGCGCTTGACGATGCACGTAGTTTTGCCATTCATTCGTATACTTCAAAACACTGGAACGACAAGCATTGTTGAACTTTGCGATTCCCATTTTCTCGATTTGCTCAACAGATTCGATTCCAAGCTCTTTTTGCGCTTCCAATTCTGCAGGAAGACCATGAGTATCCCAACCGAAAACTCTGTTTACTTTACGACCACGCATAGTTTGGTAGCGAGGAATAACGTCTTTTGCGTAACCTGTTAGCAAGTGACCATAGTGTGGAAGACCATTTGCAAAAGGAGGTCCATCAAAGAAAACAAACTCATTTTGGCTACCTTTGCCAGATGGACGATACTCTATTGATTTTCTAAACGTATTATTTGCATCCCAGTATTGAAGCACAGATTCTTCAAGTTGTGGGAATGAAGGATTTGGCGAAACACAGCTAGTATTATCGGAATCTCCATTAGATTCTACTGCCATAACGTTTACTTTTGGATACACATGATTCTCAGACGTATCATTTGCCATATTAGCAGATTCGCTCACTGTACTCTCCTCGCTAAACAGGGTTAAACATTTCCCTGCGAGGACGACAGTTGCCTACCGCGGTACCACCTCGCTTGCTATAAGAATCTTAAAACTATTCTTATAACCGCTTATATTTGGCTATGCGGGCCAATCCCGTCGGTTCTAATAAGCGAAAATATTAAGAATGCTCGCCGTTCTTCCGAAAACTCCCCGCTGATAACGGATCATCGCTTAATTTAGGAACAATCTAACACTATCCCCTAACATTGTGTAAAAAGTGCCCCGAATCAGAATCGAACTGACGACACCCACTTTAGGAGAGTGGTGCTCTATCCACTGAGCTACCGAGGCAGTGTAAGTTTGCTACAACATGATTAACTAGCAAACAACAAAGGGATATTATACACGAATGCTTTGATTGAACAATATGAAAAACCCAAGCTCTAGGCTTGGGTTTTATTTGTGCCCCCTCGGGGATTCGAACCCCGGACACGCTGATTAAGAGTCAGCTGCTCTAACCAACTGAGCTAAAGGGGCGTTGGCTAGATTCATTTGATTTTTGAACCGAGAAATAACTATACTCAAATTTAATGAGAGCGCAAATCGGCGTGTCGCATTACCCTCGTTTGAAGCAAAGCTCGCGCTTCAAACGAGCTTAATGCGAGAGGACTTGCACAAGGTTGAAAGC
>NZ_KQ961873.1 GCF_001563665.1 Gardnerella vaginalis | reverse complement strand
CAATTATTTGATTCTCTAGTTTCCTTAAATGGAAGAGCATACAAGTAAGGTGGATTATTTAACTGTAAAGCTAGTTCTTTAGGTATTATATGAGTGTTATACGAACATGAAGCGACCAAGAAAATCTTGGTCGCTTCTTTATATAAGAGAGGAGGAAAAAGGTAATGAGGAAGTTTTGGCAGTGGAAAAACCAAAAGGAAAACAATGAGACTAATGAGAATAATGAGATTTTTGAGAGGACACTGTTTCTTAACGGTACGATTGCTGAAGAATCATGGTTTGATGATGATATTACACCACAACTTTTTAAAGACGAGTTAAACGCTGGTAGTGGAAATATTACCGTGTGGATTAACTCACCTGGCGGCGATTGTGTGGCTGCGGCACAAATCTATAACATGCTCATGGATTACAAGGGTTGCGTGACGGTAAAGATTGACGGTATTGCAGCAAGTGCTGCCTCGGTTATTGCTATGGCTGGGACAAAGGTTTATATGAGCCCGGTGTCAATGCTTATGATTCATAATCCTATGACTGTTGCTTTTGGAAACAGAAGCGAAATGGAAAAAGCAATATCAATGCTTGATGAGGTCAAAGAGTCCATTATTAACGCTTACGAGATTAAAACAGGGCTTAACCGTGTGAAACTGTCGCATTTAATGGATTCGGAAACATGGATGGATGCTAACAAGGCGGTAGAACTCGGGTTCGCGGACGGTGTTTTAACTAGAGGTGAAACCGCTGATATTGGCATACCACAGGTTTCAACATTGTATTCGAAAGCAAGCGTGCAAAACACGTTATTGGAAAAAATATGTAAAGCCTGCCGGATAAGCGGTAAGGAAACAAACAATATTAGTGCAGACGATCTTATGGATCGTCTTTTTTTAATCAAAAATTGGAGGTAAATATGATGAACACTATTTCAAACATGGTTGAGAAACGTAATAAGGCTTGGCAGGGTGCGAAAGCTTTCCTTGAGTCTAAACGTGACAAGGACGGGCTTATTTCAGAAGAAGACGCGAAAACCTATGATGAGATGGAAGCGAAAGTGAAAGCTTACAGTATGGAAATTGAGCGCTTGGAGCAGATGGAAGTAATGGATAAGGAGCTTTCAAAACCAACATCTGAGGCGATTGTTGCAAAACCTATGAAAACAGGCGTTAACCTTGAAAAACAAGGTCGTGCGCGTGACGAGTATAAGCAGGCAATGCTTACAGCTCTTAGAAGTAATTTTAAACGAGTCGATAACGTGTTGCAGGAAGGCGTGGACGCTGACGGCGGGTATCTTGTGCCGGAAGAATACGATAATCGTCTGATTGAAACGTTGAAAGAAGAAAACATTATTCGCTCTCTTGCTACCACTATTACTACTAGTGGAGAGCATAAGATTAATATTGCGATGAGTGATCCTGCTGCAGCTTGGATTGAAGAAGGCGCAAGCCTTAACTTTGGGGATTCCAAGTTCGCGCAAATCCTGCTTGACGCTCATAAGCTTCACGTTGCGGTAAAAGTTACTGAAGAACTCTTGTATGATAATGCGTTTAACCTCGAGAATCATCTTCTCACATCCTTCGGCATGGCGTTGGCTAACGCTGAGGAAGACGCTTTTCTTAACGGGGATGGTGTGGGAAAACCAACTGGTATTTTCAACAAGAAAGACGGTGGTACGTTCATTAAAGAAACAGCCGGTATTAAAACTGATGATCTGATTGATCTTGTTCACGCTTTGAGGCGACCATACCGTAAAAACGCGAGTTTTATTATGAACGATAAAACAGTCGCGAGCATACGAAAACTTAAAGACAATAACGGCGCGTACGTTTGGCAGCCTTCATACCAGGATGATGAGCCGAACAGAATTCTCGGATACCCGGTATACACGTCTGCTTACGCGCCTGAAAACATGGTGGCTTTTGGAGACTACTCGTACTACAACATTGGCGACCGTGGTTCACGCTCGTTTAAAGAGCTTACCGAACTTTTCGCTGGAAACGGAATGATAGGTTTCGTCGCTAAAGAGCGTGTAGACGGCAAACTCGTACTTAAAGAAGCAGTACAGATTCTGCCTGTTAAAACAAGCGTAGCAGCTTAAAAGTTAAGGAGGGGTGTTGATGATAGTTACAGTTGAGGAAGCAAAAAACTATCTTAGGGTGGATAGTAGAGAAGATGATGAGCTTATCAACACCCTTATTCGTTCTGCTGAAAAACTCTGCCAGGGAGTAGCTCGTAAAAACGATACTAGTTTGATTAGTGAAAACTTTGACGAGTATCGGCTCGCAGTCTTATACGCTACAGGCTACTTGTATGAGCATCGGGAAGAAGCCGACCATCACGCGCTTATGCTCACTTTACGTTCGATGCTTTTTACTGTTAGAAAAACGGGGTTTTAAATGAGAATAAGTTTATTAAACGAGCGTATTATGCTGCTTAAAAACAGTGTTGAAGTTGATGAGGTTGGTAATCATAAGATTAAGTGGAGTAAATATTACGAGTGTTACGCCACGGTGAGTGCTGAAAGTCCCGTAGAAGAGACTTCGGCGGGAAACGTGTGGGATGAGTCAAAAATAGATTTTACTATCCGCTATTCGAAAGAAACCACTGCAATATCATCTATCGGTTACAGGATTATTTTCCATGATACGGTTTATGAGATTTTAGGTGTTGACCACATGAATTATAAGAAGAAAAGCCTGAAACTTCACTGTAAGAGGTGTAAAAAGTGAGCAAAACAGGAGTAGATAATCTTTCAAACAGGATAATAAAAGAGCTTAAAACTTACGCGGATACTACGAGTGAGAAAGTAAAAGAAGCAGTTAAAAACGTGAGTAAAACCGTTAAAGAAGATATAGAAAACACTGCTCCGAAACACACAGGTAAGTATGCGAAAAGTTGGGCGGTTAAAACTGTTAAAGAAACAGAAAACGCTCTCACACTGGTAGTTAACTCAAAAAACAAGTATCAGCTTACACACTTGTTAGAGTACGGTCACGCTAAACGAGGCGGAGGACGTGTGGAAGCAAGAGCACACATTAAGCTTGCAGAAGAAAAAGCAGTTAAAAGTTTCGAAGAAAAAATAAGGGAGGCGATAGAACATGACTAAACTTTTAAACATTATGAGAGAGATAGGTTTTCCTTTCGCATACCATCATTTTGCTGAAGGAGAATCACCTTCCCCACCGTTTCTTGTGTTTCTTACGCCTGCAAGCAGTAATTTCGCGGCAGACGGGAAAGCGTATTTTAAAGCAAACGAAGTTCATATCGAACTATACACAGATTATAAGAACCCAGAGGTGGAAGAAAAAGTTGAAGCCGTGCTTGATAGGCACGGCATTTTTTATAACAAAACAGAGACGTTCATAGAGTCGGAAAAGCTTTATGAAACACTCTACATTTTTGAAATGGAGGTAACAGAAAATGGGAAACAAGGTTAAATACAATCTTAAAAACGTGTACGCGGCAAAACTTAAAAAAGACGCAGGCGGAAGTTTTAACTATGATGCGCCTAAACCTATTCCGGGAGCTGTGAGCATAAGCCTTGATGCGGAAGGTGAATCCTCACCGTTTTACGCTGACGGGATTGTCTACTTCCGCTCGACTGCGAACAACGGTTACAGTGGCGACTTGGAAATGGCTCTTATACCTGAATGGTTTAGAACAGAAATATTAAAAGAAAAACTTGATAAAAACGGTGTGCTGGTAGAAAAAGCAACTACCGGTGAAGCAGAAAAATTCGCACTCCTTTTTGAGTTTGACGGTGACGTTAAAGCAATCCGCCACGTGCTTTATAACTGCTCGGCTTCCAGACCTTCTATCGCTTCGGAAACCAAGGAAGACACGATAGAACCGGGTACTGAAACACTCTCGCTCACGGCTGATCCTAGAGAAGATGGGCTTGTGAAATCCCGTAGCGGAGATACGACATCTGATGAAACTTACGCTAACTGGTATAAGAGCGTGTACGTTCCTCAAAACACGACAGACGTTAAACCTAAGTAAAAAGGAGTAGTGAGTATGATTGAAAAAACAGTAAAAATCGGTGGCAAAGACGTGAAGTTTCGCTCCTCTGCCACTATTCCAAGACTGTATCGCATCAAATTCAAGCGTGATATTTTTCAGGATCTTTCTAAACTCGAAAAATCGTATAAGACTAAAAGCACCGGGTTTGAGATTGATGATCTGGAGATTTTTGAAAACGTAGCCTACATCATGGCCTACCATGCAGATAACACGATTCCTGAAACAATTGAAAAATGGCTCGATGAGTTTGAAATGTTTTCTATCTACGAGGTGCTGCCTGAAATTCTAGAGCTTTGGGGTGCGAATTTACAAACACAGGTTCAATCTAAAAAAAAGTTACGTCAACTACAAGAGAAATGACAACCGCGTTATTTCTTCTTAGATGCACAGAAATCGGGATAAGTATTCGCGAACTGGATCTTTTAACTATCGGCATGATTTTAGACATGTGGACGGAGAAAGCAAACGATAGTGTGAAATACGATAAGCTCGCAAGCCAGGCAGAATTCGACAGGTTCTAGACGAAAACCAAACATTCTTATGTAGGGCGTTAAAATATCTGAATTTTTTTATTCCTAAATTAAGAGAAAAGGAGGTGAAGTTATGGCAAACAGGATTAAAGGTATTACCGTTGAAATCGGTGGAGATACCACAGGCTTGGATAAGGCGTTAAAAGACGTGAATACGACTATCCGATCCACGCAAGCTCAGCTTCGTGACGTAAACAGGCTGTTAAAACTCGATCCGTCCAACGCTAAACTTTTAGCACAAAAACAGCAGTTGTTGCAGCAGGAAATAGCAAACACTTCCGAGAAACTTAACGCTTTAAAACAGGCGGATAAGCAAGCTAAAGTACAGCTTGAAAACGGGGATCTCGGTAAAGACAAGTATGATGCACTGCAGCGTGAGATTATTGAAACCGAGCAGAATCTTAAAAATTTAGAACAGCAGGCAAAGAAAGTCCCTTCAGCGTTAGCAGTTTCTATGAAAGAAACCGGGGATAAAATTAAAAGTGTCGGTGAGAAAACAGCCCAAGTCGGCACAAGCTTATCCACGCATGTTACCGCACCAATTGTGGGGCTTGGAGCTGCGTCTTTAGCCGCGTTTAACGAAGTTGATGCCGGCATGGACACGATTGTTACTAAAACAGGCGCAACAGGAAAAGCACTGGAGGGTATGCAAGATAGCATGAAAAATCTTGCTACCAGTATTCCTACTGATTTTCAAACCGCTGGTGCTGCTATCGGCGAGGTGAACACAAGATTCGGTTTAACAGGTAAAAGCCTTGAAGACCTGTCAGGCAGGTTTATTAAATTTGCTCAAATTAACAATATGGACGTTTCCACGGCTGTTGATAACACGCAGAAAGTTGTGGCTGCTTTTGGGCTTAAAGCACAGGACGCCGGAGCTTTACTTGATACGATGAACGCTGTAGGTCAGCGTACCGGTGTCAGCATGGATACGCTTGCTAAAACCATGGTTACTAACAGTGCCTCCTTACAGCAGCTTGGGTTTAGCGCATCGGATGCCGCTAATTTCTTAGGCAATGTTGAAATGTCGGGTGCTGACACGTCACAGGTTATGACAGCTCTAACTAAAGCACTAGCTGCTGCTACAGCTAAAGGCACGCCTATGAAACAGGCTTTAGAAGATATTCAAAACAGTATGGTGAATGCGAAAAGCGACACTGAAGGTTTAAAAGTAGCTTATGAGCTGTTTGGTAAGCGTGCGGGCGCGGCTATTTATCAGGCGTGTAAAAACGGTTCACTGTCTTTTGCTGAGCTTGGTACTTCCCTTAAAGATAATGCCGGCAGCGTGGAGAAAACGTTTAACGAAACGCTTGATCCGATAGATAAGTTTAAGACTTCAATGAATAGTCTGAAAATCGTGGGAGCAGATCTTGGCAGTTCTCTTGCAACGGTTTTACAGCCTATGCTTGAAAAGTTCGCTTCCTGTATGAAATCTTTAAGCGAAGCCTGGAACGGGCTGTCCCCGGGAATGAAGGATGCGATAGTAAAAATCACGCTTATTGCTGCAACAGTCGGTCCTGTGCTCATTGTGATCGGGAAAATTATTAGTGCTGTTGGAACAATAACTTCTGCTCTGGGAGGTCTTATCGGACTTCTTGGAGGCACAGCCACAGCCACTACTGCGGTAGGTGTGGCAGGAGGAGCAAGTGCGGCAGGAACAGCGGCGGCAGGGACAGCAGCCGGAACAGCGGCTGTTGGGTTTGGAGCGTTAAACGTTTCACTTCTTCCTATTATCGGTATTATTGCGGCGATTATTGCCGCGGTTGTGGCGATTATTGCGATTATTAAAAACTGGGGTGCTATAAGCGAATGGTTTAAAAACCTGTGGCAGGGTGTTTGCCAGAGCGTGAGCAGTATTTGGCAAAACATATCGGAGTTTTTCCAAAACGTGTGGCAAGGCTTAGTTCAGGTTTTCACCGGCGTGTGGGATACGATTAAAAACGTGCTTACGGTAGCTCTCATGTTTATCGTAGAGCTTATAAAAGGCTATTTTTCGCTTATCACACTACCGTTTAGGTTTATTTGGGAAAACTGTAAAGACGTGATTATAGGCGCATGGGATGCGATTAAAACCACGGTAAGTAGCGTGCTTGAAGCCATAAACAGTGTAATAACAAGTGTTATGAACACGATTATGTCGTTTATAACAAGCGTGCTAAACACTATAAGCAGCGTGTTTACGAGCGTGTTCAATGCGATTTTAAGTGTTGTAACCTCTGTTTTTAACAGTATAAAAACGGTGTCTGAAACGATATGGAACGGAATTTGCAGTGTTATAACCAACGTGGTAAACACGGTTAAAAATACGGTTTCTACAGTGTTTAACGCGGTGGCAGGTGTTGTAAGCAACGTGTTTAACGGTATTAAAAACACGGCCGTATCAATTTGGAATGGTATTAAAAACGCTATCATCACTCCGATTGAAGCGGCGAAAAACAAGGTTAAAGCAGTAGTTGACGCTATAACAGGCTTTTTTGCAGGTATTAGACTTAGTCTTCCTCATATTAAACTGCCTCATTTTAGTATTAAAGGACACTTCTCACTCGCACCACCGTCTGTACCGTATCTTGCTATCGACTGGTATAAGAAGGCAATGGATAAGCCGATGCTGTTAAACGGGGCTACTATCTTCGGTGAGAAAAACGGGCATTTGCTTGGCGGAGGTGAAAAAGGTCCTGAGGTGATTATGGGGCTTGATGCTTTGCAGAATATGAGTGCGGGAGCAAACACGCAAATGCTTAGTGTTATGAACCAGATTCTAGCGATTATGGACTCGTATTTCCCACAGTTTTCCAACCAGAGTATTGTGCTTGACTCAGGCGAGCTTGTAGGCGGTATTGCAAACAAGATGGACAGTGAGCTTTTCAAACTTCAAACAAGAAAAACAAGGGGGTGGTAAAAGTGTATGGCATGACAATAAACGGGTTGCATAGTTTTAAGGATTTAGGCTTAGTTCCAACACTTAAGCCACATGTTAATCTACCCTCCCCAAGGTTTAGCTATCTGGAAGTGCCCGGAAGATTGGGAAGTTTTGATCTTACGGAAAGCTTAGCAGGTGAAGTTTTATACGAGATGCGCGAAGGCTCTTTTGAGTTTATTGTCGCAGATAAAGGCGTGTGGCAGAAAGCTTACGAGAGGCTTAAACGTGATGTTCACGGGCTTAAAACAACCCTTGTGCTGGACGCTGAATCTTCCTTTTACTATCAGGGTCGAGTGTGGGTAAGTGATTTTAAATCTGATAAAAACTATGAAACGATTACGCTTAACTACAGGCTAAACCCTTATAAGCACAGTGTTTTAGACATTAAAACAGGTGGCGTGTACACGTTAAAAAACGTGCAGGTTAAAGACGGGAAAGAAATCAGGCTTACCCGTGATTTTGATATGACGCTTATACCTGAATTTACTAATAAAACACTAAACACAATAAGCGTTGATTTTAAAGGAAAAACCTACAGTCTAAAACAAGGCGTATCTCGTTTCCCTGAACTTAGAACACGCGAAAATAATATGACGCTTACGTTTCAAGGCACAGGCACACTTGATATTTCCTACCTAAGGGGGTGGTTATAAATTGTACACAATAACTCTTGATGAAACAGCCTTGTATTATCCGGGCGACACTAAGAATGTTCTTCTTGACGCGACGCTTAACGTGGAGCTTAACACTGCAGGCACGCTTGTGTTTACGTGTCCGAAAGAAAATCCCTGCTATGAGAAGTTTTTTAACAGAAAATCAGTAGTGAGCGTGTATCGCGGTGAGAAAGAAATTTTTACAGGAGAGGTAAGAGAACAGGAGAAAGACTTAAACCAAAACAAGAAAGTAGTATGCGCAGGTCTTTTAACGTATCTTGCAGACAGTATTCAGCCGCAGAAAGAATATCATGATCATACACCTTACCAACTGTTGGAAAAATTCCTAAACATTCATAACGAGCAGGTGGATGATAGGAAGAAGATTCATATCGGAAAAGTCAGCGTGACAGATCCCAATAATTCCTTGTACAGGTTCACTAATTTTGAAACCACGCTTGAAGCGATTATGGGAAAAATGGTTGATAAGCTGGGCGGATACTTAAAGCTAAGACGAGAAAAAGACGGGCTTTACCTTGATTATCTTCGCTTGGAAGAAATGGGTAAAATGGCGAAACAGCCGGTTGAGTTTGGTCTTAATATGCTTGATTATACTGAAAACTTATCGGCAGAAGATGTTACTACAGCGCTTATCCCTTTAGGTAAAGAACTGGAAAGCGATAACAGCAAACACGAGGTTCTTAAAAAATACACGGATATTACAAGCGTTAATAACGGGAAGAATTATCTTGTTTCCACTCAGGCAAAGAGCGCGTTTGGTTGGGTTTGTAAAGTCGTTAGATGGGATGATGTTGCTGTTCCTGAAAACCTGTTACGTAAAGCCTCTCTTTGGCTTAAAGATAATCAGTTCGAACAGACAGAGCTTAACTTAAGCGCGGTTGACTTATCCGAGTTTGACCTTGATTTTGAAACTATTGAGTGTGGAGACAGAGTTAGGTGCATAGCATCGCCTTTTGGCATGGATCGGGTATTTCCCGTGATGAGACAGTCTATTCCATTGCAAAAACCCGGTGAGATGAAAGTCGTCCTGGGCAGTCAAACCAGACGAAGCTACGTGCAAAGCTCACATAATTCTGTGCAAAGCCTGCGTGAAGAAAGCCTTGCAACAAGAAAAATAGATAACGAGCGTGTGCAAAGTGAAATCAACAATATTAAAGCACAGATGAACATCACCTCAGGCGGTTACAAGGTAACAGAATATGATGATTCAGGCAGGTGGCTAAGAGACCTTTACATGGATACGCCTGATAAGAATACTGCTACAAAAGTATTACAGGTTAATATGAACGGGATTGGCGGAAGCCATAACGGTTTTGCAGGACCTTACAATACCGCGATGACTCTTGACGGCATGGTGTATGGTGACAGGATTATCGGACATTCGATTGATGCTGAGAAACTTTCAGTTTCTTACACTTCGCAGGTGGAAAAGCAGATTAGTAACGCAAAACAGGAAGCCATTTCTGATAGTGATGAGAAACTTAAAAGCTACTATACGATAAACGAGGTTAACACCAAGTTTTCTGTAACGGATCGAAAGATTGAATCAAGTGTTGAAACAGTTAATCAAAAACTGGAGCAGAAAAACGGCAACTATTACGGCACGTATACTCCCTACTCTTCTAATGCTCCGGCTAACTCTTGGACAAGCAGAAGTGAGAAGTTAAACCACGTGGGAGATTTTTTCTTCGACACTCAAACAGGCTACGCCTACAGGTATCGGGTTAAAAGAGACTGCTTAGAGATTAAGTTTAACAGTAGTTCTCGTACGGAAAGCGCAAACTATGATTGGGTGGAAGTTTTCTATGAGTCTGAGGGTAAGATTCACGTTTTACCGAAACTCGGCGGTGCGGACATAGCAGATAAAAGAATCTTTGTGCCAAGCAATACGTTTTGGCTTTATTTTAGAAGCGATGGCTCAAGCCATGATTATTACGGTTTTAAGATTGATGCGATAAGAAAAAGCAGTTCAAGAAAAGAAGTTCAAGATAGTTTAGCGGTTTTACCTAACGATGCCGGAAACATAATAGAACTGTCAGGCAGCAATTATCCTGAGTCAGAGCATGATCCGTATCAGGATAATACGAGAAAACTATGGCGGTATACGTCAAATGAGAGTCTTGACAGCTACCTGGAGTTTGACTGGGTTAGAGTTAGTGATAAAGACATTCAGGCTGCTAAAGAAACAGCTGACAGAGCTATATCTAAAGTTTCTATTGTTGAAGACTCGATTACTTCCATGGTGAAAAAGGGTGAGTTCGGTTCGTTTATGCGGCAAAACTACAACAGTTTTCTGATTGGATTTAACGAGTCAAGCAACTATGTTCAAATCACTGCAGGACAAATAGGTCTTTACAACGGGTCGATTGATTCTGATAGTAAGCGTGCCGTATTTGATCAAAACGGTAATCATTTTTATCGTGATGGCTACTATGTGGGAAAAATCGGAACGAATCAGTGGAATAAAGACGACTCTCATAAAGGGCTCGTGTTTGACCTCTCTCCTGAAGGAAAGTATATGGCTTTCGCGCAAAAAGAATCATCCTATTCTAATTCGTATAATACGATGCTTTGTTTTTCACGCTCAGGCAGTATATATGACGAGTACGGCTTGCATTTAGGCTGCAACTTTTATGCCCACGGTTTCAAGGTTATAAACCCGCAGTGGGAAGAAGGCTTTGGAACTACGGCAACCATTCATTATGTGCAGGTACTTGAGGTGGATGAGTACGGCAAAGTAAGAAGATGGGGTGAAAACGGGCGCATGGTATTTAAAAACGGTATCCTCATGGACTTGACTTTCTACAACTAAGGAGATGAATATGGCAGAACTTATTATTAACACAAACGAGGTTGTGATAAACGAAGGTACTAAAAACAGTGACATAAAAGTCGCTAAAACTGTTGATGAGAGTATGGAAATAGAGCAGTTTATCAGCAACAGTAAGTACGCAAAGATGATAGAAGACATCAATCGCAAACTGGATATTCTAATCGAGGAAAAGGAGGTGGAAGATGGAAAAGCCGACCATTAACTATGCGATAGCTACACAAAAGTTTAGAGCGAAGTTAAGCGATGAGATAGTGTCTTTGCAAAAAAGCATCCCTATCCCGACCTACATGGTTGAAGGGATAATCGCATCAATTTTAGCTGACATCCGCTCGGCTCTGATAGCTGAAAACACGATGGAACATGTTGCTTTTAGTGAGGAAAACACAAAGTATTACGAAGAACAGTTAGAAAAACTAAACGAGGAAATCCTAAAACTTAAAGCAGAAAAAGAAGAAAAACCATAAGGAGGAAAGCCTTATGTATAGAGGAACAACACCTACAAACGTGTTCAGGACAGATGTGGATTTAGAAAACGCATCTGTCCTTTTTGTTAGCTATAAGCAAAACGGAAAAGTTGTTTTAGAAAAAAGCTTAGAGGATGTGAGTGTTAAAAAGACGCTTGTAACAGTAAATCTCACGCAGAAAGAAACACTTTTGTTTCAAAACGGTATTGTCACGATTCAAATCAGAGCCAAGTTTCCCGACAACACGGCTATCGCTTCAAATCTGATACGAACAACAGCTGAAGAAATAGTAAAGGACGGTGAGATTTAATGGCAGAACTACAGGCAAGTTTTAAACACAATACAGATATGAGCGCATCTTTTGAAAGCATCATAAAAGTAACAGGCGAAGAAACAACAGATTACAACAGACTTACTAACCTGCCGAAAATTAACCAAGTAAAGCTTATAGGCAATAAAACGCTTTTAGAGCTGGGACTTTGCTCTATCAGCAATATCGAACTCGAAGAACTACTTAAATAAGGAAGGAAATTATTATGCAAACTAAATTTTTAGACAACAACGGACTTTTATACGTTTGGAAGAAAATCAAGGAAAGCTTTGTGAAAAAAGAAGAGCTGACAAAAGCCTTGGAAACAGTGCCGAAGAAAGTTACGGATTTAAGTGATGCGGCAAACTATGCACAAGTATCTTCAGTACCAACCAAGGTGGAAAACCTGCTGGATGCGTCAGAATACGCGAAGAAAACCGACATTGTGACAAACGTAGAAAATCTTCAAGGTATTGATGCGTATGCGAAAACAAGTGCGTTACCGACAAAAGTAGAACAGCTGGAAGACGCAGTGAATTATGTGAAAAAGACAGACCTTACTGAAGAGGTAAAGCATCTTGTCGGCAACATTCAATCAATTGATTTTAAGGTGGTTGATAGCCTGCCTCAGACAGGTGATAAGGCAACAATCTATCTTATAAGCGATAACAAGGGCGAAAACGATGCGTATGATGAGTACATTTATGTAAACGACAGGTTTGAAAAAATCGGTACAACATCAGTTGATTTAAGCGGCTATGTGAAAAAAGAAGATGTTAAAAGTATCAGCAATGAAGAAATCGATGCACTGTTTGTGTAGGTGAAGCTTATGGCAGATAAGTTTTTAGGCAAAGAAGGTTTGTTTAGGCTGATAGAAAAATTGAAAGGAAAATTTGCCACACTGGACAGTCCTGCTTTTACGGGAAAACCGACTGTTCAAACACCAACCTATATACCGGACACCAGAGGAAAAGAAATCGTTAATCGTGAATACGTGGATTTCGTAACAAAGCTGTTGATACATCAGGAAATGCCTAAGCTCCCTAAGCAGTTCAAATGGGTTATTACACCTGATTCTTGGCAGGAAGTACTAGATGGTTATGTGTATGGCTTTTTTTACGAAAAATATTACAAGTCACATAAAGAACGCTACTCCAACAATGCGCAGGAACAGAATGTAGCACTTGATATAAAAATCGACTTTGAAAGACTTCCGTCTATGAGGTTTTATGGCATGGGAGATATTAAGGAGGTTTGCAAACTAACTATGGCAATTGGCAGTGATTGGCGGATTTACTGTTATGGGGATAAACCTTCAAACGAAATACCGGTAATTGTTACGTTTATGCAGGTAGAAGATGTAACTGATCTTATTAAGGAGGCGGTAGAATGAAAGAATTTTGGAATACACTACAGTTGGCTTTCACAGTAGTAGGCGGCTGGCTGGGATACTTTTTAGGCGGGTGCGATGGTTTAATCCTCGCACTTCTTTTATTTGTGGTAACCGATTACATCACAGGCGTGATGTGTGCGGCGATTGATAAAAAGCTTTCAAGCAGCGTGGGTTTTAAGGGCATCTTTAGAAAGGTGCTCATTTTTATGCTTGTTGGCATAGCAAACATTATAGATTTTCAGGTTATTAAGCAAGGAAGCGTAATCAGAACTGCGGTAATTTTCTTCTACCTATCTAACGAAGGACTTTCACTCATCGAAAACGCGGCACACCTGGGGCTTCCCGTGCCTGAGAAATTAAAAAACGTTTTAGAACAATTACACGACAAAGACAGAAAGGACAATACTCATGAGTAAAAGAGGAATAGACGTATCAGTATGGCAGGGTGACATTGATTTCAACGCGGTGAAAGCATCCGGCGTTGAGTTTGTGATCATTCGAGCAGGATACGGTATCGGACACAAAGACAAGTGGTTTGAGGAAAACTATCGTAAAGCAAAAACAGCCGGTCTTGATGTTGGAGCCTACTGGTATTCGTACGCAAGCTCTGCAGGAGAAGCGTCTGAGGAAGCTCAAAGCTGCGTGAACATACTTTCAGGTAAGAGTTTTGAGTACCCAGTTTACTTTGATTTAGAAGAAAAAAGCCAGCTTAACCGTGGACGAGCTTTCTGCGATTCTTTGATTACAAGTTTTTGTAACAAGCTGGAAGCTTGCGGGTATTATGCAGGTTTTTACACTTCGCTTTCAGTAGCTAATAACTTTGTGTCCGCTCATATTAGAGACCGTTACGCTTTGTGGATAGCACAGTGGAACACGCACTGTAGCTATCAAGGTTCGTATGGTCTTTGGCAATACTCGTCAAGCGGCAGTGTTAACGGTATAGCCGGCAGAGTTGACATGGATTATGCTTACGTAGATTATCCAAGCGTGATTAAAACAGCCGGTCTAAACGGGTATCAAAACGGTGGCTCTCACACTGCTCCTCAAACATCAAGCATTGATGAGGTGGCAAGAGAAGTTATTAACGGTGATTGGGGTAACGGAAATGAGCGTAAAAACCGTTTAACTTCTGCCGGATACGATTATACAAGCGTGCAAAATAAGGTTAATGAACTTCTTGGTGTTAAAGCCTATAGAAAGTCAGTTGATGAGCTTGCACGTGAAGTAATCCGAGGCACTTGGGGTAACGGCAACACACGAAAACAGCGTCTAACTCAAGCAGGATACGATTATAATGCAGTACAAAAACGAGTAAACGAACTCTTGTAAAACAGTTTGAAACACTTATAAAGCCCGAGGCTTGTTCCTACATTGGAGCAATCCTCGGGCTTTTTTTATTTTTGAAAACTTTTTTTAGAAAAACCGTCAGATTATCACCTTTCCCAAGGCTACCCCATAGAAGGGCACAAAGTCCTTTTAGAAAGGAGGCGGCACATGAAACAAAAACTTGTCGTAAGTGTTTCAAAAAAGCCTAAAGAAGATGGGCTTGCAAGTTGTAAACCTATCGGGCTGAGAGAAAAAATCATCCGATTCTTCCTTGGAAAGAAAGAAGACATCATGGTCTTTATTCCAAGTAACAGAATCGATGAAGTTGTGGTTCAAAACAAGAAAGGTGAATAAGAATGAACGAAAACGCGGTAAAAAAGATAATTGGCGATCTTGAATCACTGATTGGTCACCTAAAAGAGATCACGGGTGAAACAACACATAAGACATTACCAAAACAAGTACCTGAAACTAAAAAGGTAAGTCTTGAGCAGGTTCGAGCGGTTTTAGCAAAACTTAGCCAGCTGGGAAAGACAGCTGAGGTGAAGAAACTCATCGTTAAGCACGGTGCGCAAAAGCTCTCGGATATTCCTGAAAGCGAGTATGCGAGCCTGTTGCATGAAGCGGAGGGAATTAAAGGTGACTAAGCATGCTTTACTTTCCCCATCTTCTGCTCACAGGTGGATTAAGTGTACTCCGAGTGCTGTTTTAGAAGAAAAGTTTGAAAACACTACTTCTGTGGCAGCCGAGGAAGGAACGGCGGCACACGCGTGGTGTGAGTACAAGCTAAATAAGCTTCTTAACCGTCCGTGCGAAAAACCGTCAACACAGTATGACTCAAACGAGATGCAGGAATGCTCGGATGCTTATGTGGATTTCGTAATGGAAAAATACGAGCAGGCAAAGCATGCTTGTGCTGATCCTATTCTTCTCATCGAGCAGAAGGTTGATTTTTCAGCTTACGTGCCGGACGGGTTTGGTACAGCGGACTGCATTATTGTAGGCGAAAAAACGCTGCAGGTTATCGACTTTAAGTACGGTCAAGGCGTGCTGGTTGATGCTTATGAGAATCCTCAGATGAAATGCTACGCACTGGGGGCTTTAGCACTCTTTGACAGCTTGTATGAGATACAAAGCGTTGAGATGAGTATTTTTCAGCCACGGCGTGACAACGTATCAACTTTCACACTACCTGTTGCGGAGCTTATCTCTTGGGCTGAAAGCGTGCTTAAACCTAAAGCGGAGCTTGCTATTAAAGGCGAAGGCGAATTTTGTGCTGGTGACTGGTGCAGGTTTTGCAGGGCAAAAGCCACGTGCCGTAAACGGGCGGAAAAAAACCTTAAACTCGCAGAACTTGAGTTCAAAGAGCCATCTGTTTTAACAGATAGTGAGATTGAAGAAGTGCTCACGCTTATCCCACAGTTAACGAAATGGGCTGATGATGTTTTAGCGTATGCCACAGATTCCGCTATAAACCACGGTAAAGAGTGGTCTGGTTTCAAGCTCGTGGAAGGACGTTCAGTTCGTAAGTTTAAGGATGAGACAGCGGTTATTGAAAAAGCGAAAGCTCATGGCTTTACCGACATTTTCAAAACTAGTCTTATCGGTTTAACGGAAATGCAAAAGCTGATGGGCAAGAAAAAATTTGAGGATATTCTGGGCGACCTCATTATCAAACCGTCCGGAAAACTTACGCTCGTACCGGGCTCGGATAAGCGGGCAAAAGTTAATGTTTCAAACGCAAATAACGAATTCAAAAAGGAGAATTAGTACTATGTCTAAATTAAATAACACGAAGGTTATCACCGGTAAGAACACGCGTCTTTCTTATTTCAACGGTTGGGAGCCAAAGTCTATTAATGGCGGTCCTGAAAAATATAGTGTTTCACTGCTTATTCCTAAAGATGATGTTGAAACAGTAAATGCTATTGAGAAAGCTATTGATGCTGCTATTGAGGAAGGTGTCGGCAAGTTCGGCGGTAAGAAACCAAACAAGGCTGCTCTTAAAACACCACTCAGGGACGGGGATATTGAGCGTGATGATGAAGCGTATAAAGGACACTATTTCATCAACGCGAACTCAACCACGGCTCCGCAGATTGTAGACAAGCAGGTAAAACCAATCATGGACCGCAGTGAAGTGTATTCAGGCTGCTATGCGAGGGTTTCCATCAACTTCTACGCTTTTAACTCTAACGGTAATAAGGGAGTTGCTTGCGGTCTTGGCAATATTCAAAAAATTCGAGACGGTGAGCCACTCGGCGGACGTAGCCTCGCAACCGATGATTTTACGACTTTAGAAGATGATGACTTTCTAGCATAAGGAGCATGTGAAGATGATTAGCTGGTTTGTTGGAATATTTGCTGGCGTATTGCTTCTTGATTTCGTGGTAAGAAAACTTGTCAGTCTTTATATCGAAGTCAAAAACATGCTGAACAGAAAGTAAGAAAGTCAAGGAGGTGGCAGGTTTTCTGTCACCTCTTTTATTAACTTGGAGGTGGTGCAATTTGGATAATTTGAGTATAGATTTAGAAACGTTTTCCTCCGTTGACCTTAAAAAATGTGGAGTTTACCAATACGCAGAATCG
The DNA here is from genome assembly GCF_001563665.1 of Gardnerella vaginalis. GTDB lineage: Bacteria > Actinomycetota > Actinomycetes > Actinomycetales > Bifidobacteriaceae > Bifidobacterium > Bifidobacterium vaginale_A. The sequence goes on along the minus strand of NZ_KQ961873.1, from coordinate 5,378 downwards.
GATGATTTTGAGATACTGCTCTTTGGCTACAGTGTGGACGGTAGTGAAGTTCAGGTCGTTGACTTAGCGCAAGGTGAAACCATACCGGATACCGTGCTTTCTGCTTTAACGGATGAAACGGTGACCAAGTGGGCGTTTAACGCTCAGTTTGAAAGAGTCTGCTTATCACGCTACCTGCGAGATAAAGGCATCAATGTGAATCCTAGTCAGACAGGAAAAAGTGAAGGCCTATTTTTAAACCCCTGCTCGTGGCATTGCACAATGATCTGGTCAGCCACCCTGGGGCTACCCATGTCGCTTGAAAACGTGGGAGCAGTACTGGGTCTTGATAAGCAGAAACTCACTGAGGGTAAGAATCTTATTAAATATTTCTGCCTTCCGTGTAATCCTACGAAAGTAAACGGTGGAAGAACAAGAAACAAGTATTTTCACGATAAGGAAAAATGGGAGCTTTTCAAATCGTATAACAAGCGTGATGTGGAAGTTGAAATGAGTATTCAAGAAAAGCTCTCACGCTTTCCTGTACCAGACTTTTTATGGCAGGAGTTTTATCTCGACCAGGAGATCAACGACCGTGGGATAGAAATAGATCCTCTTTTCGTTGAATCAGCCATAAAACTCGACTTAGAGGTGAAAACGCATCTCGTGGATGAGCTTAAGCATATTACAGGTTTAGAAAACCCGAACTCAGTGTTACAAATGCGCTCTTGGCTTAAAGAGCATGGCCTTGAAATGGAGTCGCTTGGTAAAAAAGAAGTCGCTAAAGAACTTAAAACAGTGGGTAAAGAACTGGCGAAAGTTTTACGGCTTCGCCAGCAGCTTGCCAAATCATCGGTGAAAAAGTATACGGCGATGAAAAACGCTGCCTGCATGGATTATCGAGAGCGTGGCATGTTTCGCTTCTATGGCGCAAACCGAACAGGAAGATTCGCGGGAAGGCTCGTACAATTACAAAACCTGCCACAAAACCATCTGCCTGATCTAGATGAGGCTAGAAGTCTTGTTAAACAGGGAAACGTTGAAGCATTGGAAATGCTTTATGAGGATATTCCAGATACCTTATCCCAGCTTATCCGAACCGCTTTTATCCCACGCACGGGATTTAAGTTTATTGTCGCAGACTTTTCAGCAATCGAAGCGAGAGTCCTTGCCTGGCTTGCAGGTGAAAAATGGCGTATGCGAGTATTCGCGGAAGGCAAAGACATTTACTGCTCGTCAGCCTCTCAAATGTTTGGCGTGCCTGTTGAAAAACACGGAGTAAACGGGCACCTGCGGCAGAAAGGGAAGATCGCGGAACTCGCTTTAGGCTACGGCGGCTCTGTCGGAGCGTTAAAAGCCATGGGAGCACTCGACATGGGTCTTACCGAAGATGAACTACAACCTCTTGTTGACGCGTGGAGATCATCTAACCCGATGGTGACAACACTGTGGTGGGATGTGGACAGAGCGGTAAAACAGTGTGTACACGAACACGTATCTGTTCAAACACACAATATCGTGTTCACTTACAAGAGTGGGTTTCTTATCATCAAACTGCCTTCGAAAAGATGCCTTTACTATGTGAAGCCACGTGTGGAAGAAAACAAGTACGGTGGTGAATCAGTCACCTATGAGGGTGTGGGATCTACTAAAAAATGGGAGCGGCTGGAAAGCTACGGGCCTAAATTCGTAGAAAACATTACGCAAGCTATAGCTCGTGACATTCTACTTTACGCCATGCAAACACTGAAAGAATATCGCATCGTTGCTCACGTGCATGATGAAGCCATTATCGAAACCGATAAAAGCGTGAGTGTTCAAAGCGTGTGTGAGCTCATGGGAAGAACACCACCTTGGGCAGAAGGACTTTTTTTACGAGCTGACGGCTACGAGTGCGAGTTTTACAAAAAAGATTAAAAAACCGTCAGTTTTTATTCTTTCCCAAGGCTACCTCATAGGAGGTGGCCTTTTTATGAATATGGAAGAACAACGCAAGGTCAAATTACTAAGAGATGAAGGCCTTAGCTATACGCAGATTGCAAACCGAATGGATATTTCCGTTAATACGATTAAAAGCTACTGCAAACGTAACAGTCTAGGCGTAATCCAGTCTACGAAAACACAGACGGAATTATGTGAATCTTGTTCAAAACCAATCAAGCAAAACACAGGAAGAAAAGTTAAACGTTTCTGCTCTGATGCGTGTAGAAACACATGGTGGAACAAGCATACACAGCTGGTAAAAAGACAGGCAAACTATGAGTGCACTTGTCTTAACTGCAAAAATTCTTTTATCTCTTACGGTAATAAAACCAGAAAATACTGCTGCCACGCCTGCTATATAGAACATCGTTTTGGAGGTGGGCATCATGCAAATCAGTAAGGATGTTCACGGGCTAACGGATGTTAAAGCCAGAGCTTGGACAAAAGAGAGTATGCAGGCGGATTTTCGTTTTGAAATAGCCGAAAAACTTACCGTTTCGCTCTTTAAAAAAGGGCTTATCAGCGAGCAAGAAAAAGAAAAAATAAGCCGTCTTAACAGGGAAAAATTTCACCCGTTTTACAAGGAATTATTGGGTTAAAAGCTTGATAAACACTGCTTTTAGAGTGATGTATATGACTGTAAGAAAGTGAGGTGAGATGATGAAAATGATAACAAAACTGGAAGCCAAACAGCCGGATAATTCTCTTAGAAAAATACGGGTTGCAGCATATGCGAGAGTTTCTACCGACAGTGATGAACAGCTTCTCAGTCTAGAGGTACAAAAGGAGCATTACGAAAACTATATTAAGTCTAATCCATGCTGGGAGTATGCGGGACTTTACTTTGACGAGGGTATTAGCGGCACGAAAATCGATAAGCGTGAAAGTCTTAAACAACTGCTTAAAGACTGTGAGAGCAGTCAAATAGACAGGATTATTACAAAGTCGATTAGTAGGCTTGCAAGAAACACGGTTGACTGTCTTGAAATAGTTAGAAAACTTACCGGCCTTGGTATTTATTTGTATTTTGAGAAAGAAAACATTGATACCGAGCATATGAGTTCGGAGCTTATGCTTTCTATCTTAAGTTCTATTGCGCAAAGCGAGTCAAGATCCATATCGGAAAACAGCATGTGGTCAATTCAAAAAAGGTTCGAAAACGGAAGCTATGTCATTTCTTCCCCATCGTATGGCTATAAAAACGAGAACGGGAAAATGATTATCGTTCCAAAGGAAGCTGAGGTTATAAAAGACATCTTTAGTATGGCACTTTTAGGTAAAGGCGGGCATGTGATAGCTAATGAGCTGACGGCTAAAAAGATTCCTGCGAAAAGAGGAGCTAAATGGTCTTCGACTACCGTGAACGCTATTTTGAACAATAAAACATACACAGGGGATGTGATTTTTCAAAAGACATTTACAGACGATAATTTTAACCGCCATAAAAACCGTGGCGAGAAAAAACAGTATGTTATTGAAAACCATCACGAGGCTATCATCAGTCATGAAATTTTTAATAATGTGCATGAGCTGAGACAGAAGAGAAAATTAAAACTAAATATTACCGACGGTAGTAATAAATACCTTGCTAGATATGTGTTTTCAGGAAAACTTTACTGCGGTAATTGCCATAGTCGGTTAAAGAAACACGACCGGCATAAAAAAGATGGAGCCTATGTTGTTTGGTGTTGTACCAAGCATATACATGATACTAAATGCTGCCCTATGAAAGCTGTAAAAGAGGAGTATGTTAAATTAGCTTTTCTTCAAATGCTTAACAAGTTCAAAGCAACATCCGCTCAAATATTAACGCCTTTCATAAAAAGCTTAAGAAACGTGAATAATAAAGACGGATTAAACAAGGTTATCGAACTCGAAGAAAAAATAGCTAAGCTGCAAGAACAAGAGCAAGTACTCAGTAAGCTTTTCGCCGGTGGCTACATTGAGATGGATTCCTACTATCTGGAAAGCAATCAGCTTAAAACGGAAATGGATACTTGTCTTAAGGAAAAACTTCAGCTTTCCAACAGTTTAAACGGTAACTTAACGCACTTAAACGAGGCACAAAAACTTCAACGGTTCGTAAGCGTCACAGAAGTATTTAGCGAGTTTAAGGACGAGGATTTTCTGGATTTTGTAGACGATGTCGTAGTTAAAAGCAGAACAGAATTCATTTTTCATTTGAAATGCGGATTGGAATTAGAAGAAGAGGTGAAAGAAACATGGCACACATCCCATATGGTTACCGAATAGTAGACGGTAAAGCGGTTATAGACGAAAAAGAAGCTCTGAAAGTTAGAGAACTTTTCCGTAAATTCTTAGAATTTGGAACGATTTCTGAAACGGCTCGAGCGGTGAACATTGATAAAACACATTCTGTAATTAGCAATATTTTGAAAAATAAAACGTACTTAGGAACATCGCTTTACCCGAGTCTTTTAGATGAAGAAACTTTTTATAAAGTTCAGCAGTTAAGAGCCAACAATTTTAGAAGAAAGCCTCGTACAACAGAGCTAAAACCTTTAATTACAACAAATTTCACGTATGAAATAGGCGTTATAGAAAAGAAATACGATGATCCTTATCGGCAAGCAGTATACGCGTACAGTCAAATCAAGGGAGGTGTGAAATGAGTGCCAACGTTACAATTATTCCACCAAGAAAAATAGCGGGGAATACGGTAGATAAGCATAAAGATAAGCCGAAGTTAAGAGTAGTAGCGTATTGTCGTGTCAGTACTGACAGTGAAGAACAGGCAACAAGTTATGACACGCAAGTTCAGCATTATACGGATTATATTTCAAGAAATCCTCTCTGGGAGTTTGCCGGTATCTACGCTGATGACGGTATTTCAGGAACTAGTACGAAAAAACGTGTCGGTTTCAATGACATGATCCACGATTGCATGAGTGGCAAAGTAGACATGGTTATCACTAAGTCGATTAGCCGTTTTGCGAGAAACACTATCGACTGTTTAAAGTTTGTTAGACAGTTGAAAGACAAAAACATTCCGATCATTTTTGAAAAAGAAAACATCAACACCATGGAAGCAAGCGGAGAACTATTGCTTACTATCATGGCTTCTTTAGCTCAACAGGAATCAGCGTCGCTTTCTCAGAATGTGAAGCTTGGACTTAAGTTTCGCTACCAGGAAGGGAAAGTGCAAATCAACCATAACTGGTTTTTAGGATACACAAAAGACGATGAGGGGAATCTTGTAATTCTTGAACAGGAAGCAAAAGTCGTAAGAAGAATTTATAGAGAATATTTAGAAGGATTAAGCCTTAGAGATATAGCGGAGGGTCTTGAAAAAGACGGTGTTAAAAATGGCGCCGGGCATTTAAAATGGCACTTGTCTAATATTAAAACCATCTTGCAAAATGAAAAATATATTGGTGATGCTCTTTTACAAAAAA
>NZ_KQ961872.1:139803-195981 GCF_001563665.1 Gardnerella vaginalis | reverse complement strand
TAGGGGTGGAAGATTTGCTCTTATAGCAGTCTTCTGCCCCTTATTATCATTTATCAAAGTTGAAAATTAAAAATGTGTACTTTTATTTACTCTTTGCTAACATATGTACAATTTGTTATTCAATGTAATGTTGCGTTGATGTGAATAAGAATGGTGTAATTATGAATAAAAATTATCTTGCAAACGTGAAACCTACTGCGCGACAGATTGCTTGGCAGAGCATGGAAATGTATGGTTTTATACATTTTGGCATGAATACTATGACTAATCGAGAATGGGGATTAGGTCATGAGGATCCATCTTTATTTAATCCAGATAAGATCAATGTAGATCAGTGGCTTGATGCTTTGAAATCTGCTGGAATGACAGGAGTGATCCTTACATGCAAACATCATGACGGATTCTGCTTGTGGCCATCTGCATATACAAAACATACGTTACAGTATTCTCCATTTAAGAATGGTAAAGGTGATATAGTTCGTGAAGTTAGTGAGTCTGCTCGCAAGCATCATATGAAATTTGGAATATATCTTTCACCATGGGATAGAACTGAAAAATCATATGGAACTGGTAAAGCGTATAACGATTTTTACATAAATCAGCTTGTAGAGTTATTAACTAGTTATGGACCTATTTTCTCTGTTTGGCTTGATGGTGCTTGTGGTGAAGGTGAAAATGGCAAAACGCAGGCTTATGATTGGCAGCGTATTTATGACACTATTCGCGCGCTTCAACCTGAAGCTGTTATTAGCGTTTGCGGGCCAGATGTTAGATGGTGTGGTAATGAGGCTGGTCATGCTAGAGCTAATGAGTGGAGTGTGTTGCCTACTGAATTGCGCAGTGCTGAAACAGTTGCGTCAAAATCTCAAAAAGCTGATGATGGTGAGTTTTCTCGACAGTTTTCTTCTACTGATGAGGATTTAGGTTCTATAAAAGTGTTGGATTCTTATGAAGGATCATTATGCTGGTATCCTGCAGAAGTTGATACGTCTATTCGTAAAGGATGGTTTTATCACGAAAGTGATGATGATACTGTTCGCAGCGCTGACGAGCTATTCGATATATGGTGTAAGTCGGTAGGAGGTAATTCTACACTTTTGTTGAATGTTCCGCCAAATTCTCATGGATTGATTGCTGACGTTGATGTTAAAGTTTTACAAGAGTTTGGTCAGAAGATTTCTGATTTTAATAAACGAGCGTTGCGTGATAGTAAGGAAGTGAAGATTAGTGTAGAAAATCCTACAGATTACGAAGGTGATCTTCAAGCTTTACTTAATCGCAATCAAGAAGAAGTTTTTTGTTGTAATAAGCCAATAGGGTTGTTTATTGAATTTTCTAATCCTTTAATAATAGATGCTCTTGTTCTTGAAGAAGATATAAGAAGAGGTCAGCATATTGAAAAAGTAAAGATTAGTATTACTGATGTAGATGGTGTAGAACATTGCGTTAGTGAAGTTGAGTCTGTAGGGTATCGCAGAATTATTCGCTTCAGTGCGATTTATGCTGCATCATTGCGAGTTCGTATAACTGATATTCGTCAATATTTTGCTCTTAAATCTTGCTATCCTGTTTTAGCTAAATATTAGGTTCGTTTTATGTGAGCTTTAGCTAAATCTTAGGTAGCTTTAGGTGTGTCTTAGCTAAGTTTCACGTGAATCTTATATAAAACTTAGCTGACTATCATCTAAAATTTATATAAAACTTAGTTAAACTTTATCTAAGCGTGTTGCAAAAAATACTAGTAGTTTTTATTACTTGTTTTTGCAAAAATATTTATAACATAATGGGCTGCTTACATAATCAACGAGCAGTCCATTGTACTATTTTTCGTATATGTAGTTTTAGAAATTCTATAATGTCCATATTTAGTATAGGTCAACACTATATACGTTTTTATAATTGGATACATAAGCTGTGAATAACATCTTGTATTTTTCGTATTTAGTACGCGAATGTCATCCTTTATGAATGCTTATTTTTGCCCTTATATTAAAGATTATTAAAACTTTTGAAAATTTTATTTGTTTTTTTGGAAACATAGTGTACAATTAAAGATGTGTGAGGAAGCACATAACAAAACGTCGATCAGTTGAAGCAAGGTTGCTAGACCGTTTCGGCATAAATAGGAGGTTACAAGAATGTCTTGTTTTAACAAACTAACGCGTCTTGTTGCAGCATTGGGCGCTGGCGCGATGTTACTTGGTGTTGGTGCTTGCGGTGGCGGTAGTTCAACTGGTGCCAACGGTAAAGTAACACTTAAGTTCGCTGCTTTTGAAGGCGGATACGGTTCTCAGATTTACAAAGATGTTGTAAAGGAATATGAGAAGCTTAATCCAAATGTAAAGATTGATTTAGTCACTTCTAAGAAGATTGAAGACGAAATCACTCCAGGTATGAAGGCTGGAAATTATCCTGATATCGTTGAGCTTGGTCAAGGTTCTACTTCTGGATTAACAGAAACTTTGTTAAAGGATAAGGCTCTTGAGAAGTTGAATGACGTTCTGGATATCAAAGTTCCTGGAGAAAGCAAAACTGTTAAAGAGAAGCTTGTTGATGGTGTGATTGGTTTGTATACAAACCCTTATGGAAATTCTGATACATACCTTATGCCTATGTATTACTCGCCATCTGGCTTAGTGTACAACAAGGCTTTGCTTGAAAAGAATGGTTGGAAAGTTCCAACAACTTGGGATGAAATGTTTAAGCTTGGTGACGAAGCTAAAGCAAAGGGCATCTCGCTGTTCACATATCCTACAGCTGGATACTTTGATGCATTCTTCAACGCTCTCATCGCTGATGTTGGCGGTCCAGACTTCTTCAAGGATGTTATGACTTATAAGAAGGATGTTTGGAAGACAGATAAGGCACAGAAAGTACTTTCTATTGCCAACAAGCTTGTTACTGAGTACTTGAATCCAAATACCGTAGGTTATGCAAATGCACAAGATTTCACTAAGAATCAGCAGTCTATTTTGGATGGAAAGTCACTGTTCATGCCAAATGGAACTTGGATTGTTAATGAGATGAAGGATGCTCCTCGTATGGATGGATTCAAGTGGGGCTTCGCTCCAGTTCCAACCTTAAGCAAGGATGCAACTCGTTATATCAATACCACTATTGAAGCTGTTTGGATTCCTTCTAAGGCAAAGCATAAGGAAGAAGCTAAGAAGTTCATGGCGTTCTTGTATTCCGACAAGGCTGCTGATATCTTCGTTAAGACCGGTGCTGTACAGCCAATTAAGGGTATGCCAGAAAAGGTCAGTGAAGATATGAAGCTCTTCTATGATGCATACAATGAGCCTAATGTTAAGGCTGTTTCCGGTTCATTCTCTACTACAGCTTCTGTAGAAGGTAAGAACATTAAGGAAGATTTGTATAACACGGTTGATTCTATTGCATCCAAGCAAAAGACTTTGAAGCAGTGGATTGATCAAATTAATGATACAAGTAATGCTTTGAATGCTGCTGCAAAGTAGTAAGTTCGTCCGTTTAAGCATGTGAATTTAATTCACCTAGTATAAGGCGGGCACTCGGCAGTTACCGCTGTGGGTGCTCGCCTTTACTTGAAAATTGATTAGATTCATGCGTTTATAATGTTGATTATTCAGACTTTATAAATAGTGACTTACAAAGGATAACAAAGTTGTTGTGATTGCTTGTCAGTATGTGTAGTAAAGTTTTATCTATTTTTTACAAAAAAGGAACGTATGATGTTAAGTCTTAAGCAATCGTTGGGGAGCTTGACTAAAAAAGGTGTGACCACTGATTTGGACAAAAAACGCGCGCGGTTTGGTCTTTTGTGCTCGTTGCCTACAGCAATTCTATTGTTAATATTCATTTTTATACCTGCAATAAATATTTTCCGAATGTCTGTATATAAGTGGAGTGGGTACTCTGACGATAAAAAATTTGTTGGTTTTGCCAATTTCCAAAAACTTTTTACAGATATGAATTTTGTACACGTATTCCAAAATACGGTTTTGCTATTGGTGGTAGTCACTTCGATTACGTTGCCGTTAGCTGTTATTTTTGCGGCAATACTTATGCAAAATCGTATTATAGGTAGTAGTCTTATACGCTTTATCTTATATGTGCCTGCAGTTCTTTCAATCGTAGTTGTAGCAGCTATCTTCTCATCAATTTATGATCAGAAATATGGCTTATTAAATGGTTTGCTTGGCTTGTTCCATTTGGATTCTTTGCAACAAGTATGGTTAGGTAATCAGAGGATTGTAATTTATTCTATTGGATTCGCTATGTTGTGGCAGTCATTAGGCTATTACATGGTTATGTATATGTCTTCAATGGCTGGAATTGATCCGCAAGTATACGAGGCTGCGCGTATTGATGGCGCTAGTAAAACAAGGCAATTATTCTCAATTACAATTCCTCTTATTTGGCAGAATTTGCGTACAACGCTGACGTTCTTTATCTTAAGCTCTGTTAATTTGAGCTTCGTTCTTGTGATGGCTTTGACCAATGGCGGTCCTGATAACGCATCGCAAGTTTTGCTTGGGTACATGTATTCGCAAGCATATAGCAATTCTGCATACGGTTACGGTATGGCAATTGGAGTAGTTATCTTCGTGTTTAGCTTTGTTGTATCGATGATTGTGAACATGGTTACGAAGAGTGAAGTGCTCCAGCATTAAAGAAGGTGTGGATTATGAAGTCTTTTATTAGTCGTGCAAGTCGCGGTAATGGTAGTAAGTGGGGATTTAGTCGAATTGTTGGGCAAATAGTTTTAACTATAGCTGCGTTAAGTATTGCTATACCAACTATTTGGGTGTTTATTGCTTCGTTCAAAGATAAAAGTGAATTTTATGGAAGCCCTTGGGATTTGCCAAAAAGTATACATTGGCAAAATTATGTGGATGCTTTCGTAGATGCTCATTTAGGACAGTACTTTGGTACTTCGGTAATCGTAACAGTATTAGCGATGATATTAGTTTTGATTATTGCATTACCATGTTCGTATGCTTTAGCTAGATTTAACTTTCCTGGTAAGCGTTTGCTAAAAATAGCTGTCCAATGCGGATTGTTTATTAACGCGAATTACATCATTGTTCCTATATTCTTAATGCTTGTTGGAGCAGATAAGCTTGTTATGGAATTTTTGCCAGAGGGTATTTTCTTAGACAACATATTTGTGTTGGCTCTTGTATACGCTGTAATGTCTTTGCCGTTTACAATATTCCTTTTGCAAGATTACTTTGCGTCAATCCCTAAAGCTTATGAAGAAGCTGCAATGATTGATGGTGCTTCACAATTTAAGATTATGGTTCGTGTATTCTTCCCTATGGCAAAGCCTGCAATCGCAATGTCTATGTTGTTCAACTTCTTAAGCTATTGGAATGATTATATTATTGCTATGACTTTGATGACTGGTAAGAATCGTACTGTTCAGGTTGGTTTGTTAAATCTTATGCAAACTCAGAAGGCATCTACGAATTATGGTCGTTTATATGCTGGCATGGTTATTGTGATGGTTCCTGTTCTTATATTCTATGCAATCGTGCAAAAGCGTTTGCTTGAAACCTCAAATATGGGAGGTATCAAATGAGTGAGAAATTGAAAAATGCTCTAATTATTGCAGGTAAAATAATCCTATATTTGGTATTTGTTGTACTAACAATTATTGGTGTAGGAAAAATAGGATGGTTTAATCTTTGCTTAGAGCTGATTGGCTTGTTGGGAATTATTGGCATGTTGTGGTGGTATAACTTGCGCAATAAGTAATAAGTGGATCGGTTAGTAGGTTAGTAAGTAAATAATTAACCATTGTGATAATTAACCATTGTAATAATTAAAGTTTTATAGACAATATTGGCTTGCAATTGATTTGACTAAGTATTTAGATAAATATTTAGTCAGGTATTGCAAGCCAATATTTTTATTATGCGTGTTTTGCGTATTGATTAGTGTTTTGCATATTGCTTACTGTTTTGTGTTCACAGTGTAGTGTTGTTCAAGTGTTTATAATTGCTTGATCGTGTGAAGCAGAATTTTATTAGTGCTGATGTGAAATAGCATGAAACTTGTGATTATAAGCAAAAAATCTTAAGCGAAACACGATGAAATGTTTGCTTAAGATTTCACAAAGTGCCCCCTGTGGGACTCGAACCCACAACCCACGACTTAAAAGGACGCTGCTCTGCCAATTGAGCTAAAGGGGCAACAAATGAAAAGTATACTATATTTGAAAGACTAAGTAAATGTAGAAAATTTCCGCGTGTTGATTTGAAAATACATATAACTTATAAACTTAATCTTTGATTATTACTGTTTTTGTGTTTATTTCATTTATTTTAGAGAATCCAATTTTTCTTTAATTTGTATTGCAGATGGTTCAACCATAAACGAGTTATCTGGAAAAGTTACTACAGGAATATGTTTTTGACCACTAATTTCTATTGCTTTTTCTTCTGCACCTTCTTCAGATTCAATATCGTGCCATACAAATTCAGCACCATATCTGTTAAGAGCAGATTTAGCTCTGATGCAATCTCCACACCAATCTGCTCCATATACGTGAATTTGTAATTTGTTTGCTTGGCTTGACGCGTCTGTGTCATATGTTTTTGCGGTGTTGTTCTTCTCGAAGTCGCTCGTGCAAAAATCCATTTTTTCTCCTTACTGTTTTAATGCTGTGAATTATTTTAAGCAATAAGTGTATATAAGCGTATAAGTGTATATAAGTAGTTAATTTTAGAAAACTCATTTAACTAGGTGAAGTTTTGAGTCTTGTTTTAATCCTGTTTAAGTCTTGTTTAATCTCAAAATGATTCGTTTTAAGCAAATGTTTAATATAGTAAATTATTGTTTATAATGTGAAAAAGTAATAAAAAAATTATTATTTTATGTTGTCTATGCACTTTTAGTTTCATATGCTTAATATATGTTTAATTTGGTTAGTTTGTTCGCACTTTTTTCTAGTGAATTTGTAATTCCTGCAATTTTAGTAGCACTTTTTATTGTAATTTTTGTTATTTATATACTTTATTCGAAGAATAAAAAGAATGTGAGTAACAAGAGTGTTCGTGATAGCATCGAATCGCAATCTATTCCTGAATCCGATTTATGTAGCTCTAGTAGTGAATCTAGTGAATCTGAAGAATCTAGTGAATCTGAAGAATCTAGTGAATCTGAAGAACCTGATTCTAGCAGTGAAACTGATGCAGCTGAGGAATCCAATGTAACTAGTGAATCTCAAGAAAGCGACGAATCAGGTATAGCTTACGCGAGTGATGAAAGTGATGAAATAGAGGAAAAGCCTAAGGATCTTCCTCAATCTCTTTCTTCTCGTATTCAGCGTTTGCGCGCTAGGCTTTCAAATAGTAAAAATCCTTTTGGACGCGCGTTATTTACGATTTTAAGTAAAGATCATATTGCAGAATCTGATTGGGAAGAAGTTGAAGATACTTTACTTTTAGCAGATGTTGGAGCTCAAGCAAGTGAAGAACTTGTGGAATCTTTGCGAAAAGATGCGCGGATTACCGGAGTTTCGAATCCTGATGACGTGCGGTCATCTTTGCGTTCAAGGCTTTTAGAACTTGTAGGTGAGAAAACTGATCGGCGTTTGAATGTTGATAAATCAGATTCTAATCATCCGAGTGTAATCATGATGGTTGGAGTTAATGGCACGGGTAAAACTACGACAGCTGGGAAGTTGGCTCGTTTATTTGTGTCTGAGAATCATTCCGTAATTCTCGCTGCTGCAGATACGTTCCGTGCTGCTGCTGCAGATCAGCTTTCAACTTGGGCAAGTGCTGTTAATGTACCTGTTGTTCGTTCTTATAAAGATGGTGCTGACCCTGCTTCCGTAGCTTTTGATGCAGCTGAGCAAGCTAGTAAATCTAATGTTGACGTGTTGATAGTGGATACTGCTGGCCGTTTGCAAAATAAGTCAAACTTGATGGATGAGCTTGGAAAGATTCGCAGAGTTATAGAGAAGACTGTTCCTGTTGATGAAGTATTGCTTGTTCTTGATGCAACTACTGGTCAAAATGGAATGGCTCAAGCCAAAGTATTTGCTGAAGCTATCGGTATAACAGGTGTAGTTTTAACTAAACTTGATGGTTCTGCTAAAGGTGGAATTGTGATTTCCGTTCAAAAAGAACTTGGTGTGCCTGTAAAACTCGTTGGTTTAGGTGAAGGACCGGATGATTTAGCTCCGTTTGAACCAGAAAGTTTTGTAGACGGAATACTTTCGTAATATTTATGTTGTTATGTAGATTTAAGTATAAAATTTTTTCATGAGCATACTTTTGTGAATTAACGATTTTTGTACGCATATGGCGATTTAGCGCATTCGCTGACTATAACGAGTATTGCGAATGTAATGAATTTGGCGAATTTGACAAATTTGACAAAGTTACTATTGCATGAATGTGTGAATATGTTCAGATTTTAGTTGTCTGTTTGTTTTACGGGTACAATAAATATAGATGTTAAATACAAAATTGTAAGTTGCATAAAATCAAATAATTGAGGTGATATATGACCGCAATAGATCCGCAGTTAGCGTTATTGGCTGCAGCATTGGTATTTATTATTACTCCTGGTATTGCGCTTTTCTACGGAGGGCGCGAGAAAGCAACTTCTATGATTAACATGATGATGCTTTCTGCTGGAGCAGTCGCTGTAACAACTATTGTATGGACGTTATGGGGTTGGTCACTTGCGTTTGCGGGAAAAGATATGTTGGGTGGGATTTTTGGAGATCCTATGAGCGGTCTGCTATTCCGTGATTCCATGGTGTCAGACAGTGGGATATTTACATCTATGGATGTTGGCTCTGGTATTGCAAATGAACTCCCTGCAGCTTTTAGATTGGCGTGTGCTATTGTAGCTGTTTCTTTGATTACTGGAGCGCTCGCAGGTCGTGTTCGTTATGCGATTTGGCTTATATTTGTGGCAGTCTGGATTACACTAGTATTCTCTCCTCTTATGCATATGGTGTATGGTGGTGGTTTGCTTTCTGCTAAGGGCGCTATTTCGCAAGCTTTAGGAGTTTCTATCCATGATTTTGCTGGTGGTTCAACTCTTAATTTAGCTGCTGCTGTTTCAGCTTTAGCAATCGTGTTTATTATTGGCGGTCATGCGAAGTTCCCTTTGAAGCGTTTTATTCTTCACGCAAAAGGTGTATTTTCTGTTTCTTCTCATGCAAGTTCTGCTGCAAAGAGCGAAGCAAATAGTAAAAATCATAGTAAAGGGAAATTAGAGCAAGCATTGTGGAATGATGTTGCTCGTTCTAATGGTAATCATGCTGCAAATGATAGTTTTACAAAAGATATTTCTGAAGGTTCGTTATCTGATGCTAATTCTATGAGTGAAGAGTCTTTAGTTGGAGCGCGACAGCCTCACAATGTTCCTTTTATTATGCTTGGAATTTTTATCATTTGGTTTGGCTGGCTTGGCTTAATGATTGGTTCTTCTATGGGAGTTCCTGGAGCTGCAGTTTATTCTTGGATTAGTTCAACTATTACAGCTTCTGCTTCAATGCTTGCATGGGGAGTTACTGAGCGTTTACGTTTTGGGCGCTTTACAGCTTTAGGTTCGGCTTCTGGCGTTATGGCTGGTCTTGCTGCAAGTTCTGCATCTGCTAATGTTATTGCTCCTTTATGGGCGCTTTTACTTGGTGTGTTCGTTGGTGTTGTAACGTCATTAGTTTCCTACTCGCATGTTTTTGCTCGTTATGATGGTGCTTTGCATGTAGTTAGTGTTAATGGCGTTGCTGCAATTATTGGTTTGCTTGCAGTCGGATTGTTTGCTGATGGCAAAGGTCTTCTTGTTGTTGGAGATTGGCATCAGCTTGTTGCGCAAATTTGCTTAATTTGCATTGTAATTTTATATGCTGGAGTTATTACGGCAGTACTGGCTTTTGCTTTGGAAAAACTATTTGGTTGGCGTATATCTGAAGCTAAAGAACGTAAAGGTGTTGATTTGGCAGATCAAGGCGAGCGCGCTTATGATTTTTCTTCTATAGTTCAAGCTCGTTCTGGTGCTGTTGTTGAAGTTTCAGATGCTACTCAAGGCAAAACTCAAATGGCGGTTTTAACGCCTGTTTCTTTGGACGTGGATGATGTTTCATCTGAAAGTTCTTCTACGGAACTTGAGCAATCTAAAGTGGATTCTGTGCTTGATTCTGATATCAGTGAGTTAAATATTGATGCTAATAAAGCAAATGAAGATGCAATGGAATCTGGTGAATTGGAATCTGGTGAATTAGAATCTGACTTTGCTAACAAATTAGATGAAGATCCGTCTGTTGATTCGTCTGTTGATTCTTCAGCTAATAGTGTTGATTCAGTAAATCTTGATTCGTTAGATGATAGCTCAGATAAGCATGACGAAGTTAGTGAAGGTGTTGATTCTTCTGTGAGTGATTCTGATGCGAATAGCTCTGATAGCTCTAATAATTCGGATAACTCTGGTTCTGGGGCTGGTTCTGAGAGCTCGTCGCGCAGTCGTCGTCGAAAGCGCAAATAGTCTGGAATATAAGCCAAAGCGAATAAAAGATCTAATTAGATTAAGTTATAGCCATCGATTTCTTGTTGAAGTCGGTGGCTTTTATTTTTCAATGTTTTTAATTGGAAATCTTATATGTTTTAATTTTTCGACACGCACGGAGTGTGTAATGTGGATAAAAAATGAAGTTATCCACATATTGGGCGTTTCTATGTGGATATCTAATGAAGTTATCCACATATTGGGGATAAAAGTGTGTATAACTTGCGAATAACTTTTTTCAAATTTTCTTCTATTTGTATTTTTCAGGAATTTGTGTTATGCATTTCAGGCATCTTTATTTGTCAATAAATGTATAGCTTGCTTCTCGCGCGTAATACTTGCACACGTTTATACTCGTTTTTATAAAAAGTAATGCATAGTATCTTTATATGCAATGTAAATTGCGAATAAGTGTCTATCGCTTTCAATAACAGCATTGTGAGGTATGTTAGTAGTATGAGTCAGGATTCTTCATCCTCAGATAATCGTAATGTATTTGATCGTATTCCTCCGCACGATGCAGATGCTGAAATGGCTGTTCTCGGCGGCATGCTTATGAGTAAAGATGCTATAGGTGAAGTTTCGCAAGATCTAGAAACTTCGGATTTTTATCTTCCTCAACATCAGACTATTTATGATGCGATTATCACTCTTTTTTCTGCATCTCAGCCTGTGGATTCCGTTCTTGTTGCCAACGAACTACTGAAAAATGGTGATTTGGAAAAGGTTGGCGGTGCAGATTATTTGCACAGTTTAGTCGCTTCAGTTCCTACTGCTGCAAACGCCACATATTATGCGAATATAGTGCATCAAAACGCTATTTTGCGTAACGTAATTACAGCAGGTACAAAAATAGCTCAAATGGGTTATTCTGCGAATGGTTCTGTTGCTGAAGATATTGTTAATCTTGCTCAGGCAGAAGTATATGAGATGAGCACTGGGCGAGTTCATCAAGATTATGTGTCTATCGGTTCTGTGTTAGAAACTACGTTAAATCAGATTGATGATCTTCAAACTAATGGCATATCTAGCGGTATTCCTACAGGGTTTAGAGATATCGATAACGTAACTCAAGGTTTGCAACCTGGGCAGATGATTGTTGTAGCTGGTAGGCCTGCTATGGGTAAGTCTACGCTCGGAGTCGATTTTGCTCGTTCTGCTGCGTTGCATCATAATATGACATCTATTATTTTCTCTTTGGAAATGAGCAAAATTGAGTTAGCTCAACGTATTATTGCTGCTGAAACAAATATACCGTTAACTGCTTTACGTCATCCTGAAGAAATTACTTCTGATCGATGGGCAAAGCTTAATAGTTTTTGGGATATGATGAAGGATTCACCATTATTTATTGACGATAGTCCTAATATGAGTTTAATGGAAATTCGTGCAAAATGTCGTCGTCTAAAGCAGACTAATGATTTGAAATTAGTTGTAATTGACTACTTGCAGCTGATGAGTTCTGGCAAGCGCGTGGAAAGCCGCCAGCAAGAGGTTTCTGATTTTTCTCGAGCGTTAAAGTTATTAGCAAAAGAGCTTGAAGTGCCGGTTGTTGCGTTAAGTCAGCTGAATCGTGGACCTGAAATGAGAAATGATAAAAAACCTCAACTTTCAGATTTGCGCGAATCTGGGTCTATTGAGCAGGATGCAGACGTTGTGTTTTTAGTACACCGTCCTGATTTTTATAATAAGGAAGAACGCCCAGGTGAGGCCGATATTATTATGGCAAAGCATCGTAACGGCCCTACAGACACATTTAAACTTGCTTTTCGTGGAATTAACTCTAAGTTTGAAGATATGGCTCAAGAGCAATCTCAGCCTATGTGAGTTTGCTTGTGTGAGTTTGCATATGTGAGTTTGTTTGTGTGAGTTTTGAGAAACATTGCGGAGTGTTCGCTTAACATTGATGCTTAATATAAAAGCCTGCTGAATTTTGCAAAATTATTGCGATAATCAGCAGGCTATTTCTAGTTTTGACTAGTTTTTTTAGTTTTTAGTTTTTGATAAATTTGCTTAGCGTCTGACTAGTTTTGATTTGTTTTGACTAGTTTTGATTTGATTTGATTTCGTTTTATACACGTATCAAATATTAATCAATTAAGCCATATAAGCGATCGCCTGCATCTCCAAGGCCTGGAACTATGTAAGCTTTATCATTTAAACTCTCGTCAACAGCGCAAACAACAACCTTAAAGTCAATAGAAGGATCAATCTCCTTCTCTAAACGCTTTAAGCCTTCTGGAGCTGCCAAAATGTTAATAGCAGTAACATCCTTAGCGCCGCGCTCTGCTAAGTAATGTGTAGCGGCAATAAGAGTACCGCCGGTTGCAAGCATTGGGTCAAGAAGGAAGCATTGACGACCTGTTAAGTCTTCTGGCAAACGATTTGCATAAGTAATTATGTCGAGTGTTTGCTCATCGCGCTTCATTCCGAGGAATCCAACTTCAGCGGTTGGAAGAAGGCGAGTCATGCCATCGAGCATGCCAAGTCCGGCTCTCAAAACCGGCACAACCATTGGGCGTGGTCGATTTAAATGCTTGCCAGTCATCTTGCAAATAGGAGTTTCAATCTCGTAATCGCTAACTTCCAAATTACGAGTCGCTTCGTAAGCTTCAAGAGTCACTAACTCTGAAACTAACTCGCGGAAAATATTAGATGGTGTATTTTTATCACGCAAAACGGTGAGCTTGTGGTCCACCAGCGGATGATGTAAAACATGAAGATCCATACCTTCTAGATTAAAACAAGCTAGGCATGTTAGCTATCGGCGTGCCGTGAAATTTTCAAGAAAATATAAACAAAGTAATAGTTAAAACGCTGACTTACGAAAGCGCCTGTCGGCGCAAACGCCGCTCGTAGCGGCAAAAAATGGAGCCCGGGGCTTAAACGCAAGCCAGCGTCAATTTCGAGTATACCTGTTTTTATTATTCAGCGCGCCGAGTGAGTTTAATCAAGTTTTCCAGCTTTCCATAACGCAGCGCCATTTTTGAAATTGCATGAAAGTGTATGAAGATTTGCTGAGATATGTAGAATTTTTGCTATTTTTTGCGTATTTTTATTAGAAGATTGATAGTTTTTTGTATTATTTGATAGTTTTTCTGCATATTTATGCATTCCACGCGAAATAATCGAAGTAAATGCAGAAGCTCGATGCAGCGCTATTGCGAAATCACCTGTAAATGCACCTGAAAGAATGGAATCAGCAAGGCGAGCAATATCTTCTCCTGTAGGTGTTTCATCTATACCTGTAATAGCAGAAGCACTCGTGGTTTCAGGTTCTCCTATATGCCAATATTCAGCATACGATTCACGCTGTTTTCTAAGTGACATACGCAATAAATATAGTCTATACAACATTCCAGGTAGTGACTCTGCTTCAGAGCTACTCCACAAATCTGCGATAACGTCAATACCTTCATTTTCAACCAAATTCAGCACGCGTTCAACGATTTCTTGAGATTGAGTTTTGTGCACGCGATTAAGTAAAACAGCAGCAGAGGTATGGCTAATCTCATTGATTATTTGTGGATCTGCGCCACCTTCAATTTGTGAAAGCATTGCAGGATCTATTTGTGCAGGTCTGCTTGGGCGATTTTCTCCTATTGGATTTGGCATAAAAGCAGAACGGCTAGAATGAATGGAACTTGATTGTGAATGAAGGCTAGTAGACAATTGGTATCACGCTTTCGATGTCAATAATTCGAGCACCTTTAGGAGTGTTTATAATATGCAAAACTATTGCACTTCCAGTATGCATGTATGGAGATCGCATACTTAGAATGCGCTTATGTGCTTTAGGATTTGTAATTTTTCGCAAATATTCAAAGAATGAGCCGATAATAGGTCGGTGCAGGCACATTGCAGTTGTACTTGTTGTGTTAGCTGTGTTTGTTGTACTTGTTGTGTTTGTTGTTGCGTAATTATCATTTTTATCACAATGAACAAGTTGAGCTATTGTGTCTATAAGCACGTTAAGCGTATCTTGAGGATTTTTTTCGTGATAATCTTCAGTAAGCTCCGGTATTTCTTCAATTTTCATTGAGCAATCGCTGGCAAAAAATCCAATTGTTTCTACGCAACGTTTCCAAGGTGATGAAAGTATCTTATTTGGCGCGTAGCAAGCAAGCTCTCGCGCAAGTGCGTAAGATGCTGCTGATCCAAGAGGTGTAATTGGGCGAGTTGCTTCGCTGCCTTGCCAAGTCTTTCGAGATTCTGCTTTTCCGTGTCTTACTAGTATTAAAGTGCTATATCTTGCTCGGCATGTGTGAAGTCGTTCTAAGAAAGCATCTAATACTTCTCTGTCGCTGTCATGAGTAAGTTTTTTACGAGCTTTTGAAGGAGTTAGCCATAAAATATTGCTTATTTCCGTGCGTTTTGCTGGCTTTATTGGTCCAAATGATGGCAATCTCTTTGATGCTGTAGATTCGTTTATTTCGCGCATCATCCAGTAGTGAATGCGTTTAATTACTGTTGATTGATTATTTTGCGGTGAGCTACTGTTTTTGCTGTTTTTAGAGGTAGATTGCTTCTTGCCTTCGTGGTCAAGAGGATACTCGATTTGAGCAATATGAGGGCCAAGTGTTACTGCATAGCCGGTTTCTTCGCCAACTTCGCGCACTGCTGTATGACGATATGATTCGTTTTCTTCGTTTTTTCCTTTTGGCCAACTCCAATCATCGTATTTAGGACGATAAACTAGGCAAAGCTCAAAGTCATCGTCACTTATTTGATTGCCTGTTTTTTTGAAGTCACACGTGTTTGCGCTATCTATATTGCGCTTGCGGTAAATGATTCCGCCTGCTGCTTCAACGTATCGCGTTGTTACTGCACTCATGTTCACTATTTTAGCGGTTTTCTTTCGCAACTTTTAGTTTTGCCGTAATCTTTTACGTTTATCATTGGCATGACTGTGATGCAGGTACTCTGGGCTAATCAGATATTTCTGTTATATAACCCAAACTTCCTAAAATTTTCACTAAAATCACAGTGTAAAAACATCCTAAAACTGGCAAATGGTGACGTAAAAAACATGCCAAAACTGGCAAATAATTGCTTAAAAAACATCCTAAAACTGGCAAATAATGGTATAATCGTTGTAATATCAACAATAAAAAGAGTAAGCCATGGAACGACTAGCATTACAAAAATTAATCGCCTGGAACATAAAGCCGAATCGTAAGCCGCTAATTATATGGGGTGCGCGCCAGGTTGGTAAAACATATCTAGTAAAAGAACTTTTTGCGGAAAAATATTATAAAAATAGTTATATTTACATCGATCTTAAAAAAGAAGATGAGGTTCGTAACTTTTGCGAAAGCACAGCAAACGCAGAAAAAATTATCGAATACTTGTCTTTGCGATTTTCAAAGCCTATAGATGAAAGCATGTTGCTGATTTTTGACGAGATTCAAGAATGTCCAAACATTATTTCGTCGCTTAAATATTTTTGCCAAGATTTTAGAAAAATTCGCGTAATTGCAACAGGCTCAATGGTACGTATTAAATTGCATCGCGAATCTCGCAAGCAGAATGCTGAAAAAACAGCAAAAGACCAATTCCTTTTTCCTGTAGGAAAAATCGACCAGATAACAATCTATCCAATGACCTTTGGAGAATTTCTACTAAATAACAACAGCCTTCTATATTCAAAGGTGCGTGAATCTTATGATGCTAAACAAGCGCTGCCTACAGAAATTCACAATCTTGCGTTAAATGAAGTGTATAAATATCTGCTAATTGGGGGCATGCCAGAAGCGGTAGAAGCATATATTGAGCGCAAAGATTTACTAGAAACGCGTGAGATTTTGCGCTCGCTGTATGACAATTATCTTGCGGACATGGAATTGTATCAGGCAAGCAGTGAGTCAATTTTAAGATCTCGGCTTCTATTTGAAAATATTTTTAGGGAGCTTAATAAGGAGTCAAAAAACTTTTCAGCTGGTCTTATTAAAAAAGACGGTAGAACTAGAGATTTTGCAACGTCTATTCAGTGGCTGCTTATGACTCATATTGTTAATCAGTCGTTCCAACTCAAAGAGCATATAACTATGCCACTTATGCAAGAGAATGAAAGCAATTTCCGACTATTTTTGTGCGATATTGGCATGTTCTCGTATCAAAGCGGAGTGAATGCAGCATCTTTTATTTCAAACGAAAGAGATAATACACTATCTGGTATTTTCTTTGAAAATTACGTTGCAAACGAACTTAGCGCAAATGGTTTAAAACTGTTTTATTGGCGTGGAAAATCAGATTCAGAATTGGAATTTATAGTTGAATCAAATAACAAACTTTTCCCGATTGATGTTAAAAAAGGCAGAGGAACACTTAATTCTTTAAATAAGTTTGCAACGCATAACAAGTTTGAGTTCGCAATAAAAGTTTCTAAAAATAATTATGGTTATGACGCAAATCAGAAAATTGCGACTATGCCATTTTATTTCATGCCGTTTGTGGCTGGCGATTTGGCAGCTGGAACGCTTGAGATTTAGTGTAAGTGAGTGGCGCGTGTGGACGTGCGGGCGCGCGGAGTTTAGTATTGACTTAGAGCAAATTAGTTGCTGATTTTCGCATATTTTCGCTGCTTACTTGTTACTTTTCCTAGTGCTTTTACTTTATTTTCTGCAATTAGCTTACGCAAATGTCGTCTGATTGTTTCTGGAGACTTTTTAGTTAGTTCAGCTAATTCTGGAGTTGTTATTGTAGAGTCAACAGGTATAAGCGTTAGCAAAATATCGTCATTTAATGGATTCCTTTTGCTTTCCGATTGCGTGTGTTCAACTTGTGTGTAATTTTCTACTGTTTGTTCAGTGCCATTGTGTTCGTCAACATAGTTTTTGTTAGAATCCGTTATTTGAGAGCGATTTACTTGATTTATGTAATTTATGTTGCTATGAAGTTTTGCTTTTGCGCGTTGCAAAATCACACTAAAAGATCCAAGTCTAGGTATGAATTGTGGTTTTGGCAGCGACCATGCTTGCATTTCGTTAATCATAAACGCAATTCCGCTACCTTGACCTTCGACTACACCTGCTCCAATTCTATTTGCTTCGATTGGTGCGTATTGTGCCAATTGCATAAGTGCGGCATTTCGGCACTTCGATTCGCCATCGTCAATGTTATCAAGCGTTTTTCCTCCCCATAATCCTCCAGGATTTGTCACAACAACCCTGTCTGGGAAAATATCAACGCTTACAGGCTGACCTTGAAAATATTCGTGATATTCTCTGTGAATTACTGCATTAGCTATAGCTTCGCGTAGAACTTCTCGCGGAATCTCCGATTCTTCTATGCGTTCAACGCCGTTAATAAATGTGCTAACTCGAAGATTTTTAATAACTGCGTTTACTGCATCCTCAATCATTTCTGATATTGCTCCGCTGCATTCTTCGCGGTCTATAAAACGTTGCACTCCAGTCGAAGATTTTTCTGTTCCAGCGTGAGCTGTTACGTCAATAAATAATCGCGGGAAAAATTGCTGTGGATAATTTCCAAGAGTTAAAAGTCCTGCCATTCGTACGCGCCCTTGCTTATCTGTAATATTAAGACGCGTAAGTTTTTCATCTTCTGTTGTAGTTCCGCGCAAAGCTTTGGAGTTCGCTCGTCTTGCTATAAGATTTTCGACTAAATCTTTGTTTAAATCAGATTTTGTGGCTTCTTTAACAATCGACAAATCTATATCGCTTGGACGTAACGCGTTTTCTATTTCGTAAACTTCATCATTCGACATTCGAATGTCTTTATCATCAACGCGCTTGTAACTTCCGCCTTTATCTCCTTTAGCTGTAATGTAGCAAGGCTTTTTATCGGCAGGGTTTTCGTAGATTTTTATGGCTAGAATTTGAGAATTATCGTCTACGATTACTCTTTCTAAGTTGTATCTTGGAGGATATGTTAGCCGTGCTCCGTTTGCGCCACCATCGCCTATTCCTTCAATAAATTGATCGCGAACTTTGTTAATATCAAAGTTTTTTGTTGGAGAAAAATTATTGCTTTCATCTAATCCGAGTAGCAGTGTGCCACCATTTGTGTTCGCAAAAGCACTTACTGTTTCCCACACACTTACGCTGAGCTTTACGTCACAGCTTTTTGCTTCATAATTGGAGTCATCTGTTTTTTGGATGCGCAGTCGTTCGATGGCGTCTTTAATTTGTTCGTTTACGATTGTCATTGCTCGCTCCTTGATTCACTGTGGTTATGTGCGGCTAGTAATGATTTGCTAATGCTTAAATTTGTTTTTGTATTTAGTTGAGGAAGTTACTTAATAATTGTTTTTCTAATATTTTGTTAGATGGTTTGTTTACTCTATCATAACATCACTGTCATTTTATCACAGTCATGACTGTGATAAAAGTGTTGTGACTGTCATTTTTCTCGTTTGTAACAGTGATTTTCGTATATATGACTGTAATTTTTTCGATTTTGAACGTGATTGGCTATATTTTGACAGTGATATTGCGCATTTTGACCGAGATGTGTCTACTTATGACAGTCATTTTGACTTCTGTGACTGTGATGATTTCATTTATGACTGTGATGCTGGTGCTCTGAGTCAATCGGATATTTCTGTTATATAACCCAAACTTCCTAAAATTTTCACTAAGATCACAGTGTAAAACTTCCCAAAACTGGCAAATAATGACGTAAAAAACATCCTAAAACTGGCAAATGGTGACGTAAAAGATTTCGGCTATTGCTGTAACGCTTGATATTTAGCCAGATTAGAAGGTGCAGTAAAAACAACAAGAGCCAGAAACATGTTACTGAATCTGACTCTTGCTTATTGTTTATTAGTTTATTGTGCTCAGTTTGAACCGCGAGGCTTACGAGTGTGAGTGCGAATCAAGTAAGCTTGACTGTCTACTAGCGGACGGCCTTCTTTGTCGCGTGAATGTAATGTATATGTGCCATCGCCATCCATCCACCATGAAACAGTAGAATCAGCCATTTGTAAATCAATGTATTGAATCAATGCTTCAACTTGATCTGGTGCGCTAATTCGAACCAAAGTTTCAACGCGGCGGTCAAGATTGCGGTGCATCAAATCAGCCGAGCCAATCCACACTTCTGGGCCACTTGCAGGACCATCACCAATCTGAGGGCCGCAAGAATTAGCGAACGCGTAAATGCGGCTGTGCTCAAGGAATCTTCCAAGAATGGAGCGAACGCGAATATTCTCACTCAAACCTTCAATTCCAGGCTTAAGAGAGCAAATTCCTCGTTCAACAATATCGATTTTTACTCCAGCTTGTGAAGCGCGATACAACGCGTCAATAGTCTGCTCATCGACTACAGAATTGACTTTAATCTTAATCCATGCTTCTTTGCCTGCAAGAGCTGCAGCTTCCTCGCGCTGAATTCGCGCAATAATACCTGTGCGAACTGTACGAGGAGCAACAAGCAAGCGATGGAAGCTTGACTTTGGAGCATATCCTGAAAGCTGATTAAACAAGCGAGTTAAATCTTGACCAACTACAGGATCGCAAGTAAGCAATCCCAAATCTGTGTAAAGGCGAGCAGTCTTAGGATTGTAATTACCTGTACCAACGTGGCAGTAGCGGCGTAATCCTTCTGCTTCTTGACGGACAACAAGCGAAAGCTTGCAGTGAGTCTTCAAACCAACAATGCCGTATACAACGTGAACGCCTGCGCGTTCGAGCTTGCGAGCCCAAGCAATATTTGCGTCCTCATCAAATCGTGCCTTAATCTCAACTAATGCAAGTACTTGCTTTCCAGCATGAGCTGCGTCAACTAGTGCATCAATAATTGGAGAATTGCTAGATGTGCGATACAAAGTCTGCTTAATTGCCAAAACCTTCGGATCTGCTGCAGCTTGAGCTAAGAACGCTTGCACAGACGTAGAGAAGGAATCATATGGGTGATGTAGCAAAATATCATGTTCGCGAATTGAAGCAAAAATATCTTGAGCGTGGCTAGTTTCAACTTCTGCAATCTGTCGATTTGTAGTTGGAATAAACGGACGATACTTCAAATCTGGTCGGTCAAGTGCCTGTAATTCAAAAAGAACTGTCATGTCAAGAGGTGAAGGCAAGCGATACACTTCTTCAGGACTTACGCGCAATTGGTTTGCAAGAAGTTGAGAGAGGAATGGGCTAGCTTCATCTGAAATTTCCAAGCGAATAGGCGGTCCGAATCGTCTACGTAGGAGCTCCTTCTCCATTGCGTTTAATAGATTTTCTGCATCGTCTTCCTCAACGTCAATATCTTCATTGCGAGTAACGCGGAATGAACGAGCTTCTTTAATAATCATGCCTGGGAAAAGTGATTCCAAGTGTGCTGCAATCAGCTTCTCCATAGTAATAAATCCGTAGCGCTCTTCGCGGCCTTCTTCGTCAGTTAAATCGTCAACTGGTACAAGACGGTTTAAATTATCTGGAATTTTTACACGCGCAAAATGTGATTTTCCAGAATTTGGATTTTCAACAATAACGGCCAAGTTAATGGATTTACCTGAAATGTATGGGAATGGGTGTGCAGGGTCAACGGCAAGTGGCGTAAGGACTGGGAATACTTGCTTTTTGTAGTAATCTGAAAGTCTTTCTTGCTCTGACTTAGTCAACTTATCCCAACTGAGCATAACTATGCGCTGCTTAGCAAGCTCAGGTAAAATGTGGTCGATTACATAGTGAGCATGTTCATCTTGACGGCGGTGGGTGACTTCGCTAATCGCGCGCAACTGCTGACGAGGGCTTAAACCACTTGCAGCTGTTACAGCAATTCCGGAATCAATGCGCCTTTTTAAGCCGGCAACTCTAACCATAAAGAATTCATCAAGATTGGATGCGAAGATAGCGGCAAAGTTTGCGCGTTCAAGGAGTGGTAAATCAGTGTTTTGAGCTAACTCAAGCACGCGGCGATTGAACTTTAACCAGCTTAATTCGCGGTCAAAGAAACGATCTTTTGGCAACGGTAACTCGCCCTCACGAGCTTCACGTTTTTCTGCCTTTTCGTCTTCGGCGATATGTTCTGCAATTTGGCCGCGCAGAATCGCCTTCGAGGGAGCGTCAAAAATCTGTACCATAATCCGTAATTGTATGCGTTAGAAGGGATGTATGCGAATGAGTGTCGCTTTAAATGTGATGGATTGAAGGTAATTTATCTTCGCGCGACACGCCGGTAATTATTCAATGTGAACGCAACTTAACAATAGTGCTCTTTTATATGAACAAAATGATTCAATAAAGTCATTTTTGTGAATGAAAATTAACAGTTATGACAATAATCTAACAAATAAAATTTTATTGCTATTTGTTCTTGTCAAAGTGCCCTACGCAAAGCATAATAATAAATACAAGAACAAATAAATAGAGCGGTAAACCCACAAAGGTGTATGGATAAAATATCCGTGAACGTTGAACGGAACATTAGACTTTAACCGTTGCAACGATGTTGTTGTGAAGATGAAACCGCTGATATTGTTTTTGTGAATGAGAGGCTCGCCGAAATGGCGGGCCTCTTTTGATGTGAGGGCGATTTTACTGCTTGTGCAGACTGTCGCGCGCATAAGGGAAACTATCAAAGAATAATTGTTGGAATTCATTTTCTTAGCTTCTTTGAAAATGAGGATGTATTGTGTTCCATGCTGTGCTAATCGCAATTGCGAGTTGCTAAGCGACAAGCTATTAAGCAATACTTAAGCGATGAGTCGTTAAGTTTTGGCGAGCGATTACGTGTGCGGAGTTTGAAACAGGTAAGAAGGATCGAAGGACCATGCAATATTCGTTTATGACGAAGTTGGCTGCAGAGTTTATTGGCACTGCTATTCTTATGATTTTTGGAAACGGTGCTGTTGCAAACGTTGAATTAAAAAATACTAAAGGACACCATGCTGGTTGGTTAAATATTGCCATGGGATATGGTTTTGGCGTGATGTTCCCAGTGCTAATGTTCGGAGGAATTTCCGAAGCGCATATCAATCCTGCTATGACAATTGCTCAGGCTGCAAATGGCATGTTCCCTTGGCAAAATGTTGCGCCTTATATTGTAGCTCAGCTTCTGGGTGCGTTGGTTGGCCAGCTTATTGTGTACGTAACTTATTTGCCGCACTACAACGAAACTGAGGAGCCGGGAGCTATTCTTGGTACGTTCTGCACTACGGACGCTTATAACAACAAGCTTAATTACTTCCTTAACGAATTCTTTGGCACGCTTGTGCTTGTTTTGGCAGCTCTTTGTTGCCTTAAGTCTCCATGGGGTGAGAAGAATTTAGCTGGCGCTTCAATCGTTGTTGGCTTCGTTGTTTGGGGTTTGGTGACTTCTATGGGTGGCCCAACTGGTCCTGCTTTGAATCCTGCGCGTGATCTTATGCCGCGTTTGCTTCATGCGATTTTGCCAATCCCGCACAAGGGCTCTTCTCGCTGGGGTGAAGCGTGGATTCCAGTTGTTGCTCCTACTGCTGGCGCAATCCTGGGTGTGCTTATGTACAAGGTCTTGTTTGTATAAAACATTTGTTTTTGATTGCTTTTGATTGTGATTGTAAGAAGCGCGTAATGCTAGTATGAATGCGTTGCGCGCTTTTTATTTTGCAAGTTTATGCTTATTAAGAAGGTTATTAGGAAAGATATCAGGAAAGACGAAATCATGTTTTCTAAGTCAACTATTGCAATTGGTCGTTTCGCACCGACTCCTTCCGGGCGTATGCATATTGGGAATATGGTAGCAATGTTGGCTGCGTGGCTTTGTGCAAAATCGCAAGGTGGACACATGATTTTGCGTTTGGAAGATCTTGATATTGAGCGAATGCCGGAAGGCGCGAGTGAGCAAATTATTGAAGATCTAAAATGGGCTGGTTTTGATTGGGTTGGCGAGCCTGAGTATCAGCATGAGCGTATTGCAATCTACCAAGAAGCTCTTGAAGCGCTAGAATCTTTGCGAGATAGTGATGGTGACTTGTTAATCTACCCTTGTTTTTGTTCTCGTTCTGATATTCGTGCAATTGCTGCTCCTCAAGAAGGAGATGGATTTATACGATATCCGGGTACGTGCAGAAATCTTCGCAAAACTGCGAAAGGTTTGGCGCAAATCGAGAAGCGTTTGCAAAATAATCAGCAACATTCTTTAAGGCTTGCAGCGCCTCAGGCTGATTCAAGCCAAGCAAATATTGATTTTGAAGATGCGATTTTTGGATCGCAATCCTTTAATATTGCGCGTGATTTAGGTGATATGGTGATTCGCCGCGCGGATGGCGTTTTTTCTTATCAGCTTGCTGTTGTTGTTGACGATGTTTTGAGCGGAGTAAATAATATTGTGCGCGGTCGCGATTTGTTGCGTTCTGCAGCGTTGCAGATTTGGATTGGCGAGTTGCTTGAAAAGTCGGGATTCTTTGCTGCTCAAGGCATGCATTACGTGCGTCCGCAATTTGCGCATTTGCCACTTATTGACAACGCGCAAGGTGAGCGACTCGCAAAAAGTAAGCATTCATTAGATGTGGGTGCTCTTAGAGAATCTGGTTGGAGTGCCGAGCGCATGATTGGTTATTGTATGTATCTTTTGGGATACAAAATTTCGCGCCAAAATCAGCCAGTAGATATGAGTGCATCGGATGCGCTCGCGTTGTTTAAAAGCGAAAAAACGCCATGGGATTCTGTTCGCGCAAACTTAGATGACAAATACGTGCCCTTCCTCGACTAATATATTCCACTACATATGATTGCAGATAGTATTTGCCAATATTTGACGGCAACATATATTGGCATGTAATGTTGTGTATATGGATCAATATGAAGAGCCAATTATTTTGCCATCAGCTTTGAAGCATGGAGTTTCAGAAAACGATATACTTCATGCATATCGAGAATCCAGAGGACCAGTATATGTTAATTATGATAGAGATCCACCAACAATAATGTATGTTGGTCCGGGAGTTTCTGGAGCAGTTTGGTACGAGATTGGCACAGCAAGAAGACGTGGATTTCCGCAAGAACTTATAGTTCATGCGATGAAAGCAAGAAAAGGTTATTTAGAAAAGGAAGGGTTGAAATGAAATTTAGTGAACTGAGTAAAGAAGAGCAAAAAGATCTTGCTGAGTATGGCGAACTCATATCAAAGGAAATGGAAGCAAAATCGGAACCAAATCCAGGAGATCCAACTTCGGATTCTCGCTGGGATCCATCTCGCGAATTGAGCAGATTGAATTATCGCCGTCATGCAATTGAAAAAGAAATAAATGACGCTGTATATAAAAGTCGCAAAAATGGTCAATCGTGGAATACGATAGGTCGCGCACTTGGAGTTACTGCAGAAGCTGCACGTCGTAAATATAGTGATAAAATTCCTCAATTAGTGTGACTGTTTTTACGATATATAGATTGGGGCAATAAATGGCATATATGACGCAAAAAGATTTAGCGAATATTAAGGTTGATTGTGTTCGTGCGCGTCAAATTGCCGATTGTGTGCACAATGTGCAAGACGCTATCGCTCAGGCAGAATCGCACTATGGGCGCAAATCTGAGTCGGTTACGCTACTTGCTGCAACTAAAACGCGAGATGTTGGGGAGATTATGGCAGCGCTCAGAGCAGGAGTGCGAGTAATTGGGGAAAATCGTCCGCAAGAAATAGTTGCGAAAGCTGAAATCTTACGCTCGGTGGCTGCTTTAGAAGGCTTAAATGTTGGTGTGAATGGCGAGATTCCACTCTACTTAATCGGTCAGTTGCAAAGCAATAAGATAAACAAAGTCTTGCCACTTGCAAATGGGATTCAGTCTGTTGATAGTGTAGAACTTGCGCAAAAAATATCTACTCGCGCGCAAAATTTGGGACTTTGCACAGATGTTATGCTGGAAGTGAACGTTTCTGGAGAAGCTACAAAATCGGGGTGTGTGCCAGAACGTGCGATTGACGAAGCTCTCGCTATATCTAGCCTGCAAGCACTTAAGTTGCGCGGATTTATGACGCTTGGAGCGCGTGTGGACGATGAAAAAATAGTGAGAAGCGGTTTTGCAAAATTGCGAGAAATTCGAGATTGTGTATGCGAACAACTTACGCAGGATTCTACTGAAAATATTGTGCAAAACAACACAAAATTAGAGCTTTCAATGGGAATGTCCGGCGATTTTGAGTGGGCGATTGCCGAAGGTTCAACTATGGTTAGAATTGGTTCTGCAATTTTTGGCCCGCGCGCTTTTGTATAGTGAGTTGTTGTAGCGTGCGTTTTTGTGACGCGTTTTTGTGACGTGGAATGTGTGACGTTGAATGCAAGTGAGTTATTGCGATGCGAAATGTGTAGTGTGTTGCGTAATCTTGAACTATGAGAATTGCACGTTTTTCGTATAATGAAGTTCCGCAATACGCTTTCGTTCAAAAAGACGAAACTGATGGTAAAGATTATTTAGTAGCTCTCGAGGGTCATCCGTTAAGTCCTCAAGGAGTAAAGCCTACAGGTAAACGTTACGCGCTGGATGCGGATGGAATACGCTTACTTTCACCAGTAATTCCTTCAAAAGTGCTCGGATTGGCAAAAAATTATGACAATCGTTCTGATGAAGAATTGTCTGCATCTTCTGAAGTGTTGCATAGCGCTCAAGATATGGTGATTTTCTCGAAGCCGAGTACAAGCGTGATTGGTCCAGACGATCCAATTGTTATCCCTGCTGGCGATCACAATATGAATTTTGAGCCAGAAGTGGCAGTCGTGATTGGCAAAATTGCGCGCCGAGTAAGCGTTGACCATGCAATGGAATACGTGCTTGGCTTTACTTGTGTAAATGACGTTACTCTTACTGATTGCGCAGGAGAGGATCCCATGTGGACGCGTGCAAAAGGATTTGACACTTCTTGCCCGTTGGGGCCTTGGATTACAACGGAACTTTCATGGAATGATGCGCGCATTTCGTTTAAGTTAAATGGTGAGAATGTTCCTGAAGCTCAAGGTACAACTGCTAGATTGATTCACAATATTCCTGAGCAAATCGCGGCTATTTCAAGCTTTACAACTTTGCTTCCTGGAGATGTGATTTTGACTGGAACGCCGTATGCTGCAGGGTCTTTACATCCAGGAGATGAGGCAATAGTTACGGTTGATGGCATTGGCTCTTTGCGAAACGTTGTTGTGAGCGAATAAGCGAATAAGTGAATAAGAGTTAAAGGAAAGGGTGCCTTATTCGTAAGACACCCCTAAGTTTTTCCATAAACTGTAGTTTATTGTAGTTTGCTGTAGTTCGTTAAATCTTCTACATTTGTGGGTTAATTGCAAAATCGCCGAAATTGCAGCCACTTACTTTTCCAGCAAGAAGATTGCTTGTTGTGTTATCAAAATGCACAGTTTGTTGTAGTTTGAAATTCTTTTTGTTAAGAAAATACAACGTAGCGTGTGGCGTCTTTTCGCTATTTGCGTTATCTAAAATTGCTATAGTATCTTTAGTAGCTTGCATCCAATATCTTTGTGGATTGAAATTGTTTGAAGTACTTACTGGAGTTGTGAATATAATTTGCGTTTCCCCAGTCATTATATTAATTTTATACAATACGCCTGTGCCTTGGTCGAGTGCTAAGAGCTCGTTATCATTGAGCATTGTCCTATTCCCATACGAAATATTTTCAAAATCGTGTTTCTCGCCATAGTTATAGGCAATACGCTTATTTTGCAAGGTGAGTGGTATAAAATCGAATTTTCCTGATTGTGTATTCCACTGATTGATGCCGTATGTGGTGAAAGCGAAATCGGGATCGTCTTTTTTATATTTAGTTGTGTCCCCAAGTGAAATGATGGTGTTGCTAATGCAAGGAGATGTGTCGTTTCTTATCGTAGAAAAATTATGTACCTTAGTTTTAGAATTTTTGAGTATATGCTTGACAGGCATTGAATCTTGTAGTTTTTTGATTACAAATCCATTTGTTCCATTAAAACTATTGGTGCCATTGTCACTGGGGCTAATGGTGTACGTGCCACTCTCGCAAGCGCTAGATACATCATATATACGTGATTGCATAATATCTGTATTTTGCGGTTTGCCAAGTGTAATACTATTGAATTCGAGTTTATTTTTACGACTGCGAGTAAAACCGCGATCAAGAACGCTAATAACTTCATGCTGATTATTTTCAAAAATGCCAGCTTGTGCAGGCGTTTTTTTGCGATGCTTAATTGCGATTCGCGCGTTGCTTTTTTGTGCAAGAAAATAGTCAAATTTAGCGTCTACGAAATATAAACCATCGGTATTCCACAATATTGCAGGAGAGTCAATGGCAGAAGTGGCAATAGTTTGAGAAGTGCCATCGTTGTTGAGTAATACTATGAATCCATCTCGTTTTTTCGTCTTTTTGCCGTCAGTCATGTCGCTTATTGCAACAGCTCCAACGGTATGTGAAAAATTTGCTTCTTTATAACTAATTTCCTTAGGCATCTGTTGCCAAAACAGTAGAAACAATGTAACTGATGCAGCGATGACAGCAGAAAAGCATAGTAAGACAATAATTATCTTCTTCGTAATTGTTTTGAAAAGTTTCTTATTCATAATAGCCTCATTGTTATTGTGGATAATCTTGACTGTAACATGTCTAAAACATGCTTATATTATATATTATTTGCAGTCGTTATTCTATTAAAAATTCGTACAAGTCGTAATCTCATCTTAAGTGTGCAACGCGTGTTTGAGGTGTGTGGTGTTAATTTATCCCTTGATTTCAAAACTTGAGTGTAGTAGACTCAAGTTTTAGAAATTGACAGAATGTGATTTGAGTGCAATTGAAAAAATTGCATAAGAATCACCTAAAATCCGCAGAATAGCGGTGTAAATGGGGGGTAAATATGGAACAAAAGTTTACAACCTTAGCGCAAGATGCATTAAGCGATGCTGTACAAAGCGCGGCTGCAGCTGGCAATGTGCAAGTTGACACTTTGCATTTGGCAGATGCATTACTTCGCCAGGAGCAAGGCGTTGTGCGCGCGCTTATTGCTCAAACAGGTGCGGATGCGCAACAAATTGGTGCTGAAATTCGTAACGCATTAGTTGCATTGCCTTCATCTACTGGTTCAACTACAACTAAGCCAGATGCAAGTCGCCAGCTTTTGGCTGCGCTAAGCCAGGCTGAAAAAGAAATGCACGCAATGGCAGATGAATACGTTTCCACTGAGCATATGCTTATTGGAATTGTTGCGAGTGCGCCAAACGCTGTTGCTGATATTTTCAAAAAGTATAACGTTTCTGCAGATGCGTTGCGAAAGGCTGTGCCAACTGTGCGTGGTGGTGCGAAAGTTACTAGTACGGATGCTGAAGGAAACTACAAAGCGCTTGAAAAGTATTCGGTTGATATGACTGCGCGCGCTCGCGAAGGAAAGCTCGACCCAGTAATTGGACGAGACCAGGAGATTCGCCGTGTGATTCAGATTCTTTCTCGCCGTACGAAGAATAATCCTGTGCTAATTGGCGAGCCGGGCGTTGGCAAAACTGCAGTTGTGGAAGGATTGGCTCAGCGAATTGTTGCAGGAGATGTGCCTACGACTTTGCAAAACAAGCGTCTTATAAGCCTTGACTTAGCTTCGATGGTTGCAGGTTCGAAGTATCGTGGCGAGTTTGAGGAACGTTTAAAGGCAGTATTGAAGGAAATCCAGCAATCAGACGGTCAAATTATTACGTTTATTGACGAAATTCACACTGTTGTTGGAGCAGGATCTGCAGAAGGTTCAATGGATGCTGGAAATATGCTTAAGCCAATGCTTGCGCGTGGTGAGCTGCGCTTGGTTGGAGCAACTACTCTTAACGAGTATCGCGAGCATATTGAAAAGGATTCGGCGCTTGAACGCAGATTCCAGCAAGTGTTTGTTGGCGAGCCGTCTGTTGAAGACACGGTGACGATTTTGCGTGGACTTAAGCAACGTTACGAAGCGCACCACAAGGTGACGATTAGTGACGATGCAATCGTAGCTGCAGCAACGCTTTCAAACCGCTATATTACTGGCAGACAGCTTCCAGATAAGGCGATTGATTTGGTGGATGAAGCGGCAGCTCACTTGCGTATGGAGCTTGATTCACAGCCAGAAGAAATCGATGAATTGCAGCGCAAGGTCACGCGTCTTGAAATGGAAGAAATGCAATTAAAGAAGGCGGAAGATGCTGCTGCGCGCGAACGCTTAGAAAAGTTGCAGGAAGAATTAGCTAACTCTCGTGAAAAGCTTTCTGGTTTGAAAGCGCGTTGGGATGCAGAAAAGGCTGGCCATAACAAGGTTGGTGATTTGCGTGCGCAACTCGATGCTAAGCGCGTAGAAGCAGACAAGTTTACGCGTGAAGGCAATTTGGAGCAAGCGAGCCGTATTTTGTATGGTGAGATTCCAAGCATTCAAAAAGCTTTGGAAGAAGCGGAGTCTGAGGCTGCTAACGCTAAGAGTGAAGCAAAAGAGCCAATGGTTCCAGACCAGGTTGATGCTGATTCTATTGCAGGAGTTGTTAGCGAATGGACAGGCATTCCTGTTGGTCGCTTGATGCAAGGCGAAAATGAGAAGCTGCTCAACATGGAAAAGGAGCTTTCTAAGCGTGTGGTTGGCCAAAGCGAAGCAATCCAGGCTATAGCGGATGCTGTGCGCAGAAGCCGCGCTGGAATTGCAGACCCGAATCGCCCGACCGGTTCGTTCCTATTCTTGGGTCCTACTGGCGTTGGTAAGACGGAGCTTGCAAAGGCTCTTGCCGACTTTTTGTTTGATGACGAGCGCGCAATGGTTCGCATTGATATGAGCGAGTACATGGAAAAGGCTTCCGTTTCACGTCTAATCGGTGCTGCTCCTGGTTACATTGGCTACGAGGAAGGCGGCCAGCTTACTGAAGCTGTGCGTAGACGTCCGTATTCTGTAGTGCTTTTTGACGAAGTTGAGAAGGCGCATCCAGAAGTATTCGACGTTTTGTTGCAGGTTTTGGATGATGGTCGTTTGACTGACGGACAGGGTAGAACGGTTGATTTTAAGAATACGATTCTTATTATGACTTCTAATTTGGGTTCGCAATTCCTTGTGCAAGAAGGCTTGGATGAAGCAGCTAAGCGTAAGGCTGTTATGGATGCTGTACATGCTGAGTTTAAGCCAGAGTTCATCAACCGTTTGGATGAGCTTGTTATGTTCCATCCGTTGAGCCGCGAAGAGCTTGGTGGAATTGTGGATATTCAAGTTCGTCAAGTGGCTGCGCGCTTGAGCGATCGCCGTATTAGCTTGGATGTGAGCGATTCTGCTCGCGCTTGGCTTGCAGAGCATGGCTATGATCCAGTTTATGGTGCTCGTCCGTTGCGTAGATTGGTTCAAACGGAAATTGGTGATCAGCTTGCACGATTGCTGCTTTCTGGAAAAGTGCATGATGGCTCTAGTATAGTTGCGGATTGTGTAGATAGTGACGACCATGTGGCTCTCAAAATTGCGTAGTGCCTGCATTATTTAATGTAGTCAAATAATGTAGTCAAATCGAACAAAGCGTGCTGTTTATTGGATTATTTTCCAGTATGCAGCACGCTATTTTTATATCTAAAATAATTGAAACGAAACACAAAGATATTGAGTTATTTTTAAAAATATTTTTAGAATGAACTAAAAAATAACTTGAAATAAAAAGGTGGATTTCCCCCTTAATTTTTCGAGTTTTGCTGATAATTGGCATTATAGGATATGCGTATCTTTTGAAATTTTAATTGGTTTTTGTAAAAATCTCTTTTTTTTTTATATTGAATTCTTATAGAATAAGTGTACGTGTTCAGGGCTGAATACGTTATGAAGCAGATTGAAAATGGAGATACGAATATGTTCGAAAAGAAAGGATTTGCAATAGTTGCGCTTGCTACTATTGCTTATGCTGTGCCAATTTCAGCTTATGCTCAGATGAGTGGTTCTGTAGTTGGGATAGACAGAGAAAATATACGAAGTTGTAGGTAAGTAGTCTAGTTATTAAGTGGTGAGATATGCAAGAATCATATACGGGCTCAGATGTGCAACTTGTTAATGTGAATTTTTCGTATGGGAAGAAACAAATTTTGCATAATCTTTCTATAGATTTATCTTTTGGCATATGTGGTCTTTTGGGGCCAAATGGTGCTGGGAAAACTACTCTGCTTAACGTTATAGCGACGATTTATGCTCCCTCTAGTGGGAAACTTTTTGTTCATGGCTTTGATGTAACTGATCGTGCGGAAAGGGCTAAAGCTCGGTCAAATATTGGTTATTTGCCACAATCATTTGAACTTATGAATGCATCGAGTGTGTTAAAAAATGTTCAATATGCCGCATGGGCGCGAGGTTTATCGTGGAGTGCTGCGTATAAAGCTGCTTGGAATGCTCTCAAACAGGTTGGCTTGGAAAAACAAGCACATCGCATCGTTGCTAAAATATCAGGAGGTCAGCGTCAGCGTGCTGGTATTGCTTGTGTGATTGCTAGTCAGCCTGCAGTACTAATACTTGATGAGCCTACTGTTGGTTTAGATCCTGAGCAGCGTATTGATATTCGTAATTTTCTTAAGTCTTATTCGCAAAAGCATACTGTTATCGTCAGTACACATTTAGTAGAAGATTTAGCAGTAATTGCGGATCGGGTTATAGTTCTTAATGAAGGAATTATATTGCTTGATGGGAAAATGGATAATCTTCTTCAATATGCTAATCGTGAAGATCTTATGGTAACTCCATGGGAATCAGGGTATAGACATTTGCTATCTAAATTTCATAAAAATTAGTAGTAGCAGTAACTGGATATGTATAGTTTCTTATTTCGTTAATGTGGTAGCAAGTAGGGATGTGATTAAATATGCGTCAATATTCTAACTTTTTGACTGAATTCGGATTTTTTACGAAAAATCATAAGAAGTGCACAATTGTTTCACGTATTATGTCCCCATTATCTCTAATAAGCAGTTGTGTTTTTAGCTTATTTTTGATTGCATATCCTGTTTTTTTGGGTGTGGCAAATTTTTTAGCGCATAATAATAATTATGCGCTTTGGTTAAGAATTGATGTCACGTGGATGCATTGTTTGTCTGATATTGTTGCTTGCATTTTTGGCGCATGGTGTTCATGTAAAGCTTGCTCGCCCAGATGTTTGGTTAATCCTGCGTGGTGTGCAGGAAAATCAGCCAGTCGTTACGCTATTCCTATACTAAAAGGCGCTATACTGTGCAGTTTGTTATATTGCGTAAGTATATTGCCAACAGTAATTCAGAGTGATGTAAATATTACAAATTTCCCGTATTTTCCACTATTATGTGGAGGCGTGACGCCAAGTGCATTTTTTGCAATTGGTTTTACTTTAGGAGTAATTATTGGCAATCGTTGGGCAATTGTATTCTCAGCTTTATTATCTTTTGCAATAATTTGGTGCTGTATTTATGGCGTCATTATAATGCGTAATGGCACCATACCTCAAGGAGATATTTTTCCTAGATATTGGGGTAGTAGTTTATACGCAATACTTCCAGTGTCGGATGCTGGTATTGGTGCTGAGCCTGGTTTGCGTATGAACCCATGGTTGGTGACTTTGCGCATATTCTTTGTGTGTGTTGTTATCGTTTCATGCATTCTTTGTTGCGCGCA
The DNA here is from genome assembly GCF_001563665.1 of Gardnerella vaginalis. Lineage (GTDB taxonomy): Bacteria > Actinomycetota > Actinomycetes > Actinomycetales > Bifidobacteriaceae > Bifidobacterium > Bifidobacterium vaginale_A. The sequence continues at coordinate 162,956 of NZ_KQ961872.1, read as the reverse complement.
TATTAGATATTTTTGGCAAAAGGGATCTTATTGGCGCATAAAAGCAATAAGTCTTTCTTTAATTATGCCAATAGTATGTGCTTGTTGTATAGCTATGTGGGGTCCAAAACCTTGGATTCGCTCTGGACCTTTTGTGCCTCAGTGTACGACGTTTAAAGATACTGCTTTTTCTGTTTGTGTACATCCTGAAGAAGCTTATATTCGTAAACTTCGTGCTGTTAAACATCTGAAAACTGTTGCTTCTTGGTTTCCTAAGAATCAGAGAGATTCGCAAGGCAAAGGAATTGTGCTTGTGCTTGGAAATGCGTTTACTCCAACAAATACTGAAAAATCTTGGAATCTTACTAATAGTGGTTTAATAAAGTTACGTAATCTTAAAGCTACTGTTATTCAACAACAAACAGATACATTTGTTAGGCGTTCTGAGAAATATGGTGATATGACTGGTATCGCTCAAGAAGTGTTACAAAGATTTGTGCCTGCAAAATGTGCATCAAGTGCTATGAAAGAAGTATATGTAAAAAAGAATCTTGATTCAAACGCTTCTGTTACAGCATTTTTGCTTGCTCAGCTTCCTTCTCGTATAAGTAATGATGTGTATGGGTCATATGGATTTATTCCAGGTGAAGCAAACGATAAAGTGGCTATGAGTATTAATAATGCTGATGATGCTAAGCTGAAACAATTTGTAAAAAATCATGTTAAAGAACTTAATCAATGCCTCATAACTCCACAACAAGTCTTATCGGAACTTGGTGATAAGCATGAAAAATAATTTTCGCGCTTGGCTTGAAGGTAGGCATTATATTGTTGCAATCGTTGCAATTTTATTGTCCGTAGTCCTTCCCTCTTTAATGCTTGTTATATTCAGATCATTGGTAACGCAGTTGCCAGTTTATGTTGGTTATATTTGTTTGCCGGATTCTGCTAATGTGCATAATGCGGTAGAAGGTATAACGTTCCAATGTCAATCCGGTAGTAGTGTTGTTAATTTTGTTGTTCCTCTGTATGAAGTTATTGTAGTTGGGTTTATTACCACGGCATTCGTTTGCCTTGCTCCGATTATGGTATCGTGGGAACGTTTCGTGATGAAAAGGCTGCGAATATATGCATTGAGTGCTGCTTTATTGTGTTTGTTTGTTTCATTCGGCGCTTCAGTGTTAATTGTTCGTATAATTGACTTGCAGTTATTGAGTACATTGCAGATGATTTTAGGTAATGCGTGGATTGATATCGTGCTCATAATGATTGGATTAGCCTGTTTTGGAAGGTTTTACGGCCTTGCATTTGGTGTCTTTTTAGCGGTGATGAACATTGCCACACAAGGTTTGCAAAGTAAAATTGGATTGATTTTGCGATGGTATCCTTCTGGAACTTTGCCTGTAATTCCTGGACAATCCATATTGTTATACGTCATTGTTGTGCTTACCGTAATTGCAGTTTGCCTGTGGAGCGGCACGTGTGGACGTGGATTGCTTTATTTTGAACGCGCTTAAAAGACGTGTCTAATTATATTTCAAAAGTCAACCTCAAGGTGCATAATAGAACGTATGTTCGATATAATTGTGATGTTTATTTTAATGGTAGTTGTTGTTGCAATAACTGCTGTTATTGTGCTTGCTATTGTTAAGCACGGCTCTGGAACGCAAAACTCAGGCGGTATAAACCAGAATGAATTTAATCAGTTGCGTGCGCAACTGGATCAAGCGCGTGCTCAAGCTCAAGAAAATGGCAATCAGGCTATACAATATCGCACTCAAGCAGAGCAGCTTGCAGAGAGATTGAAATTTGTTGAGTCTGAACTTGTTAAAGCTCAGCAAGCAGAACAAGTGCGCGTTAATCGTGAAGATCAATTGCGAGCAGAGCGAGAAGAACGCGAAAGATTAAATCGAGAAAAGACTTTGAAAGAACAAGGCAAAGTTTTAGAGGCGTTGGCTCCTGTAAAAGAAAATCTTGAAGCGTTAAAAAATAAAGTTACTCAAATTGAGGAAGGACGCAAACAAGAAATGGGTGCGCTGAACACTCAGCTTAAGGGCTTGAGTGATCAGCAAATAAGACTGGACCGTGAAACAAGTTCTCTTTCTGCTGCTTTGAGGAATAATAAAGTGCGTGGTGCTTGGGGAGAAGCTCAGCTTAAGAATATTGTTGAGTCTGCAGGCTTGCTTGAGCATGTTGATTTCGATACGCAAGTTGCTGTTGTTGGTGCGAATGGCGAACCACAGCGACCAGATATGGTTGTGTATTTGCCTGGTGGAAAAACAATTCCAGTTGATGCAAAAGTTCCTTATGCGGAGTATCAGCGCGCGTGCGAAATTCCAGATAACGCAAGTGATGAAGAACTAGCTCGTAGAAATGAGCTATTGAAAGCGCATGCAAAGGCTTTGAGAGAGCACGTTAGAGTATTAGGAGCTAAAGCATATTGGCAGGCTTTTGCAACAGCACCTGATTTTGTAGTTGCATTTATTCCTAATGAGGCTTTACTTCAGGCTGCTCTTGAAGCAGATCCAACTCTTATGGATGATGCTTTTGCTCAAAAAGTAGCGTTGACTTCCCCTGTTACTTTGTGGGCTGTGCTTAAGTCTGTTGCTTACGCTTGGCAGCAGCAGAGTCTTACAGACGATGCGAAAGAGTTATTTGACTTATCTAGAGAGTTATATGATCGTTTTGCTGTTCTTGGAGAAAATGCTTCAAAGCTTGGAACGTCTTTATCAAGAACAGTTGCAGCGTATAACAAATTTGCTTCTTCTCTGGAATCGCGAGTGTTGGTAACTGCTCGTAAACTTCAGAGGTTAGATCAGAGTAAAGTGATTTCTTCAATAGATCTTATAGATTCAGATAAAGCTGATGTTAAAGAGCTGAGTGCACCGGAAGTATCGGTAGAAGATCGTTAAGATATTATTAAGTAAAAAGCTAAGGAGTGTGACGATGTTGGAATTGCAGGAAGAACGTTCTGAACTTAAACGCATGCTTTGCGCAGATATGAGCGCAAAGCCTTTTAGTGAGCTGTTTTCTGTTACATTTGCTCAGCATGCCTCTAAGCTTGTTGGAGATGTTCTTTTTGATGCGATTGAGCGTGCTGGATATTCGCTAGACAAAGATGTTGACTCTGTTGGCGCATTGACAGCTGCTGCTGTCCCAATGGTTTTCGCTCTTATTCATGCGGCTGAACGTAAGGGAATTGAACTAGACGGATTTGTTATGGATTTCGTTTTCCCTTCAACAAAAGGTCCATCGATTAAAGGCAAACGAGTACTTTTACTTGACTCTTGGCTTTCTGAAAAATCGTATGTTCAAACTTCTTCTCTTGTGACTTTAAGGCACGGAAATGAATTAAGTCTTGATTTTAGCATTGTTAAGCAGCAAGGTGCTCAAATTCTTGCTATAGTTGCATTGATTGGTGGTGTAGATGCGGATAATCAAGGCAATAGACATCTTCAATTACTAAATCCAATAAGTGAGGAGAATACTAAAATGGCATTTGTTCAAGCTTTCGATGAAGAAGAACTACGTGAAAATGCAGCTCATGAAGATTGCTGCAACGATAATTGCTGTGGTGGCCATTGTGAGGTTAAGTGCACTGGTGATTGTGAGCATGATGGTTGCACTGAGCATTGTTGTAAAGATAATTGCTGTGGCGGCCATTGCAAAGCAGGCTGTACAGGAGATTGTGCAACAGACGGTTGCCAAGAGTAGTTGTTAAGCATTGTTAAACATTGAATTACAATCGCTAATCCACTAGTTTTTAGTTGTAAGTACGGAGCAGAAATTTTACATGCACGAACCAAACCCAATTACTTTGGCTGCAAAAGCTTCAGATGAGCCAGTTTTCCGTCCTATAGGTGTTGGCCCATGGGTTCAAGAGCATCCAGATGAGCCTCGTCCAGATAATCCAGAATCGCCAAATTATGATGTGCGATTTAGCACTGAATTATTAAACGAAGGTGACCAGCGTAACGTTTTAGATTGCTATCGATACTGGAAAGTGGAAGCAATTAAATCAGACTTAGACGCTAAAGGTCGAAACGAGTTTGAAGTAGCAGTAGAAAATTGGACTCACGATTTCAATATTGGTTCTATGGTTCGCACTGCAAACGCTTTTAGCGCGCGAAAAGTGTATATAGTAGGTCCTCATAAATGGAATCGTAAAGGCTCGTTAATGACAGAGTTATATCAGTATGTTGAGTGTTGCCCAACGATTGAAACTCTAGTAAATAATTGGCGAGAAAATATTCTTAAAGAAGCAGAAGAAGCGCATCAACTTTTGCTTCTTGCACAAGCAGATGGCAATAAAGAAGCTGAAGAAATCGCAAGGTTGCAGGAACAAGACGCTAAAGATGCGCGTGTTATAGCGCTCGATATTATTCCAGGTGCTGTTGCTATGGAAACTTACAAGTTCCCTAAACGTTGCCTTATGCTTTTTGGCGCTGAAGGTCCAGGTCTTTCTAAAAAAGCGCTAGAAATGGCAGATGACGTTGTTTATATTTCGCAATTCGGTTCTGTGCGCTCGCTAAATGCGGGCGCTGCTGCAGCAGTTTCCATGCACGCGTGGATTGCACAGCATGCAGCAATAAATTGCTGATACAACAAGCGAATATAAATAAACAATCGCAAATAAACAATCGCATTACAAAATGCAATAGACTGTACTTGTAAACGCTTGCATAAAATGTGTATTTTTTTTTATTTGTGGTATTGTTAATTTATGTTAGAATTTCAACATATTACAAAGCGTTTCGGTGCAAAAACAGCGCTTAACGACATTTCTTTCGTAGCTGAAGATGGCAAAGTTACAGGCTTTTTAGGTCCTAATGGTGCTGGTAAATCTACAACGATGCGTTGTGCTTTAAATCTTATTCATGCCAATAGTGGAACTTCTCTTATTGATGGCATACCTTATACAAAACTTACGTCCCCGATGACAGAAGTCGGAGCAGTTCTTGACGCAAAGTCTGCTCATAGGGGTCGCACTGCTTACAATCACCTGTATTCACTGGCTTTAACTCACGGGATATCAAAAAAGCGCGTTGATGAAGTGATTGATATTACTGGTTTAACTAGCGTAAAAACCCGCAAAGCAGGATCTTTCTCGCTGGGCATGAGCCAGCGTCTTTCGATTGCTGCAGCGCTTTTAGCGGATCCGCACAATCTAATTTTGGATGAGCCAATTAACGGATTAGATCCGGAAGGCGTTAAGTGGGTTCGTGAATTATGCAAGTATTACGCAAGTCAAGGTCGCGCAATACTTCTTAGCTCGCACTTAATGAGCGAAGTCGCGCTTACTGCAGATAACCTTGTGATTATTGCGCATGGCGAAATTTTGGAGCGTACAACAGTTCAAGATTTTGTTGATGCACATTCGCAGCACGCTGTGCGACTTGTGACTCCAGAAGGTGAAAAACTAGTGCAAGTACTCACACAAAATCATCCAGAATGTAGGATTTTGCAAGATAATCGCACGCCTCAAGACGTTCAAGAAGGCGAACTTTTTAGAATAACAGGATGCGAGCTAAGTCAGATTGCGCGCGAAATTGCAGATAATCAAATTTTGGTATATCAGCTAAATCAAGAGCATGCATCGCTTGAGGAAGCATATTTAGCTCTTACGCACGGTCAAGAACAGTATGTGACTAGAGCATTACCAAATGCAACATATTCATCTGGAATGCAATATGTAAATGGAAGGAGCGTAAAATGAGTGAGCAAATTGGACAAGCTGTTGAATATCAAACGAACAATTCTTACAGAACCGGCCGTAGCATGAACGCTCAGCACTTGCATCTTACATTTATGCACACGCTTAAATCTGAGATTGTTAAGTTGCGTGGTCTTGCATCTACGTGGTGGTGCATGGCATTAACAGTTGCTTTGCCAGTAATTTTTAGCTTTATTATCGCGCTTGTGCAAAAATCACTGTCTAATGTTGACGCTGGTAGAAATGGAACAAGTCAAAGCAGATCAAGCGCTGTAGTTACTGTTGGACCAAGCGATAAAAGTGACCTTATTACATCGCAAGAAAGCATTTTCCACTTAGTTATTAGCTTTGCTTCTGTATCTTTGATTGTTTTGGCAATTTTTGCAGTGCTTGCTGTAACCGCGGAGCATTCTACAACTTCGATTCAGGCTTCTCTTACTGCTGTACCTCGAAGGGGTATGTTCTTTACGGCTAAATTTGTTGCGGTTGCAATCTACGTTTTTGTAGCCCAACTTATTGCAATGACAGTTTCGCTAGCTGCTGCAGAATTAGCTTTTATGGGAGATAACATTTCCGGATTATCGGGAAGCAACGTGTGGAAATTGCCGCTTACTCTGTTCCTTGGCTCTCCTGCAATTATGGTTGTTGTGTCAGCAATGGCCTACGGTTTTGGCATGATTTGCAAGTCAACTGCTGGCGGAATTATGTGCGTTATTGGAGCCGTGGTGATTCTGCAGACCATTGTTAGCATTATTATGCTTGCAAGCAATTTTGCGAAGTGGACTTCAATACTTATTCAGATTTTGCCAGGCAGTGCTGTAAGCCAATTCTTAGGAGCCTCCGCTAATTCTGGGCTGCAACTTCCACCAAACGCATATGTTTTCACATGGTGGCAGTCCGGTTTAGTGGTTCTCGCTTGGGGCGTAGTTATGTACGTAATTGGCTACGTAATTGAAAAGCATCGCGATATTTAAATCGTTAATTGTTTGTTAATTGTTAAAAATTGAGGTATCTTAAAAACTTTGATCTATAGACCAAAAACTTTTAAGGTACCTCAATTTATTTTTTATTTAATTATTTACTTTTTTAATTATTTACTTATTTACTTTAATATCTAAAGTCACAAAATCAGGAAGCGTAAAGAATATCCACAACGAAGTAAAGAGTGGAGTTTGCAGGAATTGTTACTTTTCCGTTCGCATCCTTTTTATCTTCTTTTCCATAGCCTTCATCTGGAGGAACGATAAGAAGCACTTGCGACCCGACTTTCTTTCCTGCTAAGCCTTTTGTCCATCCAGAAATCACTTGACCATTTAAAGAGAAATCTGCAGGTGCCCCTCGTTTCCAAGATGAATCAAACTGAACTAGCTTGCCGTCTTTGTCTGTAGTCCAACCGCTGTAATGAGCAGTGACAGTGCTTTTATCAGTCACTGTTTTTCCAGTTCCTTCAATCAAAGTTTGAGAAACAAGCTTGCCATCTGGAACGTAGTTATTTTTATCTAATGATGGAGCTCCAGATTTATCAAGAGTTACTTTTGGTAAATTGCTAGGTATATCAGTGACTTTTTTCCCTGAAGCCTTAGTTAATAGTTTACTCTTAGATACGAGTGTAAGAACTATAAGATAAGAAGGATTTTTACCCTCGCTTTTAACGCCGAATGCGATTGTGCTATTTAATTTTCTTCCCTTTAGAAGAGCATAATATTGAGGATTTGTTTGGTTTTTATTTACTACCAATGAGCAATCTTGAGAATCTTTTTTCTTCCAAGTGCTCATCAATTCTTTGCCGTCTTTTGCTGAATAAATTGTTCCTTGAGTGCAAACTCGGTCGCCTTCTTCAATCTTTGCGCCGTTTCCTTGTTGCAAAATTGCATATGAATTTTTCTCAACATTAAAAGGAGTATTAAATGTTACTTTAGGCATCTTGCCTAATTCGCCTTCTGCGCTCACTCCGGACATTACGTGCATTCCAGCTGCGTCTGCTTTAGGGTCAGACTGACTTCCTTCTTCATCGCCACATGATGCTAATCCAGCGCACATAATAATAGCGCTTAAAATTGCCGTTGCGCGTACTAGAAAAGATTTTTTTATAAAACTAGTTTTTTTCATAAGGTTCAGACTACCGCGTGATGTTGATTTTATTCTGGTTTTATGTTGATTTATGTTGATTTATGTTGATTTGATATATAAAAAACTAGAAATGCACTTAATAAGAAAAGCTAGTAGAATAGAAGTGATATGCAATTTAATAGAAGCGATATGCAATTATGGGATTATTTATGAAAGAAAAGAGATCTATGCAAAGAACAACAATGCGCGCTAAAATTATGCGTGGGATTGTGACTCCTCTTTTCGTAATACTTGCCATAATAAGTATTGCTTTAGGAGTGCTTAATTCAACTATTTGGAAGCCAGATTCAATCATAAATGCTTACGATCATATAATTGATAAGCGTTATATTATAACTGATCCTGGCGTTATGAATATGGTAGATAATCATGTTCGTATTGACGTTGCTGTAGAAGGTTCTAGGAAACCAGTTTGTATTGCGCTTGCGTTAGCTAAAGATGCGCACGGATGGGTTTCTGGATATCCTGTTGCGAGAATTACCGGTTTGAAAGATTGGAATAGACTTTCGTCTGTATCTCAAGAAGCAGAAGGTAAAAAGGATCCTGTTTTGGATAAAGAAGATTCTGCTGAGAATAAAAATTCTTTGAACGGTTCTTCTAATTCTGACGGTTCTTCTAATTCTGGTGTAAATTCTGACACTAATTCAAATCAAAGTGTGCCTTTTAATAAATCAGATTTATGGGCTTCAAGCACTTGTCAATTGGGGTTGGCTCGATTATCTGTTAATCTTTCTGATTTTGTGCAAACTCACCCTGATGCTTATATGCATACGGAATCTGGTAAGCGTGATGAGAATGGATTGAATATTTCAGAAGGAACTAAAAATGATGCCGGCAGCAGTTCCTCTCAGTCTACAGCGTTGCGCTCGCAATTAGCTAGGCGAGTTTTTCTTATTGATTTAGGTGATAATGCGAAGAATGCATATGTTGAAATGCGTTGGCGTAGGCATACCATTCCAGATTTTGCCACTCCTCTTTATTTCGTAGGAGCGTTGTTGCTGATTATGGCAGCTCTTTCTGCAACAGTGTTTGCTATGTCGCCTCATCGTCGTCGTAATAAGCGGTTGATTGCAAGTCGTTCTATGCTTTTGGAAGCAGAATCTAATAATAAACGTGTAGAAGTGAGTATTATTGAAGCGTTTGCTGGAACGTTCGCGGAATTATTTGGCTCGCATCATAAGCGTAAGTCTTCTTCATCTCATGCTCGTCATGGTGTTCATGCTCGTAAGAAGAATAAAGAGAATATTTCAAATCAGAATAATGAGCAGAAGTATTCAGTAGTTATTCGAGATGATAATTCGTCTTCAACAAGCAAGTCAAAAGAAAGCTATGCAAATATTAAATCTTCTGATTTTACAGATGAAACAGCAGTAATAAGTAGAGATGAATTGCAATCTTATTTTGCTCGCTTAGCACAGGAATCATATGGCAATTCGAGTAAGAATGCTGTTCGCAAATTAGTTGATAATGCTGATTTAAGTGTTATGTCAAGTAGTAGTAGCGTTATCAATGATTCTGATCGCGAAAATCGCGAAGATGCTAATGCGCGAGAGGCTAGTGATTTAGGTGAGTATGAGTCAGATGTGTATGATAGCGATGTTTCTAGTGACATTTCGGATTCTTCAGATACTCACAATTCTCAAATCAATGGTGACTTTGATTCTGAAATTAGTGATGCTACTAGTGAAGATATAAGCGATTATGATTCTGGTAAATCTCGCAGTTCGCGTTCGCGCGGAAGAAAACGTCAGCTGAGCGGATTGCGCGGCAATGGCGGAAATATTGGCAATAAGAATGAGCACGGTCGTAAGCGTTCACGTCAAGAGAAGGCTCAAGTCAACGATAGATATCGTAAGATTCGTAAAAATAACTTCAAAAACCGCAATTCATCAGAAAATGATGGGGAGTAGTTGAATATGCATAATAATAAACACAAGAATAAGCAGATAGATAAAAATATTATGCGTAAATCAATTATTAGAACTTTTATTTCTATTATTACTTCTTCTTTAGTTTTTGGTGTTACTTTAAGTCTTTCTGCTTGTGACGGTCAAGTTCCTAAGCCTGTTGAAAGTCAAGTCTTAAAAGAGCAGCCTGACGTTATGATGATTAAAGAGAAAGACATACGTCTTAGAATTTTGCGTGCTTTAGAACGTGCTAATGATGAGAAAAAAGTAGAAGGTTTAGATTCATATTTGAGTGGTCCTGAGTTGGCTGTGCGAACCAGTGAGCTTACTGTTGCTAGTAAAACAGGAAAATTAGATCCTAAAACAACTATTCCTCGTGAAGTTGCTCAAACAATCATTCCTGTAAATCCTGCTTGGCCGCGAGATATTATGACTATTACAACAACGACTAAAGATCAGCAGTCTAAGCGTCTTCTAGTTTTTCGTCAGGATCGCGCTCGCGCAAATTACAAATTATGGGCTGTTTCGCGATTGTTCCCAGGAGTGCATCTACCTAAGTTTGCAGTGCCTTCTATAGGATCTTCAATGGGCAAAGATAATGATTCTGGATTAGTTATGACACCTCGAGATGCTGTTGTAGCTTATGCAGATGTTTTGCAACATGGAGATAAAAGTAAGTTTGCTAACCGTTTTTCAAATGATTATTTACGTCAAAAGTTAAACGAGCTTTCGAAAACAGTTCAGGAAGGTATGGAGCGTAATAAAGGTACTCAGGAGCAAACTTTTTCGCCTGCTTTAGGTGATATTAGCGTTATGCGTTCTACTGACGGCAATGATCTAGTGGTTGCAAGAATTGATTCTGTGTGGATTCGCAAAGCTGGAGAGGGAAGAGAATCGCGACCTGCTTCAGATGAAGAAAAAGCGCTTTTTGGAGATTCTCCTGCAAAATCAACGATGCGCGTTACGTACGTTAATGTTATTGCTTTGGTTATTCCTCACGCTGGATCAAATATGAAAATTACTCCTGTTGGTGCTGAACGTCAGCCGATTAAAGTAGAAGCACTTTAGATTGTTGAGGTTTGTTGAGGTCTATTGAGATTATTGAGATTTTATAGCGCTTATCCAGATTTTATCTCACTTTATCTCGCTTTTATGCGTGAGTGTGTGATATAAGTACTGTGATATAAGTACTGTGAATTGAAAATGAGGCAAATAATATGGCGAATGAACAATCGCAGAACATGAATCCTGGAGTATTTTCCCTTGCTGGAGCAGTAGACTTAGAGTCAGTTAAGCGCCGTGTTGAAGCTCAAGCTAAGCAAGCTGCTAGGGCAGCGGAATCTTCTTCTGTAAATAATGCTGGATCTGCTCCAAAAGCTGGCGGATACGTTATTGATGTAAATGAGCAATCGTTCCAATCGATGGTTCAAACTTCTGTTAGCTTCCCTATTGTTCTTCTTCTTTGGCAGCATAGCGATGAAAGCTGTTATGAAGTAGCTCAAAAATTAGCTGATGCAGTAAATTCTCTTGATGGTCGTATGCAATTAGCTCGTATTGACGCGGATGAAAGTCCTAATATTGTTCAGGCATTGCGCGCTCGTGAGCTTCCTTCAATATATGGTTTGGTTGGCGGAAGACCAATGCCAATTGTGAATGGTTTACCAAGCGATGAGGAAATGCAACAAATTTGCACAGTAATTTTGCCCAAACTTGTTCAGGTTGCAGAACAATCTGGAGTTGCTGGAACTGCTCCCTTTATAGAGAGTTCAGATGATTCTACTTTAGATGATAGTAATGAAAGTGAGAGTAAGTCTGAGTCTAGTTCTATTGAAAAAGTTCCTCCTGCTCATGAAAAAGCGCATGAGCTTGCAGCACAAGGTGATTATGAGAGTTCTGCTCGCGAATATGCTAAGGTTATGGAAGCTGATCCTCATGATATTCTTGCTGCTCGTGAGCATGCTAAAGCCTTGTTGCTTGCGCGCAACGTGAATACGAATGTTGCTGAAGTTCGTAAATCTGCTGGTGATAATCCTGATGATGTTAATACTCAGCTTGCTGTAGCGGATGTAGATATGATTGATGGCCATATTGAAGATGCTTTTGACAGATTGCTTGATTTTCTAGTTGCTACGCATCGCAATGATTTTGATACTGTTCGCTCTAGAATGCTTGAGTATTTTGCAATGCTTCCAGCGGATGATGAGCGTCTGAAACGTGCTCGCCGTCGTTTGTCTATTTTGCTTTATTGATATATGTGCTTTTAAGTGTTTAATTTGTTTTTAGAAATAATTTTGACTATTAGCGCGATATGTAGAACAAAATATTGGTAAATAAAAAATAAATATGAATTCGATTGTAGTTTTCAATATATTGGAAAAGATTTTGAATCTAAAATCGTAAAGTAAAAATCGTAATCTAAAATCTAAAATCTAAAATCGTAAAGTAAAAATCGAACTCTAACAGCGACAAATCGTAAAGTAGAAATCCGAGAAAGTGTAAAGTAAGGTGGAAGATAAAGTGGAAGATAAATTGGAAAGTCAAGTGGATAAGTCGGAAGAATTGAAGGAATTTAGAGATGGTATTTTTGCTCTTAGAACTCGCAGGTTCGGTACAGTAGCAGAAATAATGATTAAGTATCTTTATAACATGTCTGAATCCCATGATTCTGCATTTGATAAATATTCTCAAACAGAAGGACGAGTTGAAGTAAAGTTCTCAACCGTTATGAAAGAAAATGACGATAAAATTCTAGATACAAATGTAATTAGCCAATGTAAAAAAGCAAACCTTGCTAATCGCTCAATGAAAAGTAGTGATGTAGAAAAGGGATTTGCTTTTGATTGCAATATTCAACAAGTAAAAACTAAAGAATTTCAGGTTCTTTATTATGGTCTATTCTTTGCAGATTGCATTCGGATATTTTCAATGACAAAAGATGAGGTTTTAAAGTGCCCTGGATATTCCAATAAGCAACATCGTGGTAATGAAGGAGAAGGGCAGTTCCATTTGAATCAAGGGACTCTACATTACCATATGGAGAATCATCTAAAACGAGTTCTTACGTATGAAGAATTATATGATCTGTTTTCAAAAATAGAAGAATAGCATTTTGGCAGTTTAGTTGATCTGCTATGTAATTTAAATCCGGCAGTTTAGTAGAATTAGGCACTTTATTAAAATCCTGAGCTTTACTCAAGTCCGTCAATTTAGTTTAGTTCTGAGCTTTACTCAAGTACGGAACCTTACTCGAAACTGTGTAACTTTAGTCACAGTGATAATTCTGTTAGTTGTTGCAATTTGAGTCAAAATATCTACTACTTTAGAAAAGAAATTTACTACTTTAGAAAAGAATCGAATTGACTAGAAAAGCTGTTTATTATCTCCTTTTCTGAGTTATTAAGATTATATAATCTCATAACATGCTCTTCGATCTCATTGTAAAGAGTTGTTTTATCTAATGTGCAATGATTTTCTAAGCTTAGTAAATTATCTACAAGCTTCACAATTGTATTTTGTTCCTCGCTTGAAGGTGTTGGGAATGGTATTTCTTCAATATGTGATCTGAGTAATTTTACTGAATTATATTTTTTACGACACCAATAAGTTATTGTTCTAGAATTTAGTATTGCTAAAATATACTTCATGCTAATCCCTGTAACGTGAGGAATTAGTATGTTGGCACTATTTAGAGATAATGTTTGATTTGCATCGTAAGAAAAAACTGGAGCTTCGCATATAAAGCGATAAATTAGCTTTTCTTTTGCGCGATACATTTCAATGGGAGCTACTTGTTGAAATGTGTTCGGAACGAAATGGATGTAGCTATTACTATTGTCAAAATAATATTTATGTAGATTGCTTCCTTTAAGTATCATCTCATTTTGTGGGTTTTTTGTATTAGAAATATATTTTTTATTTGCTCCAGTAACAATGCCTAATGCAAAGTCAGCTTGATTTTTCAGTGTAAATCCGTTTTTTACGTTAGTAAGTTTTTCTAAGCAATCAACATCTTCGTCAGAAAGGTCAAAATTCCAATATTCTTCTGATAGATCACGGTTCTTATTTATTGTGAATCTTAAATTGTTCGTTTCAATATTGCAGCCTATAGTACTTCCTTCGCCATCCTTTTTTAAGACAATAAGTATGCAAGGGCAGGCTACTCCTGTAAAAGGATTGCCAATATAGCTAACAAATTTTATAGAAGATGTATTTTTTATGAAACATCTTATTTTTTGATGTGCTTTTACATTTAAGATGGCTTCTGGCAAAACATATGCTATTAGCCCATTTTGATTGATAATATTTAAAGATAACTCCATGAATAAGTCATAAGATTCAGAGCCTTTCTTTGATGCTGTTTTGTAACTATTTAGAAGTTTATTAATTTCAGTTTCGGAATAAACATATCCCCAAGGCGGATTGCCAATTACGAGATCATATTTTCTCGTATCTCTATTTAATAGAGAATCAACTTTTCTAATATGTTCATTTAGTGTATTTATATTGTTTATTCCGTTTATACAAAGGTTTAATTTCGCAATAGAAACTGAGATTTCGTCTATATCGTTACCGTATAAACGCTCTATTGACGCACCTCTTTTGAGCGATGCAAGAAGAAAGTTTCCGGTTCCGCAGCATAAATCAATAATATTTCCATTATTGAACTGTGTAGATGCTTTTACTGAATCAAGTAATTTATTTACGATATTTATTGGTGTGAAATAAGAGCCAGTAGATTTTCTATATGAAATGCTGCTAACTGAAATGTATATAAAGCCCAGGAAATCTTGATATGGTATGAAAGTTGGTGTTGGTACGTTCTGATACGTTCCTAATTGCGAGATGTCGATGTTGTGCAATAATTCTCGCAATAGCTTAGATATGCAGTCATTTTTATTTTGTGCTATGAAGACTTGCAATGAAATATATGGAAGTTTTGCTGACTGTAAATAAAGTTTCAAAGCTAAGGTTGCTATAAGAATTCTTATATTTTTTTCGGGATATGGATCGGGATATTGATCTTGATTTGGATCTTGATCTGGATATGTATCGGTATGCAGATCGGTATGTATGGCGGTATATAAAGCAGAATCTTTCTTTACTAGTTCTGAGCCGATTAAGATATTTTTTCCGTCATCTTCAATGTAATCAGCGTAAAGGTTCAGTCCTTTAATAGCCTTCTTATTTCTGCGTTTGGTTAATTTATCAGATTTCCCTGTGATTATATCTGATAAAAGTTTTTCTACTTCGTGTTCTTCGAATAATAATTTTTTGCCTGATGTATTTATTTTCTTAATTCTTCCTAGTTTTACCCAATTTCTTATAGTTGCAGTAGAAACAGATAATTTTTTTGCAGTTTCATTAACGTCCAACGTTTTTTCTGCTTCCAATAAATCTAACGTTAAATTTTGCTCAGAATTAAACGTATTTAATCCCCTCATTAACTTAATTCCTTTCCTTCTCGATTTGATTTTAGCGTAATGGAAGATTTGCAGTAAAGAGATAATGAGGAATATTTAAGTAAAGTAAAAAAGCCAAGAATATTAGCAAATCGTGAGAAAATTGCTTAATTCTTGGCTTTTAGTAGCGGGGCATGGATTTGAACCATGGACCTCTGGGTTATGAGCCCAGCGAGCTACCGAGCTGCTCCACCCCGCGTCGGCTATTTTTAACAGCTCTATCTACAATAGGTGCAAATTGAGATTTGTCAAGTTTTTGGCGTGTTTCTTTGCGAAAACATACCAAATTATACATAGTCTTCTATTTTAATAAACATATGCTTAATAAAATTAAGTGTTTTTCCAATTTTCAAGTCTGCAGTTAGCGCGTGCAGCTTACTTAAGAGTTAAATATTTACCGTGGAGGGGTACGGTTTGTGGCATAGAAGTGAACATATGTGCATGAATAATTTTCAAAAATATAGTGGTAATTTTTACGTGAATTAACCGTATCCTTATAAAAATTTATATATTTTCTTGTATTTTATCGGAAAATAAATAAAAACCATAAGTCTAAAATGTGATAAACTACAGGGAGTATAAGTTATGTACAAAGCACGAGTAGAATCGGAATTCAGAAGCCGTATTTTCGGTTTATGCATGCCGCCTGGCAAAGACGGATTTGCAAAAAGTGCAGCTTGTTTTTATAAGGTGCGTCAAACTAGCAGGAGGCGTCAGTGAGCGGAGTCGTTGGAGGCTTTACCAATGCTATGGTAATAGCGTCAGGTCAGCCAGAGTTGCCTAATATTAAGGATTTTTTGCCTCCAGAAATTTTGTTCCAAGGAACTCCATTTGCAATGAATCGCATTATTTTAGTGCGATTATTGATGATGATCATAATCATGCTTGTATTTGGTATCAGTGCCGCGCGAGCAAGGTTAGTTCCATCTCGTTGGCAGAGTCTAGTTGAAACTCTTATGGATTTTGTGCGATACAACATTGTTTATGAGATGATTGGCGAAGAGCGTGGCAAGCGTTACGTTCCTATGATGTCTACGCTATTTTTAACAATATTCTGCTTTAATTTGTGCGCTGTTATTCCAGGTTTTAATATTGCTGCAACTGCGTCAATTGCTGCTCCATTGGTTTTTGCATTGTGGGTTGTATGTCAATATCTTTATGTTGGTATACGAGAAAAAGGATTTTTGCGCTTCTTCCGTGAAGCGTTATTCCCAGCTGGAGTGCCTTGGCCTATTTACTTCATTCTTTCGCCATTGCAACTTATAGAACTTATAATCGTCAGACCACTTTCTCTTACAATACGTCTGTTTGCAAATATGGTTGCAGGGCATTTGCTAGTTGCTACTTGCTTAGTTTTTACTAATTTTTATGTTGTAGATTCGAGCAATAAACTTCTCGCATTAGGAGGAGTATTGTGGCTTCTTGGCGGAATATTATTTACAGTGTTTGAGATTTTGGTTGCAGGATTGCAGGCGTTTATTTTCACTGTTCTTGCATCGGTTTATGTTTCGGAAAGTTATCCGGAAGAGGAAGAAAAGAGTGCAGCTGCTGCTGCCTAAGTCATGCAAAATATGAATCGCATAACTTGTATCAAGTTAATTGCATAAGTTTTGAACTGATAACAGTTTAACTACTGTAAGCAGTTTATAAAGAAAGGAATAAAAATGAATACTATCGTTGCTCTCGCAGGTTTGACTGGTAACCTCAGCATTCTTGGATTTGCTATTGCAACTATCGCTCCAGCATTAGGTATGTCTTTTGTGGTATCTAAGGCTATGGAATCCACAGCTCGTCAACCAGCGGTTGGCAATCGTGTGCAGTTGTTCATGTTCGTAGGCTTGGCATTCATTGAGGTTTTGGGCTTGCTCGGATTCGTTTCATACATCATGGGTATGAACGCCTGAGTAAAGACTTTATGTGTAGACGTGAAAACGTCATAAGTAATAAAAAAGAAAGGACAAGCCATGGCTTTTGCAGCCGGAGATAGTAAATTGGCATTGTTCTTGCCTGAAGCTTACGATCTCGTGTGGTCGCTCATCATTTTGGTGATTCTTGCCGTATTCTTCTACAAGTTTGTTATGCCAAAGTTCCAAGCAATTTTCGATGAACGTGCAGAAAAAATTGAAGGCGGAATGGCTAAAGCTGCTGAAACACAGCGTGAAGCAGATGAGCTTAAAGAAAATATTGAATCTCAAGTAGCTCAGGCTCAAGCCGATGCTGCTAAAACACGAGAGCAAGCTCGTTCAGAAGCTTCAAAGATTATTGATGAAGCTCGCCAGCGTGCTGAACATGATGCTGCGAAGATTATTAGTGAAGCGCAGCGTTCTATTGAAGCTCAGCATAAGCATGCTATGTCTAGTCTTCAAGGAGAGGTTTCAGTATTGGCCGCTGCCTTGGCAGGCAAGATTCTTGCATCGAAGTTGGATGATGAAAAAGTGAGCGCACAAGTTCTCGACCACGTCATTGATGAAGTTGAGAATACAGAAAATTCAGATCATGAATAGTGGGAGGTAAAGGATGCAGGCAAAAGCATCGCGAGTGAGTGAGAGCTTATCTCGTACTTCGCTTGTGCAAGCCATTACGGACGCGCACGACGAGGCACAGCGTATTGCCGACGAGTTGTCTTTGTTAGTAGACACTCTTAATCAGTATCCTGAGCTTTCTGATGCAATTACTGATCCGAATAGATCTTCTGAAGATAAATCTCGTCTTATTGACGATCTTATAGGAGATAAAGCGCATCCAGTTGTGTTACGCATCATGCATTACTTAGTTGGTACATGGCATGGCGGAGAAGATACCGGTAAGAAAGGTAGCTTTGGTGGTGCATGGTCTGGTTTCGAGCGTGAAGCTGGAGAAACATTAGTGACAGTAACCACAGCACAGCCTCTTAGCGAGAAACAAATCAAGCGATTGATTGAGATTTACAGTAAGAAATTGGGTCACCGTGCTTACATTAACCCAATTGTAGATCCTAATGTGCTTGGTGGTATGCGCATTTGCATCGGAGATAAAGTAACTGATCGTACCATGTTGATGCAGCTGAAACAATTACAGCGTTCAGCGCGCAATGGTGCATGGACTCAGGCAATTAAATAATGCTTATGGCAAATTTGTGTGATATTCACAATTTGCTGAAAGCCAAAGCTTGGAGCGAATAGCTTCACGCAAGTACATAATGTACATAAGGAGAATTATGGCGGAACTATCTATTGATCCCGCCCTGATCCGCAAGGCTCTAGATGGGTTCGTTGACTCGTATAAGCCAACAGATATGCCAACTCAAGAAGTTGGATATGTTGTTACGGCTGGCGATGGCATTGCTCACGTAGCTGGATTGTCCGGCTGCATGGCAAATGAGTTGCTTACTTTCGAGAACGATACTCTCGGTCTTGCGTTCAATCTTGATGCTCATGAAATTGGCGTAGTTATACTAGGCGATTTTACGGGTATTGAAGAAGGGCAGGAAGTATATCGCACAGGTGAGGTGTTATCCGTACCAGTGGGTGATGCTTACCTTGGTCGTACTGTGGATCCTTTGGGTGCTCCTATTGATGGATTGGGTGCGATTGAGTGCAAAGAGCGTCGTATTCTTGAAGCTCAAGCACCAGATGTGATTCACCGTCACCCTGTTGATGAACCATTGTCAACAGGTTTGAAGGCAATTGATGCTATGACGCCAATAGGACGCGGTCAGCGTCAGCTTATTATTGGTGATCGCCAGACAGGTAAGACTGCAATTGCTATTGATACTATTATCAATCAGCGTGCAAATTGGGAAACTGGAGATCCGAAGAAACAAGTTCGTTGCATCTATGTGGCAATTGGACAAAAGGGTTCAACTATTGCTGCTGTACGTCAGAGCCTTGAAGAAGCAGGAGCTATGAAGTATACAACGATCGTTGCTAGCCCAGCTTCTGATTCTGCAGGTTTTAAGTATATTGCGCCTTACACTGGTTCGGCTATTGGTCAGCATTGGATGTATAACGGCAAACATGTTTTGATTGTATTCGATGATTTGTCGAAGCAAGCAGAAGCATACCGTTCAATTTCCTTGCTTTTGCGCCGTCCACCTGGGCGTGAAGCTTATCCAGGTGATGTTTTCTATCTTCACTCTCGTTTACTTGAACGTTGCGCTAAGCTATCCGATGATTTGGGTGGCGGTTCTATGACAGGCTTGCCAATTATTGAAACAAAGGCAAACGATGTTTCCGCATACATTCCAACCAACGTGATTTCTATTACTGATGGTCAAATCTTCTTGCAGTCTGATTTGTTTAATGCTGGTCAGCGTCCTGCAGTTGATGTCGGTATTTCCGTTTCCCGTGTTGGTGGTGCTGCTCAAGCAAAGGCTTTGAAGAAAGTTTCTGGCATGCTGAAGATCTCCTTGGCTCGTTATAAGTCTTTGGAATCCTTTGCAATGTTTGCTTCAGATTTGGATGCAGCTTCCAAGGCTCAGCTTACTCGTGGTGCTCGTTTGACTGAGTTACTTAAGCAGAAGCAGTTCTCTCCTCGCTCTATGGAGCAAGAGGTTGTTTCTGTATGGGCAGGTACGCATGGCAAGCTTGATGATATTCCTGTAAAAGATGTTTTGCGTTTTGAAAGCGAATTATTAGATTACCTTGATAAAGGAACTGATATTTTGCAAGTAATTCACGATACTGAAGATTTTACTAAGGAAACTGAGTCTAAGCTTGATGCTGCTATTGACGATTTCCGCAGAACATTTAAGACTTCTGCTGGTAAGCCTTTGATCGTGAAGGATTCTTTGCCGCCAGCTGAAAATCCTGCTCCTGTTGAAAAAGAGCAGCTTATAGCTAAGAAGTCTGAAAAGCGTAAATCTGATTCTAACGAGTCTGGGGAGAAGTAGTATATGTCTTCCCAACTTGCATTGAAATCGAGGATTATTTCCACACAGTCTTTGGGTAAAATATTCAAAGCTCAGGAAATGATTGCGTCATCACATATTGCTAAATCTCGCGATATTGCTTTGAACGCAAAGCCATATAGTGATGCGATTTTCGATGCCGTGCAGGCGCTGGTGGCTCATCATGAGGAAAATGTTAAGCATCCTATTTTTGGTAAAACAGGTGGCGGTAATCGTGTTGCTGTGCTTGCGCTAACTTCAGATCGTGGTATGGCTGGTGCTTTTACGTCTTCAATTATTCGAGAGACGGAAGCATTGCTTGCAAAATTAGATTCTGAAGGTAAGCATGCTGAGCTATACGTTTACGGACGCCGTGGAGCAACATATTACAAGTATCGTAATAGAGATGTTGCAGGCACTTGGGAAGGTTCTACGGATCATCCTGATGTGACTATTGCAGAAAAAATTTCTGATACTTTAATGGATGCTTATATGAAGCCAGAAAATGATGGTGGAGTTTCTGAACTATATATTGTTTTCACTGAGTTCATCAATATGGTCAGACAAAAGGTGCGTACTTTGCGCATGCTGCCTGTGGAATTAGTTCCATTAAAGGATGGCGAAGAATTTTCTATGCACCGTCCTGATTATGAGGCAGCTTCAGGTCCATCAGCATCACTTTCTTCTACTGGTGCAGTGAACGCTCGTGTAGAAGCAGTAAGTCGTAGTAATCATGATGCAGTTGAATATTGCTTTGAGCCTAGCCCAGACGAAGTTTTGGACGCTGTTTTGCCAAAATATATTCAATCTCGTATTCATGAGTGTCTTTTGACTTCTGCTGCTTCAGAAACTGCAAGTCGCCAGAATGCTATGCATACGGCTACAGATAACGCACGTAATTTGGTTGAAGATTTGACGAGGAAACTTAATGCTTCTCGTCAGGCTTCTATTACGCAGGAACTTACCGAGATTATCGGCAGCGCGGATGCGCTGAATAATGAGGAGGATTAGGAGCAATGGCTGAAAATCAGACCACAGCACCTCCAGAGGCTAAAAAGGAAGTCGACCCAACAGCCGGTCACGTAACGCGTGTACAAGGTTCTGTTATTGATGTTGAGTTTCCTGTCGGCTATCTGCCGGATATTTATAATGCTCTCAAAGTTGATATTGCGACTGTTGGTAACACTGAGGGAGATACTGTTCACGAGATTACTTTGGAAGTTGAACAGCATCTTGGTGATTCTACTGTGCGCGCAGTGGCTTTGAAACCTACGGATGGTTTGGTTCGTGGTGCTTTAGTAAGAGATACAGGCGGTCCTATTTCAGTGCCTGTTGGCGATGTAACTAAAGGCCATGTGTTCGATGTAACTGGCAACATCTTGAATGCTAAGCCAGGTGAGCACATTGAAGTGACTGAGCGTTGGCCAATTCATCGTAACCCACCTGCTTTCGATCAACTTGAGTCTAAGACTCAAATGTTTGAAACAGGTATTAAGGTTATCGATTTGCTTACGCCGTATGTGCAAGGCGGAAAAATTGGTTTGTTCGGCGGCGCTGGCGTTGGTAAAACTGTGTTGATTCAGGAAATGATTCAGCGAGTTGCACAGAATCACGGTGGTGTTTCCGTATTTGCTGGCGTTGGTGAACGTACTCGTGAAGGTAACGATTTAATCGGCGAAATGGCTGAAGCTGGAGTTTTGGAGAAAACTGCACTTGTCTTCGGTCAGATGGATGAGCCTCCTGGGACTCGTCTTCGTGTGCCTTTAACAGCTTTGACTATGGCTGAGTATTTCCGCGATGTTCAGAATCAGGATGTGTTGCTGTTTATTGATAACATCTTCCGCTTTACTCAGGCTGGTTCAGAGGTTTCTACGTTGCTTGGACGTATGCCTTCCGCAGTGGGTTATCAGCCAAACTTGGCTGATGAAATGGGTGCGTTGCAGGAGCGTATTACTTCTACTCGCGGTCATTCTATTACTTCACTTCAGGCTATTTACGTGCCTGCAGACGATTACACTGATCCTGCACCTGCAACAACCTTCACTCACTTGGATGCAACTACAGAGCTTTCGCGTGATATTGCAGCTAAAGGTATTTACCCTGCTGTAGATCCTTTGGCTTCTACTTCTAGAATTCTTGATCCGCGTTATGTTGGTCAAGCTCATTATGATTGCGCGAATCGTGTGAAAGCTATTTTGCAACGTAATAAGGAGCTGCAAGATATCATCGCTTTGATTGGTATTGATGAGCTTGGTGAGGAAGATAAGACTACTGTGAGCCGTGCTCGTAAAATTGAGCAGTTCCTTGGTCAGAACTTCTATGTTGCTGAAAAGTTCACGGGTCGCCCAGGTTCTTACGTGCCAGCTGATGAAACCATTGAAGCGTTCACTCGCATTTGCGATGGCGTTTACGATGAGATTCCTGAGCAGGCATTCTCCGGTATTGGTGGCATTGATGATCTTGAGCGTCGTTGGCACGATATGCAGCAAGAGTTTGGTGCGTGATTATGGTAGATAAGCAAGTAAAAACGCTGCGCGTTAGTGTAGTGGCAGCCAGGCATCCTGTGTGGGAAGGTGAAGCTAAGTTTGTAGTTATTCCTTCTGTGAATGGCTCGATGGGTATACTTCCTGGACATGAGGCTGTGCTTGCGTTAATTGATCACGGTTTAGTGAAAGTTGACGATTTAAAAGGCGAACGTCATGTTTTTAATGTGACTGACGGTTTCTTCTCCGTTGACTCTGATCACATTACGATTGCAGTTGAGCATAGTTGCAATGTTGATAAAGATGGTAATGTGCTTCCGAATGCTAATGTGATTTAGGCTTTTTCAAAGCGAAAGCCGGTACGAGAACAGGAGTTTGGACTATTCCAAGCTCCTGTTTTTTATTTTGTTGTTGTCTTTGTTGTTGTCTTTGTTGGTTTATTTTGGGTTATTTGTTGGGTTATTTTGTTGGTTTCTCTATAGTCGGACTATAGTTGGAATGTTATTTTTTGGTGTGGGTGTAATGGACCTTTTGGTGTAGGCGTAATGGCTAGATTTTGGGGAAGTAACCCTATTTTTTACGTTGAATATTGTTAATTTTGGCTACGGGGGGGGG
>NZ_KQ961872.1:107397-139703 GCF_001563665.1 Gardnerella vaginalis | reverse complement strand
GGGGGGGGGGTACTCTTTTTACTAAGTGTTGATTCATTCTGGTTTTAATTTCTTTGTTTTACTAGTTTGTTTCGTCTTATGGTATTTGCGCTTTTGCGCGAGAGAAGAAAGGATAAATTATGCTAAATAAGAAAGCGATAGGTGCTTTTGTTGCTGCCGTGACTTTGCTTAGCGGTTTTGCTTTTGCATCTCTTCCTCCAGTCGCTTTTGCTAGCTCGAGTAGTGGCAATACTTCTGATGGTTCTGGGCATGCTGATAGCGATAACATTGTGTTTAAGAATCAATATTTTAAGAACCTTGTGATTAGTTCACTAAAAGACGGTACCAATCCTATTATTAAAGATGGTGCGGTTAATGAGATTACTTATGCTCAAGCTAGAAGTGTGAAGAGTTTAAAACTTAGCCTGTATAATTATGATAATACAGACATTTCAGATATTGAGAATTTTTCAAATCTTGAAACTCTTGAATTCGATGGTGGTAAATTCTCTAACGAAAGCTTAAGTTCGATTGGGAAACTTACTAAATTGACTAAGCTAACTATCTCGCATGCTTCAATAGTTGATATTTCAAGTCTTGAGTCGCTTAAGAATCTTACTAACTTACAAGAGTTGACTATAGGTGAATATAGTAAGTCAACTTTGGTATCAGATCTTTCGCCTTTAAGTAGTCTTACTAAATTAACTAAATTACATATTGCAACTAAAAGTGTTACCAGTCTTGAGTCTATTAAAGGTCTTACTAAATTACAAACTTTATATTTACAAGATGGACGTGGTTATTGTGGAATTTCTGATATTTCGCAGTTGGCTAATCTTACAGATCTTAAAGATTTAAATATTGGTGTAACTGAAGGTGTTACTAGTCTTGAGCCACTTAGAGGTCTTACTAAATTAGAGAATGTAGAGGTATGGGGAAGTATTTTCTCAGATCTTTCACCTTTAGCTGAGCGTGATTTAAAAGAATTGCATATTCGTGGGTATAAAGGCAAAAGCACTAGCGTACTTTCTAAGTTTAAGAACTTAAGTGAATTAGAAATAGCATTTTGTGATGGTATTAAGGATATTTCTTTTTTGAAAGATTTTACTAAGTTAAAGAGATTGATCTTATTTACGTTACCAGTATCGGATCTTAAGCCTTTGAGTGGTCTCACGAACTTAGAAGACCTTGATATTTCTACTAGGGCTTCAGATCTTAAGCCTTTGAGTGGTCTTACTAAATTACGAGTTTTGGGTGTAAGGGGTGATTTTTCGGATCTTTCACCTTTGAAGAATCTTACTGAATTACGAACTTTGACCTTAAATTCTGAAAATCTCTCGGATCTTAAGCCTATTGAGAGCTTAAATAAACTGGATTATATTCATATATTTGCATGGAATTTAAAGAATATAGCTCCATTAAGTAAGCTTAAAGCTCTTTCATGGGTGACTATAGCTTGTTGCAAGAATATTGAGGATTATTCTCCATTAAAAGACTTATCTAATCTTACTCATTTGTCAGTTAATAGTAGTGCACAAAACGATGCTACTATAACAGCGTTGAAGAAGAGTAGTTTGGAGATTAAATTCGATGAGTGCACGTATGTTTGCAAGCCTGAGCATATTCCTGGCACGGGTGGCGGTAGCGGTGATGTTCCTACTTCACATGGCGGTACTGTTAATACTTCGAACTCCATGCCGTCTGCGCCTAAGGTCCCTGCTGCTCCTAAGAGTGTGAATGATCTTAAGAATGAAGTTAAGAATAAGATTGTTGTTGGGGATAATAATGTTGCTAACGCTGGCGTAACTAATCGGGTTGTTGTTCATGTTGACAATGAGAATTTCAATAATGAGTTGAAGCAGAAGGGTTATGTGCGCGCTTATGCGTTCATGTACTCTACTCCTAAGCTTTTGCGCGGCGCTGATGGTAGTGATTATGTGACTGTTAAGGCTGGTGCGAACGGTGTTATATCGTTCGATGCCAAGTTCCCTGATGGTTACTCTGGTAAGCATACTGTTGTTCTTGTTGATCAAGAGGGTAATCAGCTTGCTTGGACGAATATTACAGTTAAAAATAATGTTAAGAAGAACGCTACTACCAAGAAGGATAGTAAACATTCTTTGCCACTTACTGGTGTTAATGTTGTTCTAACATTGTTTGTTATGTTAATGTTCGCTACTGCTGGTGGCTTGCTTACTGCTGGCGGCTTGTTGCGTAAGATTCGCTAGTTAGTATGGTCGCTAGTTAGTGGTTGCCAGTTAATATGGTTGCTCTATAGTTTAGCAATTAGTTTAAGGGCTTTTGAACGTGCTCGCATTGTTTTACACATTGTGTTCGCGTTGAAAGCCCTTTTGTTGTTTGTTGTTTAAGTCTTTTTTTGGGGGGGGGATAACCCTCTTTTTATTACTTAGACCTTTTACTGAATCGACTGGTGTTTGCAAAACAATAATCATGGCATCTTTTATTGAAAGCGTATTCTTTGAAAATAAAATTTACGCATGTCAAACAGATGTAATTTTTGTGTGGCTTTCCGATTCTCCTCAGCAAAATGAGCATTCGAAACTAAAAATCGACACTTAAAGCAGGTAGAATCCGCATGGCGTTACGCCGAAACGAGTGGCTGTATCTCGCCTATGCTGGATTCGTCAAATCGCAGAATGTCGTAGTCGCGTTGAAGGTTGAGCCAGAAATCTGGGGTTGTTCTAAAAGCTTTAGATAGCTTGTATGCCATTGCTACGCTGATTGCGCGTTTGCCGTTTAAGATTTCTCCGATTGCTGTTTGGGATACACCGATAGCGTGAGCAAGTTTGTATGAGCTGATTTTAAGCGGTTCCATAAATTCTTCGCGCAAAATTTCACCTGGAGTGCTCAAGTAGTCATCTGTGGTAGTCGTCGAAGTAGACATCGTAAGCTTCTTTCGTATTGTCGTTCCATTTGAAAATTAGTCTGTATTGTTTATTTACTCTGATGCTCCAGTATCCAAGTAGATTGCCTTTGAGTGGCTCAAGCTGATTTCCTGGCGGTGCTTTAAGGTCTTGCAAATTGTATGCAGCCTTTAGTATCTGTAGCTTTCTCTTTAGGATTTTTTCTAATCCTGTGGGATAACCTTTTGGGTATGGACCGCCGTATAGGTAATCATTAAGTTCCTTTTCTCTTGTCTCCATAAAACTATGGTAACGTATTGCGTTACTAACGTCAAGCGTTAGTGTTGCTTGAATAGTGAACGTGTGATGTTGCCGATGCTGGATTCGTTAAATTTCGAATCTTTACTTTTGCGTGCGTAAAATCGCAATTATCTTTACTTTTGATGTTGATTATGGGAAAATAAGTAAAGATTTTAGTGCGTTAGTATTTAGATTCGTAATAATTCATCTCCATAAAGCAAGGCAAGAGGCAGAAAGAGAAGCGTTAAAAATGTATGATTACACGGGATTGAACAACATGCTGCGTGAAAAAGGCGTTAAAAAATCGCAGTTAGCAGCCGAGTTGCATATTTCTTCTCGTACGATTGCAAAAATCTCAAAAGGTGAAAAACTATCAAATTTAGTAATCGCGAAGATTAGCAACTATTTACAATGTAAGCCGAGTGAATTGTATTGCGTAATCTCAAGTAACCCTATTTTGCAAAGGCTGAGGGAAGAAAAGGCGTATCGTATTCCAGGCGGAATTTATCACGAGCTTCAAATTCGTATGACGTACAACTCGAATCATATTGAAGGAAACCAGCTGAGTGAAGATCAAACTAGGCGAATTTTTGAAACTAATACTATTGATTCCGAAGAAAAAGCGGATGGTGTAGTTGATGGCGCGGATTCAAGTGTTGGCGTAGTAGAGAACACAAGTATTAAGGTTGACGACATTGTTGAAACAGTGAATCATTTTCGCGCGATTGATTACTGTATTGACGTTGCTGAAGAGCCTCTTAGTGAAGACATGATTAAGCATTTACATTTGTTGCTTAAACGTGGAACCAGCGACGAGCTTCTGCCTTGGTTTCGTGTGGGTGATTACAAGTTGCGCGCGAATGTTGTAGGTGGTGTGCAAACTTGCGATCCGAAAAAAGTGCATGAGGAGATTAGCAAGTTGTTGGCAGAATACCTTGCTAAAACTTATTTGCAGCTAGAAGATATAGTTGATTTTCATTACAGATTTGAGCGGATACACCCATTTCAGGATGGTAATGGTAGAGTTGGGCGTTTGATTGCTTTTAAGGAATGCTTAAAGCATAATATTGTGCCGTTTATTATTGAGGATCAAAAGAAATATTACTATTATCGCGGTCTCAAAGAATACAGTAATGAGCGAGGGTTCCTAGTTGAAACTTGCTATGATGGTCAAGATACGTTCCGCGCGCTGTTGAAGCTTTTTGGGTTGTAACGCGTTCTGTTTATTGCGTTTTGAGGCTCGTGTGAATATCACCTCACTTCGCAAAATTAAAAAATTTTCAAATTTGCGAAGTGGGATTTGCTTGGCATTAAAACGCGTAAATCATGTTACGCCGAAACGAGTGGCTTGACGTTTGTTTTTGCAGAAATGTTTTTCTATAGTGCGTTTTTGCGAAAATGTCGGTATAGACGAATGTTTTTTGCTCTCTATGCCTTCATTTTGCCAAAATGTCGGTATAGAATAGATTTTTACATTAGCTATGCAATCATTTTGTAATAAATGCGTTATTTGTGTATAAGCCAAATGGCGCAAACAAAATGGCGAAAACAAAAATATTGCAAGCCAATACTACAAAATCTTTAATAACGTAAACGCAATAATGTAAACGCAATAATGTGAATGGAGCTGCATTATGGATTACAAAACAATACGCAAGATAGTTGCAATGTCTAAAAGTAATGCAAAACCTTGTGATATTGCGGAAGAAGAATATCGATTGCGCATTGATAATCCTGCTACGTATCGTTCCGGAATCGTATTTGATAGTCATGAAATTTTTGCAACGTGCGTAACGGATCTTGTAACGCACATGAATGATATTGCGTATGCTGAAAAAGCGGTTGAAAAAGCGTGGAATGAGTTACCGCGGTTTGCTCAGCGCGAGTATTTAATGCAACTTATTGCAAAAGAAGTGCAAAATACCAACATTATTGAAGGCGTTCATAGTACAAGAAAAGAGCTTTCCAAAGCACTTGATGCTGCGAGTGAGCAGAATAAGCATACGCGTTTTAGTGAATTTACTAAGCTTTTTCTTGAGCTTGCAGATTCTAAAGAAAAGTCTGTTGCGGAATCTGTTGCGGATTTGAATGTAGAGTCAGTTGCGGATTCAAAGGAGAGTAGCACTTCAATTCCGCAAACATTGCAAGATATACGAAAAATCTACAACAGTATTATGCAGGGTGAATTAGAATCAGGCGATATTCCAGATGGTGAGATTTTTAGGAAGAAAAAAGTAAGTATTCGTGATGGTGCAAATAATGTAGTGCACGATGGCGATGCAACGGAAGCGGAAATTCAAGATCATTTAACGCAGATGTTGAGTTTGATGAATAGCAACGAAGTTCCAACTCTTATTAAGGCGTGCATGTGCCACTATGCTTTTGAGAGCGTGCACCCATTTTATGATGGGAACGGCAGAACTGGGCGGTTTTTGCTTGCTTTGCAATTGCATGAGCAGCTTTCGATGCCAACAATTTTGAGTTTAAGCTCCATAATTTATGCAGAAAAATCTGGATACTATGCTGCTTTTTCTAAAGCTCAGGAGCTGTTTAATTGCAATGATTTAACTATGTTTTGCTGCACAATGTTGCAATATATTAAAAAAGCGCAGAACGAAGTATTTGACAATATTAGTGTGCAATTAAAACAGATTATTTACTGCATGGATAAGCTATTCGAGTTTTCTAAAAAAACAGCGATTTCTAAAGTGCAGCGCGAAGTTATGACAATTTTGTTGCAAAATAAGCTTTTTTCGTATAATCCAACTCCAATGACTCGCAAGCAATTAAGCGAATATGTTGGAAACGCAATTGGTGAGCAGATTGGTGAGAGAAAGATTGTGAGCGCGCTTAATGGTTTGGTTGAGCTTGAAATGGTTGATTCTATTGGTGAACGCCCTATTCGGTATGAGCTTTCTAAAAAAGCGAATGAAATGTTTGTCTGAAAAGCTATGTTTGAGAATGTTAATGCTAAAACATGCGATTTTCCAATGTTTTATAGTTAAGGTTTTTATAGTTAAATGCTTATAGTTAGATGCTTAATAGTTAAGTGTTTAATAATTAAGGGCTTTATCAAGTTTATACACAAGACAAAGCCCTTAAGTAATATTCAATTATTATTAACTTATATCTATCTACTTTACAGTTCTAACTGCAACTTCTTAGGATATAAATCAGTCGTTTTTCACGGTTTCTGCAACGCGTGGCCACAATGTAGTACCCCAGTTCTTGATTGTGCGCTGACGAACGAGCGGCAAATCGGAACGGTTGTACACGGTGCGCCATGGTTCCCAGAGCAAGCCGGTTTTCTCTACAAGCTTGATTCTAAGATTGCGTACATTGCCCTTGAACTGAATAGTGGTGTTGAAGTGAGCAGTACGATACTTTCCGTTGCCTTCCCAAGCGCGTGAACGCACGTACGGTGTGCCGTCAACTTCAGTTCCATATTCGTCCCAGTAGATGTAATAGCGAGCTACGTAAGCTCCACGGTGATCTAATGTAAGATAACCATCGCGGTAAGAGGAAACTTTCGTTTCAATGTAGTCACTGTTGGATTGGAGTGTAGCTACTTCGTTATCTTTTACGAAAGAAGTAGTGTATGCAATTGGCACTGCTGGGCTAGATGTGCTCAGGTTTGCACCTTCCTGAATCAAAGCCTTAAGTGTATCAATGTTTCCAGTGATAACCTTAGCTGCGCCGTCTGCGCTACCTCCAAGAATTACTGCAGTTACAGAAGTCTTTTGAAGAATGCGATGGAATTCAGTATTTGGCTTAATTTCAACGCCCTTAATAGCAGCTTCTACTGCAGCTTGGAAGTCAGTGCTCTTGCTGCGAGTGTCAAACTTTACGTACATTGAACGACCGTAAGCAACGTTAGAAACGTATACTGGTGGATGCTTCTCGTCAATACCGCGTCTCTTTAAGCTTTCTGCGCTTGTGCATGGTGCGAAGAAATCAGATGGGCTATCTGGAGCATCTACGCTTACGTTGTAGTAAGTTTGCTTGAAGTTTACAATTTGAGTTTGCTTTTCACCTCTATGTACAGCATCAAAATCAATCTTCAGAGGTACGCCAATCTTTGCGAAATCAGCACCGAACTTTGCTTTAAGTTGATTCATGCTTTGTGCGCTTGCAGAGTCATATTGCATTTTTGCTGCAACTTGATGGCTTGCTGCGTATTGAGCATTCCACTTATATACAAGGTCGTTTACTGCTGAAGTCACAGTGCTCTTGGTTGGGCGCTTTACTGTTGCAACGCTTTCTCCGTCATGGAATCCTGGCAAATCAACGCTTAAGGTCAATGGGCCACGATTTGCTGAGATTAAGGTTGGCACGTTGTCCATCAAATTCTGGTCAGCGCGGAATAAAGCACCTGGGTATACGCGAGCATTATTTGCAGAAGTCACCGACAAATTAGAAGTAGTATTTGTGATGTTCTTCTTTTGATGTTCAACAACAATAAATTCTCCGCCTTTGTCGAAGCTATCGCTTGAGAATTTATTGTCAATTGATTCACCGTGACGCGCTAGAATATTAGTTTTATCGTATTTCAGATCCCAAAGGTAATCATTCAAGGCGTCTTTTTTGACTGCGCAAGAATCATTTTCTGGGGTCTCGGCTGGAGCTGCCATTGCTGGAAGAGCCAAGCCCTGTGGGATAATTGTTGCTCCTGCGAGCAACATCATCGCTACACTGCGATAGAACTTTGAGTTCACCATATTCGAACCTTCGTTAGATTGTAGATAATTGGTTTTTGAAACATTTGTCAATTTCGCTTCTTTGCTTTTGGCATAGTTTTTAATGTGCAATTCACAAATATTTCATTTTGTATATTATGCTATTTATTCATTTGTTACAACTTTTATTGCAGAAAATTTCTTTTTAACTAAAGTTTATATTTTAAAACGTTGATAAATGAATTATTTTGCGTTATTTATATTGTCGTTATTGGCGTGTTGACAGTCGTATTTAGATATTTTTCTAAAGATTAACAACATTTGTTACTAATCTTAAACATTTGCTTAGAAAACATTCCGATTTTACTTTTCGCAATATTTAATTCAGCTTAATTCAATCTATTAAAATTGCGTATATATTAAATCTATTGAATATTTATTCATAGTCAAATTTTCAATATTTACTTTTTCATTATTTAAATGTTTGTTTTTTATTTGTTATATATACTTTTTCATAATTAGAAACTTAACAAAATAATCATGCTAAATTGCAAAATTGTGTAACGCGTAAATTTTTTGCAAGTGCAACGATTGTATCCGTATGGGTGATTGTATTAGTGTCAGTGATTGCATTCGTATAAGCTCCTGCGAGCGCAGCTAGGTGTCTGGCATTAAAAAACGCTCGCACAATAAAGTGCAAGCGTTTTCTTAGCATGCTTATAAAACAAAAACAGCTGAAATACTAAAACTGGTTTTGTGTTATTTTACGATACTTCTCATTCTTTCTATAGTGTGTCCGATGCCGTATAAAATTGCTGCCCAAGCAATTAAAGAAACGAATGATAAACCAGCGTTCGGAATATAAATATTTGATTCTGTCGTATGAAGTGCCACTGCAGATATAAAATTATTTGCAGCGTTTAACGGAATCATACCTATTAAATTAACTATTGTTTTGAAGATAGGCTCGTGAAGTGGGTTTTGCGGAGCATAAGGGTTTAAGAATGTTTCAAGCTTTTCACCTTGAATCATGGTAATAACATAAAGTGTTAAATAAAAAGATACTATCATTTGTATTAAAGCTTGCGGGATTATAAATACTGGTGTAATGATTCTTGAAGACTTAAATATAAGCCCCAATCCGTAACCCATAATTGCAAATAAAGCCATGCATATTGCTGAAAGAAATACAATTGTAATAGATGTGTTGAAAGGATTTTGACTACCGAGTCTGCTTGTAACGTAATATCTTGAAAGTGTCATTGCAGATATTACGCCTACTGGGATCATAGAAATTATCTGTATGACAAATACGTACAGTACTACGGCAACTAATTTTGCAAATATAAGGGAATCACGTTTCGGAACAGCAACAGCTAATCCGCTTAGTATTTCTTTTTCGCGATCGCGAGATGCTGCAATTGCTGCGAAGGCAATAGAAACTACTACTGCAGACAGCGATATAATTATATACACTCCGGAAATAGTATTTTTTAGGATATTGATGTACTGGTCCATATTGCAATTGCTGTAGTAACGCCAAAAGCCGTTTACTTTTTCCTTTCGCGTTGAACAACTTTGTCTATTTGCTTCAAAAATTACTGATGATAATGAAATTCCATCGCCCTTATTTATGTACATTGTAAATACGTTTACGATAAATGAAAAAAATGATGTTAAAGCTAACGGAATCAGTATAAATAATGCAGTACACCACCATGTGAATTGCGTGCATAATAGTTTGATTATTTCAACTTTAAGTATGTTAAAGAATGTTAAATGGTAGCGCGTGATGCCTCTTGAAGATATAGAAGTCTGCATTCCTGGTTGCGTTTGGTTAATATTCATTGCATTTTGGTTCATAGTTTGTGCATTCATCGTACTTCTCCCTGAGTGTTATATTGCGATTGCTGCGAATATGGTTGAGATGAATATGATTTCGGCGGATTGTACTGTGCTTGTGAATACTGTTGCTGTAACGCTTGTTGGTATTGTTGTTCGTATTGCTGAATGTACTGTGGCTGTTGATATATAGGTTGATTTCCAACATTACCTGCTATATTTTCGTATTCACTTTTAGGAATAGAAACATATTGCATGTGATTTTTAGTAATAGAAATGTATGCAGCTTCTAAAGAGGGACTTTCACTATTTATTTGATATGTGATTAATTGTTGATTAGCAAAACTTCTAGATAAAGCTGTAATATCTGCATTGCATATTATGAAAGCTACACCTTCTTGGATATCGTCATTTTTGTTATCAACTCTAGTAACAGTACACTCTCTATGTTGAGACTGCATAATATAAAGAAGCTTTTTAGGCTCTGGTGTAATAACTCGAATTGCTGAATAGTGTGAGTAGTTTTCAGCAAAGTTCCTCACGTTATCTTGTAGCAAGATATTTCCATGAGCGATGATTACGATATCGTCTGCTACATTTGCAATTTCGCTTATTGTGTTTGAACTTACTAATACAGATCCGCCTGTTTTTGCATAATATTTGCACAAATCCCTCATCCAGTTGATGCCATCAGAATCTAAACCATGGAAAGGTTCATCTAGTATAAGATTGTGAGGGTCTGCTAGAAGGGCTATTGCAACTGATAAACGTTTACGCATGCCTGTTGACATTGCTCTAATTTTCATATTTTTTATATATGCAATTCCTGCAAGATTAATAACTTCTAATACGCGACTTTTTTCTATACCGTAAGTTTCCGCAATTCTATTAAGGTAACTAATCGCGCTTTTGCTGTAATCCTCAATTTTCATATCTAATACAGAACCAACTGTTTCAATTGGAGATTGAAGATTCTTATAAACCACGCCATCAAAGAGAACTTTTCCGCTGGTTAAATTTGTAAGTCCCAATGCGCATCGTATTAACGTTGACTTTCCGGATCCATTAGGCCCTATTAATCCTGTAACTCTGCCATTTTTTGCTACAAAAGAAACATTGTCTAACGCACATTTCTCATTATATAGCTTAGTTATATTTTGTATTTCTATCATAATTAGATGATACTGTTAATATCGCTGTAATCATAAGGTGAAAATAATATTTTGTAATAATTATTAAAAATGAATTTAATAATTTTATTTTGTAATTTATTGCCACGCATTATCTTTAAATATTTGCTTTTATGCTCGTATATTTATTTGATTATACAGATTTGTAGGGGTATAAATTGCACTATAAATAGTTGTCCACATTGATTTTCAATATTCGTAGTTTTTGCTATCAAATTGTTTGGGTTTTATTCACCATATATACTTTTTCATAATTAGAAACTTAACAAAAATAATCAGAAGAATTAAAGAGTTGAAAATCATAAATAATATTGCTGTTATTTATTATTTTTATGCTTCGAAAGGTCACGCATCACACATATAGTTAAGGCTATGCCTACATTCACACGAGAAGAAATTGAGCATCTGGGTGTTCTTTCCCAGATTGCGCTTAGCGACGAAGAAATTAGCCGCTTGCAAGGCGAATTAAACGTCATTGCAGAATCTATAAATAAGGTGCAGGAAGTTGCTGGCGAAGATGTGCCTCCTACTGCAAATCCAGTACCTCTTGAAGCGTATTTGCGACCAGATGAGCCTGCTACACCTTTGACTCAAGAGGAAGCTCTTTCCGGTGCTCCTAGAAGCGAGTCCGGCATGTTTGTAGCACCTCGCATTTTAGGGGAGGAATAAAGCATGACTAATACTCAAGATTTAGTAAAGCTTTCTGCTGCTCAAATGGCTGAGGCAGTGAAAAATAAAGAAGTTTCTAGCCGTGAGCTTGTTGAAGCTCATTTGCAAGTAATTGAATCAGCTGAGCCAGAAATCAAAGCATTTTTACATGTTTCTGCAGATGTTGCGCTTGATCAAGCAGATGCTTTTGATAAAAAGAATGCAAAGGGTGAAACTGAAGGATTGCCTGAGCTTGCAGGTGTGCCAATTGCAATCAAAGATATGATTGTTACTAAGGGCATTCCTACTACTGCAGCTTCTAAGATTCTTGAAGGATGGATACCTCCTTACGATGCTACTGTTATCGAGAAATTAAAGGCAGCTGGTATGCCAATTCTCGGTAAGACAAATTTGGATGAGTTTGCTCAAGGCTCATCTACTGAGCATTCTGCTTATCAAACTACTTGCAATCCTTGGGATACTGAGCGCGTTCCAGGTGGTTCTGGCGGTGGTTCTGCAGCTGCTGTTGCAGCATTTGAAGCTCCTATTGCTTTAGGTACAGATACTGGCGGTTCAATTCGTCAGCCAGGTGCTTTAACTGGAACAGTCGGCGCAAAGCCAACGTATGGTGGAGTTAGCCGTTTTGGTGCTATTGCTATGGCAAGCTCCTTGGATCAGATTGGACCTGTTTCTCGTACAGTTCTTGATTCTGCACTTTTGCAAGAGATTATTGGCGGAAACGATAGACGTGATTCTACTTCTATTCCTGCTCCTGTTCCTCCAATGGCTCAGGCTGCACGCGAGGGCGCTCGCCGTGATTTGAAGGGTTTGAAAGTCGGTCTTGTTAAAGAACTTAGTGGTGACGGTTTCCAGCCAGGCGTTGAAGCGCGCTTTAATGAAGCTGTTCAGTTGCTTAAAGATATGGGAGCAGAAGTAACAGAAGTTTCTTGCCCTCATTTCCCTTACTCTTTGGCTGCTTACTACATTATTATGCCTTCAGAAGTTAGCTCCAACTTAGCTCGTTATGATGGCATGCGTTACGGTTTGCGCGTAATGCCGCCGGCAGATAAGCCTCAAACAGCTGCAAATATGATGGCAGCAACTCGTGAAGCTGGTTTTGGTGACGAAGTAAAGCGTCGTATTATTCTCGGCACTTACGCTCTTTCTGCAGGATATTACGATGCATGGTATGGTTCTGCACAGAAGGTTCGTACTCTTATTATTCGCGATTTTGAAGAAGCGTTTAATAAAGTAGATGTTCTCGTTTCTCCAACCAGCCCTACAACGGCATTTAAGTTCGGCGAGAAGATGAACGATCCGCTCTCAATGTATATGAATGATATTGCTACGATTCCTGCAAACATGGCTGGCGTTCCTGCATTGAGTATTCCATCTGGCTTAAGCGATGATGGTTTGCCTGTAGGTATTCAAATTATTGCTCCTCAATGCCACGATGAGAAGATGTACAAGCCTGCTGCAGCATTGGAAGCGGCGTTGCAAGAAAAATGGGGCGGCCCAATTTGGCGCTCGCTTAAAGCTAATTGGCTCGATTCATTGGCTAAGTAAAGTGAAGTAAAGCTTAAATAAGAAGGATATCTCATGGCTGAAAAACTTATGAAATATGCCGATGCTGTGGAGCAATTCGATCCAGTATTCGGTTTGGAAACGCACGTTGAGTTGTGCACGCGCACGAAGCTATTTTGCCCAGCGGAAGTGTCTTTTGGTGGTGAGCCAAATACTCAATTGACTCCTGTAAGTCTTGGTCTTCCAGGCTCTTTGCCTGTTGTAAATAAGACTGCAGTTGATTACGCGATT
Organism: Gardnerella vaginalis; assembly: GCF_001563665.1. Taxonomy (GTDB): domain Bacteria; phylum Actinomycetota; class Actinomycetes; order Actinomycetales; family Bifidobacteriaceae; genus Bifidobacterium; species Bifidobacterium vaginale_A. The sequence goes on along the minus strand of NZ_KQ961872.1, from coordinate 126,389 downwards.
AAACTCGGTTTGGCTTTACATTGCGAAATTGCTGAGTGGAGCCAGTTTGCTCGTAAGAACTACTTCTACCCAGATATGCCGCGCGATTACCAAATTTCGCAGTACGATAAGCCTACTAACGGTAATGGCTATCTAGATGTAGAGCTTGAAGATGGAACTGTGTTCCGTGTGCCTATTGAGCGCGCTCACATTGAGGATGATGCTGGTAAGAATACGCACGTTGGCGGTGCTGATGGACGTATTGAAGGCGCAAATCATTCTTTGGTTGATTACAATCGCGCAGGCGTGCCTTTGATTGAGATTGTTACTAAGCCAATCGAGGGTGCAGGCGCTCGCGCTCCAGAAATTGCTGGTGCTTATATGCGAGCTATTCGCGATATTGTTCGCGCTCTCAACATTTCCCATGCTCGTATGGAGCAGGGCAATATGCGCGCTGACGTGAACGTTTCTCTTCGCGCAAAGCCAACGGATCCATTTGGTACGCGTTCTGAAACAAAGAATGTAAACACGTTCCGCGGAATTGAGAAAACGTTGCAATATGAGATTCGCCGTCAGGCTGCTATTTTGAGCGAAGGCGGAGAGATCTTACAAGAAACTCGTCACTGGGATGAAGCAACTCAAACTACTGCAGGCGGTCGCGTAAAGTCGGATGCTGATGATTATCGTTACTTCCCAGACCCAGATTTGGTTATGCTTCACATCACTAAAGAGCATATTGAGCACATTAAAGCGCAGATGCCGGAAATGCCTCGCGAGCGCCGTAACCGTTTACAAAGCGAATGGGGTATTAGCGATCTTGAAATGCGAGATATTTTGAATGCTGATGCTCTTGATTTGGTTGAAGAAACCGTTAAAGCTGGTGCAAATGCAGCTGGTGCTAAGAAGTGGTGGCTTGGAGAGCTTGCTCGTGAAGCAAACACTCGTGGAGTAACTTTGGAAGAATTGCCTATTACTCCGAAAGACGTAGCTGAAGTTGAGCGCTTGATTGCAGACGGTAAGCTTAACGATAAGCTTGCAAAACAAACTGTTGCTTGCGTTTTGGCTGGTGAGGGCACGCCTGATGAAGTTGTTAATAAGCACGGATTTAAGGTTATGAACGATGACGGCGCTTTGGAAGCCGCTGTTGATGCAGCTCTTGCTGCTGATCCTGAAGTTGTTGAAAAGCTTAAGTCGGGCAATATGAAGCCGATGGGTGCGATTATTGGAGCAGTAATGCGTGCTACTAAAGGTCAGGCTGATGCTAAGGCTGTTACTAAGATTGTGATGGCTAAAATCAAAGCTTGATTTTATAGGTTCTGTACGTTTGCGTTTTATTCATAATTGTTGATATTTCGTAAGCGTGCAGAACCTTTTGTTGTATATTTATTTGTTGGTATGAATTATTTAGTGCAATGAAGCAGTTAGATTTTGTGTGGTCTGTTTGGAATAATAGTAGAAGTTGCAAATAGATAGTTTTGAATAAGAGTAAGATTATTATGATTCGATAGGGGATTTTGGGGAATAGTCGGAATAGATGGAAGATATGGATATGAAAGAAATGAATTTGAGTATTAGTGATGCTTGCGAGTCGCTTGATTCACGTGCACTTCCTGTGAGTATAGATATTCCAGAAATTCGCGGTGAGATGGCTAAACTTCGTCCTGCTACGCTTGATGATTTGTCTAGAATGGATGATTTGCATGCTTTTGATTCAGCTGCTTTAATAACAGGGAAAGATTCACAATCTGAACGTACTATGGTGCACGCTTGGGTTGAAAGATCTGTTCAATGGTCGAAAAATAGTTGTTTTGCAGATGATTCTTCTAATGGGTGCAATGAATGCCGTTTTTCTGGAGATGTTCAATCGCGTCCTACTATAGCTTGGGCGATTGTGCCAGATGTTTTAGATGACGAAGAAAATAAGTCTGCGTCTATTATTGGAATGATTTTCTTGATCGATATTGACGGATGGGCTCGTTCTGCGCGAATTCAGGTTGTTCTTGGTCGTGATTATCGTGGTCGCGGTTATTCTCGTGATGCGATGCCTCGCGTTATGACATATGGTTTTGCGTCATTGCCTGTTGGTCTTGGAATGCATAGAATCTGGGTAGGTGTTCCTGCAACTAATACGCGTTCTCTTTCTGTTTATCAATCTTTAGGTTTCATGCGTACAGGTACTGCGCGTGATGCGTTGTGGGATTCTTATAATCAAAAGTATCAAGATTTTGTTGTTATGGATACTTTGGCAGATGAATATGACGCTATTCGCTCGCTTGATGCCTTTGGTCTGCATGTTATTGAAGAAAATCCTGGAGTTCGTGAAGCTTTAAGTGCTCATGAACATTCTATTGCTGTCCCTATTAAAACTTCATCTTCATTTGAAAAGCCTGGAGAATCTAAATTTAATGGTGTTTTGGATCACAATTCGGAAAGTTTTGATGATTCTTCTAAGGATGAAAGTAGTTCTAATATTTCTTCGATTAAAAGCGACAGTGTTAGTTTGAATGTTGGGAATGTTGGAAATGATGTAAATGTTGGGAATGCTGGAAACTACTCGAATGATGGAAACAATTCTATTAAATCGAAGAAGCAATCTAAGCGAGCTTGGTGGAGATTTTTAGGAAGGGATCGCAATAATCACAATAGCAATAAGTGGAATAATAAGAGTAGCGATAATCGAAATAATAAAATTAGTGAAAGCGAAAACAATAAGCTTGATAATTCTGCTTTGAGTCGCGTAAATAACACTACAACTGGGAGTGAAGTGAATGAGCGCTGAAGATCTTGACAATTATGAAACTGATGCAGAGCTTGCTTTGTATAAAGAGTATCGCGATGTAATAAAATTATTTACATATGTTGTGGAAACTGAGCGACGTTTTTATTTAGCGAATAAGGTTGATTTTAAGGCTTGCGCTGCTGGTCAGGATGTTTATTTTGATGTACAACTTACTGACGCGTGGGTGTGGGATGTTTATAGACCAACTCGTTTTGTAAAAACAGTGCGTATAGTGACTTTCAAAGATGTGAATGTTGAAGAAGTGCAAAAAACAGATATTGATATTCCTGAATCAATTGCTTAACTTAGAGCGATTGTTGTAGTTCGCTTAGTGTTCGGTACTATTAAAGTTTATACAATCTCACTATCTTACAGTGTGTGTATACTCTTTATGAGCGTTTGTTAAAAATTTGCGCACATGAGGTTTGTTGTTAGTTTTCTAAAACTTGATAAGCACATACTTGATTATGGAGGAAAAGTGTCAGATACGCAATCAAAAAAAGAATCCGTTGTAATAATTGGCGGTGGTCCTGCAGGCCTAACAGCTGCTTGGGAACTCGTAAAAGATGGTGGTTCTAATCGTTATGATGTGACTGTTCTTGAATCCACAACAGAATTTGGCGGCATTTCTCGTACTGTAAAATACAATGGCAACCGTATGGATATTGGTGGCCATCGTTTCTTCTCCAAAGATGATCGAATTATGCAATGGTGGCGCGATATGCTTCCTTTGCAAGGCGCTCCTTCTTATGACGATAAAAAACTTGGTCGTCATCACGATTTGGAAGAAGGCGGTCCAGATCCTGAAGTTGAAGATGAGGTTATGTTAAAGCGTCATCGTGTTTCTAGGATTTTTTGGAATCATCATTTCTTTGACTATCCTATTTCTCTTTCTGCATCTACATTGCGTTCCATGGGTTTTGTGCTAACTATGAAAGTTGGTTTTAGTTACCTTTGGTCTATGATTCACAAATTGCCAGAAACTAATCTTGAGAATTTTTATATCAATCGTTTTGGTAAAAAGCTTTACTCTATGTTCTTTGAAGGCTATACAGAGAAGTTATGGGGTAGGCATCCTAGCAAGATTTCTGCAGATTGGGGCGCTCAGCGTGTTAAAGGCTTGAGCATTGTAGAAGTTTTGAAGAATGCATTTTCGAAGCTTATGCCTAAAAAGAATGGCAAGAAGAAAGAAGTTGAAACTTCTTTAATTGAAGAATTTTGGTATCCGAAGCTCGGTCCGGGTCAATTGTGGGAAACTGTAGAGCGTAAAGCGCGTGAAAATGGCGTAACTGTTCGTACGGATGCGAAAGTTGTTGCTATCTCACAAGAAAATGGCCATATTTCTAGTGTTACAGTTGAAAATTCTGATGGCGAGCGTTGCGAAATTCATGCAGATCAGTTTATTTCATCTATGCCAATTAAGGATTTGGTTGAAGCTCTTGAGCAAGGTGCGCAAGGCGATGCAAACGCTGAAGTTCCTTCTGAAATGAAGCGTGTGGCTTCAGGCTTGCCTTATCGAGATTTTGTGACTGTTGGTTTGCTTGTTAAGCACATGCGTTTGCGTAATACTACTTCGATTCCTACTCTTGGAAATCCACCTATTGTTCCGGATTGTTGGATTTATGTACAAGATCCTGGTTATAAAGTTGGTCGTTTGCAAATCTTTAACAACTGGAGCCCATATCTTGTCAGTGACGTTGATAATACTGTTTGGATTGGTCTTGAATACTTCTGCAATGAAGGCGATGATTTCTGGAATATGAGCGATGATGAAGCTCGTGAATCTGCTATTGACGAGCTTACTCGTATGCAAGTAATTGACGGCGAGGAAGATGTGCTTGATGCTCATCGTGAACGTGTTCCTAAGGCTTATCCTGCATATTTTGATACTTATGCACAGATGCCAGAGTTAGTTGAATATTTGAATAGTTTTGGTAATTTGTATTGTGTTGGACGTAATGGACAGCATCGTTACAACAATCAAGATCATTCTATGGCAACTGCTATTGAAGCTGTTGATAATATTCGAACTGGTCGTAAGTCAAAAGAAAATGTGTGGTCTGTAAATACTGAAAAGTCTTATCACGAGAAAAAGTAAGGCTTGATTTTTATAGATTTAGAATGGCAACAGTTGCTGATTTTGCGCCTGTTGCCATTTTTTGATATCTTGTTGTGATTTTGATGCACTTGTTCTTGTGTTTGTCTTTTAGTTTAATTTTGTTTTTCGTTGTTTTTGTGTATTTTCTTCTTTGTTTTTGTGTTTAAATTTATATATTTTTATCTATTGCGTAAAATGTAATTTTTAGCTTGCCACGCCGTAATGTTTTGAGTCTTACGAATGTAGTAGCATACAAATATCAACGAGTCAGTCACATTGTTTATGTGACTGCCGTTATATTCATAACGGATTTTTCCGTAATCTTCCGTAAAAAAGCTCCTCAGGGTCTAACTGTGGGGTAGAGGAAAGGCATAATTGTGGCAATAAGCCAAAATCTTGAAGATATGAAGCTATCTGAGCTGAAAGATCTTGCGAAGCAAATGGGGTTGCGTGGTACTTCTACTATGCGTAAGTCAGATCTAGTTTCCACTCTGACTGCAGCGCGCAATGGGGGTGAAGCACCTGCTGGTGTAACTGTGCGTGTACCTGCAAATCCTATTCGTTCTAAGCAATCTTATAGTAATGATTTTGCTCGTGATAGCTATTTAAGTCGTGTTGACGATACTCGTGGCGCTGATGCAAAGTCTGAAGATACTAAATCTGAAGAAAATCGTTCTTTTGATTCTGCTCATCGTATGCAACGTCATAGTAATGATTCGAATGATGCAAGTACTCGCGATGTGAATCGCGGCTCTGACGAGTCTTCGTCCTCTGATGGATCTCGTTTTAGAGATAGAGCTGCTAAAGGACGTCGTCGCCGTGAATTTTCTAGAGATGCACGTATAGATTCTCGAGATGAATCTAAAAATTTGAATCGTGAAGAAAATCGTGATTTAGCGCGAATTTCTAAGAAAAACGATGATACAGTTTCATCTAAAGATGGTTCTGTAGTTGATTTAGATCAAATTTTAGCTACTTTGCCTAACGATATTGACGAAGCTCAGTCTGGTAGTAGAGCAGATTCTAATTATGATGCTGACAGTCGCCGTCAACGTTCTTCTCAGCGTGAAGATTCTGCGCGAGGCGATCGTTTCCAGCGCCGTATGCGCGCCAGAACGCGTGATTTTGACGATACTCAGTCAATTCACGTAGATCGTAATTTGGATCGTAGTTCTGAAAGAGATGAAGATCGTAACTCTGAAAGAGATGAAGATCTTCGTGATCGTGAAGTTCGCGATTCTCATGATTTAAGAGATCAGCGTGAGCAAGCAGATCGCCAATCTAGTCGTGTTGAACCTCAAGAAGAGCTTGTTCCAGTAGCAGGTATTGTTGATGTTCTAGAGTCTTACGCTTTTATACGTACTTCCGGATATTTGCCAGGTCCTAATGACGTTTACGTGTCTATGAGCCAAATCAAAAAGTATGGTTTACGTAAAGGTGATGCAGTTCAAGGCTCGATTCGTGCTCCTCGCGATGGTGATCGCCGCAGCCAGCGTCAAAAATTTGTTCCTTTGCAAAGTATTGATACGATTAACGGTTTGAGTGTAGAGGATGCTCAAACGCGTCCGCAATTCGCCAAGCTTACGCCTTTGTATCCTCAAGAGCGCTTGAAGCAGGAAACTACGCCAAATCGTATTCTTGGCAGAATTATTGATTTAGTTGCTCCTATTGGTAAAGGTCAGCGTGGTTTGATTGTTTCACCTCCAAAGGCTGGTAAGACAATCACGTTGCAAAATATTGCAAATGCAATTGCTGTGAATAATCCTGAAGTTCATTTGATGGTTGTTCTTGTAGATGAGCGACCTGAAGAAGTGACGGATATGGAGCGCACTGTTCAAGGTGAAGTTATTTCTTCTACTTTTGATCGTCCTGCAACAGACCATACTACAGTTGCAGAGCTCGCTATTGAACGTGCTAAGCGTTTAGTTGAGCTTGGACAAGATGTTGTAGTTTTGCTTGATTCTATGACTCGTTTGGCTCGTGCATACAATATTGCAGCTCCTACTTCCGGACGTATTCTTTCAGGTGGTGTTGATGCTCAAGCTTTGTATCCTCCTAAGAAGTTCTTTGGTGCAGCTAGAAATATTGAAAATGGTGGTTCTTTGACGATTATTTCTTCAGCGCTTGTTGAAACAGGCTCTAAGATGGATGAAGTTATTTTCGAAGAATTTAAGGGTACTGGAAATATGGAATTGCGTTTGAGCCGCGATTTGGCAGATAAACGACTTTTCCCTGCAGTTGATATCAATTCTTCCGGTACTCGCCGTGAAGAGTTAATTACTTCTGCTCAAGAATTGCCAATTATTTATCGTTTGCGCCGCCTATTTGGCGGACTTGAGCCTGAGCAAGCGTATCAGACTTTGGTTCCTCGTTTGAAGAAGACTGCGTCTAATCGCGATTTCCTTTCTGCGATTGTGCAGCAAGCAAATAATTCTACAAATGGTGGTACAGCACAAAGCGCTGCTTAAAAATTGCGATTATATTGAAATTGCCCCTTGGTTTTAAGAAATCAGGGGGCAATTTTGGTTTTAATTGGTTTTAGTTTTTTATTTTTTAATTTTATTATTATTTTTTATTGTTTGTTTTCTGATTTATAGATTGTTTTCTGCTTTCATTTCGATTGCGAATCTTTTCAATCGTTTTACGCCTTCTGAAATATCTTCAGGTTTTCCTGCATATGATACTCGCACAAATCCGCTGCCTTCTAGTCCAAAAGCTTCTCCTGGAACAACTGCGACTTTCTCTTTTTCTAACAAGCGATCGCTGAATTCTTTAGAACTAAGTCCTGTAGGTCTTATATCTACAAACGCGTAGAAAGCGCCTTGTGGCTCAATTAAGTTTACTGCATCGCAATCAGCTAGTTCTTTCATAACTAGATTTCGCTTAGAACGATACTCTTCTCGCATTTCTTTTACGTGATCTAAAGGTCCATTTAATGCTGCTACTGCTCCATATTGTGCTGTGGAGTTTATTGAAGAATGTATCATTTCTGCGATTTTGCTTGTCTGTTCTATTACTTGCGCTGGAGCTAGAATGTATCCTATTCTCCAACCTGTCATAGCAAAAGTTTTAGATAAACTTTCTACTACTATAGTTCTTTCGCGCATTCCTTTTATTGAAGCTATGGAAGGTGCTACCGTTTTTGAATTCACTTCGCTTTCTGGATTATTTGAGAATACGAATGGATGATAAACTTCATCGGAAATTACCCATAAATCATGTTCTATGCAAACTTTGGCGATTTCTTCTAGTTCTTCAATCGTTGTTACAGCGCCTGTTGGATTTCCTGGAGAATTTATGATTATTGCGCGTGTGCGTGGTGTAATTGCATTTAGTATGTCTTGTGCGTTTATGCGCATGCCATGTTCTGGTTTTAATGCAACTGTTACAGGAGTTGCTCCGCACATCAATACGTCTGTTTCATATGATGTGAAGAATGGCGATGGGATAATTACTTCATCTCCTGGGTCTATAAGAGCTTTTGTAGCTAAATATAAACCGACTGTCGCTCCGTCAACTGCTTGTATTTCTGTGTCTGCATCATAAGTCAAACCTTTAATACGTTTTGTGTATGACGATGCAGCTTTTCTAAATTCTGGTATTCCTAAAACGTCTGTGTATTTTGTTTTGCCTTCTTTTAATGATTTGCATGCAGCTATAACGATGTGTTGTGACGCTGTTTGACCGGGTTCGCCTAAGCATAAGGAAATTGCATCTGGAATTTGTTCTACACGATCAAATACATCTCTAATGCCGGATCTTGGTATAGATATAGCATTTTGTGCCAAAGTCGACATATAAACTCCTTTTGCTACTGGCGTATGGATAATTATTTTTTGTTTTGCATTTTAATGCGATTTGCTTTATGCGATTTTATTTAATTATTTTTAGTATAAGCTGTGAATTATTCGCAATCTGTATGTATATGGCTGTTTGTCAAAATAACGCATATAGATGGGAAAATTACGGAATTACTAAGTATTATTAGTAATCTTTCCTATAAATATAGCATATAAACTCAATAAATAGTGAGTTGTAGCAATCTAAACAAAGGTTTAGGCGTATAAACATTTGGCATTTTTATTAAAAAATAGATTTTTTTAGTAATTTTTTATTCTTTTTACTTAAAAAATACTGTAAGCTGAAAGAACTACAAGGTGGCGTAGTGTCGATTCCGGCCAGCGTCCGAGTGAGTATGGAGGAGGCCGTATGACTGCTAATTCTAACAGAATCGAAAATAGTTCTGCTATGGATTCTACTGATGCGATCATTGTTGATATTCTTGAACATGATGGACGAGCAACACTTACTCGTCTTGCTAAAGCTTCTGGATTATCTGTTTCTGCTGTTCAATCTCGTGTTCAAAAACTTGAGCGTAGGGGTATTATTACCGGATATAGAGCTTTGATTGATTATGAACGTCGTGGTTTGCCAATTAGCGCGTTCGTAACAGTTACTCCGTTAGATTTTGAGCAGGAAGCAACTGTTCCAGAAAAATTACAAGATATATCTGGAATTGAAGCTTGTTACTCTATTACTGGAAGCCCAAGCTTTATGCTTATGGTTCGTGTTGCAACACCAGGCAAGTTGGAAGAATTGATTAACATGATTCATCGTACTGTTCCTGTTAGTACTGAAACTACGATGGTCTTGCAAACATATTTTGATTAAATTAGTTAGTTAAGAATTTTTAATTAAGATATGTGTGATTCTTCTGAGTCAATGATGTCTCAACATAGATTTGATAAGTCTTCGATTGACGTATGTGCGTCTTTAGATGATTCTGATTTAGCTGATTGTGCAAAAAGAATTATTACACTGCGTCAATCGATTGACAATATAGATAACGCTGTTATTTATTTGTTAGCTGAAAGATTTGCTCTAACTAATCGTATTGGTAGCATTAAAGCACAAGCAGGATTTGCTCCATACGATTCTAATCGTGAAAATGAACAGATTGCTCGTTTATGTACTATTGCTCAGGATGCAGGATTAGAGCAATCAATCGCGCGAGAGTATCATAAATTTGTAGTTTCTGAATCTAAAAAGCGTCATAAACTTATTGCAGATCGCTCTGAATATGCGCACTAAGAGCGATAATAAAAACTATGACTATTGCAACTGTTGAACGTTATAAGCAAATGCTTGATGCTGCTAGTAAAGGTGGGTATGCGTATCCTGCTATCAATGTAACTAGTAGTCAGACTTTAAATGCTGCTCTTCAAGGTTTTGCTGAGGCTGAATCTGACGGTATTATTCAAGTTTCTGTTGGTGGTTCTGCTTATTTTTCTGGCAATACAGTTAATAATCGCGTTGTTGGGTCTCTTGCGTTTGCTGCATTTGCTCATGAAGTTGCATCTAAATATCCAAATATCACTGTTGCTCTTCATACTGATCATTGTGCAGAGCAATATTTAGATGATTGGATTCGTCCACTTCTTGCACATGAAATAGATCAGGTTAATCGCGGTAAAGAGCCTATTTTTCAATCTCATATGTGGGATGGTTCAACTGTGTCGTTGAATCATAATTTAGATATAGCGCAAGAGCTATTGGATTCTTCTATAAAAGCTCATACAGTACTCGAAATTGAAATCGGTGCAGTTGGTGGCGAAGAAGATGGTCATCGAGCAGATATAGATGAGCGTTTATATTCCACTCCGGAAGATGCTATGCAAGTTGTTAATAGATTGGGCTTAGGTGAGCGTGGGCTTTATATGGCTGCGTTTACTTTTGGCAATGTGCATGGAGCTTATAAACCTGGAGTAGTGAAATTGCGTCCGCAATTGCTTGAAGAAATTCAAGATTCTGTGTATCAAAAGTATAAGTCAGACTGTGATTCACGTAGTTTTGGAGATGCTAAGAAGCCATTTTTGCTTGTGTTTCACGGTGGATCTGGATCTAGTCCTGAAGAAATTGCGCAAGCTGTTCGTTATGGAGTAGTTAAGATGAATATTGATACAGATACGCAATATGCTTTTACTCGTGCGATTGCAGGTCATATGTTCCAAAATTATGATGCTGTGTTAAAAGTAGATGGAGAAGTTGGCGCTAAAAAGCTTTATGATCCTCGTTCGTGGGGTAGAGAAGCGGAAAATGCAATGGCAAGTAGAGTTGTTGAAGCGTGTGTGCAACTTGGCTCTGCTGGAAAAGCTTTGAAATAGTTTGCTAATTATTCAGTATGCCCGTTGCGCTAGTCTTGTCGAGTAGGGTTTGTGCGAATTGAGCTGTTATAAAGCTCATTATGGAGGTGTTCCATGCCTGGAATTGTGCTTATCGGTGCTCAATGGGGTGACGAAGGTAAAGGCAAAGCGACAGATTTAATCGGCTCTAAAGTGGATTTTGTAGCGCGTTTCAATGGTGGAAATAATGCTGGTCACACTGTTGTAGTTGGAGATAAATCCTACGCATTACATTTACTTCCTAGTGGTGTTATTAGCCCGAATGTTACTCCTGTAATCGGTAACGGTGTAGTTGTTGACCCAGAAGTTCTTTTTGAAGAGATTGATGCTTTACAATCTCGTGGTGTTGATTGTTCTCGACTTTTAGTTAGTGAAGAAGCTCATGTTATTACGCCGTATCATCGCGTGATCGATAAAGTAACAGAACGTTTCTTAGGTAAACATAAGATTGGTACTACTGGTCGCGGTATTGGACCTACTTATGCAGATAAAATCAATAGAGTTGGAATCCGCGTACATGATTTGTTCAATGCTGAGCATTTGCGAGATAAAGTTGAATCTAGCTTACATCAAAAAAATCAAATGCTAATCAAGCTGTATAACCAGCATCCTATTGATATTGATGAAGTTACTGCTCAGCTTGTGGAACTTGGTAAGCGTTTGAAGCCTTACGTAGCAGATACTTCTCTTGTGCTTAATAATGCATTAGATGAAGGAAAGACTGTGCTTTTTGAAGGCGGACAGGCTACAATGCTTGACGTTGATCACGGTACGTACCCATTTGTTACTTCTTCGAATCCTACAGCAGGTGGCGCTTGCACAGGTACTGGAGTAGGACCTACTCGTATTACTCGCGTAATTGGTGTTGCGAAAGCATATATCACTCGTGTTGGCGAAGGTCCTTTCCCTACTGAGCTTTTAGACGAGCAAGGTGATTGGTTGCGTGAGCATGGTCATGAATATGGTGTGACTACAGGACGTCCTCGTAGATGTGGCTGGTTTGATTCTGTTGTAACTCGTTATGCTTCTAGGGTTAATGGTTTAACGGATATTGTTCTAACTAAGCTTGATGTTTTGACTGGATTAAAAGATATTCCAGTATGCGTTGCATATGATGTAACTTTGGCTGATGGCACTGTTAAGAGATTGAACGAAATGCCTGTAGACCAATCTTTGTTCGCTGCTGCTAAGCCAGTTTATGAAATGCTTCCAGGTTGGAGCGAAGATATTTCTCAGATTCATAAATTTGAAGATTTGCCAGAAAATACTCAAAGTTATGTGAAGCGTTTAGAGGATTTGTCGCATTGCCGTATTTCGGCTATAGGCACTGGTCCTCAAAGAGATCATATTATTAGTGTTCATTCTTTGATTGACTGATATATATTGACTCAGGATATATTGACTCAGGATATGAATTATTTAATGAAGATTTACTAAGATATGGATTATTTAATTATTGGATTATTTAATTTTATTATTAAAATCTGATGATTGTTATCGAAACGGCACTTCTAAATGGGAGTGTCGTTTTGGTTTATGTTTAGAAATCTGCTATGAAAATTTGATATGAGGCTTAAGTTGTCTTAGTTGATTAGTTCTCTTAGTTGATTAGTTGACGAGTGTATATTTTGAATTGGGATTTGTGTGTGGTTTTAAGGAGCGAAAGTAAATAAAATGAGCGAATTAAATAATGTAAATGTCTCAGATTCGAATAGTTTAGATTCGAATAGTTTAGATTCGAATGGTTCAGATTCGAATGGTGTAGATTTAAATAGCTCCAACTCGAATGTCGCAGATGTAAGTAGTTCCAGTGTAAAAAGTTCCAAATCTAGTAGAAAATTGTACTATCTAGTTTTTATTGGCGGCGCGGCTGGTGCTCTCGTTCGTTCAATCATGTCTTCAATATCTCGCATGATTTATCCGCTCGATGGTCAGTCGCTTATATTTGGCAAGCTAACTTTAGGAACTTTTTTATCTAATATGCTTGCGTGCTTTATTTTTGCGCTTGTTGCATCTGTATCTGTTATTGCTGTATCGCGTGAGAAACAAAATCTATACAAATGCGTATTGGGAACAGGTTTTTGTGGCGGATTGTCTACTATGTCTACTTTTGCTTTTGAAGGCGCTGTATCGTCTGTGACTACGCGAGCAGGATTTGCTATTTTAGGAATAATTGTTTCTTTTATTTTAGGTATTTTAATGGTTTTTATTGGCAATTGGATTGGTAGTGGAATTGCGCGTTGCGTGAAACAAAGGCGTGCTAAAAATCTTGCGTATGGTGATGAAAAGGTGGTGAAGTAAATGATCTACAACAACTATTCGTATGTTCTTGTTTTTACTATTTTGTCTTGCTTTTTTGCCGGTTTTGGTGCTGTTTGTAGATTTGCATTGACTAAAGGAATTTCCTCTATAATTAAAAGCAAAGTTCCTGTAGCAACCTTAAGTATCAATTGTTTTGCTTCGTTTGTTTTAGGTGTTGCTTTTAATGTTTTTTCTGTATTTTATTCAATTTATTTTTCAAATTTTGTATTCGTCATGTTTGTTGGATTTTTAGGCGGATTTTCAACATTTTCTACTGCAATTTTTGAAGGTGTGGATCTTATTCAAAATAAAAAAATAAAAGATGGTGTGTTTCTGCTTTCTTATGAGCTTGTTATGCCATTTGCTGCTGCTTCAATTGGATACTTTTTCTCAATGTTTGTGTTAATTAATATCGTTTAATATTGGGAATTAGATTTGAAAATAAACATGTAATTGCAATAATTTTTCAAATTTTGTTTGTAGCTAGTAGTAACTAGTAAGTAGTGAGTGTGATTTTGAATTTTTATGCAAGAATCGAGTAGTCGTGAAATTTAAGAATATGATTAGCTTGTTGCGCGACTTTTGTGCATGCAATTTTTTTGCACGAATTTTTTCAACGTTTAAGCAGTTGCGTTGGAAAATGGTATGTGCTGGTGTTGCTGTTGGCGTTATTTCAGGCATATTGGTAGTAACGTATCGTGTTGGTATTGAATATGGTACTGATATTGCTCGTTGGATTTATGCGCAAATTTTAAAGCAACATTTTAATATTGCGTTAATCATATTTTTGATTCTTGTTGTAAGCGCTTTAATAATAGGTGCTTTAATTGGTTGGATGAGCCGTAAAGAAACGATGGCATCTGGAAGTGGTATTCCTCAAGTCGTTGGATATGAAAATCGCGGTTTAGATATGCGATGGCACACAATTCTTCCAGTGAGGTTTGTGTCTGGTTTTATTGGCTCTTTGCTTGGTCTTTCTTTGGGTAGAGAAGGTCCTTCTATTCAAATTGGTGCTTGCGGTGCTCAAATGTTTTCGCGAATTTTTCGTGGGAAGGATTCTTATTCAGATGAGCAAGAGCATTATATGGTTACGGCTGGTGCTGCTGCTGGTCTTTCTGCCGCTTTTAGTGCTCCTCTTTCAGGGTTGATGTTTGCTCTTGAAGAAGTTAGACATAGTTTGTCTTCTACTGTTCTTGTTACTGCTGCTGTAGCTTCGCTATGTGCTGATTTTGTTGCTCAAACTTGTTTGGGTTTGAAGCCAGTATTGGATTTCGGTAATATTCCTGATTTGCCTATATCTTTGCATTTTTGGATATTGCCTTTAGGTATTTTTGCAGGATTTATTGGCTCTTTAATGAATCGTTCATTATTAGGTTTTCAAACTTTATATAAACATATGCCAAAGTGGATGCCTACGATAATTGCTTGTCTTATAGCTATACCTGTTGGTCTTTTTATTCCAGAAGTTTTAGGCGGAGGATCTAATTTAGTACGTATTTCTGAATATGGAAAGATTAGCTTTGGGCTACTTTTTATAATGTTTGTAGCGAAAATGCTATTTACTTCCACGAGTTTTGGTTGTGGTGCTCCTGGCGGTATTTTTATGCCTATTCTTGCTGTCGGTGCTCTCGCTGGTGGTTTTTGTTCTAGGTTTATAATCGGAAACTTTGGAATCGATGCAAAATTTATATCAATATTTGCAGTGTGTGTAATGGCTGGAACGTTGTCTGCTTCTGTAAAAGCTCCGATTACTTCAATTTTGCTTACAGTTGAAATGTCTGGAACACTAATTCACATGTTACCGGTTGCTGCTTCTGCTCTTATTGCTCTTTTAGTTTCGGATGCCTTGAAAACTAAGCCTATTTATGGCGAATTGCTTGAACGTTATCTTGTAGAGCATGCTAATGATCCTTCTGTTTTTGTGGATAAGTCTGCAATTTTAAGAACTTCTGACCACATTGATTAAAAAATATTGTGTAATGTGATTTAACGCGTTGTAATAAGAGCATGAATGATTTAGTTGATACTCATGCAAGCTCGCTGTCATCGCGTTTTGAATATAAATTGCGCTCTAGTGGGGATTATGCTTGTGATTCGCGTGCTGGTGGGGCTTATGTTGGCGAATCTCGTGCTGGCGAATTGCGTTCTTGTGAAGCTAGTGTTGGTGATTTGCGAGCAAGTGATTTTCGTGCTGGCGAATATAAGGATGATTGCACTGTTGTAGCATCTTGTAATTCTTTAGCTAATTCTTATGATTTGCAATTTGCGAAAGATGCAGAGCCTACAGGTCGTCATGCTGCATTGTCAGGCGTTAGTCACTTCTCTGAATATTCAGACGTGAATAGCTTTGCTGCGTTGTCAGGTGTTAGTCACCGTACTGCTTCGTCAGAAGTTAGTCGCCCTTCTGCAAGTATTGCGATTTTTGGTAAAAATTATAAGTATTTTTCTCCTGAATTATTGCCTTCTAACGTAATAGTTGGATCTTCTGCGAGTGATGGAGTTGGATTGAGTACTAGTCTTTCAATGATTGCTCAAAATTTAGCTTCATATGGATATTCTGTTGCTCTTGTTGATGCAGATGTTTCACATGGTGGATTAGATGTTTTACTTGGCTTGGAATCAGATGATGGTAGAAGGTTGCAAGAAGTTGAAGCTCCACTAGGTAGATTAGATGGCTCGGTGTTAAAAGATGAACTTATTTATTGCAATGGTGTAGGCGTGCTTGCATATGCGCCATGGCGTATGTGTGTGAGTGAAATTAGCAAAGCTGATTTATCAACAAATAAAGATGATGTGATTCAAGATGAGTTACGTAATTCGTCGCTTTTAAAACCGTGGCTTTTAGATGCATCTATTCGTGGTTTAGCTCAATGTAATGATGTTGTAATTGTTGATGTTGGTTCCGGAATAAGCTCGTTTAATGTTTTTAATACTATTATGGGTTTAGCTTTTTCGCCAATAATCTATGCAAGCGAACTTTCTGTTTTAGGAATGGCTCGTATGCGTGCATATAATTATCAGATTTCTATTGTTAAAGAATATTTATTAAATTGCTTGTATAGATATTCTTCTCAGCAATCTGACGATAGTTTTAACAATATTGATTTTATAAACGAAAATTCAATTACAGTTGGTATTATGCCGCATGGATTAGCGCCTAAATTGTGTGCTGTAGATATTGATGAAGCTTCGCAATACTTGTCTAAATCTGTTATTGGTCCGATTAAATATGATTCGCGTTTGCATGAAGATATTATTGAAGGGTATGGTATTCGTAAAATTCCAAAATCTTCGCGTTTTATAATTGAGCAATTATCAAATTGGGTGTTGGAAGTGTGCAATATAAACGCAAATAAGTGAGTTGTGCGTGAGTTGTGCGTGATTTGCGCGTGATTTGTGTGTGAGCTGTGTGTGATTGAGTTACATGTAAGTGAGTAGATAATAAATATAAATACGGGGGAGTATAAGTTGGGCAATGTTAAGATGTGCAATTGTGCATTAGAAAAGAATAAGCGAGTAAATCAGATTACAAATAGTAATTTTAATTCAAGTTTTTCTTCTTTTCCTTCGCGATTTTCGAAATATTCTGATGTGAAGTCTTCTTTTGTGGAGTCTTCTGATGTGGAGTCTTCTGATGTGGAGTCTTCTGATGTTGAGTCTTCTGATGTTGGGTCTTCTGATGTTGGGTCTTCTTTCGTGGGGTCTTCGCAATCTTCTTGCGTTCGAGATATTGATTTTGGAATATTGCAAGAATTTGTAATAGATCCGCGTTTAACGGATATGGTAATTACAGAAAACGGTCGTATTTGGTTAGATTATGGAGATGGGTTAAAGGAAAAAATTCCTAGAATACCAATGAATAATCCATCTGTATTACGTAGATATGCTGTTTGGATTTGTGCTCAGCTAGGTAAAAGGCTTGATGATGCGCGTCCTATAGCAGACGTATCTAGTGCATCTGGAATAAGAATACATGCTGTTTTAGCTCCTATCGTATCAATGGGTGCTGTGATTGCAGTACGTTTTCCATCTCAAGGCGTGTGCAATTTAGACATGCTATATAAAAAAGGCATGTATTCGTTGAGTGTAAAACATATCCTTTCATTGCTTGTACGCATGCGAGCGAACATATTGATTACTGGGAGTACTGGATCTGGGAAAACTACTTTAATGAGAGCTTTGCTTTCAGAAGCAGATAGTAATGATCGAATAGTTTCAGTTGAAGAAACCAGAGAATTATGCGGTTTTAAAGGTGATTACGTATCTTTGAGCACGCGTGAATCAAATGTAGAAGGTAAAGGTGAAATTTGTTTGCCTGAACTTGTAAAAGCGACTTTACGAATGAGGCCAGATCGTATAGTTCTTGGAGAGTGCAGAGGTGAAGAAATAGCTGATTTGTTGAGAGTTTTTACGTCAGGTCATCACGGTGGCATGACTACATTGCACGCAGATGATGTGTATAAAGTTCCAGCAAGGCTTATGTCTTTAGGATTGCTTGCTGGATTGCAGCCTAGAGCTTTGTGTGCTTTAGCTGCTGGTGCTTTCGATGTAGTTATACATGTAGAAAGAATGAATAATAAGCGAATAATTCATGAAATTGGAGTTCTTACAAACGGTTCAGATGATTATTCGCGTTGTTTAGGTTTGCAAAATAATTCTGAAAATGTTGTGTTGCATGGTATTCCCGTTATGTGCATGACTGTTGATAAAAGTACGGGAGCTCATTATTTAGCTCCGAGTAAGTGTTGGAATGTTTTTGCACAAAAGTGGAAGATTAAGAAGTGGTGATTTTATGGATAAAGTTAATTTTATTGAAGAATCTTTAGCTAGTTTATCTGCTGGACTCGCTTCAGGAGCTAGTTTTCGTGATGTAATTTTTTCTGCATATATTTCAAAAGTTAGTGAAGATAGCAGATCCTGTAAAAGCGTTAATAAATCTTATCAATTTACGAGCATGAGTGCAGAAATTATTGCTAATTGGTTGCGTTGGCGTTGTAAATCATGCGATATTTATAAAAATATCAATAAAAATAGCGATATAAATAGTGTTGTTGATAGCAATAAAAATAATAATGAGCGTAAAAGTAATAATAAGATTGAAAATGATATAAACAAGATTTCGCAATCTTTGATGGCAGCTTATAAACTTAGTAATAATCTTGGCTGCTCTATGTTGGATTGTGTAGATGCAGTAGCGTCTTCTTATAGATATAAACGCAGAGCTGAAGCACTTCGTAATGAAGTACTTGCTATGCCTGAAGCGACTATAACTTTGCTTACAGCACTTCCGTTATTGACATTGTTTGCAGGTGAATTGATGGGTTCGAATCCGTTGAAGTTGCTTCTTACAACTTCGCGAGGTTTCATAATGCTTTCAGTAGGGCTTGTAAGTTATGCGATTGGTGTGATTTGGGTTAAAACTATGTTAGATCAATCTCATAAAAATATGATGTGCGATGAAGACTAATATCTGCATGTATTTTTTGAGTAATTTAAGCTGTATTGTGAGCGGTTTAGTTGCTATGCGTTGCGTGAGTTTTGTTTGTTGCGTGAGTTCTACGTGTCGTGAACGTTTGAACATTTCGCGTAAGTTAATTTATAGAATAATTTGCAACGTATGCTTTGCTGTTAGTTAGGCAGAGATTTAAGATTT
>NZ_KQ961872.1:89817-107297 GCF_001563665.1 Gardnerella vaginalis | reverse complement strand
TGAAGAAGAAAAATTGAAAAATCTCGGTGATTAGCCGAAGATTAAAAGATTAAACATGCCAAGAGCTGTCGGAGTTTCTCTTAGAGCAATGTAAAAATCTTGCGATGAGAGAAACTCCGAGAGCTCAGCAACAACAAAAAGGAAAATCCTGTAAATAAAATGGTGATTAGATGAATTTTATGAATGCTAGTAATCAATTACTTTTTATAGCTTTTCTTGTAAGTATTATTGTTTGTCAATGTGTAAGTTATAAATCTGATTGTATTTCATTAGGAAATCGTGCAAGTAATGATTTATCTGCTTCTCGCATGAGTTATACAAAAAATAATAGTTTTATAAAACTGAGTCCAGTTCTCGGATTGCATATGATTATAGTTGCTTTAGAAAGTGGAAGTTCTTTGCCTTTTGCAATAGAAGCTGTTGGCTCTGTTTTCGAAAGTAATGGAGAGTGGATGCGT
The DNA here is from genome assembly GCF_001563665.1 of Gardnerella vaginalis. GTDB lineage: Bacteria > Actinomycetota > Actinomycetes > Actinomycetales > Bifidobacteriaceae > Bifidobacterium > Bifidobacterium vaginale_A. Next base: position 106,839 of record NZ_KQ961872.1, on the reverse strand, counting down.
GCTGTTGCGTTCGCTCTTAAAAAAGGTAGTACTTGGGAAGAATCATGGTCTTCTACATATGTTTTACAAAATAATGTTTGCAGAGATCGTTCTAATTTCAGTGTTTGTAGAATTCTTGGTTTCACAATGCTTGTACGTAATAAATCATTAAGTTATAAAAATACGGATTATCCTCTTTTAGCTAAATGGTTGTCAAAATCATTGCGTGAATCTTGGTATAACGGTATTCCATCGCTTCCAATATTAAAAGCTGTATTAAAAAATTATGGATATACTATGCAAAATGCTGCAAAACAAGAAGCTGCTAAATTATCTGTAAGATTATTACTTCCGGTTGGATTGTGTTTCTTACCTGCTTTTATTTGCATAGGAATATTGCCAACGGTTGCATCTTTTATTCAATAATATTTAATCAAATTTGAAATTGAAATTTTTATTATTTATTTAGAAATATTTCTTAAAATTTTATTTTTTGTTTGAATTTCCCTTATTTTCCAAGGGTTATGAACTTCTGACCACATTGAATTAAATTGCTTTGTAAGAGCAAGTTTATGTGTAAAGATATCCATATCAGAATATTTCATTCTGCTTAGGAAGAAAGGTTTATAACTATGGTTGGGGTTGTGCAAGTAATTCGTTCATGCTTTTTAATTGCATGTACGCATATGAATTTGTTGTTCTATAGCTTTGAAGAATTATTATGCGATTTTTCAGATAGATTTAGTAAACAATTAAGTAAAAAAGATAGTGGTGCTATTACTGCTGAATATGCTGTTGTGCTTATTGCTGCAACTGGTTTTGCTGCTTTACTGATTATTGTTTTGAAATCTGAGTCTGTTAGAAATATGTTAAATGACTTAATAAAACGTGCATTACATATTTCTTAAATAAAATCTGTTATTCGTTATTTTTGGGGGAATATTGGCAGAAAATAAGTTGAAAATGTTTTTTGGATCTTATGATTATGGAGCTGTTACTGCGGAGTTTTCTGTAGTTTTACCTGCAGCAATAGTCGTTGCTTTAATATTATTAGGTGTCGGTAGAACTGTTGTATGCTCAATGAATTGTCATGATGCTGCAAGACAAGTTGCTTATCATTTAGTTGCATATAATGATGGTACTTCTCTTGAAGATATTGTTCATAGAGTTGCTGGTTCAGACGCAAGTTTGAAATTAAAAAAATATGGTAACAATGTTGATATTTCAGTAAGTTGTCCTGTTATTCCAGACCCTATGCATGTTTTACCAACAGTAGTGCACAGTGATATTAAGCAAATTGTTACTTAAATAGTTAAATATATTTCCGTAGCTTTTGGTTATAAAACATTCAATAACAGTATTCATAAGTTCAGGTGTGCGTGGAGTAGTGTGAGTGCGCCTCTTAGCGTGCGGTAAGTCCATGCATAAGTTCAGGTGTGCGTGGAGTAGTGTTTTGCTTATTTGATCCCTGTTCTAGAGAGTAAATAAGCTCAGGTGTGCATGGAGTAGTGTTGAAAATTGCGTAAATTAGCTAAGCTTTGTTTGAGTAAATGGGTGCATCGAGCAGATGATGGTTCGGGGACTATTTTGGGGGTAGGGTTGATTATCATCGTCTGCTCAATGCTTATTCTTTCGGCAAATATTGGATATATATTGATTGAAAAGCATAGAGTTCACACAGTTTCTTCCTCTGCAGTGTTATCTGGAGTAAAAGTATTACAAAAGTTAGAAGGCGATGCGTGCGATGTTGTTAAAAATATTGTTAATGCGAATAATGTAACTATGGAATCTTGTAAATCTGAAAATGATGATGTGACAATAACTGTGAGTGTACAAACTAAAATACCGTTTATACCTAAAATTGTTGATACAGTAAAAGCTGGATTAGTTTCATGTGATGATTAGTCGAGTTGATATCTAAAATTCTGATTGGATTCTGTTTAGACTCTGATTTTCATACGAGTTTTACGGTGGTGGATTCTGCTAGTCTTGAATAGTTGTAGGTTATTAAAAGTCAGGTGGCGGTAGGTTAGTTATGGCTCTTGCATTGTATAGACGGTATCGTCCAGACACGTTTGATGGTCTTATAGGGCAAGATCAAGTTACTATTCCATTGTGTAGAGCGCTTGATCAAGGGAAAATTACGCATGCATATTTGTTTTCAGGCCCGAGAGGATGTGGAAAAACAAGCTCCGCTCGAATCTTGGCTCGTTGCATAAATTGTGAAAAAGGTCCTACATCTCATCCTTGTGGAGAATGTCAGAGTTGTAAAGATTTAGCTACTGGCGGATCTGGGTCTGTAGATGTTGTAGAAATCGATGCTGCAAGCCATAACGGTGTTGATGATGCTCGTGAATTGCGTGAACGTGCAGGTTTTGCTCCAGCAAGAGATAGATATAAAATTTTTATACTTGATGAAGCTCATATGGTTACTCCGCAAGGTTTTAACGCTCTGCTTAAGATTGTTGAAGAGCCTCCTGAGCATGTTATGTTTATATTTGCAACTACTGAGCCAGATAAAGTTATTGGTACTATACGTTCTCGCACACATCATTATCCTTTTAGACTAGTTCCTCCTGAGATAATGGGTCCTTATTTGGAAGAAATTTGCAAGAAAGAGAAAATAGAATCAGAGCCTGGAGTATTGCGTTTAGCTATGCGAGCAGGTGGAGGATCTATGCGAGATACTCTTTCGATTCTAGATCAGCTTATGTTATGCGCGGTAGATGGAAAAATTTCATTGGATTCTGCTGTTGCACTATTAGGTTTTACTCCTAGCTCACTTATTGGTGAAGTAATAGATGCTTTAATAGATCATGATGGTGCGAAACTTTATGATTTAGTAAGTAGAGTAATTGTTAGCGGATTTGATTCTCGTAAATTTGTGGAAGATTTGCTAGGGAGAATGCGCGATTTGCTACTTGTAGTTTCTGCTGGAGTAAAAGCTACTTCTTCATTGTTGAATGATTTAGCGCCTGATGAATTGACGCAATTAAAGCGCCAATCTGAAAAATTAGATCTTGTTGATTTATCTCGAATGGCGCAAATGACTAATTCTGCATTAAGCGAAATGTCAAGTGCTGTTTCTCCTCGTATGAATTTGGAAATTCTTATGTCGCGTTTGCTGTGCGAAAAAGAAGATCGTCTTTCATCCTCTAAAGACTCGCATAAAATTCAGGAGAAAAAGCCAAGTGGATTCGTCCAAAATAAGCGGAAACAAATTGCGTCTGAGCCTAAAGTTTCTTCAACTCAACCTACTAAGAAACAATTAAGTACAGATGAGATGTGGGATAGCGTTGTTGCATCTTTACCTGAAGATGTAAAAGAATACGTATCTAGGGATTTTGTTACTAAAGTTCGTCTTGTGCAATCTGCTAATAACAAGCAAAGACTTGTATTGACATTTAATAAGCCTATAAGTCAATATGCTTTTGCGCTCGCTATATGTACGACTGACCCTTATGAAGGTCAAAAAGTTCCCGTTGTTGTAATGAATGCTGTTAAACGCGAGTTTGGCGAAAATTGCATGATTGCTCCAGATTCTGTTACATCTGATGGAGAAACTGTAGAAGTCGTAACTAAGATGTCTTCAGAAAGACTCAGTCAAGTTAAGCGCGAAGTGCTTATGCGTAGAGCTGGCTCTGTTACAGGATTTGGATCTTCATCTCTTAGTGTTCACGATAACACTAAGCAAAAAGATGAAAAGTTGGAATCAAATTTTCATAGCGCTGATGGCTATGCAGCATCGGCGGAATCTAATAATACTGCAGAAATTAGAACTATATTAGATTCAAATGATGCTTGGGAGAATGTTTCATCTATGCCTGTATTGGGCGTAAATACTGTAAATAGCATGAATCATGATAATGCGTATAACGCCTCAAGTAATGAAGATTTAAATAATAACAATTATTCTCGGGAGAGTAATTATTCTCGCGAGGATAATTATCACGAAAGTCGCGAAACTCGCGTCATAAGCGATAATGCCGAAAATAGTGCGAATCGCGAAAATAGCAATAACTATAGAAAAAACATGAAGTTTGGTGATTCTATTGGGAAAGACTCTGCATACTCTGCATACTCTGCAGAGTCTAAAGAGTCTACAGAATCCTTAAAGTCTTCAAAATCTTCAGAATCGGATTCGTCTAATACAGTTAATCAAAATTCAAGTTCTTCATTAGATGATTTATACGAATATTCATTAGAAGATCGTCAATTGGAAAGCGTTTCTGGAATTGATGAAGAGGGAATAGAAAAAATGTTTGAAGTTAAAGAAGTTCGTGAATTTTCTTCTGAAGATTCGCAGAATCCAATAAATCTTCTTAAAAAGAAATCCTCCAAAAATAATCGTTCTAAGGAGAAATAAAATTGCGCAATGCATCGTCTTATGATGGCGCGATTGGTCGTCTTATAGACGCTTTTTCGCATTTGCCGGGAATCGGACCTAAAGGCGCTCAAAGAATAGCATTTTATATACTTTCTGAACCAGATTCCGAAGTGCAAGCTTTAATTGAAGCAATTGATGATGTAAAGCAAAGTGTGCGATTTTGCGATGTTTGTGGAAATGTGTGTGAGAAAAGTCCTTGCATGATATGTGAAGATCCGCGTAGAGATCATACGAAAATTTGCGTTGTTGAAGAGCCAAAAGATATTATGAGTATCGAGCGTACGCATGAGTATTCTGGAGTTTATCATGTGTTAGGCGGAGCAATAAATCCAATGGCAAATGTTGGACCTGCTGATTTGAATATTACGCAATTGCTAGAACGACTTAAAGATCCTAGTGTTAAAGAAGTTATTTTGGCTTTAGATCCAAATATTGAAGGCGAAGCTACAGTTACATATTTAGCTAGATTGCTTGATCCGCTTGGAATAAGTGTTACTAGGCTTGCAAGTGGTTTGCCTGTTGGTGGAGATTTAGAATACGCAGATGAAATAACTTTGTCTCGCGCTTTTGCAGGTAGACAATCTGTTTGATTGATTGTGTGATTGTGTGATTGTTTGATTGTTTGTGCGACTGTATGTTTTTTGTTTGTGCAACTGTTTTTTCTAGTCATCTCTTTCTAGTTTTCTATTTCTTTTTATAGTTTTCTTATAGTTTTTATATTTTTCTTTTTATAGTTATATCTTTAGTTGGCTTTCCTAGTTATTTTTAGAAATTTATTAAATAAAGTATTTATTTTTAGAAAAATAAATAGAGCATTGTTGGTAGTCTGACTATCAAAGAGTCGTTTCAAAATGCTTGATGTATTGTATTTTGCAGGCGTAAAGGTCAAGGAGTTAAAAATTGGCACTTATCGTACAAAAATATGGTGGATCTTCCGTGGCAGATACTGATGCCATAAAAAGAGTGGCTAAACGTATTCTCGACACTAAATCTGAAGGACATGATGTTGCAGTTGTTGTTTCAGCAATGGGAGATACAACAGACGATTTAATTGATCAAGCGTTAAGTGTTAATGCTCATCCGCCTGCACGCGAAATGGATATGCTTATGACAGCAGGCGAAAGAATTTCTATGAGTTTACTTGCTATGGCAATACACGCTCAGGGTTCTCATGCTTACTCTTTCACAGGTTCTCAAGCAGGGTTTATAACAGATACTCAGTATGGTGCTGCTCATATACGTGCAGTAAAGCCAGATCGCGTACGAAGAGCGTTAAGTAAAGGTAGTGTGGCGATTGTTGCTGGATTTCAAGGAATTAGTGAAGTTGGTGATGATACTACTCTTGGACGAGGTGGATCAGATACATCTGCTGTTGCGCTTGCTGTTGCTTTAGGCGCTGATATTTGCGAAATTTATACGGATGTTGATGGCGTTTTTACAGCAGATCCTCGTATTGTTCCAACTGCTAAACGTATTCCTGTTATTGATTATGATTCCATGTTAGAAATGTCTTCTTGTGGTTCTCGTGTGCTTGCATTGCGCTGTGTAGAGTATGCTCAGCGATTTGGCATGCCTCTTCATGTTAGGAGTTCGTTCTCGCATAGAAATGGCACTCTGATTGTTCCTAATAATGTTGATTTAAATAATTTGCCTAATTTGAATAAAAATAATTGATAACATTAAGAGAAATTAAATATAAGGACGGTAATAATGGTAAATCAGGATATTCGTTCTACTATGGGCGATTTATTTCCAGATTTGGGAGTTGAAACGCCTATTATTTCGGGAGTTGCTCACGATCGAAGTGAATCTATGATTACAGTTCGTGGTATTCCTGATGTTCCTGGAATGGCTGCAAAAGTGTTTACAACTCTTGCAAAAGCGAATGCGAATATTGATATGATTGCTCAAGCAAGCGCATCTACAGGAACAGCTGATATTTCTCTTTCTGCGCCTAGCTCATCTCTTGAAGCGGTTCGTAGTGTTTTACAAGCAGCTCGTGATGATCTTAAATTCACTTCTATGGATGTTGATCCTACTGTTGGCAAAGTTGCAGTTGTTGGCGTTGGAATGAAAACTCATTCCGGTCTTGCTGCCACGTTCTTTACAGCATTGAGTGAGAGTGGAATAAATACGCTTATGATTTCTACTTCAGAAATTCGCATTGCTGCACTTGTTCCTGTTGATCAATTAGATGAAGCGGTTCGTGCTTTGCATACGGCATACGGTTTGGATGCTAATCAAATTGAAGCTGTTGTTTATGGTGGAAGTGGCCGTTAATATTTTCGTGAATTTCAATATATTGCCGTAAATTATTTGCATAATCATTATTAAAAGAGAAAGAATATAAGGAGAAGTAAGATGACGATTATCAATGAAACGGGCGTCAATCTAGCAATATTGGGTGCTACCGGTCAAGTTGGTATGGTAATGCGTCGTGTGCTTGACGAGCGTGATTTTCCTATAAAAGATTTGCGTTTCATTGCTTCTGCGCATTCTGCAGGCACGGTTTTGAAATATCGTGGCAAAGATGTTGTTGTAGAAGACGTAGAGAAAGCAGATTTGAGTGGAATTGATATTGCTATTTTCTCTGCAGGTGGTGGCACTTCAAAAATTTGGGCACCTAAATTCGCTAAAGCTGGTGCAATTGTAATAGATAATTCTTCTCAATGGCGTATGCATAATGATGTTCCTTTGGTAGTTGCTGAAGTAAATCCTGAAGATTTAGATACGATTGAAAATGGGATAGTCGCAAATCCTAATTGCACAACTATGGCTTTAATGCCTGTGTTGAAGCCACTTTCTGATTCTTTTGGTTTGAAGCGTTTAATAGTGTCTTCCTATCAAGCTGTTTCAGGCGCAGGTCGCGCTGGCGTATTGCAATTGATGAATGAAGCTCAAGCTGCATTAGATCAAGGTGCAGATAAATTAGTTTTTGATGGAAGTGCGATTGAGTTCCCAGAGCCTAATAAAGTCGTTCGAACAATTGCATTTAATGTAGTTCCGTTTATTGGTGCAATAGTTGATGATGGTTCAGAAGAAACAGATGAAGAGCAAAAGTTGCGTAATGAAAGTCGCAAAATCTTACACTTACCAAAACTAGTTGCGTCTTGCACGTGCGTGCGCGTTGGAGTATTTACAGGGCACGGTATGAGCGTTAATGCTGAGTTTGAGCATAATGTGACACCCGATATGGCTCGTGAAGTTTTGAAAGATGCATCTGGAGTTGAGCTTAACGATATTCCTACTTCACAATTGGCTGCTGGGAAATCTGCAAGTTATGTTGGGCGAATTCGTCAAGATCAAGCTGTAGAAGGAAAACGCGGATTAGCTATGTTTATTACTAACGATAATTTGCGTAAAGGCGCTGCTTTGAATGCTGTTCAATTGGCGGAAATTGTTGCTAAGAAACGCAATTTTATAGATTGATGAGATTTTTTGCCTCGCGATTGTGAAAGATTTTGCGTAAACTGTAAATTATGTCAATAGCATCTGAAGAAATACAGCAGCAGCTTGATCGAATAGTGGCACTTGGATATCCGGATGTTGCAGATATCAGTGCTGCTGCTTTTAGTGCTCTAGCTCAACCTTTGTTGCGTGCGCTTGAGCGAAGTGATTTAGGAACTAATATACTTTTAGTTCCTACTCGTGAACTGGTTTCTCCAGAATCGCTAATTTCTAGAACAAGTATTGATCGAATGGCAGGCTTTACAACTATGCCTCCTCGAGATATTGCTAGTTTTCTACCTCATGATGGATTTGAGCCTCCTGAAGGGCCGTTTTATGTTGCTATTGATCCGCATGTTGGTACTTCTTATGTGAACAGAGAACCAGATGTAGCTTGTAAACTTATTGATTCGGATGAGCGTTTGCCGCTTACTCTTGAAGAAGGATTGGCAATTGTTACGCAGCATCCGGATTGGCTAGAAGATAAAAGTGGTTTTAATCTTTTAGGATCTAGAAGCACAGATGGTCGTGTTCCTAGTATTTGGATGAGTCAAGGTGCTCCACGATTGGGCGCTGTGTGGCCTAACTCTCGTCATACTTGGCTTGGTAATGCTTATTGCATGGCTCGTAGAGGAGTTTCACTTTTCCGTTAAAAGTATTGCAATTCATACTGTTTACATACTGTTTATTAGTATTTTTGATTCTTATAATAGTGTGTTTGTGCAATAATTTTAGTAATATTGTAGTGGGTTGACTGTTTGCAAAATATGTTTTCAAATTATTGAAATTGAAACTGAAATTGAAATTGAAACTGAAACTTATAACTTATAACTTATAACTAAATAGTAGCGAGGGTAGATTGTCTTATATAACGTTTGATCATGTTGTTAAGGAGTATCCATCTGGTTCTAGTGCTGTTCGTGCTCTTGACGATGCTAGTTTTACAGCTGAAGCAGGTCAGCTTACTGTAATACTTGGGGCATCAGGCGCTGGCAAAACTACTGCACTAAATATTTTAGGTGGAATGGATACTGCAACAAGCGGTAAAGTTATGGTTGGCGATCGCGATATAACTAAGCTCGACGCTAGAGGTTTAGTTAAGTATCGTCGTGAAGATATAGGATTTGTTTTTCAATTTTATAATCTTGTTCCAAACTTGACTGCTTTGGAAAATGTTGAACTAGCATCTCAAATTTGTGCGAATCATTTTGATCCAGCTCAAACTCTTATTGATGTTGGTTTGGAAAATAGACTTAATAATTTTCCTTCTCAACTTTCGGGTGGCGAACAGCAGCGAGTATCTATCGCTCGCGCTTTAGCAAAAAAGCCTAAACTGTTGTTGTGCGATGAACCTACTGGCGCTTTAGACTATGAAACAGGTAAAGCAGTTTTGCAATTATTGCAAGATATTTGCAAAACAGAAGGCATGACTGTGTTGATTATTACGCATAATGCTGCAATTGCACCGATGGCGCATAAAGTCGTGCGTTTTCGTTCTGGAAAAGTAATAAGTGAAACTGTGCAAGAAAATCCTACTGCAATTGCAGATATTGAGTGGTGATATGCAATGTGTAGCGAGAGTCAACGAAATCAGAAATCAGAAGATAAGATCACAAGTCGCGAAAGTGAATGTAAAAAATCTAATAAAAGTGAATGTAAAAAATCTAATAAAAATAAAAGAACTCACTCGATTTTACCAATAGTCTTTATTAGCGCTGTTCGTATGTGGTTGCACGAGTGGCGGAGATTTTGCGTGCTTGCTGTTATAGCTATGCTCGGCGTTGCTGTTATGACTGGTATCTATGCTGGGTGCAACGATATGCTTCTTGGCGCTAACGATATGTATAACAAGCTTAATTCTTATGATTTACAGATTGTGTCTACATTAGGATTAACGAAAGAAGACGTTGATTCAGTTAGTAAATTGCCTAGTGTAAAAGAAGTAGATACAGAAAAATCTTGGAAAGCTACTACTTTCCCGATGCATGATGAAACTTCTTTGTATGCAACGAATCTTATTCAATATAATCACGCTAATAAAAATATGAATCGCTTGCATTTGTTACAAGGGAATATGCCTAAAGGCGATTTTGAAGCTGTTGTGACGCAACGTTTTTTGCATGATAGCGGATTGCATATTGGCAATATGATCAAAGTGAATATAAAAAAGGATGAAAAATCTTCTAAAAATTACAAGTTGCGTATTGTAGGCAGCGTTCTTGATAGTGATGATTTGAATAATCCAAACGGATATCAATCTAAAGCTTTTCGTGGCTCTGTAACTTCAAGGTATAAAGTTTTTACGTATAATGTGCCTAAAGATTCGAAGGATTGTGTGTATACGTCAATATTTGTGAAATTAAATGAATCTCACAAAGTTAATACTTTTTCGCAATCTTATAGGAATATTGTTGAAAAGGCATCTGAGCAGATCAACGATTTTGTGAAAACAAAGCGTGAAAGCGCGCGCCGCAAGCAAGTAATTGATGAGTATACGAATGCGGAAGTGAATAAAGCTATAGCTAAAATTCCGGCTCTTAAAAACGCACCTCATTCAATAATTGAAAATAGTCGTAATCAGATTCGTGAAAATATTAAAAAAGAAGTAGAAAAAAGAGTTCCTCAAGCCAGATGGCATATTATTACTCGAATATCGAATGGTAGTTATGCAAGTTTGAGATCCGATGTGGCATCAATACAATCTCTCGGTTACGCTTTCCCTGCTGTTTTTCTCGTAGTTGCTATGATGATGAGCTTAACTGCTATGGCTCGAATGGTTGAAGAAGAGCGAGGATTGATTGGTACTTATTTAAGTTTGGGATACGGACGTTCAGCTGCTGTTACTAGGCACGCTTTCTTCGCTATTTTTGCTTGCTTTATAGGCGGTGGGATTGGCGATATTGTGGGCTTTTTGGCTATACCATCGTTATTGCTTAAAATTTTGCGTGGCTTGTATACAGTTCCAGGAGTAACTCTCAGATACGATTGGTTATATGGTTCTTTGTGCGTGCTCGCATTCGTTGTGCCTGTTGCAATATGCACAATAATTGTGAGTTGGAGAGAAACAAAGCAAGTTCCAGCATCTTTATTGCGTCCAAAATCGCCAAAAGCTGGCGCTCGCGTATTGCTTGAAAGATTGCCATTCATATGGAATCGACTTAGTTTCTTAAATAAAGTAGCTATACGTAATCTGGCTCGTTTCAAAGGTCGCTTATGCATGACTATTGGAGGAGTTGCAGGTTGCACTGCACTCATATTGTGCGCTTTAGCGTTGAACGATACTGTAGCAACTTTAGGTATTAGACAATATGATGGAATCTACAAGTACGATATGATTTCTATTTCTGCTCCGGATTCATTTACAAATATGAAGAAAATAGTCGATGAAGATTATTCTAAAAATCTTATTGAAACTATGCTTCCAGCGTACGTGAGTTCTGGAGAAATTTCTAAATCGTATTCTGATAAGTCAAATGATAAATCTAAGAATCGTGGTGTTGAAGATTCTGAGAGCGTTCAAATGATTGTAGTCAAAGATGTAAATACTTTGTCTAAAATAGTGAAGTTGCAAGATGTTGATAATAATTTGAAAAATATTGAGCTTAACGATGATGCTCCATTACTTTCTCAAAGTGCTGCAGCTTCATTAGATATTTCTCGCGGCAGCGTTATTTCTATAACTAATGTTTCTCTTAAGCGTGCAAAAGTTCCAGTGAGAGCTATTGTTCGTAATCTTATTGGTTCTAACTTGTATATGACTTCTAATTGTTACAAGCGCATATTTGGAGTTAAAGATAGTGAGAAATTAAATCAAAATGCTTTTCTTCTTCGTTTGCGCGGAGATGACGATATGAAAATAAAATATGCTGAAAAGTTTGCTGATTTTGATGGTGTTCTTTCAGTAATGAATATTACTAGAATGAAGCGTGATTTTAGTTTTGATTTAATGAATGCTGTAGTTGGTCTTATAGTTACACTTGCTGCTGGTTTAGCTTTAGCTGTGTTGTTTACGCTTGCAAGTACTAATATTTCTGAACGTACTCGTGAAATGGCAACTTTAAAAGTTCTAGGTTTTTATAAGCGAGAAGTGCATGCTTATGTGCATAAAGAGATGCTTACTTTAACTATTATTGGAATTTTAGTCGGTTTGCCTTTAGGCAGAGTTATTGCAAGTTTGCTTACTAGTGCTTTACGTATGCCGTCTTTGTATTTTGAAGTTGAAGTATCTGCATTGAGTTACTTTATTGCAGGATTTGCTACGCTTGTATTCGCTTTAATAGTTCAATTGTCAACTAATCCTGCTTTAGATCGAATTGATCCAGTTAGTTCGCTTAAAAGTGTTGAGTGATGGTGTTGAGTTGGTGGATGGTTTTGACGAATAGTACAGTTCTTAGAAGTCTTGTCAAAAGTCTTGTTGGAAGCCATGCCAAAAGTCTTGTAAAAAGTCTTTGTTGGAAGTTTTATCAAAAAGTCTTAGTGAATATTCTTAGAAAATAGTTAAGGGTGACGATAAAATTAAAATTTCGTGAGTAAATAAAGAATGGAGTTATGCTGATGAGCGGTATGGTCGATAGTGGCTTAAAAGATGGTTCTAACAATATGGAATCTTCTGCCGTGCAAACAAATAATATTCCATCTAATACTCTATCTGGTACTTCATCTAATAATTTGTCTGATACTTCATCTAATTCTTATAGATCTTCTAGCGAATCCGCAAGCGATGAATCCGTAAGTGATGAGTCTAGTAACAAAATGGAGCGAAGTCTTACAAAGCGCCATGTGCAATTTATTGCTATAGGTGGAACGATTGGTACTGGCTTATTCCTTGGCTCTGGAAAATCCATTAGTTTAACAGGTCCAAGTATTGTATTTGTTTATATTATTGTTGGTTTTATTATGTTCTTGCTGATGCGTGCCATCGGCGAGCTTATGTATAAAGATCCTAATCAGCACACTTTCATCAGTTTTATTACGCGTCATCTTGGAAAAGGATGGGGTAATTTTGCTGGATGGTCGTATTGGATGGTGTTAGTACTAATTGGAATGAGCGAAATCACAGCTGTTAGTACATATTGTGTAACATTCTTCCAAACTTTTAATATTGATGTGAGTAATTGGAAATGGTTAATAGAAGTCGCATTTTTGGCAATTTTAGTTTCTATTAACTTAATAGCTGTGAAACTATTTGGTGAAACAGAATTTTGGTTCTCAATGATTAAAATCACGCTTATAGTGGCACTTATAGCTACTGCAATTGTGATGGTTGTAATTGGGTACCATTATCCTGCAACAAAGATTCACGGTGGCGTTATAAATCCTGCTGGTCATGTTGGTTTAGATAATATTTTCAATAATTTTTCGCTTATGCCAAATGGATGGGTTGCGTTCTTAATGAGCTTCCAAATGGTGTTCTATGCGTATCAGCTTATTGAGTTTGTAGGCGTGACTGTTTCTGAAACTAAGAATCCTCGTAAAGTTTTGCCTAAAGCTATAAACGAGATAATCACGCGTATTCTTGTTTTTTACGTTGGTGCTCTAGTGGCAATTATGCTTATTGTTCCATGGCAGCGTTTTAAGGCAACGAATGCAGAAGGCACTTTTATGTCGCCATTCATTATGGTGTTCCAGTATGCTGGAATACATTGGGCTTCTGCGCTTGTTTTCTTTGTGGTTATTACTGCTGCTGCTTCTGCGCTTAACTCTTTGCTTTACTCTGCTGGTCGTCATATGTATCAGATTGCGTTAGAATCGCAAACGCAACTGCTTTCTAAGCTTAGTAAAGTTTCTAAAACTAAGGTTCCGGCTCGCGCAATATTATTCTCTTCTGCTTTAATTTTGCTTTCTCCTGTTATAAATTCTATTCCAGGAGTTCACGGAGCGTTTATAATGTTCGCTTCTGCTTCTTCTGCTGTAATAATCATGATTTACATTTTGATTATGGTGACTCATATGAAGTATCGTAAATCCCCTGATTTTATGAAGAATGGTTTCTTGATGCCGCACTATAAGTTGCTTGATTCTTTGACGATTGCGTTCTTTGCGTTTGTTTATATAACGCTGTTTATTAGTGACGATACTCGCGGATCTGCAATCGGCGGACTTATTTGGCTTGTGCTTTTTGGTGGCTATTGTGCATTGCATCAGCGTTGGCAGAATCGTGATTTAGCTAAAGCAGTTAAGAATAATCATTTACGTTGAGCTTATGATTGCATCACTTACTTAATAGTGTTGGAATTGTTTGGAATTTAATTGAGTTTGGAATTTTGTTTAAGTATTGTAATTTATTTCTATGCGCGTAATTATGTATATGAATTTGCTTAAGTGTGTGGCTTAGTTAATACGTTAGGAGCTTGGGATAGTATGACGGAGTTTGCGCATTCTGCTAAGTTCAATCATGTTATTGCGTTTGAACGAGCGCTTGGTACGGGGATTATTTTATATAGTACTGAGCCTATTAACCCAAGCTTGCAGCATAAACTGCGATTGTTTATTGACGATTATGAGCGCGTGTTCTCTAGGTTTCGTGAGGATTCGATTATATCTTCCATTGCAAAATCAAAAAATGGTGGAGAGTTTAGATTCCCGTGTTGGGCATTAGAATTATTTAATCTTTACGATGATTTTTATGATGCAACTAACGGAGCATTTGATGCTTGTGTTGGCGCTGATTTGTTAGAACTCGGTTACGATAATTCAGTGCAATTTCTTCCTGAAACTTCACGAAATAAATGTGATATGCGCACTAAAACAGATTCTGCTTGTGTGTCTGGCGTATCTGGTGTATCTCGCGTAGCTGATTGGCATAATTGGGATAATTATAAGCGCGTATTACCTATGAAATGGTCGAATATCTTTCGAGATAAAAATGGCACTACTCTTAAAACAAATCATCCTATACAGCTAGATTTTGGAGCAATTGGCAAAGGGTATTTAGTGGATTTAATTATGAGCATGATTTTAGAATCGTTGCAAAATAAAGCAGATGTGCTGATTGATGCCGGCGGAGATATGCGAGTGAGTTTAAGAGATGAAAATCAAGAATTAAAAGTTGCTCTTGAAAATCCTTTTGATACAACACAAGCTGTTGGAGTAGCGCATGTAAAAAGTGGATCTGTGTGTGCATCCTCTATTGCTAGAAAACGTTGGAACGTTACATATTGTAATGAAAGTCTGCTAGTGCATCATATTCTAAACGCGATTGACGGTATCCCATCCGGAAAACTCGTAGCTAGCTGGTCGTATGTTTCAGAAAAATCATGTAAGTATCCAACTGCTTATGCGGATGCGCTCGCAACAGCTTTATTTATTTCGTCCGAAAATGATTTGCAAAAAATCGCGCAAACTACAAGAGCTGAGTTTGCTGTAATACTGCCAAATTGCACGGTTAAAAAAACGCGCGCATTCCCAGCACACTTTTTTAGTTAATAATGCTATCTAATCGCCTCATTGCTTAATGCGTTATCACGCTTTGCAATGATTTGACTCAAAGTTAGGTTATTGATGACTTAAACTTGTGGAAAATAAAAGTTTAGGTCATAATATTTATAAGATTCGTAAGATTGTAAAACTCATAAAGTTTGTAATTTTGCAATCTTGCAATTCCATAATTTTGCAATTTTGTGACTTTGCAATCAAGATAAGCATTGTTTTAAGAATTGCTATTTTTTAGGTGGAGTCGAGGCTTATTATGGTAAATTCGCAAAATCAGTTACTTGGAAGCGCGAATATTTCGATGCGCAGTAATCGCCATTCAATAGTCGGCAAAAATATTAAAAATCGCGATATTTATCTTAATCAACTTATAGCTTTCAAAGATACAGAGCCTGTAAAAGTCGTGACCGGCATTCGTCGCTGCGGTAAGTCAACTCTGCTTAAACTCATGCAATCGTACCTGCTTAATTCAGGAGTTGAGCAAAATCAAATTATATCTATAAACTTTGAGTCACTCGAGTTTCAAGATATGAGCTACAAAGACTTGTACAATTACGTTAAAAGCAAGATTGAATCCTCTGGTATTAAGCCTCCTAAAAAAACGTATCTTTTCTTTGATGAGCTACAGCGTATAGATCGTTGGGAAGATGCAATTAACTCGTTTCGCGTAGATTTTGATTGTGATATTTACATAACTGGCTCTAATGCGTATCTGCTTTCTTCGGAGTACTCAACGTATTTGTCTGGGCGGTATGTGGAAGTGAAAATGTATCCGCTTTCGTTCAAAGAGTTCGTTGATTTTCAGAATTATTCGATTGAAGAATATAAGTCTCCGCTTGGCGATTTGAAAAAAAGAGCGGTGAGTAAGAATGGTAATAGTGTAGAGCTTGTTGACTTGTTTGCAGCTTATATGCGTTACGGTGGTATGCCTGCAATTTGCGATATTGCTTTAGAATCAGGTTTTGATCAGAGTAGTGCAATGATTTTGTTGGATGGAATTTATTCCACTGTAGTAGTTCGCGATATACTCGAGCGCGCAAAGCGTCGCGGGCAGAGACAGATTACAGACGCAGACCTTCTTAGAAAAATCATTATGTTTTTGGCGGATAATATTGGGAACAATACGTCTTTAAATTCTATGTGCAATACGCTTTCTTCGGAAAATATTTTTGACTCTTCGGATAGTAATTCTCGCGGTTTGCGCGTACGTGGCACTAAACCTGCAACCCAAACCATATCCGCTTACATTGGTGCGTTAAAAGAATCTTACATGTTTTACGATGTTAAGCGCTTTGATATTAAAGGAAAGGATTATTTGCGCACTCTTGGCAAATATTACGTTGTTGACATTGGGTTGCGTAATTATTTGCTCGGGTTTAGGGATAGAGATAGAGGGCATGCGCTAGAAAATGTTGTGTTCTTTGAGCTTTTAAGGCGCGGATATGATGTTGCTATTGGCAAAATAGATAATTTGGAGGTGGATTTTGTTGCTACTTCTTCTTCCGAAAAGCTTTATATTCAAGTAACTGAAAGCATGATGGATGAGTCTGTGCGTGAGCGAGAGTTAAAGCCGCTTCGCAAGATTCAGAATAATTATGAGAAGCTGGTTATTACTTTGAGTAAGGCTTTAGATGATGATTACGATGGAATTCGTGTCGAAAACATCGTTGATTGGCTGCTTAAGTAGCGTTGCGAAGTGGTTTGTGTTTATTACATTCTGCGGCTTGTATGAATATCCACTCATTTCGCAAAATTAAAAAATTTTCAAATTTGCGAAG
>NZ_KQ961872.1:68608-89717 GCF_001563665.1 Gardnerella vaginalis | reverse complement strand
TTAAAAAATTTTCAAATTTGCGAAGTGGGATTTGTGTGCTGTTTTGCAAAAATGTCAGTATAGATGAATATTTTTTGCACGCTATGCCTTCATTTTGGCAAAATGTCGGTATAGAATAGATTGTTACGTTAGCTAAGCAATCATTTTGTAATAAATGCGTTATTTGTATATAAGCCAAATTGCGCAAACAAAATATCGCAAACAAGATTGTTAGCGCGCTTAACGGTTTGATTGAGCTTGAAATGGTTGATTCGGTGGGTGAGCGCACTATTCGGTATGCGTTTTCTAAAAAAGCGAATGAAATACTTGAGTGAAGAAAATTATGTTTAGTTATGCTGAATTGTTTAGCAATGTTTATTGTGCGCGCTTACAGTAGAATATTAAAGAACGCTTAGTTAATTATTGCGTATGTTAATTATTGCGCATAGTTAATTATTGCGCATACGTTTGCACAAATGGGGAGTAGTAAAATGGACACTCGCAAAGAAGAAGAACGCGCTGAGCTGCATCGCACGATTTGGAAAATTGCTGATGATTTGCGAGGTTCCGTTGATGGCTGGGACTTCAAAGCATACGTATTGTGCACTATGTTTTATCGTTATATTTCCGAGAATTTATGCGATTATATTAATAAAGATGAGCACGAATCTGCAGATGGTGATCCAAACTTTGATTATGCGAAAATAAGTGATGAAGATGCTGAGTCTATTCGAAGCGAAATGATTTCTGCTAAAGGTTTCTTTATACTTCCTAGCGAACTGTTTTGTAATGTGTTGAAGAATGCTCCTCAAGATAGCAATCTAAACGAAACATTAAGTCGTGTGTTCCGCAATATTGAAGCTTCTTCTCAAGGCACTGATTCGTCTGGTGATTTTAAGGGATTATTCTCAGATTATGATGTGAATAACATTAAGCTTGCAGATACTGTTGAAGGTCGCAATAAGCGTTTTGTGAAGTTATTGCAAGTGATTAGTGAGATGAAACTTGGCAGTGTAAGCAACAACGTGATTGAGGCTTTTGGTGATGCTTACGAGTATTTGATGGGCTTGTACGCTTCTAACGCTGGAAAGTCTGGCGGTGAATACTTTACGCCTGCAGAAGTCTCAATGCTGCTGACGCGTCTTGGAACTACTGGAAAATCAAGCATTTCTGACGTGTATGACCCCGCGTGCGGTTCTGGCTCGCTTCTTCTAAAAGCGAAAAAAGTTCTCGGCGTTGAAAACATTGATGGCGGTTTTTATGGTCAAGAAAAGAATGTTACTAGCTATAACTTGTGCCGTATGAACATGTTTTTGCACGATGTGAATTTTAACAAGTTTGAGATTACGTGCGGAGACACGCTTATAAATCCGCAAATTGATGCTAATAAAAAGTTTGAGCTAGTGGTTTCTAATCCGCCTTATTCTACGAGTTGGGAGGGGGATTCTAATCCGTTGATGATTAACGACCCTCGTTTTGCTCCAGCTGGAGTTCTTGCTCCAAAAAGCAAGGCAGATATGGCGTTTGTGCTGCACTGTTTGGCGCATTTGGCAGAAAATGGTGCTGCTGCTATTGTTTGCTTCCCTGGAATTATGTATAGAGGCGGAGCTGAGCAGAAGATTCGTCAATATTTAGTTGAGCATAATGCTGTTGATTGTGTGATTCAACTTCCGAGCAACTTATTCTTCGGAACTTCGATTGCTACATGCATTATGGTTTTGCGTAAAAACAAGCAAAACGACACTTCTATATTGTTTGTTGACGCAAGTAAAGAGTTTGTAAAGTCAACGAATAGCAACAAGCTTTCGGATGAGAATATTGAGCAAATTGTTCAGTGGTACACTTCTCGCAAAGATGTGGAGCATATTGCGCACGTGGCATCTTTGGAAGAAGTGGAATCCAATAAATATAATCTTTCAGTTTCCACGTACGTTGAAGCGGAAGATACTCGTGAAAAGATTGATATTACGGAGCTTAACGCGCAATTGAAAACGATTTGCGCTCGCGAGCAAGAGTTACGCGAACAAATTGAGAAAATTGTGAGCGAGATTGAAGCTGGCAGCGTTAATGCAGAAAATATCAAGGTGTCTAAATGACTAGCAAACTTGAGGAGCTAATTGCCAAATTGTGCCCTAATGGCGTGGAGTATAAGACGATTGGCGAGATTTGCAATATTTCTGTGGGAGGAGATGTCCCTAAGAATTCAATGTCAAAGCAAAAAACTGAAAAGTATTCTGTTCCGATTATCAGCAATGGAATCGGAGAGAATGCACTTTATGGGTATACGGATGTGCCGAAGGTTAAAGAACCTGGGGTAACTGTAGCAGCAAGGGGAACTATTGGATATGCAGAATATAGAGATTATCCATTTTATCCAATCATCCGTTTGCTTACCGCTATTCCAAAGGATGCGACAGCTGTAAATACTAAGTATCTTTATTGCTGTCTGCAAGGTAAACAGTATAGAAGTCCAATGGGTGGCATTCCTCAATTGACGGCTCCAGAACTGAAAAAAGTGAACATCCCCATCCCACCTCTTGAAGTGCAAGCGGAGATTGTGCGGATTTTAGACACGTTCACAGAGCTTACAGCAGAGCTTACAGCAGAGCTTACAACTCGTAAAAAGCAATACGAATACTATCGAGATACCTTACTTACGTTTAACGATAATAATCCCCTACACTCGCTTATATCACGCTACTGCCCTAATGGCGTGGAGTATTATAAAACTTCTGATTTGGTGAGAATGTCATTTTGGCTAATGCCTGCAACTCCAAGATTTATTGAAGATGGGATTCCTTATATAACGTCAAAAAATGTAAAAAATGGAGTTATAAATTTTGAATCGGCAAAATATATTGATTGTGAAGATTTTGCTGAAATATCAAAAAATCGTCCTATATGTGAAGGCGACATGCTTATTACCATGATAGGTACTATTGGTGAAGTAGCAATAGTAAAAGGCAATACAAAGTTTTATGGGCAAAATTTATATCTTTTGAGATTCGATAAGACGAAAATTATAACCAAGTATTACTACTATTTTATTACTTCTGAAAAAATACGAAATTCAATAATCAGTAGGAAGAACCCATCGAGTCAAGGATATATTAAAGCTGGTAATATTGAAAATTTACAAATCCCCATCCCACCTCTTGAAGTACAGAATCAAATCGTAAAAATTCTGGATTGCTTTGACGCGTTGTGCAATGATTTAACTCAAGGCTTGCCTGCAGAAATCGAAGCTAGACGCAAGCAATACGAGTACTATCGAGATCAACTCCTGAACTTCAAACGTGCGTAATTAAAAAAATGTGAGTAAGAGTAAGAAAGAAGGAAGCAAAATGAAAATCGTGTTAGAGAATCAAGATAGCACTGTAATGTCTACGTTTACGCCGAGTGTGCGAAGTGACGGAAGCTATCAAAGCGAAGCACAACTCGAAGAAGAGTTCATTAACATTTTGCAATCCCAAGGCTACGAGTATGCTCATATTCACAACGAGAAAGATCTTATAGCAAATCTTCGCGTGCAAATCGAAAAGCTCAACGACTATCATTTTTCAGACAGTGAGTGGGAAAGATTTTTCAAAGAAAATATTGCAAACAGCACTGAAAATATAGTTGATAAAACAGATACTATTCAGCGAGATAACGTTAAAATACTCAAAAAAGATGACGGCACAAATAAGAACATTACTATTATTGACAAAGAAAATATTCACAAGAATATTGTGCAAGTAATCAACCAGTATGCTGTTAATGCTGCTGATGGCGCAAACGATAATGCAAACGACAATACTGCAACAAGCCCTGCTTATAGCAATCGTTACGATGTGACGATACTAGTAAACGGCTTGCCAATGGTTCACATTGAGCTAAAGCGCAGAGGAGTGCCTATTAGAGAAGCGTTCAATCAAATTAACCGTTATGCTCGTGACTCATTCTGGGCTGGAAGTGGACTATTTGGATATGTGCAAATTTTCGTAATCTCAAATGGTACTGAAACAAAATATTACTCTAACTCAACTCGCAATAATGCTTACAACGAGCAGAAAAGTAAAGGATCTAGCAAAAGCACAACAAGTAACAGTTTTGAATTTACAAACTATTGGTCCGATGCTCAAAACACTATAATTTCCGACTTATGCGATTTTGCTAAAACCTTCTTTGCAAAGCACGTAATTCTTAACGTTCTTACGAAATATTGCGTGTTTAATGCAGACAAATGCTTGATGGTTATGCGACCATACCAGATTACTGCAGCAGAAAACATAGTGAATCGCGTAAAATACATGTTTGCTAATGCAAGCAAAATGCCGGCAGCAGAGCGCCAAAAAGGCGGTTATATTTGGCATACTACGGGATCTGGTAAAACGCTAACCAGCTTCAAAACATCGCAGCTAGTAAAAGCATTAAAAGACGCAGAAGGCAATAATCTTGTTGACAAAGTTTTGTTTGTTGTAGACCGTAAAGATCTTGACTATCAAACGATGAGAGAGTATGACACGTTTGAAAAAGGGGCTGCGAATAGTAACACTTCAACAGCTGTACTTACAAAACAGCTAGAAGACAATACTGAAAAACGCAGACTTATTATCACTACTATTCAAAAGCTTAGTAAATTTATAAGCAGCAACCCAAGTCATGAAATTTACAAAAAGCGCATAGTGTTTATTTTTGACGAATGCCATAGAAGTCAGTTTGGTGGCATGCATGCGGATATTGTAAAACACTTTAAAAATAGCTTGCTTTTTGGGTTTACTGGCACTCCAATTTTTGAAGCGAACGCTGCTGGCTCTGACGCTACGCATATTTCTACAACCGAGCAAACTTTCGGTCCTTGCTTGCACGCGTACACAATCATTAACGCAATTAACGATAAAAACGTGTTGCCATTCCGCGTGGAATATGTTTCTACTGTAAAAACGGCAAGTGAGCTTGAAAAAGCTACTGACGAATTGGTTACAGACATTAATCGTCCCGAGGTAATTAGGCACAAAGATCGCGTGCATAATGTTGTTCAATACATTATTGAGCATTTTACTCAAAAAACGTATCGAAATGAGAAAACTTACAAATACAAGCGCATTCTTAACGTTAAAGAACTTGCTGCAGATAAGCATAATACTTTAGAGGCTGAAAAATCTTCTGAAGAAGTTGATGTAAACGGTTTTAATTCAATCTTCGCTGTTGCAGACATTCCTCTTGCAAAAGTGTATTACAACGAGTTCAAAAAGCAGCAGCAAAACTTGCCACCAAGTGAGCGATTAAAAGTAGTAACTATTTTCAGCTATGCAGTAAACGAGGGCGAATCAGATTCTTCGGCGTACGGCAACGGCATGGGTTCTCTTGGAGAAGAAAATTCCGAAAGTACGGCAAAGTTAGACGTGACCTCGCAAGAATTCTTGGAAAGCGCAATAAAAGACTACAATGAAATGTTTAATACTGCGTATGATACGTCAAATGACAAATTCCAAAACTATTACAAAGACGTTTCAATTCGTATGAAAAATAAGGAAATTGACGTTTTGATTGTAGTCAACATGTTCCTTACTGGTTTTGATGCAACAACTTTGAACACGCTTTGGGTAGATAAAAATCTTCGCATGCATGGGCTTATTCAAGCATTCTCTCGCACGAATAGAATCTTAAACTCTGTTAAAACATTCGGAAACATTGTGTGCTTTAGAGATTTGAGCCATCAAGTTGACGAAGCTGTAAGTCTTTTTGGAGATAAAGATGCGCAAGGCGTTGTGCTTTGCCCTACGTTTGAACAGATTTACAACGGTTATGTTGATGCTAAAGGATTTGATCGCTGTGGATACAGTGATTTAGTGCATGAGCTTATGGAAAAGTATCCGTTGCAAGGATTCAACATTATTGGAGAAGATAATCAGAAAGAGTTTATATCGCTTTTTGGCAATATTTTGCGCTTGCGTAACATGCTGAAAGCTTTTGATCAATTTGAAGGCAACGAAATAATCAAAGAGCGCGATATGCAAGATTACTTGGGACACTACCAGGATTTGCATGAAGAATGGAAAAACAAAGAGGAAAAAGGCGAGATTGCAGACATTGCTGACGATGTTGTGTTTGAGATGGAGCTTGTGCGCCAAGTAGAAGTAAATATTGACTACATTTTGATGTTAGTGGAACGTTACCATAGCAAACATTGCAAAGATAAAAATGTTTTAGCATCTATCAAGTCGGCAGTTGATTCTAGCCCACAATTGCGTAGTAAGAGGAAACTTATTGAAGATTTTATAGCGCAATTAAATGAGAATGAAGCTAATATAAATAAATTCGAATATTCTATCAATAGTACTGATGGAAAAGATAGTGAAGATCTTGACTCTGAGTCTAAAAAATATTCAAATTATGATGAAAGTTCTGTTCATGCATCGCATGGGAATAATCTTATGGACAGTGGGAATAATCTTATGAACAGTGGAGATAATCTTATAGACAGTGAAAATAATCTGAGTGTTGTTGATAGATGGAGAGAATACGTTCAGCAAAAATACGATTATGATTTATCTGAATTGATACAAAGTGAGGGATTGAATGATTCTAAAACTCGCAGATTCATGTATAAGTCTTTTAACGCAGGTGAAGTTAGTGAGCTCGGAACTGATATTAATGATCTTATGCCGCGTATGAGCAGATTTGGTTCTGCAGCTCGCGCTCGCGCTCAAAAGAAAACTCGTATTATTGACAGAATGAGAGAATTGTTCAATGAGTTTGTTGGAATCATTGGTTTTTCTCAATACGATTCCAATTACGAAAGATAATTCTCATTATCACTATCATTTTGCAATTTAGTTATATTTTTTCTCTCTAGCTATATCAATATCAATGATATGTCGATATTATAAATTATGTGCGTTTAGTTTGGGGACTGTGCATATAAGGGGTATGTGCTTTTAGACGCAGAAATTTTGTGAGTGAGTGATATAGATTGTACGAGCTTTAAGGGGAAGCTTCGAGAGGAGATGCGATGCGCGCGTCAATAACATCGCGCCAGAGGTATTCTGGAGTTTTCGCGCTAGTTATATTGTGCATATCTGTAATGTTATGTGCATGTTCCAGCGTTTCGTCTTTTGCTTTTGCTGAAGGTTCTGAAGGTTCTGAAGGTTCGTATGCTACTTGGACTTCAGTTTCTCAAGCAATTGATAATGAGTTAAGCAAAGGCAAAAGTGAATACAAAGACGGAAATATATCTGGTGCTTCAACAAGGTTTCAGGCAGCTTATAATTCTGTTTATGTTGGTTCAAACTTTATTACAGTTGTTAGAGATACAATCGGGCAAGATAAAGTACAATCTCAGTCTAATCAATTTCAACAGCTTCAAACGTTAGTTTATCAACAAAATCAGGGTTCTAAGATTGATTTAATCGTAAATGCTTTGAATGCAAATATTTTAGACACTGCGAAAAAGCTTGATGCGAATCCTAAGCTAGATAAACCGAATGTTTATGCTAAAAAATTGAGTGAGCAAATCAAAGCTGAACGTAAAAAACTTGATGCTGCAAAAAAGAAGAATTTAGGTCGAAATGGCAGGACTTGGAGTCAGGTTGCGTCTGAAATGAACGTTATTCTTGATAAGTCTTTAAAAATTTACGATCATGCAAAAGGCAACAAAACTGATGTCGCTAAAGCTGTAGATTTAATAAACGATGCATATTATCAGTATTACGAAAAACTTGGATTTGAAAAAAATGTGATGAATGCGATTAGCGGAAGTCGCGTTTCTACAGTTGAATATCAATTCAAAGAGTGCCGACAATCTATGAACGGTAGCGCTAGTGTTAATCAAGTTAAAAAAGTTGTTGGAGATCTTAAAGCAATGCTTGTAGAAGATTCTGCAAAACTTGATGGCGGTACTTCTTCTAACGCTAATTCTTTAATGCAATTCATAACAAGTCCTTTTGGACAAGCATTCGTGATTTTACTTCGCGAAGGATTAGAAGCTTTGCTAGTGGTTGCAGCAATTATTGCTTACTTAATTAAATCAGGCCACAAAAATATGGTTAAGTATATTTATTTAGGTTTGATTGCTGGTATCGTTGCTTCTCTTATAGTTGCAGGTTTGTTTGGCTTGCTATTCAACGGTTCTGGTCCACAGCAGGAAATTACAGAAGGCGTTGTGGCTTTGTTTGCTATGCTCATGTTGCTTTATACAAGTAATTGGATGATTTCTAGATCTTCTGTACAAGCGTGGAACTCTTATATTCGTGAGCAAACTACTTCTGCTGTATCTTCTGGTAGTCTGATTTCTCTTGCATTGCTTAGTTTTCTAGCTGTATTTAGAGAAGGCGCAGAAACTGTAATTTTTTATCAAGCAATTTTTGCTGTATCAAATGGAGCTGATTCTACGATTTGGGGAGGATTCGTATCTGCTGCATTGGTATTAGTTGTAATATTCTTGTTAATTCGTTTCGCGTCAGTACGCATTCCAATCCGACCATTTTTCACAGGAACAAGTGCTCTTATGTCTGTGTTAGTGGTGATTTTTGCAGGTGGTGGAGTGCATGCGTTAATAGAAGGAGACGCTCTTGCTGGTATGTATATTCAAGGCTTGCCAACTAACGATTGGCTTGGATTCTATCCATATGTTGAAACTATTGTTGCACAAGTTATTGCTGCAATAGTTGTTATTGCGTTGCTGTGTGCTTCTATTGTGCGCAGTCGTAAACAGTGTATGGAGAAAAATCCAAAACAGGCGTCCGAAGATGATTCTTCACGTGGTTCTTCTTGCAGTTCTTCTTGCGATGAGAAATCATTACATGTTGTTTCTTCGCAAAATGCTACGGAATCATTATCGGCAAATCACACGCATAGTGAAAATAAAAGTTAATAAGAAAGTAATAAGAAAGTTAATAATCAAAATCAGCCGAATATTATCCGATTAAAGGTTAAATAAAAAGGTTAGATGCTGGTTAAATAAAAATAAAAGAAAAGGCTAAATATGAAAAATAGCAAGATAATTACAATAGCAGCTTTAATGCTTGCTGGTATGCTCGCGCTTTGCGGTTGCGGCTCTAATGGTAATTCTGCTAAGAGTGCTGATAAGCCAGCGTCTTCTGAGCAGAAAGCTGACGATAAAGGTGAAGATAAAGGCTTTGAAGAAGTACCAGTTGGACCTCATCAAGATCAAAACATTGGACCTCTTACTATTGGTGCAGTGTATTTCCAACCAGTTGATATGGTCCCTGCAGGAATGGGCTTGAAAGCTTCAGAGGCTAGTTTCCATCTTGAGGCAGATATTCACGCAAATAAGGAAGGTACTAAGCTTGGCTACGGTAAAGGCGAGTTTATTCCAGATTTGACTGTGAATTATGAGATTGTTGACAAGTCTAGTGGAGAGTCAGCAGGTAAAGGTACTTTCATGCAAATGAATGCTTCTGACGGTCCTCACTATGGTGCAAACGTTAAGCTTGACAAGGCTGGTAACTATAAGCTCGTTCTTTCAATTGAATCTCCAGAAAAGAAGGGTTGGATGTTGCACGTTGATCCTGCTACAGGTGTGACCGGCAGATTCTGGACTGAGCCAATCAAAGCAACATTCGATGATTGGAAGTACACTCCTCGTCAATGGTAGTAATAATTACTAATTGCTAGTAATTATTGGTAACAGTAAGCAATAGTTGGTAATTGTCATCAATTATTGAATTATATTGTTAGCAATTATTGAATTATAGATTGTAAATAATAGCAAAGGAGGGAGTTATGCTCAGACTGTTTGTTACAGTGCTGCCTGGGCTGCTCCCTCTTGCTTTACTTACAATGGGATTAAATTCCTCTCTTAGTGTTGGAGAAGGAAAAGATAAGCCTATAAGCGCGCGATGGAGATTATATGGATTATCTTTAGGCACAGTTGCTGCACTTATTTTTGCTATTCTTCGCGCAAGCGTAGTAATAAATCAGCGCAATTTTATTAACATGCCTGCATTATGCATTGCAGTTCCAATAGATATTGCAGCTATTGTTGTTGTAGTTTGCTCACATAAAACTGTTGAAAACTGGCGTGAGCGCCCTATCCTAATACATATAAGTAATGCGATTGGCGCGGTTTGCTTAGCGCTTACTGTATTTTATGCTCTTCCAGACGTGATTTTGCAGCTTACGATTTTCGTAGATTCAAGTACTCCGCCTTTTACTTCCGATATGCTACTTCGTGCTCTTGGATTTGTTCTTGGTGTTATTGTAGCTATTTGTTTAAGTCTTATGGTGCGTTCATTGCGAGTTACGTCTAACGCAATTTCATTCAAAATTGCAATTGTGCTTAGCATGATTATTTTGCTTGTTCAGCACGTAACGTCACTTTTGCAAATCATGCAAGGAAGTATTCTTCTTTACATAGATGATTTTTCTTTCAGTGTGCTTGTTTGGCTTATTAACAATGCTCACATGATGATTATTGCGCAAATTTGCGTGTTTTTAATTCCTGCTGCTGCTTCTGTCATAATCGGTTTTAAGACGGCAGCAGTTGGAGAAAATACTGCACAGATGCGCGTAAAACGAGCATTTAAAAGGAAATCTCGAAAGTCTGCGCTCGCGGCATTTCTGGCTGCTGTTACTGTAATACTTACGCTTACTTTTGGCGTATCTCTTATGAATGTTAAACCAACTTTGACTCCTCCTGAACCGTACGAATTGCATGATGGAATTGCAACTATAAACTTCGTGCAAATTTCTGATGGTCATCTTCATCGCTTCCAATACAAAGCGAAAGACGGAACTATTATGCGCTTTATTATTATTAAAAAGAATGGTGGAGCGTACGGAGTTGGATTGGATGCTTGTGAAAATTGCGGAGATGCAGGATATTACGAGAAAGACGGTAAAATTATTTGCCGCAAATGCGATGTAGCAATTAACTTAGCGACAATTGGATTTAAGGGTGGCTGTAATCCTATTCCTTTCCCGTATAAAGCTTCGCACGGCAAAATCACTATTCATACTGCTGATTTAGATGCGCTTAGCTCGCATTTTAAGTAAGGAGCAACTTTAAATGTTTATGATACGCATGGTTGCTCGATCTCTTGTGCGACAATTAAAAAAACGCGTTCTAATTGCTCTTGTAGTTTGCTTAAGCGCATGCGTGAGTGTTGCTATGCTTAGTGTTGTTTACGATGTTGGAGATAAAATTAACGCAGAGCTTAGCTCATATGGTTCAAATATTGTTGTTCAGCCAAAATCTAACGCTGTAGTGAATGATTTGTATGCTTCTAGAGAGCGGACGAATTCTTCTTTACGTAGTCTATCTGTTGCAGAAAGCCAAGAGTCAACTGCTTTTTTGAAAGAATCGGATGCTGCGAAAATTAAAATGATTTTCTGGGCATTTAATATCACAAATTTTGCGCCGAAAATAAGAGTTCATGCAGATTTGGAATCTAAGTCTTCTTCTAATTTAGTAATTCCGATTATTGGAACTTGGTTTAATCGCAAGCTTTCGCTCGCTTCTGGTGAAACAACAGTTGTAGGTGTTAAAGGATTGCGCTCGTGGTGGAAGATACGTTCAGGCAGATGGGCAAAAGATAATCAATCTGAGGCAATGGTTGGTTTTAAATTAGCTGAGCGTTTACATGTAAAACTTGGTCAGAGTTTGCGTTTGCTTCGTTCAGGGCGCCATGTTTCGTTGCGCGTTGTGGGCGTTTATGAGTCTGGGGATGATGACGATAACGCAATTTACGCAAATTCTATTGACGCTCAAAACCTTGCAAATAAGCCGAATATGGTTGATTCGATTGAAGTAAAGGCACTTACTACTCCTGAGAATGATTTAGCGCGTAAAGCTGCTAAGAATCCGGCAGCTTTAAGTCAGGAAGAGTGGGAAACTTGGTATTGCACGGCTTACCCGAGTTCTATTACTTACCAAATTGAAGAGGTTATTCCGGAAGCTGTAGCAAAGCAGGTTCGTCAAGTCGCAGCGTTGCAAGGAAACGTGCTTAATAAAACTCGTGCTGTTATGGTTTTGATGACTGCATTAAGTTTGATTGCGGCTGCAGTTGCTGTAGCAAATCTTATGGCAGCTTCTATCTCGGAGCGTTCTGGAGAGCTTGCATTGCTCAAAGCAGTGGGTGCTCGAGATGGTGCTGTTATGCGTCTTATGCTTATGGAAACTGCTGTTATTGCGTTCGGCGGAGCATTGCTCGGTATGATTTTTGGTTTTTCAGTAGCTCAGATTATTGGTTTTACTGTGTTTAGCTCTGCGATTTCGTTCCGACCAATGGTTTTCGTGCTTGTGTTTGTGTTGCTCGCGCTAACTGTTCTTGTAGCTGCAGGCTCATCGATTCGTTCGATTTTAAGCGTGCGTCCTGCGGAGGTGCTTCATGGCAGGTAAATCTTATATGACGTCAAATAATACGATGTTTATCACAATGCTATTTAGCGCGGTATTTCGCCGTAAATCGCGTGCTTTAATGGCTGTTATTGCAACTCTTGTTGGTGCTGCTACTCTGTTTTGTTTGGCTGCAATCTGCTTGGTTGTACCTCAACAGATGAGCGATGAGATGCGTGCCTATGGAGCGAATATTATCGTAACGCCAATTGATGGCGAGTGGAAAAACGGTATTGATCGTGCAATGGTTTTACATACTAATGATATGGTTCTCGCAAAAGGTGCTATGCGTTTTGCTACGTATCGCTATGAAAATGTGCGAATCAATGCAGCTCCGTATGTGCTTGCTGGTGTTGATGTTCGTTTAGTGAAGTCACTAAATAAGCATTGGAATGTTGACGGCGCTTGGCCTAGTAGTGGAAATGTGATGGTTGGGCGTGACGTGGCTCACGCTATGGGATTGAAAATAGGATCTCGTATTTCGATTGCGTATAGATCTACTGATAATACTGTTGGCTCTCATAAGCCTGCAGACAAGCATGATGATAAGTCTTCTGATAAGTCTTCTGATAGGTCTTCAAGTAAATCTGCAGGTCAATCTGCAACTCAGTCTGCAAATAATTCTGCGCAAAATTCATCTCAACAAAAACTTGTTGAAGGCAGAGTTTCAACGGATATTATGGATACTCACGGCACAACTTTCCGTGTTTGTGGCATCTTGGATACTGGCGGAGCTGAAGATTCTATGTTGTATGCTCTTAATGCGGATGTGGATACTCTTACAGGAATAAAGCGCGGAGCAGATGTGATTGCTTACTCGTCTTCTGCTCATAGTGTTGATGCTGTTGTGAGAAGTATCAACGATATGACTTCTATGCGTGTGCGCGCTCAGCAAGTTACTAAAGTCACTGCTGCTGACACTGGAATTATTACGATGCTTCGTAGCCTGTTTTGCATAGTTTCGCTAGTTGTGCTTGTTTTGATGATGGTTGGTGTGAGCACTACTATATCTTCGATTGTGCAGCAGAGGCGAAATGAGATTGGTTTGCGTAAAGCTTTGGGTGCGAGTGAGAGAAGTATTTGCTTTGAGTTCACTATGGAGTCTGGATTATATGGCTTTATTGGCGGAATTGCAGGTACTGCAGTAGGTTATGTGTTTGCGCGATTGCTTGCGAGGATGGTATTCTCCAGAGATTTGAGTGTGAATTGGTGGTTAGTTATGTTTTCCGTTACTTTTAGTGTAATTGCATCTTGTGTTGCTGCTTTGCCTCCTGTTTTGAAGGCTTCGAAAATTGATCCTGCGATTGTTCTTCGAGAAGAATAGTTTTAAGCAAAATCTTTTTAAATTATCCAATGTTTGAATTGAGAATTTTAGTGAGTTTAGTTGAGGATTTAATATGACACAGAATAAGGATTTAATATGACACAGAATATAGAAAATAAGCTGGAAAGTACTTGTCTTAAGCCAAAAATGCTTTTGACTTTGGATCATATTTCCAAGATTTATGGATCTCTTCGCGCTGTTGACGATTTGTCACTTACTGTTCCGGAAGGGCAGTGGCTTTCAATTGTTGGATCTAGCGGATCTGGAAAAACTACTTTAATGAACATTATTGGATGCATGGATTCTCCGACTAAAGGCTCTGTGTCTTTACAAGGTAGAAAACTTGAAGATCTTAATTCTGGACAACTTGCAGACGTTCGTAAAAATGTAATTGGACTTGTGTTCCAAAAGTTTTATCTTGTTCCGCATTTAACGGCTGTTGAAAACGTTATGGTTGCGCAATATTATCATTCTGTTGTTGACGAAGCTGAAGCCTTGGATGCTTTGGATCGAGTTGGTTTGAAGGATCGCGCTCATCATTTGCCAAGCCAACTTTCAGGTGGTGAGCAACAGCGTGTTTGTGTTGCTCGCGCACTTATCAACTGCCCGAAGTTGCTGCTTGCGGATGAGCCAACTGGTAATTTGGATGAAAAAAATGAGCAGATTGTGCTCGAATTGTTTAAACAACTACACAATCAGGGAACAACTATTATTGTTGTAACTCACGATTCTTTGGTAGCTCAATGTGCAGATCGAGAAATTATGCTCAATCACGGTGTTCTTGTTGGTGAGCGTTGGAATAATGATGATGCGCGCAAAACGTACGAGGAGATTGGTGGAAAGCCTGCTTTTACAAGTGCTCATGTTGATGAAAGTGTTGCTGAAGTTTTACAAAGTCATGATCCGACTAAGTCGCCTAAATTAGCGAATTTAGATGATTAGTTGCGCGAAGTTTTAAAATATACAAGATTTGAAGGCGATGTTTTATGGTTTCAGATAACACGTTTCACGATGTTTCACACAATGATTTGAAAACTAAAAAAGTTGCAAAAACTGTGGCTACGCTTGCGGCTATAGCTGCGTCATCTGCTATGTTTTCTGCTTGCGGCGAGCCTAATGCTGTGCCAATGAACGATGAGTTTGCTGGTAATTCTGGTCAAAGCGCGGACGATGGTGGTAATCCTTCTGGAAAGTATGATTCTGGAGCTCAACAATCTCAATCTTCTGCGCAAATTGAGGATTCTGCAGATTCTAAAAATCCTCAAAATCCTCAAAATCAGCATAAAGTCGACACTGGTAATTACAAAGATGGCGAATATAAAATCAAAGCTACATATGGTCCAGTTGCAGAAGACAGTTTTGACGTGAATCTAAATATTGCAAGCGGCAATGTGAGCAGCGTTGAAATCACACCTCACCCTTTTACGCCTGTTTCAAAAAAGCATATGGACGCTTTCTCTAAGGTGATTTCTAGCAAAATCGTTGGGAAGCCGCTAAAAGATTTGCATATTTCGGTTGTTGCTGGAGCAAGTTGGACTAGCGATGCATTCAACAAAGCTCTTGACGTTGCGCGCAAAGAGTCTTCAATTAACTCTGCAAAATAATTACATAACGCGCTCGCGCTGAGCAAAAGAAAGAATCATAACCAATACGCTATGTACGCAAAAATTCAAGCATATGAGAATTGTATTTACTTCAGAGCCTGGATAATATGCATAATTTGTCATAGGAACTTGTAGTAGTTCTGCTAATGATTGTGCATACATGCAAATAAGCGTAGATATAACAAAAAGTGCTACTAATATTATTGACATTATCCAGCGTTTGCGCTCGCGACAAAATGCAATAACACAAGCCAACAATACAAGATTTACTACACTCGTCCATGCAAGACCGGCATATAAAATATACGCGTTCGATGTGTTAATAAAATATCTATATGCAAGAGTAAGTATGCATATTGCGTCAAGTGGAATAAATAATAACCACGCATACTTGCGTTTACAAATGTCCTTTAACGAATTCATTATTTACCTCCTTCATAAAAGAATAAAAAATATCATAAAATTTTAATATTTAGCACGTACTGATAAAAGAAACTAGCAAAGCGCTAGTTGCATGCATCTTTACGGTGCAACTAAACAACACACTGAAAATTTTACTATTGCATTTATATTGATGTCAATAAAATCATAAAACGATGCCTTATGTATCTAGAATTGTTGTTTTGCTGTTATGAGTATTGTTTTGCTGTAAATATCAATCAAATATATTTAATATATTAAAATGTGTGATTTTGGTTTTAATCATTGAATGTGCGCACTGTAATAGTTGATTAACGTTGTAAACATGACGCATGTTGTAGTGGCAGATTTTGCGATTTTTGCAATTTTTGCCACGATAACTCTTATAACATAGCAACAAAACAGAATTTTGCATCACAGATTAACCGCTTGCTTGAATCTGTTTCGCAAGAACGCATCCAAATACTCGATTGAAATAGATCTAAGTACTCGATTAAAGCGCAAGAAAGTACAATAAGTTATTCTTGCACAATGGCTATTTCTCTACATGAAGTGGAACGTGTACATTAATAATCCACGAATCGCCATCTTCAATAACTTTAAAAGTTCCGCCAACTTGTTCCGCAAGCATCTTATGAAAACGCAGTCCATATCCTAATTGCAAGTTAGCAAGAATACCGCGTTGCGCACTATTTATACACGTAATATGACATTCATGGTCATTAAGCATTACATTCATAGCGTATTCTTTAGGCTTTGCAGCATGCTTTTTTACGTTCGCAAGCAGTTCTCTGCAAATATATTCAATTTGAGCACATTCTTCAAAAGGCAAATGGATTGACCTAGAATCTTCAGCAGCTAAATCACTACTCAAATCAATGGAACCAATATAACCAAGCTTTTCAAATGACTTTTGTTCACAGTCAAATAAAACACGTAAGCCTGTGCAAAAATCTTTATAACATGTAGTCGATTGCATAACATCGCCAGTGCTTGCAGTTGCAGCATTGTCAAGAAGAGAAATAATATTACGTGCTCTATGAACAGTTGTAGTAGCACGTTGAAGAATCTCTCGCGAATTTTCATTCTCTTGGTCATGAGTTGTTTGAGGTTCAATAGATTGTTGTGCCATTATCATAATGCTGGAAAGCTCATTAGTTACTTCATCGTGCATGCGAATTGCTGCAATAGTGGTATATTTTTGAAAAACGTTGTAACGCTGTGCAAATAACTGTTCCTGTTGCTGGTGAATAGTAGAAATATAGTATTTTACAATTGCGCTAGAAATAAGAGTGATAAGAAGCCACCACCCCAACACATAAGCGTTTTGAAAATCGCATATAATAAATAACCATGAAGATACCCCGCAAGAAGAAAGCGCTGTGTACCAAGGTTGAGTAATTACAGCAATTGCCAAACAAATCAATATGGTAAGCATCATAGATGAATAGTTGATATTTGGCGCAATAATTACCAACGGCATCCAAATAAGCACAATAAAAGATGCTTTACGAGGCCATATTGCAATGCATAAGCAGATTACAATCCATACTATTTCAACCGCAATTGCATGACAATTAGAGTAGTAATGAAGATTATTATAGAAACAAATTTCAAGAATCAAAGTACAACTTATGATTGCACCAATTCCAATTTTCTGCCAAGCATCATGCGGCAAAAAATTGATCATACGCGTTAATAATTTCATAACTACCTACTTTTACACGTTAATTTCTTACACGTTATATGTCATGCGAATATTTTGCGAGCGCAGCAAGCGCCTGCATTCGACTTCGGACGTGAAGTTTTCCATAAATACGCCGTAAATGCGTGTTGACTGTTGAAACTTTCACATTAAGCTGATCTGCAATCTCTTTCGTAGAAGATCCCTGTTTGCACAAGCGCATAATTTCCGATTCTTGAGGAGACAAAACTGAAGTCTTCGGAAGTTGAGAAATCATATTAAATGATTCTTGCGGAGTGTGAAAATAGTCAATATATTGTGGCAATTCTGGACACCCATAGCTTGTTGTGCGCGATTGTATAGCTGCAACTACGTCTGATAAATTGTCTTTATGCACTAACGCTTGACCACCCGACTTAGCAACTTGCAATACGTATTCATCTAACATGTAGGAAGTAATGCCAATTAAAACAATATTGCTATTGCGCTCGCGAATTGCTTTAATTACATCAACGCCACTCATTTCTCTCATTGACATATCTACTAAAAGTATGTCAGGAGTATTTTCTGTAACGCAACGATGAATAGCTTGTTTTGCAGAAGAACACATCCATGCACAAACAAAGTTTTCAGGCAAACGACTTTTTAGAAGAAGTTGCATATATCGCAATACAAGCGTGTCATTATCAACAATTGCGTAAGTAGTGTTCATACAATATATGGTATCTTGTTTGGGAATCCACTTATCAAGAGATGTGCGATTGTATTGTTTTTCTCAAATTATCAAGATTGTACACATTAAAGTGCCATACGCTAGCACTTTCCGTTGGCACACTCCATTCTTCGGTTTTACTATTGACAGTAAAGCGAATTATTTGAGTTGTTGGCTTATTTATAACTTCAAAATTAGTGAGTTGATTCCACGTAATGCGATGAAGATGCTTATCGTCTAATTTAGCTAGATTGCCCGAGCCTAAAATGGCATTCGGATTAACAACAATAAACTCATTATCAGTGGCGGCAACAATACGCGCATCAACGCTTTGCGCTACATAGAATAATCGAGGTAATAAAAATAGTTTGATTAAATCTTTCCACCAAGGGTCGTACTTCATAGTAAGCACATACGTTTTACCAACTGAAAGATTATGCGCTTTAAAGTACTCAACAATATCCTCTTCTCGTATACCGCGCAAAGGATTAGTCATAATAAGCACCTACTCGTGATTCTTGTTTTGTAAATTATCAACATACTAACGTGCAGATTTTATCTACACAAATAGGCGTACCTATTTTTAACGATAGTGCTTTTAGAAAACTTTTAAAAACTTTTACTATTAGCAGTTTGTATGTTTCCAACAATCAATATTTAAGGATATTTCCGTTTTGGAATTATTTTTAAGTAGAGACGTACTTATGGAGTTATCGTGGCAGTTTTTGCTAATTTTGCAATTTTTGCCACGATAACGTGCTTAAAAAATATAGCGTTGCAATTCTTTGTTGCTTTTACACTACAAAAAATATAAAATATTAGTATGAAAGCAACAGAAGTGAGGCTATTGTGTCAAACAAAGAGATACTCCTTAACTATTTAGATAATAATCATGGAATAATTACATACAAGGATTGTAAAACATTAGATATTCCAACTATATATTTAACTCGTTTGAAAGACGAAGGTGTTCTTAATCGAATTGAAAGGGGGATTTTTCTCTCTTCCAATGGTGATTATGACGAATATTACTTCTTTCAATATCGTTATCCACAGGCCGTATTCTCTTATGTTTCAGCTCTTTATCTTCAAGGTTTTACAGATGAAATTCCACAACATTTTGAAGTAAGCGTTCCTAGAGGATATCGTTTTAATAATCCACCCTCAAATTTAGCTATTCATTGGGTTTCAAGATTGTATAGCAAGTTAGGCGTTACTAAAACGGCTACCCCAATGGGGAATGAAGTACGTGTCTATGATTTTGAACGTATTATTTGTGATTTTATAATAAACAGAAACAGCATTGATTCTGAACTCTTTGTTAAAACTCTTCAAGCTTATAGTAAGTATAACGGGAAAGATCTTATAAAACTTCATGAGTATGCAACAAAAATGAATATATCCAATAAAGTTAAGCAAACACTGGAAGTGCTACTGTGAATAAAGCAAAACTGACAGCATTGTGTCATAAAATGTCCGAAAAGACTGGTTTAACATTTAATTCTGTTATGACTTATTATTTTCTTGAAGTTATTTTGAAAAGATTAAGCCAAAGTCATTATTCAAATCACTATGTTTTCAAAGGTGGATTCCTTCTGTCAAACATAATAGGTATCAATTCCCGCAGTACGGTGGATATTGACTTTCAGTTTCATAAAATGGAACTTTCAGAAGAAAAAGTTAAAAAACAACTAACAGAAGTTTTTGCAGATTCAAAAGATGATATAAGTTTTTCTATTCAGTCTATTATAGCTATTAAAGAAAGCGATGATTATGGAGGGTATCGCGCAACAATTTTGTGTGAGCTGGAAAATATTAAACAAATTGTTCATTTGGATATTGCTACTGGTGATGTTGTTACGCCACAGCCAATAAATTACTACTATAAAGCTATTTTTACTGATGAAACATTCCCAATTATTGCTTATAACGTTGAAAGTATATTAGCGGAAAAGCTCCAGACTATTTATTCACGCAATTTTTTAAATAGTCGCAGTAAAGATTTTTATGATATTTTTATTCTTTTAAAATTAAAAAAGAATGATATTGATTTTTCGCAATTAGTGATAGCTTGCCAAAGAACTTTCTTATATCGTGAAACAGAATTAGATTTTAATAAGATAATTAAGCTTCTAGAGTCTTTTAAAACTGATTATACGCAAAATCAACAGTGGCAAAATTATTCGAAAAAATATAGCTATACGAAAGGAATAACATTTTCAAGCGTACTCGATGAAATTATAAACTTATTGAACGTTCTTAATGCTAAGCAAAATGACTAAATTTTGTACCCATTGGCGACATAAAAATGTCGCGTTATTTTTATGAGGTTATCATAAATGTTGATTTCTCGCCATTTATTGCGTATCTCTATTATTTGCGCTGGCGACAAAGCGACAATTTTGGCGACATAAAAATGTCGCTTTGTATCATATTTCTCATGCTTATTCTTGACAAAATCATACAGTGACTTTAATATTTTTAATAAAAGTTTAATTTAATTAAAGTTTATAGGCTGAAGAAAGGGGTGATATGGATCATATTCCAAGATGGATGGCTAATCTCACAGACGAAGACATGTCGTTTATAAAGAACTTTGTATTATCGTCTGGATCGTTAAAAGAAATGTCGCAAATGTATCAAGTCTCTTACCCAACGATGAGAATCATGCTTAACAGGCTCATTGAAAAACTGCGCATAAGCGACAATGAACCAGAAGACACGTTCGTTCTTTTAGTAAAGAGTCTTGCTATTGACGATAAATACGATGTTGACACAGCTCGAACACTCATAAATGAATATAGAAAAAGAAAGGATGAATCATGAGCTATGCATTATTTGGTCCGATAATTGACATTCTTATTGTACTTGCTATATGCGTATTAGTGTTATTTATTGCAAGAAGTCTTATTCGCTATGCGCATTCTCTTAAGAAAGACGATAAGTCATCTAAGCAGTCTGCAGAAGATAAAAGAATTGCGTTACAGGACTTATAAAATACAAAAATGAGTTATCGTGGCAGATTTTGCGATTTTTGCAATTT
>NZ_KQ961872.1:0-68508 GCF_001563665.1 Gardnerella vaginalis | reverse complement strand
ATTTTGCGATTTTTGCAATTTTTGCCACGATAACGTGCGATTACGGTTTACGCGATATAGTCGCATAACTATTGCGTGTAACTATAGTTACGTAACTATTGTTGAGTAATCAGTTAAAAAACATTGTTTGTGTGTCTACAAAGTTGATGCTTGTTTTAGCATGACGAGGATTGTAAGAAGTTGGATACTTTGTAAAAAGCATAAATATTTTCTTATAGTCGCGATTTTTTGCATTCTCAACTAAAGTTGCGTGCTGCAACAACTTGCTCACTGTTTCAGCTTCGTTGAGATTATTACGCCACTTACATTCTGCAATAAGAAGTTGCTTGTTAATATCGTCTTGCGCAACAATATCGATATCAGTTTGTTCACGAGCAAAAGGATCGGCACCCCACCATTTACCTAACTTAGTTGGCAAAAAGTCCATTCCACCAATTTTGCATTGGTGCACAATCCACTGTTCGCACATTTTCTCAAACTGTTGACCTACAAAAGCACTAAACACTTCATGCTCACCACCAAGAACGCTACTTGCGGCAGCGTGTGAAAGTCCGCGTTCAATCAATCCTTTATTAGGAGCAACAAACCTATACCAATACGCAAAAAATGGGTCACAAATCTGCCATAATCCTTTTTTGCAATTAAGTGGATTCATGCCAAATGGAATATTTCTTTCAATCAGCCCAAGTCCTTCTAATGTTTTCAAATACACGTTCACTGCTGTAGCTGGCAATCCAATGCGATCCGATATTAAAGTCGGAGTATTGCATCCCGTAGCGAGGGCATTTAGCACACTATTGTACGTTGAAGGATTGCGCAATTCTTGGCGCATAAGCATGTCTGGTTCAGCGTACAAAATTCCTGAAATGTTAAAGCATAATTGCTCAAGATTTTCTGCAAACGTAGAATTATCATCCAACTGCTCAATATAGTATGGTGTTCCTCCAAGGGATGCAAAATAGTTGATTTTATCTTCCCAAGTAGCATTATTTGGCATAAGCTCAGCTGCTTCAAAAAGATTAAATGGTTGCAACCGAACCTGCGCTGTACGTCTTCCATAAAGCGGACTCTTCTTACCAAGCACTTCACTTTCCATGAATCCTTCGTTACTGCCACACAAAATAAGAGTCATGTTTGCATTCTTAAATTTATGATCTATCGCAATTTGGAATGTTGACGCTAAGGATTTATCTGCTTGAGCTGCGTAAGGAAATTCATCGAAAACTAGAATAAGTGGAGATTGAGAAGCGTTCTGATCTGCGTTGTTAGATTGTTGTGCAATAAAATCAAGAGCATCGTTCCAATTGTTAAATGATCCTGTAGTTGCGGGGAGATTGAAGAAATCATATACAGTGCGAGAGAAATCGCGCAAATTCTCAATATTAGTTTGCTCGCGAGCAGTAAAAAGTATTGCGTGCTTATTTTTACAAAATTGTGAAATAAGCGAAGTTTTTCCTATTCGTCTTCGACCATAAACTATTGCCATCTGGAACGAGTGCTTACTGTTTTCATACAGTTTTTCAAGTACCTGTAACTCGTCTTTCCTGCCGACAAAAACCATATTCCACCTGCTGCTATGCCAATAATTGCAATATTTTTCAGTGCATCTTATAGCTGCCTAAATTGCACTCAAGTTATTATAATCGCGATTATTATAATCGTAATTATAATAATCTAAATTATATTATTTTTCAATATAATCAACGCAGTCGCATGTTATCGTGGCAGTTTTTGCTAACTAGAATAAGTCGTTGTGAGATCCTAAGCGTAGAAATATAATGCAATCTTCTTTAACTTGATACAACAGTAGAACATCTGCAGACACATGCAATTCATGCACGCCTTTGTATGAGCCTTTAAGAATATGATCTCTATAAGTTGCAAGCTTGCGAGAATCTGCACCATTGCAAATAAGTCTCACAATATTGATTACTTGCTCAATATCGTAATGCTTCTGCTTATATTTCTTAACATCTCGCAGATAGATTGGACTATAAAATGGCGGTTTAGGCATTGCGCATCAGCTCAGCAAAATCGTCTACAGTGCCTGCAGCTATTGGTTTTTCTTTCATAGCTTCATCAATAGCGTGCTCATATGTAGAACTTTCAAGTGAAAATGGGAAACGTTGCGTATTTACAATCTGATACAAGAATAGGTTGACTGCTGAACTCATATCAAGACCATAATGTTCAAGAACTTGCGATGCACTATCTCGTATTTCTGGATTAACTCTTACACTTAATCTGCCTGTTCTAGCTGTTTTTGTAGAAGTCATGTCGTTTCCTTTAAGCTCAAAATCATAAATTTGTTATTCATGCTTTGCTTTATTATAACAGACCTACAGCACCCAACGTAATACCAAAGTAGCACCATTGTGTACACAATTATTACAAAATAACAAGTTATCGTGGCAAAAATTGCAAAATTAGCAAAAACTGCCACGATAACTCGGTTTTTGCGATATAATATAACTCATACGCCAATACGAAAAAGGCGTTTGTCTCTTGTAAAAGGATTTTGCTATGACCGTGAATCAAGAAAAACTGTATCGCCGCGAAAAGTATCTTAGCAAAATTCGCGCGTTTTACGATGATAGCGATCTTATAAAAGTGATTACCGGAATTCGCAGATGTGGCAAATCAAGTCTTATGCGAACAATTATTGATGAGCTTAAAGAACGAAGTAATCCAGTTCCAGAATCTAATATTATTTATATAAATCTTGATAAACGCGAATACAGAAACGTAAAATCAGCCGATCAGCTTGACTTTCTTATAGAAAAACTTACTAATACTAGTGGCTTAAAATACGTGTTTCTAGATGAAATACAAAATGTTAAAGGATTTGAAGAAGTATTAAACGGCTTTCGAGAAGAAGGCGGATATTCTATTTTTATAACGGGATCCAATTCCTATTTGCTAAGTGGTGAATTAGCAACAAAATTAACTGGAAGATATCTTGAATTTGAGATGTTTCCGCTAAGTTTTGACGAGTATGAAGATTTCAAAAAATTCTATGATAAACCAGTAGATTCCGACATTAGTAAAGAGCTTAATAATTATATTCTCGAAGGTGGTTTCCCTCGTACTATTGCCATAGATAATATGAGTGACAAGCGAACGTATGTAAGTAATGTTATTAAAGAAATTTTTGATAAAGATATTAAAACTCGAGTAAAAATTAAAGATACGCAAGCATTTGAAGCTGTACGTAACTATATTATTAACAATTTTGGCGCTACGACTAGTATCAATAGCTTGTGCGAATCTTTAAAGAAGAATGGATTAGCTATAAGTCGTACTACTTTAGCAAGGTATATTCGTGTTCTTTTGGATGCGAAAATCATTTA
Organism: Gardnerella vaginalis; assembly: GCF_001563665.1. Lineage (GTDB taxonomy): Bacteria > Actinomycetota > Actinomycetes > Actinomycetales > Bifidobacteriaceae > Bifidobacterium > Bifidobacterium vaginale_A. The sequence goes on along the minus strand of NZ_KQ961872.1, from coordinate 65,158 downwards.
TGAATGCCCACGTTTCGACATGAAATCAAAACGTGCTCTTTGCGGAGAAAAGAAGTATTACTTAGCAGATTTAAGTTTTTATTACTCTCTCAATACGGATAATCGCATAAACTATGGTCCTACTTTGGAAAATATTGTGTACTTATACGCTAAAAGCTTTGGATACTCTATAAGCGTTGGTCGTATTGGAAAGTTGGAGTGTGATTTCATTCTGCGCAATGCAGATATGGATTATTCTTACGCGCAAGTAGCTTATACGATTTTGCTGAGTCGTCAAACAGAAGACCGCGAGTATAGGGCTTTAGAAGCTATTCATGATAATTATGAAAAATATGTTATGACCATGGATTCACTTATACAAAAACGTAACGGCATTAAGCACGTAAATATTGCAGATTTTATTAAAAATAAGCAGATTTTTTAGAAAACTAGAATAAATAATCTGTGCGTTATCGTGGCAGATTTTGCGATTTTTGCAATTTTTGCCACGATAACTCCATAAGTACGCGGATATTTAAAATAGTTCCAAAACGGAAATATTCTTAAATAATTAAATAAAAAAGAGGTTGCTTATGAAAAGTGCATAAGCAACCTGAGTGATTAACTGATTAACTAATTAACGAAGTAATTAAGCAACTAAGCGACTACTGGTTAGCGACTAGAAATCCCAATCATCATCATCAGTTTCAACTGACTTGCCCATAATGTAGCTTGAGCCAGATCCAGAGAAGAAGTCGTGATTTTCGTCTGCAGCAGGAGATAAAGCCGCGAGAATTTCCGGGCTTACATGAGTTTCTTCTTCGCTGTATTTTGCTGGATATCCAAGGTTCATCAAAGCCTTGTTAGCGTTATAGCGCACGAAGTCAAAAACGTCATCGTGGAAGTCAAACCCTTCGTAAATCTGACCAGAATACTCAACTTCCAAATCGTACAAAGTGTCGAGCAAGTTCATAGTGAACTTTTCAAGATTCTTCTGATCTCGCTCGCTCCTAAGTTCCAAACCGCGCTGGAACTTGTATCCTGAATAATAGCCGTGAATAGCTTTATCGCGCAAAATCAAGCGAATCATGTCTGCAGTATTCATCATCTTACCGCGAGAAGCAAAGTAAAGTGGCAAATAGAAGCCTGCATAAAGAAGAAGTGACGAAAGCATAGTCGCTGCAATCTTACGCTTAAGCGGATCTTCACTTTCGTACTCGCAAAGCACAGTCGTTACACGCTGCTGCAAAACATCGTTTCCAACAGCCCAACGGTAAGCTTCGTCAATCTCCTCGCTAGAGCAAAGAGTAGAGAAAATAGAGGAGTAGGAACGTGCGTGAATTGATTGCATAAAAGCAATATTTGTGTAAATAGCCTGCTCATGCTCAGTGCGAGCGTGCTCAATCTGGCAAAGCTCACCAATAGTTGCCTGGCTGGTATCAAGCAAAGTCAATCCTGTAAAAACGCGAGTAGTGGTTTTACGCTCAAGGTCAGTGAGTGAGCGCCAAGAAGGAATATCATTGCTCAGAGGAACTTTTTCAGGAAGCCAGAAGTTAGCTATAAGGCGATTCCAAACATCCAAATCCTTGTCGTCAATAATATTGTTCCAATTAACTGGGCGCACGCGCGATCCGTGATGGTAGCGATACTGAGCTGGTGTGATGGAAGCTGCCATCATAGCGTCATCTGCGATTATGCGATTTGTGCCAAAAGGCTTATCGAGGCTACTTCTAAGCGCAGTTGGGTCGAGCGCAGTTGGGGCGAGCTCGGTTGGGCTGAGTTCTGTCATAATTACTCCTGATTTTGTGTTTACGTTTTATAAAATTTTTAAGTTTTGATTTAATCTTTTAAAGATTTACGGTGCTAAGATTTACAGCGTAAATCTTCATAGCTCTAAGATTTATTGTCATAGATAGATTTACAGCGTAAAGATTTTTGCGCTACGCACTATAGCGTGCAGCTTACGCAACCCTCGATTTCCGTACCTTCCAAAGCTTTCTGGCGAATACGAATGTAGTAAAGAGTTTTAATTCCCTTTCGCCATGCGTAAATCTGAGCTTTGTTTAAATCTCGAGTAGTTGTAGTGTCTGGGAAGAACAAAGTGAGTGACAATCCTTGATCCACATGCTGAGTTGCTTGTGCATAAGTGTCAATAATTGCCTTCCAACCAATTTCGTAAGCATCCTTGAAGTATTGCATATTGTCATTCGTCATGTAAGCTGCAGGGTAGTAGACGCGACCAACTTTGCCCTCTTTGCGAATCTCAATACGGGAAGCAATCGGGTGAATCGAACTCGTGGAATGGTTAATGTACGAGATAGAACCAGTTGGAGGAATAGCTTGCAAATACTCGTTGTAGATGCCATCGCGCAAAATCTCATCGCGCAACTGCTCCCAATCGCTGACGGTTGGAATTGCAACGTTAAAACGAGCAAACAAATCACGAACTGTTTGAGTTTTAGGTTCGAGCGAGCGGCTTCCGTTAGTGTACTTATCGAAGTAGTTGCCTTTGCCTGCAGGCTTAGCGTAAGCGCTAGTCTTAAAGCTTGCAAAAGCGTGACCGCGCTCCACAGCCAAAGCGTGAGAAGCTTTATAAGCGTTGTAAGCAACTGTCATAAAGTACATGTCTGTAAAGTCAAGAGCTTCATCGCTGCCATATTGCATGTGTTCGCGAGCAAGGAAACCGTGCAAGTTCATCTGACCTAAGCCGATTGCGTGGCCTTCAGCATTTCCGCGGCGAATTGAAGGAACGGAATCAATCGAAGTGTGCTCGGAGACAGAAGTGAGTGCGCGCACAGCAAGCTCAACGCTTGTACTCAAGTTTCCATCCATCGCCTTAGCGATATTAAGAGATCCAAGATTGCAAGAAATATCGCGACCTACGTGACTGTAAGTTAAATCTGCGTTATAAGTGCTTGCTTCCTGAGTTTGTAAAATCTCGGAGCACAAGTTGCTCATAGTAATGCGACCTTCAATAGGATTCGTGCGATTGACAGTATCTTCAAACAAAATGTAAGGGTAGCCTGATTCAAACTGAATCTCAGCAAGCGTCATAAAGAATTCACGAGCGTCAATGTACTTCTTGTGAATGCGAGGATTTGCAACCATTTCATCATAATGTTCAGTAACAGAAATGTCTGCAAAAGGCTTACCATACTCGCGTTCAACATCGTAAGGGCTAAATAAAGCCATCTTTTCTTTACGCTTAGCGAGCTCAAAAGTAATATCTGGAATTACAACGCCCAAAGAAAGTGATTTGATACGAATTTTCTCGTCAGCGTTCTCGCGCTTAGTGTCCAGGAAACGCATAATATCTGGGTGGTGAGCGCTAATGTATACAGCTCCAGCTCCCTGACGAGCGCCAAGCTGATTAGCGTAAGAGAATGAATCTTCTAAAAGTTTCATAACAGGCACAACGCCGCTAGATTGATTCTCGATTCGCTTAATAGGAGCGCCAAGTTCGCGCAAATTCGTAAGTAGCAGAGCCACTCCGCCACCGCGCTTAGAAAGTTGTAAAGCAGAGTTAATTCCACGAGCAATAGATTCCATGTTATCTTCCAAGCGCACGAGGAAACAGCTTACAGCCTCGCCACGCTGAGCTTTACCAAGATTTAGGAATGTTGGTGTGGCTGGTTGGAAGCGACCTAAAAGCATCTCATCCAAATAGTTCAGTGCTGCTTTTTCATCACCGTCTGCAAGTTCCAATGCAACGGAAGCTGCGCGCTGAGCGAAGTTTTCCAAATACTGTTTGCCGTCAAAAGTTTTCAAAGCGTATGAAGTATAGAACTTAAAAGCGCCTAAGAATGTGCCAAAAGTGTGGTGAGCAGATTCTGCATGCTCATAGAACTTGTTAAGGAAATCATCGCTGTACTTGCCGAACACATTGCCGTTGTAGTAGTAGTTGTCAATCAAATAATTCAAGCGTTCACGAGTGGAATTAAATTTCATGCTATGTTTTTGCACATAATCCGAAATGTAAAGCTTTTCTGCTTCCTTGTCTTTATCAAACTGAATGCCTTTTTCTGGATCAAAAAGACCGAGCATAGCGTTAAGAACGTGGTAGTCGTGGCTGTTTTGAATTCGCTGCGCTGTGCTGTTAGCGCTGTTACCAGTTGTGCTACCATCGGATTCAATGCTTGCGGTATCAGTGTGATCAAGATTAAGCGAAGTAGATTCGCTCATCGGATCCGTGCTATTCATGAGGGTTGTTCCTTTCTTTTACGCGTTGCGCTTACTTTTTAAACGCTGCTGTTTTTTATTTTTATTTTTATTTTTTTTTATTATTTATTTATTTGATGCTTTTATTTATTGCTTGCTTATTTCGTTTCTTTTAATTGCTTTAAAAATTTAGGTATTCCATTCGCTACTTTTTCAATATCTTCTTGAGTTCCTGTTAATTCAAACGAGTACATATTTGGAATTGCACACTTTCCTGCAATCTGGCTTCCTGCAGCACAATAAGCTTCTGCGAAATTCGTATTTCCGGAAGAAATTACACCTCTAATAAAAGAACGATTTTCTCTGTTATTTAAGAATTTACGAACTTGTATTGGGATTGCTTTTGATATATTTCCTCCGCCATAAGTTGGTACTATTAGCACATATGGTTCGCGCACGTTTAGTTCTGGATCTTTCGGCCTAAGTGGTATGCGATACACGTTTACGTTGCTGCTAGGGAAATCACAATTTTTTACAAATCGCAATGTATTCTCGGAAACTGATGAAAAATACACTACTGCGCCAATTGATTCGCCTTTTGCTTTTGCTTCTGGCTCGCTTGGCTGTGCGATGTTTTCTTGTTCTTCTTGCTCGCTCATTTTATGCTTCTTGGATTTTTTCTGATTCTTGATTGCAATTTTCGAGTTTATCTGCAATTTGCGCAATTAAATCTGGGCGGTATCCGCTCCAAGACGAATCTGGTGTAATAACTACTGGCGCTTGTCGGAATCCTGCTTCACGCAACTGATCTAATGTTGAAGGGCTTTGAGTTAAGTCTACTGTTTCAAAATTTACGCCAAGTTTAGTGAATTGACGTTTCGTGGCATCACATTGTGGGCAATGTGGCTTTGTGAAAACTGTTATAGTCACGATTCTTCTCCCTTCGCTGCATGTATTTGAGTTTTTTAGTTTTAGGTTCAAGATGCCTTTTGGTGCTTTTGTTTCTGAGCACGGTTTAACAGTCTACTACCAATTAACACTATTTATAGTGGTGTGTTGTGTAGTCAATCACTATATTTAGTATTTTTTAATTTTTGTAAATGCGCGTGTTTATAAGATTTATGCGGAATTTGAGCTATTCTATCAAAACTAAAAATGTAATCTTTATCACAAAATTGCGATTCCTGTTAGATCTTTAAATATGTGCTTTATCTTGTGCACATGCTTTATCTTGTGCACATAGGTAGATAAACTTAAAACGTGCATTTTGATTGGTTAAGTGTTAAAAGATAAAACAGTCATAAAACAATAAAACAGTCATAAAACAGTCATAGATAATCAAAAGATAGAGGTACAAAATGACGGAAATTCAAGCTAAAGCAAATATTGGCGTTGTTGGCTTGGCAGCTATGGGTTCTAATTTAGCGCGTAATCTTGCGCATCATGGCAATACTGTTGCTGTTTACAATCGTCATTATTCTAGAACTGAAACTTTAATGAACGAGCATGGAAGTGAGGGTGCATTCGTTCCATCTAAAACTGTTGAAGAATTTGTAGCATCCTTGAAACGACCACGTACTGCAATAATTATGGTAAAAGCTGGAGCTCCTACTGATGCTGTTATTGAAGAACTTGCGAATGCTATGGAGCCTGGAGATATTATTGTTGACGGCGGAAATTCTTATTTTGAAGACACTATTCGTAGAGAGCGTGACATTCGTGCTCGCGGTCTTCATTATGTTGGTTGCGGTGTTTCTGGTGGCGAAGAAGGAGCTTTGCGTGGACCTTCTATGATGCCTGGTGGCACTGAGGAATCTTGGAAAACTCTTGGTCCTATTTTGAAGTCGATTGCAGCTGTTGCAGAAGGTGAGCCTTGCGTAACGCATATTGGTACTGACGGTGCTGGTCATTTTGTGAAGATGGTTCACAATGGCATTGAGTATTCAGATATGCAGCTTATTGCTGAAAGCTACGATTTAATGCTTCGCGGTTTATGCATGAAGTCAGACGATATTGCTGACGTATTTAGCGAGTGGAATAAAGGCGAGCTTGATTCTTATTTGATTGAGATTACAGCTGATGTTTTGCGCCAGAAAGATGCTAAAACTGGTAAGCCTTTGGTTGAAATGATGGTAGATCACGCTGGAATGAAGGGTACTGGTACTTGGACTGTGCAATCTGCACTTTCGCTTGGAATACCTGTAACTGGTATTGCTGAAGCTGTGTTTGCTCGCGGACTTTCAAGTCAAGTTGACTTGCGAAAGGCTGCGCAAAGCCAAGATTTGACTGGTCCGGACGTGCATTTTGATTTGAATGATGATGAACGTAAAGCTTTTATTGAAGATATTCGTCAAGCTTTGTACGCTTCTAAGATTGTTTCTTACGCACAAGGTTTTGATGAGATTGCTGCTGCTGCGCGTGAGCACGATTGGAAGATTGATCAGGCTGCAGTTGCTCGCATTTGGCGAGGAGGTTGCATTATTCGAGCGCAATTCTTGAATCGTGTTTCTGAAGCCTTTGAGTCCGGTGAAGCCAGTGTTTCGTTACTTTTTGCGCCTTACTTTAAGGAAGCTATTGAGCGATCTCAAGCTGCTTGGCGTAGAGTTATTTCTCGAGCTGTTGAGCATGGCGTTCCTGTGCCAGCATTCTCTAGCTTGCTAGCTTATTATGATGGTTTGCACTCCAAGCGTTTGCCGGCATCACTCATTCAGGCTCAGCGCGATTTCTTTGGCGCTCACACTTATGGTCGTATTGATGAGCCAGGAGTATTCCATACTTTGTGGGCAGAGCCTAATCGCCCAGAAGTAAAGCAAGATTAAAACAAATATAATCTAAAAATAATTCTTGCGTAAGCGTCACATGCGTTATTATTCTGCGTGTGACGCTTTCTTTTTGCCTTATAGTACCTTTTACAACTTGGATTGTAAATTTGTGCTGGGTTTGTTCAATTGTTGCTGAGTGCAGTTTTCCTTGGAATTTCAACGGTTTTATAAAGATTTTCCCAATTGCGCCATGTTTCGAACATGATATTTCCGCAATTGCGCCAACATAATTTGCTTTTTTAAGATTTTCGCTAAGCGTTGTGAAATCTATGCGATTATTGAATTGCAGCTTGCAGTGTTTCTGCTGTTGTCATCCAAGAGATTTCGTCTGTTCCGTTAGCGAAAGACGCAGGATATTTTGGGTTGTCATTTTCAGAAAGTACATTCATTAAAGCAACACTTTTTTCGACTCCAGCAGTCAAAAACCAAGTCTTGCGACTTCGTGCCAATACTGGAACAGTAAGCGACAATCGCATTGGCGGGTTCTTAGGCGAGTGGTTTACGCCAACAACAATGCGCTCGCGATTATTAACTTGCGGCAATCCTGGGAAAAGGGATGCCATATGAGCGTCAGGCCCCATGCCTAACACAGCTAAATCAAAAACAGGTTTTTCTCCTAATAAGCCAACAATCTCATCTTCGTATTCTCGTGATGCAGAATCTAAAATAGCGTTATTTTCAGCATCACTTGCATTCGAGATCTCTTCCGCACTACGTTCATCTGAAGGCATCTCGTGAATATGAGATTCCGCTAAAGCTTTGTTAGAAGTAAGCAAGTTAAGAAGCGTTTCGCGAGCTTTGAGCGCGTTTCGATCTTCGCTATCGTAAGCTACAAAGCGTTCATCTGCCCACCAAATATGAACTAAATTCCAATTGATTGCAGGAAGAAGAGGATTGCTTGCTAACATGCGGAACATGCGAATAGTGTCAGTTCCGCCTGTAAGAAGTAAATGGAATAGTTTATTAAGATTTTGCACATTATTTTGTGAATCCATAATAATCGTAACTAATCGTTGTGCTGCAACAGCTGCAAGGATTTCACGATTATCATATCCATATACGATTGCATTATGAGAGAATTTAACATCGTCTGTCATGGTTTGCCTTGTTTACTTTATATTGTTTTTCTTTATGTTTATTGATTTATTTATTTATCTATCGATCGGTTTATCTATCTAGATTTATCTAGATCTATCTATTGCAGTCTGCTTTAACAATTTGAGCATAAATTTCATCTGGGTCGATTCTTCGTAATTCTTCACTTAGGCAATCATCTAAAGTGCGAATAGGAAGAGCAATTGGTTGTGCTGCTTGTCCTGGCAAGCTAATCATTGCTTGATCGCTTCCGTCTGGTCGAATCAGTGACAATACTCCATCTTCCCGCTCTAGTGTTACAGAAATGATTGCTTTTGCGTCTTGTGTTTCTATGCTTTCAACAGGAACATTCAAAGTAATCTTTAGCCACATCTTAAGCAAATGCAAAGGAACATAGTGATTAGGTCCTGTTACGGTTGCTTTCAAAATAGGCAAGTGAGGTGGCTGATCTAGCATAGAAGCCAACATTGCTCGCCATAAAGTAAGGCGTGTCCAAGAAAGATCTACATCGTTTGCTGACCAGTTTTTGCGCAAATTTTGCACAGTTTTAATAGTGTCTTCAGAGTATTGTGCGTCAGTAATTCGACTACTAGCCATAGCTCCAAGTAAATCATGTGCAGGATCTTCTGGCGCATTGGTTGGCCACCAAGCAACAATCGGAGCGTCTGGAACAAGCAAAGGTATAACAAGAGTATCTGGGTGTCTAACTAAACCATTATGAGGGTATAAGATAATTATTTCTCCAGCTCCAGCATCTGCGCCGAAACGTACTTGAGCATCAAGATTTGGTATAATTTCTCCTCGCTCATCAGCGTGTTCACTAGACCAATCGCGAACTATTGCAATAACTCTGCAAGGATGTTCTCTGCTTGCTGCGTTTGCTGCACCTAAAGCGTGTTCTAGTTCTTTAAGTGATGTGTCAATTAGTAAAGTGAGCACACGTCCAGTTGCAGATTCTCCTCGCTCTTCGTGAAGTTCGTCTATTTTAGACGCAATTTTGCTTGTATTTGTATCTGGAAGATCAATAATCATGGCAATCTCCAATGTCGATTATCTCGAGCAAGCATATCATCTGCTTGTTTAGGTCCCCAAGTTCCAGCTCGATATGGTTGAGGCTGTGTTCCAAGAGTGCTCCAGAATTCTTCAATAGGATCGAGAATTTTCCAGCTCAATCCAACTTCTTTAGTTGTTGGGAAAAGCGGTGGTTCTCCAAGAAGTACATCAAGAATTAGGCGTTCATAAGCTTCAGGGGAGCTTTCAGTAAATGAACGACCATAGCTAAAGTCCATAGACACATCGCGTACTTCCATAGCTGTTCCGCCTGGTACCTTTGCTCCAAATCTCATAGTTACGCCTTCGTCTGGCTGAACGCGAATCACAATTGCATTACTTCCAAGTTCACGTACAGCAGTAGATTCAAAAGGCAAATGTGGTGCTCTTTTGAAAATTACAGCAATTTCTGTAACTCTTTTACCTAAGCGTTTGCCTGTGCGCAAGTAGAATGGAACTCCAGCCCATCTGCGAGTGTCAACATCTAATCGCACTGCTGCATATGTTTCAGTAGTGCTTTTAGGATCTATTCCTTGTTCTTCTAAATATCCAACAGCTTTATATGATCCTTGCCATCCTGCAGAGTATTGTCCGCGAGCTGTATTTGTAGCTAAATCTTGTGGAAGTCGAATTGCGGATAATATTTTCGTTTTTTCTGCAGTTAAATCTCCTGCACGGAAACTAACTGGTTCTTCCATAGCTGTTAATGCCATTAGTTGGAGTAAATGATTTTGTATTACATCTCTAGCAGCGCCAATACCATCGTAGTATCCAGCTCTGCCACCTATGCCGATATCTTCAGCCATTGTTATTTGCACGTGATCAACGTAATTTGCATTCCAAATTGGTTCATACATTGAGTTTGCAAAACGAAATGCAAGAAGATTTTGTACAGTTTCTTTTCCTAAATAATGGTCGATTCTGAACACGGAATTAGAATCGAAAACTTCCGATACAACGCGATCTAATTCTTTAGCGCTTGCTAAATCATGCCCGAATGGTTTTTCGATTATCACTCTTCTCCATGCATGATTAGAAGAATGAGAGAGTCCGGAAGCTGCTAGTTGTTTTGCAACTACTGGGAAGCTAGATGGTGGAACAGACATATAGAATGCATGATTTCCGCGAGTTCCACGATCTCTATCTAATTCGCTTACTGTTTTACTTAAACGTTCAAAAGCTTGTGAATCATCAAAAGTTCCGCGTACAAATCGTATTCCCTTCGCAAGATTTGTCCACGTAGATTCGCGGAATGGTGTGCGACAATGTTCTTGAATATTTTCGCGTACAAAATTTACGAAATGTTCATCAGTCCAATCGCGTCTAGCGAAACCAGTAAGTCCGAATCCTGGCGGTAAAAGTCCGCGATTAGCTAAATCGTATACTGCTGGCATAAGTTTTTTGCGCGCTAAATCGCCTGTAATGCCAAAAATTACTAAACTGCATGGGCCTGCGATGCGAGCTAATCGCAAATCTCTAGGATCTCGCAATGGGTTATGCCATGTTAATGCTTTATCTACGGAATCGTTATTAGATTCTGTATTGTTGCATTGTGTCCTCAACTCAGTCATATTCACTATCGTAATGTTGTGATGATATTTTTCACACGCGCTTTAGGATTTTGCTCAAAACTTAGCTTGTAGTTTGTTTGCGCAATCATCCTCCGCATATTGCAAGACGAATCATGCGAGCGTAATGTGGACCTCCAACTGGAGTTAAGTGTACGCCATCATCTGTTAGATATTCTGAATGGCCATTGCTTAACCCATGCCAATCGATAATTCCAACATTAGGATTACGTGAAGCAAAATCACGCAATCTGGAATTCGTAGCGTCTTGCCATGGTTGTGGAACTCTAGTTGTTACAAAGTAGATTGGCTTACCTTTGGCTACGTCTACCATATGCTGGAGCACTGAGTCGTTTCTTGGCAATCCGTTTGTACCAAGAGCGTAAATAACTACATCTCCTTTATGCCCATCTGATGCATCTTTTTCATAAGTGTCTGCGCCGTGATAGATTTGTCGGCTAACTTTTCCATCTATGAATGCGTTAGGCAATTCTTTGAGAAGATAAGGTTTTGCTCCTTCAGTAATTGAATCTCCAACCATTGTTAGCTTTGCAGAGCAAGTTCCTTTTTTCTTATCTATTTCCATATTGGAAGTATTCAGATTTTCTGGCACTTTTTCTGCAATAGGATTAAGGACTTTATGTTTAGCTGGATGAGGTAATCCAGAAATCTTTTTAATATTTTCAATCTTTCCTTTGAAAATTGTGTTGCTATGTCGATTATTCAAATTTTTAGATTGTGAATTGCTTCTCTCTTTGTTTGAATCATTAGATTTTTCGTTATTTTGTATATTGCTTATGTTTGCAGATAGTTCAGGTCTTAATTGCAAAGATCTTTCTTTTGCAATATTTTTCCAATTAAGTGGCAATATAATTAGCGCAACTGTAATTGCTGCGCAAACTACTATGAAAACATCTCGAATAGCGAACGTTACTTTATTTGTGCTCATAGTTGAGTCTATTGAGCCTAATGTATTAGCTTCTTTCAGAGAGAATTTGTGCTTAATTAGCGGCATTTCAAATATGCGATAGAATACTTCGCAAATTGCAATTGCTAATAAGAATTGTAGTATCTGTTCCCACCATGATGCCAAGCTTGTGCGCGTTGCAGGATTAAGAATCTCAAAAAGAGGGAAATGAACTAAATATAGTGCGAAAGAGCGTTTTCCAAGGTATTCAAATGGTTCGAATCCAAGAATTTTGTAACATAAATTATCTTTTTGCAAGCATGCCCACAGCATTATTGCGCATAGCAATGCTACTAGTGTGTATCCTCCGTAAGGAAGCCATGGAGTTGTGCCATCTTCCATAACATATGCGCAAATTAATATAACTACAGCGCATATTCCTATGATTGAACGAATCCACGATGCTAGTGGAGCGTAAGTGTGTATACGCGGTTTTGAACTGAAAACGTTTTTTGGTAACTCTTTAATATCAATATCTGAGTTTTGTTCTTCATGTTGTTCGCAAAGATCTATTTGTAGACCAGCACGTAAATCTTGAGGAATATTGTTTTCTAAGTCGTAATTGTACGTTTTGTAGCTTAATTCGCTATTATCGTCAATTGATTCGTTTGTAAATTTCTCAGTTGATTCGTTTGCGGATTCTCTTTCTAAATCGTTTCCTGATTTAGATGAATATTGACCTTCGTTATAAACACTTTCTTGAGCGTCAATAAGTGCTTTTCTGCGTTCTTTATTTGAGAAAATAAACGTGAAGGAATCTGCAATAAATCCTCTTATAGAGCCTTTAGAGAACCACGTAGAATACATGGCAAATAATGCGCCAATTAAGAATTCAGATCCTCTTGTATCCAAAGAGTAGTAAACGCGTGCAATTGTCATTCCATCGCCATAAATAAAGCTGATAATTGCAGTTGTGACAGTTGAAGCAAGTGTTAAAAGAATTGTTAAATTTATGCGAATAAATGCTGAACGTACAAACTTAATAAGCGCTAGTAATATAACTGGCCATATTACGAATGCTTGCATTACAAGACCAAGATACCATAAATGTTTAATAGGAGAAGGTAATCCAGCTTGATCAAAGTAAGAAACATGACGTAGAACATACATCATATTGCTAAAGAATCCTGCGCCGCCAAGCGCGTCTGATTGCAATTTTGGCAATAAGCTTGGCGAAAATAGCCATAAGAATGGTGCGCTTAATGCAATAATTCCTAAAGTTGAAGGCCAAATTCTCTTAATTCGATTCCATAAATATTTGAAATAATGTATGTGTAAATCTTTGTTATATAAGTGCAATAGCGTTATTGTGCTGAAATATCCTGCAAGCACGAGAAATAGCGTGACTCCTAAGAATCCGCCTTGTAACATTGCTGGTCTTAGGTGGAATGCAACTATTCCTATGATTGCTAAAGCGCGCAATCCATCAATTGCTGGATTTCTTTTTGAAGAATTGTGAGTTTGCGTGTTGTTATCTGAGCTGCTTTTTGACCCATTTTTTGAGTTGATATTCGAGTTACTGTTCAAGTTGTTTGATGTGTTTATTGAATAGTTATGAGCGTCATCAATGGAATTATTAAGTTTATTATTGCGAGCAGTGAATACGTTGGCTTCTGAAAGTCTGCCTTCTTTTTCAGTTGCATTGTTTTGTTTTAAAACGGCGATATCTGTATTAGGAATAACAGGATTCATGCCTGTTTTTTCTTTTGCCATCATGCCTGCAATTCGATTCGTTGTACTTCTTATTAAAGTAGTATTTTTGATAAAATCAGAATGATAATAACTACGTATTAAGACACTGTTGAGAGTTAAGCGTGTCTTAATTTTATGTACGAATATTGTATGTAATAATGCCGAAATTATGCGTTATATTTGTTTATTTTTCGCAAAATTTTTCTATAGTAATTTATGAGATTTTATCTATTTTAGTGCAAGTAATTTTCATATTTATTTTGTGCTCTTTAGCGCGCGGTAAAGTAGGAAGGAAAATATTATTGCCAGCGCTAAAGGAGGAAAAATGGCTGAAACATTTAACGTTGTTGTGGAAATTCCACGTGGCTCTAAGAATAAATATGAAGTAGATCATGAAACTGGTCGCGTATTCTTGGATCGTACTCTTTTCACTTCTATGGGGTATCCAGATGATTACGGTTACATCGATGGAACTTTAGGTGAAGACGGTGACCCACTTGACGCTCTTGTTATGATTCCAAATTCTGTGTTCCCAGGTTGTGTAGTAGAGTGCCGCGCAGTTGGCTTGTATCACATGGTTGATGAAGCTGGCGGAGATGACAAAGTTTTGTGCGTGCCTGCAGACGTTCGTTTTGATGATATTAAAGATATTGATGATGTAAGTGAGTATCATAAAGCTGAAATTAAGCATTTCTTTGAGCAGTACAAGGCTTTGGAGCCAGGTAAGGAAGTACTTCCTGGAGATTTCTGGGCTGGTGTAGAACAGGCTGAAAAAGAAATCGTTGAAGCTCGTAAGCGTCTTGAAGCAAGCGAAAAGTAAGTATATCAAGTATCTTCATTTTAATTTAAGATTATAAGTCAAAGGCTTATAGTCTTAAATTTTTTTTAAGTTGATTTAGTGAGTTGCTTTTATATTTGATTTTATATTTGCTTTTTGTTTCATCACTTATTCTTAATTTGTTTCATCACTTATTCTTATGTTCTTATGCAACTAATAGCATCCCTAATCCTGCTGCGTAAATAAGCATTCCTGAAAGCATGATTGGTAATAAAGCCATACCTACTTCTGGCTTTATGCAATTCGAATTGTATTGTTCGTTTTTGTGCCATATATAAGCCATTGCGGAAAATACTATTATTCCAAAAATGCAAATAGCTGTAACTATGTATCCGCCTATTACATTTCTTAAAGATGGCATGAATCGTATTATTGAAGGTAAGAAAAGCCATCCTGGAAGTGCTGCTGTTGCAACGCATGCTGTAATAGTATGTGAAAGATTTCGTACGAGATTTGTGCGCTTTTTTCTTAGCATTTGTCTAGTGAAACTTACAAAAGTAGCTGTTACAAGTATAAGAGCAAACGATACAGCCCATCTTTCATAAGGGCGCATTGCTGCAATGAATTTGTTCATAATAACAGATGATTCACTGTCTATAACGCTGCTAGGAAGCATTCCACTTAAAGAAAGTGATGCACACCAAATAGATGATATTCCAGCAAAAAGAGCTATTATGCAATCTGTTTTTCCGCCGCGCAAAGGCCACAGTGTAAAGAAAACAAGCAATATAAGTGAGCATACTAATATTGATGCTTTTAACGTTAATGTTGAGAATGGGAGGATTGCAGCTATAAACATGAATGCCACTGTGAGAATTTGAGTGAATGCAATTGTTATATACGCATTCGCTGTTTTCTTCGCGTTTGTGGTTCTACTCATTCTCACTCCTGTGGCTTCGAAGGATGTATATACGTGTAGTTATCTTCTTATGAATCGTGAAATTCTATGCGGAATCTACATATTTATTATATATAGCATATATCTATTGTGATATTTGATGTTATTTTGTTTTTAATTTTATATATTTCTATTTTAATTTCTTTAATTTCCTATGTTTTATGATTTTACTTGTTAAAATACTGTCTGTAATCCTAAAATTATGTAATCTTCGCGCTTATGGGCTACACTTCTAGTAAGTGCGATTTGCGCGTAAGCCTTTTGGTTTTGGAGGTGTGTATGACAGACATCACTTTGATGACTTCTTGTGCCTCGCCTGCCATGGTGCTTCCTTCTCTTACTTTGCTTTCTCATCGCGTCCGAGTACTTCCTCTTGATTCTTCCAGTTTCGTTAGGATTCCTGAGCAAACTGTGCTTCTGATGGACGCTAGAGATGATTTAGCTACTGCGAAGTCTTTATGCAATTTGTTGCATGTTTCTGGCGTTAAAGCTCCAATTATTCTTATTTTGACAGAAGGCGGATTCACTGTAGTTAATGCTACTTGGGGAGTAGCAGATGTAGTTCTTACAGGTGCTTCTCCTGCAGAAGTTGAAGGTCGTTTGCGACTTGTAGCACAGCGTAGTCGTTTTATGGAATCTGCAGCAATAAAAGAAGAATCGTCTTCAGAAGATATTGAAATTTCTGGAGATGGTTGTATATACGCTGGAGAGCTAGTTGTTGATACTCGCGGTTACACAGTGACTTTGCATGGTCAACCTATAGATTTGGCTTATAAAGAGTTTGAACTTCTTAAATATTTTGTACAGCATCCTCGCCGTGTATTTACTCGAGCGCACTTATTGCAAGAGGTTTGGGGGTATGACTATTACGGTGGCACGCGCACTGTTGACGTTCATATTCGCCGTCTTCGTGCAAAGCTAGGCGGCGAGTATGAACACGTGATTGGTACAGTTAGAAACGTTGGTTATAGATTTGATCCGCCTGAAGATGCTGTTGTTGATATTGACGGCAGCGATGAGGATTTAGTTGTATCTAGTTCTCGCATGAGTGATTCTGTAATAGGATCTGCTAGCGGTTCTTCAATTGATTCTTCTGATTCAGATGATTTAGATGACGATACTATAGATGAAGCTGCGATTGCTGAATTAAAAGAAATATCTTCTGCTCATAGAAGATCCACAATGGTTTCTAGGATTGCTGCAAGAGCCGCAAGAGAAAATTAAGTTTGATTTTCTAAGTTTGATTTTCTAAGAAGTTGTTGTGTTGCTTAAATCTGCTGAATCTACTGAGTCTTGTGAATCTCATAAGTCTACTGAGTCTACTGAGTCTTGTGAATCTCATAAGTCTTGTGAGTGTACTGAGTCTACTAACTCTTGTGAATCTTTCGAATCTACTGAGCCTAATGAATCTAATGAATCCAAATTATCTGATGATTATGCAAAAAATTTAACTCTTTATGAACGCGTTCATAAAGAATATGCTTTGCTGTGTGAACAGATCCCGTATCCTAAATGCGCATTGAATTTTAAGAATCCTTTCGAGTTGTTAGTGGCAACTGTTTTAAGTGCTCAAACAACAGATAAACGTGTTAATTTAGTTACAAAAAACTTGTTTTCTGAATTTCCAGATGCTTTTTCTTTATCTAAAGCTTCGATTAGCAAAGTGGAGTATTTGATTCATTCTTTAGGTTTTTATAGAGTAAAAGCTCAACATATTATTACGCTTTCTATGCAATTAGTAGAAAAATATAATGGTGTTGTACCCAATACTATGAAAGAATTAACGTCTTTGTCTGGAGTCGGTAGAAAAACTGCAAATGTTGTTCTAGGTAATGCGTTTGGTATTCCGGGATTTCCAGTAGATACTCACGTTATAAGAGTTACAGGTAGATTGCATTGGCGTAAAGATTGGAATAGTTCTAAAGTAAATCCAGTAAAGATTGAGAGTGAAATAACTTCCTTTTTCTCGCCTGAAGAATGGACTAATGTTTCACATAGATTGATTTTGCATGGAAGAACAGTGTGTACAGCGCGTAATCCTCACTGTTTTGAATGTCCTCTGAGATTTACTTGTCCTAGTGCAAAATGCTGAGTGAGTATTAAAGTCTGATAAATTGCTAAATAATATAAATTTACAACTGAAATATCTTAATATTTTATTGTTTTACATTATTTAATAGTAAATTTTTATAATTTAAATATTAGCTATTCTAAAGTTAGTTTCATTTTTGTATTTGGTATAGAATGTTCTGTATGTCAAAAATGGTTGCTTATTCACGAGTTCGTAGGCATAGACGTAGGCGTATGTGGATTCCGTGGGTTGTTTTTTCTTTAGTTTCTTTGATTTTGCTAGCTCTTATGTGGTTTGGTTGGCAAGTCATGAACGGAAGACCTATTATTCCATCTTCTATAGATTCGTTTATGCCTATTAACGGGAAAGCAGTTACCATAGGTTTGCGTACAGCTCCAAAATCTTTAGATATTCGTAATGATAATAGTGATGAATTACAACAAGCTTTATTAGAGAATGTTTATGAAACATTAGTTAATCGCGATGAAAATAATGAATTAAAACCTGGATTAGCTGAATCTTGGAACGTTTCATCGGATGGCTTAAAATATACGTTTAACTTGCGTCATGGAGTTACTTTTTCTAATGGTGTTGTTTTAGACTCCAAGGCAGTTTTGCAATCATTAAAGCAAGGTATAACTAGCAGATATCCTGGATATGAAGCTTTAGAAAATATTAAACTTATTGATAATACAGATGCATACACTTTGAAAATTGCGTTAAATTCTCCGGATCCATTGCTTTTAAGACGACTAGCTGGACGAGCTGGGATAGTGTATGACACAGGTGCTCTTATAAATTATTCGAATAATGCGCTTGGCAGCGGTCCTTTTGTTGTAAGTAGTTATAAAAAAGATGATTCTCTAGTTTTGCGTTGCAATAATAAGTATTGGGGTACTCGCGCAAAATTAGGTGGAATTATTTTGAAATATTTTAAGGATGATGCTTCTCTAACTAATGCTATGTCTAGCGGAAGTATTCAGATGGCTATTCCTTTAGATGGTGCTGACAATAATCGTCTAGCAACACTTCCTCAAGTTTCGTTAGTAAAAGGTAAGAGCACGCGTGTGCAGATTGTTGCATTTAATAACGATATACATTCTGTTTTTAATGAAAATTGGATTCGTATTGCTGCAAGTTATGCAATTGATTCTAAATGGGCTATTGATGCTGATGCGAATGGCGGAGTTCAAGTCGGAGGTCCTATTGACCCACTTTCTCCTGGTTATGAAGATTTAACTAATGTATTACCATTCGATAAAGTTCAAGCTAGAAAACATTTTAGTTATTTCTATCCTAGATATTACAGAACTATGGTTTTGCTTGTTCCTAAGAATAAAGTTGATCTTGGTAAAAAAATTGCTGATGCTGTGTCTTCTGGTGCTCGTGCAAAAGTAGACTTGCAAATTTTGGATCAGAGTGAAATTGAAAATCGTATTCGCGATCACAAATACGATATGGCGTTATCGTCTATAAACCATACTTTAGATATTGATACGTTTGTGAGGATTGATTCGCCTTATTTGTTCCAAAAGCATGATTCGCAAGAAGCGTACTCTAATGCTATTAGTTCGCCTAATGTTGCGGGATATTTAGCAAATATAAAGAAATATGCTAGAAATCTTAGTGAAAATGCGCCTATTAAGTGGTTGTATGCGAAAAATAGTGTTGTTGCTGTGAAATCAAATATTGAAGGATATCCTAAAAATATGACGGATCAGTTACTTCCTTTGCGCGATTTGAATGAAAAATAGACTTAATTAAATTTTGTTTTTCACGTGTTGTCGCGCTGAGTTTCTAATATTCAGTTCATGAGCGAACAGGTTAATAACGTAGTAAAACATGCACATTTAACGCCTTTGCCTAATAAAGTTGGCGTTGATGGTCTTGAAGATAAGTGGCGTAACAATTGGGAAGAAGCCAAAACTTACGCATTTCATAATTCTCGCGACCGTAAGGCCGTATATTCTATTGATACCCCACCTCCAACTGTAAGCGGTCACTTGCATGTAGGTCACGTGTTTTCATATACGCATACAGACGTGATTGCGCGTTATAAGCGAATGAAAGGCTTTGACGTGTTCTACCCAATGGGTTGGGACGATAACGGTCTTCCAACTGAGCGTAGAGTGCAAAATTATTACGGTGTGCGAGTTGATACATCGTTAAAGTATGACCCAGATTTTAAGCCGCCATTTGAAGGAACTGAAGGCAAGAAGATTGATGCAAAAGATCAAGTGCCTGTAAGTAGACAAAACTTTATTGAGCTTTGTGAACGTTTAACTTCTCAAGATGAAAAGTTATTTGAAGCTTTATGGCGTAGGCTTGGTCTTTCTGTTGATTGGTCTCAAACTTATCACACAATTGGAGAGCATCCTCGCAGAGTTGCACAAAAAGCATTCTTGCGCAATCTTGCTCGTGGAGAAGCGTATCAGAAAGATGCTCCAGGATTGTGGGATGTTACTTTCCAGACTGCAGTTGCACAAGCTGAGCTTGAATCACGAGAGTATCCAGGTTTTTATCATAAGATTGCATTCCGCTTTGAAGATGGCACTCCGATTTATATTGAAACTACGCGTCCAGAATTGCTTGCTGCTTGTACTTCTTTGATTGCAAATCCAGATGACGAGCGATATAAGAAATATTTTGGTCAAGAAGTTTACTCACCATTATTTAAAGTGAAAGTGCCAATTTTGGCGCATTCTGCTGCTCAAATGGACAAGGGTGCTGGCATTGCAATGTGCTGCACTTTTGGTGACGTGACTGACGTTGAGTGGTGGCGTGACTTGGATCTGCCAACTCGTCCTATTATTCAGCGCAATGGTCGCATTGTGATGACGACTCCTGACTGGGTTACAGACGAATCTGGTCGTGAAATGTTCGAGAAGATCGCTGGCAAAACCACATTCTCTGCTCGCAAGGAAGTTGTTGAAGCTTTGCAAGCAGCTGGAGATATGGAAGGCGATCCAAAGCCAACAAAGCGTATGACGAACTTCTATGAAAAGGGCGATAAGCCTTTGGAAATCGTCACTTCTCGTCAGTGGTACTTAAAGAACGGTGGAACAGACGAAAAGCTGAACGCGGAGCTTATTGAGCGCGGTAAGGAACTTAACTTCCATCCAGATTTTATGCGCGTTCGCTACGAGAATTGGGTCCATGGTTTGAACGGCGACTGGCTTATTTCTCGTCAGCGTTTCTTTGGTGTGCCGTTCCCTCTTTGGTATCCAATAAACGAGAATGGGGAAGTGGATTATGCTAATCCTTTAACTCCTTCAGAAGATCGTTTACCAATTGATCCAACTATTGATGTTCCTGAAGGATTTGATGAATCTCAGCGTGATCAGCCGAATGGTTTTACTGCTGAGCAAGACATTATGGATACTTGGGCAACATCTTCATTGACTCCACAAATTGTGACTCATTGGCAGGAGCCAGGCGAAGAAAATCAGGCTTTGTTTAATGCGACTTTCCCAATGGATTTGCGTCCACAAGGTCAAGATATTATTCGTACATGGCTGTTTAGTACTGTTGATCGTGCTCATCTTGAAAATGGCTGCTTGCCTTTCAAGCATGCTGCGCTTTCTGGTTGGATTCTAGATCCTGATCACAAGAAGATGTCTAAATCTAAAGGCAACGTTGTAGTGCCAAATAAGCCAATTGAAGAGTTTGGTGCAGATGCTGTGCGATATTGGGCAACTTCTGCGAAGTTAGGTTTGGATGCAACTTATGACGAAGGTCAAATGAAGATTGGCAGACGCCTGGCGATTAAGCTTTTGAATGCAACTAAGTTTGCGCTCGCGATTGGTCGAGAAGATGATGAGCATCAGGTTCTCGAGTCTGCTAACGCGGACTGGAATTTTGCTGATGTTACTGAAACTTTGGATCGCTCTGTGATGGCAAAGCTTGCTGAAGTTATTCGCACGTCAACTGACGCGCTTGAATCTTATGAGCATTCAAAGGCTTTAGAGGCGATTGAAACCTTCTTCTGGGAGTTCTGTGACGATTATATTGAGCTTGCAAAGAATCGCGCATATGGAACTGCAGAATCTACAGGACGAGTTCCAAGTGAATCTGCTATAAAATCTGCTCGAACAACTCTTGGTCTTGCACTTGACGCTTTGGCTCGCTTGTTTGCTCCTTACTTGCCTTATGCTACTGAGGAAGTGTGGAGCTGGATGCATGACGGCGAAGGCTCAGTACATCGCGCTAGCTGGCCGTGTGCTGATGCTTATGAGAAAGCTGCAAACGGAGTTTCTGCAGACACTTTGGCTTATGCAGGTGAAGCTTTGGCTGCTTTGCGCAAGATTAAGTCCGAAGCAAAAGTTTCTATGAAGACTCCTATTTTGAGAGTAACTTTGAATGTTGCAGAAAATGCTTACAAGGCTGTTGAAGACACTTTGGATGACGTTGCGGAAGCGGGACGCGTTACTGGAGAAGTAAAGCTTGATGCTGTTAAGGCTGCAGTTGCTGCTGATACTGAATCTGCTGAAAATTCTGCAGAATCTGATGCATCTAACGTAAACGTTTCTGTTGCTCAAAGCGAACTTGGTGAACCTCCTGCAAAAAAGAAGTAATCGCAAGTAGTCGCAAATAATCGAAAATAATTAATTGCAAAACAAAAGCGCTGGAAGCTAATCTTCGACTCCAGCGCTTTTTGTGTATTTAAATACTTAAGCATAATCACTTATTTTCTTCCAAATCAAGGCGCTTCACCACATCATCTAGTGGAGATGTTTCTAATTCTCCACGTTTGTATGCTTCAATATCTGCCATTAGTCCATATTCATGTTCAAGTTCATCGATTTGAGCCTCTAGCGCTTGATTCATGTAAAATGAACGAGTGCGGTGAGTGGTTTTAGCGAGCTGATCATAACGATCTAAAACGTTAGAGGGTACTCTTAATCCTGTAATTGTTGCGACCATTTTTAATCTCCATTGTAAAACATGTAAAACATATATTACACTATATGTAGAATAATGCAATCCAATACACTGTAATCACGAAGCATCGCATGGTAACGATAGACTGTAAACCATGAATCCAGAAAGCTTAAGTGAACTTATTGAAAAAATTGCTAAAGATTTAGTAGCAAATGGTGTTGCAGGTAATTTAACACAAGATTTAATTCCTGATGCAAACAGTCTTGCTGTTATGCGTCCAAAAGATCGTGCTCATGGTGATTGGGCTACGAATGTTGCTATGCAACTTGCTAAAAAAGCTGGTATGAAGCCTCGTGATTTGGCTGAGCTTTTTGCGCAGCGTTTAACTAAAGCGCAAGGTATTGCATCCGTAGAAGTTGCAGGTCCAGGATTTATTAACATAACTCTTGATTCAGCTTCCGCTGCAGCAATTGTTGATGAAGTATTAAAGCAAGGTTCTAATTTTGGTAAGAACACTCATTTGAGTGGAAAAACTTTGAATCTTGAGTTTGTTTCTGCAAATCCAACTGGTCCAATTCATATTGGCGGAACTCGTTGGGCGGCTGTGGGTGATTCTATGGCTCGAGTATTGCAAGCGAATGGCGCAAAAGTTGTACGCGAATATTACTTTAACGATCATGGTGAGCAAATAAATAGATTTGCAAAGTCGCTTGTTGCGGCTGCTCACGGTGAAGAAACTCCTGCAGATGGATACAAGGGCGCATATATTAACGAAATTGCTGATGCTGTTATAAAAGAAGCTAACGCAGATGGTGTTGATGTTCTTTCCTTACCTCGAATTGATCTTGGAAAAGACGCGGAAGGTCTGCCACTTGGTGAAGGTGATTCAGAACAAAGAGAAGAATTCCGCAAGCGTGCAGTCCCAATGATGTTTGATGAAATCCGTAAATCTATGCGAGATTTTCGTGTGAAATTCGATGTTTGGTTCCATGAAAATAGCTTGTATGAAGATGGTGAAGTTGAGCGTGCTATTGCAGATTTGCGTGAGCGTGGAGACATTTTTGAAAAAGACGGAGCAACATGGTTTGAATCCACTAAGCATGGTGACGACAAGGATCGTGTGATTATAAAGTCTGATGGAAACTATGCTTATTTTGCTGCAGATATAGCGTACTATCGCAACAAGCGTAATCGCGAAAAGAATCCTGCAGATGTTGCAATTTACATGCTTGGTGCAGATCATCATGGTTACATTGGTCGAATGATGGCTATGTGTGCAGCCTTTGGCGATAAGCCTGGCGAAAATATGCAAATTCTTATTGGTCAGCTTGTAAACGTTATGAAAGACGGCAAGCCTGTTCGCATGAGTAAGCGCGCTGGAAATGTTATTACGATTGACGACTTGGTTGATGCTATTGGTGTTGATGCTTCTCGCTATTCTCTAGCTCGCACGGATTACAACACTAGTGTTGATATTGATTTAGACTTGCTTGCTTCGCATAGTAACGACAATCCTGTGTATTACGTGCAATATGCACATGCTCGTAGTTGTAATGTTGCGCGAAATGCAAAAGATGCGCAAATTTCACAAGATGGCGCTGATTTGAGCTTGCTTAATACTGATGCAGATGGTGAAGTTTTAGCTGCTTTGGCTCAATGGCCTGCATCTCTTGCTCAAGCTGGAGATATGCGTGCCCCTCATAGAGTTGCGCATTATCTTGAGGATTTGGCTGCAAGCTATCACAAGTGGTACAACCTTGAGCGAGTAGTTCCAATGGAATTAACTGATTCAGAAAATCGTTTGCCAGAAGAAGAGCGCGAAGCAGTTCGAATTGCAAAGTGTCCTGAGCCTGCTCGCTCTGCAGCTCGCTTAAAGCTTAATGAAGCAGTTCGTATTGTAATAGCTGAAGGTCTTGATTTGTTAGGAGTTTGTGCTCCAGAAAAGATGTGATTTAGCGTTTTATATTTAGTTTAAGTATATTTGATTAGTTTTTCTCGTACTTTAAGGTGCTAACTTTTATGTTAGCGCCTTTTTTATTTTGAAAATTATATTTTTAATTTGTTGAGTTTAATTTACTGAGTTTAATTTACTGAGTTTAATTTGCTAAGTACATGCGAATGATTAAGATACCTCTAATATTATTTTTTAACGCTGATTTTGTAATTAGCTGTGAATTAAATAATATGTGTCAAAAATTTCACTATTAGGAGGTGTAAGCATGAGCGTCACAACACAAAGTGTCAGCACAGATAGTGCTCCAACAAAGAAGAACTTGACTATTATTGAATCCACGTATGTGGCGGTTATGCTTTTTGGCATGTTCTTCGGCGCAGGAAATTTGATTTTCCCAGCGTTTATCGGTTCGAATGCAGGAACAAATTCTGTTCCAGCTGCTATAGGATTCATTATTACGGGCGTTGGATTGCCGCTACTGGGCGTTACTGCTCTCGCTATGAGTCGAGTTAGTGGATTATTTGAATTATCTAGTAAGCCTGGTAAAAGGTTTGGATTATTCTTCACTTGTCTTCTTTATTTAACTATTGGACCTTTATTCGCAATTCCTAGATGCGCTAGTCTTTCATATACTGTTGGCTTGGAACGCATTGTGCCTAACGACAATAATTCACAGTTATATTTGTTAGCATTTTCTGCTGTATTTTTTGCTTTAGCATTTTTCTTTGCAATGAAACCGAGTGGAATTCTTACGTGGATTGGTAAAGTTCTAACTCCAATTTTTCTTGTTTTCCTTGGAATTTTGGTATTTACTGTATTGCTATCTCCTGTTAGTGGTGCGTCTTTAAATGCGTCACCTACTCAGGATTATTTAAATCAGTCATTTTTCGCTGGTTTCTTAAATGGTTATAACACAATGGATGCCTTGGCAAGCTTAGCTTTCGGCATTGTTGTTGTACAAACTGTGCGTCAATTTGGCGTAAAAGATTCTAAAGATGTTGCTGTAAATACTGCTAGATCTGGTTTATTTAGTTGTATTATTATGGCTGTTATTTATATAGCTATCGTTGCTGTTGGTTTGAAAAGCAGAATTACTTTTAGTCCTTCAAAAAATGGTGGAATAACTTTAGCTCAAGTATCTGAATATTACCTTGGTCAAATTGGATTATATGTGCTTGCTGCAACTGTTACTCTCGCATGTTTGAAAACGGCAGTTGGCTTAATAGCAAGTTTTTCTGAAACTTTCTCGAAGCTTTTTCCTAAAGGCCCTTCTTACTTGGTTTGGGCTATTTTGTCTACTCTTGTATCGTTTGCGCTCGCTAACTTAGGTCTGACTAAAATTATTGATTATGCAGTTCCTGTTGTAATGTTCTTGTATCCATTGGCAATTGTTATTATCGTGCTATCTTTATGTAGTCGATTATTTAATGACAGTAGGATTGTTTTTGCATGGACTATTGGATTTACTTTTATCGGTGCAATTTATGATTTTTGCAATACTTTACAAAAGATACAGACTTCTATAAATCTCAAGCCAGTTCTTAAAATATTTAGCGAATGGTTGCCGTTCTCCGATAAAGGCTTAGCGTGGATTTTCCCTGCTTTACTCGGTTTTGTTATAGGTATAGTGTGCAGCTATCTAAATGATAATAAAGCTATGGCTGAAATTGTGAAATCTTCTGTTGCGCCTGGCGCTCAAGGTAGTGTTGCGAGTGATGACGATTTTGATGAGAACAACGTGAATGTGTAAAATTCGCGTATGTATTAGTATCAGAAATTGCCGCCGTTCCAGCCCCAGTCGCTAGTTGCAGTGTAACGAATGTATGTGCGATCCTGTGGAATTCCAAGTTCGCGATTCAATGCTGCCATAATCTGCTCTGTCAATTTTTCCCAAGCGGATCCTGGTACGCTAGATCCGAAAACGTTTACTTCAATGTAAGCAGCAGGTTTAGCGTTATCTCCTGCGAAGTAAATTGGCATATTATCTTCGAATGGGCACATAAGCCAATGTTCGCTTTTTCCTGGAATTGCGCTGATAGCTTTTCCATAAGCTGCTTTTAATGCTTCGCGTTGTGCTTGAGTTGTGCTTACTGAAACGTGAGTATGAATGACTGGCATAATCTTTCCTTTATCTTTATGAATTTGTAATACAAGATAATTATAGTATTTTGTTAGCCTCCGCGTGTTTAATGGAATACATGAAGAAACTTATTGAACAAGTTGTGAAATTTGGGATTGTTGGCGTTATTGCGCTGATTATTGATGTTGCTTTGCTTAATTTGCTTATGTTTGTAAATGTGAGCAATGTGATTGCTGGAACAATTTCATTTATTATTTCGCTTATTTTTAATTACATTGCTAGTATGAAATATGTTTTTAAGCATCGCGAAGATATGGCTCGTTGGATGGAGCTGTTGATTTTTGTTATTTCTGCAGTTATTGGTTTGCTTATAAACGATGCGATTATTTGGGCAAGTACTTTTGGAATGGCTGCATCTATGTGTAAAACTACGATTTATGTGTTTAGAACCAATATTGGAAAATTTGTTGCAACTGTTGTTGTTGCTGTATGGAATTTTGTGATTCGCAAATGGCTTCTTGATGATACTAAGTCGCAAAAGTCTAAAGATGTCGATTCTGGTGTGGCTGAAGAAGATACAAGTTTTGCTCATAAATTAGGAATGTGGTCTTTGAAGAATACTCCAAAAGGGTGGGAATAATTATTATGACATCTACAACAATTCATTTTGTGCGTCATGGTGAAGTTGAAAATCCGAATCATGTATTGTATGAAAGACTTCCTGGATTCCATCTTTCTGAGCGTGGCTTTAATATGGCTAGAGTTACAGGCAATTATATTGCTAATTCTGTGCAGTTTCGTGGTATTACTAAAATTTATTCTTCTCCTCTAGATCGCACTCGTGAAACAGCGCGTGAAATAGAAAATGCGTTGCTAAATATGCCTGATTGCGCGTATGTTTCAGTTAATAACGTAAAAGATAGCGTGAAATCTTTTCAAAGCAGCATTATATTAGATGATCGTTTAATTGAGGCAGAAAATAATTTTCGTGGTAAGCGAATTGGATTTGGCGAAGGCGCGTTGTGGAAAAATAATAATTGGAAACTTGTTGTGAATTTATGGCGTCCAAGTTGGGGAGAAAGTTATAAAAGTATAGCTAAAAGAGTGTCTGATTTTGCGCGCGAGCAAGTTAAGAATCACCCTGGAGAACAAATTGTTGCAGTGACTCATGAATCTCCAATTTGGTCTTACAGACACATGCTTGAAACAGGTCATCCAGAACATAATATGTTATTGCGTAAAACTGCTTTAGCGTCTATTACTTCAATCACGTATGATTGCGAAACTATGCGTGTGCTTTCAATTTCGTATGTAGATCCTCAAAAGTTTGCGAAATAGAGAAATAAAGCGAATAGCGAAATAGTGAAGTAAAATACGTGAAATAAAAAGCGCTAAAAAGCAGTAAAAAGCGCTAAAAAGAAATAAAAAATAATATAAAAAAGTGCGAAATTTTAGTAATTTAGATTAAAATTTGTATTTGTAATTTAAAGTGATGATGCGAAGGAGCGTTATATTATGCATAATTCTCAAAATCAGGATTGTGAAAAATCAGATTTACTTAAGGACGCATCCCAACGTGCATTAGAATTAAAATCGTTATGGCCGCTTGTAGAAGCTCGTTATTTAGATAATGATGCAAAGTATGCTGAGAATCTCGAAGTTCGAGCTATGCATATGATTTCTAGGATTCTTACAGGTCTTGATGTTACTGTTCCGGATGCTGAATTTGTATATGAGGGTGCAGATGAAATTCCAGGACGACCTCAAGAAATAGTTGATTCGCTGCTATCTGTTGCTGATGCATATGATGGAATGGAATCTTGTTATGAGCCTAATTATGAAAATGCAGATGCAGGAATTCATGAAAGTAATGCAGATGCAGGAATTCGTGAAAATAATAAAAGTAATAGTAGTGAAATAAATTCTATTTTCTTTAATCTTCAATCTCATATTGATGAAGATGTCAATGCTATCAATAGTGTTGCTAATATCTTGCAAGTAAAAGGAAATTGGAATTCTCAAGATTTGCAATATGCTATAGAATATGCAAAACAGCGAGCGCGTGATTATGAAGATTTCGTAGAATCACAAAAAATAATTGTTGTTTTATGTATTCTCAGAACGCTAATAGCGGATACGCAAGATGTTTACTCTACTTTGCCTATTTTCTTATATATTAACGAAGTGTGCGAGTGTGTTGGAATACCTCGAATGATGTTCAAAGATAATCAATGGATTGAGCTTGTTGATTGCGTCCGTAGTAGTGAACATATTTCAACGTTAGTTGATTTTGCTGCTCCTATTCTTATTGATGAGTGGGCTAAGCATAGAGAAGATGTGCTTTGGGATCCAGAAGTTGCTAAAAAACTTGCAAAAGAAGAAGATGATAGAAAATCTCGTGAAGCTCTTGCAGCTAAGTTTGCTCATATAGAAGGGAATAAAGAATCTACTCAAGCTTTAGATTAAATAGATAATATTTTAAGTAGTTTCGAATTTTACGATGCATGCCATTTGTTGAAAGCTGTACTAAGCCTGCGCTTGCGCTATGCACGTCCTCAATGCAGGGCACAATGGAACTTATGACTGATATCGAGGAAACTCAAAACGTTGCAAATAATGCAGCTAAATCCGAAAAGCCACAATTGCCTGAGCATGTGCGTGTTCGTTTCTGCCCTTCTCCAACAGGTACACCTCACGTAGGTATGGTTCGTACTGCACTGTTTAATTGGGCTGAAGCGCGACATACTCATGGTACATTGTTATTCCGTATTGAAGATACTGATAATGAGCGTGATAGTGAAGAAAGCTATCAGCAGATTTTAGATGCTCTCCGTTGGCTTCATATTGATTGGGATGAGGGCATTGATGCAGCTGGTAATGATGGTCCATATCGTCAATCACAGCGTATGGAAATTTATAAAGATGTAGCGCAAAAGCTTTTTGAAGCTGGTTACGCTTACGAATCATTCTCAACTCCTGAAGAAATTAAGGAACGTAATATTGCTGCAGGTCGTCCTGCTGAATTTGGCTATGATGGCTATGATCGTAATCTTAGTGAAGAGCAGAAGCAAGCTTTCCGAGCAGAAGGTCGTAAGCCTGCTCTTCGTTTAAAGATGCCGAATGAAGACATTACTTTTAACGATTTAATTCGTGGTGAAATCACTTTTAAGGCTGGATCTGTTCCTGATTATGTTATTGTGCGCCCGAATGGTGATCCGCTTTATACTCTTACGAATCCTGTTGATGATGCGTTAATGGATATAAACGTGATTTTGCGCGGAGAAGATATTTTAAGTTCTACTCCTCGCCAAATTGTGCTTTACCGTTATCTTATGGAAATGGGTATAGCTAAGGAAATGCCGCTTTATGGTCATATGCCTTATGTTATGGGTGAAGGTAAGAAGAAGCTTTCTAAGCGAGATCCTGAATCTAACTTGTTCTTGCATAGAGATAATGGTTTTATTCCAGAAGGATTGCTTAATTATTTGGCTTTGCTTGGATGGTCGATTGCTCCAGATCGTGACGTATTTACTATGGACGAAATGGTTGAGAAGTTTGACGTTAGAGATGTGAAAGCAAATCCTGCACACTTCGATTTGGATAAAGCTATTTCCATTAACGCTGAGCATATTCGTATGCTTGATTCTCAAGATTTCTTGAATCGATCTGTGCCATATTTATACAAAGATGGTGTAGTTAGTGCAGATAATTGGGATGCTTTAACTGATCGCGAACGTGAAGTGTTAAGCGCTGCTGCTCCTCTTGTGCAGCCTCGCGTTCGTTTGCTTGGTGAGGTTGCTGGTATGGTTTCAAGCTTGCTAAGTGAAGATGGTTACATTGAGCCAGATGATGACGCTCGTAAGCAGCTTAAGGAATCTGCTGGCGAGGTCCTTGATGCGGCTCTCGCTTCCTTGAAGTGTGTTGATTCTTCCGATTGGCATACTGATTCTTTGCATGAGTTGCTAAATAAAAAGCTTGTTGAGGAAGCTGGTTATAAGCCACGTCTTGCATTTGGACCTGTGCGAGTAGCGCTTTCTGGTCGCAGGGTTTCTCCACCACTTTTTGAGTCTATGGAAATCGTTGGCAAGGATGTGACTTTAGCTCGTTTAGCTGGTTTGCGTGAGCATTTGTAAATAAGCTGTAAGAGTATTTGTAAAGAGTTTATTTTGAAATAAAGTTTATTTTGAAATAAAGTAAGATTTATTTCTTTACTTATTTCTTTTATTTATTTCTAAGATTTATTGCTCTTTGCATTGCGCACGTATTTATTTTATTTCAGTGCTTTGTTTCACTGTGTTTCAGTGGATTCAAAGCACTGTTTTATTTTTTTATTTTTGCTTTTTCGACACGCCGCTGTTGCGTAGTGTTGCGTTATGTTGTAGACTCGTCATTTGTTGCGTCAAGAGGCGTAGCTTATATAAATGAAAGCCCCCGTCGTCTAGCGGCCTAGGACTACGCCCTCTCACGGCGCCAACACCGGTTCAAATCCGGTCGGGGGTACGAAGACGGAACGGTCTTAATAGCCGCGAAGCCTGCCAATTGGGGTATGGTGTAATTGGCAACACAGGTGATTCTGGTTCATCCATTCTTGGTTCGAGTCCAGGTACCCCAGCGAATAGCTCTCTTAGTCGAGAGCTTTTATATTATTTATTACAATTGAGCCAGCAATTGAGTTGATAATTGGGCTATCAGTTGAAATAAAATCATAGAATATTGTAAATAAAGCAATTGTGCTATTTGCAACTTTGCTATTTGCAACTAGTTTTGCAACTTTCATACAAGGAGTTAGTATGAAGAAAGCCCTTATTAACATTGATTACACAAATGATTTCGTAGCTAGCGATGGCTCGCTTACTGTTGGAGAGCCTGCTCAAAAGCTAGAAAAGCGTATTACTCAAATTTCGAAAGAATTTTCTGATTCGGGCGAGTTTGTTGTTTTTGCAATTGATACACATCATTTGAACGATCCATATCATCCTGAAACCAAGCTTTTCCCACCTCATAACATCGCTGGAACGCACGGTCAAGAGTTATATGGTTCGCTTGGTGATTTTTATGAGGAGAATAAAGATAAAAGTAACGTGTATTATATTCATAAAACTCGCTATTCTGCGTTTAATGGCACTGATTTGTTCATTAAATTGCGCGAACGTCATATTGAAGAGTTGCATTTGGTAGGTGTTTGCACAGATATTTGCGTGTTGCATACTGCTGTGGATGCTTATAATCTTGGATTCAAAATCGTTGTTCATAAAGATGCTGTTGCTAGTTTCGATGCAACGGGCCACGAGTGGGCTTTACGTCATTTTAAGACTTGCCTTAATGCTGACATTGTGGAAGGTTAGTTTTTATTTATTTATAATTTAACAATAGCTTAATTAACGTCTGTAGTCTTATTCTGCAGACGTTTTTGTTTTGTTTGTTTTTGTTTTTGTTTTTGTGTGTGGAGCTGGTAACCCGAAATAACCCTGTTTTTGTATTTTATTATTTTTATTTTTCTATGTGTTTTTTTATTCGTTTTCCTTTTTGTGCGACACGCCATGTGAATCAACTTGACTACTAATGAGAATCATTATTATTATGGATAAACGTTATAAAAATCTTTGCTTTATTCGTAATAAATTGCGTATATAAAAGCTAAGAATATTAAGTGTAGAGAGTGAAATAATAATTATGGCTCATGTAGTGAAAGCTGCGTTAAAGCGCGCGTTTGCTTTTTCAAGCGTAGTCATTCTTGCATTTGCGATGCTCGTATCTGGATTAGGCTCATCAGTATTAGCATATGCTGATGTTGATGATACTCAGAATGTTTGGGTTGGTAATGATGATGTTAGGGGCGATCAGTATCTTCCTGAAGAAAAAGCAGCAATTCAATCGGGTCATGTTGACGCTTTTTATTCATTTCAAACTAGCGCAAATAGTGATCTGTTAATGGGTCTTAGCTATGGGAATGTAATTTATTCTCCTAAAAATGTGACGATGACTATTTCTGATTCGTCATTTTATACTTCAAATCTTCCTTACAAAAATGCTGGAGATATACCTTTTAATACGTCAGATGGCTATTGGCGTTTGAACGGTTCGGGAAATAAGCAGAGTAGCGAAGTATTTCCTGGCTGGGATTCATCTAATTCTCGTTTTTCTGTAGGAGCTAAAGATACTAGCGATGCCTGTGCAGATATAGTAATTGATAAAGTTATTGGCCCTGAAGGTGGACGCGTTCTTGCTTGGACTCAAAAAACAAATGATAATAATGAAACTTTTGCGTCATCTTTAGAAGCGCATGATAAAGATGACGAAAGTGTAGCTGGAAGTCGATTCGTAATGCCTGGCATTATACATCAGTCAATGGTTGGTCATGAACATGCTGATTGGGTTTTTACAAAGCCGGGAACTTATAAAATTAGCGCTTACACAATAGTAAAAAATAAGAAAACTGGCAAAACTGTTACTTCAAAGCATGCTACGTATACTTTCGAAGTAAAAGCTAATAAAACACATGCAGTTTCAAGTAAAACAGAAACTTTGCAGATGGATCCTAATCGCGTTCCTCCAACAAAAGATCCTAAATTTGTTGAAGAATCGTTGTCTGGCAGTACTCATTGCAAGGATGATGACAGCAATATTTGCATTGTTGGCGTGAGAAATACTGGTTCACATCCGCATTACCATTCGTATGAGCCGGGTGGAGAAGTTACTCTTTCTGTGTATTTGCCAAAATCAATACGCGGTAAAAAAGATACGATGCCATCTTGGACGTATATTCGAGAAGACGAAAAAGGTCCTGATTTTTCATATGATTTTAAGAGCAATCTTCCAGTAGGGGATAGAGATCCAGATCTTAAAGAAACATTTAGTATTCCAGCAGAGCCTGCATTAAATGGAATGCTTGTTAATGCAACGATAAGTGGCGGACTTGAGTTGGGATTAGGTTTTGGAGATGATAGAGATACTGTAAAAATTGTAGTAGATGATCATGGTGCTGATGGAAGGCCTGTAGTTGCTGCAATTGGTAAGATGAAGCCTCTTGAAGTTGGAGATACTTTAAAACTTAAATCTGTGCTTTATAGCCCTAGAGTATCTGTTCTTAAAGATAAAAAACAAGATCCAGATGTTCAAGTTACTTCTATAGTAAAAAGGCATGTTTGGCTTATTAAAAAAGACGGAGAAACAAAATTTAAGTACATACCTAAAGAAGAAGGTAAAACCTTAAATTTGAAAATTGATAAAAGCATGGATGGAGCTATTATCAGATCTTCACTTGTTCTAGAAAATGGCGAATTGTACAGAAATGAAGAATTCAATGATTTTACAGATTATCAAATTTTTTTGAAGAATTCTGAAAAAGAAAATAATCATGAAGATAATCATGAAAATCAACAGGAAAATCCTGATGAGCATTCTCATAATAAGAAACGCAATCGTAAAAAATATAATAAAAAGAACAATAGGAATCGTAAAAATAATAAGAGAAAGCACAAAGGCGATAATAATTTAGATGAATTAGATTATGAGGATGAAGATTTTGATAATGACTTTAATTTAAATAATCAGAATAACCGGAATTCTCAAAATAAGTCGAATCATTTTAGTAATAATCCTGTGCAACTTATTTCTTCGAATAATGGCAATAATTCCAATCGTTTCTTTAAAGGTTTTGGAAAAAATCTTAAAGGTAAGAAGACTCTTGCAAGCCTTGTGAATCGAAGTTATAAAAAATCGCATAAGAATAAGAAAAAGAAAGTAGTTTCTTTGGAATCTTATAAACATTCAAAGCACAAGAATAGTAAATCTCATAAGCGCTCAGGTGATGATTTTGCTGATAGTGACGAAAGTCAATCTGGTAGTAATAATTCATCTGACTCAGACGAGTATGAGTCAAGCTCGGAAGATAGTGATTCATATGGTTCTAATGGTGATACAGAAAGTCACGCAACTAAATTTATAGCTGTTGCTACTGGTACAGCTTCAGTTGGGTTGTGCACAATAACAGGATTGGGAATGTATCTTATAAGGACAAAGATGAAGGTTTTATAGGAATTGCAATCTTGGCTGTAAGCGCCCTAAAAAGTTAAATTGAAGCGCCGATGACGCGTTCAAAAATGTAAAGCGCGATGTAAGAAACTAAAGAAAAGCAATTAAATAGCAAAACAAAGAATTAACAAAAATTAACAAGTTAATCAAAATAATCAAAAATTAACAAGTTGTAAAGCGTAAAGACGGTGATAATTATGAATACTAAAAAGCATTATGTTATGACATCAATCATGGCAGCTATTTCAATTCTTTTTATGATTATTTCGATGTCCGTGTTGCCATCGCCTCTTTTCCAAGAAGCTCATGCTGTTACTAGTAATCAGCCAGTTATGATGCAAGCTGGGCACGCTGATTTTGGTCCAACTCTTTCGGGTGGAAAGTGGAAAATTCAGATTCGTGACGATACAGGCGATGACCCTGTGTGGAGAGATCCTGAAAACGTAGTATTTCGTTTAGGAAATAGCTCAATTGTGCCTATGCCGGATGATTCTACTTATGCGTTTATTGGTGAGAAGCCTGGAACTAAGCTTTATGTGATCCCTCAAACGCAAAATCAAGATGTTGTTTGGCTTGGTTGGAATACTCAGGAAGGTGGAGTGTTAAACGAGCTTGATCGAGGAGCTAATCTTTCGCTTGACGGCGTTAGTGGTCCTGGTAAATTGCATGTTTATCTTGAAAACGGGAATAATAATCCTCAACAATTGTGGGATAGCACTAAAGGATATCCTCAAAATACTTGGATTGAAACTAATGCTCATACGCATGTTAATTGGGTGTTTTCTAAGCCTGGTGTGTATCATGTAAAGCTTACTTTCTCAGGAAAATTAAAGAATGGTCGTAAGGTAAGTGATACTCGTTTGCTTAATTTTGCAGTTGGTGAAAACACTAATCCGCAAGACGCTTTAGCTGCATCTAGCGCGTCTGGAAAATCTTCTTCACAAAATAACAATGAAAGTGAAGAGGATTCAGATGAGAATGAATCTGAAGATGATTCTGACGATAGAATAAATGAGCCAGATGAAGCTTATTCAAAAGATAATAAAAATAATAGTAGTAAGCGTAATCGTAAACATAAGAAAAAAGACGATACTTCTTTAGTAATTGCTCAAATGGTGACTGTTACTTTTGTTCTTTTGCTAATTATTGTAATTATTTTCCTTGTTATTGCTGTAGTTAAAACTAAAAAAGCTAAAAAGCTTGCTATTGAGCAGCGCTTGATGGCTCGTGCGAATAATTCTGGTGAAACTGTGGATTCAAGCAGTTCTGTGGATTCTTCTAGTTCTTCTGAAGTTTCTTCTGACTCTTCTATAGATGAGCAAATTCAAGAAACGTCAATATTGCCGAGATGATTGAAGGATGCTAAATCATGTTTAAAAAAGTTCTTAGTATTCTTAAAAAAGTATCTAGTGTAGTTCTTAGTGGAATTATAGTTTCTAGTTTTGCAGCATCTATTTGCGTTATTCCCGCAGCAGTTGCTGATCAGAATGATTCTGAAAATTTGCAGTCGTCTAATGAGAAAGCTTGTGTTGCTGCACAGCTTAAAAATTCTGATTTGAAGCCAAGTGCGAATAATAGTGCAAAAATTTGCAGAGTAAATAAAGGGCATACTGACGTTTTTGCAACTTATAAAGATGTCAACGGAAATCTTGTGCTTGGAACAAGAGGTGATTCTTTTCCTGGTAGTGATGCAAATGGCATTCGATATAATTCCTCGTTAGTTCGATTTGTTGTTGGCAAGAAAAGTCGCGAAAGAAAAAATAAAGTATTTTCTTTCGTAAAGCAGAATGTGAAATACGTGTATCATCTTCCTTCTCAAATGAAAGAAGGTAAATTATATGCAGGTGTTTCTACTGAAACTTTGGGTGAAAATTCTAAGATTAAAAGTGTGACTTTCAGTTTTGTTAAAGCCAATATGCCTAAAAATGGCGCAGTTTATATGGCTGGCAAAGATGATGACAAAACACTAAAACATCTTGGAACTGATGGCACTGATTTTCCAAGCGAATACAGTGTGAATGGCAATGCTCACGTGCATATGGATTGGATTTTTACAGCACCTGGAGTGTATGTTTTAACAGTTAAAGCTGTAGCTTTTACTTCTGATGGTAATACTCTTGAAGATACGCAAGATTACACGTTTGAAGTGGATCTCAAGCGCGCTAAAGAAAATTCAGAATATGATTTTGAATCTTCCGATAATTCTGATTCTGGCGATTCTGGTGATTCTAGCGATTCTAACGCGAACGCGAGTGAAAATAATAACGATGAGAATAATAATTCTGAGTCTGAAACCGAAGACGAAGGTTCGCAAGATGATAGCGAAGATGAACAGGGTTCTCAAGACGAGAGTGAAGACGGGAGTGAAGACGATTCAGAATCTGAAGATGAATCGATTGACGATGAAAGCGGCTATTTCAACAATAATGAAGATAGAGAAAATCGGCCTGTTAAAGCTAAATGCTTAACTTTTAAAGATATAAAGCATAAGCTTAATGCTCTTGTTATTAGTAATGGTCATGCGGATATAGCTTCTTATACTTCAAACAGTGGGCTTTCTCTTGCTGTTCAAGAAGATGTCACTGGACAGCATGTTATACGACATCCTCGTACAGTAGTTTTTTATGCTGGACAATCATCTAAAAGAAATAACGTTTGGAGATTGCCGCAAACGCAGAAAAATGGAGTTCCTTGGGTTGGATTTAACAATCAAAATCTAAGTCCTCATACTTCTACAACTATGTATTTAGCTGCTATAAAAGGTCCTGGAAGTGTGCGCGTATGGTTGCAAGGTAGTTTAGGTGAACGTCCTAGTGAAATGTTTTCTAGTAAAAGAGGTGCCAAGAAGTGGTATAAAATCCCTGCTAATACGCATATGCATGCTAATTGGGATTTTTCTAAAGCTGGTTATTATACTTTGACTTTCGCTGTTAAAGCAAATGGTTCAATTTCTAAAGAAAAATTCCATTTTGCTATTGGTGTTAATCCTAATAAAATGCCAATTTCATGTTCTGTAAAAGGTAGTCTTGAAGAAGATGAAGGTGAAGAGGAACTTGTAAAGCCACTTATAGCTAATCATGAACCTGAAAATATAGTAGACGATATAAGACCTGTTGCTACTTTCGCTAATAGTGCTAGAAATGAGCATAGAGTTATCAATGCTAGAAGTGGAAGGTCTTTAGGTATTTCTTCTGGAAGACGTTTAGATAAATCTTTGCGTTCATCTTCAGATAAGTCAAAAGGGTTAATGCCTACTGTTTCTTTGAGAAAATCAGATAATAAAAATGCTTATAATGCAAAGTTTGAAGATGAATCGATTGATGATGCTTCAAATAGTGGAATTATTGGTTTCTTTAAGCATAAGACTTTACTCGCTTATTCTATTTTAAGTGGCAGTGTTATTGCTCTTTGCGCAGTAGTCTATTTAGGCGTATATGTATTGCGCAAGTACAAGATTATTAGTCTTAATAGCGGCTTTATTAGTATGATCTTTGGTAATTAGTTTGGTGGTATTGGAAGTGGCAATTAAGAAGTTGTTTTATGTGGATCTATTTAAAGCTATGATTTCTTTAAAAGCACGCGTGTTTTTTGTGATTATAGCTATGATTATGCCACTTTCAGCATGCAGTAATGTGAGTAATTATTCAAAATCTGGTCATAGAGATGGTCGAATAAATGTTGTAACAACTACTGGCGTATTGAGAGATATGGTTGCAAATGTTGCCGGAGATGCTGCAAATGTAAGTTCTATAGTTCCAGATAATGCAGATCCGCACTCGTATGAGCCTCGCTTGCGTTCTATACGAGATGTTGTTTATGCGGATGTTGCTTTTAGTAATTACATGATGCTTGAGGAGCATGGCGTGATTACTGCTTTAGATGCGAATTTGCGTAAAGGTGTGCCTAATGTGCAGCTTGCAGAAGAAAGCGTTAAGCATGCTGCAGATATTATTCCTATGGTAGAAGATGTGTCGTTGGATACTATTTGGCTAGGTCTTGCTACGGAGCGTATGGCTGTTCAAAGTTCTAATGTATTGCAAAGTTCTAAAGTTTCGGATAATAACAGTGGTGCTGGCTCAAGTGGAAATAGCTCAAGTGTATCTAGCTCAAGTGGATCAGTAAAGCAGCTTAAAAGTTTGAATAAGAGTGAAAAGTTTTCTCAATCTTCTCAATCTTCTCAGTCTTATCAGTCTTCTCAATCAAATGCGCCTTCTACTGTAACAAAACAGGGTCGTGCAACTGTGCTGAAACCAAATGCATATACTATGAGAAGATCAGATAGAATCCGTTTAACAGCTACTAAAGTAAAAGGTCCTGGATCACTTTTTGCTTATCTTACTGGAACTTTTGGTAGCGTTGAAACTTACATTAACTCAGCAAATGGAATTAACGATGAGGATCATGTGGATTTGCCTGCAGATGCTCACACGCATTTAAGTTGGGCTTTTAGTAAGCCTGGTGAGTATTTGCTCGATTTTCATGCAGACATGTTGAATGCTCAAAATGAGAGAGTTGCTAGTTTAGGAAATACCACTATGCGATTTGCTGTTGGTATTAACGCTCAAAAATTGGCGAAAACACGCTCAGCTCGAGTAGTTTTGAATAAAGGTCATGCTGATTTAGCTTATGATTTAGCAAAACGTGGGTTTCTTTACAGAGTTGATACTTTGCAAGAGAAGCGGTCTGCTGCACCTAAGCGTGTTTATTATGAACCTAAAGATGTAGTTGTGGAAGTTCCAACTAATGCACTTAAAGAAATTCCAGCAGAACAAGGTTATAGATTCCTTGGAAGCGCAAGACAGAAAATTTATCAACTTCCGCAAGCAGTTTTAGGTAAACATGTTCATGGAGATATTGATCCACATTTGTGGCAATCAGTAAAAAACGGTATTGCATATGTGCGAACTATTGCTGACAGATTGTGTGAAGTAGATCCTAAAAATGCAAATAAATATCGTGCTAATGCAGATCGCTATATTAACAGGCTTCTTGATGTTGATGCCTATATGCGTAAAAAAGTTGCGTCAATACCTAAAGAACGCCGCAACTTAGTCACAACTCACGATGCTTTTGCTTACTTAGGTAAGGCTTATGGTGTAAATATTGCTGGATTTGTAACAATAAATCCTTCTAGCGAGCCGAGTGTGCAAGATAGGCGTAGGCTTTCGCAAATTTTACGCGATTTACAAATTCCTGCAGTATTTCTAGAGCCAAATCTTATATCTCGCTCATCTGTGTTAAAAGAATTAGCTTCTGAAGCGCGAGTTAAAGTATGCCCAATTTATGGCGATGCTTTTGATTCGCATGTTCGAAGTTATGAAGATATGATGCGTGCGAATGCGGATTCTTTAGCAAATTGTTTGAAGTGAATTTAATTACTAATTTTTGAAATGGTAGGGAAGTTTATGAAAAATAGTGAAAACATTGTGATTAGCGCGCAAAATCTAAGCGTATCTTATGCAAGTAGAGAAGTTGTAAAAGACGTTTCGTTTAATATTAAAAGCGGTGAATTCGTGGGATTGCTTGGTGCGAATGGTGCTGGTAAAACTACGCTTTTTCGCGCGATTATGGGATTGATTCCTCATGCAGGTAATCTTGAAGTTCGTTCGCATGAACTTAGTAATGATGATAATTTTATCAAACGAAATATTAAGCGAGTATCAAATATTGGATATGTTCCTCAACGTCACGATATTG
Source organism: Gardnerella vaginalis (assembly GCF_001563665.1). GTDB lineage: Bacteria > Actinomycetota > Actinomycetes > Actinomycetales > Bifidobacteriaceae > Bifidobacterium > Bifidobacterium vaginale_A. The sequence continues at coordinate 25,374 of NZ_KQ961872.1, read as the reverse complement.
CGTGGGATTTTCCTCTTTCGGCTTTTGATGTAGTAATGATGGGACGAATTAGGCATATTGGATACGCTCGAAGAGCTAGAAAAGAAGATTATATTGCAGCTCTTAATGCATTAGATCGTACGGGAATGGCAGATTTTCGAGATCGTACTATTGGAGAACTTTCTGGAGGTCAGCGTCAGCGTGTTCTAGTTGCTAGAGCTTTAGCATCACAACCGCGTTTGTTATTGCTTGATGAGCCTTTTACTGGTCTTGATATGCCAACTCAAGAATTACTTACAAAGTTGTTTTCAGATTTATGCGCTTGTGGCGAGTCGATTTTGATGAGTTCACACGACATTATTGGTTCTATGAATTCTTGCTCAAGAATCATACTTTTTGACGGAAGTATTGTGGGAGATGGAGTTGCGAAATCATTAAGTGTAGATCAGTGGGTTAAAACATTTCATGTGTCTAAAGATAATCCGCTTATTCAAGCAGTACAGCGCGTTAAAAGCCAAGAAAATACTAGTGAGATGTGTGATGGTAGTTGCGTGCACGAAAATAGTAAGACTTTTAATGGATTGGAGAAGTAAATGCTTACGCCTATTGAATTTATTCAAGATTTAACGAATCCAGACTTATGGTTTTTACTAAAAGCACTTATAGTAGCTTGCCTTTCAAGCGTAATTTGCGGTGCTGTTGGATGTTATGTAGTTCTTCGCGGAATGGCTTTTATTGGAGATGCTGTAGCGCATTCTGTTTTTCCTGGTCTTGCAATAGCCTTCGTTTTGCAAGGTAATTTGCTTTTAGGCGGTGCAATTGCAGGAGTTGCAACAGCGTTAATAGTGTCAATCTTCAGTCAAAATCGTCGGTTGCGCGAGGACTCTTTTATTGGCGTATTCTTTGTTTCAGCATTTGCTCTCGGAATTGTGATTATTTCTAAAGCATCTGGATACGCTGGATCTTTGGAATCATTCTTATTTGGCTCTATAACTGGTATTCCAGATTCAGATATTGTGGTCGTTTTTATTACAGGTTTGATAATTCTTACATTGCTGTTTATATTCCATAAAGAACTTGTATGCGTGTCAATGGATCGCGAAACTTCACGCGCAATGGGTTTGCCTGTTTCTATGCTCGATGGGATGCTTTATGTGATCGTTGCAGTTGCTGTTGTTGTTTCTGTGCAAATAATAGGTAATGTTCTTGTGCTTGCTCTTCTTATTACTCCTGCAGCAACGGCTCGTCTTCTCACAGATAGATTGTCTATAATGATGATTCTTGCTCCTGTAATCGGTTGTGTTTCATCTATTCTAGGAATGTATATTTCGTGGAGTTTTGATACTGCTACTGGTGGAACGATTGTGCTTGTTGCAACAGTCTTCTTTGTGCTCGCCTGGATTGCGTCACCTAAACACGGTCTAATTTCAAAAGTTTTTTCTAACAGAATACGAAATAAATAAGTCGAAATTTTAGTTTGTTTACTACGCTATTAAATGAGTTTATTTTACTACGCTATTAAATGAGCGCATGTTTATGTAATAAAAGTAAAATACATAATAAGAAATTTTATTATATTTTTATTGTATTTCGTAAATATGCTTTTAATTCATAGTGTCATAGTGTCATAGTGTCATAGTGTGTTTATAGCATGCTGCACAATAGTTGTATGGTATCAAAAGGAAAACCTTCACCGAGAAGTGCAGTTAAGCCACTCAGTGATGAGCAGGTAGAGTATCTTTCGAAAAAGCATAATTTAGTTGATCCAACTTACTATTATCCAACTGGCGAGCGCAAAGTAGCATACGCAGAAATAAACGCTCAAAATCCAAAAGCAACTGAACGATTACTTGAAGGAACATCTCGCGTACTTCGTTCTAGATGCAAAGTAAAAGCGTGGGGGTTAGAGAACGTACCAGAAGATGGCGTATTTATAACTGCTTGCACGCACGTTACTATGTTTGACGTTTTTATACCAATGACAGCGCTATTCCACCAAGGACGCAGACCTCGATATATGGCTAAAGCGGAGCTTGCGAGTTGGCCGATCTTAGGCAAATGGTTTCAACTTGTTGGCATGCAACCTGTGCCAAGAAGAAGCGGAAAAGCGCGCGAAATTGAAGAAGAATCAATCAAAATTCTAACGAATGGAAGACCTTTAAGTATTTGGCCAGAAGGCACTTTAACAAGAGATCCTCAAAAATGGCCAATGAGCATGAAGCCGGGAATTGGTATTATTGCTCTTGAAGCATCTAGAAGGCTTGGACATCAAATTCCTCTATTTTGTGCTGTAGTTTGGGGAGCTGCAAGTATAAACCATTGGTGGCCTTGGCCTAAGAAAAACGTTGTAATGTGTTATGATACTCAGCTTGATTATTCTGATCTTCTTAACGATATGGATAATTGGGGTCAAATGCCTCCAATGGATGCAGCTGAAGAGCTTGCAAGACGCGTGCGAGTGCGTATGACGCAAATTATGGAAGAGATTCGCGGAGAAAAAGCGCCAGCTGGATACTTTGATTACAAGCTTATGAAAAGAGTTGAAGAAGATTAGTTTCTCGTTTTTAATTCGTGATTCGCGTTTTTATGCATGGTTATTGTGAATTTTGATGCGTGCTTTTGTATGAAGCTTAATGCGCGTTTTAGTTCGTGTTTTAATGCGTAAAGTGTCGTGTGTAGAATTATGAAATAGTGCGTTAAAAAGCCAAGAATACAAATATTTGCCGAAGATTTACAACCGAAAGGTGAGGCGTAAATAATGAACGTTACGGTGTTGGGTGCTGGTGCATGGGGTACTGCGTTTGGACAAGTACTTGCAGACGCAGGTAATCGTGTAACGATGTGGGCAATAGAGCCAGAAATCGTTGAAGGTATTCGTGATCATCATCATAACGCGGTGCGCTTGCCAAGCGTTGAAAAGTTGCCAGAAAATATGACTGCAACTGGGGATCGTGTTGAGGCAGTTAAAAATGCAGATATTGTAGTAGTTGCAATTGCAGCACAGTTTGCGAGAGTAGCGTTGGTTGATTTTGCAGGCAAGATTCCACAAAATGCGATCGTTGTTTCTCTTATGAAAGGAATTGAGCGCACAACCGGAAAACGTATGGATGAAGTTGTGTGCGAAGCGTTGAATTTGCCGCGTAATCGTTTTGCTGCACTTTCTGGTCCAAACTTGAGTAAGGAAGTAGCATCTCGTCATCCTGCTGCAGCAGTAGTTGCGTGTGAAGAAAAGTCGCAAGCGCAAATAGTCGCAAAGGCTTGTTCAAATGATTACTTCAAAGCGTTTGTGTCAACAGATGTAATCGGCGTAGAAATGTGCGGATCACTTAAAAACGTTGTTGCGCTCGCAGTTGGTATGGCTCGCGGTGCAGGTTACGGCGAAAATACGGCTGCTATGATTGAAACGCGCGGTCTTGCAGAGTTGACGGCATTGGGCGTTGCGGAAGGCGCAGATTCTCGCACTTTTGCAGGACTTGCAGGCTTTGGTGATTTAGTTGCAACTTGTGGTTCTCCTCTAAGCCGCAATTACACTTTTGGATCAAATCTTGGTAAGGGAATGAGCGTTGAAGAGGCAACTGCTGTTAGTAATGGCGTTGCGGAAGGCGTGCCAACTACAAGCGCAGTTGTGGCAATGGGTAAGCGTTTGGGCGTTGCAACTCCACTCGCAAGTGCAATGGCTCGCGTGCTGGAAGAAGGAATCTCTTGCCAAGAAATGCTTTCAATGCTTTTTGATGACGATGTTTGCGAAGAGTAGTGTACTTTTAGAAAAATTAACTCACTAATCTTAAATAAAAAGAGTGGCTTAATAAACTTAAATAATATATGCTTAAAACAATTTGGACTAAATAATTTATGGTTGAAAAGTTAAGCTTAAATAATTTAAAAAGTCTGATTTTCAAAGGAAAAAAATGGCGAAAAAGCGTGTAATGTTTTTGTACGGCGGTAAAGCAGACGAGCATTCGATCTCATGTATATCAGCTGCTGGCGTGTTAAGTGCAGTTGATGAAAGTCGATTCGAGATTGTCCGTGTTGCTATAACAAAACAAGGTGAGTGGATTGTAGGCGGTCAAGATCCTCGCAACTTCCGCATGGAAGAAGGAGAGCTCCCTCTGATTACAAAAACTGATAGCACGCGTGATGTTGTGCTTGACCCTGCAAAAGGTGCAGACGGATTTTTAGTGCGCGAGGCGGACGGCACGTTGACAAGTTTAGGTCATATTGATGTTGTTTTCCCTGTGCTTCATGGTCCTAATGGCGAAGATGGTACTTTGCAGGGTTTGCTTGAGATGATGCGAGTTCCATACGTTGGTTGTGGAGTTTTGGCTTCTGCTTCTTGCATGGATAAGTACTATGCAAAGCAGCTTTTTAAGGCTGCTGGAATTGATGTAGCTCCAGGTATTGCACTGGATACGCGAAAATTTGTAAATGACGCAGAAAATCATTTTGAGAATTATGCTCAAGAAATAATATCTCAAGTTAATGTAGCAAAGCTTGAATATCCTCTTTTTGTAAAGCCAAGTCGTGCAGGCTCAAGTTTTGGTGTAACAAAAGTCGAATCCATTGATGATGCTAATGCATTAGCTGATGCTGTTTATGAAGCATCTAAGCATGATTGGCGAGTATTGGTAGAACAAGGAATTGATGCGCGAGAAATTGAGTGTGCTGTTCTTGCAGCGCGCGATGGCGAAGAGCCAAAAGCAAGTTTGCCTGGAGAAGTTGTTTTAGATAAACGCGAGTCTGGTGAAGACCAGTTCTATGATTTTGACAGCAAATACATGGATTCTGCAGCTTCGCACGTGGAAGTTCCGGCGAATTTGCCTGCTGAAACGCTGGAGCGTGTTCGCAAAACTGCACTTGCAGCATTCAAAGCAGCAGACGGTCGCGGGCTAAGTCGCGTGGATTCTTTCGTAACTAAAGACGGGCGCGTAATCCTTAACGAAATCAACACGATGCCTGGATTTACGCCAATCTCCATGTATCCCAAAGCTTGGGAAGCAACCGGAATAAGCTACAGTAATTTGATTACGAAACTTATCGAAGGTGTGATTGAATAATAGTTAATCAATCTCAATGTAATTACTTAAATATATGCAAAATAACAGTAAAAGGAACATGTATGCAAGATATGCAAGAAATGCAAGATATGCAAAGAAGTGACGTGTATTTGACGGCGCGCAAACGTCAAGGGATGCTTGGTGTATCGTTATGCTTATTCCTCATAGTTTGGATTTCGGTTGCATATGCGTTAGGCATGCTTTGTTCTCGCGTAATTCCTAAAGGATTAATAAGTAATTCGCTTGAAACGATAATTGTTTCAGACGTTGCTCAATATCTAGTTGCTCTTCCAGTAGCTTTGCTTATTATGCGTAAAATTCCTAAAGTTACAACTTATAAATTCTCTATGAGTTTTACGCAATTTTGCGGATTTTTTGCTGTGAGTATCCCAATTATGTACATTGGGAATTTTGCTGGTATAGCTTTTGCAGAACTTTTAAGTGGTGGAAAAGCAGAAAATCATGTTTCAGATACAATAGCTTCTGGGGATATCCTAGAAACTTTTGTGTTTGTTGTTGTTCTTGCACCAATAGTAGAAGAATGGCTTTTTAGAAAGCAAATATTAGATCGTTTAAGAGTTTATGGAGAAAAAAGAGCTATAGTATTTTCTGCTCTCGCATTCGCTTTATTCCATATGAACGTATTCCAGTTCTTCTATGCTTTTGGACTTGGCTTAGTTTTCGGATACATGTATGTTCGCACTTCTAAGTTGCAATACAATATATTTCTTCACATGATTGTGAATCTGCAAGGTAGCGTAATTGCAATGTGGTTGCAAAAACAGCTGGTTGATAAAAATGGCAATATGATTGACATAAATCAAATGAAAGAAAGTGAATTGTCGCAATTGCCACCAGGTTTAATTTTGGCTGGTATGTATAGCATGTTTATGATTGCAATGTTGGTTATTGGCGTAATTTTGCTAATTCGCAGACGTAAATATCTTGTATTTTTTGACGCTCCTTTGGAGATGCCTAAGAAGATTGGTAGAAAATCTCTTTATGGAACAGTTGGAGTAATTTCGTTTTTGACTGTTTCTATAATTTTTAATTTGTTAATGCTGTTTTCATAGGGATTTTGCTTTTAGAGAATAATTTGTTAATTTGCATGATTAGAGAACAGTCAGTTAATTAGGATAATTAGAAAATGACTTGTTAATTGGCAAATAATTCTGTATATAACATGGGATTAGCATTTAGCAAAGGATTAAAACTCGCAAAGGATTAAAACTCGCAAAAATAAACTACTATTGGAGAGAGATATGCTAAGCAATAAGTCATCTAATAAAACTATTCGCGTTGCATTATTAGGCGCTGGGACTGTTGGTTCACAAACAGCAAGAATGATTGTTGAAAATAGTGATGAGCTTACTGCGAGAACCGGAGCTGTGATTGAACTGGCAGGAGTAGCATGTTTACATCCGGAAGATGTTGATGTTCCTTGGATTAAGCGAGATTTGCTAACTACAGATACAGCAGCATTGTGTGTAAAAGACGATGTTGACGTTGTGCTTGAGCTTATTGGCGGACTTGAACCTGCTCATACTTTTGTAAAAAGTGCTCTTGAACACGGAAAATCTGTTGTGACTGCTAATAAAGCTATGTTGGCTGCTTTTGGACCTGAATTATATGAATGCGCTGCATCTCATGGCGTTGATTTGTATTTTGAGGCAGCAGTTGCTGGAGCTATCCCTATTGTTCGTCCTTTACGAGAATCTCTTATGGGGGATCGTATTTCGAAAATCTTTGGAATTGTAAACGGTACTACAAACTATATTCTTGATGAAATGACTGTAAAAGGTCTTGATTTTGAAACAGCTTTACGTGACGCTCAAGAAAAAGGTTATGCTGAGGCAGATCCTACAGGAGATATTGAAGGATTAGACGCTGCAAATAAGGCTGCTATTTTAGCTACTTTAGCTTTTCAAACTCCCGTTAGCATTGATAACGTTGAAGTTGAGGGAATTAGTTCTATTACCTATAACGACATAAAAGCTGCTAAGTTTGAAAATCGTGTTATTAAACTTCTTGCAGCTGTTGAGCGTTGCAATAATGCTGTCAGTGCCAAAGTGTATCCGGCTTTGGTTAGTTTAGAACATCCTCTTGCGTCTGTTCATGGAAGTTTTAATGCTGTATTTGTAAAAGCAGATGGTGCAGATGATTTGATGTTTTATGGTCGTGGTGCTGGTGGATCTCCAACTGCTTCTGCTGTTTTAGGAGATTTAGTGTGTGCTGTTACGAATATTGTTCGAAGGTGTTCTGGTGCTCCTGTTGCTTTATATAATTTGTATATTCCGTCAACAGATGCGCAAAATCGTGCGAATTTTGTTATTCGTTGCAATATGGAAGATACTTCATTGGCGCTTTGCGATGAAGTTATGGATGTGTTTAGAAAGTATAGAGTCATTTCTGAGCGTTTGGCTTCTTCGTGTGAAGCACAATATGACGGTGAAAAAGATTGCCCTCAATGCGGAATCGGCGGTCCTGGCGATTTAAGAATTCTTGTAAAAGATTGTTCTGAAGCTGATTTACATTCAATTGTTTTTGATTTGCAAAAGTTAGATGTTGTTTGTTCAAAGCCTTTTGTTTTACGAGTAATTGAGTAACGCTAGAGTAGTTGAGTAACGCTAGAGTAATTGAGTGAAACAATCGCAAAAACGTGTGAAACAATCGCAATAAGTGAAAACCAATCGTAAAAACGTGTAAACCAATCGTAAAAACGTGTAAAACTAGAGTAAAAACGTGGAGGAGAAAGATGAAGCCAATTTGTAAAAGTGTATCTATTCGAGTTCCTGCTACTAGTGCGAATTTGGGGTCTGGGTTTGATACTGCAGGAATCGCGCTTGATTACGCGGATTCATTAGTTTTTACTCTGGATGATTCTTCTAATTTGCGTGTGATAATTCATGGAGAAGGTGAAGATACTTTACCAAGAGATGAAACGCATTTAGTAGTATCAACTTTTTACAAAGCTTGCGAAATTTTTAATCTTCCGCGCTTAAGCTTGACTCTTGAAGCATATAATAAAATTCCTCAAGCGAGAGGAATGGGATCTTCTGCTAGCGCAATTGTTTCAGGAGTAGCTGCAGCGTGGAGTTTTTCACATGAAGGAGAGCTTGATCGTGAAAAGATTTTTGAAATCGCTTCTAAGATTGAAGGACATCCAGATAATGTAGCTCCTGCAGTTTTTGGCGGTTTGACTATGAGTTGGAAGAATTGCGAAGAATTTCACACTGTTCGATATGACGTTTCAAGTGATATTCGCTCAACTATTTTTGTTCCAAACTTTACTCTTTCAACTGAAGAAGCTAGACGAGCGCTTCCAGAAAAAGTTCCATATGGTGACGCTATTTTTAATGTTTCACGCGCTTCTTTGCTCCCAGTTGCTTTTGGAGATTTGAGTGATTCTTTTGCAAAAACAACTCTTTCTAGAAGTGATTTGCTTTTTGAGTCAACTCAAGATGCATTGCATCAGAAATATCGTGCAAGTCTTATGCAACCAACTTGGGATTTAGTAAAAGCGTTGCGTGATGCTGGTTTTGCAGCTACGATTTCTGGAGCAGGTTCTTGTGCAATAGTGTTTTATGTTGGAAGTAGTGCGAGTGAAGACATGCAAATCGAAAAAATCGCGCAGCCATGGCTTTTGCGCGATGATTGGCGTGTGCTTCACGTACCGGTCGATCCTACTGGTGTTGCAATAACTCGCGAATGATTTATGTGAAAGATAAAAGGAAGAGTAAGTATGGCAGTTGCGTTGATTTTGGCTTCAAAGTCGCCTGCACGTAGGTCTGTTTTGGCTTCTTCTGGCGTGATTCCTGTGATTCATGTTAGTGAAGTAGATGAACCAGCAGTTTTGCGTGATGCTGCGGATGCTCGTTGCGTTAAAGTTGAGCAGTTGAGTGTAGAGCAGCGAGTTTCGATTTTAGCGAAAGCAAAAGCTCAAGCTGTGTATCAATCATATAAACGTGTGTCGGATGCAGCTGCAAGTGCTACTGGCGATTTGGTTGTGGGATATCCGCTTGAAGCGGAATGTGAGTCTAAAGATTCAGAATCTGCTGAATCTTATGCTAATAACTCTTTAGAAAGTGACGAGAAATCAGACGTAACGCATAATGTTAAAACATCGCAAACTCGTGATTTTTCAGGTGTTAGAGTTCCTACAAAGTCGTTCGATATTCATGATTTTGAGCATCTAAATAAATCTTCTAACGATTGCAACAGTGTTCTGATTGTTGGTTGCGATTCAATGTTCTTACTCGATGGAAAGTGTTACGGAAAGCCGCATGCTCCAGAGGTAGCATTTGAGAGAATCAAACAAATGAGTGGCAAAACAGGGCAATTGTGGACTGGTCATTGTTTGATTGACGCTAAAAATGGAAGAATGGTGTGCAAAACTAGTTGTGCAAGCGTGACTTTTTCTTCTATGAGTGATGATGAAATTCGCGCGTATGTTGCAACAGGTGAGCCTTTAGAAGTTGCAGGATCTTTTACTTTAGAAGGATTTGGTGGTGCTTTTATTGAAAGTATTAAAGGCGATCCTCACGGAGTGCTTGGAATAAGTTTGCCACTTCTTCGTGAAATGGTGAAAGAACTTGGTTATGCGTTCAATGATTTATGGAATAAGGAAACTCTTGAAGAGGTTGGCATGAAAAGTAATCCTACGTCTACTAAAGTCCCTAAAGAAAATGTTCATCAGCCAGGCGATGGCTGGGTGCAATGCGATTGTGGTCGCAGACATTGGGGTTATAATGGTGCCGCTGGAGTGTTGCTTGCTAGAAGAGATCATGAAACTGGTCGTGTGACGCATGTTGTGATGCAGCATCGCGCTCTTTGGAGTGCTGAAGGTGGTACTTGGGGTATCCCTGGTGGAGCAATTTGCGATGGTGAAAGTGCAATAGAAGGCGCTCTTCGTGAATCCTTTGAAGAAGCAAATATTACTTCGGAAGATATTGATGTTGTTGGAGCTTATTGCGAAGACCACGGAAATTGGCGTTATACGACTGTTTTCGCGTTTGAAAAGCCAGGTCATCGAGTTGAGCCTTGTGCACACGATGACGAGAGTATGGAAATCAAATGGGTTCCTATTGACGATGTTTCTAAGTTAAAGTTGCTTACAGCGATGCGCACTGATTGGCCGTCTTTCCGCGCGCGTCTTGATGAGCTTGCTGCGCGAAGGTAGCTTCAATTTGGAAGTAGACTTCCAACTTTTGTTGTTTTGCACTGAACTTGGAAGTAGACTTCCAACTTGCGAAAGTATTGCTGCTTTCGTTTTGTTGTTTTTTATCTGTGGAATCTTATAAAATCATATTTATGCGCTGATGCATGCTAGTTTTCTGCTAGTTTTTAGATGTTTTATGGCTTGTGATTGATTTTGTATTGCTTGTGATTTAGTGGGATTGTGTTAAGCGCATAGAAATAAAGTAAACAAATCAAAGAAAGCAACTAATTGCGTAAATTTGCGTAAAAATTAGGGGGAAATTTATGTCTAATATGTCAAATATTAAAAAAGATACTATTAATGCAAAAGGCTTTACAATTCAGGTTTATACGGAAGATTTTAGGAATGATTACGTTAGTTTAACCGATATTGCGAGATATAAAAACAAAGAAGAGCCTAAAGATGTTGTTAAAAACTGGCTGAGAGTGAAGAATACTATTGAGTTCTTGGGATTGTGGGAGAGCATTAACAATCCAAATTTTAAAGGGGTCGAATTCGACTCCTTTAAGAACGAGGCTGGTTCTAATTCTTTTACTTTATCGCCTCAAAGATGGGTAGAATCAACAAATGCTATTGGCATAGTTTCCAAATCTGGTAAGTGTGGTGGAACTTACGCTCATAAAGATATAGCATTTAAGTTTGCAGCCTGGATTTCGGCAGAATTTGAGCTATATATTATCAAAGACTATCAAAGGCTTAAATCCGATGAAAATTCAAGGCTTTCGCTGAACTGGAATTTGAACCGCGAGATTTCGAAGATTAATTACAAGATTCATACAGATGCTATTAAAGAGTATTTGTTGAAAGATTTGACTCCTGAGCAGTTGATGTATAAGTATGCAAGTGAGGCGGATTTGTTGAATGTTGCTCTGTTTAACAAGACTGCTAAGCAGTGGCGAGATGCAAATCCTAAGTCAAAAGGCAACATTCGAGATGAAGCGAGTATTAATGAGCTTTTGGTGTTGTCGAACATGGAAAGTTACAACGCTGTTTTAATTTCTAAGGGTTTGCAGCAGGCTGATCGCATGGTTGAGCTTAGAAATTTGGCGCGAACGCAGATTTTGTCGCTTGAAAAGTTAAATAACGTTGGAATAAAGAGTTTGGATGCCGTGCTAAAAAATTGAGTTTAATCACTTCAATTCTGTACTTAATGCTTATATTTACAGCATTTGCGAGCGCTCTCGCTACGGCTTCAGTGCGCGTCTTGATGAGCTTGCTGCGCGAAGGTAGCTTCAATTTGGAAGTAGACTTCCAACTTGTGAAAGGTAAATTTCTTGTTGCAAATGCTACGAATGCGCGAGAATTAGTTACCCCAAAACGGCTGCAATCACGGCTATACAAATCGGGCTTGTGACTGTTGATAACAGTATTCCGTCACGCGCAAAACTTAAGCCAACATTGTATCTAGCTGCATAATTGTAGACGTTTTGTCCTGTTGGAAGAGCTGCAAGCACAACGCACGCGTATAAAGTCGCACCGCGGAATCCCATTACAAAGTATGCGAGAATAAAAGCAATAATAGGCATAATAATGTTTTTAAGTATTGCAACGGCTGCTATTGCAATTCTGTTGGAATTTTTTTGTAATGGTTTACTTCCGTAAAGAGACATTCCAAATGCCATAAGAATCATAGGAACTGCAGAATCGCCAATCATCTTAATTGGATCGTAAAGGAAATTTGGTACAGGAAAATATCCGATTTTAGCGCTAATTGCAGAAATAATAATTCCGCCAAGTGAGCCAATTAAAAGTGGTTGTTTTAAAGGCTGCTGAGCAATACGCTTAAGAGAGCATTTGCCAGTAGTTGTAATGTCGAGAACTGTTAAGCCAATAGGCGTAAACACTGATTGTTGCATGACTAGAATTGGTGCTACAAGTGCAGGATTTCCAAGAATATATGTGGCGATTGGTAGGCCGATATTATTTGAATTAAGGTAAAGAGAATTTAGTGCTCCGATTGTGCAATCTGATGCATGAAGATGGAAGAATATGCTATTTAATGCAACAAAAATCATTCCAACAATCATTGCAGAAAAGAATGCAACAAAAATTGACGAGTGAAAAATCTCAAAGATTGGCTGTTTTGCTAGAATTGCAAACATTAGGCAAGGGCTGGAAATGAAAAAGCTCACGCGATTTAGGACCATTTGAGCTTGAGATCCGCCAATGTGCATACGAGCGGTTATGTATCCTGCTGCAATTACGATTCCTATGACGCAAAATCCTTGCATAGCGCTAATTAAGCCCATAGTCATGATTCTATCTCTGGTGTGAGATGCTATTTAATGAGCTGTTTAATATAAGGGTTGAAACAGAACATTATTTTAATTTGACTGTGCGCTATGGCATACTAGATACCGGCAGAACTGCAATCTGCCAGAGCGTGAAATGGCGTCGATCCCCTCACATGCGTATTGGTGAGGCTTGGTGTCCGCTGTTGCGCAACTAGACTTTGTTGAAAGCTTGAGAATGATGGCGTAAGTATGCCGCATCTCTGCCAGGAATACGAAACGATTGCAGCGTTTCGTTAGGAGCGTTGTGCCCGAGATAACAGAAGAAAGCTTCAATATCAATGAAGCTGAAAATAGTAAAGCGTATGCAGAATCCAATTCTGCAGAGCGCTCAGTTGAACATGTTGTAAATGTAGTTTCGTCAACTAATGATGGTTCATCGTCAGTGAGAAGACGTCGTACTGGCCGTAGAGTAGTTAGAGTTGCTGGAGAAGCTGGAAAGTCAATGGCTTTGCGTGTTGAAGGCGATAATGTAGATAAATCGCATTCTGATATTTCTTCTAGCAAAAATGATTCTGATATTAAGTCTGATACTAAGTCTGATTCTAAGTCTGATTCTAAAGAGAATGTTGAATCCACTTCTAAGCGTGTTTCTAAGACTGTTTCTAAGCGTGAAAGAAATAAACATAAGCATTCTGAAAATAGTGCTGTAGATGATTCTGATTTTGAAATTAAAGCTTCAGATAATAAGGATTCTAAGCCTGTTTCTAAGTCTGATTCTTCTTCTGCTCCTTCTTCTGAAACTATGTCTGCTTCTGAAACTGACTCTGACTCTTCTACTTCTGCGCGCTATGTTACTTCTTTACTTTTCAGAGAGCCTGTTTTACCTCAAAGAAGTCTTGATGAGAGAAATGATGAGCGCAGTGAGCGTGATGATTCTGATAATTTAGGCACGAAGCATCGCAAAAAGGTTGATAAGCGTCATAAAAATAATGCTTCCGATGCTAATGAAGACAGCCGTGAAACTCCTCGTGAAAAAGGTTCGCGAGTTCGTTCATCTAAAGGAAAGTCTTCTTCAAGAAATCGCTATGAAGTAAAAAATACTTCTCGTACTCGTTCAAATGATTTCAGCGATGAAATTGTTGATGATTACTTTAACTACGGCAGTGATAATAATCGCGATGATAACAATATTGATGATACGCAATCAATTCGCGTGCGCTCGCGTGGAAGACGTAAAAATGATGATTATGCGTATGATGACAGTGTTGAAGACTCGTATTACGCGCGCAATGATGTAAATTATGGCGTCCTTAAGCGGAATGCGTCTAAATCTAGAGTTAAAAGTATCGATGATTTTAGTGATAATAAAACTGGTCGAGAAAATAGAGATAATTTAGATGATTTAGATAGTCGCGATATTTATGATGAGCGTACTGTGCGCCGCCGTAGGCGAAGAGGGCGTTTCGATTCTCAAATAGATAACAGCGATTATAACAGCACAGATAACAGTGCTGATAATGAAGTTTCATTTGGAAGAAAGTCTGTTGACGATTCTAATCGCGGGTATGTCCGCAATGCTAATCGTAAGTCTTCAAAATATTCTGATTCAGATTATGAATCTTCAGATGGCGTTATTTTTGACGATTTATCTTTAGATGGATCTTTTGATATATCTTCTAAAGAATCTTCTAAAGAATCTTCTAAGGAATATTCTAAGGAATCTTCCAAGAAGTCTGATCTTCCAGTAAAACGCTCTCGTAAGAATCGCCGTTTGAATGCTTCTGAGCGAAGAGCTGCTGCTGAAGTTGAGCAGATTGAAGAGGATCTAGAATATGACGATATTGTTTATAGTCCTATAGATTCTAAAGTAGAAGATACGATCGATCTTAGTGATTTGATGAATAAATCTGAGCGCTCGAGTTCTTCTCGCCGTCATTCTGATAGGAATGATGATTCTGATTATTCTGGTTCAGATGAAGATTCAGATTCACAGGATGATGTTGATTCGTATGAAAATAGTGACGATGATGCTGTTTACACTCGCCGTAGGCGTAGACGTCGTCCTTCTAGATTAGATCGCAATAATAATAGTGGTAATCGTAGCAACAGTAGCAACAGTGAAAATGATTCGGAATCCGGTTTTATTGATTCAGATAATGACAATATTGATATCGATGCCGTTCAAGTTTCTCAAGAGGATCGTGATTTAATCCCTGATCCTGAAGAATTGCGTGCTCAAGATGATGAAGAGGCTGTTTACACTCGGCGTAGGCGTAGACGTCGTCCTTCTAGATCTTCAGATGATTCGTCCTCTAGTTCTTCAAATTCTGATGGATCAGATAATTTACCTTCTGATGATGCGAATGCGCTTTCATCTTCTGGTGATTCTGGGAATAGTATTCGCCGTTCTCGTAAGCAGCAGTATATTGATGAGATTACGGATATTGAAGGTTCAACTCGATTAGAAGCAAAAAGACAGCGCCGCCGTGATAATCGTCGTGAGCGTAGTCGTCAAAATCTTCTTATGGAACAGGATTTTCTTGCTCGCCGTGAGAATGTAGATCGTTTGATGGTTGTGCGTGAGCGAGATCGTCATACGCAAATTTCAGTTATTGAAGACAATATTCTTGTTGAACACTATGTTTCTGATATTCAAGAAGTTGCTACTGTTGGCAATATTTACCTTGGTCGTGTGCAAAATGTACTTCCGAGTATGGAAGCTGCGTTCGTAGATATTGGCCAATCTAGGAATGGCGTATTATATGCCGGCGAAGTTAATTGGGATATGACTCGTCTTGAAGGTCAGCCTCGACTAATTGAGTTGGCGTTCAAGTCTGGTGATCCTGTTCTTGTTCAAGTTACTAAAGATCCTATTGGTCATAAAGGTGCGCGTTTAACTTCGCAAGTAACTCTTGCAGGAAGGTTCTTAGTCTTAGTTCCTTCTGGTGGTATGACTGGCGTGAGCCGTAAGCTTTCAGATCGCGAACGTTCTCGTTTGCGTTCAATTGTGTCTAAGATTGCTCCAAAAGATATGGGAGTAATTATTCGCACAGCTGCAGATGGCGCAAGTGAGGAAGCGATTTCTAAGGATTTGGAGTCTTTGATTCGTCAATGGCAGCGTATTAGTGAAAAGCGTGAGGAATTCTTGCATGGTAAGCGTCCTAAATTATTGCAAGGTGAGCCTGATGTTGCGATTCGTGTTGTGCGAGATATTTTTAACGATGATTTCAATAAGTTGATTGTTGAAGGTGAAGGTGTCTATCACAGAATTGATGAATATTTGGAGATGATGGCTCCGGATTTGAGAAGCAAGGTTGAATATTGGGATCCTGCTGACCATGAAGGCAAGGATGTTTTCGATAAATGGCAGATTGATAGTCAGCTACGTAAAGGTATGGAGCGTCAAGTTTATTTGCCATCTGGTGGGTCTATTGTTATAGATCGCACGGAAGCTATGACAACTATTGATGTTAATACCGGTAGATTTATTGGTCGCGGTAAGTCTTTGGAAGAAACAGTTACTCGCTGCAATTTGGAAGCGTCTGAAGAAATTGCTCGACAGTTGCGTTTGCGTGATATTGGTGGCATGGTCATGATTGATTATGTTGATATGGTTATGCCAGCTAATCGCGATCTTGTTTTGCGCCGTCTTGTTGAGTGTTTGGCTCGAGATCGAACTAAGCATCAAGTTGCTGAAGTTACTTCTCTTGGTCTTGTACAAATGACTCGTAAGCGTGTGGGACAGGGATTGGTTGAAGCTTTCTCGGAGGAATGTCCGACTTGTAAAGGTCGTGGATTCATATTACATGATGAGCCAACGGTTTCTTCGGAATATGCTGATCCTTATGCGCTTAAAGGCGGAGATCCTTTTATTAAGACGAATAAATATGGTCATGGCACTGTTACTGAGACCTCGTCTGTAGTAGTTAAGCCTAAAGGTTCTAGTGCAGATGTTAGAGCTAAGCTTGCGCGTATTGCTGCAGCTGCTGCGAGTATGTCTGCTGACTCTAGTGGAATGAGTGATTCGGATTCTGTTGTTTCTTCTGATTCTGTTATTTCTCAGGATTCTGTTGAGGATGAAAATGTTTCTATTGAGAATTTAGATCATTCTGAAGGTGAATCGGTCAATGAAGTTGAGGGTGAATCTGAAGTTGAACCTGTAACTGAAGTTGAAGATAAATCTGAAGTTGAACCTGTGATTGAAATAGAAGATAAATCTGAAGTTGAAAGTGGAACGGAATTAGATAACGGATCGGAAACTCATGAAATTGAGTCTGCAGATTCTACTGAGTCTTCAGAGCATGCGTTAGACAATTCAAATTATATAGAATCTTCAGATTCTGTGGAGTCTAATGAAAATCTTGAGTCTAATGAAAATCTTGAGTCTAATGAAACTGTAGAATATTCAGACTCTACTGATTTTACTGATTCAACAGATTCTACTGACTCTACAGATTCTACTGACTCTACAGACTAGAAGTTAATTATGTAATATTCTTATTTGTATTTTTGCAAATACTTAAAATTAAATAGATAAAGTATATGCCATGAGTACAATAGTGAATATTGTCTAATTCGACTTATAAAAACACCTGCTTGACGTTAGTACATAGGTTGGTGTATTTTTGATAGTCGGTGTCTGGCCGCAGGCTTAATGCTGTGTGCTGGGCAATAGTAAGCTTTCCAGATAGCAAGGAACAGATTATGTACGCGATTGTGAAGGCCGGTGGCCATCAGGAGAAGGTTGAGGTTGGAGATGCCATCCTCGTCAACCGTCTCGATGCAAAGAAGGGCGATACCGTGGAATTCCCGGTCGCGCTCGTTGTTGACGGTGCTAAGGTAACTCTTAGCTCAAAGGATCTTGCAAAGATTTCGGTTAAGGCAGAAGTCATTAATGACGAAGCCAAAGGTCCGAAGATCAGCATTATGAAATATAAGAATAAGACTGGCGTGGCTCGCCGTAAGGGTCATCGTCAGAAGTTGACTCTCGTCAAGATCACGGCCATTGCCTGATTGACTGACGGTGTTATAAACCTGAAAGGACAGCAAGATGGCACATAAGAAGGGTGCGTCTAGCTCGCGCAACGGTCGCGATTCGCAGGCGCAATATCTTGGCGTTAAGAAGTTCGGCGGTGAAGCTGTTGTGGCTGGCAATATTATCGTTCGCCAGCGCGGCACTAAGTTCCACGCAGGTCAGAACGTTGCTTTGGGCAAGGATCACACGCTTTACGCTTTGGCGGACGGCAATGTGAAGTTTGGTGTTCGTCGCGATCGTAAGGTTGTTGACGTAGTAACTGCCTGAGTAATATTCAAGCCTAAGCAGATTCGACAATAAGTCGACATAAAATGTTTAAGCCGCACCCAGTTCGGTGCGGCTTTTTACTTTCTTGTTTTGTTGTTTGTATAAGTAGTTGTCTTGTTAATAAAACAGTGAAGATTTTAAGTGTTAAGCATCGAGTAAGGTAGCGAGTATGAGTGACTTTGTAGATCGTGTGACTGTGCATGTTAAAGGCGGCGATGGTGGCAATGGCTCTGCAGGTGTACGCCGTGAAAAATATAAGCCACTAGCTGGTCCTAACGGTGGCAACGGTGGCAACGGAGGATCTGTTATTTTTGTTGCAGATCGTAATGCTAATAGTCTGCTTGATTACCGTTTTATGCCTCATCGAAATGCAGAAAATGGCACTATGGGATTGGGGGACACAAAAGATGGTTCTCAAGGAGCAGATTTGATATTACCTGTTCCGGTTGGGACTGTTGTATTTGCTGCTCGTTCTGGCGCTGGACCTAAGCGTACTGGTGAAGTTTTAGCAGATCTTAATAAGGCAGGAGAGCGATTTGTGGCTGCTGCAGGTGGTGCTGGCGGCCTTGGTAATGCTGCTCTTGCTAATAAAACTCGTAGAGCTCCAGGATTTGCTCTTCTTGGAGAGCCAGGCGAAGAGCGCGATTTAATTTTAGAATTAAAGTCAATTGCTGATGTTGCTTTAGTTGGATTCCCTTCGGCTGGAAAATCAAGTTTAGTTGCTTCAATTAGTGCAGCTAAGCCAAAAATTGCAGATTATCCGTTTACTACTTTAGTTCCAAATCTTGGTGTTGTAAGTTTTGGAAATTACAGATATACGATTGCGGACGTTCCAGGTTTAATTCCAGGTGCTTGCGAAGGTAAGGGATTAGGTCTTGAATTCTTGCGTCATATTGAGCGAACAGAAATAATTGCGCATGTAATAGATTGTGCTACTTTAGAGCCTGATCGCGATCCAATTTCAGATTATCATGCTTTAGAACGTGAGCTTTCTAAATATTCTGATAAGCTCGATCTGCCCCTTGGAGCTATACCTATACCTGATCGTGTTCGAATCATAGTTTTGAATAAGATTGATGTTCCTGAAGCTAAAGAATTAGCTGAATTTGTTCGTAGTGAATTTGAGTCAATGGGTTTGCAAGTATTCGAGATTTCAACTGCATCGCATGAAGGTTTGAAAGAATTAGGATTTGCGCTTGGAAAATTAGTTGCTCAAACGCGTGAAAAGCTTGCTAATGAGCAAGCAGAGCGTGAAGAAGAAAGAGTTCTGATTCAGCCTCTTATGGAACCTGCATTACGCAGGCGTCGTGATGATGGTCGAGGAACTAATGCTGATTTTTCTATTGAGCGCGAGGAAGACAATCATGGCAATTTCTGGTTTAGTGTTACAGGCACAAAACCAGAGCGTTGGGTTGTGCAAACTAATTTTGATAACGATGAAGCTGTTGGATATCTGGCAGATCGTTTAGCAAAACTTGGTGTTGAAGATGAATTGCGTAAGATTGGCGCTCGTCCTGGAGATGAGATTCGCATAGGTCGTGGAGCGCGATCTGTTAGTTTTGATTGGGATCCAAGTATTGCTGCTGGCGCAGAAGGGCTTGATGGAGCTAATTTGGGCGCTCGCGGAAAAGATTTGCGACTTGAAGCTAACGATCCTCGAGGAGCTAGACGCACAAATGCTGAGCGTAGGCGTGATTATCACAACATGATGGACGCTAAGACTGCAGTTCGAAACGCTATGATGGCTGAGCGCAAGTCCGGGCATTGGGCAGATCCATCTGTTGACGATGATAAACACGATGAGAACAGTTTATTTGGCAGGGGTGAAGATTAGGCAGCATTTGGCATGATAATTTGTTCAATAGCATAATATAAGGGGTAATTATTATGGTTAGTAACAATTCCGACATTGGGCTTACCGAAGAAGGGGTTCGGCGTTCAATTCGTGAAGCTAGAACTATTGTAGTGAAAGTTGGTTCCAGTTCTCTTACGGATGAAACCGGTCATCTAGATGTATCTCGTTTGCGCAATCTCGTTTGCGCAATCAGTCATACTCAGATGATGGGTGCTAGAGTAGTGCTAGTATCTTCTGGAGCGATTGCAGCAGGATTTGGTTTGCTTGGTTTTAGCGAACGTCCTAAGGATGTGCCGACTCAGCAGGCAACAGCTTCTGTTGGACAAGGTTTGTTGATGGCTCAATATGAGTCTGCTTTTTCTCAATTCGGTATTCGTGTAGGGCAGATGTTACTTACTGCAGACGTTACGATTTCGCCGTCTAGATATCGTAATGCTCAAAGGACTATGTTGCGTTTACTAGAGCTTGGAATCGTACCTATTGTCAACGAGAACGATGCTCTTTCAAGTAATGAGATTCGTTTTGGAGATAATGATAGGTTAGCATCTTTAGTTGCAAATATTGTTAGAGCGGATGCTCTAGTTTTACTAACTGATGTAGATGCTTTATATACTGCTCCTCCAAGTGAGCCTAGTGCTAAGCGTATAAGTTTTGTGCAAGATGTTAATCACGCGCTTGAAAAAGTAAAAGTTGGTTCAAGTGTTTCAGGTGTTGGAACTGGCGGGATGATTACAAAGCTTGAAGCTGCTCATATAGCGGCTGTTTCGGGAATTCCGACTATTCTTACGCGTGCGTGTGACGCTGGTCCTGCATTATCAGGTGATTGCGTTGGTACTGCTTTTGCTCCAATTCATTCGCGTTCGTCTACTCGTAGATTGTGGATCGGATTTGCTTCTAATCCTAATGGGACTTTAATAGTTGATTCTGGAGCTGCTAAAGCATTAAGAGGCGGACGAGCAAGTCTTTTAGCTGCCGGTATTGTTGGAGTACGTGGTGAATTTTCAGCAACAGATCCTGTTTGGATTGACGATGAGCAAGGTAATCATTTAGCCAAAGGATTAGTTGCGTTTGATTCAGAAGAAATGCCAGATATTATTGGACTAACCACTGATGAGTTGACTTCTTCGCTTGGACGTCAATATGCTCATCCTGTAGTGCATCGCGACAATCTAGTTCTTGTATAATCGTGAGCTAATCGCCGGTTTTAGTATTAAATAGTTTTTAGTATTGCTTTTTTCTTATTAGTTTTTTCTTACTTGCTTTTTGCTTATTAGCTTTTCGCTTATCGATTATTATTTATCTTTTATCGTTTATCTTCTATCGTTTCGCGCCTTACGGTTACACTGTAAACTATGGTAGAAGAAAATTGGCGCATATTAAGCGATCGAATAAATAAAGTAGCTCCTAGCGCAACGTTAGCAGTAGATGGTAAAGCAAAAGCAATGAAGGCTGCAGGTATTGATGTTGTAAGTTTTGGAGCAGGTGAGCCAGATTTTCCTACTCCTTCTTACATTGTTGAGGCTGCTGCAAACGCGTGTAGAGATCCTAGAAATTATCGTTATACTGCTACTGCAGGTCTACTTGAATTACGTGAAGCGATTGCTAAAAAAGTAAAGCGAGATTCTGGATACGATGTTTCTCCAGATCAAATTGTTGTCACTAATGGAGGTAAGCAAGCTGTTTATGAAGCTTGCCAAATTCTTCTTAATGATGGCGATGAAGTTATTATTCCTTCTCCATATTGGACTAGTTATCCTGAAGCAGTTAAGCTTGCAGGAGGAGTTCCAGTAGCTGTGATGTCTGGAGCAGATAGAGGTTTTGAGCCAGATATTGATGCGCTTGAAGCAGCTCGCACACCTCGCACTAAAGCTATTATTGTTACATCTCCTTCAAATCCTACTGGCGCTATTTGGAGTGCTGAAACTATTCGCGCGATTGGAAAGTGGGCGCTTAAAAATCATATTTGGGTTTTATCTGACGAAATTTATGAACATTTACATTATGATGGCGTAAAAACGTCTTATATTGGCGTTGAAGTTCCAGAAATCCGTGAACAATTATTGATTTTGAATGGTGTTGCTAAAACTTACGCAATGCCAGGGTGGCGAGTAGGTTGGATGGTTGCTCCTCTAGATGTTGCTGCTTGCGCTGTGAAATTACAAAGTCACATGACTTCCAATGTTTCTAATATTTCACAACGCGCTGCTATTGCAGCAGTAGGTGGATCTTTAGACGTAGTTTCAACTATGCGCGAATCTTTTAGCAATCGCAGAAAAGCTATTGTTGAAGCATTAAACAATATTGATGGTGTAACATGCCCACTTCCGCATGGAGCTTTTTATGCTTTTGCAAATGTTGAATCATTGCTTGAACGTAAGTTGGGTAAAAATCACGAAGTTCCACACACCTCTTCGAACCTTGCTCAAATGCTTCTTGATGAAGCACATGTAGCTGCCGTTCCAGGTGAAGCATTTGGAGCTCCTGGGTATTTGCGATTTTCTTGTGCGTTATCTGATGAGCAGTTAGCTGAAGGCATGCACCGTATGAAGCAATGGATAGAAGAGTAGTTTATATTTATTTAAGCGACACTCTGCTAAATGTCTTAATACTGTTGGAATTGCGCGAAATCGTGCCCCTACGCTAACATAACTATTTGGTGGTTTTGCCAAGTCGTATGTTTTAGTGTATGATAAGGCGAGTTCCCCTAGGGATGTGGCGCAATTGGTAGCGCAACGGTCTCCAAAACCGTAGGTTGTGGGTTCGAGTCCCGCCGTCCCTGCCACTTTTCATTATTATCAGTTACAAACGAAGGATTCAGCATGGCTCAAGCAAACGGTGATAACAAGACAGTTAAGCCAAATTTGTTCATGCGCATTGGCATGTTCGTCAAGCAAACTATTGACGAAACGCGCAAAGTTGTAGCGCCACACGGTAAAGAGTTGTTTGCTTGGTCAATTTCAGTGTTTGTTTTTGTGATTTTCTTAATGCTATTTGTTACATGCATGGACTTCTGGTTAGGCAAGTCTGTTATGTGGCTATTCGGCTGATTTAGATTTTGAGGGTGTGCAAATATGACTGACGAGTTAAATCTCGAAACTTCTAACGACGTTGATGAATCTGCAGCTGATGCAGGTGATGTTAATACTCAAAGCGTTGTTGATACTCCAACAAGTGATACTTCTAAGGAAGATGCACCTGTTGAGCATGTTGATTCAGATGCTGCTACTTCAGAGTCTGAAGCAACAGAGTCTGAGGAAGAGTCTGTAGAATATGCTCATAGTGTAGAAGATGTTGAAGATCCTACAGATGCTGGCGCTCGTGCTGTTGCAGAATTTTCCAAGTCCTTGCGCACTTTGGAAGGTAAATGGTACGTTCTTCACACGTATTCAGGTTACGAAAAGCGCGTAAAAGCTAATGTTGAATCGCGTGTACAGAATTTTGGTTTGGAAGATAAAATTTTCCAGATTGAAGTTCCTATGGAAGAAGTTGAAAAGCATACAGATAAGGGCAAGAAAGTTATTACTCGCGTTCGTGTGCCTGGATATGTGTTAATTCGTATGTGGCCTGATGAGAACGCTCGCCGTATTGTGCGTGAAACTGAAGGTGTTACTGGATTTGTTGGTCCATCTAAAGATCCTGCTTGCCTTACTCGCAAAGAGGTAGTTGCAATGATGGCTCCTATGATTGCTTCTGAAGCTTTGAAGAATGCTGGAGATAAGCCTGCTGCAGCTCGTAAGCGTACTCTTGAAGTTGCTTATAAGGTTGGAGATCAAGTAACAGTAACTGAAGGACCATTCGCAACTATGGCTGCTGTTGTTTCAGAAGTAGAGCCTACTACACAAAAGCTTACTGTTTTGGTTTCAATCTTTGGACGTGATACTCCTGTGGAACTTGGTTTCCATCAAGTCGAGCCGATTGTTTGAGTCAAAAGCTTAAGTCAAAAGCTTAAGTAAAAATCTCGAGCCTATAGCATTAAGTTTTTATAACACAAACCGGGGTGCGTTAATTTGCACTCCGGTTTTGTTTATTTGATTGAAGTGCTGCGTTATTCGTACCTCAGTTTTGTTTATTTACTGCGCTATGGCGTATGTTGTAAATACTAAGATACAGCTTCACTATAAGTATGTATGCGAAAATATGTTGTTGCTAAATCATTAAGCATAGCAACTTTCTTAAGTTTGTGTCCAACTTGGAAGTAGACTTCCAACTTTTGCCATTTTGCACTAAACTTGGAAGTAGACTTCCAACTTTTGTTGGTTGAGCAAAAATAGTTGTAGCTGTAGTAATGCAGCTGTCGTAATGCAGCGTGTCGCGAAGATGTGGCATAATAGTGAAGCTTGTGTCTGGAGGAGTAATCCGCTAGCACAGCACAGCAATATAAGTTGCGGGAGGATACCTTAAAACTGCTTAAATAGTGTTAAGGTGCCGTTTGAACCGCTAGAAGAAAGAAGAACCATATTATGGCTCCTAAAAAGAAAGTTTCTGCTCTTATTAAGCTTGAGATTCAAGCTGGTAAGGCAAATCCTGCGCCGCCACTGGGTCCTGCTTTAGGCTCTCACGGCGTGAACATCATGGACTTCTGCAAGGCCTATAATGACCAGACGAAGGACAAGATGGGTCAAATCGTTCCAGTTGAAATCACTGTTTACGAAGATCGTTCCTTCACATTTATTCTGAAGACTCCTCCAGCTTCTGCTTTATTGCTTAAGGCTGCCGGCATTCAGAAGGGCACTGAGAATCCTTTGACTCACAAGGTTGGTTCTGTGACCAAGGCTCAGGTGCGCGAAATCGCCGAAATCAAGATGCCTGATCTCTCAGCTCGTGACGTTGAGGCTGGCATGAAGATTATCGCGGGCACTGCTCGCTCGATGGGTATTACCGTTACCGACTGAAAGTGAGTGGAGAAAATGGTGAAGCGTTCTAAGAAGTATCGTGAAGCGGCTGAGAAAATCGACCGTAATAATCTTTATACTCCAGCTGAGGCTATTGCTTTGTTAAAGAGCATGCCATCTCGTGCTTTCGATGAATCCGTTGAGGCTGTTATGCGTCTTAACGTTGATCCTCGTAAAGCAGATCAGTTGGTTCGTGGTGTTGTAAACTTACCAAACGGCACTGGTAAGACTGCTAAGGTCTTAGTATTTGCTCGTGGTCCAAAGGCTACTGAAGCTCAAGAAGCTGGTGCAGATATCGTTGGTGATGACGAGCTTATCGAAAAGGTTGCCGCAGGCTTCCTTGATTTCGATGCTGTTGTTGCAACTCCAGACATGATGGGTAAGGTTGGCCGCTTGGGTCGTGTTCTCGGTCCTCGTAGCTTAATGCCAAATCCTAAGACTGGTACTGTGACTATGGATGTTGCAAAGGCTGTTGCAGATATTAAGGGTGGAAAGATTGAGTTCCGCGTTGATCGCCAAGGCAATCTTTCGTTCCTCTTTGGTAAGCGTTCGTTTGATGCTAAGGCTCTTGAAGAAAACTTCAAGGTTGTTGCTGATGAAGTTCGTCGTTTGAAGCCAAGCACCATCAAGGGTCGTTATATCACTAAGGTTACAATCACATCTACAATGGCTCCTGGTGTTCCAGTCGACATTGCAAGTATTGCTGCCTGATTTTAAAGCTTAGGTTTTAAGACTTATAAAGCTTTTATGCGCATTGATTTTCATATGTACTTTAAGTACGTTAGGGAAATCAGTGCGCATTTTATTTTCCAAAATCTAATAAAATCTGGGATATTTTGG
>NZ_KQ961871.1 GCF_001563665.1 Gardnerella vaginalis | reverse complement strand
CAATTATTTGATTCTCTAGTTTCCTTAAATGGAAAAGCGTACAAGTAAGGTGGATTATCTAACTGTAAAGCTAGTTCGTTAGGTATTATATGAGTGTTATACGAACATGAAGCGACCAAGAAAATCTTGGTCGCTTCTTTTGAAGGAAATATCTATACGGAATCACTTGGTGATCTGGCATATCAGAATAATCCCCAATTTAAGAAGTTCGTTTTAGATAATAATCTTGGCTTCAAATCGTATGCTTTATTTGGTAAGAATGAAATTACTGAAAGAATAGCAGTACTCATTGACTTGGTAAAACTCGTTTGGAACGATGATATGTTTATGTAATCCAGCGAGTTGAATACAATTCAGTAGACCAGCTGATAACTTATATTCCTAATCCGAAAGATAGAACAAAAAAGAAAACAGAATATTTGCTTGAATTTGAAAATGAGGCAATGTGTATGTTTCAAGCTATATTGGGAGTCTCTGAATATTTATATCGTCTTAGGGAACTTGAACTTATGCATGACGGGAAAATTCCTATTATGGTTCAGGAAAGAGCAAATTGGCCGAAGAAGATAGGCCACAATGAATTGTGTCCATGTGGAAGTGGGAAGAAGTATAATCGCTGTCATGGGCGATGAGAGCATACAGAAATTCATTCATTGTTTATTATAGAGTGATTTATCGAAGAAGTAGGTCTCTTATTTGAAAAAGAAAAAAGATGGAATAACCATTCGTTCCAGTGCATGGAAACCTGGCTATCAGTTAGGACGAAAAATATCTGTTGACCTGTTTTTGTAGGAAGAACGGACAAGGTTGAGGCGATGGCGGTTCCTTGCAAGATTTGACTTTTATGTTGGAATCACTATAAATAGTAGAAACAAATAAAAAAGTTGAACTTTTTCCTTGGATGGGTGAGGTTCAGACCGTGATATGGATAGCGGAATGTATCAAGAATTTTCTGCTATAGAATTTGTGGATATGTTTCCACTAACAAACGGAGATATGTTGCTACATTTCGTATTAGTCTGAATAGGTTCCTTATGACTGACATCAATCCGGACCTATCGTGCCACGTCGAGAGTGTTGTGTTGATGTCTAAGGCTGATTAGGTTGATTTATAAATGCGCCATGATACAATCGTATTAACAGAACCTCTCCACGCTTAATGTAGTTCTTCTACATGCGGACCACGGAGAGGGCTTTTTGTATGAAAGAGTATACGTATGACATTGAAGCCAGCTTTAACGTATGATCAACAAATTGCAAGACTTGTAAATGACCATCATTTAAAAATTTCTAACATTGAATTTGCAAAAGAAATTTTGAAGAAAGTCAACTATTACAGACTTTCTGGTTATGGTGTAGGGTTGAAGAATGCTAATAACAAGGAGCATTATCAAGACACTGTTAGCATAGAACAGCTATTTAATCTTTATTGCTTTGATAGTCAATTTAAAAATAATCTAATGCGAACTATAGAGCAAATTGAGATAGAACTTAGAACTCAGATTACCTATTACTTATCTATCAAATACGGTCCTGAAGTATTGATGAGTGAGACTAATTTTGTTTACAAGACAAATAAACAAGGACAATCTATTTACTCTATTCTTATAAAAAGCTTGAATAAAGAAATTGAACGACAAAAAAATAAACCTTTTGTTAAGCATCACATAGAAAAATATAATAGTCAATTTCCTATATGGGTTTCTGTGGAATTAATGTCTTTTGGGAGTCTATCTTCATTGTTTAGCATTTTAAAAACTGAAGATCAAAAAAATATATCTCGCTATTACAATACTGATCCTAAATATTTAAAAAACTGGATTTTATGTTTAGTAGAAGTAAGAAATATTTGTGCACACTATACCAGACTTTACAATATGCCTTTAAAAGAAAATCCGCGCCTTTATAAAGAGAATCTTCAATATAAAAGGAAACAAAATAAAATATTTCCTGTACTTTTAATTACTAAAAGAATGCTAAAAGCAAATGAACAGTGGTGTTCTCTTTTGAAAGACTTGAAAAATACGTTTGCTAAATATGAAGGTTCGTTTAAATTTGATTTTATGGGATTTCCTAAAAATTGGGAGGAAATCCTTTAAGTGCTGGTTTAAATTGCTATAGATTTAAATTTAGCGAAGAGTGTTATTGTGCTCTAGTTGTTTATGTTTTTGGGGAACAAATCGTTGCAATAATATTAAAAAAGTTCCCTACATTATTTGATTTCTCACGGTAAAGGCTTACTAGTTATTCCAGAAAATAAGGTTCCTGAGTTTAAGAAGTTGCTTGTTGAATATTATGAAGGTGAAGATTTGCGGCCTGTAACGGATTCGCTTGTTTGCGTTCGTGAAGATGATTGGAAAGCGTGGTGCGAACATGAGAGAAAACGAATTGGCTGTCGGTTGCGCTCATTTGTCTGCAGAAATTGCGCTTTCAACGGCAATTGTCAATCGCACTTGCTACTACGCAACTGCTGTTTCAGATATAATTTCACCATGATTATGATGAATTAGAGTTTGAAATGGAGATGTTTTTATGATTTTAGCAGATAAAATATTGGAACTGCGTAAACAAAACGGTTGGTCGCAGGAAGAATTGGCGGACAAATTGGGCGTCAGTCGCCAAGCTGTTTCCAAATGGGAAGGCGCACAAAGTATCCCGGATATGGAACGGATAATTGCATTGAGCCGTTTGTTTGATGTTAGTACAGATCTTCTGGTAAAAGATGAAATTGATGTTATGGGGAAGAACGTCAACGCAGATGAAAATGCCTGCCAGGAAGAAGCCGGCGTTCGCATGCGGGTAATTGAGCTGGAAGAAGCCTCCGCTTATATTGCTCACAGAATATCATTTGCCGCCTATGTTGCTCTAGGCGTTCTTCTTTGTATTCTGGCAGCAATCCCGTTGATCGGTAGTAATCTTTTGCTTTCTCCAACAGTAAATGCGCAAGTCGGTAAAACTATGGGCTTAGCATTCAGCGTTGCGATTATCACTGTAGCTGTAGTTATTTTTATTATTCAGAGTTTCCACGAAAAGCGTTATCAATATTTGGAAAAAGAAGACTTTGAAACGGCTTATGGCGTTGACAGTGTGCTCAAAGAACGCTTGGAACGGTTCATGCCGTCGTATGTGCTGCGGACGGTCATCGGTGTCGTTTTATGTATGGTTGCCTTTATTTTTCTTATAATTTCGGATACAGTGCCGAAATTTTATCAACTTTCATCCGGCTTTTTTGTAGTTATCGCTATTGTACTGGTGGCAGCAGCTGTTTATTTATTCGTACAGGCGAATATTGTCCGCTCGTCCTATTACCGTTTGCTGAAACCGAAGAAAAAGATTGTCTATCCTGCAAAGATTAGGTTATTGTTCCAAGCTTACTGGCTTATAATTATCTTCATTTATTTAGCCTACAGTTTCATTACGTCCGATTGGGGAAAAAGTTGGATTGTTTGGCCGTTGGCCGCATTGACTTACGGAGTAATAGAAGTAGTGCTCAAAGCGTGGAGGCTCGGAAAGAAATAAGTGACTTTCAGCGTCGATAAGAGTGAGGGTGATAATATAAGCGTTCGTGAACTTAACGTTGTACATCAGTCTTGCAACAGAGCTTTTTAAGGTCTTCCATAGAAGAATACGATGGTACGTTAGGGTCTCTGGAAATTCTTCTTCCTTCTTCCTATGCGCGAGTACATGTTTATAAAAATGTCACGTAATACTAAATGTTAAGCTTTTTAGCTTAACGACAGCGAGTTTTCCTTGGTATTTCAACAAAAACTCGGGTTTTTAGACACACTTTTTTGCCGCTTACACGCGATTGACAAAGGTGCGTGTTACCATAACAATCAACAAGACCAGTTCCGCTACCTGCTTCGGTGGGAGTCCAGGGCTGGTCCTTTTCGTTGTGAGAAGTTGTGACCAGTAAGCCGATTAAGCCCCATAAAAGTTATGAAGATCAAGTAAAGCTATTACTCTCACGTGGCATGGAAATCCAAAATACCACACAAGCAAGTCACATACTTAAGACGCGTAACTACTATCGACTTCTGGATACTGGTATTCGGCACGCATTATTGATGTTAATTCTGGCAAACCCACAGATAATTTCCAGCCTGGTACATCTTTGGATTTGTGCACTGAATTGTATGAGTTTGATGCTCGTCTTAGAAGTGCTGTGTTTACAACCCTTGCGCCTATAGAACTGGCTTTGCGTGCTCTTTTGGGTTACCACTTGGGGAAAGTGGATCCACTTGTGCATATGGACGTTAAGACGCTTAATGCTGTGGCGCGTGCAGCTTACAAAAAGAATTCACATAAAACCCAATATGAAGTGTGGCTTTCCAAATATAAAGAAGCTGTGAGGAACTCACAAGAAGACTTTGTAGCTCATCATCGCGATAAATATGACGGTCAACTACCAGTGTGGGTTGCAGTTGAAATCATGGATTGGGGTATGCTCTCTCACCTGTATAGGTTTAGTCCAAACAAGGTTCGCAATGAGATTGCGAATTTGTGTGTGATGACGGCTCCGCAGTTAGAATCAACGCTGAAATCCTTGAACATACTGCGTAACCTTTCTGCTCATCATGCTCGGCTTTTTAATCGTGGTTTTGATATCAAGCCAAAGCCAATAGACCATGAGCTTATGACGCCAGTAAACACTCTTACGCACAGGCTATTTGGGCAGATAAGTATTATTCAATTCCTTAACATCCAATTAGGACTAGAAGGCGGTAATCTTTTAGCTAATACCCTTGAAACATTTCCTCACAATAAGATTATCCCTTTCGAACGAACTGGGGCACCGAATCATTGGCGGGATTTACCTCTTTGGGCTAACTAGATTATATTGTTATATTTCAGTGTGCATGTCTGCTTCCTCTTAACCTAATTACACGCTTGATACACCTCAGTATATACTGAATGCAAATAGACTGTTGAAGCAAGGTTTTGTTTATGTCCGGAGAGAACGAGCTAAAAGCGCTAGAAATAAAGGGATTATCCTTTGGATATAATAGTGCTCACGAAGTGGTAAAAAATCTTTCATTTTCTGTGGATTTTGGTGGAGTCACTGGTCTTATTGGGCCTAATGGATCTGGGAAATCCACTCTTATTCGATTGTCTGGTGATCTTATAAAACCAAGATCGGGAAAGATTACTGTCTGTGGGAATCTTAGTACAACTAAGGAAGCAAAGAAGGATTCAATTCTTCTTGCGTCTAATGACTATTTACCTGAGTTTTTGACGGGTTTAGAATATTTGCGTTTCATCCATAATATGTATGGAATGCAATGTGACGTGTTTGAGGTTCAAAGACTTTTTAGTAGATATCAGATGGATTATCGTTGGGATGACTTGATAGAGGATTATTCACATGGCATGCGGAAAAAGGTTCAGTTAATCGCTGCAATAATGGTTGCTCGCCCTCTAACTATGATTGATGAGACTCCTAATGGTATTGACATTGAAGCTCTTTATAACTTTGAAGTTGATATTCGCAATATGGTTTGTGAAAAGAATGGCGTTCTTCTTTGTACCCATAACTTCTCAATGCTGGAAAGAATTGCTGATCATATTGCACTAATGAGTCATGGTGAAATTTTGGTATATGAAGAGTGCAGAGCTTTAGTGTCAAAATATGGATCTATAGATGCATTTGTCAAAGCAAATATTCCACAATTGGGCGGTGAGGGTAGTGAATACTAATACTCTCAGGCTAGTTCGTTTTCTGTTTCTGTTCTTTGCTAGAAGGTTGTTTTTACATAAGGTTATGCAATCTAGTTGTGCAAAAATTCTTCTGTTTTTTACAGCTTTGGCAAGTTATGCTGGTTATTGTTTCCTAACATTTATTGTTGTACGTGGAATGGTTTTCAGCAGTAAAGCGATATCTCTTGTGTGTCAAAGCATTTCGATGACTGTAGGACTGTGGGTTTTACTGTTTTTCATAATTATACGTGTTTTATTCATGAAGGCAGACAAGCTCATTGAATTAACGCATACTCTTCCTGTAACAAATAAGCAGAGAATTTTAGCTTACACAATATTTGAAGCTATAACAGTATTATCTTGTGTTTCGCTTGTATCTGGCCCTTTGACATTCTCGATGGCAATACGTGGAGGGTGTGAAACATTCCCAGAAATTTTTTTTGGAATTATTGGTCAAATAGTAATTCTTTATTTATTGTTGGACGTTATATATCTTGGATTTGATAGATTTCTACAGGTTTTTCACATAGAAAGATGGAGAAGCTTTCTGATACCTTGCTTCTTTGGATCCATACTATTCGGTGCTTATATGTATGTACAACGTGAATCCAATAGATTTCTTGATGCGTTCTATGAAGGCAGAACCTACTATGGATTCTCTCGATTTTTTGTTCTGATATATGATAAGTTTGGTGTTTTAACAGCAGGGGTTGTTTTTCTTGTTTCTGCTGTGATTGTGCTTTTAGTCATTCTTATTGTGGCGCCTAATCAACATTCTCGCTGGAAATACTTCTTCAAAATTCCACTTGGAAATTCTCCTAGTCTTTTCATTATCCATCTGAAAGCTATAGTGCGTAGTGGTGAGTTTCTGTTAGCTACATTTTTTGTTATAACTTTATCTATTGTTGTACTTGGTATACATGGATATTATCCCCCATATTGGTTAGCTATTATATCTACTCAGGCTGTTTATGCTCTTCCAACGACTGAAGCTATACATAAGACTTATCGCCATAAGTTGAGTCCATGTCGGTTGTACTTATATCTATTTGCTCCATATGCTTTAGCTGAATCTGTAATAGGTGTTCCTGTATTAGCAATAAGTGCTATAAAAGGACTTAATCTTGCAGAAGTAGGAAAAACAATATTCATTTGTATGATTACACTTATAGCATCTATTGCTATTAGTATTTTCTTTCCGGCGGAAAAGCATAATCCGTTTTCTGTCTTGGTTGGAATGATTACTGCACTATGCCTTGTAATTTTAATATCTTTTACGATATTTGTTTGGCAAATACCTGGGAACATCACAGTTTTATTATGGTTATCTATTGGCGCGGTGTGCATATTTCACTCAATAATGGGTATAAATTCAACACAAAGGAAGGAATATTATGAATATGTTTAAGCGAATTATTAGTGCAATAACTCTATCGTTCATTTTGACTGCAGTTCTAACAGCTGCAACAGTAATCATACTTATGTTTACAAAAGGTAGGGAAATGGGTCATTATCTGGGCCTTTTTGGTAGCGTGTTTTTTGATGCGCATGAAACAAGTTCAGGGTCTATTATGGTGGGATTTGGATTACAAAACCCATGGATATTAACTTTAATATTTCTAGTTCTATTTGTTTTTTCTCTTGTATTTTTTACTATTTTATCTGCATTGCAAAAAAGAAAGAAAATGTTGGAGGCGCTATCAAAGAATAAAATATAATGAAAATGTTTAGAATTTGGAGCCTATGTGTTCAGGTATTCTATGGCTTTTTGAAGTCGTATATGTTTATTCTGGCGGTAGGTGTGGTAGTTTCAGCAGGGGCGCTTATCTTATTTATCTATTATCAAGATATTGTTGGAAGCATTAAACGAGCATGATTATATTGATTCTTCTGGTTCTTCTGTTTCGTGAACATTGCTGTTTATGAAAATTATAGTTTGCTAGTAAAAGAAGAGATTAGTGTCGATAATCTAGACAAATCGATAAAAAAAATAATATGTTTATTAAGATTATTACAGTAATCAGAGTGAATGGTAGATCTTGTTTACTTAATAATCTGTTTTATGATCATTTGATACAGAGTCGTGTTAGAGAAAAGGAAGGTAATGGTGTTATGAGGAGTAAAACTATTTTTTGTAAAACAATTTTTCAAAGTTGTCTTGTTATGCTTCTGCTGATAGGTTCTCTCTTTTCTCTTGCTGGATGTGCCGATGGTGAGGATAAGGCGGAGCTTGCGTCGTATCATTGGGAAACGGTAGAGGTGTCTCGAGAAGAGTTTCGTATACCAGAAAACTATATGAATAAAGATGAATTGTATCTTTTTGTGTCACGGGATATTCTTGATTCTCATTATGATTTGTCTAAAGTTACTCTTGGAGATAAGCCCATCAAATTAGTTGACTCATCGTTCAATTTACCTGGTCCAGGACTTAAAGCTTTATTTTTGGTTGGGAAATTTGATTTAAAAGACAAGTCAAGTTCTGATGTTCTTAAAGTACCAGGGATTAATAAAACAGGTAATGTTGCTATAGGTTATAAGAAGAAATAGTAGTATTTTGCACTTGATTTGAAGCGTTTCCCTGATGATGAATTAGTTAATGAAACTTGTAGATTAGAGGGTTTGGAATGAATATGTATGTTGGAGGTATATGTTAAATAGGGTTATATCTCGTTATGATTCGTTCGTTGCGAATCATCAACATGCAAAAGGTGCTTTAGTATATTTTATAGTTCTTATGCCGCAGGTGTTATCAGTTTTTATTACTGGTTTGATACAGCTTGCTGGAATGCTGTTGCTTATTTATACGATGGGATCGTTACATTCTGCTTCGACACTGCTTGAAGGGTTTGTTGCGTTTAAGTTGGCGTTATCTTTCTTCTTACAAGCATTGGGTTTTATTGCTAAAGATCGTTGTGAGATGCTTCTTATAGCTTTGTTTCGTCAGCTTACTTTCCATCGTTTTGTGCGTTTATCTGTTAAGAATAATGATGATGAAACATTGCAGTCTTCGGCATTAACATATCCAAATCAGATAAGTCAGATAGCTTATGGTGTTGATTTCGTGTTATCAATATTGCAGTTTATTATTCTTTTTGCTATCTGTGTTGTTCAATATCACGAGAATAGTATTGTAGCGGTTTTACTATTAGTTCTCTTATCTGTTGGTAATTTGTTCCTTATACGTTGGATTGGCGTATTGTGGAAGAACTATGTGGATTTAGAAGGTAAACGTCGTAATCTTCTCAGTAAAATTATTGATAAACTTCCTCACGCTTCAAGAGTGTATCGTTATAATGTTGGTATTACTGCGATTGAAGATGCACGTAAAGCAGAAGAACGAGTGCTTTATAAGCGCATATTTCCTCAATTATTGAGTAATATTGTTGAGCAAGGTGGGTTGACATTACTGCTTGCTGGTGTTGTTCTTGTTCATGTAACTATTTTTCCAAATGCGTTGTTTAATGTTGGAATTCTTTTTGCGATTAAATATTTGTATGGCGCCATGCAGAATAATATTGTGAATTATCGCGTGATTCGGCTTGCTCTTCCAATGGACAAGGATTTAGTGCAATTAGAGCAAAATGCTATGAATAATACTCTCGCGGATGCTACTAATATTTCTGATTCTGTTGTGTTTGATAATAAGTTCGCTCTTTTGTCTAAAGAAGCTTGCTCGGCGTTGAATGCGTATGATTCTATTGTTAGCAGTAGTAAAATATTGGTGCCTTGTAATCCTATTATGTCGCAGGGGCTTATTGAAGCTTGGTTTAATATTGCGAGCGATGATACTCGTCGGAAGTACGAAAACTTCTTGCGTTTATTTAATGTGTCGCGTGAGGTTGCGGATAGGTTTTTGCATAATCCTGAAACGTTATCTGTTGGTGAGCGTCAACGCGTGGTGCTTGCTATGGCGTTTGCTCAAGACGTGGAATATTTGGTGCTTGATGACGTGTTTTCTGTGTTAAATCCAGAGCTTCGAGAAACAGTTTCACAAGCTATGCTAAGTTCTCAAGTTCATCATATTGTTTTATTTGCACGTAATCCAGAGTATATTCCTTGTGTGTTTTATGGTAACAACTCTAAGCAAGTCACGCATAGTGTGGTTGAAGAAAATCATTTGCAGAATACTGGTAGTGATAAAACTATGCAAGCGGATTGTGTGGAATCGAAAATTCCTACAGGTGCAGAATCACGTGGTAAGTTCATTAGAACTGTGCGCGAATTGTTCTCCGCTAGTATTATTTGTTTGCCGATAGCAACAGTACTCATAGTTCTTGCTGAGTTAATGTTTGTAGAGAATATTGCTACGAACACCAACTTAAATATGCTTCAGTCTTCTGCATTGTTTGCAAGCTTGCTTATTGTCATTGGTATTATTGCTCTTAATGTTCCTGTATATGCTGTGCCAATTGTGCGGCTTACAAAACTGCATAATCGTTTGATTATGCGTTTGCATAAGTATTCAAATATTGATAATAAAGGTGATGTTTTAGGTAGGCTTGGGGATGATTTTTCTGACTTACAGATGAGTATTCCTAGTGCTATTGCACACGTTATTTTTATTATTGTTCAAACAGTAATAGTTCTTGCTATGACAATTGCTGCAGTACCGCAGTACGTATACATAATGATTATTATGGTGCCGTTATCTTGTCTCATATGGTATGCCGGTTCGCGATTACTTAATACGGCTGCGGATAAACAAGCACAATATCGAGATAAGTTTTTAGGAGCATTATCGTCGTTATTATCAACGCGAAGCTTACCGCAAGGTGCTATTTTTGATAGTTCTCGCAAGTATCATTATGCTTCGTCAGAAAATAAGTATTGGCAGCGTATGCGTCGTTTTATTAATATTTACACAGTGAGAAATTGCATGATGCAAAGTCTTTCTTTAGTGTTGGAATTTTCAATACTTTATATGCTTACAGTATCATCAATGAATTTTGCTTCTGCTAGTGCTGTGTTGTATTTTGTGGTAATGCTGTCGTCAAGCTTGGAAAATGTGATTGAAACTTTGCAAGATTCAGGAGTTTTGACCCAGACTGCTCAACGAGTTTTCAGTTTGGAAAATTATGAGCGTAAGCAGAAAGCGTATAAGAGGAATGAATTAGCATACCAGAATCTTAGTAATACTATTGCTGATAGTGATATTTCTTCAGTTGCTATTATTGGCGCTAGTGGTGCTGGTAAATCAGTATTGTTGCGAGATTGGTTTGATCATAACAATACTAAGAATTGTATGCTGATTGAAGATTACTTATTTGATGATAACGGTGCTATTGTTGCTCCAGATTTCACATCGCTCACAAAGTGTATTGGTTCTCAACAGCGAACTGTTATTATGCTGGATGAGACGTTCAAAAGTGTAACTGATGCTGATGGTTGTAGTGAACGTGAAATAATCGTGCAAGCTATCAGATGTGCTAAAACTAGGAATAACAAGCTTGTAGTTGTGTTGCACGCGCAAACTAATTGTGATGTATTCGATAAGGTAATTAATTTTGATGAATATTAAGAATCCAAAAGTACTGTGAGTTGCGTTCGTTGAGACGTTACTGATGTTGGATTGTTGGGCTTGAATTCATATCGTGATTGCATACTGTATACGTTTGTGAAGCAACAAGTGGAATGTGTTGCAATATGCGATACAGTATTTTATGATGTGTGTATTGAGGTTGATTGATATTGCAGTTACTAAGAGTGCGAATGTGCATGTGAGAATACAAGAAAATATTAAGCAGCAGGC
>NZ_KQ961870.1:6786-13140 GCF_001563665.1 Gardnerella vaginalis | reverse complement strand
AAAACACTTCCAGCGAAACCACCGGTAAAGCCGGAAACAACGATGGAAATTCCGGTTCTGGAGATTCCGGTTCTGGATCTGAGACTGGAAACAGCAATAGTTCTGAATCTGATTCGGGTAACGATTCCAAGTCTAACAACGCTGGTAATGCATCCACTGGTGCTTCAGGTTCCAACGCATCTACTAAGTCTGACAACAGGGTTCCTGCAAAGCATTCGTCCCAATTAGTAAAGACTGGTGCTGAAGTGGAGCGAGTAGGATTGATCAGCGCAATGATTGGTGTACTGGGAGCTGCAGCAGCATTCTTCTCTCGCAAGAAGAATCGCGAGTAAAAAGTTCACCTACAAAATTAAACAAAAGTAAACTAATAATTGAAAATAATTAGAAAAAGGAGCTGAGCCACAAACCCAGCTCCTTTTTCTATATCACTGCTCACTTACACATACAAACTCTTGTATTGTGATTCAAAACATATCTTATTTAAGAAGAACCATCTTTGAATATATTAAAATAAACGATAATAAGATCAATAAAAACAATTTTCGACAGAACTGCAATATAAAAATTGTTCTTAAACCACATTTCCGAACATAAACAGCTGGGTGCAAAGTTTGTGCATCTTTTAACGTTAACATCCTGTGCACTCGACCCTAGAGTGTTGATATCTTCCCCATACAGCCAAACTGCGCTCAAAAATCGCTCCGAGCCATCTTACAGTCGCCACTCACTAAACCTTTTAACGTTTAGCTTCACTAACCCCTGCTACACAAGTGCAAATTTGCACGCAAAGAGGTGCATCAAATATAGGGGAACAATCAGGCGAAATCACTCCAGGATATTGTTTTAGCTCTTCAACGCAATAATCCGTATGCGTCAAAATATCTCTGAACTTTATGTCATGCTCATAAAAGCAAACAAAATCTCGCTTATCACGACTACGCTGACTTCATGAAAACAGTACAGTATTTATCCAGTTCTTTAAGTCCCGTTTGCTCATGACCGCTAGAATTTAATCGGATATGGTTATCCCAACTTTTCAAGTAAGATAAATTAACGTAAAATGAGTGAAAATAGTCCGGCTATGAAAGTAGTCATCTGCTTGGCTATATAAATTTAAGGAGGTTAGTTATGAAGAAATCTATGTATCAAGCTATACGATTATTCCTTTTTTCATTATTATTACCTCTTTTAGGACTAATCTTTAACTCACTTAGATTGTTTAATCCAGAAATTCTTTATAACTCACCTGTTTTATTTATCGGTATAGCTCACGTATTTGGTTTAACAAAAATTCTTCTTTACTCGATTGTTGTCAATCAAAAAACACTCGAAAACTTAGGAGTTTGTAAAACCATCGCTATCGCGCTTATCGCCCCTGCTATTGATTTATTGATATTACAAGAGTCTCCTCGGCAATTGGGTAGTAGCTGGACTTGCACGTACATTACATTTTTTATTACTCTTGAATGTATCCCAACTATAATTCCAATCATTGTTAAAGAGTTTTTACGAAGAAGAAACCAAAAACATAAAGCCTAAAAATGCACCCACCTAATCAGCCCTTGACATCAATACTACGCTCTCCACGCACGTAGAGCCTTTTGCTCAAAAGAGAAGAAAACAGTCTTACAAAATCTTATGCAGCTACTGCGGTTCTTCTCCGTGGGTGCTGCTTGATAACGAGAACAATATTGGTAAGCACAATGCCAACAACTACGCTCACCCATGCCAAACTCGGCGTAAGTAGCCAAGCGAGAACACCAAAGATCAGCAGTCGAAGCAGTACAGCAATGGCTAAGAAAGGCCAACTTTTTGTTGGGCATTTCTGTTGATCAGCCTTCAATGCGCCCATCAGAACCATAACCGCAGCTGCCACGCAAGAAAATAGCATATTGCCCAAGAACATGACGAGCAGCGTTCGCCAGCCAGCGATAGTACAAAGCATCCACCATTGCAACATCAACGCAAGCACAAATATGACAACATCGTATACTGCTTCCATCAGCATATTCGCAACGATTAACGAGGAGAATGTTAGAGACACACCTCTAGGAGTGCCTGTTTTACCTGCGCTCGCATGCTGTAATGCAATCATATTGCTCACCTCGCGCGCTTTACGCGCTCTTCTTCAAGCATTTGAACGCCAAGCTCAACCGCTTTCTGTGAAGCTTCATGTAATTGCGCATCCGTCATCCCGCGCTGCCAAGGCTTTTCAAAAACAAACAGCAACACACTAGTAATCGCTGCACCAATAATAATGCTAAGCAGCGTAGTATTGGAAACAAGCAATAAAGCAATACCAGAAGTCACCAGCAGCCTGAGCACAAAATCGATGATTCCAATAAGCAAATCGCCAGACCCGTCATCTGGCCTACGATGCCTATCCCACTGCAGATACGCTGTGCTTAGCAGCGAAAACACCACAACACTCAGCGCGAGTATGACCACAGTTTCCCAACCCAGTACGCGGTGCCCTACGAACTGCTGTACAAGCAACGCAATAATAAGCGTGCAAACGCCAGCAACAGTTTCTGTAATCACATGACCCCAAAAAGCATGCTTGAAAAGCACTGGCCTTACATTCATCTCACTCATCATCTTTCTCCAGAAAATGCAATCACGGAATATCGTGCTTTGATTACACAGATTTGATTATACAAAATATCTAAAAATTGTCCTAATCCCCGATTGAGTGGTCAGTATAGATAAAATTTAATATTTTTCCTATATATTAATCCAATACCTTCTTGTTGTAACATTTCCTCTTGATAAGCTATTTTTCACTTTGTTTTCCAAAATTCCACCATTATTTTCTATAACTTTTATCGATCCAATATTGTCATCATCACACGTAATCAAAACTTTATGTAGATTCAAAGTCTCTTTACAATATGCAAGTGCCATAGAAAGCATTTTTGTTCCATAACCCTTCATACATTCCGATTGCCTAATCTCGTATCCTATGTGACCACCATAGTTAATTAAAAAAGAATTTAATTCATGCCTTATACTAATTTCACCAATAAATTTTTCATTATCTATCAACCAAAACGTAGTAGCTTTAACATAATTTGCAGGCAAATTTATACCATGTTCATAGTTATAAGAACTCTCTATAATTGTCTCTGGGTTTATAAAACGTCTTTCTGCATTCGGCCTAAAAATTTCATCTTCTTCATTTGCTTCTATATAACCTTGGATATATTTACTATCTGGTCTAATTAATTTCATAAGTTCCCCTTATTCTTAATATGCAATTCTAATAAGAATACAATTCTATTAAAATTAGAATCCATAATAGTCTGTTTAGCTTTAATAGTATTACTATTAAAAAACCACCCTTTTATAGATGGAAACAAGCGTATCGGCACACATGTCACACTAATCTTTCTAGCACTAACAACATTATGTTGTCTTACAAAGATGAAGAACTGATCGATATTATTCTCAAAGTCGCATCAGGCAAGGCAAATGAAAATGACCTTTACACTTGGATTAAAAATCACCAAGCCTAATACTCCAACATTATGAAGCATTCTTAGAATATGCCAAACTCTATTTCGTGTGACTAGTCAAAGTAGCGTACATAAAACACCACAACAGTATTACTTCACTACAGCTTTTCCATAAGCCAGTTACAGGTTGACTCACGAATTACTTATACCTACAGACTCAGTAACCCTGAGAAGTACATTCCCTTACTCAGCCAACAAAGAGCTGTGAAGATCAACGCGTTAAACGTTTTCTTCTAGAGTTTTAAGCAATTGACACTTTTTTAACTTTTACACTAATTTATTTCTATATTTTCTAATAGTTACCTTTTAAATTATCTTTCTTTCTCAATTGTTTTCTTTCAGTGCAAGTTCTATAAGCTTATCCGTATAATCAGCCATAAATAACGGAATATTCAACATATCATCGTCTAGTTTTAGATTATTCAGCGAGAATCGTATACGCAATTTCGTTTGATTAGGGAATAATTCTTTAAACTTTTTCAAACTTCTACTATTAATATTTGCTTCAGATTTAACCTCAATAGGGAAAATATCATTTTCTCGTTGAATAAGAAAATCCACTTCATACGGCGGATTTGTTTGAGACCAGTATCTAGGCGTCACTTCAAATTGAGTAAGTAGCGCTTGCAAAACATAATTTTCTGTTAAAGCACCCTTAAACTCAGTAAACAGCCTATTGCCTTCCGCAAATGCAGTAGGAGCAAGTTGCGCTAATCGCCTTAACAAACCAACATCTGCTAAATAAATCTTAAAAGCAGATACATCGTCATAAGCAGCAATAGGTAAATTCGGCGCAGTATTTCTATAAATTTTATACACCAATTGTGCCGACACTAGCCATTGCAAAGCATCTTCATACTCTCTTGCTCGCGCACCATTTTTAACAACTTTATACAAGAATTTTTTGTTTTCGCGCGCAAGTTGAGATGGAATAGAATTCCAAATCATTGATATTTTTGGAAATTCACTAACATTAGGGTGCTTTGCAAAATCTCGTTCATAAGCTGTTATAATCTCAAACAATGTCTCTTGCATTGCGTTCACATCTCGCGCTTTAGCCCACATTAAAACTGACTCAGGCATTCCCCCTGTAACATAATACATTTTTAATTTCTCGTATAGAGGGTTAAAAAATGCATCTGGAATCGGCGCTATTCTATCGATTTGTTCAATAAACTTCACTAGATTTTCATCCCCATTAGCAAGTAAAAACTCTGTGAAATTCATTGGGTTTATTTGCATAAAATTAACTTTTCCAACTGGGAATGAAGATGGTTTTGCAAGCGTTATTCCAAGCAACGATCCAGCGCAAGCAACATGATATTGCGGAGCGTTTTCATAAAAATATTTCATCGAGTTTATTACTTCTGGACAGTCCTGAACCTCGTCAAATATAATCAGCGTGTTTTCTGGTTCGATTTTTTGACCACTTGCAAGCATTAGGTTTTGTAAAATTCGCTCCACATTTTTAGTGGTTTCAAAGAATTGCTTATATTCTTTGTTTTCATCGAAGTTAAAATAAGCAATATTTTTGTAGTTAAGCTTACCAAATTCTTTTAATATCCAAGTTTTGCCAACTTGACGCACGCCTCTTAATATCAATGGTTTACGGTACGGCGAGTTCTTCCATGCTAAAAGTTTACTCATAATCAACCTTTTCATGATTACTCACCTTTCATATTGCGTTACGCTATTAGGTATTGCAGCCGTATTAACGCTTGGCTGTTTTTACGCTTAGTTTCATTGCCGTTCTGTTATATTTTGCGTTATCTTTTATCGTGTATCACATTATTATATATGTTTTGGTGCATTTAATCACATAATTATACATATTTTAGTGTTTTTTATCACATAATTATACGCATTGAGCAATGCTGAGCATAAAAACACGGAAAGACACATAACAAAGGCATTGGTTTTAGCACTAAATATTTTGACCTTTATGAGTTGATGACATGTATTTTACACACCTTTTACACACCGCGCTTATCCAAATCTCTCGTCATACTCACTAATATCGTGACGTTCACTTTTCAGAAAATCTTCCATTTCTCTGATTCGTCTTTTAGCATCTTCTTGACCTGTTTTTTCTATAAGAAGCTGCTGTTTCTTAACTTTAAGCTCATCAATCTCGTTGGCAGTTTTCGTATATAGTTTCATCACATGTTGGATACAATGAAACCTTAACCTTAAACTATGAAGCTATTTCTTTAAACTCTGAAACTTTAGCTTGAAACTCTGAAACCTTTTTAGGCATCAAAAAAGACGGTATTACTACCACCTTAATTATTTACACATAACGCTTTTAGATTTAGATTTCTATTTCATAGAAACCTGATCCTTGCTAAGCTCTACAAACTGGGATTTGTTGTAATTATCTTTATGCAAGAGAGTACATCTTCGAACTGCTCTAAAGGTATCCTGGCTAATGTTTTCGACTGATTGTTCTGCCCGAACATAAACAGAAATAATGCTTACGTAACAATCTCTTGCCATAATAGCGGGATTCATTAATATCTTTCATCTGAAATTATATGCTCTATTCCACTATGCTCCGATTTAAGATATTCTTTCATAAATGTCGGGTAAGCCTTGCACTTATCAAGCTCATCTATAGGTAACCAATGCATTGTCTCTTTAGCACCTGACTCTGTAGTGCTTTGGCTCGTAAAATCTCTTTTGCCCATGGGCTTCATCATGTAGTAGAGTGTAATCTCATGGAAGTCTACTCCTTTTAAGCCAGAGCTGCCGATGAAGAAGTGCTCGTGTATGACAGCAAGGTGATCGACCTCGTAATTAAGACCTGTCTCTTCAAATACTTCTCTCTTCACGGCTTCTT
>NZ_KQ961870.1:0-6686 GCF_001563665.1 Gardnerella vaginalis | reverse complement strand
AATCCGCAATTATGTTCCATAGTTTACTCCTTTATTTTTTATCTAATGACTGTGACTTATGGTTCAAATGCAAACAAGTTCCCAATCTGAATTGAAAATCCAAGTTATTGATACATTTGTATATCACATTGTTCACAAGCACCAGTCATTGAACTTATTGCACTCGACCCCAGAGCGTTGATATCTTCCCTCAAACAGCCAAACTGCACTCAAAAACCGCGCCAAGCCATCTTACAGCCGCCACACGCTAAACCTTTTAACGATAACTCTCGCAAACCACTGCTATACAAAGGCAAATTTGCACCCACCCAATCAGCCCTAGACATCAATACGACAGTCTACACAATTAAGTGAAAAGATGTCATCCATCTACTGCCCATATTCAATTAAGCGGTATCATTAAAGATACCTTAAGCCCACTGTGTTTGCTCCTACTTATAGCAACCGTTCCGTTATGAGATCTAATAATCTGCTGAACAATCAGCAAACCCAAACCATGCCGTTGCTCTGCAGTACTTGTATCGCAAATCATATAGTGCGGTGCATGATTAAGCTTTTCGATTTTTTCATCTGAAACACCTATACCGTTATCTTCAACACAAATAATACAATTATCATTATTTGCAGCAACGGATACATAAATCGTACACCCATTTTCATTATGAGATATGCTGTTCTGAATAAGATTAGATATTGCTCGTTTTAATAAATCTTTGTCTACATTAATATTGCAAACAGTAAATTCTGTGTCCGTTTCCCATTTAATCGAAAACTCATCTTGCATACCTATATTCATAAAATCCACAACAACTTGCCTAACAACAGCAACAACATTTTCTTCTTTTTTCATAATTGGTTGCATATTGTATTCAAGTTTTGAAGCCAGATTAAGGTCATTAATCAAATTTTTTATTCTGACACTTTGCTTAATAATCATCGTCGCTTTTTTACGATCTTCTTGCGAAATATGGAGAGAATTTTCTAACTGTCCCGCATATCCCATAACCATAGATAACGGCGTACGAATATCATGCGAAACCCCAGCTATCCAATTTGCTCTTGCAGTCTCCCTTTTTCTCAATTGTTCTTTTTGTATTTGCAAAATATCGGAAGCAGAATTTATGTTAGATGAAATTTCTGAAAGCGCTCCTGTTTCTGGAATATGCACGCTTTCTCCACTAGATAAACGTTGTATCCCTTTTGTAATCGGATTAATTGATTTTAGTAGTTTTATATTAGCTATTAAATAAATTCCAAGAATAAGCAAAATGTTGATAAATAATACGCTTAAAACAATCTGCGGAAAATTTGAGATTAAACTGTAGTTCCAACTTGGTCGCGTATGTTTCCAAAAACTGTTGTGCGGAAATCCGACTACAACAACTCCATCCTTATTTTTGCCAGTGTAAGTTGGATAACCATCAATGTAACCAACGCTCAAATTAGCTATATCAGACAAAGTATAGTTATTTGGAACACCTGCAGGGACATTTTCTGTTTTCCATACGACTTTCAACGTATTATTATCAATCAAAATTGCCCATGCGCCAGAATTTGTCAATTTGGAAGACATATTTTTTGATAATGCATAAT
Source organism: Gardnerella vaginalis (assembly GCF_001563665.1). Classification (GTDB taxonomy): domain Bacteria; phylum Actinomycetota; class Actinomycetes; order Actinomycetales; family Bifidobacteriaceae; genus Bifidobacterium; species Bifidobacterium vaginale_A. The sequence continues at coordinate 5,093 of NZ_KQ961870.1, read as the reverse complement.
CCCCACTTGCGGATAATTGTAATGCTTCTCCCGTCTCTTTTGCTATGCTATAAGGAGACATCTCTTTATCGGGTGCGTAATTTCCTATAAGTACAATGAACGCAATAATATTCATTGATACTATAAGCACAGAACTTAGTAGAAAAATACTTATAAAGCGTTGTATTAGTTTTGGTATGCTTTTCATTCTGCTTTACTCCACAATAAGCTTATATCCTAAGCCTTTAACTGTTACTAAAGAAACAGGCTGCGATGGATTGAGTTCTATTTTTTCTCTGATACGACGTATATGTGCCATTAAAGAATTTTCATATCCAAAAGGATTAGCTCCCCATGCAGCTTCACATAGCGCGTCAATTGTTACAATATGTCCCGCATTTCTATATAAAGCAGAAAGTAAATCGTGTTCTTTGGCTGTAAGCGGAATATGTTCGTTGTTTTTTATTACTTGGGCAGAAGAAAAATCAATCTGACTATTCTTCAGTTTAACAATGGGATTTTCACTCTTGTAACTTCGTCTTAAAATTGCCATAATGCGAAACGTTAGCTCTTTTGGAAGAAAAGGCTTTACAATATAATCGTCTGCTCCTAAGTCAAATCCCTTAAACTTATCTTCATCTTCACCGCAAGCAGTAAGGAATAAAATAGGACAATCACTATATTGTTTTATCTGCTTCATTAGCTCAAACCCATTACCGTCGGGGAGCATAACATCAAGGATTGCTAATTCTGGACGTAATTTTTGTGTTGCTTCTACGGCATCTTTCATACTTTTTGCAGTCGTTATATTATAAAAACCATATTCATTTAATATGGATACAACCATATCTAAAAGTTCCTGCTCATCATCAACAAGTAGCAGATGCTTGTTCAACAAATAATTATCCTGATTCATTGAGCGCCCCCTAACATATATTATGCCATGTGAATATTCATTTTTTGACCTCGCATAAAAATGTAAGGTAGATGTAAGGTGAAGAGAATGTTGTAGAAAGGTTGACGCAATATCATAAATCCTGAAAGGAGATATTGCCATGAACAATATTGTTACAACAGAACATTTAACCAAAAAATACAAATCATTTATTGCTGTTAATGATGTTTCACTTCATATTCGCAAAGGCAGCATTTACGGCTTTCTTGGGCCAAATGGAGCTGGAAAATCTACAACAATGAAAATGCTCCTAGGGCTTACATCTCCAACAAAAGGTGTATTTACAATCGATGGAAAGCAGTTTCCTACCGACCGCATACCTATTTTGAAAGAAATAGGCTCATTTATTGAATCACCATCTTTCTATGCAAATCTAACAGGTAGAGAAAATCTTGACATTATACGTCGCATTTTAGAACTACCTAAGAGTGCAGTTGATGACGCATTAGAATTAGTGGGTCTTTCTGAGTTTGCAGACCGTCTTGCAAAAAAATATTCGCTTGGCATGAAGCAAAGGCTTGGTCTTGCTGGAGCATTGCTTGGTAGACCACCTATTTTGATTTTAGATGAGCCAACAAATGGACTCGATCCATCTGGCATACACGAAATCCGAAATCTGATTAAGTCACTGCCAGATCTTTACGATTGCACTATTCTTATTTCTTCTCATATGCTATCCGAAATTGAGCTTATTGCAGATGATATTGGAATACTTAATCACGGACACTTGTTATTTGAAGGTAGTTTAGATGAACTACGACAGCATGCATTACAATCTGGTTTTGCTTCCGACAATTTGGAAGATATGTTCCTATCCATGATTGATGAAGACAATAAGATCAGGAAGCAGAGTGCAAGACTATGAAAACGCTTGTAATCGAACTAAAAAAATGCAAGAGAACTGGCTTTATAGCTCTTATGATTGCTATTGGAATTATGGGAGCAGCGTACGCTTTTGTGAATTTTATTGTGCGAAAAAATACATTATTAAACCTGCCTTTAGCTCCTATGGATATTCTTCTTACACAGCTTTACGGCATGATTATGGTGTTAAACATGTTCGGCATAATAGTCGCCGCATGTATTATCTACAACTTGGAATTTAAGGGAAATGCAGTAAAAAAGATGCATATGCTTCCTATGAGTGTTCCAACTATGTACCTATGCAAATTTATGCTGCTGACTGTTCTGTTACTAATCGCTATTTGCATACAAAATTTAGCACTTGCAAAAATCGGTGTAACAGATTTGCCGCAAGGCACGTTTAATGTAAGTACTCTTATATCTTTTGCTGCATATTCATTTATTACGTCAATGCCTGTATTGTCCTTTATGATTTTTGTATCATCACGATTTGAAAACATGTGGGTAACGCTTGGAATTGGTGTAGCAGGATTTTTAAGCGGCATGGCATTGGCTTCTTCAGACATTGTGTTTTTTATGGCATCACCTTTTATCGTTATGTTAAAACCAGCAGTTGCCATGAGCGCGCAACCTAATACTACGGTCGTAATCGTATCCATAGTTGAAACACTTCTGTTTTTATGTTCTGGATTGTGGGCAGCTAAGAACCTGCACTATGAATAAAAACACGCTCTATAAGTAAAAACTTGAACTATATAACTATGAATAAGGAGATTATGAAAATGAGATTTTTTGAACTTCTTAGAATCGAATTTAAGAAAGTAAAGCGTAGTAAAATTATTCCTTTGATTTTTATTGCACCGCTAATTGTGGTTGTATCTGGTGTAGCAAGTCTTCATAGCTACTTCACTCCAGAATATACACACCCATGGGCTGCTATGTTTATTCAAAGCGCATTAGTCTACTCATATTATCTGCTTCCACTTAGTATGATTGTTATTTGCGTGATGATTGCAGGACGAGAAACAAGCAATAACGGAATACTAAAAATGCTGGCACTGCCTGTTAGCAGATACGCGATTTCTGCTGCAAAATTTTGCGTATTGTTATTTTATTTGCTTATGGAAATGGTTGTATTTTTTGCCGTATTCGTTATAGCAGGATTGTTTGCAACCAGTAGCACAGGAGTTACAGAAACGCTACCAATTATGTATCTACTAAAATGGTGTTTAACTCTGTTTTTGACTATGATTCCAAGCGTAATAGTCATGTGGGCTATTACTGTGCTTTTTGAAAAGTCAATGTTATCCGTTGGATTAAATATACTTCTTGTGATTCCTGGCGTATTAATAGCAAATACTCCACTTTGGATAGTTTATCCTTATTGTTACAGCGGATATATGGTTTCCCGCTCTCTACATGCAGTTACATCAACAGGATTAGGAAACGGATTTAATCTTATACCATTTTTGCCATGTGCAATTGCAATATCTGTGTTTGTATTTTTGATTGCAATAACACAATTTGGTAAAAAAGAGATGAGATAACAAGGAATCCTAAATAATAGTGCAGCGAAATAACAAATGCAGATGCAAACCTAAAAACACGTCTAACACAACACTGTTTGTTTGCGCGCTTTGTTTAATAAGATAAGCAATCAGTAAAACAAACACACACCCTTGTCTAAATTGATATGCACCCTCTTTACTGGACAAAACCAGTAAGGAGGGTATTGCGCTATAGTTTTAAATTCAAATTGGAAAGTGAATATATAGATTACTACAACAATTGCAGGATCCAGAAGAAAACAAAATGGATGACTCCCTTAAGGTACAGGATGGCATCCATCTGTTGACCCCGTGTCAAAACATGTGTCCAGTTTTCTGGGTACATATCAACCCCTGCCATTTACTACTTATTACGAAGCTTACCAACTTTCATAAATTCCTTATCTCCAATACGGAACTTTTTACTATTAAACGTCACTCCCATAATTCTGCTAATAATATACTCATCAGTTATAAGCACGAAATACTGCTTATCTTTTTTATCCACCAAATAATACTGATCAGTCCCAAGAGTGGAGACAGCTTTACTGAAATCATATATGCCAAACAATGGCAATCCTCCAAAGAGAGTAGAAAACCATCCAACAAAATTATCCACCATTTTCTCAGATGAACTGTTATAAGTCTTAACAACAGTTAGCATATTGATTTCTGAGTCAGGATATTCATCTAGGACAATCTGCTCTTTAATTTTCGACTTCTTAAAACTGCTCAACCCACCGTCGAAACCATATTTATTGAGATTAATAGGCTTCTTAATAATAGAAAAATCAACGCTATTGTTCTCATCCAAAAGATAATCAACACTCACGTTTAAAGCAGATGCAATAAATTTCAGATTCTCGATATCCGGCAAACCCCGATTCGTTTCCCATTTTGCTATAGCAGCACGAGATACCATCAATAATTCCGAGAGCTCCTCCTGCGTCAACCTGGCTTCCAGACGAGCCTTTCTAATTTTTTCTCCCAAAGATATCACACTACTCATAACACAACTCCTTTCAAATCACTTATTACACATCATGAAATTACTTGACGGAAACCAAATTAGTATTGAAACAGTTGATTTAGATACCGCCTAATTACAAACTAACAAATAATTTGCAACGGAAAAAGAAACAAGATGAAACACTATAGTTACCAACTGTAACAGCATAAGAATGCAAATAATGTAGGGAACTTTTTTACGACTATTGCAACGGTTTGTTCCTCAAAACATAAGCAACTAAATCAATAGGAACTCGAGTAAGAAACAGACAAAACACGTTCAAACACCACACCAAGCCAGCCTAAAGCCGCCACACGCTAAACCTTTTAACGATAGCCCTCGCTAAACCCTGCTACATAAGGGCAAACTTGCACCCAGCTATTAAGCTTTTGATATCAAGCAAACGCTCTCCACATAGATTGAAAGAACTTACGAGTATAGCTACTCTTTTTTGAGTGCACACTATGAATACTGGGTGCATTGTTTAACGATAGGAAATATCGCAAAAAGATTTAAGATTAGCTTAATAACAACATTTACATTACAATTGTTCCAGTTGTTTAGCTTGGTCTCTTCTCACGTAAATAACCGCAAGTATTTCAACTTCTTTTCTATTCTCATCAACCCAAAAATAAACGTAATAATTTTTTACGCGTATTCTTCTAAAACCAATTTCACACCACGACTGCTAATCAGCATTCAAGCTCTTCAAAAACATCATCTATCGGATAACTATCAC
>NZ_KQ961869.1:34418-44854 GCF_001563665.1 Gardnerella vaginalis | reverse complement strand
AGTGTGCTTTCAACGCAAGTACTCTTGATTGCATGAATGCAATCAACCACAACAAACACGCAAACACACTAAAAACAAAGCAAAGCTCGCGCTTCAAACGAGCTTAATGCGAGAGGACTTGCACAAGGTTGAAAGCACAGTGTGCTTTCAACGCAAGTACTCTTGATTGCATGAATGCAATCAACCACAACAAACACACAACCAACAAACCACCAAACACAACGAGCTTAATGCGAGAGGACTTGCTCAAGGTTGAAAGCACAGTGTGCTTTCAACTTGTCCCTCTTAGCAACCAAGCTTATAATTATGAATTCGTCAATTACAACGCTAAAACAAAATCAAATTCCTGAGCGAGCAGCTTTAACTACTCCAGAAAATCCTTGGCCGGTACATATAATCAGCCAAAAATTCCATGATGCAGCTACAAAATGGCCAGAAGCTTGGATTGAAGGACAAGTTACAGAAATAAATCTTCGACGTTCTAGTTCAGGTTACATAACTCTTAGAGATAACAATCAAGATGTTTCTATATCTGTAATGGGATTTTCTCAATTCGTTCAAAAAGCTCAAGGCTTACGTCAAGGAGATCGTGTCGTAGTACATGGAAAAGCTGAGGTTTGGGTTAAAGCAACACGACTAAGTTTCGTAGCAGACGACATACGTCGTGTTGGAGATGGAGATTTAAAAGCTCAAATTGACGAATTACGTAAAAAACTCAAGGGAGAAGGCTTATTTGATGCAGAAAATAAAGTACAATTGCCTGAATTCCCTAAATGCATTGGTTTGATTTGCGCACCGCAAGCCAGAGCTGAAGGCGATGTTATTACAAACGTGAATTTAAGGTGGCCAGTAACACGTTTTAAAGTTGTTCACGCTCACGTACAGGGAGTGCAATGTCCATCTGATATTATTGCTGCAATTAAACAACTTGACGCAGACCCTGATATTGACGTTATTATTGTTGCTCGCGGCGGAGGAAGTTTTGAGGATCTGATTGGATTCTCAGACGAAGGAGTTGTCCGCGCAACTGCTTCATGTATCACGCCTATAGTTTCAGCAATTGGTCACGAAGATGATTGGACTTTAATTGATTTAGCTGCAGATTTGCGAGCCTCTACACCAACAGATGCAGCTAAGCGAGTAGTTCCAGATGTTCTAGAACAATGGCAGCTGATTGATAACGCATTACAACATATGCGTATGCGTGTTGAAGCTCGAGTTGAAGGCGAAATTAGACTTGTAGAAGGTTATGCTAATCGTCCAAGCCTTACCAATCCAAGCACTATGCTTGAACCTCATGAGAGATTTGTAGAACAATCTGTAGAACGTATGAGGAATGGTTTAGTTCGCATTTTAGATGATGCGAGTTTAACGGTTGAAAAGGCTCACGCTAGTCTTACTGCTTTAAGCCCACAATCTACATTGAATCGCGGATATGCTGTTGTTCAATTGAAAAATGGTCATGTTTTAGATAACGCAAGTTCAGCTAAAATTGGCGATGAAATTACTGTTACTTTGAAAAGCGGAATTGTGTTTAGCACTGTAAAAGGAGTAGAGGAAGCAATTTAATGAAACAAATACATGCAATTACATCATAAAAGCCCTAAAACAAGTAATAAAAACAAATAAGCAATTAAAACATCTAAGCTCATTAACAAATTGCTAAATTTATTATTTAGTAAAATCTATTTATAAAATAAGCAATAAGAATAATAATGAGCAATAAAAAACAATAAGGAATAATTATGGGAAAAGAATCAGATACAAATAAGTCTGTACAATCAAGCGAAAAAATGGGTGCAAACGTAAAGCAAGCAAGTACTCTAACAGATGAAGAACGCGAGAATATTGCATCAATGCCTTATGAAGAAGCTCGCGAAAAACTAATTCAAGCTGTTCAAGCTTTAGAAGCCGGAGGTTTAACACTAGATCAATCCATGCGCCAATGGGAATTAGGTGAAGCTTTAGCAAAGCGCGCACAAGGTTTGCTTGCAACAGTTCGCGCTAAACTCGATGCAGCTCAAGCAGAGCAAGCTGCAACTGCTGAAACTGCAGGAACACAGTCTAATCTCGATGCATAAGTTTGCGCAAATAGCAAGTTTGTTTTATTTCAAAAATTATTATTAAGTATCGTAATAATAATTTGGTTTATTGCACAATAACTTAATAATCACTAATTAAGCAAATGCTCCCCACCTTTCATAAAGATGAGGAGCATTTTGATTCTCTTGAACTAATACTTAATTAAATATTAGTTTATAAATTATCAGCTTTTCTGGAAACAAACACTTTAGACATGCGTACACTGAGAACAGACACGAAGCCAGTCAAAAGTACCATAATCATAGTCATTACAGACACAATGTTTACACCAGTATGAGCAACTCTAGACTTAGATCCCTTAGTGAATGAGCGAGATTCAGAACGAGATCCAGAGCGAGAAGCAGATTCATTCGAATCATTATCTGAATTACCTTCAGAATCACTAGAACCGCTCGACTTTGTTTCAGAAGCAGCAACCGCTTTAGCAGAAGCTACTTGCGTATTACCCTTCATCAACAAAACTGTATGCTCACCTTCGTATCCTTCAGGAATGAATGCATCGAAGTAGTAACCGCCCTCCTCAGAGTGCATAGTTACGTAATCATTATTGCCTTCACCATTAAGACGCACAGGATCAGAGTAAATGAATGCGTATGCGTGTTCACCATCTGTAAAATCATTACCTTTTACGTGGAAACGATTCATACGACCAGTATTCAGATGATTTACTCCATTAGACTCATTAACAGTCAAAACCTTCAAATCAGACTGTATTCCATCGAATGAAGGAGCAGAAGGAGCTGAAGATTCAGAAGATCCAGAACCAGTTTCTTCACTACTACTTGCGCCTGAATAAGATCCAGAAGGAGTTTCAGGATCAGTTTGAGTAGAACCACCACCAGTAACAGGAGTTGGATCACTCTTACCCGGCTCAGAAGGAGTTCCAGGATCAGTTGGAGTAGATCCACCATCACCAGTAACAGGAGTTGGACCATTCTTACCAGGCGCAGGCTCTGGTTCAGTTTGCGTGGAACCATCCTTCTTACCCGGCTCAGGATCAGTCTGAGTAGAACCATCACTCTTACCAGGCTCAGGATCAGTCTGAGTAGAACCATCACTCTTACCCGGCTCAGAAGGAGTTTCAGGAGCTGTAGAATCCTGTGTCACTTTGAATGCTCGAGATACTCCACTGCCAGCATTATCGCTAGTATCACCAGTTACATTACCTGCATAATCCGTAGCTTCAACGCGAAGAGTATGATCACCCTTCTTCAAACCTGCAGTAGGAATATACAGCTTCATATCTGTATTCGTAGGTTTATCAGCGTCTGTAGGAATATTACGAACATTGCTAGTATCAACCATATTGTCTTCAATCTTAGTCTGCTTTAAGTCAGTTTCTTCAGTCTTAACTAACTTATTATCGATATAAACTTTCACAGACTTAAGATTTGGATCAGTTACATGTACGTAAATCTTCCTTGTGTCAGGCTCTTTAACATCCTCATCATCACTCAAACCAATATTAACTGTTGGATCTTCTTGATCAAGAACTACCGGAATAAGTCCAATCTTAGAAGAAGCAATCTGATTAGAAGACTGAACGTTTATCAGGTCGCCATTATCAACATGAATATCACTAGAGAATGCTCGCTTATTAACACCTTCTCCACCAGCGTGAATCGAGAAGAATCGCTTAACAGTATTACCGTTAATGTATAGCGAGTATCCAAATGCGTCATCACTTATTTCACCAGCAAGATTTACAGAATCTTTATTTGTAAATAATGTGTGACCGTAAAGCGTAGGATTATTGAAAGTTACATTAGGAGCAGCGACAGCGAAGTAGAAACGCAAAGGAGTGTTGATGAGTGTCGTTGAGTCATCGTCATCATCGTCTACGCTATCTTTCTTTTCTACTTCAAGTCTAAAGTCGTTCAAACCCGCATGCATTGGAAGCTCAACTTCAAAAGTGTGCTTCTTTTTATCAATCTTTGCTTCATAAGAAACAAGTTGCATATGCTTGTCTGTTCCAACTTCATTCTTTACGAATTTAATACTCGTTATAAGTTCACCTGCATTACCAGTTACTTTCACAGAATCCTTGCTTGGATTATTTGCAGAAACAACATAGTTATATTTGAAAATTTCTTGCAAATTATCCTTGTCAATGCTGAATTCATCCTCACCAACTTCAGGAGTATTTTCATCACTATTTTCTTGTTCTGGTTCAGAACGACCTTCAAGCGGAACCGTCAAAGTAGTATTATTTGCTCCATCAGAAGCAACTAAAGTAACAGTTGCAGCTTTTGCATCCGGATCAATAGTGGTATCAAATTCTCCATTATTAAGAGTGACTTCGTCAGAAACTGAATTTGCTTCATCAGCGCCATCAGCAACTTTTTGATATTCAATCTTCAAAGTCAACTTATCACCAGGATCATCGCTAACTTTACCTTTAATAGTCACTTTTCCGTCTGTAGCAACATCTAAGTGCTTATTTGCATTAAGGTTAGTAACAGTGATTTCAGGAGCTTTCTCGTTGAACTTCACAGTGAACTTTTTAGTATGAGCTATCGGATTTCCGTTTGCATCCAATCCACTTATCTTAATGACGTTATCGCCATTTTTAAGAGGTACAAATGAGACAAACGTTGCATGTTCACTGTCAATCTTAAATTCGCCTGTTTCGCAATTAGACTTATCGTGCTGATCCCACTTTCCATGAGCTACTTCTGGACGAAGCGACTTCACATCATCAGAAAGATAACCACTTAAAATCAAGTAGTACTTATCATCACCATATTTTTTAACTTTATAATCCCTAGGAGTCAAAGTATTAGTAGTTAAAGAATCTTGATTATTAACAACAATCTTAGATCTTCCATCTGGTTTGCCGGCGCTATTCAGCTTATTGAACACTTTTGCTACAGCATTTGCATTTAAAGCATTGTCAAAAGACTTAGCAACAATGAACTTTGCTGAAGGATCTATCGGAATCTTACAAGTTAAAGTATGACCACCTTCCGAATCCTTACAATTCTGGCTAGTATCATATTTCAACTGATGACCTTCATCACCGTCCATTGTAATAGACGGAGCAGTTGGCGTGCCAATTAAATCATCATGCATAGTGAAAGTGACATCACCGTTTTCATCTCGATCAGAAATTTTAATAGTAGGACCAGTAGTATCGAGAGCAAACTTCATGTCATACTCTTGAGCTGGGAAATCCTTAGAAAGCTGAGCTTTAATACGATATGTGTAATAACCATCCTTAGCTACAACAAAGCCTTTCTTAGGATCCCAAACTTTACCATCCCAAGTACCATTAGAACTACTACGGGCTCCATTAGCATCCATCTTTCCAAGATTTGTGCGACTTAGATAATCATCGTCACCCAAATCTATAACAAGGTTTTTGCCGTCTTTATCGTAAACATAATAATTCACGCGTTCAGCATTTCTTAGCACTGCAATAGATGGCTTAACGCTTTCCAGTATTCCATCATCATTAGGAGAAAATGCTCCAAGAGTGAGTTCTTTACCTTCAGCGTTTACTTTCATGACACTTTTACCAAACAAATTATTGTCATAAAGTGTAGAAACAAGTTTTGTTGTTGCAGGAATATCACTACTGTAAGTACTATTAGGGTCGACTATAATTGGCTCTTTATTCCAATCGCCCACAAATCCTAAATATGGAACAGACAAATTTGGTTGACCTTCTGTTGTTGACTCAAAACCAATATAGCCTTCAACATAATGATCTCCGTTAGTCTTAGGATTAAGAGTAAATTTAACAGTTTCTGTTTTACCAGGAGCAACTCGAACATGCTTTGATAAAGTAGTCAAGCTTTCATTACTGAATGATGTTACAGTTTTTTGCCCAGCTTCATTAGACTCATTTATAACTTGATTATCTGGAATATCAAATTGAGCATCACTTTTTCCAATATTATGCAACTTTACGTTAATAGTGCGTGGACCATTAACTTGACGCAATTGCGCATAAGCGTTATCAGTATCATCTACTGTTGCAATAACGTTAGTTTCAACAGCTTTATCAACTTGCGCTAAGCCAGCGCCAATTTGGCGAGGAGCATATGGAACACCATTATCATTTTTAAGAACTTGAGCAGTATTCATCAACGCTTGTTCAACGCGCGTAGCAAGTGCTTTTGCAGAAAGATGTGGGAAACGATTCTTGTAACTTTGCATAACTAATGCAGAAAGACCAGAAACATTAGGAGCAGCCATGGAAGTACCAGACATGCCTATATAATTGTTTTCTCCGTTCTGCGTAGACCACACGTTTCCACCAATACCTGCAATATGAGGCTTGAAGTCAAGTTCTGGAGTTGGTCCCCACGAAGTAAATGTTGAAGGATGCAAACTACTAGGATTTGGTATTTCAGTGTTTCCATTACTAAACGAAACCTCTACCTTTTTATTATCCTTCTTTGCATTCTCAATTGCGGTCTTTATTTCTTCACCAACACTCATTGGGATTGAAGCACCAAAGATCTTAACCTTTTCTAAGCCGCCCATACCTATGAATAAATCATCAGGCTTGTTATTGTAAATGATTACGCCAGCAGCACCCTTTGCTATTGCATTATTAAACTTATCTTTAAATGAGATTTCTCCGCGCTGAATCAAAACGTATTTGCCGTTACAATCAACGCCGTTGAAATCATCTGCGCCTCCATTATCCGGAGTTCTACCTAATCCTGCGTAAACAATTTCATGCTTTCCACCATCTGCACTTCCAGTAGCAATAGAATATACGAAATCTTTAGACTTGTTATTCGCATAATAAGTAGCTTTAGAAGCAGTAATTACCTTGTTTTCTACAGATGCAATGCTAAACGCTTCATTGAATGCTGCAGGACTTCCTAAAGTTCCATCATCCCACTTACCAAACGCATCGTCAGTTGTTCCACTAGCAGAGAAATTCAAACCAGAGTTACCTGCAGAAATCACTGGAAGAATACCAGCTTCGCGAGCATGCTTGAGAGCTAGTCCAGTAACACTTGACATACCACTCATACCGTTGTCAGAACCCAAAGACATGTTGATAATGTCAGCACCAAGTTTCACAGAAGCTTCAACTGCAGCAGCAATATCAGCATCGTCAGCACCATGCTTGTCAGGATCATTCGAGAATACTTTCATAGCAAGAAGTTGGGCATTTGGAGCAACACCTTTAATTTTTCCATTAGCTGCCACAATACCCGCAACATGCATACCATGCTGTTCTTTGCCTGCATCTTTTACATTGCAATTTTCATCAGCAAAATTGTAACCGTCAGGAACTTTTTCAGTGAATTCAGTAGAACCACACAAATCTGCTGCTCTACGTTGCATCTTAAGATTAGAGTTGTTAGTCAACTTCATGTCTGGCTGGTTTACATCAATACCAGTATCGACTATTGCTACTAACATTCCTCTACCGTCAAGATCTTTATGCTTCCGCTCAAAAGCTTTTGTTACGCCTTCGAGAGTTCTAGCTGTATTTTCAAGAGGATAATACACGCGCTCTTTTGCTACAGAAGCAACTTCAGGCTCATTTTGCAACGCTTGAATCTTATTTTCAGGAAGAGTTGCTTCGAAAGCATTAACTAAGTAACCGAGTTGACGATTAACAGTAATACTATACTTGTCTTTCCAAGTAGAAAGTAAATCATTCTGCTTAGCTTTATTTGCTCTTTCAGCAAAATCAGATGCTAAGTGACGCTGATTTTTAAGAGTAACGATAACTTTTACAGGAGCAGTTGAACTCAATTCATTATTATTTGAATATTTCTTTGATTCATCCAAAATTTTCGCAACATTTGGATTAAGACGCAATTCATCAAGAGTTAAAGGCTTACTGGAAGCGTTTTTAACTGCTTTTTCTATTTCTTGCTGTGACTCCGATTGCAAATTAGCGCCACCTGAGTAAGAATCCTGCGCATAAGCAGAAGGAACTCCAGAAAGTGGCACAATCAACGTAGCAGTAGCTACGCTTAATGCGGCTAACCGAGTCAAGTATGACGTTCTATTGAACTTCATAGCAATCTCCTCTCGAATGGATATGAACATATTCCTAAAACGCGCTAAGACGTAGAAGAAATATATTCCGAAGACTCTAGCATTTTTTATGTAACAGAAAATTTTCAACTATGCTTTTAAAAGGCATAAAATGCCATATGCGAACCATTCTCAATAAGATAAAATGGCTAAATAAAGCCAATACCCCCCCCCACCGAATAAATTTAATTAACAGTTAAAAAATCTTAAGTTTACATGTTATTTACGTAAGCACTTAAAAAATTACGCTTCTTTTTCAAATTTGCGACTATCGGAAAATTTACACTTGAAAACCATTGAAATATAGGAGTAATTTAAAGCCAAAATAATGCAAATATAATAAAAAATGCATCAAATATCTGTAAAATTACTAAAAACTATAATTAGAAAAAATAACAGAATATTATATAAACGCCTCAAAACGCCTGAAAAATAGCGAAAATAGTGCAATAATCAGGCTATACAGGTAGTACAACAAAAGATTTTACAATAAATTTTATGATAAATTTTACGAAATTGCCTTATAGAAGAATATAGCAATAAATTTTACACAAAACCGTAAAAACACGTAAACACGTAAAAACGCAAAAACCGGTAAATACGCAAATTAAGAAACACGTAGATACCGGTCTTTACGTAAATAATAGTAATGCAAAACTGCGTATAGTATTAGTTCAATCAGTATTAGTTCAATCAGATTTCTGCAGGACTTTCATAAGAATTATCAAAGAACATACGCTCAAGTTTCACAGCGCGCGCAAAATATTCACGAGCTATTTTCGAATCCTCGGGTCCAACTCGATCTAATTCATTACGCAAGAATCCAACAAAATCGTGGAAACCAGCGTAATCATGCAAATCAATCCATTGATAATGAACTTTACGCTCAGGTCGCTTGCCTTCAGCATTAGAAGCCCAAGTAATATATATCCATTCAGTAACATTTAATACAGCTAAAACTGCAGCGTAATGACCGCTATGAGCTGCATCTAAAAACATCTTCTTAAATTCACGAGTAGATTCAGTATCAGGAATATTATTCCTAAAAGATTCAGGAGTATTAAACTCTTTGAACGCATCCACAAAATACGTATTCTCATCTCCTGCTACTTCACCAATATATTTAGAGAACACAAGCCTACTATCAAGCCTATCTGCTGTTGTAACGGCAGCACCCAATAAAGCTAAGAAACTATCTAAAAATCTGTAATCTTGAATCAAATATCCAGCTAACACAGCATCTGGAATCGTGCCTTCAACTAATTCATTAACAAAACGATGATGAATTGCAGCATTCCATGTTTCAATATTCTCATTTTTTAATTCGTCTGTGAATCGCTCAGTCATAATCACATCCTTTCTTTGCATGCGTTATTTCATAATAACTAACACTCACATACATTTGTTTATAGTAGATAGTTACAACTAGGAAAGAGGCTTAGATATTTGAAATTCAGTTTTAAATTCATCGTCATCTCCCTCTTATAGAATCAATCGATATGCTTTACGAAGAGTTCCTATATTTTTTTTATCATAAATAATCGTTATTTGAAATAGTATAATTTTGTTATATAAAACAATCTAATTTCGTTATTTGAAATAGTCTAATTTTCGTTGGATTAGTAAGCATTAGTTAGTAATATTAGTAAGCATTGTTTAATAAAAGTGATACATAATTTATAAATAGTAATTTAAGCTAATTTGCAAAAGTAAATTATTTAGACAATTTACAAAAATAAGTTCTTAAACTCTTTATCGGTATGTTTCTTTATTGGCATGTTTCTTTATTGGTCTGCTTATATTTGCGTGTTGACGTGTTAAAGCGTAGAGTATTTAAAGTTTTTATTATAAAGACGATATGAAAATAACTCTCTTATAGTAATAAATTCAAATGATGAGAATGGGATATAACATGTCACAGAGCTTAAGTAGCAATAAAAACATTCACTCTAATATGTCTTTAACTCTTAAAAAAGTTGTATCTATCACAATTGCTTCATTGACTGTAATTGGATTAGCTTGCTCACTAAGCGCTTGCGGAGCAAATAGCGTAAACAGTAGCACAACAAAAACGGAAGACCAAAGAGTAAAACAGTTAAGCAAATATAAGGTCGAATTCCTCATCGGTGCAACCGATGCGGAATTCGATTCCGCTTCCTCTCCTGTAATTATGCACTTCATCGGTGAAGATAAAAACAATAAAGACGTTGACTTTTATCATGCTATTGTCAAAAATGGCAAACGCGACATCATCAACATGAAGCCTGGTCACTACAAGATTGACATGTCTGACTGCATGTTGTCTGACGGCAGTGTTC
>NZ_KQ961869.1:3445-34318 GCF_001563665.1 Gardnerella vaginalis | reverse complement strand
GTCTGACGGCAGTGTTCTCGTAGTCGATTCTGACCACTTCGACGGTGGAATCGACATCGATAAGGCTGACGACAATAAGATCCAGATCAGCTTTGGCGACAAGCTCGGCGCTCGAATCGTTGATGAACACTATGTAAATCGTTACGCAGACTTTGCGAAAACCGCTCTAAAGAACGGTGATGCATCTCTGTCTGGTGAGACAGGAAAGGCTATTGCTGAAACTGTTGCTAAAAACATTAAAACATTCGCCAGCATTCGTCATATAGACGCATCTAGCGAAGATTTTTCAGATGAAGAGTAAACTCCCTAAGAGTTGCACTGGAAACACTAAAACGTCAATTTGAAAGACCGAAGAAATAACTAAAATATCTCCCTCGCCGTCTTTGATATGTATCCTCTTTACTGAATAAAACCAGTAAAGAGGATATTTTTAGATTATATGCTTGAAATTTCAAAAAAGCATACTATTTCAAAATATTGATGAAAGGATAATATTATTCCAAATTAGACATATAATCAATTAACACTTCAAAATAAAAGCAATACCTAAAAGGTAGCTAAATAAGCTAATCACAAAGTAGCCAAACCAGAATCAGTCAAACACCAAAGTAGCCAATCGATGCAAATTTGCACTTAATGGCTACTAACACTAGTTCAGAATCACTTGCGCTAAATTGCATAGCGCACGCCAACAAACCAGCGCACGCCAACAAACCAGGCTCAAACCAAGCACAAACCAGCGCATTCCTACAATCAGTGTCACATCCTCACATAGACACAGTGTAAAGCGAGTAGAAGTACGCCTTCTGACTCATAAGCTCCTCAAAGCTTCCACGCTCAATAAGCTCGCCACTTTTCATCACAAGAATCTCATCATATTGCTTAAGTGAATTAGCATCCAAACGGTGAGTTACAACAAGTCGAAGAATTCCTTGCAAATCCAAAATAGACTGCGTTACGTTCACGCTCGTCTCGTTATCTAACGCGCTCGTTGCCTCATCAACCAACAGAATCTCGGACTTTTTAAGCAAGCTTCGAGCAATAGCAATACGCTGCTTTTCTCCGCCAGAAAGATGACAACCATTCTCGCCGCACTGATAATCCTTGCCTTTAGCTGCAATCAAATCATCCAAACCAGCCAAGTGAATCACGCGATCCACTTGTGCATCCTGGAACGGCTTAAAAAGCGTAATATTATCTAAAATCGAAGCATCAAACATAAACACAGACTGCTGCATAAGAGTCGTCTTATCGTAAAGTGAACTCTTGCTAACATTGCTAAGCTCATGATTATTCAGCTGCACGCTACCTTCATAATCCTTGTAGTATCCCATAAGCAGATTAATCAAACTACTCTTACCAGCGCCACTTGGTCCTACTATCGCGTAAGATTTTCCAGCTTGCAAAGTTAGACTCACGTTTTTCAAAACTTTATGATCCGCGTCATAAGCGTACGAAACATCGCGCAAAACAACGCTTTTAATAGAATCGCCAATTTTCTCGCCAAAATCTTCCTTAGCGTTACTCATATAATCAGCCATCTTACTAATAAGCTTCTTAGCGCCCTTCATCTCGCCAAGCATTTGCGGAAGACTTGCAATTGGCTGAAGCACTCCATTCATCAAATTAGTGAAAGCTAAAACCATGCCAGCAGTAATAACACCAACGTGAGCGTTAACCATCCAAGCGCCAACAAGCATCACGCCAAGCTGAGTTCCAAGACTTGAAATTGTGCCAAGAGCAGAAACGGTAGTCATCGTTTTCTCGCGAAGATTCTTCGTATGCTCAAGCTCCATCGACTGATTTTTGTAGCGATCAATAACCTCCTGCTCCGCCTTAAAACTCTTAATAACCGAAACGCCGTTCAAAACATCCTTCGTCAAAGCTGTGTAAGACTCATTCGACTTAGAAACCTGCTCCTCACGAATAGCAATTCCGTTAGCTGTAAGAATCGAGCACGCCATAGGAAGCACAGAGATAACAAGAGCAATAACAGTGAGCAGCGGACTGTAGTAAATCATAAGAGCTAGAGAGCTCACAAGCATAAGAACGTCTTGAACAAAATCAAAAATCTTCTTCAAATACTTTTCTTGAATACGCTCGCAATCATTAGTGAGTACAGAAAGATACGTTCCGGAATTAGCAAGCGAAAAATCACTATAACTCTTTTTTAAAAGCTTCTTAATAACAGACTCTTTATACTGGTTCATTGCTTTTTCAAGAAAACGAGGGTACGCACTGCGCTTCAATGCGAAAATCAGAGAGATTGCAAGCATAAAGAAAACAACAAGCAGCAAAATAGCAGTTAAAGAGTAGTTTCCTTTGCCAGACATATAGTCGAAAATAATTTGCAAAATCCAAGAAATAGCAGTGTAAATCATAGACAAGGCAATAAAAACTATCATAGAAAGAAAAGCTACAAACTTGTTTTCTTTGAAAAATAGTTTTACGTAATTTTTTACATCGGGATGTAGTTTGGGCGATTGCTGATTTGATGAAGTATTTTGATTCGCGGACGATTTCTGATTCTTAGGCGATTGCTGATTAGATGCAATATTTTGATTTGCGAGTGAATTATGATTTGCCGCGTTGTCAGTTTTGCTCATTCAAGCTACCTCTCACTTCCCTTATATATCTCTTATATTTTTAGTATTCCTACTATCTGCTATCTCTACTATTCATAGCATTTCTACTATTACTCTTTATCTAATAACATTTTTGCAGCTAGTATTTTCGTTCCCAAATTACTGATGCGCTCTCTACAAGACGTTGAAAGCTACACTATCATACTTATCCTGATTGAGCACGCTTATCATGTTTAATAACACTTAACGTAATACTCAAACACACTTAATACGTAATGCTTGCTAGAAATAATAAGCATAGAGTTAAAAAAAAAATCAAATTAAGTTAAAACGATGATTTCACATGTAATGCCATCATAAACATATGAAAACAACACTTTTACGCTGATTTAATATGCAATATCAGCATAAACGTATCAAATGCGCAACACTGATTCAATACAAAGCTCAAGCGCATACGCTTTAGAATCCCCGCCCCAATTACGCTCATCATAATTTTCAACATCGTGCAAAGTATCTGCAGTGTAAAGAATCTCACCCCAAACAATCCCACGCATTTGCGCACACGCCGCTAAAGCGGAACACTCCATCTCCACAACCGCGCATCCATCCTGCTTACGACTAGCAACTTTCATCTTAGTTTCACGGAAAAATCCATCCGTAGTCCACGTCTTAACTTCATGGTAAGGCAAATTATGCGCCTGCAAAGTTTGCAAAATAGCAAGCCTTGAACGATCTGAAACGTCAACATAACGACTTGGAGGCAAATAATGATAAGAAGTCCCCTCATCCCTTAAAGCTTTATACGGAACCAGAAAAACGTTTTCCGCATAATCAACTAGCGATCCGCAAGAACCAGCACTAACAACTTCCCTAACGCCGTAAGAAATCAACCAATCCAATATCTGAACAGCGGCAGGAGCGCCAACTGGAGCCTGTACTAAGCAGATTTTTTGCGTTTCTTCTTCTACTTCGCTGCCTGTATTTTCTCTTACTGCATCTCCTACTTTTTCTTCCAAAACATATATCGGATATTTTTTAGTCGCAGATTCAAAATTTGCTACAATCGTGGCTTTCCTACTTAAAGCATACTGATCAATTTCATCGCCTAAGAAAGCAAAAACCGCTTTAGATGGCAGACGAACAGCAATATTATCGTGACTTGGCATTAAAACTGCACTTTTATCGGAATCATACTCTAAAATCGGTAAATCATATTCTGTCATACAATCAACTCCGTCATACAATCAACTAATTCTACAAACCATTCAATCCTATATACCAGTATGCGCATTATCGCACAAAATCACAAAGTAGCCAATCGATGCAAATTTGCACTTAATGGCTACTTGCGCCAGCTCAGCTGTAAAAAATCACAAATACTTACATATAAATAGCTTCAGGATTAAGAAGAAAATTCAGTAATCCCAATACAAGAACACCTTCCTCAGTGTGCCAAGGCTTCACGCTACCGGCAACAAGAATAATCTTACGGAACGCATCACTAATATTCATCAAAGACTTTTCTTCTTGCAACGTCTTCTCTCTAGTAGGTAGAGCAAGTGCAGATTGAATATAAAATCTTTGATCTGCCTTATTTACAACAAAATCAACTTCTGTTTGTTTGCGAACTGATTTGCCATTTTTATTCACTTCACTAACCTGCACACTACCAACATCCACCTTGTAACCGAGACGTTTTAGCTCATTGTAAATAATATTTTCCATTATGTGAGTTTCTTCCATCTGCCTAAAATCAAGAAGCGCATTCCTTACGCCAAGATCCGTAAAATAATACTTCACAGGACTACCTATATACTTCCTGCCTTTAATGTCATATCGAATAGCGCTCTCTAAAAGGAACGAATCTTCTAAATAAGAAATATATCTTTCAACAGTCGTCCTTGTAGTTGAGACCTGTGAAACTGATTTAAACGTTTGCACAATTTTTCTAGTACTAGTTAAAGCACCAATAGAAGAAGCAACTACCCTAGTAGCATCATCAAGTTCACTTCTTTTTCGTATTGCATGACGGTCAAGAATATCTCTTTTATACGTATTTTCAAAAACTGATTGAAGAAACTCACGTTTCTGCTCATCGTTTTCCATTAAAACAGCTTGAGGAAGGCCGCCAAATCTCCAATATTCTTCCCAAGCATCTCGTTCATCCTTTTCACTAACAGACATGAATTCAGAAAACGAAAGAGGGTAAATTCTAATCTGATCACTTCTTCCTCTAAACTCTGTAACAATATCCGATGAAAGGAATTTAGAATTACTACCGCTAACGTAAACATCTAGATTACTGATATGCAGAAAACTATTAAGCACATCTACAAAATCGTCCATCATTTGAACTTCATCAATAAACAGATAGTATGTCTTACCGTCTTTCAGAAGCTCATCAATATGTGCAAGAATATTATCAGGATTACGCAAGTCTTTATTTCTTCTATCATCCAATGCTATGCGAATAATATGATTATCTTCTACGCCATTTGCAATCAAATAATCATAAAATAGTTTCATCAAAATATACGTTTTTCCACATCTGCGCATGCCAGATATTACCTTGATAAGACCATTATTTTTTGCAGACGCGAGCTTTTGAATATAATAGTCTCTCTTTATTTCTTTAACAGGCATATCTAGTATCCTTTCAATAAGCGTATTATGCGAACATACCGCGATACCGCTATACAAAGCTCTTATTGTTATGCAAATCTTTCCGCAAGCAATGCAAGAAGCAAGCATAACTAGTCAATCCCAAGTAGCCAATCGCTGCAAATCTGCACTTAATGGCTACTATTATAATCTGGATAATTTAAACTCTCAATATCCAAAGTAGCCAATCGCTGCAAATCTGCACTTAATGGCTACTAGAATCACGAACATTGAAACTACAAAGTCAATAATATAAAGAAATAATTATATAATATCTTTAGATTACATTAAACTAAGTTAATATTTATGCACATAAAACAAGACCATACAAGATAATTCAAAACCAAAATAACAATCATCTCAAAGGACTCACACGATGCCAACTATTAAGTCAAGCACAGATTTACGCAATAACTACAACGAGATATCAACGTTCTGTCACGAAACAAAAGAGCCAGTTTTCATTACAAAAAATGGTCGCGGAGACTTAGCAGTAATGAGCATTGACTTATTCAACAAATTCATGAACAAATACGAACTGTACAGGTTACTATCTCAAAGCGAGTCTGATTTTAACAACAATCGCACATTATCTTTTGAAGAATCAATGCAAAACTTAAGAGAAGAACTCAACAATGGCGCAAAATAACCAAAAATACTCAATAATCGTTTCTCAAAGTTATCACAAAGATTTGCAAGACATACTTCATTACATTGCACACAACTTAGACTCACCAATTACAGCATACGAATTCCTCGATAATGTTGAAGCCACTGTTTCAAGCCTATCAACAATGCCGTATCGGTACAGACTTGTGAACGATAATTACTTAAGTAGCAAAAACTTTAGAAGATGTTTCGTTAAAAAATATGTAATATTCTATAAAATTTGCGAAGAGAACAAAACGGTTATGGTGCATAGAATACTTCATGCTAGACAGAACTGGGTTGACATATTGTAAGTTAAAGTTATTGAGATACGCACCTGTCAGCGAGATATACACCTGCTATTGAGATACGCACCTAATAAATACCAGTGAAGATTTTTGCCATTTGCGGCAATTTTCTTCACTGACACAAATGACCAACCCAAAAATACCCAAACCACAAAGTAGCCAATCGCTGCAAATTCGCACCTAATGGCCACTGCATATTGTTAATCAAGCTATTAAACGAATTATCTAGCACAATATTCTATCTAACCCAATATGCTATCTATATTCTTCTTGTTGCTTAGATCATCTTCGTCAAGAAAATCCATCTGCTTTATTCCGCTTAAGCCTGCAATAAGAGATACTGGGAAAGTAACAATATTTTGATTAAGAACGCTGATATTACTATTTACGATTCTCTTTGCTGCTGCAAGCTGCTCGTTTTCATCGTTTATTTCTTCTTGCAAATTCAAAAACTGCTCAGAAGATTTTAATTCCGGGTAAGCTTCCGCCAATGCATAAATCTTCCCTATTGCATTATTCTGATTTTTTATTACAGAACCAGAATCCACAGAGCTTAAGCCCCCTCTTAAACTAACCAAATCTACTAAGGTTGTTTTTTCGTATTTTGCAAATGACTGCGCAACTTTGAGCATTTGGCAAATCGTATCATATCTTTTAGCGAGCGCAATATCAACATTTTTCTGCGACTCTTCTATAATCACCCTGTATTTTCTTAGCCTATTTAACGTGCCAATAAACCAAGCAATAAGCGCTACAATCACTACTGCAACACCAATTAGAAAAGTGTTTATATCCATAATATCTCCTTTAGTTTTAGTCTTTCTCTTGTCTTAGTTTTTTATAATCTTAGTTTCTCTATTATTAGTTTTTATAGTTTTAATTTTCTTTAGTTTTAGTTTTCTTTAGTTTTAGTTTTCTTTAGTTTTGCAATTTCTCGTTAATCAGTCTGATTATTTCGTAATATTCAGCCAAAATATCTCTAAATCTTGCATATTCTCTTATTAAAGATAGATTTTCTACTCCAGATTTTCCAGGAGTGCCTAATAGATACCGACCAGAGTCAAAAGCTGCAATAATATGCTCACTATCTAAATATATGCAAACTCTCATTCTTTTTTGCAAATTATTCAATACTTCTATAAAACTTGGATCTAATACCAGTTTTGTATAAAAATCGTCTGTAGAAAAAATTGAATACGAGTTGTTAAATTCAATGGATTCTGTCTGAACTTCGCTCTCACCTTTCATTTTTCTACCATAGTATCCATTTAGTTTTTGCCCCATAAAGTTCTTCCCAGTAACAGGAACGATTCTAATATGACCATTTATATTGGTTTTTGAATTTATCAATAAAACTTGCCCAATAAAATCCGTTTTCTTAATAGTTTTTCCACTTTCACTTATAGAAGTGTGCATTGCTTGCATGTTTGAAAATTCAGTTTTGAATTCATCGCCAAAAATTATGTGGCGACTTGAATAATAAATACTAGATATTGGTAGAAGATTAGCAAAAATATCGTCATCAATTCCTTCAGAATTGTTTAATACTGTTCCAGGCAGAATCGCATTCAAAATCGGCGTTAAAACATTATTTGAATATAAAGAATCTACATCAACCTTTTTCTTCTCGAAAAACTTACCTACTAAACAAAATACAAAAGCAACCATTATGAGTAGGTAATATTTATAACGAGAGTAATCAATATTGGGGAAATACTTATATACTACAATTAAAACAATTATTAACGGTATAAACGGAATTAAGCGAGCAGGCTCAAAAGAATTACTTTTTACACCTTCTTTTAACTCATTTAATTTCCCTTGCATCTGGGTAGATTGTTCTATTTGCGCTAGTTTGTTTAAAACTTCTGGATTTGTAAATACGCTACTATGCTTTACATTCATCGTCATCTCCCTTTTATAATTGCAACATTTTTATAACAAAATTTTTATAAAATATAAAAGGCTCTTATATTTTTTTATCATAAATAATCATTATTTGGAATACTAGAATTTTTGATAGTTGAATTTGAAATAGTTGAATAAGAACCACTTTGATTTTGCTAGAGAAGTGATATAGCTGTGATTATTTTCCGCAAAAATTTAATACAAAACAAATAATAAAGAATCAGTTTAAATAACAAAAAATAAACAAGACTACAATTTATAACACATTATTTTTCAAGTACTTTAATAACATTTAGCAAAGCGTATAATGAACTTGAATTTATTCATATTTTGATAGGAGACTCTAAATGTTTAATCCTTCAAAAAATATTTGGAGCATAAAATTAACTACTGCTTCACTCGTGCTAATTCCTGCAGCTATTGGAATAAACTATGTTGCAAAACTATTCGCTAGCATGTTAAAACTACCTCTTTGGCTTGGATCATTAGGCACTTGCATTTCAGCATGCTTAGCAGGACCAATCGTAGGCGGAATCACTGGACTTTTAACTCACATTATTTACGGTTTAACAGCTGATCCAATTTCTACAGTTTATGGAATCACTGCTGCTGCAATTGGAGTAAGCGTTGGAATTGCTGCAAGATTGCAATATATGAACAAATGGCACCGCATTCTTATAACAAGTCTTATTGTTGCAGCTATATCCGTAATCATTTCTACGCCTCTAAACATGATTTATTGGGGCGGAACTACCGGAAATGTTTGGGGTGACGCTATTTTTGCAGCAATGGGTTCAAAAGGATTCTTTGCATCATTCGTAGATGAGCTTGTTATAGATATACCAGACAAGATTGTTGTTTTGTTCGTAGCAGCCGGAATTTATAAAGTTCTACCTAAAAGTTTAATATCTATTTATCAATCTAATGATGAAAATCTTGATGAATAAAAACAAGAAATATTAAATAAAAAATAAACGAATTATGCTTAAACGTTTATCAATAAATATTTAAGTAGTTTATAAATAAATGTTTAAGCATAAAGCACATAAACCTCAATCTTTAATATAAGCTCAATAAGACGAGATAAAATGAAAAGCATCAGCCTATTTGAAGATAAGCATTCATTTCTAAATGGACTATATGCAAAAACCAAACTTGCATACATAATATGCGCAATAAGTACGCCAAGTTTGATTGGAGGATATACTTCTTTCATTTTCTTCATTATTTTGAGCTTAATATTACTTGCAACATCAAAGGTTCTAGCAAAAATAAAAATCGTAATACAAGTTACTGGATTTATTATTATAACTATTTTTATAGTTCAAACTTTCTTCAGATCAGGAAACTATACGATTTTATTCAAACTAGGACCTTTGATTGCTCGCAAAGAAGGTTTCGAATTCGCAATGAAAATTGTGCTCAATATATTAAATATTTCATTCGCGTTTTGCGTTCTAACACTAACGACTAAACCTTCAGACATGATGCAAGAAATGATACAAGCAGGATTTCCACCTAAAATTGGTTATGTTTTCGTTTCACTATTTCAAATTATTCCTCAAATAACACAACAAACTTCGACTATAGTTGACGCGCAAAGAAGTAGAGGATTGCAAACAAAAGGTTCTCTTATAACGCGCTTCAAAGCTTTCTTGCCTTTAATATCACCAATAATAATGTCTTCGTTTATGAGCTCTAAAGAAAGAACTATAGCTTTAGAAGTTCGCGGATTTTCATGCAACAGACAAAGAACATTCATAAAACCATTTAAGCCAAATAAATACAATACGCTATTTTTATGCGTTTGTTGCATTGTGATAATCACAGCTATTCTTTATGCACTACTTCATAATTTAGGATATATAGCATGGCAGCTATTCATATAGAGCACTTAAAATATCGCTATCCTTATAGTAAAACTCTTGCGCTAGATGACATTTCTTGCGATATCAATAAAGGCGAATTTATTGGAATAATAGGCGCTAATGGGGCTGGAAAATCAACGTTATCGCAAGCTATTTTAGGTCTTGTTCCTAATCTTTATCATGGTGCATACGGTGGCAAGGTTGAAGTAGACGGTCTTAATGTGAAAACTACTCCAATAGACAATCTTTGCAAAAAAGTTGGGCTAGTTTTCCAAAATCCTTTTAATCAAATTACAGGATCAAAACTTACTGTGTACGAGGAAATCGCTTTCGGACTTGAAAACATTGGAATTGAGCAAAACGAGATGCAAAATCGCGTAGAAAAAATTATGGAGATGCTTAACATTTCACATCTTAGAGATTGCTCTCCATACGATTTATCTGGCGGTCAAATGCAACGAATGTCTATTGCAGGCATTTTAGTTATGCAACCGGAAATAATAATTTTAGACGAGCCTACTTCACAGCTTGACCCTAAAGGTTCTGAAGAAGTTTTTAAAGTAGTAGAATCCTTAAAAAATCACGGTCAAACTATTATTATGGTTGAGCATAAAATGGGAAAAATCGCGCAATACAGCGATCGCGTAATGCTTTTAGACAAAGGAAAACTCATTGATTTTGACACTCCGCAGAAAATATTTTCTCGCGAAGATTTAGAAGAACATGGAGTAAATCCTCCTATTTATACTCAAATTTGCAAAAAACTTTCGTTAAAAAACAATAATGGCTTGTATCCAATAACTCTTGAGCAAACGTCACGCATTTTAAGCTCAAACGAAGGGAATCGCTTATAATGACTCCTACTATTGAAATACGAAACGTATCTTATTCTTATGCTCCAAAAACGCAAATATTCAATAATCTAAATTTATCTTTTACGCCTGGAGCCTGTGCAATTATAGGTCAAAATGGCACTGGAAAAACAACTTTGCTAAAAATACTTAGAGGACTTCTTACTCCTAAATCTGGAAGCGTTTTATTAAATGGTGAAGATATTTCAAAACGTAGCGTTCCTTCTCTTGCTAAAAATATTGGTTTCGTATTCCAAAATCCAGATGACCAGATTTTTGAATCATCTGTTATACGTGAAGTAATGTTTGGACTTTTAAAAATTGGAATTGATAAGAGTCAAGCATTACTCCAAGCACAAGAAAGTTTAAAACTTGTAGGACTTTTAGATAAAAGCGAAGTAAATCCTTACGATTTGAGTCTTTGCGAAAGAAAAATGATCTCTATTGCATCAATTTTAGCAATGGATACGCAGGTAGTTATTTTAGATGAGCCTACTATTGCTCAGGATGATAATGGAAAACGTTGTATTGAATCAATTATTAAAAGATTAGTTTGTCAAGGGAAAATCGTGATAGCAGTTCTACACGATATGGATTTTGTATCTCGAGTATTCAAACGCGTTGTTGTGCTTTCAAATGGTCAGATTATTTTTGACGGAAGCTCGCGCGAAGCTTTTATGCGAGATGACATACTTTCTAGTGCACAACTCGACAAGCCAGATGTTGTAAAACTATGCGAAAAGTTGGGTTATAAAAACGCATTCCTATCTGTTGAAGAATTTGTGAACGATTATTTTAAGCGGAATAATCGCAAATATTAGCCTTTATTTTTACAGATTTATTTTTACAGATTTATAGTTGGCGTTCATATTGACGCGCTGCAATAAGCAAGCGTATACTATACACGGCTTTGATACAGGGGGCTAAAGCTTTTTTGTATCAACAAAATACAATATGAATCAGGGGAATACCATGTTACAAAATTTAGGTAACGGTAAAAACATTCACTCTAATATGTCTTTACCATTCAAAAAAATTGTATCTGGCGTAATTGTTTCGTTAAGCGTAGTTGGATTAGCATGCTCGCTAAGCTCTTGCGGATCGAATAGTGTAAAAAGCAGCGCAACAAAAACAGAAAACCAAAAAGTAAAAAAGTTAAGCGAATATAAGGTCGAATTCCTCATCACTGCAAACGATGACTTCGATTCCGCTTCCTCTCCTGTAATTATGCACTTTATCGGTGACGATGAAAATAATAAGGACGTTGACTTCTATCACGCCATTGTCGCAAATGACAAGCAGGATATTATCAGCATGAAGCCTGGTAAATACAAGGTTGAAATGTCTGACTGCATGTTGTCTGACGGCAGTGTTCTCGTAGTCGATTCTGACGGCTTTGACGGTGGAATCGGCATTGATAAGAACAACGACAATAAGATCCAGATTAGCTTCGGTGACAAGCTCAGCGCTCGAATCGTTGATGAACACTATGTAAACCGTTACGCAGATTTTGTAAAGACCGCTCTAAAGAACGGTGACGAATCTTTGTCTGGCGAAAACGGTAAAGCTATTGCCGAAACTGTTGCTAAGAATATTAAGACGTTTGCCGATATTCGTCATGTAGCAGCACCTGTTGAAAATTTCTCAGTAAATAAAACACCTCAGGGTCATACTGGTAGCACTAATACAAGCAATCCACACAAAAACGCAACCACGCATCAACCTCATAGTAATGCGCAAACTCATAATGAAAGTAATCCAACTCCAAAGCCGCAACCAAAACCAGTTGTTCCTCAACCTAAGCCAAACCCTTCAACACCGCCGCAACCTAATCCTGTAACCCCTCACCCGCATCATCATAACAATCATCCAGCACATCCAGTTGACCCAGCTCCACATCCTGTTCCACCAGCTCCGCACCCAGTGCCACCTGCTCCACATCCTGTTCCACCAGCTCCTCAGCCAGCGAACGATGTGTTTACTACCGGCAGGATGATTATTGGAACTCGATTTGGATATAGCTTGGAAGATGAATGGCATGGCCATGACATCATAGCCGATCCATTTAAGTATCGTACAATTAATGCTGAAACGCATACGGTAACGTATGACCGTTTTAAGACGCATCAATTTGTAATTGATTGGTTCAATCCATATGAAAGAAAATTGCTAGAAGCAGGCATCAACGGTTGCTATCACACCCTATATGGTCGTTACACCATTAACATGCGTACCCATACGTTTACTTATGAAGTTATCGGTGAAACACAAACACCACCATATGAGCCAGATGCTAACCTTCCGGGACACCGTAGGGGAACCGTTCAGGGTGGATTCGACAACTAACCTATAAGATATAGGAGCTTGAACTGTAAAAAGTTCTTGCTCCTATATTTTTTCCCATACAAATGAACACCGCCGTCTTGCCTCCACGGGAGATATTTCGAGATTATATGCTTGAAATTCAAAAAGCATACTATTTCAAAATATTAGTGAAAGGATAATGCTATGCCGAATTGGGTATATAATCAATTAGAACTTCAAAATAAAGAAGATACTGAAAAAATCGCTAAATAAGCCAAACCCAAAGTATTCAATCGCTGCAAATTTACAACGATTGGCTACTGGCGCACGTCTCCCAATGATTTATAAAAGCCAGCACTCACTTAAAGGATTTTAACCCAAAATTCTATTCAAGCAATTTCAATAATGCATCCAAACTCAGTAGTGCACTGCCAAAATCAATATCTTTAGCATAAGAATATTTACGCTGATACAACGTCCACAATAAAGAAAGCTTTTCATCACAAGCAATACTTTCATAAATAGATTTAAGATTATCTATAATATTTTTAGTTTTACGATTTTTGCAAGTTGCACGAAAAGCACGCTTAAAAATCTCACTATCTACATCTCTTTTATGTGAAACAAGCAACACGTGAACATCATAAAAATCTCTCATACGCGTATTAAGAATTCCGCGCGATAATATTGTTTGCAATTTTTCTGCAAACACTGTTTCAATATTGTAAGAAAGAATAGAAATAGAACGGTTTTCCAGCATCAGCTTATAGTCATATTCGATTGCACGTGGTGTAATCGTAGCTCCCGTAGAAACATCAATCTTTATTGGAGTTATCATTCTTCCAATACGCGAGTCAAGCGCAAAACGAATACCTGGATATTCCATATCATCCATAATCTTCATAACGCTTTTAATAGTAAAATCAACTCCATCGTCTATGTCTATGCGAGATATATCCTCAATCATTCTTTTAGTATTTTCAAGCGATAAATCATAATTTTGAATAGTCGTATCTATATCCATAGTGGATCACATAGAAATACCAAGCAAAGATGTTACTAGAACACCGCCTTTTACAATAAAATTGTTGCGATATTTTGAAACGGAAACACGCTCTAAGTAGCGTTCCATCATGTAAAGACGCATTAGCACACGAGGATCTGCGTTATTGTGTTCGGCGAGGTTTTTGATTCTACCTCTTATTTGCGCATCAGTTAAATTCACTTACAGTAACACCTCAAAATACTTGCGAACAACATTGTTTACTCTAAAAAGTTTCGCATATTCCATCAACAAATTAAGATCTTTGTCTTGTCTATCAATATAGGATTTCAAGATTGTATTAAATTCTTGAATTTCAATTAAATTTCTGCTTCTAAATGCGTCACAGACACTTCTTTCAAGATTATACATTGGCACTTTATTACCGAGATTATCCATGACTAAAATCTTTCCAACTTCAAGCAATTCCTTTTTTACGCTATAAACTTTCACATTGCACGATGCTTTCAGCCTGTGAGCATTAAAACCACTATAAACAGTAATAGTGTGAGTAATTGGCTCCATATCAACTAATCCATGATAAAAGAAAGCTTCATCGTGAGAAAAAACAGCGGATGGTGAACGCTTATGAATAAGAAGCAACTCATCTACCCAAGAGTCTTTAGACGCGTATATTCCACCGCTTAACTGTTCTAGTTCATTATTTTTAACAAATTTATAAAACTTATATTTTGACAGTCCGCAAGATTTTGCTTCTTTTAGAGTAACCATATTGCTGCCATTAACGTCTAATAATGTAGTGATAATAGTAACCATCCTTTCGTGCATATATTATAACTTATGTTAGCACGATTGGATGAATTATATTAAATTTTACTATTACGATTTACTATCACAATTACGATTACGCTAATAGGATTCTGCGATTGCCACACACCTACTTAATGACACATTTACGCTGATTTAATACATTATATCAGCATAAACGTATCAAATACGCAAGCAAATAGTAAAGTGCAAATAGCCAAACCACATTTAACCAAATCCCAAAGTAGCAAATCAATGCAAATTCGCAGGCAATTGGCTACTATCGCCAAACAGAAACACTCACGCAGCGCGACGACCTGCCTGAGCGCATATCCTCACGGCATAGCCGTTCGGCTGATTTGGCATGTGAAGCACACCGTGCTTCACAATTAAGCCAAATCACGCTTTGAAGGAGCCTGAAATTCCAATAATTTCAGACTCAGTCAAAGCGCGCACGAAGGCAACTCGGAGCGGAAACTCGCTTAAGTTGGAAGTCCAGTGGACTTCCAACGCGAGTTTCGTAAGCGAGCGCGCAATCAGCGCGAGCACCAACTGCACTAGTGTCCCAAAACAGACAGAATCAGACACTAGCTCAGAAAAGGAATACACATCAAGAACTAGCAGACACAAATCAAATTTGACAAACACAAATACATTCGCTATAGTCTTCACTTATCACCATTTCGAGAAGTAAAAGGAGTGCACATGTATCATACAAATATGATGACAAATTGTTGTTGTAACGTATGCTGTTGCGCATTTCTTAATCGGAATGATGTTTGCAAGCACTAAGTATGCATCATCTAGCCTGTGTTAAAAAGCATTTACGTTAAAACACAGCAAATTACGATTCAAGAAACAGCGCGCTGTTTCTTTTTTTATGCCAAAAATCGGGTTATTTCGGGTTATTTCCCAAAAATCGAATATAAAACGTTAAAAAGATAACAATTTAATACGCGTTAAATATTAAAACGAATAAATTTAAACGAATAAATGGCATTTTAGAAACAACTAATAAAACAGTAGTCGCTTTATTGATAAAAATTGTTTTTTAAAAATTAAAAACAAAACATAAACAAAACAAATAACAAACAAGTAAGGGGAAATATTATGTCTAATATCTACAAGTCCGTACAAGAACTCGTAGGAAACACTCCACTTCTGGAGCTTACACACATTGAAAAAGAGTACAATCTATCAGCAAAAATCCTTGTAAAACTCGAATACTTCAACCCAGCAGGCTCTGTAAAAGACCGCATTGCAAAGCAGATGATTAAAGAAGCAGAAACCGCAGGAACTCTCAAACCGGGTTCAGTAATTGTTGAACCAACCTCTGGAAACACTGGCATTGGTCTTTCAATGATTGCGCAAACAAAAGGATACAAAAGCATTATCGTTATGCCAGAAAGCATGTCTATTGAACGCCGAAAACTTATGAAAGCATACGGAGCCGAGCTCGTGCTAACACCTGCTAAAGATGGAATGAAAGGCGCAATTGCCAAAGCGAAGGAAATCGTTGAAAACACGCCAAACGCGTGGACTCCAGGACAGTTTACCAATCAAGCAAATGTACACGCTCATTACAACACAACAGGTCCAGAAATTTGGCAAGACACTGACGGAAACGTGGATATTCTAATTGCTGGAGTTGGAACAGGTGGCACAATCACCGGTACAGGAACATATTTAAAGGAACAAAATCCGCATCTGGAAGTGATCGCAGTAGAACCAGCCAACTCCCCTGTGCTTGAAGGCGGAGATCCAGGAGCGCACAAGATTCAAGGAATTGGCGCAGGATTCGTGCCAGATGTGCTCAACCAAAATATTTACGATCGTATTGCTCATGTAACCGATGAAGACGCAATTGAAAGCGGTAAGCTTATAAGTAAAAAAGAAGGCGTTCTAGTAGGTATTTCTTCCGGAGCTGCAGTTTGGACAGCGATTCAAGAAGCAAAAAGAGAAGAGAACACGGGAAAAACCATCGTTGCAATACTTCCAGATTCAGGAGATAGATACTTGTCTACCGCATTATTTGAAGACTAACTACATTTAGGAGTCTACTTTAAATACGCAAGTTTTGATTAAATAATATATGGATAATAAATGGATAATAAATAACATTATTAGATAATGATCAAAACTATAAAATAAAGAAAATAAAGAAACGACAAAATAACGAAAGCAACAAAAACAAAAAAATAACGGGAGAAATGTATGAGTGATCGCCTTGACCTTATAAATCAACTCAACTCAATTCACGATTCAGACATAAGGCAAGCTACATTCATACCTAATTACCGAAATATTATTGCACTCATACATGCGACTCAGGCTCTACTTTTGCCTGAGTTGCATGTGCGCAATTTAAGCAACGAGACTACGCAACTCAATACTAGTTTGAACACTAACGATACTTTGAATACAGTTACTTCAAACGCGTTAAAAACTATAGAACGCATTATATTCCACGAACTTCAATGCTACACAAGCAACACAAATAAAATTCGAGAAATTTGCGATCAATTTATAAATACTCTTCCTGCAATTAAAAAGCTACTTTTAACAGATATTCAAGCAATATACGAAGGAGATCCTGCTTGCACAAGTAAAGTAGAAGTAACGCTCGCATATCCTGGTTTTTATGCAATGCTTATTCACCGCACAGCTCACGCACTCTACGAACTTAACATACCGCTAATTCCTAGACTTATGAGCGAATATGCACACAGAAAAACCGGAATTGACATTCATCCGGGCGCAAAAATTGGTGCATATTTTTGCATTGATCACGGCACTGGCATTGTAATTGGCGAAACAACTAAAATCGGCGATCATGTTAAGCTTTACCAAGGAGTAACACTTGGTGCGAAAAGCTTTGCGCTAGATGAGGATGGAAATCCTATAAAAGGCGGAAAGCGACACCCAAATATCGGCGATAACGTTGTAATTTATGCAAATGCTACGATTTTAGGTGGAGAAACTACAATTGGCAGCGGAAGTATAATCGCAGCAAACGCGTGGATAAACCGCAGCATTCCTGCAAACACAACCTACCACTTTCCTAAAGCCTAATGCTCGATTAAAGCATAGATTGCACTTCTACCATGTTGCTATTTCTACTTTTTGCTACTTCTACTTTTGCTATTTCTTTTCTAATATAATGGCACTAAAAGTAACTAAATCATCTTATATGCAGACCAAATCTATATACGCAGACCAACCAACAGAGTCATACAGCCTTAAAATATCTTTGCTATTATATTTTTCGTACTATTTTATTTGAACATCTGTTAAATTCATTTACAATAACACTCCCAAATATTGTGAAATCAACGTTACAATCACGTTTGAATTTACGTCAAAATCTACACAACACCATTAGTCTGTAGCGTAACTAGTGTTTGGTAACTGTGGCAAAACAACAAGCAATCCTGCTGTGAAAATCAGCGCGAGTATAGGCAAAAGCTGCCATTGGAACGTAGACGAGAATGCAAATCCAATCCAAGATCCGCTAGTAGCACCAATCGCGAACGCGAGTCGCGCCCAACCGGAAAACTTAGCGAGCGTACTTCCTTTAAACAGAATTTGACGCGCAACAATAATCGGCTCTACTAGTAGCATTCCGCCAATCGCTTGAAGTAAGAATGCAAAGCACATCATTGGCAAAAGATTAATAAACATAAGGCAATAAGCAGCTAAGCTCACAACAATACCTAAAATCGCAACTTTTCTTAAGCCGAGTTTTTGAGACGAATGCGCATATAAAACGGACGCAAGTACGCTTCCTACACCAGTGAAAATATACAATATCGTCAAAGAGTTAGAACTATATTGCTTACCAATACCGAGAAGAATATAAGAAACAGAGCATGCAGGAATAAAAGCAACCAAGAGAGATCCCAAAAGAAGCATGATTTTACTCTTGAGCGATGGATTCGCAGATTTCTTAATAGTAGATTGCTTAGATGCAGATTGCTCAGATGCAGATTGCTCAGATGCAGATTTGGAATCTGAGATATTTTCCAACTCCGTCTGCTTTTCTTGATTTTCTTGCGAATCTTGCGATTCTGGCGACTCTACCACTCTTTCGTTAGACACCTCATCTACTTCGCAAGATGCTTGCGAGATGTCTTGTTTCATAATAAATCGCGTAGCACAAGCCGCAAAAGAAGTCACGGACGAGAAAATCAAAACCGCAGAAATGTGCCAGCTTGCAATCCAAGATCCTAATGGAGAGCCGAGCAATGTTCCTGTAATACTCGCCAAAACGCTCACAATGCCACTGTAGTTGACAATCATGCTGTCATCGCCGCCGGCAGCATCAACCTCGAAAACTTCACTAGCAATATCAATCACTTGCCCCGTAATCAACAATGCGCAAGAAAGAGCAACAAGCGACCACTTCCACGCAGTAGGAGAGCCAAGCATAAGAAGCGGTAGTAAACTGAGCACGCCTTCTACGCCTTCAGTCATAGCAAGAGCGCGAAAACCGCCAAGCTTATCAACAATCCAACCAGAACATGGCGAAAGAAAATCGGCAACCGTCATAAAAGTCTTACGAAAACCAATCACCCAAGCCGGCAAGCCAACAATAATAATAGAAGGCAAAACCGAACCCTCATACGCTTGATTGCCAAGCATAGAAAAACAGAAGCCAATAAGCGCCCATCGCAATGCAGGACTAATAGATCTCATACGAATAAAAATATTATTTTTGCTAAAAATTGACTTCACAGCAACCAACTCTCCCCTAATCCTTGATTTACACTATTGAACTTTATTTCATGCTATTGAACTTTATTTCATGCTATTAAGCAAATTAGTATAGTCAAACCTATTCACAAAGATTATTTTTATGCGAAGTCGCAAGACAAAATAGAATAAATTTTTATCATAAATACCAGTGTTATTCTTGACGTAGCGCTGTTCATTAACGCACTCTAGGTATAACACTCGTACAAACACACATTACATTCCAATAAGAACTACGCTACACTTTTATAAACGCACGTCACACTATGATTCACACACGTCACACTATGATTCAGGCACGTTACACTCTAAATACACAACGTCACACTCGTGTAAACGCTACATTCCGATAAGCACATATTACATTCTGATAAAAGCTACACATTCAATCTCATCTGAAGCAGTAAATCCAACGGAACGATAGAACGCTTTCGTTTTTTCTGTATTATCCGTTAGCAGTTCCAACTGATATACATCTTTGTACTTTTCCATAAGCGTCTTTAGTAACTTTGTACCAATACCTTTTCTCTGATATTTTGGCAATACGATGATATCTTGCACAAAAACGATCGTCTGTCCATCACCAACAGCTCTAATAATTCCCACCAATTGATCATCAATCGTTGCGCCGAGCACACAAAGTGAACCTGCATACGCACGTTCAAGAACATCAGTACGCTCTAAATAATTAGTCCATCCAACACTCTTGTAAAAATTAACAATCTCATCAAGACAAAAATTTTTGTACTCTCTAATCTCCATAATTCCCCACTCCTTTACGACAATAATAAAGTTTATGATAATAATTAGGATTAACGAAGACGAGAATGTTAATACAGAGACACTACTACGCATCTGTCAATACTTGGAATGCAACATCAAAGACATTTGCGAAGTAAAACAGGTAAAGGGAGGATAAGAATATATGAGTGCAACATGTTTATCTAAAAACGTATTTTCTAAAAATATTGATGAACAGACCTTAGTTGAACATTATCCTAAAATTTTACCTACTCTGTTACTTGATAGAACCACAAAACGTAATATTGTTTGGGCCACAGATGACTATAAAGAAGTTAGTAGCTTACATAAAGCTAATGAAGAAATTACAGTCGCATCTATTACTGGAAAATATTCTGAATTAATTGCTCCTAGAATTGCAAAATCTCGCGAATTGCAAACATCTCGAACTAAAAATAAGGCTGAGGTGTTTACTCCGTCTTGGATTTGCAATGAACAAAATAATATTGTTGATGAAGCTTGGTTTGGTAGATCTAATGTTTTTAATCATACTAGCGACAAAAGTTGGACTTCTACTACAGAAAAAATTGAATTTCCAAATAAATCTTCTAAAAGTTGGGTCTCATATGTAGATGAACGTCGAATGGAAATAACATGCGGAGAAGCTCCTTATTTAGTTAGTCGTTATGATTCAACAACTGGCAAAATAATTTCACTTAATCAACGTATCGGACTTTTGGATCGCAAGCTTAGAGTAGTTAAAGAGAATACTAATGATGAAACAGATTGGCTCAAATGGTCTAAACGCGCATTTGAATCTATATATGGTTTTGAATATCAAGGAGATAGTCTGCTTCTGGCAAGAGAAAATCTTCTTGCAACATACGTTGATTATATGCGTGATTCACTTAATAGAAAACCTACAGAGTCAGAGCTTTTAAGCATAGCAACGATCATCTCTTGGAACATCTGGCAAATGGATGGGCTTACAGGATATCCGCCTTATTGTAGTGAGATACATGCAAATACTCAGCCAACTTTATTTGATTTTGAAGAAACTGAAAAAAATATAGATTCTCAAACTTCAACATCATGCAGAATAAAAGATTGGCGCGCTAATAAAATCAACACATTTAATGACTTACTTTTACAGGAGAAAAACGATGGAACGAGTAGACAATCTTGAATTGCTAGATAATCTTATTTTTGGAAGAGTTACACCACACATTTATGCTTTCCAAACAGGCACAATACCAAACTATCTCAAAGTTGGTGATACTTATCGGGCAGTCAGCATTCGTTTAAAGGAATGGGAACAAAAGTTCCCAGATTTAAAGAAGGAATATGAGCATAAAGCAACAGTAACTGACGATGTTTATTTTCGCGACCATGCTGTTCATCACTACTTAGAAGTATCACTTGGTAAAGAACGATTAAAACCGCAAGATTTACCTAGAAAAGATCTTTACTATAGTCGTGAATTTTTTAAAGAGGTTATTCCTTCCGACATTGATGCAGCCATAAACGATATTTGTGAAAAATATGGCGAACGTAGCGATAAATACGCCTACTATGATTCCAATGAACGCTTGGCACTTACAGTACACTATGAGCGAGGAGCAAAGTGGACACTACGCCCAAATCAACAAAAAGCGGTTGATAATTTTATAAAGGCAGTGAACTCAGGACGTACAAATCTTTTAATGTATGCTGTTATGCGATTTGGCAAATCATTCACATCACTTGCATGCGCTAAAGCCATAAATGCAAAGACTGTGCTTATTGTTTCTGCTAAAGCAGACGTTCGTGAAGAATGGAAGAAGAACGTAGAACAGCCTGGTAATTTTGAAGGCTATAACTTTTTAACTTCAAAAGAATTATTAGAGAACGATAATGCTATTTCAGATATTCATGCTAAAGATGAAACGGCAGTTATTTTCCTAACATTACAAGACTTGCAAGGTACTGAGATTAAGGCAAAGCATGCACAAGTCTTTGAAAATAAAATTGACTTATTAATTGTTGATGAAACACATTTTGGTGCTCGCGCTCAAAGTTATGGCGAGATT
The DNA here is from genome assembly GCF_001563665.1 of Gardnerella vaginalis. Lineage (GTDB taxonomy): Bacteria > Actinomycetota > Actinomycetes > Actinomycetales > Bifidobacteriaceae > Bifidobacterium > Bifidobacterium vaginale_A. Next base: position 11,810 of record NZ_KQ961869.1, on the reverse strand, counting down.
TTGCGCAATGTGCAAACAGACGAGAAAAAAGACCTAAAAGACAATATTAAGTTTCTTGATAAGCAGGAAGATGACCAAATAGATCTGGAAGATGCCAATAAGCAAATCAAGGAATTAAAGGCTAAAGTTCGATTGCATCTCTCTGGTACTCCTTATCGAATATTAATGGGTTCAGAATTTGAGCCAGAAGATATTATTTCTTTTGTTCAATTTACAGATATTGCTCGAGAACAGGCAGCTTGGGATGCTGAAAACTTATATAAGGACGATGTTGAGGAATGGGACAACCCTTATTTTGGTTTTCCTCAAATGATTCGTTTTGCTTTTCACCCAAGCGAGCGAACTATAGAAAAAATGAATGAACTGAAAAAGCATGGAGTCAGTCTTGCTTTATCTGCTCTTTTTAAGCCCCAATCCATTAAGAAAGATACAAAAACAAATGGTCATCAAAAATTTGTACATGAAGATGAAGTCTTTGACCTTCTAAAAATTATTGATGGTACTTCTAGTGACTCAAAACTTTTAGGATTTTTAGACTACGATAAAATTAAGCAAGGTCAAATGTGCAGGCATATTGTAATGGTTTTACCATATTGTGCTTCTTGCGATTCAATGGAAAAGCTAATTTCAGATCATGCTTTAGAATTTAAGAATCTCGGTGAGTATGAGATTTTAAATATTTCAGGCTTAGATGCACAACACCACTTCCATACGCCAACAGATATTAAAAATCGTATTGCAAAACTTGAATCAGAAGGTAAAAAGACACTCACCTTAACAGTAAATAGAATGCTTACAGGTTCAACTGTTGAACAATGGGATACAATGATTTATCTAAAAGACACATCTAGTCCGCAAGAATACGATCAAGCAATATTTCGCTTACAAAACCAGTATGTCCGTGAACTAAGCGACGGCAAAAAAATTATCAAAGAGTGCCTAAAACCGCAAACTCTGCTCGTAGATTTTGACCCACATCGTCTTTTTACAATGCAGGAGCAAAAATCTTTAATTTACAATGCTAACACTGAAAAGAACGGTAATTCATTGCTCGACAAACGTATTGCTGACGAGCTTCGTATATCGCCAGTTATTACGATGAATCATAACCGCCTAGAACAGGTGCAAGCTACTGATATCTTAAAAGAGGTTAGTCACTACAACAATTCTCGTTCAATTAGCGATGAGGTAATAGATTTACCCATAGATCTCTCTATCCTAAATAATGAGCATATGCGGGATGTAATTGAAGCACAAAACCCATTTGGCTCTAAGGCAGGCTTAACTCTAGAAGCTCATGAAAGTGAAACAGGTGGACAGGATTTTGATGTTAATGATGACGCAGATGACGCGCTGGATGATCATAATGATGAAGCAGAGCCGCAGAGACAGGCACCTCTAACAGCTATAACAGATGATAAAGAAATCAAAGATTTAGAAAACAAGATACGCACCTATTATCAGCGCATCCTCTTCTTCTCGTTCCTTTGCCCAGAATCAGTAAAATCATTAGATGACATTTTAAAAATATTGCATAACGGTAAAAATAATCGACTCGCTAAAAACCTAGGTATCAATACAAATGATATAGAGGTTTTACGAAATTCACTCAATGCTTTTAAGCTAAGTGCATTAGATTATAAAATCCAAAATATATCTACACTCGCCACTGACGAAAACTTACAACCCCTTGAACGTGCAGTAACTTCACTTGCCAAATTTAGCCGTATGTCTGCTTCTGAAATCATAACACCCATAAAAGTAGCGGATGAAATGGTAGAAATGCTTTCCGAAGACCAATTGCGTCAAATTGTATCTTCTGGTGAAAAATTACTTGATATTGCATCAAAAGCAGGCGAATATACTGTAGCACTAGTAAAGCGTCTACAGGCATTAGGCTTTACGCTTGACGAAATAAGAAACAGCATATACGCAATTCCTACTTCAAGCGTTGCTTATGAGTTCACAAGACGTTTCTACGAAATACTTGGACTAAATACTGCTTGTATAGCTAAAAACTTTACAAGCTACGACCTTCTCGATATTAAAACAGATAACGAGGAGGTGGACTATAATCAAATAACTGAACTTCTTAGTCAGAAGAAAGATTTTGAAAAGATTACACTACAAGATAACATTCAAGGGGGTGAAAAAGTGGAATTTGGAGCAATAGTAGGAAATCCGCCGTATCAGGAGAGTGATGGTGGAGAAGGAAATGGATCATCTCCAATATATAACAATTTCATTGATTTGAGCACAATTATTACTAATTGCGCTGTTCTAATACATCCTGCACGATTCCTGTTTAATGCTGGAAAAACACCAAAACTATGGAATAAGAAAATTTTAAAATCACCTTTCTTCTCAATCAAGAACTATTCTATTGACAGTTCAAAAGTGTTTGAAGGCGTTGATATTAAAGGTGGTGTTGCTATTAGCCTTTATGATAGGGGTAATAAGAAAACTCCAATAGATGTTTTTATTCCATATCCAGAATTAGCGTCTATAGCCAAGAAAGTCCAAATGCATGATACATTAATGTTGGATACAATTGTTTATCCTAGGGATTTATATCATCTCACAAATCAGGTTTATTTAGACCATCCAGATTTACTTGATAGACAAAGTAAAGGTCATAAATTTGATCTTGGCTCAAATGTTTTTATAAAATTACCTGAATTATTTGTTGATAATAAAGTAAATAAAAATTATGTCGGTGTGTACGGTCGTGATGATAATAAACGTACTATTAAGTGGATATTAAATAAATATTTGCGAACACCAGATAATTTATCCAACTACAAAGTAATCATTCCAAAATCAAATGGTACTGGCGCAATTGGAGAAGTACTGAGTACACCATTTATTGGCGAACCTATGATTGGTCATACGCTAACTTTTCTTAGCATAGGCTCATTTAATACTAGATTTGAAGCTGAAGCACTTCTAAAATATATAAAATCTCGCTTTGCACGTGTTTTGCTTGGTATTCTAAAAGTGACACAAGATAACCCTCAAAGTACATGGAAATATGTTCCTTTACAAAACTTCACAGAATCATCAGACATTGACTGGTCAAAATCCGTTGATGATATTGATCAGCAACTTTACTGTAAGTATGGTTTTAATGATGAAGAAATTTCATTTATAGAAGAAAAAGTACAGCGTATGGAATAGTACGAGGTATGCCATGGAAAATAAAAGCAAACTAATCCATTTACTTGATGCCCGTGCAGATCGTCTTTTATACACTTATCGCACACAAGAAAAAGCTGCTGACAGATATGAATCCTGGGAAAGATGGCGCAAAAGATTCTCAATTGTCTTAACTGTCGTAACTACAGGCACACTGATTACAAGTGTTGCTGGTATTATGTTAAACAAAATTTGGGGGAATTTCGCCGTAGCACTTATTGCAACTTTAGCAACAGGCGCTTCTTTTTCGGGTGAATTCTTTGATTTTAAGGCAAAAATAGCAGAACATCAAAAGTCCGCTGTTGAAATCCGCTATTTATTCGAAAGATATGAATCATTAATTTCTGATCTCGAAGCTTCAGCCATTTCAGACGAGGACGCACGTAAAATTCGAGATGAGCTAGAACTTAAAGAACACGACGTACTATCAACAGCACCTAGAACAACATCCAGAGATTATAACAAGGCTAACACTGCTATAAACGGTAACGAAAAACCTCAGTCATCACAAGAAGAAATTGATAACAGAACCCCAGGAAGAATAGAATAAGGAAGAAATATCAGTTACATGAGTGCATTAGACGTTTTTGATAAAATCTTCGACAATCTTCAGATTTCTAATAAGGAAAAAATTATAAACCGTAGAGATGAAATTACAAAAGCTCTCAATAAAGAATTTAGAGATTCAGAATCAGAATCAGACAATCGGTTAATGGTAGGTTCATGGGGACGCCATACTGCCATAGATGGCGTTTCTGACTTGGATTTACTTTATATTCTACCTTCTAGCTTATGGGATGATTATCATACAGTTGATGGCACAAAAAAGGTTTTGTCCAAAGTAAAACAAGCTATAGCCACACGTTATTCACAAACTGACCTTCGAGTAGATCGACTAGTTGTTGTAGTTAATTTCAAAAATTATAAATTTGAAGTACAACCTGTCTTTGAACAAGATGATGGTTCATTTTTGTATCCAGATACTTATTCCGATTCTTGGAAAACAACCAAACCTAGAGATGAGATCAAAGCTATATCCAATCTCGATGAAACATCTATGGGGAATGCTAGAAAAATTTGTAAGTTAGCTCGCGCATGGAAAAATAAACATGATGTTCTTATGGGCGGCCTTCTCATAGATACTCTGGCATGGAGATTTCTCAGTGATAACAATGAATATTTTAACGATACAAATCATCCTTATTATATGATTAGAGATTTCTTTAAATATCTAACCAATTTACCCAAACAAGAATCCTGGGATGCTCTAGGCAGCAATCAAAAAGTAAAGGTCAAGAAAGATTTTCAAGAAAAAGCTGCAGAAGCTTATAAGCTCTGTTGTGTTGCTATTGATGAAAACAATGAAGATACGTCATACAAGAAATGGCGAGAGGTATTTGGAAGATTTGTTCCATTAAGTGACTACGAACAAGCAGCCAAGGATCTTTTTACTTCGTATGATGACACAGAACAGTTTATCGAAAATTTTTATCCAATTGATTTACAATGTGAGCTTAATCTTGAGTGCAAAGTAACACAAGATGGATTTAGACCAGCTAATTTAAGAGATATGATAATGAATCGTATTTGGCTTAAACCAAACAAAAAACTAGAATTTTATATAACAAATACAGATCTCCCAACACCATATAGTCTCAAATGGAAAGTATGCAACTGTGGAGAAGAAGCTAAAAAACGAAATTGTATAAGAGGACAAATTATTGATGGTACAAGCTCTAACACCAGAGAAGAATATACGGTTTTTCGAGGAGAACACTATGTTGAATGCTACGCTATACACTATGGCGTGGTAATAGCAAAAGGTAAAATCTCTGTACCAATCACTACAAACTAGGATTAAATAGCCTGGTTTTCCACTTATATTTCATTCTTGACTTATTCTCCTTGTAGCCTATACATCACTCAGCTTCCAAAATAAGTCAAGCACTTATAAACCCACTAAGAAGTAAAAGAACACACCCCCTAAAAAGAAAAAATCCAGTGTCAATTCACACCGGACTTGCATTCACGTTCTTCCATTTCATCAGCCTACAATAAGCCCTTATTTACAGTGTTATTCTAAGCGACAGCCACCAAACTTTGTATCATTTTGAGAAATTCATCCTTCATCATACTGTGCATGAATCGTGCTTAATTGACATTTTCCACTTCGCTCCCTGGGTGCAAAGTGTGTGCACCTTTTAACGTTAGCATCCTGTGCACTCGACCCTACAACACCGTAGACATCTTCCCTCAAACAGCCAAATCGAGGTTATTCCCCAAATCGTGCACAAAAATCGTGCAAAAGAATCACGCCCAAAAATCTCGCACAAAAATCACGAGAAATCAGCCTAATGTAGACAAACACAAAAGCGTAATCCGCAAAAGACTATATACAAAAACAGGGGTTATTCCCAAAAATGGAAATGAAGCCAAAGTACGTTTTGACATATAACCCTGCGTTTTAATAAAAGAAAACCTCACTTTGCGAAAATAACCACAAAGTGAGGCAATAAATAAAAACAAACTAGACTAAATCTAGTACTACCATGCTACTACATGTTGCAATGGCGAGAAACACCACGACGCTTACCAGCAAAAAGCACTACACCAGCAGCAGCAACCATTGCAGCAAACATGCCAACAAAAGTCATTGCACTACCAGTATTAGGCAATTTATTCTTACCAGTAGATTCACCAGAGTGAGCTTTAGCATCAGCTAACGCCTTACGAGCATCAGCAAGTTTACGAGCAGCAGCATCAACTTGAGCCTGAGTAGCGTTGGAATCAGCAGCCACCTTCTTAGCGTCAGCCAAAACAGCCTTCAAAGCAGCCTTAGCCTGAGCCACACCAGCAGCATTACCTGCAGCAGCAAGATCAGATTCAGCACCCTTAATCTGAACATTCAACTCACCCTTATCCACTGTGGTCGACTCATTCTCAGACACCGGTGAATCCGAACTAGTTTCAGAAGCAGGAGTCGTAGGAGTTGGAGGAGTTGGAGGAGTTGGAGGAACCGGCTTACTCTTCTCAGCTTCAGCTAACAAAGCACGAGCACCCTCAACAGTCTTAGCCTTACGAATATACTTAGCAACGAAAGTGAAGCCTTCCTTCTCAGCCTGCTTAGCAATATTCTCAATCTCATCTTTAGCCATCTGCTCAATCTTAGCTTTAGCTTGAGCAAGAAGCCTTGCTGTAGGATCTTCATTATCCCTATCAGCAACCTTACCAGCGTTCACACCAGCATCAGCAGCATTCTTCAACATCTCTTCATACAAAGCCTTAGCTTCGTCATAAGTCAAGCCCTTGAACAAGTCAGCAGCAGACAACTCAGGAAGTTCAGGCTGAACAAGAGCCTCACCCTTAGCAGTCTGAGGAGCTGAAGGAACTGGAGTTGGAGGAACCACCGGATTAGGTTGCTGCTTCTTGGAAGCACGAGCAACATCTAACACAGCCTGAGCACCCTCAACAGTCTTAGCATTACGAATCTGCTTAGCAGCGAAAGCAAAGCCTTCCTTCTCAGCCTGCTTAGCAATCTCTTCAATCGTAGCCTTAACAATCTTCTGGAAAGCAGCTTTAGCTTGAGCAAGAAGCTTTACTGTATCAGCGTCAAGCTTGCCATCCTTAGCATCCTTCTTAGCAGCTTCTGCATTAGCGTTCATTTCATCGTACAAAGCCTTAGCCTGTTCATAAGTCAAGCCCTTGAACAAGTCAGCAATATCATATGCAGGAACATTATTAATTGCAGGAGCTACAGCATTATTAGTATGCCTCTTAGCAATCTCAGCTTCTTTAAGCAAGTTCTTCAAAGCCGTCAAAGTAGACTTCTTAGAATTACGAATCAGATTAGCGATAAAGTGCAAGTCCTCAGCATCAGCCTTCTTTGCTAACTCCTCTATAGCAGCCTTCTTACCTTGCTCAAGAAGCTTTGCTACAGCAGCAGATTCCTTGTACTTAGCATAATCCTTCAAAGAATCAATAACATTCTTTGGCAAGCCAAAACGCTCAGCCTCAGCAATAAGAGCATCCTTCCTAGCCTTATCTTTAGATATTGCTTCTTCAACCTTCGCTCTTTCTGCATCAAACAAAGCTTTTTGAGCAGGACTAATCTTCTTCTTCTGCTGCTTCAACGTAGCTTCAAAAGTCTTAAAATCAACAAGATCAGCCATCGCCGTAACATCACTATCGCTGAAATCAGTGTGATAAGTCACAGCAACCGTAACAGTATTCTCACCAGAGTTAATATTCGCAGGATAAGTAATAGTACCAATAGTACCAGTATCAACCACAGAATCACCCTGAGCAGGAGTAAGATCATTCTGCACCTGAGCTAACAAACCAGCACCAATCTCAGAAACAGTCTTCCAACCACCATCAGCATGCTCATCAGCACTATACTTATTACCAATCTTGTAAAGAGTAATAGGCTTAGTCTTATGATCCTTATCTCCAACCTTAAAGTTTAAAACAACATTATCAAGCTTAGTAACAGTTACCTTCGCTCTTTCTGCATCAAACAAAGCTTTTTGAGCAGGACTAATCTTCTTCTTCTGCTGCTTCAACGTAGCTTCAAAAGTCTTAAAATCAACAAGATCAGCCATCGCCGTAACATCACTATCGCTGAAATCAGTGTGATAAGTCACAGCAACCGTAACAGTATTCTCACCAGAGTTAATATTCGCAGGATAAGTAATAGTACCAATAGTACCAGTATCAACCACAGAATCACCCTGAGCAGGAGTAAGATCATTCTGCACCTGAGCTAACAAACCAGAAGTAATCTGAGTTGCAGTATAGTTAATATCGCTCTTTTCAGTACCGTACTTATCACCATTCTTGTAAAGAGTAATAGGCTTAGTCTTATGATCCTTATCTCCAACCTTAAAGTTGAAAACAACATTATCAAGCTTAGTAGCTTGATTACTCTGAACAACGTTAGAATCACCATTCGTCTGAACTGCCAAAGCAGGCGCGGCAATTGCTAAACCGGAGACGAGTGTGGCACCGGCAGCAAATGCAGCAATCGCTTTCTTATTTAACATAATCTTCCTTTCTTCTTCCTTCTCACGTATAAGCGTGCGAAGAATACGACTGCTGGAATAACCTCGTAATCCTGATACAGTCATAACCATTAAAAATGGTTAATCAGCTACTAAGATACCCCCCCCCC
>NZ_KQ961869.1:0-3345 GCF_001563665.1 Gardnerella vaginalis | reverse complement strand
CCCCCCCCCCGTAGCCAAAAATCAAGAAAAAGTACAACTTTTTATTAAAATTAAGGTTATTAAAAAATATTATTTAGAAATTAAAAAGCATAAAAACCTATATAAAATCCGCCACATACTCATAGACTGAGTTTTATAATATTTCGAACGACCAGTAGCTAGATTAAACTTTTGCGCTACCTTATTTTTCTTACAAATTACCGTTGCAAATCATAACAACATATAAAAGATGGCTCTAACATATCGCTAGAGCCATCTTCATAAGAATATTCTACTTTCTTAAAAACAAGTAGCTTTTACTCATTAATTTCTTTCAACATTCTATTTTTGTAAATTATACTTAAACCTGCAATCGCAAACCCTAAAACAAACAGCAAGAACGGAAGAGCTGTTGATTCGCCTGTATTAGGAATTGCACTATGCTTCTTTACAGGAGCAACCTGCTCAGAATCCGGAGTCGGTTTAGGCGTAGGCAAAGGATTCTTTGTAAATATGGCATATATTGTCATATCACTATTAACAGGCGTTGTACCAGTAAACACATCACCCTTACCATCTGCTTGAGTATTCCACTCTTTAAAAGTAAAACCATCTTTAGTAGGATCCTTCGGCATTGATTGATCATCAATCTCATCATCATCAATAGCTTTACCACTCTCAACATTAACAGACGAATACTTATCAGCTCCGTTCATGAATGTAACAGTATCGCGCGTGACAGTATTGCAATTAACAGTATTACATGCAACAGTATTGCGTATTCGCTTCCACTGAGCAGTAAACGCAGTATTAGCATCCAACTTATACGTATCACCAGGATTATATGTATTACCAGCAGCATCCACCCAGTTTAAGAACTGATAATCATCGCGAGTAGGCGCTTGAGAAAGCTTAATTTCTTTACCAGCTATAGTTACTTCGTCTTTAGTGCTCTCATTTTTATTATTAAACACTCCTCCATTGGCGTCAAAAGTCGCACGAGCATCCCACTGTGCACGAAGTAAAAATTGATAGTCACCCCGAGGATCTAAATTCTCATCATTCCACTGCACCAAGTCACAGTTGGAATCCGAAAACAGTGACTTCTTATTCCAGTAGTAGCGTTTGCCTACCATATTATGCTCCTGATAATATTTAATATTAGGAAGCTCAGTAAACCAGCCACCAAATTCTACGTTTTCTTTTGTTGGATTTTGTGGAAAATCAACACTGTTATTCTTTTTTACAGTATTTATGATTGGATCCAACTTACCGTCAATACTTCCGCCCTGCAAGTCGAATTTCACGTTCATTTTTCCAAACGGAATTCTCACAACCATAGGCTTACCATCATCGAGTTTATATATGACTGTGAATTTGGAGTAACCGCTTTCTCGAGAAATATATTTACGATCCGTATCATGAGAAATATGATAGCCTTCAGTAATGCTATTAGTATCAATCGTTATTGTTAATTTTTGCCCTATCGCAAAAAGTTTAAGATTGGCTTAATGGCTTGATGGCTTGATGGCTTAATGGCTTGATGGCTTAATGGCTTGATGGCTTGATGGCTTAATAGTTTTATAGCTTTATAGCTTGATTTTAGGCATGATACCCATTCTCTTAACATCATGTCACATACAATATTAATTTATTATTTGAGAGTAGCGATGCTCTATATTTTCTTAACAAGACTCATCTTCCCTTCGGGCATGAAAAAAGCCCTTTGATATAATCTCAAAGAGCTTTTTCACAAAATCATTTACAAAACTATATCACTATTTATGTTGCTGTATTCTGAGTGCATCGTTTAATGCATTCCAGCCTTTTTCACAAAAATTTATGTTTTCATTACATATAGTTTTGCCATTTTTCTCAATGATTACACTTGCCGCAAGAATACTATCGCTATCTTGCTCAACAACATCACCATTTGCGGTTTTCCATTTTACTAAAATATCACTTTTACTTAATTTACCTTTAAATGGAACAACAATCCGATTTGGCTCGTCAAACTTACTATCAGAATACGTATTGATAACTATTTTATCTTTTTGCCTATATACATCTATGTAGTTATAGTTAGCCCTATATGAAGCTATTTTCTCTTTACTATCAATTTGAACATAAAATGCATTATTATCAATATGATGCAAGAATAAGGTTATAAAACAAACGATAACCACAACTATTGAAATACAAACTATCAGTGTTTTCGTTTTTTTACTTAACTTATTCATGTTCCACCAATTCTAATATCTAGCTTCACTTTATTATATAGCAGATCATATTTTCTTTCATACATTCCAAGCAGCAGCAACAACAAAAACTACGAATATTCAAATCAGAACTACAATAATTACAATAACTACAATTATTCAAACAATCAAAACTACGCAAATCAAGGTTACGTGGATCCGAACTATGCAAATCCGAATTATCAGAATCCGACCTACGTAGATCCAAATTACGTAGACCCAAATTACGTGAATCCAAATAGCCAGAATTATAACTATCCGAATAACCAGAACTACTCAAAAATTATCCGAATAACAATCCAAACTACCCGAATAATCCGAACAATTACCCAAATAATCCTAATTACCCAAATTACAACTAGTATTATTGCATAAAATACAGTTGGCTATTGGAACACGGATGCAGCCTGGCACGCACGCAAGAAAACTCAAACTAGCATTAAGATCAGCCTTTTTCTAAGCAATTCGTGCACTTCTTCATATTTTGCAGCGATTTTCACACTCCTTCAGGTTTACCAATACACATAATTCACATCCCACAAAAAATACCTAAACCAACTACGGAAAGTTATAATTGAATAGTGATTAAACTTTGCAAAGGAATAGTTTCTCATGACAAAAATGACAAAAATGACAAGAAAACAAATAGTATATTTTTACACTTATATTGCTTGTATTATCATTATTCCAGTTGTCTTATCACTAATTGCCGATAGCATACCTAAAAACGACAGCCTATCTCCTAGCGGCCATCCGTTTGAGTGCATAGACGATAGAGCGTTTTTTATCTGGTTAGGTTTAGACCTTGGACTATATCTATATCCACTACATCTCATTTTTATTAACAAGACGACATTAAAAATATCTAAATCTTTGTTCCTACCATCTATTATTTTTGCAATACTTTTGCCACCAGCCGTTTTGATTTTATCAGATGCTTCTGCGCGAGAATTCTTCTTTATATTCATGTCTTACGTTGTTATAGCATTCGTTATACCATTTCTGATTATCTACTATATAAAACGCAAAATTTGATACAATTACCGAAATAAAAATAGTTTACGAGATAGTTCTATGAAAAAATGTAAAACCGTAGCAAATATCCTTT
>NZ_KQ961868.1:48865-72904 GCF_001563665.1 Gardnerella vaginalis | reverse complement strand
TGTTCGTTAAGTAATTTCCACACCTCACTAGTACGTAATCTATACTTTACTTACTTAGTAAATAAATCTATAAGATTGTTTACAAAATAAGCATAAATTCATATTGTATTAGAGAAATCGTGATGTTATAGTTAAACTGAAATTGTTAATTATATTTACTAATATAATAGTATTCCGTTTATGTTGGCAAGGTTGCTTGCAGATACGGTATAACAATATCAATTAAAAAATAATAATTACATAAATATAACTTCAAAAAATATTCTATTGATAGATGTGAGTAAAGGCGTTCATTATCGATCAATAGAGTCACGTAAATAATTGTTTTTCTATTGAAGAAGGACTATAGAATATGAGTGTTATAAATCTAAAGCGAGCGTTAGCTGCTGTATGTTGTACATGTGTTGTAGGCACTTTTTTCACCAATATTGCAGTTGGTCAAGAAACTGAGTTGGGGGGGGGGTGTTGTAGGTCGTAGCTTTTATGTTTCTAGTGAAGAAGGAAATGATAATAATACAGGAACTACTGCTGATAAACCTCTTAAAACATTAAATAAAATAAATGAAATTATGAAGGATTTTAAGCCTGGAGATAAGATTCTTCTAAAAAGAGGTTCTAAATTTAATAATCAATCTTTACATATTAAGGATATATCTGGTGCTGAAAATAAGCCTATAACTTTTATGGATTATGGAGATCCATCTAAGCCTGCTCCGCTTATTGCTGCAAACGGTGTAAAAGATAGTCAGTGGCATCAGGATTATAAAGCACTAATTGGTGGAAGTCCTCATAAGCATAAGGGTGATGTTTCGTCAACTATTCTCATTAAGGATTCTTCTTATATTACTGTGAAGAATTTAGAAATCACGAATGACGATGAGAATGTTTATGATCCAGTTAAAACATGGAAATGGACTGAGCAGGCTGATTCTGACGGTACAAAATTAGATAGAAGACAAAATCGTATGGATAGGACTGGCATTGCTGGTATTGCTGAAAACGGTACTACTATGAGTAATGTCAGTATTGAGAATTGCTATATTCATGACGTTGATGGCAATATTTACAACAAGCATATGGCAAATGGCGGTATATATTTTATGGCTCATTTGCCAAAATATCGTCAGAGTGCAGCCGATGATGCATATTTACAAAATCATGTATCTCGTTTTGATCATATTTCAATAAAAAATAATAGAGTTGAAGACGTAGATAGATGGGGTATCGCAGTAGGTTACACTTCGTATTTGAATTATATTGATAACTCACGCAATTGGAATAACGATTTTGATTACTCTAATGGCGCTGGTGGAGCTATTAAGGATTCTGTAATTGCTAAATATGGTCAAACTAATGTTGTAATCGAAAATAATTTTGTATATGGCGCTGGTGGTGATGCTATTACAGTAATGTATTGCGATCGTCCACTCGTTAAAGGAAATGTATCTTCTAAGGTTGCTAAGCATATTAACACTCAAGATTATTTAACTTCTTCCGGAAGAACTGCTGCTGCTATTTGGCCTTGGAGATGCAAGAATGCATTGTTTGAGTATAACGAAGCTTATGAAACATTGAACGCTGATCACGGTAATGGCGATGGTCAGCCTTGGGATGCTGATTTTGGTGATGGCACTCTTTACCAATATAACTATTCGCAAAATAATACTTTTGCTACTTTAATGGTTTGTAATTATTTTGCTATTAACACTACATTCAGATACAACATTGCTGTAGGAGATAATGGCGCAATTGATTTACCAACAACTTATAGCACTGCGCATATTTACAACAATACGTTTATATTGCGTAAAGGTGTGAAAGTTTTGACGGACCGAACTAATGGCCCAGGTCTTATGGAAAATAATATTTTTGCTAGCGTTGATGAAAATAACGGTTCTCTTAGCAATGCTACAACAAAAAATGCTCAATGGAATAGGAATAATCGACAAGTATATAAGAATAATTTGTATATAAATTATGAATCAACTCCTAGAAGCGATACAAAAGCTTTGAAGGCAGATGATATTCTCAAAGTATTCAAATCTAACGTAATTGGCATAAAAGATTTTAATAAGAATGGCAAAATTTATTCTCGTCAAGGCGATAATAATGCTTTTGCTAATTATCTACTTGCTAAGGGATCTCCAGCAATAAATTCCGGTACAGTAATTCATGATCTTAATGGTTTTAATTTTGAGCATGATTTCTTTGGATCTAAGATCGTATCTAACCCAGATATTGGTTGTGCTGAAAGTGACGTTAAGGCTATTTCTATTAAAAATATTGACTTTGAAACAGGTAATGAAAATGGTAATAAGACCATTTATGTGCCTATAGGTAAAAAGCTTACTACAAATGTATGCGATCTTTTATCTATGATAAAAGTTGGAAGCGAAACTAAAATGCAAGTTTTGCGTAGTGGTTCTGTACTAAAACCTTCTGCAAATGTGTTAGAAGGCGATATTGTACGATTTTCTCTTGAGGGAGATAATTCTTCTGATTCTGCTTTCATTGATTATGTAATTAAGCCTAAGATGACTTGGGATTGGGTTCGTGAATATCAAGATAATCATCAAGGACCTATTTGGCATGGTCAGAAACAGGATGGTGACAGTGGAACTTGGGAGGATTTGAAATCTAAGGATCCGCAGTATCCTAACTGGCTTTTTGACAGTTATTATGGACCTGGAATAGATTATCCAAATCGTAACTATCCTGAAAATAGAAAAGATATACATGGCTTGCTAAGTGATTCACCTGGTAGTGCTGGTGGTGTTGCAATTGCATGGCTTGCTCCAAAGAGCGGAAAGATTCGCTTTACTATTAAAGAGAATGAGCCGTATTTGCGTCAGAAAGGCAATAATGGCAAAGCAATAACATTGTCTTTAATGATAAACAATGAAGTTTTGTATAGTGCTAAACTCTCAGAGTCTTTGAAAGTTTCGCAAGAGTTTGCTAACGCTGTTAAAAGTCATGGTTTATTGGATGTAAAGCGCGGTGATTGGATTCGTGTTGTTGCAACAGCTGAATCTGATATGTCTCGTCCGTCTTTGCATGTAAGTCCTGTTTTTGAGTATGTGGATGAAGCTAGTGATGTTCATGATTCTGAGTGTGTAGCTAAACATGAATCTGATCCAGTAAATCCTTCTACTCCGGTTGAGCCTGTTAAGCCTGTTGCTCCAGCACCTACATCCGTGAATGCTCTTGCTCCTTCTAGTGTTGATGGTCTTAATCCTGAATTGAAAGGTAAGCTTACTATTGGTGCGAAGAATGTAGCGTACGCTAATGCTGTCAATAGAGTTATTGCGAATATTTCTAATGAGGAGTTTATTTCTCATTTGAAGGCTGATGGTTTTGTGTATGCTTATGCATATATTTATTCATCTCCTCGTTTGCTTAAGGACGCTAGTGGAGCTGATCGTGTGAAGGTTTATATGCTTAATGGCAAACCTCAATTTGATGCATTGTTCCCTGCTGGTTATTCTGGTAAGCATACGGTTGCTCTTATTGATGAGAATGGTAATCAGCTTGGTTGGACGAATATTACCGTTGAAAGTAAGGTTTCGTCTAATAAGTTACCTAATACTGTTGTAAGTAAGTTACCTAATACTGGCGTAAGTGCGCTCTTAACTGTTTTTGTTGCTAGCATTTTAGCTTATGCTGGTGCGCTCTTGCGAAATTCTCAAAAGTAGGCTGTTGCTTATTTTAGAAGTATTGTAATTTATTTGGTCTTTGCATGCTATTGTATGCAAAGACCTTTTTTTTTTACATAAAAATCTAAAATCGCGAGCAAATCTTAGGTCAGCACTTACGAGTATTGTCTAAGACGTTCGGTGTTCAAAGGTTTCGCAATTTTCATAATTTTATGTGAGATTTTGCGATGCCTTCGCTATGCCGGCGAGTCGCAGTAACCTCTGCGTGAATGCCCAAATGTAATTGCGTGCGCGATTGCTCAAGAGCCTTCGCCGCGCTTTTTATGGTCTTTTGCGCTTGTAAACCAAGGAACCGAGAGTTTATGGAAAAGTTCTTCCATCTCAAAGAAAACGGCACGAATGTACCAACGGAGATCACTGCAGGTCTCACTACATTCTTCGCAATGTCGTACATAATCATCGTAAATCCAAATGTATTAAAAGAAACTGGTATGCCATGGGGTGGCGTGTTCTTAGCAACAATTATTGCAGCTATTATTGGCACGCTTGTTATGGGTCTGTTTGCTAACGTGCCTTACGCTCAAGCTGCTGGTATGGGTCTTAATGCGTTCTTTACGTTCACTGTCGTAAAAGGCTTAGGCTTTAGTTGGCAGCATGCCATGTGTATGGTGTTCTTATGCGGTTTAATTAACATTCTTATTACCGTTACTAAAATTCGTAAAATGATTATTCGTGCCATCCCGACTTCGTTACAACACGCAATCGGCGGTGGCATCGGTTTATTCGTGGCTTATGTTGGCATGGTGAACGTTGATTTGATTAAGTTCACTCCAAAAGACAAAGAAGCTGTAGCAATTGCATCTAAATTTGGTGCAACTCCTGCAATTCCAGGTCTTGCTGTTCTAAAGAACCCAGTTCTATGGTTGTTCCTTATTGGCTTGATTTTGGCAATTATTCTTACTGTTTTGAATGTTCGCGGATCTTTGCTTATTTCCATTGTTGTTACAGCTATCATTGGTATTCCAATGGGTTTGACTACTATGAACAACTCTGTGTCAATCATGGGCGCTTTCCATGATTTGCCTAAGACTTTCTGTGCAATATTTACAAACGAAGGATTCCCAACTCTGTTCTCACGTCCTGATCGTATTCCGCTGGTTTTAATAACAATCTTTGCTTTCTCAATGTCTGATACTTTCGACACTTTGGGTACTTTCATTGGTACTGGTCGTCGTACTGGAATCTTCTCTGAAGCGGACGAGCGTGCTTTGGAAAACGGCTCCGGATTTAGCTCCAAGATGGATCGCGCTTTGTTTGCTGATTCCATTGCAACTTCTGTTGGTGCAATCTTCGGTACTTCTAACACCACTACTTATGTAGAGTCTGCTGCAGGTATTGGTGCAGGTGGTCGTACAGGTTTGACTTCAGTAGTTGTGTCAATCTGTTTTGCACTTTCAATAGTTCTTGCTCCAGTTGTTTCCGCTGTACCTGCTGCTGCAACTGCTGGTGTGCTTGTGGTTGTTGGATGCATGATGGCAAGTTCTTTGAAGGAAATTGCTTGGGATGATATTTCCGAGGCAATTCCTGCATTCTTCGCAGCTGTATTCATGGCATTTTCTTACAACATTTCTTACGGTATCGCAGCCGGATTCATTATGTACTGCTTAGTGATGACTTGCAAGAAGCGCGCTAAGGAAATTCATCCAATGCTTTGGATTGTTTCTTTGTTGTTCTTGCTTGATTTTATTGCTAACGCTGTGCTGTAAATAAGTAGCTGTGCTGTAAATGTAAGTAAATGTGAATTGAATTTCAAGAATTTAACTTCAAGAATTTAGTTCGCAAGCATAAGAAAAATTAGAGGGCGTGTGATTACATGCCCTCTTTCTGTTTCTATTTCTGTTTTTATTTTTGTTTTTCTAAATTTATTCTTAGATTTACTGCAAATTCGCTTGATATTGTCTTCTATTTTCTTGATACTTGCTTAATACTTTCTTCTATTTTCTTGACATTGTCTTAGATGCATATTAAACTATCCCAACGTAAACCACAGACCGTTGGTGGAATCGCGAGATTCCTGAAATTGATGTGTCATGCCAGCACAGGTTGAGCAATGATTTGCAAATTGTTTATTGTAAATCGAAAGTTTAAACGCTTTAGTGTTTTGTTTGTTGCTCTGCCAGTGCGCAGAGCTTTTTTGTTGCTCTGTTTAGATTAAGCTTGATGTGTTTCTTTCAAATCGACGGCCGATTTAGGAAGGAACGCCATGAAGAGGCCCGAAAAGGAAGCGGTAGTTGCAGAGCTTACTGGATTATTCCGTAATGCAGACGCTGTCTACCTCACCGAGTACCGCGGGCTTACAGTTCCGCAGATTTCTGATTTGCGTGAAAAGCTAGGCCGCGATACTTCCTACTCTGTGGCTAAGAACACGCTTGCTCGTATTGCTGCTAAGGAAGCGGGCATTGAAGGTCTTGACGAGCTTCTCGCCGGTCCAACTGCAATCACTTTCGTAAAAGGTGATTTCATTGAGGCTGCTAAGACTTTGCGTGATTTTGCCAAAGAGAATAAGACCCTCGTTATCAAGGGCGGTTTCGCAGATGGAACCGTTTACGATGCCGAAGGTGCAAAGCAGCTTGCAGACTTGAAGTCTCGCCCACAGTTGCTTTCCGAAATGGCCGGCGCGCTCAAGGGCACTATGTCCAAGGCCGCTTACCTGTTCAACGCTTTGCCAACAAAGGCTGTGCGTACTATCGACGCTTTGCGCGAAAAGCAGGAAAAGGCCGCATGATACCCTTGCAGCTTGCTGCATGAGTCAAATAATAATAAAAAATTTGATGGCTTAAGGCACAACGTGTGCCTATCGGCCAAGTAAGAAAGGAAGCCATTATGGCTAAGCTCACTAATGAAGAGCTTCTTGAAGCTTTTGGTGAAATGACCCTCGTTGAGCTCTCCGAGTTCGTCAAGGCTTTTGAAGAGAAGTTTGATGTTGAAGCTGCTGCACCTGTAGCCGCTGTTGCCGCTGCTCCAGCTGCTGCTGGCGCTGCTGAGGAAGAGAAGGACGAGTTTGATGTCGTTCTCGCTTCCGTTGGCGATAAGAAGATTGCAGTCATCAAGGCTGTTCGTGCTTTGACCAACCTTGGTTTGGCTGAAGCTAAGGCTCTCGTTGACGGTGCTCCAAAGGCTGTTCTCGAGAAGGCTAAGAAGGAAGATGCTGATAAGGCTAAGGCTGCTCTCGAAGAGGCTGGCGCTACTGTAGAACTTAAGTAGTTCATAGCAAATTTTGGCTAAATTTGCGTAATGCAATAATAGCTAATGCTTTTAGGCGAAAGTGACTTTATTGTTGCTTTCGCCTTTTAGTTTATATTAGTTTTTTTAATTTAATCTGTTTTACAAGTTTTAGAAAATAACTCAAATAGCACCGTTTTTGGCATATATACACTAGTTTTTGATTGAAATATTTTTTGTATTTTGTATTTTCGGCATATAAGCAGATTGTTATTTGTTCTTATTCATTTTTATTAGTTCTTATTCATATTTTTATTCGTTAAATTTTCTAACATAACATAAATTAGTAATCGAACGAAAAATAAAAAATATTTTGTGAATGTGTTGTGAGCTTATTTGAAATATCGTAGTTTTTTAATTCGTTGAAGATTAGATTAGAAAAGTTGTTTGTAATCTTTGCTTGTAGGAGGCTATGCGTTGAGTAGCGCGTGTGAAACAATTTGTCATGCGTCAAATGCGTATGATGCTTTTAGTAAGTCTTGTGTAACTCCTCGTTTTGGCGTTGGAAAAACATGCGCAAAAGTAATACTTTTTGGTGAACATTCAGTTGTGTATGGCTATCCTGCTGTTGCATTGCCTTTGCGAAATCTTTGTATGCGAGCCACTGTTTCTAATGAATGCACTTTTAATTTTGAGTTAGATAAATCTTTTGAGTTAAAATCGAAGACTACTTCCTTAAATTCACATAATTCCGCTAGTCTCCTTAATTCCCATAGCGTGGTCAGTGCTGGTAGTGTTGGAACTAGTGCTCAAGATAGTGTTCACGATAATATTTACAACAATATTGACGATAATATTGTTTTTTCTGCTTTAGGATTTACTGGATTATTGCGAAATATCCCTCCTAGATTTTCCTCTATTCGAACTGCTATTCATTGCGCGTTAGATTTTGCAGGCTGGGATGGGGAACGCTTGTATGTATTGACAGAATCAGATTTTCCACCTGAAAGAGGATTAGGATCTTCTGCTGCATCTGCTGGCGCAATTATTCGCGCTATTTTGGATTATTATGGTATTGACGCTAATCAGTCGCAATTATTTTCTTTAACTCAGCAAGCTGAGCGTGTAGCTCACGGGCGACCTTCTGGATTGGATGCTGTTGCAACTTCATCTCTTTTGCCTGTGAAATATTGCAATGGATCATTTGATTATATGAATATAAATATGCGAGCTTGGATTGTACTCGCTGATTCTGGGTTAAAAGGCATGACTAGAGTAACTGTGGAAGATTTACGAAAAAAGCGTGATGAAAATCCTACTTTCGTAAATTCTCTTTTGCAAGAATTAGGCGATATTGCTTTAAGTGCCGAAGATGATTTGTTACATGGAAGTAGCGAAAATGTGGGAATAAAAATGATTCGTGCTCATAGAATTTTAGATAAGCTTGGAATTAGTACTCCTTTGCTAAATGATTTAGTTGATGCTGCTTATTCTAACGGAGCGCTAGGCGCAAAATTAACTGGTGGTGGAGGAGGAGGTTGCGTTATAGCGATTGCTGATTCTGAAGATTGCGCATACAAAGTTAGCGATGCTTTCAAATCTGCTGGAGCTAAAAAAACTTGGATTGTTGATATTAGCGGAAAATAATAATTTAATAAGATATTGATACGTTATTTGACTAAGTTATTGATATGTTAGCGTGTTAAGTTGTGTGTGAGCGTGTGAATGCGTTAAGTTGTGCATGAGTGCATAACAACATGAGTGTGTTAAGTCGTGAAAGTGAGAGTATATGCAAAGCGTGATTGTTAATCCGTCAGTATTTTACGATGATTCAATGAATGCTAATTGCGCTCGCGCTTGTGCAAATGTAAATATTGCTCTCATTAAATATTGGGGTAAGCGTAATGAAGAGTTGATTTTGCCTTATGCTTCTTCGCTATCTTTAACACTTGCAGATTGGGGAACTGAAACACAAGTTAGTTTTGATGAGAATTTATCCGAAGATAACATTTCTTTAGACGGTATAACACTTGTTGGTGGCAAGTCGAATAAAGTACGTAATCGCATAATTTCTATGTTAGATCTTATACGTGCTCGTGCTGGAATATCCCTAAAAGCTAATGTTGTATCTCATAACAGCGTTCCAACTGCAGCAGGATTAGCATCTAGTGCATCCGGATTTGCTGCATTAGCTGCAGCTGGAGCATATGCCGCGGGATTAAATTTAAGTCCTCGTGAATTATCTAAACTCGCTCGAAGAGGTTCTGGATCTGCATGTAGATCTATTTTTGGAGGACTTTCAATTTGGAATGCTGGAGAAGATGATGAATCTTCATATGCAGAGCCTATCCAAATGCCTGAAAATCTTCAATTAGCAATGATCGCAATAGTTTTAGATTCTGCGCCTAAACCAATTTCTAGTCGAGAAGCAATGAGCAGAACTGTAAAAACATCGCCAACCTATATGCCCTGGATTAAGCAATCGGAAAAAGATTTTCAGAACGCAATTTGTGCTATAAAAAATAGTGATATTGAAACTTTAGGAAACATAGTAGAGAAAAATTTCATGGGCATGCATGAAACAATGCATAATGCTGTACCTCCTGTTAATTACATCACTGAAGATAGTTATAAAGTATTGGAAATTATAAAAAATTTGCGTTCAAAAGGATTGCCTGTTTGGGCAACTATGGATGCTGGTCCTAATGTGAAAGTTCTTACTGTTAAAAGTGAAGCAGAGAAAGTTGCAAATGATTTGCGCTCGCATATTTCTAAAGTTTTAGATAATTCAAATTTGTCTTCTAATAAACCGATTCGTATTATGGTCGCTTTGCCTGGAGATGGAGTACGTATTTTTGTTAGAAAATGAGTGTGTAGTGAGTGTGTAGTGAGTGTGTAGGATTTTATGCTAGTAATATCATGTAGATAGTAGAAATACTCATTTTAGGCGCTTTAGACATATATAAACGATATGGGGATATCATGAGCAAAGTGCAAGACATGGCTTCGGGAAAGCTTTATATTGCAGGTGAATATGCAGTTGTAGATGGAGCTGCTGCAATTGTAGTAGCTGTAAATCGCTATGTGAGCGCAACAATCGATGATGATGATTTGCGCATAACAGATATACACGGTAAGAATTATTCCAGTAAGTTTTTAAGTGAATCTAATTCAGAATTAAAAGATTTTAATAAATTAGATTCTCCAACAGTATACGGTTCTATATCATCTGTTTCTGAAAGTGTTGATTCTGCTGGTGATTCTGCTTGTGATTCTGCTGATGAAAGCGTTGATTCTTCTTGTGTATCTTTGGATTCTCAGCGCTTGCAGCAAAAAGTCAACAAAAATTCAAAATACAAAACTTTATATTGGAAGCGCTCTTTTAATGGTAAAGATATTCTTGTTGAAGAAGAAAAATATGCGCAATTTTACTCTTATGTGCTTTGCGCAATGAATGTTGTAGATAAATTTGCATTTGAACAATATAAAAAGCCCTTGAATAAGTGTTATAACGTGCGTATTTCTAGTGATTTAGATGATTCGCGTTCAGGCAGAAAATATGGATTGGGTTCTTCAGCAGCAGTTACAGTTGCTGTAGTTCGTGCATTGTGTAAGTGGTATGACTTAGATATTTCTACTCCGGATATTTGTAAGCTGGCATTGATTGCATCTGCTCTAGTAGAAGGTTCTGGAAGTGGCGGAGATGTGGCTGCTAGTGTTTACGGCGGTTGGATTATGTATAGAGCGTATTATCGCGATTGGCTTAAAGCTGAAATAGAGATGGTAAATTCTGGGGATCTTGATTTTCATAAGCTTGTGCGAAAAAAGTGGCCACGTTTAGAAGTAAAACGTTTGAATGTAAACCCATCTTTAAAATTACTTGTTGGTTGGACTGGTATTCCTTCTTCGAGTTCTTCGTTAGTTAGCAGTGTTAAATCAAATCGACTATCGCAAAAATTGTTTACTTATGAAGATTTTTGTTTGTTAAGTGAAGCTTGTGTACAAAGGCTTGTGAAAGTGCTTGAAAGCGACGATTTAATAAGTCTTTCGCATGGTTTGGAATGTAATCGTCAACTTTTGAGAGATTTGAGCGATTTAACTCAAACTCCTATTGAAACTCCAATGCTAACTAGTTTGATTGAAACAGCAAAGTTTGTTGGTGCTGCTGCTAAAACTAGTGGTGCTGGCGGTGGCGATTGTGGAATCGCTTTAGCTAGTTCATACAATAAAGACGGTATTTCTTATATTAAAGATACTTGGAAATCAGATGGAATTAAGCCGCTAAATCTTAATGTAGCTAAAATTAACGGTACTGGAAAATCTTCAGAAAACATAGTTTTGCATTATGAATTTAGCGAAAAATTATCTCAATATAATACAGGTAATAAGAAGAAAATTTCGTATATTCATGAAGAAATAGATTTTGACGATATTCATTTACCTCATGAAGGTGATCCTATTACTGCTGGAGCTTTTGCAAAACGTAATGCGAGTAAAATGGATTCGTGTAATTCTAATAATTTAGAATCGTCTAATTTGTGTAATAAAAAATCCTCTTTGTCTAATTCTTTGTCTAATTCTTCGCCTAATAAAAAATCCTCTCGTATTACTATAAAAAATGTCATTTCTAATTTAGAATCTCAAATAACTTCAAATCGCAAAAATATGCATTTGGCTATTGCAGACGAGCAATATAAAGCTAATTCTGAAGCTGGATTTGATGATATAAGTTTTATGCCGACTTCTTTGCCAAACATTTCGCTAGAAAACGTGGATTCTAGTGTGAGTTTTTGGGGATATTCCTCGCCAATTCCGTTGTATATTAACGCAATTACAGGCGGAAGCAAAGAAGCTAAAGCTGTGAATGCTCAATTAGCTAGAGTTTCTTGCAAAACGAATATTCCTATGTCTTCTGGCTCTTTGAGTGCAGCTCTTAAAGACCCTTCTCTTATAGATACTTTTAGTGTTATTCGTGATGAAAATCCTAAAGGTTTTGTGTTTGCAAATGTTGGTGCTGGAACTAGTGCGTCTGACGCTATGCGTGCTATTGAAATGATTAACGCTAACGCTTTACAAGTTCATCTTAATGTTGCTCAAGAGTTAGTTATGCCTGAGGGCGATCGTGATTTTAGTGATTGGATGCTAAATATTAAAAATATTTCGATTGCTTGCAATAAAGCGAATATACCTATGATTGTTAAAGAAACTGGTTGCGGAATAACTTCTTTAGATGTTCGTAGATTATATGATCTCGGTGTGCGTTTTGTGGATATTGGTGGACGTGGAGGCACGAATTTTATAACTATAGAAAATTCTCGTAGGGATTCTAACGATTATGGATATTTGAGTTCTTGGGGTCTTACGACTGTTGAATCTTTGCTAGATGTTATGAGATATGAGAATTGCAATAATGGAAGTATAAAAGTGTTTGCAAGTGGAGGAGTGCGTACTCCTCTTGATGTGATTCGTGCTTTAGCGTTAGGTGCTCAAGCAGTTGGAGTTGCTGGAGAATTTTTGCACATTCTTATGCATAGTGGTGAAGAAGTACTAGAGCAGCGAATTTTTGAATGGATAGAGCAAATTCGTAATATTATGGCATTGCTTGGAGCA
Organism: Gardnerella vaginalis; assembly: GCF_001563665.1. Lineage (GTDB taxonomy): Bacteria > Actinomycetota > Actinomycetes > Actinomycetales > Bifidobacteriaceae > Bifidobacterium > Bifidobacterium vaginale_A. The sequence goes on along the minus strand of NZ_KQ961868.1, from coordinate 60,419 downwards.
CAAAAAGTGTCGGATATTCGTTCTAAATCTAGGCTTATTTTAAAGGGTGATTCTTTAGAATTTAATAAGAGTTTGAATAGTTGTCTTGACAAGTGATATACTTGTGTAGTTGTGCGTTCATACACGCTTATCTGTTTATGCGTATTTGTGTGATTGAACGACGCAAGACTTGCAAGTCTAGAATTAGGGAGTTCATCATGTCAGCTCGTTGCGCAGTATGTGGCAAGGGACCGCAAACCGGTTTCTCTGTGTCGCATTCACATATCCGCAATAAGCGCACCTTCCGCCCGAATCTTCAGCCAGTTCGCACTACTATTGATGGCGAGAATGTTCGTCTTCGCGTGTGCGTGAAATGCATTAAGGCTGGAAAGGTTCAGCGCGTTGAGGCGTGAGTCGCTTAAAGAATGTAAGATGCCCTGAGCAAAAGTTCAGGGCTCTTTTTGTATATAAATATAAATTTCTGTCTTATAGTACAAAATCTGTCTTATAGAACAGAATTTGCCTTATAGCACAAAATTTTTATATAGAATCTCGCAATATACACAAAGCATGACACAATAGAAGGTAGTGTGTTTTGTGAAGGGAGCATTAGCGTGGCCAGTCAACAAACAGTACAACGCTGGATGATTACAGTAGGTGGCGTAGAGCAAGCTCGAATTGGAGCAGGTCAATCAGTTGAGATTGGTCGTAAACCTATTAGACCTTTAAGAGATGATGGCTTTAAGCGTATAGATATTGTAGATAATAAGCGTTCTATGTCTAAGCGTCACGCGTTGCTGATTGTTAGCAAGAATGGTGTTGCAACTATCCGCGATCTTCATTCAACTAATGGCACTTACTTAGTTGGGGATAATGGCAATTTAATGCGTTTAGAGCCGGATATTGATTTTCAACTTCCGAACAGCATAATGCGTATGCAATTTGGTGATGTTCCTATTGATTTTGTGCATGTTGAAGAAGATGCTAGTGAAGATGATTCTGTAAGAGATCTTTTCTCTTATGCTACTGACGATAACCGCCAAGAACCGGATGTTTCTGATTTATCGGTTGATCAAATTTTAGATTTGCGTGCAGGTGAGCCTACTGGTGTTTTCCATGCTCAGTCTGTTTCACAGCCAGAGCTTACTTGGAATCATGAAGGTTCAGTTTTAAGCTCTGAAAATATAAATGTTCCAGATGCTAATGCTGTTGAAGTAGAAATTCCAGTTCTTCGTAAAGAAGAAGAAGTTGAGCCTCGTAATCTTTTTGATGACGCTCAAGAAAGTTCTGTTGTTGAGCAATCTGTTGTTGAGCAATCTGATGTTGAGCAATCTGATGTTGAGCAATCTGATGCGTCTTCTGATAGTTCTGTTAGCGAATCTGAAAATAGTGTTTCCGATAAAGATTCAGCTGATAGTGAAGAAAATAGTAAAGAGAACTTGCAAGATGATTCGCTGTCTGATTCGCTGTCTGATGATTTATCATCCGATTTGCAAGGTGATTCGCTAAACAATTCTCAAGAAAATTCTCAAGAAAATACGCAGCTTTATAATCAAATTTCAGAAGAAAACAATGCGCAAAATGTTCAAAATCAGGATATTTTTGAGTCTGTAGAATCAGAAGATTCGCATACAGATTCTGTAACGTCTGATAATGCAAAATTTGAGAATAATGAGCTTTCTACTAGTGAATCTGAATCAAATTACGATTCTTTTGCTAATTCTAATGTTGGATCGTCTTATGATTCAGCTTCTTCTCAATCTTCTCAATTCGTAAATAATGATTTTTACGATGAATATACGCCTGCATTCGAGCCTGGGTCTGTTTTTGAGAAAGTTTCACAAGGTGAATTTGATTCTAATCATGAAGTTATAGAAGCTGGCGGATTTACATCGGATGAAGCGAAGCAAACTTCAGATTTTTCTGAGCAATTTGAAATGGCAAAATATTCTGAATTGTTGCCGTATTTAGCTATGAACACGAATCTTTATGATGATTTGTATGCTTGGCTTGCAGCTCAATCAAACGCTGATGTCGATGAAGCTTTAGCTAGAAATAGCGGATACGATTCATACCGCAAAGCAATGGGAAGTGAATGATATGAATAGTGGTGAATCTTTTGAAACAGGTGCAACTCGTCATAATGTTGCTTTGATAAATGATCTTAAAAAATGGCGTGACGATTATCAATCGCAGCTAGTTCCTTCTCCGCTAGAGGATATTACTAAATTGCAAGCTAAGCTTGAGCTTACTCATGCACATCCTTCTGGAATTGCTCAACTTTTTGCTAGTGGAAAAGTCACGTTGAAAGCACTATTTAGAGATTCTGGAATATTAAGAGCTGCCGGTCGCAATTTGAATCGTGTATGTGAAGATCGAGATAATAAAGCGCATGAAAGCGGAGTTTCAGAGTTATCTCTTGTTGTTGGAGTAGCTTCTTTCAATGGCAATCATGTTCCTGTGTTGACTTATCCTGTTCGTGTAGTTCGAGATAGTTCTCAAGATGAAACAGTAGCGTCTATCTACTTTTCTGGTAATGTTCGTTTAAATCATGCTTTGGTTCAGCGTCTAAATGAGCGTGGAGTGGAACTTCGTGAAGAGGTTCTTTTTGATGGTTCTAATTATGAAAGTGGAACTCCAGAAACATCCGCTGTATTTGCTGCTGTCAGTGAGCAAGCTCGTAGCGTTTTTCCTGATTTTGATATTGAGCGAGATATTGTTCTTGGATGTTTCACAGACGCTGGTACAAGATTTGTAACAGAAGGCGATCATATTATAGAAGCATTAAAAACAGGTGTTGTTGGTAACACTATGATTGATGCGATTTTTTCAGATAAGGACGCTATAAACAAACTTAAGGCTTTTAACGCTCCGCAATACACACCTTTTGACGCAGATCCTCATAGTGAGTTTGAAGTAGGTGATGTAGATAATACAGTCCGTTATGCTGCTACTTTGGCTGCATCTGGAACTTCTGTTTTTATGAATATTGATGCAGGATGTGATTCTGCTACTTTAGCTGCATCTGTGGCATCTCGTTCTGTATTAGCTGGGCATTCAGTTCTATATGTTGCAAATGTTAGTGAACAACAACGTAGATTCCGTCACGCTTTAAGCGCTCATGAAATCTCGTCTTTGGCTGTAGATGTGTCTGATCCTCATATCGCTAAACATGTGGATTCTCAGCTTATTTCTGCTGTAGGAGTGCGTCATAGTGTTGCATCATCGCGATTTGAACAAGTTGCAGATGAGCTTGTTGGTGTTCGCGCTCGTTTAACTCGTTATCTTGGAGATTTGCATAAAGATAATGAGCATTGGGGTATTTCTGCTTATCAAACTATACAAAATCTTGCTGCAATAGCTATGTTGCCTTCTAGGCCTTCAACTCATGTGAGATTTGATGTTAATTGCGCTCGCTTGCTATCTGGGCATCTTGAATCTTGGGCGCATAAGCTTCACGATGCAGACAAACTCGGTGAATTTACTATTACTCCGGAAGATACTCCATGGTTTGGTGCATCTGTTTTTGACGAAAGTGAAGCTGTTAATGTTTATCAAAGAGTTGTTGATGTATTAACTAAATTACTTCCTGCAACTCGTGAACAAGTTAAAACAACTGTTCAAAATTGTGGTTTCCCTGTTCCCAATACTGCTAGACAATGGGCGCGTCAAATAACAGTTTTGAAGAATTTACGGCGTGTTCTAGATGTTTTCCAGCCTGAGATTTTTGAGCGCGATTTGGAATCTATGATTGAAGCAAGTAAGCCTAAGTCTTTGCGCAAATCTGAAGGAACAGATATGGGATTCTGGGAGCGCAGAAGACGTGTTAAAGAGGCGCGTAATTTGCTACGCGTTGGTGCAAAAGTTGATGATTTGCATGAGGCTTTGAAGATTGTTGCTCAACAGGCTTCCCAGTGGAGATTGTTTGTTCCTCATGGCGGATGGCCTGTTTTGCCTCCTAAGTTAGACGATATTGTTGATACGCAAGAAATGCTAACTCGTAATCTTGTTGCATTGGATTCTGTTCTTGCTACTACTCGTCAAGGTGCGGATTTAGAAAATACTGATTTTGCTAAGCTTGATGAGCGTTTGCGTTCTTTGCACGATAATCGCACATCTCTTGATACTTTGCCTGGTAGATGCGTTTTAGAGCGTGATTTTAGAAGAGCTGGATTAAGTGATTTAGTAGAAGATTTGCGTCGTCGTCATATTACAGGTCAAGCTCTTGATGGCGAATTGCAACTTGCTTGGTGGACTACTGTTTTTGAAGATATTGTTCGTTCTTCTGAAATTATTTCTCATCAAGATGGATCTGCTATGCAAGATGCGGCAGATAGATTTGTGCAAGTTGATACTGAGCACGTGCGTTCTATTGGGCCTATGGTTCAACAAGAAGCTATGAAGCATTTGTGTGATTTGCTTTTTGCTCACACTCAAGAAGCTAATCAACTTCATACTATGCTTGCAGGTAATCGTGTTGGTGTGACTTTCGCTAATTTGGTAAGAGATTATGCTGATTTGGTTCTTTGTGCTAAGCCGATTATGATTGGCATGCCTTCGACTTTAGCTATGAGACTGCCGTTTAAGCCTATTGCAGATACTGTAATAATTGATTCTGCAGAGCATATTTCGAATCTTGAATTATTGTCTGTGCTTGTTAGAGCGCGAAATGTTGTTATTATCGCTCATAAATCTACTATAAGCTCTCAATGCCTTAAGAAATTGGTTGATTTATTGCCGCAGGTTAGAATAAAATCTCACGCTTTGCGCAGATCCTTACTCTTGGCGAAGTTCCTGGAGTCTAACGGTTATGGTGAGGTTCATCAAGATATTCCTGTAGAACGATTGCAAGGTAGAGTGCGTTTGCATCAAGTTGAAGCAACTGGTGTTCCTGTTATGTCTTCTGGGTTGATTGAATGCTCCCAGAAAGAAATTGATGAAGTTGTGTCGTTGATTAAGCAAAGAGCTCAAACTTTTACTGTTGTTCCTTCTAGTTATGTTCTTGCAGTTGTGATGCTCACTAACGCATTCCGTATACGTCTTGGTGCTGATTTGAAAGCATTAGCATTTAAGGATGAGAATATGGCGCGATTCTTGCGTCACGTTCGATTAGTTAGCGTCAATGAGGCTGTTGGAGCTTACGCTACTGATGTTATTCTTTCGTTCTGCTATGCAAAGACTTCGCACGGTCGCCTTTTGCAACAATTCGGTTTGTTGGAAGCTGAAGGCGGTAAAAACATGCTGTTGGATTCTTTGGCTTTATCTCGCAGGAATCTAGATATTGTTTGTGCTTTTACGTCTAAAGACATGGATGATGAGCGTTTGCATCAAGATGGTCCTAAGCTGCTTAAGAATTTGCTTATTTGGGCAGAGAATTTGAGTGATAATTCTGTGAATTCTGATTCTTCTAGTACTAGTGGTGCTGGTGATTCTGTAGTAGCTAATGAAGTTAGTGCTGATTCTTCTGCATCTGCTGATTCTTCTGTAGCGTCTGATTCTTCTGATTCTGAACCTTCTGTTTCAGACTCTGACTCTGATTCTGTTTCAGACTCTGAAAAATCTAATAGCTCAAAATCTACGCGATCCGTATTGGAAGATGAGCTTTCAAAATCTGGTGATTTGAATTCTCATGAATCTTCTGTTGAAATGCTAGCTCGCAATGAAAATGTGCTTTTTGCTGATTTAGCTGAGCGAGTTCGTTCTAGGGGATTGCGTGTTTGCGCTAATTATGGATTAAATACAGGTATTAAGATTCCTCTTGTTGTGGGATTGCCAGATAAGCCTTATGAAATTGCTATTTTGACTGATGATTCTCAATTCATGAGCATTCAATCTACTAGAGAGCGTCATCGCATGCTTATTCAAGATCTCGAAACTCTTGGATGGGTTGTTATGAATGTGTGGAGTGTTGCAGCATTTGTTAATCCTGAAAAAGAAGTAGATCGCATTGTATCTCGTATTGGCGAGTTGCATGGAGATGAGCGTTAATGGCGTATGATCCTAATCGGCGTGCCCCGCGTAAACATAATCGCGTGGTTCGCCGAGGTTCTGAATTGTTTGAGATGGATGGCGTAAAGTTGGATCCTTCTGATTTTCAGAATTCAATTCAGAAATCAGAAGACGATGATCAACGTATTTTGACTCAATTACCTCCTCATTGGGCAATATTTAACGAGCATATTGATTAGTGTTTGACTTGTAATATTCTTGCGTCTGGTAACACTTTTTTAATATTTTGTTGTTAAACGTTAGTTTAGGCTTAAAGAAACTCGTTGTTTTTATTGTTTTATGGCTATTATTGCACCTGTTGGCGTGTCGGATTGCGCGTTCAGAAGTTCTAGCGCGTCATTTGCTCTCATTGCAAGCGTTGCAATATGTCTGCTATCTGGTGTTTTAATAACAAGTACATCTCTTAAAACTGTAAAATTTGCTCTCTTTTCACTTGTTGTTTGACTGTTATTATTCTCGATTTCTTTGTGATTATCTTTATTTGTATTATTTATATCATTTGGCGATTTAGCGAATGCAATAGAAATATTTTCTCCAGGTTTTAGTGCTTGATTTGCGCTAGATAAAGTTACGTCAATCGTTGTGTATCCTTTAGGGATATTTGGCGACTTGCTAATTTCGTTAGTGAGTATTGGCATGCCAGATTTTATGTTACATAAAGCTGTTAGATTCAAATCTGATGAGTATGATCTAAGTACTTGCTGAAAAACTTCGTGTTTTGGAACAGTAATACTTTGAACATGAGATGAGGTTATTTTTTCTCCTATTGCAATAGATTTTCTTGCAATAATAATATTCTGTGTTTCTTGCATTGCACTTATTGCGGATATGCAAAACATCATTAATATAAACGAACTTATTACAATGAGTATTTTACGTAAAAATCTTTTATTACGCCTTTTTATAAGTGCGCTCTCATAACGCTCATGCGCTTCTTTTGGCGAAATCATTCTAGATATGAAATCAGTAAGTAAGTGGATCATAATTTGTATCATGAACTATTGCAATCACTAATTCAAGAAAAATAATCTTATGTGGTTAGAAGTGCGCGCATGTGGTTAGAAGTGTGTTCATGTGATTAGAAGTGCGCGCAATGCTTCTGGAAACGCATGTGGTAGAAGTGTGCGCATGTGCTGTAAAAAACGCATGTGGTGCAAAAAACGCATGTGATTAAAAAGCGCGCGTGTGCTGCTGGAACGTATGATTGTAGCGCAAAAACACGCAACACATCCGCCTGTTTGAATATGCGCATGTTATAAAAGCACTTGCATGTTATAAAAGCATGCGCAGTTGTAAAAGTCTTATTAGCAATATGCGCTTAACTTGTGCGCTTTATTACTTATCGGTTCTATAAAATCCACTACCTTTAAAATTGATTGGTGGAGCGGAAAATACTTTGCGCACTTCTGCTTCGCCGCATTTTGGGCAAATCGTAATAGGATCGTCTGAGAACGATTGTTGTTCTGTAAAATCGTATCCGCATTGCTTGCAACGATAATGATAAGTAGGCAAATGAACCCTCCGAAGTTTATTTTTTGATTCAATCAAAAAGCTTTGTGTTAAATAACATTTCGCTTTACATACAGAATCAATATGCAGTTATAAAAGCTGTACTTCCTCAACATATCCTAGTACAGACCTAGACAGTGATTGTAAATAAACTATATAATCTTTTGTTGTTTTTTGTTCTTGTTGTGTTTGTGAGGTGTGGGAATTACTTACCTCACAGGAGCTTCAACTTTTTACGCATGTTTAAATGTTGTTGCTTGTAGTAGTAAAAGTTAGATTTTAGCTTACTTTAGTTTTACAAATAGTTTGGATTAGGTGTAACTTCTTCAAATACCGTTTCGCTTTTTATTGTTCGTTAAGTAATTTCCACACCTCACTAGTACATGATGAATGAGAAATTACATTGTCAGCGATTACATAAATATTTAATTTGTTAATAAAATCGCGACACGCCAAATCTGAAGATTTTTCGGCACATCCCAATGACTCTTTATATTTGTACTTATGGGTTATGAATCGATTAGTACTTTACTTTTAGTTATTATCGTCATAGCTCTATTGTTTGGATGGCTTCCAAAGCTGACGCTTAAGAGCATGAAAACTATGCTTGAGCATCGTGAAGATAGGTATTCGTCATCTTTGCATCTAGTAGATGAGTGGACTAATTCACATATGTGTGATGATGCCAATAAATTTGCGGAAGGGGCTAGTATGCAACCTGCTAAGCAGAATATAAAGATGATTACACAAGAGCATATTCGTAAAGTAAGGCAATTGCGTAGGGATTCAATACGACGACGTAGAATTCTCGTGTCTTTGTTGTTTGTGCTCACGTTAGTAGTTCTTTTTACTGGTTTTAGTGGTTTATATTCGCCTTTATTTGCGCTTATTCCTTTCGCGCTATTTTCTACAGTGATATATTTCGGCATTAAAGCTTCAAAAGCTGCTAGAGAATGGGAATCTAGAGTTAAGCGTGGAGAGATTTCTGTCTATAAAAAATATCGTGGTATTGGCGAATCTGCTGCGTCTTCTGTTTCTGCTTCTGACTCTGCTTCTGCTTCTGACTCTGATTCGTATGAGGAATTTGCGCATGATAATGAAAATGAACTTGCGCATTCTGATTGTGTAGATAGTAATTATGAGCTTGAACGTGAAAATAGCGGAAATAGCAGAGAAAATACTAGCGAAAATATACAAAACAACGTTGAAAATAGTAACGATAATATCAGTGAAAATAGCAGTGAAAATTCTTGCAATGTGGATGATTCGGTTGCTACTTCTGTTATGGAAAAGCGCGAAATCCGTATTGCTTTACATCGTTCTATGCAAGAAAAAAAGCGTGCTCTTGAGAGTCGCGGAATAGTTGCAGAAAATTATGTTGATCTTGAAAATGGAGTTTCTACTCCTGCTGTTTCTGGTGTTTCTGCTGATTCTGCTTCTGCTGAGGATGTTCAAGATTCGGTAGATTCTTCTGTTTCTAAAAATAATGAGCAGTCTTCATCTGATTCAAATAATTCTCGCGATTTAATTCACTCGGATCTTACTGATGAAATCAATACTGTAAGAGCTTCACGCGGATTAGATGTGTTTGATTTAGCTACAGCATCGCTTTGCGTAGATTCTTCTAGTGAGCCATTAAAATCGCATGATTTAATTTCGTTCTCTCTTGGCTCAAGCTCTAAAAAAGATGATTCCAATAACACGAATAATTCAGAATCATATGCTCCAGAAAGTTTGGAAATTAAGTCAACTAAGCAAGTCGCTAAAGCTGTTCCAGTGGAATCAAAAGTTGCAAATCTTTTAAATACTTCTGAGCCTAATCGCGATTCTATTGCTTCTAAAAACAATTCGTGTGATGAAGTTGTTGTAGAAGCTCCTGAACGAACTGAGGATTCGCTTGGAAGCGCTGATTTGCTTGAAGTCTTGGCTCGTAGAAATCAGAATTGAAGTTAAATTTTGAAAATTTTAGCACTCAAGTTGGCAGAGTGCTAAAATTGCGCTATCATAACAGATAGTGCGTAAATGGATTATAGACGTGATCGTCAGCCTCGTCTTATGCGGTTTGCGCTAAATGTAGTATCTCTCTTAAGAAAGAGGTGACAACAGTGTCGATTAAACTCACGCCGTTGGAAGATAAGATTATTGTAAAGCAGGCTCAGGCGGAAACTCAGACTGCTTCTGGCTTGTATATTCCAGATAATGCTAAAGAAAAGCCTCAGCAGGGTGAAGTTCTTGCGGTTGGCCCAGGTCGCCGTGACGATAAAGGTGAGCGAATTCCTGTTGATGTAAAAGTGGGAGATAAGGTTCTTTACTCCAAGTATGGCGGAACTGAAGTTCATTATGAGGGTGAAGATTACTTAATCGTTTCTTCTCGTGACGTTCTCGCTATTCTTGGCTGAGATTTGCTGTTTATAGCAAGTTAAATAACGCTGGAAGTTTTGGACTGAGTGTTCAAGCTTTCAGCGTTTTGTTTTTTCGAGTATGCTTTTGTGATTTTTATCTAGTAATTTTTTAGGTTTATTTTCTAGTTTGTTTTGTGTGTATCTAGTAGTTTGTTTTTGGAAATAACCTTGTTTTGTGCGAAAAATTAGAGTTGCGAAAATTTTCGAGTATGCTACCGAGTAACATAACATATATGACTATGCAACCAAATTTTGCTGATTTAACAACCATTGGTGTTGGTGGAGAAATATTGCATTTTATACAGCCAACGAGCAGAGTAGCAGTTATTGAAGCTGTTGAAGATGCAGATGAAAAAGGTTTGCCGTTATGCGTTATAGGCGGCGGTTCTAATATGCTAGTCAGCGATAATCCTTTTAATGGTGTGGTTGTGCGCGATGCTCGTAGAACAATAAGCGTGCAAGATGAGGCATCTCCAGCAGAAGATGGTGTTGATGAATCCGGTTCGCATATTGTTCACGTAAATGCAGAAGCTGGTTGCAATTGGGATGACTTTGTATCTCACGTGATTTCTCTCGGCTTAGAAGGCGTTGAAGGATTATCTGGCATACCTGGAACAGTTGGAGCTTCTGTTGTGCAAAATATTGGCGCTTATGGTCAGGAAGTTTCGCAAAGTGTTAAATCTGTAGAAGTTTGGGATCGTAAAAATAAGATAACTAGTGAATTATCTTGTGAAGATATGCATTTTGGGTATCGCACTTCTCTTCTAAAACAAAGCATGTATGAGGATCATGTAAATAGCGCTAAAAAATCTGAGTTTTTCCCTACTCCTAGATACGTTGTGCTATCTGTGACTTTTTGCTTAAAGCATAGTGAAACAGGTGTTGTATCTCATAGTCAGTTGGCTCATGCTCTTAACGTGAGTCTTGGCGAGAGAATGAGTACTTCTGCGATTCGTAGGGAAGTTTTGCGAGTTCGAGCTTCTAAAGGAATGCTTGAAGATGCAACGCGGTATGAGAATGTTTGGATGCGTGGTTCTAAAAGCGTAGACGGAGTTCGTGAAGCTTTACGGTTACAGTCTGAGGATTATGTGACTGGAGTTTGGCATGATGGGGATGATTTGTATAGCGACAGGCATAGTTGCGGTAGTTTCTTTATGAATCCGATTTTAAGTGTTGATGATGCTTCGCGATTGCCGAAGGATGCTCCAAGATTTGATGCCACTTTGCCAGATGGTTCTTTGGGTGTGAAAACATCTGCAGCTTGGCTTATAGATCATGCTGGATTCCATAAAGGATTTAAGCTTAGTGATGTTGAGGGTGCTTCCTGTGAGGGGGCTGGTGATAGTGCTGGCGAGGGTGCCGGCGATGGCGAGAGAAAATCTTGTAATGCTGGATTATCTTCACTTCATACTCTTGCGTTGACTAATAGGCATAATGCTACTTGTGAAGATGTTGCATCTCTTGCTCGCGCAATTATTGATGGCGTGTATCGTTCGTTTAACGTGCGATTAGTTCCAGAGCCTGTTGTAATTGGCGTAAAAATAGATATGTGAGAGGTTCTGCGCTTTCGGCGTGTTGAGTATTTGTGTGTGAAAATCCTTGATTTTGCAAGGTTTTAACGTGCTTTAATGCGTTTCCTTAAAGTTTCCTGAGAA
>NZ_KQ961868.1:0-48765 GCF_001563665.1 Gardnerella vaginalis | reverse complement strand
GGGGGGGGGTATCTTAAAAGCAAACGTTAGCTAACCCTAGTTTATGGCTGACGATACTGCGATTGACGTGATGTTGATCGTGGCGCAAATTTTTCTTCGCATACCCTAGTGCGGAGGAGAAGAAGAAAGGAAATATTATGTTAAATAAGAAGGCTATTGCCGCTTTTGCTGCTGGCGCTACTTTGCTCGCCGGCTTCGCTATGTCTGCCCCAGCTTTTGCTGAGCCAAGCACTACTGGTTCTTATGCTGATGCTGCTTCTATTCATTCTGCTGAAAAAGAAGTAGATGAAGCTCATGCTACAGTTATTAAAGATCGTGAAGCAGTTCACACTGCGCAGAATGACTTAGCTAAGGAGCAGCGTGCTCTTGCTCCTTTGAAGCGTGCTGCTGAGAAAGCTAAGAAAGATAATGAGAAAGCTAAGAAAGCTTTTGAAGCTGCTAAGAAAGCTTTAGAAGATGCTGAAGCAAAGTTCTGCACTGACTATCAAACAAAGAATCCTGATAAAACTTTGAATGATGCTAAAACAGAATTCAAGAAGCAGCCTGAATATACAAAGCTTAACAAAGCTGTAACTGATGCTGAAACTGTTTATGGCAAGGACGAAACCTCTGGTACTCAGAAGGCTTTGAAGGAAGCTAACGAAAAGGTTGATGCACAGCAGAAGGTTATTGACAAGAAACAAGACGCTGTTGATGACGCTAATGATACTTTGAAGGGTGCTGAAGCTGATTTAGCTGCTGCTGAAGCTTATCTTCGTCGTTTAAAGGGCGAGCCAGATCCAGTCAAGCCAGGCAAGCCAGGTCAGCCAAACAAGCCAGGCAAGCCAGGCAAGCCAGGTCAGCCAAACAAGGGTGGCGTTCACATTAACACCAAGGGTCATAAGGGCAAGAAGCAGCTCAGCAAGACTGGTGTTGGTGTAGCTGTTGCTGCTTTGGCTGCTGCTATGCTCGCTGGCATGGGTGCTGCTGTTCGCAAGATCCGTCACTAAATATTAGATAGTTTTAACATTCAACGTGTTTCGTGATATTTTCGTTGCGCAACGGCTTTAATTATTCATGTTTTAAATGTTTGCTGGTTTGCCATTTACCTTTTCTTACTGGTAAGCGTTTGGAATGTGTTGATTTTAGTGTTGAATGTTTATATTAGTGTTGTCTTCCGCTAGGGACGGGTGATGATACTAATTATTTTGAAAGGTCTACTTCGGTAGACCTTTCTTGTTATAAGAGCATGTAAAAGAATTGCGAATAATAGTGTTAAAAATTTAGACTTGTGAGTTTGGTTTGTGGACTAGACTTGTTGGGGTTGTTGTGAGTTAGGCTCTTTTACTTCAGTGCTTACTTCAGTGCTTACTTCAGTGTTTACTCCAGTGCTTAATACATAGTTTTTGACTTTTGTTGCTATCTGCTAATCCCTACATATTTTCGCTCTTGGTTGCAGTATGTGGTTCCTTGTGGTTTTACTTTATTGTTTACCTTGTGGTTGCGCTAGGTAGTTTGGTAACTTGTTTACTTCTGTGGTTTTACTCTCTAGTTTTGCTCATGGTTTGCTTTACGGTTGCTGTCAGTTTTTTACTTCCGTTGTTTTGCTCCGTGGTCACATTCGTTGATCGTGGTCTTAATCTATTGTCTGAATCGTTGTTGACATGGCTAGAATCTTTAAGTTTTGGTTCTTTAAATAATTTATTTTAAAATGCTGATTTTGCTAATTATATCTTTATTATTCGTGTAATTTAGTAAAAATTTTATGTAATCATGTTATGTATATGGTTTATGTGTAAAATTTACATAAGTTTTTTCATATTCCAATAGTGTTTTGTTAATTTTTGTAAAGGTAAAATTATGCAAATTTGGAGAAAGAAGTCAGTTGAGCAGACGCTTGCTGAAACAATGGAGGGTGGAAGACGCCTTCGCCGTACTCTAAACGCATGGGATTTAGCAGTTATGGGTGTTGCTGTGGCTGTTGGAGCAGGCATTTTCTCTGTAGGTGCGCAAGCTGCAGCATTCCACGCAGGTCCTTCAGTTATTATCAGTTTTATTATTGCTGCAGCTGTATGTGGAACTGCTGTAATGTGTTATGCGGAATTTGCTTCAATGATTCCTGTAGCTGGTTCTGCTTACACATTCACTTACACTACCGTTGGTGAGCTGATTGCTTGGATTATTGGTTGGGATATGATTTTAGAGATGCTTATGGCATCATCTGTTATTGCAAAATATTGGGGTGTTTATCTAAACGAATTCATGAATCTTTTTGGGATTCCTTTTGGCACAACAGTGAACTTTGGTTCTATTAAATTTGATTTTGCGCCAACTGTTATAGTAATTTTCTTTACAGTCATGCTTGTTATTGGTACTAAACTTTCAGCTCGTTTTGATGGTGCTCTTACAATATTGAAAATCGGTATTGTGTTGTTTGTGGTTGTTGTAGGTTTCTTTTATATTAAAGCGTCTAATTTTACTCCTTTCATTCCTCCTGCAACTGATTTGTCTAAAGTAAAGGGAATACATGAGCAGGGTGAGTTTATGCAACCTCTGTGGCAGTGGGTTACTGGAATGAAGCCACAAACTTATGGTATTGTTGGTATTCTTTCCGGAGCCGCGTTAGTCTTCTTTGCGTTTATTGGTTTTGACATTGTTGCTACTACTGCTGAAGAAACTAAAGAACCTCATAAGAACATACCTCTTGGAATATGCCTTGGTCTTCTTTTAGTTACAGTTCTTTATATTTTGGTTGCTATAGTTACCACTGGTATGGTCCCTTATAGTGAGCTTGCTTCAATTGATTCTCCTTCGTTATCTTCGAGTTTTAAATTTGTTGGAGCTGTTTGGGCTGCAAAAATCATATCTTTTGGAATTGTAATAGGTTTAACTACCGTTGTTATGGTGCTATTGCTTGGTCTTACGCGTATTATATTTGCAGTAAGTCGCGATGGTTTGCTCCCTAGAGGACTTTCTAAAGTTGGTAAGAATGGAACTCCTGCAACCATACAAATTATTTCTGGTGTAGTAGTTGCATTAGTTTCTTCTGTATTAGATATTTCAATACTTTCAGACATGGTTAATATTGGTACGCTATCCGCATTCTTGCTAGTTTCTATAGGAGTGCCAATTATGCGTATGCGCAGACCGGATTTGCATCGTACTTTCAAAGTTCCGGGCAATCCTTGGCTTCCAATTATTGCTGCTATTTCTACTTTGTGGCTTATGTTGAACCTTTCTGTGTTAACTTGGGTGAGATTTATTGTTTGGCTTGTTATAGGTTTTGTTGTTTACTTCGCATACTCATATAAGCATTCCATCTTAGGTAAGCAAATTAGACTAGCTAAAAAGATGGGTGTTCCTGTTGAAAGCCTTATTGAAAAGAATGCTATTTCTGCACAAAATGAGTTGCAGGATGAGCATACTTCGCAAAGTGAGTAGACTTTGCAAACTTCGCAAACTTCGCAGACTTCGCAAAGTGAGCAGACTTTGCAGTCTGAGCCAACTTCGCAGATTGAAGAAGACTAAGCAGTGTCAGCAAAGCGATTTGCATACTGAGCTGACTTTTTACGGAGAGTCTTTGTAGTCCTTCATTTGTTTTCTGGGGTATAATAGCAAGGTTGGCATTTTAACTTTATTAAGATGCCAACCGCTTATATTAGTTGTTTTGCGTGCTAGTTGTTGTGCGTGCTGTTGTCAGTTTGCAATTAAAGGAGTACTCATGGCTTATGTTATAGCAGAACCTTGTGTTGATGTTAAAGATAAGGCTTGTGTTGATGAGTGCCCTGTTGATTGCATCTATGAGGGAGATCGAACACTTTACATAAACCCTAATGAGTGTGTTGATTGCGGTGCGTGCGAGCCTGTTTGCCCTGTAGAAGCAATTTTTTACGAAGATGACGTTCCTGAAGAATGGCAATGGTATCGTGATGCTGCTGTTGATTATTTCAATAAGCTTGGTGATTTAGGCGGAGCTACTGATGCTGGTGCTTCAGGTTGGGATGAACAACGTGTGTCTGAACTCCCTTCTAGAAAATAAGAGCATTCGTATTTTCATATTCCTAAGTTTGCTATATTTTCTCCATACTTTTCTTTAACTTCGTCAAGTACTTGTTCTGCACGTCTTATTCGCGTTAATTTATTTGAGTTGTTTATTTTACGTGCGCAACTTGTACCAGTTTTGCCGTATGTTTTGGTGGCATTATTTGTATTGTAATTGCTTTTCGTATCAGAATTACATCTTGTATCTGTAGCATTATTTGTGCTTGCTGTATTGCTTGTATTTGTGGCGTTTGTTGAGCTGTGTAATGTGATTGATACCTTTCTAGTGGATTTATTTTTATTTAAATTGGAACTGTGGGCATAGTTATCCCTTGTTTGAGCGTTGTTATTAAAAGTCGGCTCGCGGTTTTCTTTTTCATATATGTCGTCTATTGACGGCTGAATGGGGGTGTGTTTGCCCTTCCTCAAATTGCTAACACTTACTCCCGCGAGCCGAATTGGACTTAATAATCGCGTTTTTGATTTATTTCTTTTGCTTTTCAGCTCATCTTCACTTTTATAGTCATTTAGTTGTTCTCCTTCTTTTTCTTTTGACGTAATTTCTTTATATTGAGTTTCTCTACTATTCTTTTCGCGTGACAAGTAAGAAGGTACATGTTGAGAAACGTCAGTAGCGTCAAATGCTGTGTTTTTTATTTGTGGGTTTATTGCATTAAGTAGCTCTGTTACTTGCTTATATAACTCATATGCAACATCTGTTGCGTTTCGCATAGTTCGCGAACGAGTCACGTAATGCAAATTACCGAATCGTAGTTTAAGTGTTACTGTATATGCCACTAATTCGTGTTTTCTAAGTGATCTTGCTACTTCATTGCAACAGTATCTAAGAAGTTTATTTACTTCTTCAATGTCAGTAGTGTCATAATCAAAAGTTCTTTCTGTACCAATTGATTTTTCTTTAGCATTATTGACTATCTGCCGTTCGTCAATTCCGTGTGCTGATTGATATAGCATGTGCGCTGAACTATAAGAACCAGTTATACGCTGAAGAGTTTCTTCGCTAACCGTGCGCAGAGAATAGATGTCGTTAATACCCCATGCTTTTAATGAACGAGATATTGATGAACCAATTCCTGGTATGGCTCTCAAAGGCATAATTGATACAAAATTTGCATTTTGATTTTCAGGAATCAATAGCATTCCGTCAGGTTTTGCATTCGTTGAAGCCATTTTTGCAATAAGCTTATTTGACGCAATACCTATTGAACAAGTTAAATGAAATCTGCTCTCAGTTTCATTTCGTATCCACCTTCCTATTTCTATAGGCGTACTCCAGCGAAGCATTGCTGAATGTACGTCCATATAACATTCGTCGATTGAAACTTTCTCTATCTGATCAGTAATCTTGCAGAAAATTTCGTCAAAAATTCTGCTTGAAATAAACTGATAATATTCCATGTCAACTGGAAGAAAAATGCCATCTGGACATAGCCTACGTGCTTTAGCTGTTGGCATTGCTGAATTAACGCCGTACGCTCGTGCTTCATAGCTTGCCGCTGAAACTACAGAACGTGGACCATCCCCAACTATTACAGGTTTTCCTTTCAGTTCTGGGTGCCGCGCAATCTCAATAGATGCATAAAAAGCATCCATATCAATATGAAGTATGTTGCAGTTAGAGGTGTCGTGCCCCCAATCACGCTTTGCTGCAGATACTCTTGGTGCGGTACTCATAATGCAATGATAGAACAAGTGTTCGATTATTGCATCTTTTTATTTTATCAGCGTGTTGAAGTCATTTCGTTGGGAATTTAACGATTTTCAATTTTTTAATATTATAAAAAGAATTTTTTGTTACGAAGTTCTTACAATTTGTTCGAAAGTTTCAATCTATATTCATTGCTATATTCATTGCTATATGAATGTAATAAAATCATTTAACAAAGTTTTGTGTAATAAATAAGTATTAACTTCGTGTACTGTTATCAGTATGAAACAATTCTTGGTGAACCTTCTTAACCGCATGCCAGTTATATTGATTATAATTTTTGAAGCAACAATGGTTTATGTTGCAACATCGGTTGCAAAAGTGGCTTTTAGTCAATTGGATCCGTTGTATGCAGTGTGGTATCGCGTTGGTTTTATGACGCTGTTTCTTCTTGCTTGGAGACGTCCTTTTTCTCGCAAAAAGCGGCAATTTCTGCCAAAAACTTTAAAACAGTGGGGAATTGTTGTTGCGTTAGGTGTCTCACTAGTTTTAATGAACACTATGTTTTATGTTGCAATAAGCTGTATGGCTGTTGGAGTTGCTGTCACCATTGAATTCGTTGGTCCTCTGCTTGTTGCTGTTATAACAGGAAGAACTTGGCGTGAAAGAATTGGAATTGTTATTGCTGCTTGTGGTATAACTTTGCTCGCTGTAACGTCTATGAAAGATGGTTCTAGCCCTCATTTTCTTACTGGTTTGATTGCAATTCTCATAGGTGGTTCAATGTGGGGATTATATATTGTTTCAGGTCGCGCTATGGCTAAAGGCAAGAATGCAATTGATAGAGTTAGTGTTGCTACTTTAATAGGTTGGTTATTGCAATCAACAGTTTTAGCTATTCCTGCAGTTTGTCATGTTATATGGCCTAAACCTGGTGCAACTTGGGCAGTTGGATCGTTTGGAGCATTGAAACTTATAGCATTGATGATTGTAATCGCTACTTGCGCATCGTTTTTCCCTACTTTATTGGATCAAGTTTTATTAAAGCGCGTAACATCAGCAAAATATTCAGTTATGCAAGCATTGTATCCTGCGATTGCAGCTATTGTTGGTATTGGTTTTGGTGAAATACCAACGTGGATTGACGTAATTGGTATGGGATTGGTTATGTTTGCAGTCTTCATAACTTTTTCTGGAGATCACCAACCTGCATAACTGTAAAAATTATGTTGGTGTGTCGTTGTTGACTTTTCACAGTCCGCAAGGGGTGATATAGTAGCAACTCGTTGCGTTATCAAATGGTAAAGCAACTGGAGTCATGCCTGAGTGGCCGATAGGGGCACCCTGCTAAGGTGTTAGTTGCGCAAGCGGCTCGAGAGTTCGAATCTCTCTGACTCCGCGTTTAGGGTTTCTAGCCAATCGCTAGAAACCCTTTTTTCATGCCGAAAACCCTTGCATGTCAGGTTATAGGTTAAAAGACCTATAGTCCAATTTTTCACAAATTTTATTTAATTATTTTGGGAAATAGCCCTTATTTTCTAATTATTTTCTAATTTCATGCGAATGTGTATAACTTATGTGAATGATTTTATAGTTTTCATATGTTTTGAACTTCTGACCACATTGATGATTTTTTATTTACATATTTAAATCTTGCGTTCATAGTTATTTCATGAGCAATTTTGCTCAAGGTGATAGTAGAGTGCTATCGCTTAAGGGTTGGGTTAAGGAGTTTCTTATGGGGAAGCACAGTATAAGAAAGAATGCAATAAATGTGTATACTAGGTGGGTTCATTTATGTTCTCTCTTAGTAGCATTTGCATTTATTTTAGTTAGTGTTATGGGATTTAGAACTGCTTTTGCTAATGATAAATATCCGAGTTATACAATTAAAGCAGGATCTTATAATGGCTTAACTGTCTCAGAAGAAAATGCAAGTATTATTGGCGTTATAGATGAAGTCGATTATAAACCTATTTATTGCATTGAAATTGGTAGTCCTTATAAATTGTATGACGGGAAGTGGGTAACTGTTCCAAGCTACACAAGATATGCAACTACTATTGCAAAGTTAATTCAATACTATAGAAATGACATGAGTGTTGAAACTCAAGGAAGTATAGCTTATGAAATACATAATCGTTTTGATGTGAACCCTGATTTATGGGACAAATATAAAGGTTTAGGTTTTGTTGAAATCAGTAATTCAGATTTAATGAAGCAAGCAAACAATTTGTGGGAATATGCTGAGCAAAAAGTAGCAGAAGACATTAGAATAGAAAATCATTACACAAACGGTAAAAGAGCTGGTGTTTTGAAAGTTGCTGTTCTTAATAATCGTTATGGAACACGTTATGTTGATGGTGCTCATTTTAAGATTGAATCTACGAATAAACTTGTTCATTTTGATTACGGTAATACACAAACATTTGAAGGTACTTCTAAAGATGATGAGATATCGCTTCCTTGGACAGCAGATGGCGATGGAAAAGCTAATTTCAAAGTATATATTGAAGAGCCTTATTTAGAGAGATGGGAATCTTCAGGACAAGATGTAATTCGTTATGGTGGATACAACTGGGTCGAAAAAAAATCTGTTGAATTCGATGTTCAAAAGCATCTTATTGTAAAACTTTCTTCTGAAATGTTGACAAAAGAATTGCATGTTGGCGATTTAGTTGTAAATAATGTTTCTTTGTCTACTTTAGGCTTTGATGATTGGATTGAAGGTATGAATGTGCTTGCAAAAGGCTACTACTTTGTAGGTGATAGCAAGAACATTCTGAAACAGTTTAAGCCTGAAAAAGATGAAACTGCATCTAACTATGTCAATAGATTAAGAGGGACGGGATCTTTACGTCAGGTTGCTGCAGCAGAAGCTAACTTTACTAATGCTCGTCAAAAAATAGCGGTTGTTGCAAAGAAAGCTAATGGTGATCTTACATCTAAAGAGTTGGATGAAGCACCACGCTATAAAGTAGATGAGAACGATGCTGGAATGTTTGGATCTTGGGTTTGGGTGATATCTTTAAGCGATCAAAAAGATCCAGCGAAAAGCGATGAAGAAAATAAAAATAAATTAGATTGGTTTACAGGTGATTATATTGATGGACTTGGCGGATCTGTATATTCTGCTGTGCATCAAGGTAAAGCAAAAATATTCCATGATTCTGTTGTAAAACAGAATGTTGTTGGATTAGGTGAAGATATTGTTGGAACTGTTAGCGTTGGCGGTTTACCTAAGGATTATGGTGATTTTTCTGGCAACGAAGAATATGGTTTCAATAGTGACGCTAAATCTCACATACGAGTGTGGTGGGCTGGTGACGGCGGTGATAATCTTGTGCGTGGCGCAAATGATAAGTATCGCCCTGGAACTGAAGGAGAATCTAAAAAAGCTGAACCTAAAGAAGATAGCCATCATCATTTGATTGCTGATTGGGAAGTTCCTGCTAAAAATGGTGTTTACACAATTGGTGGTGGAAAGATTAGATTTAGGTCTGCTGAAGAGTTGGATAAAAATAAACCAGGTGAAGTTATTAAAGATATTATAAACATTCAAGCAAATAAAATAAGTAATTCTGGATGGTATGTATTTGTATATAGTTTCCCTGGATCTTCTAGAGCTAGAGCGTTTACATCTGATTACGATGATGTTTGGAATAGAACGCTTGTGGAGCCTGTTAGTCAAGAAGAACTCAATCCTGCCTCTATTACTACTGATGTGAGTTCTAGTATGATTGTTGCAGGAGAGAAATTCCATGATACTGCTCACATCGTTGGCAATGTTCCAAGAGGAAGTTATGTGCTATTTAATGCGTATTCTCATGCCAATGTTGTAGATCCTACTGTGCAAAAAGGTAGTGAGAATACGAATTCATCTGGATCTAATCCTAATGGTTCTAGTAAAGATAATAAAGTTGTAAATACTGTTTCACTTGATTCTAATTCAGAAAGCAAATCAGATACAGTTAAGCAATTGATGATAGATAAAGGTGAGCGAATTGTTAAGCAAAATCGTGTGAATATAACTGATGAGCAAGCTGATAATAGTTCAAAAACTCAAATTGATGTTGATTCTGTAAGCGTATCGGTTTCGCACGGTGCTACTGTTTATTGGAAAGCAGAATTATATGATTCAAGAGGTAAGCCTTTGGCTTCTCATGCTCTCGGCGTAGAAAATGAAACTGTACATGTTGTTTCTGATCAAATTGGTAGTAAGTTAGACAATAAAACTCACTCTGTTGGAGAACCAATTCGCGATACAGTGTTCATTTCAGAACCTTTGCCTGAAGGATCTTATGTTGAATTTACAGCTTGGGATGCAGTTGATGGTGCTCATAGTGATTCTGATACAGTGATTCTCGATCATCGTAGAGTAAATATACCTAAAGAAGCTGTTGAACATATTAAAAAAGGTGGAAGTATTACTGTTGTAAGTCCTCAAGCTCGCGCATCTCGTGAAGGATTAGTTTATTGGAAAGCAGAGCTTTTTGATTCAAGTGGGAAACCAATAGTTCGAGGTAAGAATAATGGAGAGCCTCATGTTAAAAAGCCTGAAAATAATGATCCTAGTAAAGAAAAAGAGCATGAATCTGGAAATGTGACAATTGTGAATAATCCTTCTGGTAAAGAGAGTAATCCTTCGAAGCCTGGTTCTACAAGTGGAAGTGGTTCTACAAGTGGAAGTGGAAGCGTTTCTGGTTCTACGAATACTGGAGGTTCTTCTAGTGGTGTGACTACTGGTGGAACTGGTGTTGTTTCTGGTTCTACAAGCGGAAGTGGTAATTCAACTGGTGGAACAACTGGAGGTGCAATTGGTGGAGCAACTGGAAGTACTGGAAATGCATCTAGTGGTAGCACTGTAAATGGTGGAAATGCTGGTGTTAAGCCTGGTTCTTCTGGAGTAACTACAAATAATCCTTCTTCTGGAAGCACTAATCCATCTGGTGGATCTGTGAGCACAGGTGACAATAAGAATAATGGATCTGAGAATGGTGAATCTAAGGATCAAGATAAGAAGAATCCTCAAGCTAACACAACTGATCCTAATAAAACTACAGGTTCAACTGATGTGCATGATTCTAAAGGTGATAAAAAATCTGGTGAAGGAAATAAGGGTGAAGGGTCATCTGAAAATACGGATACTGGATCTACATCAGAAAATAACGGTGGTTCTACAACAACAGTTAATGTGATTGGTTCAGATAAAGATAAAGGTAAGACTGTAACAGTAAAAGATATTGCAAATATTGTTGATCATAATAACAATGTAGACAAGAAAGAAAATAAGATTAGTGATACTGATTCTTCATTAGATGTGTTTGGTCGTAACATTCATCTTTTGAATTCTATATTGCAAAATAGTTCTTTTGGTGAAGCGAGTGAAAAATCAAAATTAGTGAAGAATTTAGATAAAACTAAGCAGATTTCGTTTAAATCTAATGATAAAGATGCTTATTCTGACGATTCATCATATGAGAATGAACTAGATAAGGGTAATTCTTCTTTAGCTCATACAGGTTCGTCTTTAAGTATTGTTGTGATTATGATGTCAACTGTATTGATGTTATCTTTAGTTTTATTGTTAAGCAAATTTAATGCAGATGAGAAGCACAGAAATATGAGAAGAATCTTAAGATTGCGTCATTATAAAATGTGCTGATATTTATCTGTAGATAAAAATTATATAGAGTGTGAGTTTGCTCCTTCATATATGAATCATATTGTGTCGGATTAAATCCGTTAGCAGCAATTGTTTTGCTATTTCAATATGAAGGAGCAAACTCCATAAATTTTACTAATTTACTAGAGAGTATTGTTTTTCAAATACTTTTTGAAAATAAGAGAGTAATTGATATGAATAAATAATTTTATAATTTTTTACATTAAAATAATAGAAAAATTTGTTGTGTTATATAAGTATTCTGTTGTATTTTAATGTAAAATTGTTTGTATTTGTTGGAAATTTGTTGTTATTTTGTGGTGTTGTGTAAGAATATTTATAAATTCGTTTATAAGTATCTTATATAAAAAGTCTTGGTTTAGCTAGTAAAAAGTGGTACGGTGAAAATGTTGTGTTGATTTCTTATGAAGATGTCATTTATTTGTTTCACATTTACTAAATGTTGGAGTCTTATATGAGCGAGTACAATATTGACAAAAGTAAAATGATGATTCGCTTGCATCGCATTTGTGGTCAGGTTCAAGCTATAGAAAATATGATTGAAAATGACGCATATTGTACTGATGTTTTGATGCAACTTTCAGCTACAACAGCAGCGTTGAGATCTGTAGCTGTATTAGTTGCTCGCGCTCAAATAAGCGAATGTTTAGAAGATGTGTCTTATAGCGATAATGCAGAGCTATTAGATAAGAAAACTAGTGAAGTTATTAAAGTTGTGGATCGTCTAATGAAATACGATAAATCTTGAAAACTTTATTTATAATGTGTAAACAAATATTTTTTAAGAATTTAACACGACTTTTAATCTGATTTTTAAATTTTATGAATATTATGCGCACAGTGATTGATACGCCACAATCTCCATCTCATGATTCTTTGATAGACAAGAAATCTGAATTTATAGCAAATGCTTGTCATGTATCTGATTTAGATGAAGCAATGTTATTTGTGCAATCCGTGAGGATGCAACATCCTAAAGCTCGTCATGTAGCTTATGCTGCTATATGTGGAGATAAAAATGGATGCTTATCTGAAAGAATGAGTGACGATGGTGAGCCTTCTGGAACTGCAGGAAAACCTATTCTTGATGTTATTCGTTCCTCTAATTTGACTGACACTGTTGTAACAGTAACAAGATATTTTGGCGGAATTTTACTTGGATCTGGAGGACTTATAAGAGCTTATTCTAGGTCTGCTGCAAGTGCGATTTCTTGTGCGAATATTAGAGATATCGTTGAATGTAAAAGAGTTATGTGCAATATTTCTTATCAACAATTGCGCATGTTTAAGAATATTCTAAGCAAGTATGATGGGGTAGTTGAGAGGAAAGAATATGGTGAATTCATACGTATAAATATGCTGATTCCAACGAAAAATATTGAAGAATTTGCGATAAGTGTGAGAAATGCTTTTTCTGATGCTATTTTACTTGAACAACTAGGAGATGCTAATAGTATTTCATAGTGTCAGTTTTCTAGAATTAGTTTTCTAGTTTATGTTTCGTGTTTGAAATGCACTTCGTTACATCATTCTTTTGCGTTTCATTTATACATATCTATTGCTACGCGTGTTGAAGTATCGGCTGATTTGCTAATGAAGTTACAATGAATTCTTGAGTTAATGAATTTATAATCTGTGCTCTAGTTTTATAAAAGGCGGTGAATAACAATGGATTCTAAGCTAGATAATGAGGATTCTCATGGTGAAGATGAGAGTGATGATGCTGTTGCTAAAGATGCAATGTCTAATACTAATAGCAGTGATTACGAGCCATTGACGGCAGTTTATGAGCATCTTCGACATTCTAAAAATTCGCAAGAGCTTCATGAGTTTGCTACTAGGCAATTGCCTGATCGAAGCAATCAAGCAGATTTTTCTCGTGCAACAGCACTTCTTGAAGCTGTTGCAGGGAATGCTAATACGCCTGAAGAAGATCGTATAAAATTAGCTAGTACAATGCCATTTCCAAACATTTTGGTAAAACTTTCTGAAGATAAGTCAGATGAAGTGCGTTTCGCTGTTGCACAAAATCATAATGTGAAGAATTGGTTAGTTGGTCGTCTTACTAAAGATACTTGTGCAAAAGTCCGTGATGCTGCTCTATGCAATCCTAAAGCATCGTGGAAAATGAGGCTTGAAGGTGCGCAAACTGAAGGAGTTAGTGCTTCGACTTTAGATTATCTTGCATCTCTTGGAGTTTCGTCTATTGAGGATGCGCCAGTGGTTCTAGCTGCAATGGTTAGGAGGGCAGTTGCTCTTAATCCTGGTGTTTCGCAAAAAACGCTTTTAGATTTGTGTAATGACAAAGCTATTGACGTTGCTTTAGCTGCAAAAAGTCGTTGCAAGTCTAAAATTTAATAAATCTAAAAATGCAACAATGTAATAAATCTAAAAATATAGTCAGATTGTAAAAAATGTAAGCAAATTACAAAAGTAGTTTTGTAGAAGTTACTTATTTTGCGATTTGTAAAAGTTACTTATTTGAAAATTTAAAATCAAACTATTTTAAAATGTAACCTATTTGTAAAAGTTGCTTTGTAAAATAGTGTGATGTAAATACTCTCCTCACAGATAACGATGGAAAATATGAACAATAAAGTAGAAGAAGAAGTGTCAGTGAAGCCTCTTACTCAACTTGCTGAGTTGATGGGTATTGGTATTCATTTTGTGGGCGCTGATGGTGTAGAGCATAATACAGACGATGACGTATTGAAATCAGTTCTCGATGCTTTAGGTGTTGACGCACATGATGATGAAGCTATTGATACTTCTATTAAGAATATTTTATCTGAACGTCATACTCGTCTTGTTGCGCCAACTGTGTTGCATATTGTTGGCAAAGAAGACACTGTAAAAATAAATACGGGTATTTTAGAGTATCCAACTGCTAAAATTATCTTAGAAAATGGCGAACAGTATAAAAGTGAATTATCAATCGAACCTAATAACAATGACGTTGCTTTCCCTGTGAATGGTACGTTTGTTGCTACATCGTTATTAAAGATTCCAGCTGATTTGCCTATGGGATATCACACTCTTAGAATCTCTGTAGCTGATCGCACGGAAGAGTCTACGTTAATTAGCGCTCCAGAACGCATTGAAACGTTAGATTCTATTGAATCTGATGGAAAGCAAATCTGGGGATGGATGGCTCAGCTTTATTCGATTCGCTCCTCTAAGTCTTGGGGTGTTGGCGATTATGCAGATTTAGCTAAATTACTAGTTGAAGCTAAGGAAAAGACTGGCGCTGATTTCGTATTGGTAAATCCTTTGCATGCGAGCGAGCCGGTTGCTCCATTAACTCCATCGCCTTATTTGCCTATTGCAAGATCGATGTTGAATGTGACTTATATACATCCAGAAAGTATTCCTGAGTATGATTCTTTAGATGAGTCAGATAAGAATACTATTAGCCAATTGCATTCTCAAGTAGAGCCGTTAAATAACGATTCGCAAATTATTGACAGAGATTCAATGTGGCGTGTAAAAATGCATGCACTGTGGATTATTTTCAAATCTGGGCTTAGTGAAACGCGCGCGAAAGATTTTGAAGATTTTAAGCGTGCTTATGGCGAACGACTTGAGAGCTATGCGACTTGGTGCTTGTGCTACGACAAGTGGGGAGCTCCTAAAGGTAAAGATGATTGGGAATCTTGCTTAAATAAAGATTCTAAAGAAATTCGTGATTTAGCAGAGCGTTTCCCAGATACTTTAGAATTCTATCGTTGGCTTGAGTGGGTTGCCTTCACACAATTGCATGATGCTCAAGTTCAAGCCAGAAAAGCTGGTATGCGTATTGGAATTATGTCTGATATGGCAGTTGGAGTGCATCCAGCAGGTTCTGAAGTTTGGTGGAATCCAGAGCGTTTTGCGCATGGCGCTTGCGTAGGTGCACCACCAGATTACTTTAATCAGAATGGTCAGAATTGGTCTCAGCCGCCTTTGCATCCGTTAGAGCTTGAGCGTACTGGATTCAAGGTTTACAGGGATATGGTTCACGGCATGTTTGCTTCTGCAGGTGCTGTGCGAATAGATCACATTTTAGGATTGTTCCGTTTGTGGTGGATTCCTGAAAATTCTACGCCTAAGAATGGTGCTTATGTGTACTATGACGCGGATATTATGCTTGGTATTTTAGCTATAGAAGCGACTCGTGCTGGCGGAGTAGTAGTCGGTGAAGATCTTGGCGTACTTCCTTCTAACGCAATTGAAGTTTTAGCTAAAAAGGCTGTGCTTGGTTGCACAGTTGAATGGTTTGAAGCTCGAGATGGCGTGTTCCGCAATCCAAGTAAGTGGCGTGAGATGACACTAGCGTCTGTAAATACTCATGATTTGCCGCCAGCAGCTGGATATTTGCGCTATGAGCATGTTGATATTCGTGAGCGTTTGCATTTGCTTACAGGATCTGTAGAAGATTTCCGTGCAGGTGCTGTTGCAGAGCATAATGCTATGTTGAAGATGCTTATTGAAGGTGGATTCTTAGATAAGAAGATTGCTGAGAATGAGTCTGAACATGAGCAAGATATTGTTGAAGCGCTGTATCGTGCTTTGAAAGCTGCTCCATCTAGATTGTTGGCTGCTTCAATTGTGGATGCTACTGGTGAGCGTCGTTCTCAAAATCAGCCTGGAACAAGTGATGAGTATCCGAACTGGCGCATTCCGTTAGCAGATGGTGACGGAAATCCAGTGTCACTAGACAATCTTTTTGATTTGCCTAGAGTGCAATCGCTTGCAAAAATCATGAATGCTTAAAAATTTGTATACGAATCATAAAATTAAGTTAAGTGTTTAAGTGCTGGGCGCTTGGGTGCTTTGGAGCTTAAGTGTTTGGGTGCTTAAATACTTGGATGTGAATATATGAATTTTTAGTATGACATTTGTAGTTTGTGCAAAATGTGCGCTGGATATAGTCTATAAATATTTTCTAAACAAGAAGATTTGTTATAGTCTTTAGCTGGCGATATACTTGCAGATTGTTGTGTTTCCCTAAGGGGTCCTTCAAAGCGCTTTTCCCACTCGCCATCGAGGACTTTCAGGGAGCCCACGGATTATGAGCAATAAACTTTCACAAGGTGATTGTTATAAATTACGTTCATCTAATGAAAGTGAAGCTCGAAACACAATAGAGAAAAGGTACGATTGTGAAGACTTTCACACCGAAACCAGCAGATTTGACTCATGACTGGTATATTGTCGACGCCACTGATGTGGTGCTCGGTCGTTTGGCCACTCAGGTAGCCATTTTATTGCGTGGTAAAAATAAGCCTACGTTTGCCCCTCATGCTGATTCAGGCAATCACGTTATTATTATTAACGCTGAGAAGATTGCTTTGACTGGAAACAAGTTGAGCAAGGAACTTTATTCCCACTCTGGTCGTCCAGGTGGTCTTCGCCGCGACAGCTATGCTGAGCTTTTGGAGAAAAATCCAAAGCGCATCATTATGTCTGCAGTCAAGGGCATGCTTCCAAAGAATCGTCTTGCTAAAGTGCAACTCGATCGCCTTCGTGTATTCGTTGGTGCTGAACATCCGCACATATCACAGAAACCACAGGTCTTTGAGATCTCTAAGGTTTCTCAGCAGGCTAAGTGAATCGTAAGGAGAATATGATTATGGTAGATAACAACAACTCCGCGGTTCTCGAGAACGAAGAAGAACTGACCAACTACACCACTGAAACTAATTCTGGTGCAGGTACTGGTACTTCTGCGATTGAGCCAGGATATGGTACTGGTCGTCGTAAAGAGGCTGTTGCTCGTGTTCGTTTGGTTCCTGGCACTGGCAAGTGGACTATCAATGGACGCACGTTGGAAGAGTATTTCCCATCTCGCTTATTGCAGCGTGAAGTGAATTCTCCTATCGTGTTGCTTAAGCTTGAAGGAAAGTTTGACGTTGTCGTTCTCGTTGACGGCGGCGGTACTACTGGTCAGGCTGGTGCTATTCGTTTGGGTGTAGCTCGTGCATTGAATGCTATTGATCGCGATGCAAATCGTGTTGCTTTGAAGAAAGCTGGCTTCTTGACTCGTGACGCTCGTGTTGTTGAGCGCAAGAAGGCTGGTTTGCACAAGGCACGCCGTGCACCTCAGTTCTCGAAGCGTTAAGTTTCGCGGAAATATATTTTTATTCGGCTCTCAGATTCGTCTGGGGGCCGTTTTTTTTTGCTGCGCTAGTGTGCTTTTGAGCAAAAAGGTAATTGATTTATAATAAATCGAAATTAAGAATGATTATAGGCTAGTTATGGGCTAATTATAGGCAATTTACGATTATCGCAATGTTATAAATAGTTCGCAAAAATAGAATAAATCTAACATTTTAGAAAATCCATCATAAAATCGCACAAAATAAATAACAAATATTAACAAATAATGAACAATAGATGATAATCCTCAATCATAAATAGCGCAACTCGCTACAAAATTCGAATAGTACAGTAACTCAAGTAAATTGTTAGCTATGTCACTTTTGTAGATAACAAAAGTCGTATGAACGTTTGTGAATATGATGATCAAGGAGGACCTAATGGCTGAGGCAACGAATAAAGCTGTCACAGATAAAAATGTTAGTAATAATGGCGTTAATTCAAAAGAAGAGTCTAAACGCGAGGAACAGGAAACTGTGGATAATAAAACTCTTAGCGCCGAAAAAGAAGTAAATGATCTCGTTGTTAAAGCAAAGAAAGCTTTAGATGAATATGAGAAATTAAATCAAGCTCAAGTAGATAGAATCGTTGCAAAGGCCTCTGTAGCTGCATTAAATAAGCATTTGTTCTTGGCAAAAATGGCAGTTGATGAAACTGGTCGTGGTTTAGTAGAAGATAAAGCAACTAAAAATATTTTTGCTTGTGAGCATATAACGCATTATTTAGCAGGTCAAAAAACTGTTGGAATTATAAACGAAGATGACGTTATGGGTATTGACGAGATTGCTGAGCCTGTAGGAATTGTTGCAGGTGTTACGCCAGTGACCAACCCAACGTCAACTGCAATTTTTAAGTCCCTTATTGCACTTAAAACTCGTTGCCCAATAATATTTGGATTCCATCCTTTTGCGCAGAAGTGTTCTTCTGAAGCTGCACGTATTGTTCGTGATGCTGCTGTTGCTGCTGGAGCGCCTGAAAATTGCATTCAATGGATTGAAAACCCTTCTATTGAAGCAACTGGAGCTTTAATGAAGCATCCAGATATTGCAACTATTCTAGCTACAGGCGGTCCGGGAATGGTTAAAGCTGCTTATTCGTCTGGTAAGCCTGCGCTTGGAGTTGGAGCTGGTAATGCTCCAGCGTATGTTGATAGCGATGTTGATATTGCGCGCGCTGCAAATGATTTGGTACTTTCAAAGCATTTCGATTATGGAATGATTTGTGCTACTGAGCAGGCGATTATAGCAGATAAAGATATTTATGATTCGCTCGTTAAAGAGCTTAAGCGCCGTAAAGCTTATTTCGTAAATGATGAAGAAAAAGCCAAATTAGAGAAATATATGTTTGGATGCACTTCTTATTCTGGAAATACTCCGAAACTTAACTCTGTTGTTCCAGGAAAGTCACCTCAATATATTGCTCATGAGGCTGGTTTTGAAATTCCTGAAGATGCTGTAATTATTGTTGCAGAGTGTAAAGAAGTTGGCGAGATGGAGCCTTTAACTATGGAAAAGTTAGCTCCTGTTCACGCAATATTAAAATCTGAAAATAAAGAGCATGGCTTTAAGATGTGTGAGCAAATGCTTGTACATGGAGCAGGTCATACAGCTGTGATTCATACGAATAATCAACAACTTGCTCGAGAATATGGCGTTCGCATGCATGCGTGCAGAATTATTTGGAATTCTCCAGGATCTCTGGGTGGAGTTGGAGATATTTATAATTCAATTGCTCCATCTCTTACTTTGGGATGCGGATCTTATGGTGGAAATTCTGTTTCTGGAAATGTTCAGGCTGTAAATCTTATAAATATAAAGCGTATTGCACGAAGGAATAACAACATGCAGTGGTTTAAAGTTCCAGCTAAAACATATTTTGAGCCTAATGCTGTCCGCTACTTGCGCGATATGTATGGCATTGAGCGTGCTGTTATTGTGTGCGACAAAGTAATGGAACAGCTTGGTGTTGTGGATAAAATTATAGATCAGCTTCGCGCTAGATCTAATCGAGTTACTTTCCGTATTATTGATTATGTTGAGCCGGAGCCAAGTGTTGAAACAGTTGAGCGCGGTGCAGAAATGATGCGTGAAGAGTTCCAGCCGGATACGATTATTGCTGTTGGCGGTGGTTCTCCAATGGACGCTGCAAAAATTATGTGGCTTCTTTACGAGCATCCTGAGATTTCTTTCGCAGATTTGCGTGAAAAATTCTTTGATATTCGTAAGCGTGCTTTCAAGATCCCACCGTTGGGAGAGAAGGCTTGCTTGATTTGTATCCCTACATCTTCTGGAACTGGTTCAGAGGTTACGCCATTCGCTGTTATTACAGACCATAAAACTGGGTATAAGTATCCTGTTACTGATTATGCATTGACTCCGTCTGTTGCAATTGTAGATCCTGTTTTGGCTCGCACTCAGCCTCGTAAGTTAGCTTGTGATTCTGGATTTGATGCTTTGACTCATTCTATGGAAGCTTTTGCTTCAGTATATGCAAATGATTTTACAGATGCTATGGCTTTGCATGCAGCAAAGTTGATTTGGGAAAATCTAAATGATTCCGTTAATTGTGAAGATTCTGAGCGTAAGATTGAAGCTCAAGAGAAGATGCACAATGCTGCTACTATGGCAGGAATGGCATTTGGTTCAGCTTTCCTTGGAATGTGCCATGCAATGGCTCACACGATCGGTGCTTTATGTCACGTGGCTCACGGTAGAACTAACGCAATTTTGTTGCCTTATGTGATTCGTTATAATGGTCAGATACCTATGGAGCCTACTAGCTGGCCAAAGTATAATCGTTATGTTGCTGTTGAGCGTTATCAACAACTTGCTAAGAATATTGGGGTTGATCCTGGTAAGACTCCTGAAGAGGGTGTTGAAAACTTAGCGAAAGCTGTTGAAAATTATCGCGATAATCTTCTTGGAATGGATTCTTCTTTCAAAGATTGTGGTGTTGATGAAGAATATTATTGGTCTTTGCTTGACCATATTGGTATGCGAGCTTATGAAGATCAATGTGCTCCTGCAAATCCTCGTATTCCGCAAATTGAAGATATGAAGGATATTGCTGTTGCTGCTTATTATGGTGTTTCTCAAGAAGAAGGGCATCGTATGCGTTTGGAGCGTGAGAAGCGTTAAGATGCTAGGGAGTTTATAGCGTTTTAAGCGTTAAAACGTGAGAAGCGTTAAGACTTGAGTATCTTTTCAAGCGTTAGGACGTTTATAGCGTTTCAAGCGTTAGGACGTTAGGGCATTAGTACTTTATAGTGTTTGGAGATTTTAGAGATTTATAAGGATTTCGATCTTTAGTAGTATTTCTAAAAATTAAAGTAGTATTTTTCAAAAATTAAAAATTTTATAGCATAGTAATTTGTTAGTGTTACTAACACAATTACATATTTAGTTAAAAATGGCAGGAGCTGCACTAGGTGTAGTTTTTGCCATTTTTTATAGGAAAATCACCGACACGCCCGGTTTTTCTTAATCCATAGTGAATGGTTTAATTAGACAGTTGCCTGTTTTTTAGGCTCGCATATTGAATCAAAAAAAGCGAGCGCAGAAACGAGAATGTTCATTTTTTGGGCTTTTTGGTGCTGCGCACTGATGTGGAATGGCTATAAGTGTCTATTCTCGCCGGTGTCCTTTAATACAGGTTGGTAAACAGTAAACGAATCGCTAGAAAGGGCGGACGGCAATGGCGGGACAGAAAATCCGCATCAGGCTTAAGTCCTATGACCATGAGGTCATCGACCAATCGGCGAAGAAAATCGTCGAGACGGTGACGAACGCGGGCGCCACAGTGGTGGGTCCGGTTCCTCTGCCGACCGAGAAGAACGTATTTGTTGTTATCCGTTCTCCTCACAAATATAAGGATTCTCGCGAGCATTTCGAGATGCGTACTCATAAGCGTCTTATTGACATCGTTGATCCAACGCCAAAGGCTGTGGATTCTTTGATGCACATTGACCTGCCTGCGGATGTAAATATTGAGATTAAGCTGTAGGAAGGGGGAGAAAATAATGTCGCAGAATAAGAATCGCACTGCACTGCTCGGTCGCAAGCTGGGTATGTCGCAGGTTTGGGATGAAAACGGCCTTTTTGTCCCCGTAACTCTGGTTGAAGTTGCTACTAACGTAGTAACTGCTGTTAAGACCGAAGAAACTGATGGCTATAATGCTGTTCAGCTCGGTTATGGCCAGATTGATCCTACAAAGGTAACTAAGCCATTGGCTGGTCACTTTGCTAAAGCTGGTGTTACTCCACGTCGTCATCTCGCTGAGGTGCGTACAGATAATGCAGCAGAATACAAGCCAGGTCAAGAATTGACCGCTGAGCTTTTTGCTGAAGGTTCTGAAGTGGATGTTACCGGCACAACCAAGGGTAAGGGCTTCGCTGGTACTATTAAGCGTTGGGGCTTCAAGTCTTATCGCCGTACTCACGGCTCGCACAAGAATGAACGTCGCCCAGGTTCTGTGGGTGCATGTGCAACTCCAAGCCGTATTTTGAAGGGCAAGCGTATGGCAGGTCGCATGGGTCATGTGACTTCTACAGCGCTCAACCTCACCATCGTTTCTTCGGATGTCGAGAACGGCATTCTCGCTATTAAGGGTGCTATTCCAGGACCTAAGGGCGCTATCGTTCTCGTCCGTTCGGCAGTGAAGGGAGCCTGATAATTATGGCAAACGTAACTCTGAACGTCACTGATAACCAGGGTAAAGCTAACGGAACTGTTGAAGCTCCTGCCGAGATTTTCGGTATCTCCAATGAAGACGTTTTAGCTCATGGCCCATTGGTTCACCAGGTCGTTATTGCACAGCTCGCTGCAGCTCGTCAGGGCACACATGCAGTAAAGAATCGCGCTAACGTTTCCGGTGGTGGTAAGAAGCCATGGAAACAAAAGGGTACTGGTCGCGCTCGTCAAGGTTCTATCCGTGCTCCACAGTGGGTACATGGTGGCGTTGTGCATGGTCCAGTTCCTCGTAGCTATGATCAGCGTACTCCAAAGAAGATGAAGGCTGCTGCTCTTCGTTATGCTCTTTCGGATCGCGCTAATGCTGCACGCGTTGCAATCGTAGATTTAGGCATCAAAGATGTTCCATCTACTAAGTGCGCTGTTGCTGCACTTACACCAGTTACGCAGAATCAATTCACCACTGTTGTGCTTTCTCGTGAAAACATCAATGAGTGGATGTCTGTACGTAATATTCCAACGGTGCATCCGATCTTCGCTGATCAGCTCAACACCTATGATGTCATCACAGCTCAGTATGTAGTCTTTACCAAGGAAGGTTTCGATGCCTTCGTTGCTGCTAAGACTGAGCCTGTCGTTAAGGAGGCCTGATTTAAATGGTCGCAGTCCATAACCCAGCACATGACGTCATTTTGAAGCCAGTTGTTTCTGAAAAAAGTTACGCTGCATCTGATCGTGGACAGTACACTTTTGTAGTTGCTCCAGATGCAAACAAAGTTCAGATCAAGCAGGCTGTTGAAGAAATCTTCAAAGTCAAAGTTACAAACGTCAACACTTTGAACCGCGCAGGCAAGCGCAAGCGTTCTCGCACAGGCTTCGGTCGTCGTGTGAATCAAAAGCGCGCTATTGTCACAGTGGCTGCAGGTCAGACGATTGATATCTTTGGTAACTGAAGGCTAGCCGAGAAAAGTTAAAGGAAGACTATATTATGGCTATCCGCGTTTATAAGCCGACGACTGCAGGCCGTCGTAACGCATCGGTTTCGGACTTTTCCGAAATCACGCGCTCTACGCCTGAAAAATCGTTGGTACGCAAACTTAGTAAAACTGGTGGTCGTAACTCTTACGGCCGCATGACTTCTCGCCATCGCGGTGGTGGTCACAAGCGTCAGTATCGTCTCATTGATTTTAAGCGTTGGGATAAAGATGGCGTTCCAGCAAAGGTCGCTCATATTGAGTATGATCCTAACCGCTCCGCTCGTATCGCTCTGCTTCACTATGCAGACGGTGAGAAGCGTTACATTATTGCTCCTGAAGGTATCGCACAAGGCGATGTTATTGAGACTGGTGCTCAGGCTGATATTAAGCCAGGAAACAACCTGCCTTTGAAGAACATCCCAACAGGTACTGTGGTTCACGCAATCGAACTTCGTCCACTTGGTGGTGCAAAGATTGCCCGTTCTGCTGGTGCAGCCGTTCAGCTCGTAGCTAAAGATGGTGCTTACGCTCAGTTACGTATGCCATCTGGCGAAATTCGTAACGTGGACGCTCGTTGCCGCGCTACGGTTGGCGAAGTCGGTAACTCCGATCACGCTAACGTTGAGCTTGGTAAAGCTGGCCGTGCACGTTGGCTTGGTCGTAGACCAATTACACGAGGCGAATCTATGAACCCTGTTGACCATCCACATGGTGGTCGTACTCGTGGTGGTAAGCCACCAGTATCTCCATGGGGTAAGGGTGAGGTTCGTACACGTCGTCCAAAGAAGGCTTCGAACAAGATGATTGTTCGTCGTCGCCCTAATGGTAAGAACCGTAAGTAAGGGAGTGTCGAATAGATGACTCGTAGCATCAAGAAGGGCCCCTTCGTCGACGCCCACTTACAGAAAAAAGTCGACGAGCAAAACGACAAGGGTACTCACAACGTTATTAAGACGTGGTCTCGCCGTTCGATGATCACTCCTGATTTCATTGGACACACCTTTGCTGTACATGATGGCCGTAAGCATGTGCCGGTATTCGTTACCGAAGCAATGGTTGGTCATAAGCTCGGTGAGTTCGCCCCGACCAAGACTTTCAAAGGTCATGTGAAGGACGACAAGAAAGCACGCCGCTAAAGGAGAGTAGGACACATGGAAGCTAAAGCAATCGCTCGTCACGTACGCGTGACGCCGCGCAAGGCTCGCCGCATGGTCGACCTCATCCGAGGCAAGCGTGCAAGCGAAGCTATTACCATTTTGAAGTTTGCTCCTCAGGACGCATCTTTGCCGGTGCGTAAGGTTCTTGAAAGCGCGATTGCTAATGCTCGCGTTAAGGCTGAGAAAGCTGGAGAACCATTCCGTGAGCAGGACTTGGTCATCAAGGAAACTTATGTGGATGAGGGCGTAACGCTTAAGCGTTTCCGTGCTCGTGCACAAGGTCGCGCTGCGCGCATTAACAAGCGCACAAGCCATATCACTGTTATCGTCTCGCTTAAGGAAGGGGATCGCTAAAGATGGGTCAGAAGATCAATCCTTTCGGCTATCGCCTGGGCATTACCGAGAATCATCGTTCTAAGTGGTTCTCCGATTCTACTAAATCCGGCGAGCGTTACCGTGACTTCGTTCTTGAGGATGACAAGATTCGCAAGGAAATGAGCCATGACCTCGAACGTGCAGGCGTTTCTCGTATCGTTATCGAGCGTACTCGTGACAGAGTGCGTGTGGATATTCACACTGCTCGTCCAGGTATCGTTATCGGTCGTCGTGGTGCAGAAGCTGAGCGCGTTCGTGCAAAGCTAGAGAAGCTCACGGGCAAGCAAGTACAGCTTAATATCTTCGAAGTGAAGAATGCTGCACTCGACGCTCAATTGGTTGCTCAGGGTATTGCGGAACAGTTGACAAACCGCGTTACATTCCGTCGTGCTATGCGTAAGGCACAGCAGGATGCTATGCGCGCTGGTGCAAAAGGTATCCGTATTAAGCTTTCCGGTCGCCTTGGTGGCGCGGAAATGAGCCGTTCTGAGTTTTACCGTGAGGGTCGTGTTCCACTGCAGACACTTCGCGCCCTTATTGATTACGGCTTCTTTGAAGCTAAGACTACTTACGGCCGTATTGGCGTAAAAGTCTGGATTTACAAGGGTGATATGACTGAGCGTGAGTTCGAAGAGCAGCAGGCTCAGCAGGGTAAGCGTGAAGGACGTCGTGGTGGAGAACGCCGCACACGTCGTGGTTCTCGCTCTGCTAACCAGCAGAAAGCGACTGAAGCACAGGCTGAAAAGCCAGCTGAAGCTGTAGCTGCTGAAGCACCTGCCGCAACGGAAACGAAGGAGTGAGCAGATGCTTATCCCAAAGAGGACAAAATATCGCAAGCAGCACCGTCCTACCCGAAGCGGCATGTCTAAGGGTGGTACCGCAATTGCTTTTGGTGATTTCGGTATTCAGGCGCTTGCTCCGGCGTACATCA
Source organism: Gardnerella vaginalis (assembly GCF_001563665.1). GTDB lineage: Bacteria > Actinomycetota > Actinomycetes > Actinomycetales > Bifidobacteriaceae > Bifidobacterium > Bifidobacterium vaginale_A. The sequence continues at coordinate 23,123 of NZ_KQ961868.1, read as the reverse complement.
CTAACCGTCAGATCGAGGCAGCCCGTATTGCCATGACTCGTTACATTAAGCGTGGCGGTCGTGTGTGGATTACGGTCTTCCCAGATCGTCCATTGACCAAGCATCCGCTTGGTGCACGAATGGGTTCAGGTAAGGGCGCTCCAGAATTCTGGATTGCAAATATCCACCCAGGACGTGTAATGTTTGAAATCGGTGGTGTTTCTGAGGACATCGCTCGCGAGGCTTTGCGCCGCGCCATCGATAAGCTCCCTATGAAATGCCGTGTTATTGCGCGTGAAGGCGGTGACATCTGATGCCAGTCGGAACTGCAGACTACACCATCAAGAATTTGAACGAGAAGACCAATGCTGAAATTGAAGGCTTCTTGAAGAAGTCAAAGGAAGAGCTTTTTAACTTGCGCTTCCAAGCAGCAACAGGTCAACTTGAAAACACCGCTCGCCTCAAGGCTGTCAAGCACGACATTGCTAGGATGTATACTGTCCTACGTGAGCGTGAACTCGGCATTAGCCAAGAGCCAAGCGTGACTGAGGTCAAGGAGAAGTAAGCATGGCTGAGAACCAAGAGCGCAACTTCCGCAAGGTTCGTCGCGGCTACGTCGTGTCCGAAGCCATGGACAAGACGATTACTGTCGAGTTGGAACAGCGTTCAACCCACCCACTTTACGGTAAGGTTGTTCGTTCCACCAGCAAGGTCAAAGCCCATGATGAACACAACGAGGCACATGTTGGCGACCTCGTGAGTATTATGGAAACTCGGCACGTGAGCAAGACCAAGTGCTGGCGTCTCGAATCTATTATCGAGCGCGCCAAGTAAACAAGTTCGGCAAGGCTCCGCACTTCACCCGTGTTTATTCTTATGAATATTCACGGGTGAGTGGGGAGAACCAGCTCGGCTAAGGAGAATCAATGATTCAGCAGGAAACGCGGCTTCATGTCGCCGACAACACGGGTGCTAAGGAATTACTTGCCATCCGCGTGCTCGGTGGATCGAAGCGACGCTATGCCGGCATCGGCGACATCATCGTCGCCTCCGTCAAGGACGCGATCCCTGGCGGGTCGGTTAAGAAAGGCGACGTAGTTAAAGCTGTCGTCGTCCGTACTGTCAAGGAACATCGTCGTATAGATGGTTCCTATATTAAGTTCGACGAGAACGCCGCCGTCATTCTCGGCTCTGGCCGTGAACCAAAAGGCACTCGTATCTTTGGACCAGTCGGTCGTGAATTGCGTGATAAGCGCTTCATGAAGATTGTGTCCCTCGCCCCGGAGGTGATCTGAGATGGTAGCCAAAATTAAGTCCGGCGACCAAGTAAAGGTCATTCGCGGTAAGGATCGCGGTAAAGAAGGTAAAGTACTTCGTGTACTTCCTGAGGACCGTCTTATTGTAGAGGGTGTACAGGTTGTTAAGAAGCATGTCCGTGCTACCCAGCAGGGTCAGCAGGCAGGCATTGTTTCTGTTGAAGCTCCAATACATCGCTCTAATGTGATGGTTATTGACCCAGAAACTAAGCAGCCTACCCGCGTGGGCGTGATCGTCAAGCAAGAGGCTCGTGACGGCAAGGTGAAAACCGTGCGCGTGCGTGTCGCCAAGAAGTCCGGAAAGGAGCTGGCATGACCGATACTACAGTTGAGGCACCGGCAACTCCGCGCTTAAAACAGCAATATAATGATCAAATCGTTCCAGCTTTGGAAAAGGAATTTGGCCACACAAATCCTATGCAAGTTGCTCGCGTGCAAAAGATCGTCGTTTCTATGGGCGTCGGCGCAGCTGCTCGTGACTCAAAGCTTATTGAAGGAGCGATTAAAGATCTCACTTTGATTACCGGTCAGAAGCCAAAAGTCACCAAGGCTAAGAAGTCTGTTGCGCAGTTCCATTTGCGTGAAGGACAGGCTATTGGTGCTTATGTAACTCTTCGCGGCGATCGTATGTGGGAGTTCTTGGATCGTCTTCTCACTCTGGCTCTGCCTCGTATTCGCGATTTCCGCGGTATCAATGGTAACCAGTTTGACGGTCAGGGTAATTACAACTTTGGTCTTACAGAACAGTCAATGTTCCATGAGATTGATCCTGACTCGATTGATCATCAGCGTGGTATGGACATCACCGTGGTGACCACCACCAAGGACGATGTGGAAGCTAAATCTTTGCTTAAGCATCTTGGCTTCCCATTCAAGGAGAACTGAAATGGCAAAAACCGCTCTGAAAAACAAGGCGGCCGCTAAGCCGAAGTTCAAGGTACGCGCTTATACGCGTTGCCAGGTTTGTGGTCGTCCCCACTCAGTGTATCGCAAGTTCGGTTTGTGCCGCGTATGCCTTCGTGAAAAGGCTCATCGCGGTGAACTGCCGGGTGTTACGAAGTCCAGTTGGTAAATATCGACGCTGAAGGTCCACTGCTTTAGACAAAAAGTCTTAAATTTGGCGGTGGAAACCACGGCGAGAAAGGGCGTTAGCCCACATGACAATGACAGATCCTATCGCAGATATGTTGACACGTCTGCGTAATGCGAGTGCGGCAAAGCACGATACAGTTGATATGCCGTACTCCAAATTCAAGGCGAATATCGCCGAGATTCTGAAGCGCGAAGGTTATATTAAAGACTTTGCTGCTAAGGAAGCCAAGGTTGGACAGACTTTGGAAATTACGTTGAAGTACGGTTCCAATGGTCAGCGTTCCATCCAGGGCATTAAGCGCATTTCTAAGCCAGGCTTGCGTCGTTACGCAAAGTCAGACTCTTTGCCAATGCCTCTTGGTGGTCTCGGTATTGCAATTATCTCGACCAGCTCGGGATTGTTGACCCAGAAGGAATGCCTCGACAGAGGCATTGGCGGCGAAATCGTCGCTTACGTATGGTGAGAAAGGAGAGCTGAAAATGGCATCGCATATTGGTAAGCTCCCCGTCGACATTCCTCAAGGCGTGGAAGTGAAAATTGATGGTCAGGCTTTTAGTGCTAAGGGTGCTAAAGGTTCTGATACTTATGTAATCCCAGAAGGCATTACTGCTGAAGTTGCTGATGGACAGGTTGTATTAACTCCAGCTGACGATTTGCGTCCAACTCGTGCAAAGCATGGTTTGGCTCGTGCAATCGTTGCATCCATTGTTAAGGGCGTTCATGATGGTTACGCTAAGACTTTGGATATTGTTGGTACTGGTTATCGTGCAGCGAAGAAGGGTAAGGGCGTTGAGTTCTCACTCGGTTATTCGCATACGATTACTATTGAACCTCCTGAAGGCATCGAATTAGAGTTGCCGAATCCCAACCAAGTAATCGTCAAAGGCACTGATAAGCAGGTCGTTGGTCAGGTTGCTGCAAATATTCGCAAGCTACGCGCTCCTGAGCCTTACAAGGGTAAGGGCATCAAGTACTCAGATGAGCGTATCCTGCGCAAGGCTGGAAAGGCTGGTAAGTGATATGAGCGTCAAGATTTTCGGTAAAGGTACGAAAGTTGCGCGTTTGCGTCGTCACGCCCGTCTTCGTAAGCGTATCTCCGGCACATCGGAGCGTCCTCGTTTGGTCGTTTCTCGTTCCAATCGTCATATGGTTGCTCAAATTGTGGATGACACTAAAGGTATTACTTTAGTAAGTGCTTCCACTTTGACTTCTGATTTTGCCGGTTTCACCGGAACTAAGACTGAAGCTGCAACTAAGGTTGGCGAGTTAATCGCGGCTAAGGCGAAGGAAGCGGGCATAACCGCTGTAGTCTTCGACCGTGGCGGTAATAAATATCATGGTCGCGTCGCAGCTGTTGCTGAAGGCGCTCGTCAGGGAGGTCTGGCACTGTGAGCGACAACGAAAAGGAAACCCAAGTGGCTGAAGAAACTCAGAACACTCAGGCATCCGCTGAGGAACGCAATGATGACCGCCGTTCTCGCCGTTCTAAGGGCGAGGGCAAGCGTGGTGAGCGTCGTAGCCGTCGTGAAGAAAACCGCGGTGAAGAGCTTTTAGATCGCGTTGTAACTATTAACCGTGTTTCAAAGACCCACAAAGGTGGTCGTACTTTCAGCTTTGCAGCACTTGTTGTTGTAGGCGATGGTAAGGGCACTGTTGGTGTTGGTTACGGTAAGTCTCGCGAAGTTCCAGCTGCAATTGCTAAAGGTCAGCTAGACGCTAAGAAGCATATGTTTACTGTTCCACGTATTCGTGGCACCGTCACTCATCCAGTGATCGGTCACGATGCTGCTGGTACTGTTCTGCTTCGTCCAGCTGCTCCTGGTACTGGTGTAATCGCTGGAGGTGCTGTGCGTGCCGTTATGGAATGCGCTGGCATCACCGATATTCTCACCAAGTCCATGGGCTCTGCAACCGCTGTAAATGTGGTTCGTGCAACTGTGGATGCTTTGAAGAAGCTTGAAGAGCCAGAAGAGATTTCTGCTCGTCGTGGTCTTTCACTTGAGGAGATTGCTCCTGATGCTTTGCTTCGCGAACGTGCTACTGGCATCGCTGAAGCACGCAAGGCTCGCGAAGATGCTCAAGCTGCAAAGGCTCAAGCTGCAAAGGATGGTGAGTGATGTCTAATTTGAAGATCACTCTGGTGCACGGTTTAGTTCATTCAACCGAGCGTCAGCGCGCGAATGTGCGTACTCTTGGCCTTCATAAGATTGGTCATAGCGTAGTTCGTGAAGATACTCCAGTCAATCGTGGCTTGGTAATGGCTGTGCGCCATCTTGTAAGCGTTGAGGAGGTTGACTGATTATGGCTAATGAAGAACCAATGTTGCACATGCACACGTTGCGTCCAGCTCCAGGAGCTAATAAAGATCGCATTCGTGTTGGTCGTGGCGAAGGCTCAAAAGGTAAAACCTCTGGCCGTGGCGATAAAGGTACGAAGAAGCGTTACCAAGTTCGTCCAGGCTTTGAAGGTGGCCAGCTTCCACTTTACATGCGTTTACCTAAGCTTCGTGGCTTCAGAAGTCCTTTCAAGAAGGAATTCCAAGTTGTAAACGTTGCAGCTCTTGCTGAGCTTTTCCCAAAGGGTGGCGAAGTTAATGTTGCAGACTTGGTAGTCAAGGGCGCTGTGCGTGATGGCTATCCTGTTAAGGTTTTGGGCGATGGTGAATTAACTGTTGCTTTGAATCTTAAAGGTGTAAAGGCTTCTGCATCCGCCAAAGCTAAGATTGAAGCTGCTGGTGGCTCTGTTAGTGAAGAGTAATTAGTTCTAAACTAATTTTTAGTCACTTAAATTTTTTGATAATCCCTCCGGCTTATGCTGGGGGGATTATCTGCTATTTAGATTCTATTTGTTTGCAATCGTTTCGAGCTATTTTTCTTAACGGCGCGCCGGTAGATACCGTAGGTTACACTATTGCAACAGAGTTTGTTTTTTAACTGGTTTGCGTCTAGAAGTCGCGCGAAAGGGGAGGAAGACCCAGGTGAAAACGTTAATCCAGGCCTTCAAGACGAAGGAGTTGAGGAATAAAATCCTTTTCGTCTTCGCAATGATAATTATTTATCGTATCGGTTCGTTCATCCCGATTCCGGGTGTGGACTATAAGATAGTACGTGAATGTACCACAAATCTAGCTTCTTCTAGCGAGAACTTCATTGGCTTAGTCAATTTGTTCTCTGGTGGCTCTCTTTTGCAGCTTTCTATCTTTGCTTTAGGCGTGATGCCATATATTACTGCATCAATTGTGATTCAGTTATTGCGAGTTGCAATTCCACGCTTTGAAGCTTTGCATAAAGAAGGACAGTCTGGAGAAACTAAGCTTACTCAGTATACTCGTTATCTAACTGTTGGTTTAGCTGTTTTGCAGTCTACTACTATCTTGATTACAGCGCGTTCTGGAGCTTTGTTCGGTGGTCGTTGCCAGGGTAGTGTTATTCCAGATGCAAGTAATTTGCCAATCATGATTATTATTATGACCGGCGGCACAGGTCTTATCATGTGGATGGCAGAACTTATAACCGATAAAGGCATCGGTCAAGGCATGTCTGTCTTAATCTTCATGTCTATTTGCTCCGGATTCTTGCCTCAATTATGGAATATTGGATGGGGTACTAACGGTCGCGATGGCGATTGGGTAAAGTTTGGTATTGTTACCGGAGTCTTGCTTGTTATTCTTGTTTTCGTTGATTTTGTGGAACTTGCACAACGTCGTATTCCTGTTCAATACACTCGCCGTATGATTGGTAGAAAGATGTATGGCGGATCTTCAACGTATCTTCCTTTGAAGATTAACATGAGCGGCGTTATACCACCAATCTTCGCGTCTTCCATTCTCGCAGTTCCTACGCTTATAGCGCAATTCGCAGATCCTTCTAAAGAATGGGTTAGATGGATTAACGCTAATTTTGCAAACACAACATCTGTTTGGTATATCGCTTTGTATGCTTTGATGATTGTATTCTTCTGCTTCTTCTACACTGAGATTACTTTTAATCCAGATGAAACTGCAGATAATATGAAAGAATATGGCGGATTTATTCCAAGTGTTCGCGCAGGTAGTGCTACTAGTAAGTATTTGAGCTACGTTATGAATAGATTGAATACTGTTGGAGCTGTTTACTTGTTGTTTGTTGCTTTGATTCCGACTGTATTGATTATGGCTTTGCATCTGAATACTAAGTTGCCATTCGGTGGAACTACAATTCTGATTATTGCAGGCGTTGGATTGGATACATTACGTCAAGCATTAGCTCAGACTGAGCAGTTCCAGTATGCTGGTTTCTTGTTTAATCACGATGAGCAAAAGCCACAGAACAATAAACAAGTTTCTCAAGAGCAACTATCTGAGTAAATAATATTTAGTGATGCCTGATATAGGCGTTACATTTAAGGAGAATTTATATGCGATTGCTGATTATGGGACCGCAAGGCGTTGGCAAAGGTACTCAGGCTGCGTTGTTGAGTGAACATTACGGTATTCCTGCTATATCTACTGGAGATATTTTCCGGTACAATCTTAAAAATCAAACTGAGCTCGGAAAGAAAGTTCAAGGATATCTTGATAAAGGCGAGTTAGTTCCTGATGAGCTTACAAATAGCATTGTTAAGGATCGTTTGGCTCAAGATGATGCAAAGAATGGCTGGATTCTTGATGGGTATCCTCGTAACGCTTCTCAAGTTAAGGCTTTGGATTCTATGCTTGAAGAGCTTGGTACTCCTTTAGATCATGTGATTGCTTTAGAAGCAGAGCGTGACGTGCTTTTTGAGCGTATGAAAAAGCGTGCAGTTGAGCAAGGTCGTTCTGACGATACTCCTGAAGTGATTACTAAGCGTCTTGAAACTTATGAGCGTGAAACAGCACCATTGCTTGATATTTACGATAGTCGTGGCCAATTAGTTGAGGTTGATGGCGTTGGTGATGTGAGTGATATTAGTCATCGCATTATTCAATCTTTGAGCTGAACTAATTTGATTATTTGCGCCTAGTGCGACACGCCGTGTGTCGTATTGGGCGCTTTTGCTGTATTATTAAAGATTGGTGTGTCTTCGGACGCGCAAAGTATTATGTCCAAGGAACGGAACGAGGCTCATGGCAAAAGACGGTGTGATTGAAGTCGAAGGCAGAGTAGTTGAAGCATTACCAAATGCAATGTTTCGCGTGCAGCTTGAGAATGAACACATCGTGCTCGCTACAATCTCAGGCAAAATGCGTAAGAATTATATTCGTATTCTGCCGCAAGATCGTGTTGTGTTAGAAATGAGTCCATACGATTTGAACCGTGGGCGTATTACGTACCGATACAAGTAAGGTACAAGAAAAAAGGAAAACCATGAAGGTCAGCCCGAGTGTTAAAAAGATCTGCGACAATTGCCGTGTGATCAAACGCAAACGCCGCGTCATGGTGATCTGCACCAACCCACGTCATAAGCAGCGTCAGGGCTGAGTAGATTCCCATCGCGGAAATAAAGAAATAAGAAAGGCACTAAATCACAGTACTAACAAATGTTTCAGCTGTTAAAGTTGCGATATAGTACTGAACCCTGGGTGCGCAGGCCCAGGCCGTAATTGCGGAAGATTTGGTGCACGACCTGCGTAACAGTAAAGGAATTACAATGGCACGTCTTGCCGGAGTAGATATTCCCAATGAGAAGCGCATTGAGATCGCCCTCACTTATATTTTTGGTGTAGGACGTACTCGCGCTAAGGAAACGCTTGCCGCGACCGGTGTTAATCCGGATACCCGCGTCAAGGATCTTACTGATGATCAATTGATCACCTTGCGTGATTATCTCGAAGCTAATTACAAGATCGAGGGCGATTTGCGTCGTGAAATCGACGCCGATATTCGTCGTAAGATTCAGATCAACTGCTATCAAGGCCAGCGTCATCGCAAGGGTCTTCCTGTGCGTGGTCAGCGTACTAAGACTAATGCTCGCACCCGTAAGGGTCCAAAGCGTACTGTCGCCGGGAAGAAGAAGGCCACCCGATAGTAGTCGGTGGTCGGCTCTAGGCCACGGGTTGATTTCCATCGCCTAGACATTACCAACTCATTCGTAATTAGGAAACGAGGGTCAATGGCAGCTGCAAAGCAAGCCTCGCGCAAGCCGCGTCGCCGGGACCGCAAGTCGGTACCGGTTGGGCAGGCGCATATTAAGTCAACATTTAATAACACGATTATCTCCATCACCGATCCATCCGGTGCAGTCCTTTCATGGGCTTCCGGTGGTGATGTCGGCTTTAAGGGTTCCCGTAAGTCGACTCCTTACGCTGCAGGTATGGCCGCTGAGGCTGCTGCTCGCAAGGCTATGGAGCACGGCCTTAAGAAGGTCGATGTGTTTGTTAAGGGTCCAGGTTCCGGTCGTGAAACCGCTATCCGTTCCCTTCAATCCGCGGGTCTCGAAGTTGGTTCTATTACCGACGTCACCCCGCAAGCGCATAACGGCGTACGCCCACCAAAGCGTCGCCGCGTCTGAGCACTCTTACGAATCCATCCATCCAACCCGCTTATGGGCGGCGAGTGCACCACCGACCAGAAGCTGAAAGGATACCAAAGTGCTTATCGCACAGCGTCCGACACTTACCGAGGAATCACTGAATCCCCAGCGTTCTCGCTTTACTATTGAGCCGTTGGAGCCAGGTTTTGGCTACACGCTCGGCAATTCGCTGCGTCGTACATTGTTGAGCTCTATTCCAGGAGCTGCCGTTACATCGGTACGTATTTCTGGTGCTCTTCATGAGTTTACGACTCTGCCAGGTGTTGAAGAGGATGTCACTGAAATCCTACTGAACATCAAAGGTATTGTGCTCACTAGTGAGTACGACGAGCCAGTAGTTATGTATCTTCGAAAGAATGGCAAAGGTGAAGCAACTGCTGGAGATATTACTCCTCCGGCTGGTGTCACTATTGCTAATCCTGAGATGCATATTGCTACTCTCGCAGAAGATGGTGAACTTGAGATTGAGTTTACTGTTGAGCGCGGCCGTGGCTATGTTCCAGCTCAGATGAATAAGCAGGAGAATAGCGAAATCGGTCGCATTCCTGTGGATTCGATCTACTCACCAGTATTAAAGGTGAGCTATAAGGTCGAAGCTACCCGCGTGGAACAGCGCACGGACTTCGATAAGCTCATCCTGGATGTGGAAACCAAGCCGGCTATTTCTCCACGTGATGCAGTTGCATCCGCTGGTTCAACCTTAGTTGAGCTTTTCGGTCTTTGCCGTGAGCTTAATGTTGAGGCTGAAGGTGTAGAAGTAGGTCCAGCTCCTGCCACTGAGGAAGCTGATTCCCAAATGGCTATCCCGATTGAAGATTTGAATCTTACGCAACGTAGCTACAATTGCTTAAAGCGTGAAGGTATTCATACAGTCGGTGAATTGGTTATTCACACTGAGCAGGATTTGCTCGATATTCGTAATTTCGGCATGAAATCCATCGATGAAGTGAAAGAAAAGTTGCAATCCATGGGATTGTCATTGAAGGCTTCACCGATTGGCTTTGACGCCAATAATCTCGAAGGTGGTACTTTCTTCTCTCCTGAAGACGAGTAAGAAGTATCCCTGCAATCGCCGTAGTATTCGGATGTTCGGGTTGATGCCCACCTGAATATTACGGCAATAAGGAGTAACAATGCCTACACCGAAACAAGGCCCTCGTCTGGCTTCTAGCCCAGCTCATGAGCGCCTGATGCTGGCCAACATGGCGACCAGCCTTTTCCAGCACGGTCGTATTGTGACGACTCTGCCAAAGGCAAAGCGTCTTCGTCCACTTGCTGAGCGTTTGGTTACATTCGCTAAGCGTGGCGATTTGCATTCACGTCGTCGCGTGTTGCGCGTGATCCGCGATAAATCCGTGGTTCACACTCTCTTCACTTCGATTGCTGAGCAGATGAAGCAACGCGAAGGCGGATATACCCGCATCGTGAAGATTGCTCCTCGCCGTGGCGATACTGCTCCACAGGCTATTATTGAGCTTGTTGTTGAGCCAGTAAGCCCAAAGAAGGCAGTCGTTAAAGAAGCTGAAGCTGCAACGAAGGTGGCTGCAGAGGCTTAATAGGCCGCAGGGGTATAGTGAGTTAGATATATTGTGATTCTAGTTGCTTTTGCAATTATGTTTTATGATTATCTTTTATAATTACCTCGAAATTTAACTTAAACGAGTCAGGATTATTCCTGGCTCGTTTTTTATAAATATTTAAATGTTCAAGTTTAAAATATTCAAATGTTAAAGTTTATAAATGTTTTATAAATGTTTTATAAATGTTTAAATGTTTATCAAGTAGAGGGAAACCTTTAGAATAGTACGCATGCCTAAAAAGAATTCACTTACTGTTCATCGTGTATTAGCACTGTTCCTCACGTACGTTTTATTGTGCGTGTGCGGCGGTGGTGCATTAAGTATATTATTCGTTCCTGGAGTTATGAGCGTGAACAGCGTAGTGAAGTCTGTTGTGCCTTCACTTAGAGTTGATGGAATAGATTTTGACGTTACAGCTTTACCTCAGAAATCGCGTATTTTTGCTGCAGACGGTAAAACTGTGATTGCAACATTTTATGCTCAAAATCGTACTGTTGTTCCTTTGCGTAAAATTTCAAAATACATGCAACGAGCAATGGTTGCTCGTGAAGATCGCCGATTTTTTGAACATTCAGGTGTAGATGTGCAAGGTGTTATGCGCGCATTTGTTCAAACTTTTATTAGGCATTCAAGTATGCAAGGTGGATCTTCTCTCACACAGCAATACGTAAAAAATGTTCTTATGATTAAAGCGCATGACGATAACGATCCTATTTCTGAATATCATGCGTCTGAAGGAACTATAGCTCGCAAGTTGCGAGAAATGCTTATAGCTATCCAAATTGAGAAAAAGTACTCAAAGCTGGAAATTTTGCAAGGATACTTAAATATAGCGCAATTTGGTAGCAATAATTTGTATGGCGTTGAGATGGCAGCAAAACGATATTTCAATACTACTGCTGCTGATCTTAATCTTGTACAATCTGCTACTATTGCTGCTATTACTAAGAATCCTTCACGTTTTGATCCTTCAATTGAAAGCAATCAAAAAGCTTCTCAAGCTCAGCGTAATACTGTTTTGGATTTGATGTTACGTCAAGGTTTTATTTCCAAGAGTGAGCACGATAAAGCTTGTGCAACTCCTATTAAAGATACTTTGAATATTCAAAGAAATATATCTCACATTGGTTGTCAAGCTGCTGGTGACTCAGCGTTCTTCTGCGATTATGTAACTAAGAAAATTCTTAATTCTCGCGAGTTTGGTAGCAGCGTTTTAGCACGTAAAAAGTTGCTTAACGAAGGTGGACTTGATATTTATTCCACAATGGATATTAAAGCAAATGAAGCTGCTATGAAAACAGCTCGTGATACTGTTCCTGTCAATGATAAAAGCGGATTTGAGGTTTCGATTGCAGCTATTAAGCCTGGTACTGGTGAAGTTCTTGGATTTGGTAGCAATCGTATTTATGATGCGACTGATGCTGCAAGGCTAGATCCAACTCATACTGCTATTAACTATGCTGTTGATGAACGTGACGGTGGCGGTCTTGGCTGGCAGATTGGTTCTACTTGGAAACCGTTTAATATGGTTGCTTGGCTTTTAGCAGGCAAATCAATAAACACGCCTTTGCATACAAGCACTTTGTATAATAATTCAGATTTTTCTTGTGCAAGGTATCGTGGACAAGGACGTTGGTCTGTTCATAACGCTGGTGGTGGAAATGTTAGTGTTGAAACTCCTTTAATGGGTCTTGTTCATTCTCATAACACTATTCAGGCTGCTATTGGTTCTCAAATTAAATTGTGTGCTGTTGCTGAAGCAGCTAGAACTATTGGATACCATAATTCTCCGTACGGTCAGGAAGATGTGTTCTCTAAGAACTCTATGAATCCGGCTATGTTAATTGGTTCTGTTCAAGCTTCTCCACTTACTATGGCTAATGCTTATGCAACTATTGGAGCTAATGGAGTTCAGTGTGATCCTATTGCAATTAAGCGAGTTGTAGATAAAAGCGGAAAACGTTTGCGTGTTCCAAGCGCTCATTGCCATCAAGCAATTCCTAAGAAGGTTGCGCAAACTGTAGCTTTTGCTATGAATCAAGGTGTTGTTCAGCCTAGTGGTGTAGCTCGTCCTGCACAGCTTGCTAATGGTCGTAAGACTTTCGCTAAGACTGGTACTAACCAGGATACTTATATGCTTACAGGCGGTTTTGTTCCTAATCAAGTTGCTGCTTTCGTTGCTATTGGTAATGCTGAGCATCCTAAGAGCTTTAATGGAGCGACTATTAAAGGTGTTCGCCGTGGTACTTGGTATGGTGTAACTATTGCAGCGCCTGCTTTCAAAGCGTTTATGAATGATTATCTTTCTGCAGCTAATATTCCGCAAGATAATGATTACGGACAGCCAGATCCTGATTTTATGGCTGGTGGCTCTATGCCTTCAGGTTATAGAAGGTTGCAAGATGATGAGGGGCAAGCTGAGCGTGATGCAGATGCTCAGCGTGAAGCTGCTCGTGAGCAACGCAATTCGCGTAGTGGATCTCAATCTGGTGAGCAAACTACCACCGGCGGTACAGGCGGTGCCGGCGGTACAGGTGGTGCCGGAGATGGTGGTGCAGGAGATGCTGGCGAAGAAGGCAATGATTAAAAATTTGCTGTTATTTGAGTTGAGCTTTAATATTAGAGTATGACAACTGTAAATTCAGCTTCAGGCTCAAAAAAGTCGCTTAAGAAATACGTTTCTAATAATGCGCTCGCGAACGCGGTTAATATGGCTGCAACGGATTTGTTTACGTTTGCTTATAAACATGTGATTAAGCCTCATATGGTTTTTAACATTCCTCCAGATGAAGCTCACGATCGCATGATTGCGTTGTGCAAATCTTGCGAAAATAACCAGTTGCTAATGTGGCTTTTAAGATCGACTCTTAATTACACTGATCCTGTGCTTGAAACTGATGTTATGGGATTGCATTTTGATAATCCTTTTGGTTTAAGCGCTGGATTAGATAAAAATTGTGATTTAACGTATGTTCTAGATAATGCTGGATTTGGTTTTGAAACAGTCGGGTCTACTACATCGCGTCCTTGTGCAGGTAATGAAAAGCCTTGGTATCACCGTTTTCCTGAGTATGATTCGATTCTTGTGCATGCTGGTTTAAGTAATGACGGTTGTGATGCTGTTGTTTCTCGCGCTGAAAAGGCGTTTACTTCCATGCGCTCTATGGCGATTTCTGTGTCTATTGCGCGTACGAATGACGATTTAGTTGGCGATTTAGACGAAGGAATTGAAGATTATCGTATATCTCTTGAGCGTGCAGCTGATCGCACTTCGATGATTGAAGTGAATATTTCGTGCCCGAATACTCGCGCTGGAGAGCCTTTTAGTGATCCTAATGCATTGGATAAGCTTTTTACAGTGTTAGATAAAGTTGAGCGTAATCAGCCAACGCTTGTTAAAATGCCTTTGGAATTGCCGGGGGGCTGGGAGCAGTTTAAGTCGCTTTTAGATGTTCTTAACGAGCATAAAGTTGATGGAGTAACTATTGCGAATTTACGTAAGAATCGAATAGGTTTGAATATTCCTTCTGATTTGCAAGGTGGTATTTCTGGTTCTCCTGCTTATAAAGCAAGTAATGAGCTTATTCGCAAAACTCGCGCTGCTTTTGGAGATCGTTTTACGATTGCTGGCGTTGGTGGAGTTTCTACTCCTCGTCAAGCATATGAGAAGATTCGTGCTGGATCTGATTTAGTGATGTTTATTTCTTCTCTTATGTATAGAGGACCTCAGCAGATTAGCGTTCTTAAGCGTGGTTTAGCTAGATTGCTTAAAGCGGATGGTTATGAGCATGTTTCTGATGCTGTTGGTGTTGACGCTTAAGACGAGTTGATTATCGTATTTTAATTACGTTCGATTTTGTGCGTTTTTTGCGTGTAGATTCTCTTATTTGCTTTTATTTGTGCGTTGCATTGCACTTCGCACATAGAAACGCTCAATTGAGTTTGTTTTTTGCGTATATGTGTGCGATAATGTTAATATGATTTCTTCACAGCGTCAACATTTGATTTTGAATCGTCTGCGTACTCGCGGTGCAGTTCGTATTACTGCTTTATCTAAAGAACTTGCAGTAAGTGCCATGACTATACGTAGAGATATAAGCGAGTTGTCTGATAAGGGTTTACTTAAACGCGTACACGGTGGTGCTGTAACTACTAATACGTTGTTAAGTGAGCCTTTATTTTCTGTAAAATCTCAAATGGATATTGGCTTGAAGGATGCTATTGCGCGTAAAGCAGTGGATTATGTGCAACCTGGAGATGTTATTGCTATTGGTGGTGGCACTACAGCGTATGTGTTTGCTCAGCATTTGTTAGAGTCGCGTCAAGCTGCAGGAATTACTATTTTAACTAATTCAATTCCTGTAGCGGAATTAGTTCAAGCGCTCGAGTCAAAGGATGTTGAGGTTATTGTAACTGGCGGTGTTATTACGCGTTCGAATTCGCTTGTTGGTCCTATTGCAGATAAAGTTGTGGCATCATTGCGCGTTAATACTGTGTTCTTGGGAACTCATTCAGTTTCTTTGCCGCGTGGATTCCTTATGCCAAATTCGCTTGAAGCTGCTACTGATATGGCTTTGATGGATATTGCGGATCGCACTATTATTTTGACTGATCATACTAAGTGGAAGTGTACTTCTCTTTCGCTTTTTGCGCGATTTGATCAAGTTGATGTTGTTATTACAGATGACGGTTTAGAGCCTAGTAGCCAGTTGCGTACTCGTGAATTAGTTAAAGATTTAGTTCTTGCTCCTACAAGAGAAGAGATAGAGTCGCGTTCTGTTGGAATCTAGTTGGTGTATCTAGATAGTGAGTCTAGTTGGTGAATCTAGATAGTGGATTTAGCGTAATTTAATATTGCGTTGTAAGTATAATTTAATTTGTTAATGCGTAACAGGTGTATCAAGGAAGATGCACCTGTTGCTATTTCCATTCTCGCTATTTCCCATCTATTTATTTTTTATATACATTTCTTCTCGCTATTTCCCATCTATTTATTTCCCATATCTCTATCCCATCTTTCCATTCTTGCTATTTCATTAAGTGTTACTGTGATAAAAATTACGTTTTGCGTTATGCATTCTATACCGCTGCGAGCTTTCTCGATGTAACCTTTATATTAGGGATAATTTATAGATGTTAGGGTAAGTATTTTTGCTACATTTACCCTTAGTGAATTGCGCTATTGGAGGCGTTATGTGCGTTAATGCGAATGATTTTCACAATACAGCAAATAATACAGCTGCAGACGTGGAAATGAGCCAGTATGTGGCTGATCGCGCTCGCGTTAATGAAGAAAAGATTCGTAAAGATGAGCAGATTGTAGCTGAATTTGGTGAATATAATTACGGTTGGCATGATTCTGATGCTGCCGGCGAGGCTGCAAAAAAGGGTATTGATGAATCTGTTGTTCGTGCGATTTCTGCAGATAAAAATGAGCCTTTCTGGATGCTTAATCTTCGTTTACAAGGATATCGCGCGTTTTTACAAAAGCCTATGCCGGATTGGGGTGTTGATTTAAGCGGTTTTGATGCAGATGATTTCAAGTACTACGTGCGTCCTGTTCACGATCAAGTGAAAACTTGGGATGATTTGCCTGAGGATATTCGTAACACTTACGATCGCTTGGGTATTCCAGAAGCTGAGAAAAAGCGCTTAGTTTCAGGTGTTGCTGCACAATATGAATCTGAAGTTATTTATAATTCGATTCGCGAAGATTTGGCATCTCAAGGTGTGATTTTCGTAGATACAGATACAGCAGTTCAAAAGTATCCGGAGCTTGTAAAAAAGTATTTTGCAACTGTGATTCCAGTTGACGACAACAAGTTTGCTGCTCTTAACACAGCTGCTTGGAGTGGCGGATCATTTGTTTACGTACCAAAAGGCGTTCATGTTGATATTCCGCTTCAAGCTTATTTCCGCATTAACACGCCGAATATGGGGCAATTTGAACGCACGCTTATTATTGCAGACGAAGGTTCTTACGTTCATTACGTAGAGGGTTGCACTGCTCCAATTTATTCTACGGATTCACTTCATGCTGCAAATGTTGAGATTATTGTTGAAAAGCATGCTCGAGTTCGTTACACAACTGTTCAAAATTGGTCGAATAATGTTTATAATTTAGTCACTCAGCGCGCTTATGTGCGTGAAGGTGGCACAATGGAGTGGGTTGACGGAAATATTGGATCTAAAGCTACTATGAAGTATCCTGCTTGTATTCTTGCAGAACCATATGCTAAAGCTGAAACAATGTCTTTGAGTTTTGCTGGTCGTGGGCAATATCAAGATACAGGCGCAAAAATGATTCATTTAGCTCCGCACACGAGTTCTACGATTGTTGCTAAGTCTATTTCGCGTGGTGGTGGGCGTTCTGCTTACCGTGGTCTTGTGAAGATTGTTAAAGGTGCTAAAGGATCTAGTTCCTCTGTTGTGTGTGACGCATTGCTTGTCGATGATTTTTCAAGGTCAGATACGTATCCTCATGTTGATGTTCGTGAAGATGACGTTTCTATGGCTCATGAAGCCACTGTTTCCAAGGTTTCTGAAGATCAGCTATTTTATTTGATGAGCCGTGGGCTTGAAGAAAAAGAAGCTATGGGAATGATTGTTCGTGGCTTTGTAGAGCCGATTAGTCGCGAGTTGCCAATGGAGTATGCACTTGAGCTTAATAGATTAGTTGAATTGCAAATGGAAGGTTCTGTTGGATAATGTGTGATAATTTGGGCGAGAATTTTGGTAATAAAGTTGGTAATGAAGTTGGTAGTGAAGTTGGTAATAATTTGAGCGAAAATTTAACTAAAAATTTGGGCAATAACATGAATCAAAAAGAAATAGCAATTCCTGTTGCGGATCCTCTAGATCCGTACGCTGTCCCTGCAGCAATGCCTTCTAGTGCAGATAAATCTGTGAGATCTTTTAACGTGGATGATTTTGCGATTCCAACGCGTAAGCAGGAAGATTGGAGATATACTCCAGTAGAGCGAATTGCCGAGTTTTTCGAGTGTTTTGAACCGTCTAATAGTCTTCAAGTAAAGCTTGAAGGCGTTGGTGGAGCTGATTTAGATGACGATTATATTGGCGAATTTGGTAAAGTAAGTTTAAGCGTAAAACAGAAGGAAGATGCTCCACATACAAATCTAAAGCCTTCAGATCGAGTAGCTGCAGTTGCTTGGAATGTAGCGAAACAAGCGCATGTTCTTCATGTATCTGGCGAAATCAAAAAGCCAATCGTACTTAAAATTCAGGGTAATAATGTTAATACGCTTGACGCACTGCATTTAGTAGTCGAAGCAGATTCTCGTGCAAACGCAGATATTATTATCGAACATACCGGCTGTGCAAAACTTGCTGAAGGCGTAGAAATCATACTTGGTGAGCATTCTCATATTTCTACAACGTTTATTCAAGAGTGGGATTTGGGCAGTAAGCACGTTGGAAATCAGCGTATTCACGTAGGTTTAGGTGCGTCTTTGCGTCACACAATGGTCACTCTTGGTGGAGATGTTGTTCGTATTCGTATGGATCAAGATTTTGGTGGCGAGCAAGGTGATTTGAATATGCTTGGCATGTATTTTGTTGATCCTGGAGAACATGTTGAGCATCGCACTATGGTTGTGCATAATTATCCGGAATGTAAGTCTAGAGTAGTGTATAAAGGTGCTTTAGAAGGTAAAGGAGCACATTCTACTTGGGTTGGAAACGCGCTTATTAAGCCTGAAGCTCCTGGTACTGATTCGTATGAATTGAATCGTAATTTAGTTTTGACTCCTGGAGCAATCGCCGATTCTGAGCCGAATTTGGAGATTGAAAATGGAAATATTATTGGAGCTGGTCATGCAAGTTCTGTTGGTCGTTTTGACGATGAAGAGCTTTTCTATTTGCAATCGCGCGGAATCAGTGAAGTTGAAGCGAGAAAGCTAGTAGTGCGTGGATTCTTTAACGAGTTGATTGAAGAAATTGGTGTTCCAGAAATTGTAAATCATTTAATGAATGCGATTGAGCGTCGTCTTGCGAGAACCGAGGATACTGCTAAATCAGTAGATTCTAAGCAAAATGATCCTGAACAAAACTAACTTGCGAGAACTGAAGAATAGGAGAAAATAATGTCAACTTTGGAAATTAAAGATTTGTATGCGTCTGTAGAAACAAAAGAAGGCAGAAAGCAAATCTTAAAAGGTGTAAATCTTACTGTTAATTCTGGAGAAACTCACGCAATTATGGGTCCTAATGGATCTGGAAAGTCTACTCTTGCTTATACTTTGGCGGGGCATCCGAAATATGAAGTTGATTCAGGTCAGGTTTTGCTTGACGGTGAAGATATTTTGAAAATGACTCCAGATGAGCGCGCAAAAGCTGGGTTGTTCCTTGCAATGCAATACCCTGTGGAAGTACCTGGTGTTTCTATGACTAATTTTCTTCGCACTGCAAAAACAGAAGTTGACGGTGTTGCTCCATCTTTAAGAAGCTGGGTGAAAGAACTTAGCGATGCTATGAAAAAACTTCGTATGGATCCGAAATTTGCATCGCGTTCAGTTAATGAAGGATTTTCAGGCGGTGAAAAGAAGCGTGCAGAAGTTTTGCAACTAGAGCTTTTGAAGCCAAAATTTGCTATTTTAGACGAAACTGATTCTGGTCTAGACGTTGACGCGCTTCGTATTGTTTCTGAGGGCGTGAATAGAGCGAAAGAGAATACTGGCTTGGGTATTATGATGGTTACGCATTATACGAGAATTCTTAAGTATATTAAGCCAGATATTGTGCATGTTTTTGCTCAAGGTCATTTTGTGAAGACTGCAGGACCTGAGCTTGCAGACGAGCTGGAAGAAGAAGGCTATGATAAGTATTTGCCTGAGGGTGCGACTGAGTCTGCACTTGCTTAAGCGCTCTTAAGCAAGCTTTAAGTTTTAGTCTATCTATATTCATGACGAAATCGTTCAGAATAGCATTAATGGTTTGGTATAAAAAGCGTAAGAAAAGCGTAAAGTTGGCGGTTTAATATGACTGAAGAAAATATTATGCGAGAATTTAGCGATTTGCGCGCACAGTTTCCGATTTTACGCCGCACAGTTCACGGCAATTCGCTTTACGATACTGTGCACGGAAAGCCGCTTATTTACTTAGATTCTGCAGCAACTGCACAAAAACCTCAAGTTGTAATAGATGCTGAAAGTGAGTTTTACGAAACTATTAACGCATCTGTTCATAGGGGAGCGCACGAGTTAGCAGCTTTAAGCACGATTGCGTTTGAAGATGCTCGCGCGAAAATTGCGCGACTTGTTGGAGCGTGCGCCGAATCTGGGCGCGAAGAAATTGTTGTTACTACGGGCGCTACGGGCGCGCTGAATTTGCTTGCAACTTCTATTGGTAACGCTAGTGCGAAAGCTAGAATTTACAAAAAAGACAGTGATAATTCTGCTGATTTCGATAATTCTGTTGATTTCGCTAATTCTGCTGATTTCCGCAAAAATTTCGCTCTTCACGAAGGAGATGTAATAGTAGTATCGCGTGCAGATCATCATTCTGTACTTTTGCCTTTTCAAGAGCTTGCTTTTCGTACTGGAGCTGAACTTCGTTGGATTGATGTTAGGGAAGATGGACGAGTTCGAACTGATTCAAATTATTTAAAAAATATAATTGACTCGCGCACGAAAATAGTTGCAGTCACGCATATTAGTAACGTTACTGGAGCAATTACAGACGTTTCGCCGATTTGCAAGCGCGCTCACGAAGTTGGAGCGATTTTTGTGCTTGATGCATGCCAATCTGTGCCTCACATTCACGTTGATTTCCATGCGTTAAATGTTGACTTTGCAGCTTTTAGCGCTCATAAAATGTATGGTCCTACTGGAGTTGGGTTCTTGTATGGAAAGCATGATTTACTTCAAGCTCTTCCACCTGCGTCTTTTGGTGGTTCAATGGTTGAGCTTGCTTGGTTGAATAAACCAGCGCAATACATGGATGCTCCTTACAGATTTGAAGCTGGAACTCAGCCTGTTGCGCAAATGGTTGCTTCTGGAGTTGCTGCAGATTGGCTTCGTTCGCTAGATATGAATCGTGTTGCAAAACATGAGAATGAGATTGCTGCAGAATTGATGAAGTTAAAAGATATCCCGGGAGTTCGCGTTCTTGGACCGGTTGATTTGAATAATCGCATTGGAACTGTTTCTTTTGAAGTTGATGGAGTGCATCCACATGATGTTGGGCAGTTTTTGGATGCGCAAGGAATTGCAATTCGCGTTGGACATCATTGTGCTCAGCCTATTCATAGGCATTTTGGCGTTTATGCGTCTAATCGCGCTTCCGTTGGCGTTTACAACACTATTGATGAAGCTCGCGCGCTAGTTAAAGCAGTATCTTTAGTTCGTAACTATTTTGGAGTGTGATTTTTAAATAATCGAATCTGTTTTGCTAAGTAATTTAAAACACAATGTAATTTCATGCTCATTATGTATTAGTGAGGTGTGGGAAATACTTAACGAACAATAAAAAGCGAAACGGTGCTTGAAGAAGTTACACCTAATCCAAACTATTTGTAAAACTAAAGTAAGTTAAAATCTAACTTTCAATTACTACAAGCAATAACATTTAAACATGCGTAAAAAGTTGAAGCTCCTGTGAGGTAAGTAATTCCCACGCCTCACAACAACAGTCAAAGCACAGCCAAAATAATAAGTTGTGTCAATAATCTTAAATCTTGCAGTTTATGCAATTTAGTAAATTTTATGCGGTTGGCGGAATGCCAGCATAAGGTTCTTGTGAATCAGAGTAAAGCAAATTAGGATTTGAACTGTATTTCGCGCCTAACGCAAAGTTGGCTTGCAAATTGCTGAGATTGTAGCCTAGAGCTTCAAGTTGAGCTCGTCCATCTTCGCTTATGTCCTCAACGCTCCAACGTGGTTTCCAAGTCCAGTCGATTCTAAATTCGTCAACTAGTCCAACTAGTGCGCTCGCGCACTCATCTTCAATCAAATCAGTAAGAGGACAAGCAGGAGTTGTAAGCGTCATTGTTATAATCGCGCGCCCAAGTTCATCAAGTTCAATTCCGTAAACCAGTCCTAAGTCAACTACGTCAATGCCTAGTTCGGGGTCTACAACGTCATGTAAAGCGTCTAGTATGTCTTCTTCTTTAACGCGACCAATATTTTTAGCGTTAAGTGATGATTGCGCGTGATTTTCTTCCATAATATTCCTTGTTTTTCTTGTCTATAAGATTCTATAAGTCTTGCATAGCCTTTGCAATACTGTCTTTTAAGCCTTCCCAAGCTAAAAGTGCGCATTTTATTCTCATCGGATACCGTGAAACACCTTGTAAAACAATTGCGTCTTCTAGGGCGCTTTCTTCATCTTCGTTGCTTAAGCCTGCTCCTTTAGATTGCATAAGGCAGTGGAATAGCTTTGCGAGTTTTAGTGCTTCGTCAACGGATTTTCCTTCAACTAGATCTACCATCATTGAAAGGCTTGCTTGTGAGATTGAGCAACCGTGGCCGTCCCATTTTATGCTTGAAATTATTGGATTTTGTTCATTAGCATTTTCGTAAGATAGTTTTACTCGCATAGTCACTTCATCTCCACAAGTTGGATTGAATTGATGCGATTGACCTAAAGATTGTTTTGATTGCGTGTGCTCTTTTATGTTGCAACTTTCGTGAGTATTGTTTAGTTTTATTTCTGACTTTAAAGTTTGTTGTTCTTTAGATTCAGTGGAGTTCTTAGCGTGTGTTTCTTGTGTTTCTGCTTGCTCAAGCGCGTTTGTGATATCAAAATGAGTTTTTCCATGAGGGTTTCTTGCAGCGTCTAGAATTACTTCTTGATACATGCTTTCTAAACTATCGCTGTTTGCTTTGACGCTTATATCAAACATGTGCGCTCCTTGATTTAGCTTAAACACTTTGATGAACTCGCATTGATTTTACCAATAAATTATGTGTTTGTTGACAGTGTGTGGTGGAAGTGGTGGAGGGAATGGTGGAAGTGGGAGATGTGGATAGAGAGGTGAGGAAAGGGAGTAGGTAGGGAGTAGGGATGGAGTTGTGAGGTGGAGGTATGGAATGAGTGTAGGTGAATGGGAATGTGAAGGTGGAAGAGGTGTAGGGAATGGTGGTGGAAGGAATGATTGTTGGAAGTGGGAGTAGTAGGGAGGTATGGAATGGTGGTGTGAGGTGGAAGATATGGAAGTGGAAGTGGGAGATGCGGATAGAGAGGTGAGGAAAGGGAGTGGGGACTGAGTAGGTAGGGAGTAGGGATGGAGTTGGGAGGGGGTTGTGTGGTGGAAGTGGTGTGGTGGAAGTGGTGGAGGGAATGGTGTAGGAAGTGGTGTGGAGTGGTGCTGTGGAGAGCTGGTGGTGCTTTAGTAAATGCTGTGGCTGCTCTTGGAGAAGGAACATGCTCGGGCGTGTTGAGTGTTGGTGTGTGTAAATCCTTGATTTTGCAAGGTTTTAGCATGCTTTAATGCGTTTCCTTAAAGTTTCCTGAGAAAATTCTTGAAAATTCTTGAAAATTCCTGAAAACATATTTTTTACTATAAAAACATTGGTGTTTTTGTATTTTTTACGATGTTTTGCTTGTTTTAGTTTTATTTTTTAGTTTATTTTATTGAAATTGTGGATAAGTGTCAGTTGGTCGGCTCTTGACTTTTTCAAACGGGGGGGGGGTATCTTAAAAGCAAAC
>NZ_KQ961867.1:97742-159827 GCF_001563665.1 Gardnerella vaginalis | reverse complement strand
GAGTTGCATTAGGATCAGCTAACACGCGCTGAGCATTAGCAAGAGCCTTCTTGTACGCGTCAATGTCATCTTTTCTTCCAATCATGAAAGCGACTGACTTCTTGAAATCTGAATCCTTGTCAGTTTCGGACTTTAGAGCAGATTTATCGGTCTTGTAGCTGTCAGTAATCTTCTTCTTGGCAGCTTTCAAGGCGTTTAGAGCATCGTCAAGATCTTTTTGGGTTGGAGCTTTTTCGCCTGATGGAAGATCAGTCTTTGGTAAACCTGTAGCAGGGTCAAACTTCTTAAGAAGATCCTTTGCAGCTTCAAGAGCCTTCTTGTACGCGTCAATGTCGGTATTATCCTTGCCATCTTCACTCTTCTTAGCATCAGCGTTCTTGAACTCAGGAGTGTTCTCGAACGAGTCATCACGCTGGTCGTCATCGCCGTCCTTCGACAAGTTAACTTCCTCTTGCAAGTCGTGAGAATTTGTCTTGTAGTTAGCAAGAATCTTGTCTTTGATTTCCTTAAGAGCCTTCTGAGCAGCGTCAACTTCTTGCTGAGTTGGGAGCTGATCCTTTGGAACGGCAATCTGCTTATTTGGATCGTTAGGATCAGCAACCTTGCCATCGTTCTTGTCGATGAGATCCTTAGCCTTAGCCAAAGCTTTCTCATATGCTACAAGGTCATCAGGCTTATTGCCATCCTTAGTCTTTCCTTTAAGGTTTGCAAACTCAGTTGTGTTCTCAAAAGTAGGATTCTTAGCTACGCCCTTATCGTCCTTATCATCGGCTTCCTTCTTCAAGTCATCGACTTTGGTCTTGAAGTTGTCGTCAATGTCCTGCTTTGCTTTCTTCAAAGCTGCAAGAGCTTCATCAACCTGCTTCTGAGTTGGACGATCTTCTGGCTTCGCGTTTGGATCTGGGTTATTCACCTTGTTGACGAGTTCCTGTGCAGCCTTGAGCTTGTCGGTGTATTCCTTGAGCTTTGCGGTCGCATCATTATCGCCAGCATTCGCCTTTTCAAGCGCGTTCTTGTACGTCACAGATGCCTCGAATGGAGGAATTACATCCTTGCCCTGTTCGTCTTTATCACCGACTTCGTTCTTAAGCTTGTCGGCGTTAGTTTTGTAATTTTCAGCAATCTTCTTCTGAGCACCCTTAAGCTGCTTAAGCAGTGTGTCAACTTCACGCTGAGTAAGGTTGTTAGCATTCTGCAGCTTTTGGGTTATCTTTTCTACAAGTTTGGTAAGTCCTGGATTGTCATCAGTACCATCCAAATCCTTACCAGCTTGTTCATGCTTTGCGTTGTTAGCGTCAGCCTTGATTGCTTCAGCATTCTTATACTCAGGTGTATTCTTGAAGTCACCATTTGCATAGTCTTTTGCTTCTTTGAGCTTAGAAGTATCCGTCTTGTAACCATCGGTAATAGCTTGCTTTGCATTCTTCAACGTTTCGAGAGCGTCATCAATCTGCTTCTGAGTTGGACGGTCGCTGTTCTTCTTGGTTGTATCATTTGCATCACTTACTAACTTACGAGCATTTGCAAGAGCCTTCTTATAAGCATCAATATCAGACTTTGCTTGCTGAACATCAGGATCAGTATCTGGCTTAACGTTTTGCTTGTAAGATGCGTTCTTGAACTCTGGAGTATTTTCGAAATCGCTTTCACCAACAGTTTGAGCACCGTCTGCAGTAGATTTCTTTGCTTCCTCATCAAGCTTGGTAGTGTCAGTCTTGTAGGTGTCAAGCTTGGTACGTGCTTTATCAAGAGCATCAAGTGCAGCGTCAATATCTGCTTGCGTTGGCTTTGCGTCTTGCGGAGTATCATCGCTGTCATGCTTCTTCAAAAGCTCCTGAGCTTTTGTCAAAGCTTCATCATACGCCTTTTTGTCTGCAGCAGCCTGAGTGTTCTTCTGTTCATCCGGCTTGCCATCAGCAGTTAAGAAGTGAGGATCAGACGCATTGCGATACGCATCAGAAGTTTGTGTGCCTTCTGTAGGTGCAGCGCCATCTGTAGAGCCGTGCTTCTTTACGCTTTCCTTGAGCTTGGCGGTGTCGGTGTTGTACTTGTTAAGCTCTGCACGAGCTTTGTCAAGCTTATCCTTAGCGTCATTTACTTGCTTCTGAGTTGCAGAAGGATTCTTGAGCAAGTCTTTAGCTTCATTAAGGGCTTGACCATAATCACTGGCAGCCTTACGCGCAGCAGCATTCTTAGCAGAATCCGCATTACCATCAGTACCCAAATACTTATGAACCGAAGCATTCTTATACGCAGGGTTTTGATGCGTGGCTGCATCCTCGTTAATCGACTTAATCAAGTCATCGGTCTTAGTTGCAGCAAACTTGTTCAAGTCAGCAACTGCTTCATTCATTTCCTTAAGAATTGCATCAATATCCCTATCAAGCGGCTCACCTTGCGCATGTGCCTGAATATTCTTCAGATAGTCTTTGTCGTTAAGATTTCCGCCCTTAACAGGAATATTCTTATCAGAGATCTCTTGACCAGTTTTCTCATCCTTATCCTTAGGCATCTTTTTATTAAGCGCCTGGTGTAATTTCTCTACAGCTTTGTCATACTTAGTCTTAGCAGCCTTTGCTTCTTCACTTGCATCAGCTGCAGATGCATTCTTATACGCTGGGCTGTTTTGTATTGCAAGGTCATTAAATACAGCTGCCGAAAGCCTGCTGGTGTTAGTTGCATAGGTGTCAATAAGCTTACGAGCTTCAATAAGCTGATTTTTAACCTTATCAGCCTGATCCTGCGTTACCGTGCTATTTGGCTTCCTAATCTCAGTCAGCAAGTCTTTTGCAGCGTGATAAGCATCGTTATAGGCTTTGAAGTCTTTCTTAGCCTGCTCATCACCTGCTTGCGCTTTATCAAAGGCATTGAAGTACGCTGGCATCAAATAACCACTGAAGTTGTCCGCAATAGCTTCAGCTAAATCAGTTGCCTTTGTTTGATACTTATCAGCATGAAGTGCTTCTTCTGCTTTTTCAAGCGCTTCCTTAGCCTTTTTTACATCGGCATTCGTAGCGTTATTGTCACCAAGCACTCTCTTAGCTTCTGCGAGTGCGTCATCGTACTTCTTAACGGCTTGCTGGGCATCAGGATCGTTAGTCTTCGCCTTTGCGTTCTTGTAGAACACACTTTGCTTGTCAGGTTTGGTTGGATCAGGGTTATCGAAGCTCTTTTGAACCGCAGCAGCAAGGGGAGCCTTGTCTGTTGCTTTAGCATCAAGAGCCTTCTTAGCTTTTTCGAGAGCCGCAATAGCGTCATTTACTTCCTTCTGAGAAGCGTTTGGATCTGCTAAAAGATCGTTTGCTTTCTTTACAGCTTCATCGTATGCATTGCGTTCTCCTTTAGTTGCGTTTTGATATGCTGGGTCGGCGTTAGTCAGCGTTTGAGCACCTTGAGCGTCCTTACCATTCTTTACCTTGCCATGCTCAGCAATAGCAGCATTAAGCTTGTCTTTATTAGTGCTAAATTCGTTAAGCGCTTGACGAGCTTTATCCAGATTGGCCTTAGCATCGTCAACAGCCTTTTGCGTGGCGTTGTCGTCTGCCTTTACCTTATTGGCTTCTTCGAGCGCCTTATCGTATGCTTCTTTGGCTTTCTTAGCATCCTCATTTTTCTTGGTATCGGCATTGCCACTTGCATCCTTAAAATCGGGATTAGTGACGTTCTTATACTTATCACTAGCCTTTGTGCCAGTTGTAGCTTGTTGACCTTCAGCAGGCGTGCCATCGTCAGCTATCGACTGATCCAGTCCGTCTTTAATGGTCTTAGCACCATCAAGCTCGGCGCGAGCTTTATCTAACTGAATCGTTGCGTTATCGATTTGCGCCTTCTGCTGTTCAGTAAGCTTTGACTCTTCGGTATCCTTTACAGCCTCATACAAGGTCTTTGCAGTTTGCAACGCCTTATCATACGCATCTTTCTTATCCTTAGACGCGTTGTAATATGCTGGCTGCGTTGGAACGTCTTTGCCCTCAACAGCAATAGTCTTGTGCTCGATAACCGACTTCTTCAAATCCTTCGTCTTGTGATTCGTTTGTGGAACAAAAATAACGTTAATTGCTTTTGCTGTATTGCCAGGATTGCGACCTTGCTCCAGATAAACATCCTTATAGTACGTCATTCCATACGGCTCAACAAACAGACGCGCCTTGAAAACTTTGTTCTGCTTAGCAGCAACAATTACAGAACCAGCTTCTGGATCCCATGTATACGAACCAGCTTCCGATAAATTATCGCCGAGTTTTTCGCCAGAATTAGAAACTTTCTGAACTACCTGCCAATAAGCACCGCTCATATTGCCAAGCGTAAGCTCGCCCGTTGGCTCGCCATTTTGCAACGCATAGTGCATGTGCGACTTGCGCGCGTTATTCCCTGTACCTTCATAGGTAAGCTGCTCGCCGCCTGTAAGCTCGCGCAAACCAGCTTGCTTGTCTTTTGGCGTAGCCTTCAGCAAACCAAGAATCTTATTTGTATCAAACTCTTCTGCTTTAGTTGGATCGTAACGGTAGATGATAGTGGTCTTCTTATCATTACTCCAAGAAATACCTTCATCGGTATCGCGACCATCAATCTTATTACTCTTCCAAGTAACTTCGTAATCTGTGCGAATATTTGGAAGCTTTGTAAGCTTGCTCTCTTTTACATTAGATGTAAACTCGGCAACTGATTTGTCAGTTTTAATCTTAACTGTAATCTTGTTTTCTGCCTGACCATTAGAGATGCCTATATTTTCATGACCAACGGTAGTATCACCCGTAACATACTCAAGCGTAATTTGATCTTTGCTAGTAAGACCAAGCTCTTTATTTTCTTTGTTAGCGTCAAGAATAGCCTGCTTGATTCGGTCAATCTCGGCTTTTGAATATCCAAGTGGGTTAGACACAAAGACCGCTTTATCGTTTGCAGGAACAGAAATATCCTTTTCTGCAAACTTCTTCAACACAAGGTTGCGCAAAGGAATCTTAGGAGCGTCCTTTTCATCAACACCAGTGAAGTTGATAGCAACAGTGCCGTCATTGTTAATTACAACACTGTCTTCTGGCACGTGATTAAGGCGCGAAAGCTTCTTTTTAATATCGGTTTTCACCTCGTCAGACACCTTGGACGGGTCAGTGTCCTCAACAACTGGCTTTTGGATACGCGTATCGTAGCGCGCAACAGTAAGCGGTAAATCATCAGAGGTATAACCAGTGTCGGTTATGAGATGAGTTTTAAGGGTTTGTACTGTAGTTATATAAGTTGTTTCAGCAGCACCCTGTTTAGATGTTGTTCTATTAAAGCGAGTAAGCTCAGTTGGAAGATACGCACGCTGATTGTTAATAATTACCTTGTTTTCAGGGTCATCTGGCGTGTTGGTAAACGTTTTGGCTTCAACATTTCTCACACCCACGCCTTTAGATTTACTTGCGACTGTAATTTGCTCGCGAATTGATTGCTTACCGGTAGCTTCTGTAGGAGCATCTAAAGCAGCCTTGAGCTTATCTTGAATTTGTTTTTCAGTAAGCGCTTCATTATACTTCAGCACAATTGAGCCAGCTGTTTTAGGTGGAACAAGTGTTGCTGCACGCACAATATTCGTCTTATACAGCAGAACTTCCTTCCCGTCTTTCATGCCATACACATAGATGCAGCGGTTTGCAGCATAGCCAACAGCCGGCATATTGTTGTTTCTATAAAGAGAAGTCATGGTAAGCGTAGCTGAGCCATCATCGTGTGGCTGAAAGTCATATGTACCCGAATATGGCTGATGCTCATCAGAAGCAGAATAATACTCAAGGTACCTTCTACTCTTAGTATTATCAACAGTATTACCATCAGATGGGAAAATAGCTACCTTAGTAATGGTGCTGCCATCTGTTGGTTTTGCAAATTTAAAGGTTACTGCTTGGTTTTGCCCCTTTTCAATGTACACATTGTCAGAAGATCCCCATGCATACAAATTAGGGAGCGTATCTTTTGTTTCCTGTGAAATCGTTATCTCACTGTTGACTTTTGGAGCAGGTGCAGGCGTAGCTGAACGATCCGAATAAGTTGGAGTATTTCCATTAACACCATCTCTATTAACTTCAGCACCATCGCTGCCGGCACCATTAGCATCAGCACCAGAATCACTTTGAGTATTATCAAGATTCGATTGAATGTTTTGATCGTTACCACTTTGCGCAACACTACTAACAGCTACAGCCGGAGTAGTTCCTAATGCAAGAGCAGCGCCTGCAATTACGCCAGCAGCACTCGCTGTGAACGAAGCAACTTTGCGAGCGTCAACAGCACGTGCAATCGCGTTATTTACACTTGAATCCAACTTTACTTTACGCGCATGCTTACTAGACTTTGCACCCATTTTCTACTTCTTTCTTATTGTCTATTAGTTCAAAGTTAGGTAATTCTTAGAGATGATTTTTAGAGTGCAAAATCATATGCGCACAAATGTTTTCTACTTCTGCTACGTAAATTTAAACTTACGTAACTAAAAAGTTCACAACAACACATTGCACACAGCAACCGCATTCTTAATCATGCTCTGTTACTAATTTTTACGTATTTCCTTTTTTCAAAACATGGCACAACTGCGTCTTTGCATCAACTTTCAAACGCGCCAAAACAAAACTAGCGCACGAAACTTAACGCATCAGCGATGTTCCGCCGTAAGTTCAATAGCGTGCAACCAAAGTAGTATGGCTACAGCAACACTGTTAAGTCATTATAACATTTTAAAAAATT
The DNA here is from genome assembly GCF_001563665.1 of Gardnerella vaginalis. Taxonomy (GTDB): domain Bacteria; phylum Actinomycetota; class Actinomycetes; order Actinomycetales; family Bifidobacteriaceae; genus Bifidobacterium; species Bifidobacterium vaginale_A. The sequence goes on along the minus strand of NZ_KQ961867.1, from coordinate 153,104 downwards.
TTTTAAAGGCAAATAACATATGTTTAGACGAGAAAGCCTTGATGCCCCCCCCCCAGGGCATATTTTTCAACGATTTTTAAAAATATTATTTATTTGTGAATGTTTTGAAATGCGATATTTTTCACAACTTTTCACCAGTCAATCTAAACATTTGTTATAGTACAAATGTTGATTTCAATAATACAAATTCGTAAAACACAAACCAACCAACACACAACCACCACACCAGTAAACCACACAAACTCACTCACTAGAACGTAACAAAATCTCCTCAAGAGCGTGCTTTACAGACGCAGGCAAAGTACAACGCCATTGCGCCCACTTAACTACAGAAGGTTGCACGCAAGCATGAGCATTCACCATATCAACACTGTCACGCTGTTCAATCATCTGCTCTTCGCTTTCATATTCAAGAGCAGAAAGCGCACTCAAAGCACTCGCACTACCACAAGACTCACGAATAGCATCAAAAGCCATCTCTTTACCTCGATAAGGCACTTGAGCTTGCAAAAGCAAACGATAAGAATCCCCAACTTTAGGATCTTGTGCAATAAACAAACCTCCATCCACAATCACTCGCACACGCTTGCAAACAGGCACATTGCGCACAGAAACAGTAAGACTTAACGTAGATTCTTCGCCTTCATATGAAACTTCCACAGCGCTAGATTCAAGCTGAAACTCTCCACGAGAATCGCCCAGCAAAACGCGAACGCGCGAAAAATCAGGGCACGCCACGCCCCTAAATACAACGCTCCAATTGCGCTCAGACGGCAGAGATGACACAACACTGTCACAACCTTTTACAGCATCAATCACAAATTGCGTAGAAGAATTTTCATCTCTGAAAACAAATTTCATCTTCGTGTCGGCAGTTTTCCCAGCGCGCGCATCTTCAAAGCGACCATTATCTTCGCGCATCACAAACTCGCCGTTACCTCCAGGGAACGCCAGCACTCGCAAAGATTTCGGATTTTCAATACTATTAACAGACTTCGAAACATCACAATCGCGAGCGCATTCTTCAACGCTTGGCAAAACTTGCATCGGTATAATCGCTCCAGCTTTAGCAAATACAGGTACTCTATCAATCGCTCGCCAAGCTTCAAATCTGCGACCACCAAGAGAACGAGATACGTAGCGCCGCCCGTCAAAGAAATCATACCAATCTCCTTCAGGAAGCCACACTCCAGCACACCCTTTAGTAGTAGCATCGTCATTTTTAGAAACTATAGGCGAAACTATAAGCTCACTTCCAAAACGATATTCTTGCGGCATCTCGTAAGCAGCTCCAACTTCTGGAGATTGCCAATACATTGGCTCTACTATTGGCATATTCTCAAATGATGCACGATAATTCATCGTATATAAATAAGGTAGCAAAGATGCTCTTAATCTAAGCATTTTAACCATTGCGTCACGAGTTTCACGCGGAAAATTCCAAGGCTCTTTGCCAGCAAAAGGAGAACAACTTGAGTGAAGACGGTTAATAGGACTAAAAGCTCCAAGAGCATACCATCGCGCTTCCAACTCGTTATCTCGCACACCAAGCATATGACCACCAATATCGTGACTCCACCAGCCATAACCAATATTTGACGCAGTAGATGTGAAATATGCTTGAAAAGCAAGCGACTTCCAGGTTGTTACAGTATCTCCAGAGAATCCAACCGGGTATCGATGTGAGCCTGGGCCTGCATATCGCGAGAATGTAAGCGGCCAGCCACCATCACGAGCCAAATCCTCATAATGCATGTGATTAAGCATCCAAAGTGGATCTAATCCACGTTCACGCGTAACTCCGCCCTGCTGCCAATCAATCCACCAGAATTTAACGCCTTCGTCTTCCATGCGATGATGCATATTGAAATACGCTTCAACAAATCGCGGATTTGTTAAGTCAAATTCAACAGCTTTACCACTAGCTGGATCAATGCCCATATCGCGCGCAACTTGCGGATAATCCTTTTCAAAAGCGCGAATGCCATCTCTAGGATGCAAATTTAAAGTAGACGCCAATCCTTCGTTCGCGAGTTTTTTCAAGAAAGATTTATGATCTGGGAAAAGTTGATTATTCCACGTATAGCCAGTCCATCCAGATCCATACTTTGGATCAACGTCTGTAACATGCCAATCCATATCTATAACTGCTGTGCTAAAAGGTATTCCTTCATGCTTGAATTTGCTCATAAGATTTTCATAATCAGATTGCGAATACCTGCAATATCTACTCCACCAATTGCCAAGTGCAAACCTCGGCAACAGTGGCTGAGAGCCTGTAAGCTTATAAAAATCGCGGATTGCATCAATGTAGTTGTGACCATAGCCAAAAAAGTACAAGTCGTGATAACGCTTACTTTTAGAAGATAATTCTTTAGATGCATCAGAAACATCAGATTCTTCGGACGCATCAGACGAATCAGACACACAACCAGACGCATCAGATTTACCAAATCCGCTAGATCCGCTAAAACGCGGCTTAACCCACGCTCCATACGGATTTGGATTACCATTTACTTCGTCTGATTGCACAATAACACAAGATTTTGAATCATCTAACACAGCCCAACCATCTCGTGAAATAACGCCATAGTCGAGTTTTACAGCGCCATCTGCCTCATCTAAAGTACGAGCTGTTCCTAAAAGATTTCCAGGATTATCATCGCCATAATGCCAAGTATTAAATTGCGAGCACGGCACGCCGCGCACAACTACACTCAACCCTTCTTTAGTAAAAGATTTGCGATTATAGCTTAAAAGCAGCTTGTCTGTTTCAACTTCAAGCCAGCCATTTTCGTTTTCGCGCACAGAAAACTTTGGCTGCACAGAACTATCACTATAAAAATCACGACATACAACCATTTGAGTAGGAGAGTCAACAAAATAACCGTCATCACTCCACTCAAGACGTAGCATAGAATCAGTTATTACAGTAATCCTCCAGCAATCACCTTTGATAACCTGCTTAGGATTAGCTTTCACACTAGGATTATTTACAAAATCAGCAAAAATTCGTGATTTGTTTTTATGCACTATTCTTTCCTTTCCCACACAAAGCTATTCTATTAAAAAAGTAGGTTATAAAACAAAACTAAATACGCGAATACGAAACGAATAAAAGCAAATACACAGAGATCTAAACATAAAAAGCATGTTCAAATCTCTGTGTATTACATATAATTATCTGCTATCACTCAGATTGCGATCATCATTTACCTTGCATTACGGCAGCCATTGAAAGAACTCTAGCAGACTTAAACACTTCATCCGTGTGAACAACATTGCCATTCTCATCCGCAAGAGGAATACGCCAATTCGGGTACTCTGTGCTAGTGCCAGGCTGATTTTGAGAGCGTTTTTCGCCAACAGCATCAACCAATGCAACTTGCAACAAAAGCGATGGCGAAGTTCTTAACACAGCATGCATTCCTTCAACAATTTCTTGCACATGATTTTCAACATCATCTGCAGCTTCTTTGCTAATCCAACCGCCTTTAAGAAGCATAGCCATCATTGCATCACGCTCAGCTTGAGCAGCTTTCTTAAAGTTCTCAACAGGTTCAGTAAGCAAATGCAATTCTTCACGCAATTTCACATGCTCAAATTCCAGATATCCTGCAGTTGGAGGTAAATCATGAGTAGTAACAGAAGCTAAAGCATATTCGCGATACGTAGAAGGATTTGCGTAAATAATTTCCTTCTTTCCAGCTTTCTTACTAGCAGCCTCAGCTTTATCATCATGAGTAAACCACTCAACAACTGTTCCCAACACTCCATGAGATGCAAGAACTTTAGAAACATAAGCAGGAACTGTACCCAAATCCTCGCCTATAACAAGTCCGCCAGCTCGAGTAGCTTCAATAGTCAAAACTGCAAGCATCGCGTCAACGTTATAGTAAACATACGCACCATTTTTAGCGCCCTGACCTTGCGGAATCCACCACAAGCGGAAAAGCCCAAGCACGTGATCGATTCGAGCAGCACCAGCATGCAAGAACACATTGTGTACCATATCTCTATACGCAATGTATCCCGTTTCATCCAAATAATTTGGATCAAACGGTGGCTGTCCCCAATCCTGACCCTGCTGATTATAGAAATCAGGAGGAGCACCAACACTTACTCCATTAGCAAATCGCTCAGGACTCCACCAAACGTCAGCACCGTATCCATGAACTCCAACAGCCATATCTTGCATAAGGCCAATCGCCATTCCAGAATCTTTTGCCTCAGCGTGAGCAGCAGCAACCTGTTCGTCTGCAATCCACTGAAGCCAACGATGGAATTCCAATAAATCGGCATGTTCTTTCTTCAAAGATTCAATCTGAGGAGTTCCTTTACCTGTAGTATCAAACCACAAATTATCTCCCCAAGGAGCACCCCAAACTTCAAAAGCTACACACCAAGTTGCAAAAGCATCCAGATCTTCGCCGGAACGCAACTTAAATTCACTAAATTCACGCTCACGCGCATCACTACGCTTTTTCTTAAAAATCAAACGCAACGCTGGAAGCTTAGCGTCCCAAGCAGCATTGATATCAATTGGATTTGGATTGTCATTAGATGCAGCAACCTTATTATGCAATCTATCTACTTCTGCTTTTTCTTCACCAGATAACTCTGCATATTCAGGAATATCTTGAGGTCTAATATACGTCACGTTCAAGAATCTACGCGATTCAGGCAAATAAGGTGAAGGCTCTAACGGAGAAATAGGAGCGCAAGCATGTATAGGATTGATTAGCATAAAATCAGCCTTACCAATTTCACCAGCGTCCTTAAGAAGCCTGCGCAAATCACCGTAATCGCCCACTCCCCACGAATCTTTAGAGCGAACAGAATAAAGTTGCGTCATATAACCCCAGCGATGATGTTCCTTAACGCTTTGAGGAAGAGGAATACGTTCAGGTGCAGCTATAAGTGTTGAATCAGCATGAGCTACTAATTTGCCGTTATTATTTGTGATTCGAGCATGAATAGTGTGATATCCCATAGGAAGCTCATCTGTAAGTTCAATATAGAATTCACCATCTTCATCGACTTTAATCTCACCAAGATCACCCTCGTAATCTTTACCATCTTCGAGAGTTAAAGTAACAGAAATATTCTTTTCAGTTACTTTATTACCTTGCAATTCATAATTTTTAACGGCATGCATTGGCACGCAAGTTTTCACACCGTTAAACGCAACTACAGTTGGAGGTAACAATTCACTAGCTGTTTTTGCTAAAACACGCTCATAAGAATCAGCTATGCTTTCAGGAGTATCGGACTTAAACCCTAAAGCGTCAAGGACTCCAACCAACGCTTCATCAGTAATTTCAGTGTAATCACCTAATTGATCAATATAAAAAGTAGCCACTCCGCACGCTTTAGCTAATTTAATAAGTGGACGTTGAAGACGCTCTGCACTTTCTTCAACGGAAACTGCGCTCTCGGCTTTTTTGTCAGCCTCTTTTTTATCAGCCTCTTTGCTCATTATGCTCCTTTGTTAATAGCACATTTTATCTCATTGCACTAGTACCATGTGTGCAAACGATAGCGCGAGCGCAATAAACTTAACACATCTCTGGATTAAGACGCACTCTAGCTAATAATTATATAAATTATTGATATCGTTTGCAAACAAGTACTATTATTTATTCCTTCTAATTTTCATTGATTTCGCAGCGTTACCAATTCGATAACAATCTCACTAACCGTTTTCAAGCGGCTTCGCAAAACGTTTCACAAACAGTTTCACCACTGATTAAACCACTAGTTTTTCGCTAATAATTTACATTATTATTGTTATTTCTATCTATTATTTTTATGTTTATTTACTATTTTTATGTTTATTTCTACCTATTATTTTTCTATCCACTATTTTTCTATCCACTATTTTTACTTCCTGTTTTTCTATTTTTACCACTATTTCTACTTCTATCTACTTCTATCTATTTCTATCTATTTCTATCAACCTACTATTTTTTTGGCGTTTGGGCTGCATTACCAGACTTGCTTAGCACTACGAAAGTTCTAGATGGAATATGCAACACATGCGAACCCGTATTTAAGTTCTTCGAATCTAAATCCTCCAAGCGAGAATCGTTCACACTGTGACTATCTTTGCGCTCACAAGATTCTATATTCGCACACTTTGCATCTTTACCAGTCCAGTCAGCAAAGTAGAAGGAAGAATCAAGAACAATACTCCAATCATTACAACTTTCTTTACAAGACGCTTTTCCAGACGCTTTTCCAGACGCTTTAGAGTCTACATTCCCAGATAATTCAGGCAAAGTAACGCAAGCATCTGAATTATACATAGGATTAACGCATACTATTACGTCATCACCAATAAGAGAAGCTAGTACAGTTTTATTTGAAGCAGGAATTTGCACGCGCTTCGAATCATAGAAAGACTTATGTTTTGATCGCAAAGAAATCAAATCTTTATACCAGCGAACAAGCGGCTCAAACTTCTGCGAACGCACCCAATCAAGCTTATTAACATTTACACCGCTCTTATAAGTATTGTCATTGCCGCCTTTAGTTCGCCCAAATTCTTCACCACTTAACATAAACGGCAAACCTGCAGAGCACAAAACCATTCCAGCAGCAAGCATATTAGCAGTGAAAAGATCTGCAACTGAATTAGCGTCTTTAGCATAAAAATCGCAATCGCTAGGCTTTTCGCGCAAAGAAATACACAATTTATCCCACAGAGTTAAATCATCATGAGCAGAAATATATTGAATAATCTGTCCAACTTTTTTACCTGCAGAAGGAGTGCCGCGCCACCCATCTAAAGCTTGACGAGCAGAGTCAGAAGTCCAAAATTCATTTCCGTTAATATATCCATGCTCATGATGATCCATAACGTTACCCTTGAGAGTATCGCGAGTTTCATCACTAAACCAACCTATTCGATCATCTAAATTATGCCTTCCTAGCTTATCTCCCATGCTTGTTCCTTCAGGCACAGCAGTAAATCCAGCAGACCACGGTTCTCCATACATAAGTATGTTCTTACCGTCAGGAAGTTTATCAAGAGCTTGACGAGCTTGATTCAATGTTTCAGTATCAATCAAGCCCATAAGGTCGAATCTGAATCCGTCAATATGATAGCACCGAGCCCAATGCAATAGCGACTCAATAATGAACCTGCGGAACATAGGACGTTCACTAGCCATATCATTACCACAACCAGATCCATTAGAAAGTATACTTTCTTCATTTCTCCTGCAGAAGTAACCTGGAGCTGTACGTTCAAACGCATTATCCGCATGATACATATGGTTGTAAACCACATCCATAACCACGCGCAAACCATGCGCATGTAGCGAGGAAATCATAGCTTTGCATTCACGAATACGAACCGTTCCATCATAAGGGTCTGTAGAATAAGCTCCTTCTGGAACGTTATAAGCATCCGGATCGTAACCCCAGTTGTATAGAGAATCAACATTTTCGCCATTTTTACGAGCTTTATCGAGATTTATCTCGTTTACAGTGCAAAAATCATAAATTGGCATCAGCTGCACATGCGTAATTCCAAGCTTCTTAAGATAATCAAGACCTGTTGGAGAAGTTAAAGTTTTACCATCAACTTCAGAAGTTACGCAAGTATGTTCATCTGTAAAAGCTAAGAACCTTCCTCTATGATCTGGATTAAAACCGCCATTAGTATCGCTACTGTAATCAGACACGTGCGTTTCCCAAATCACAGTAGAATGAGCAGAAAACTTTGGAGATTTATCTTTATGCCAATTTGCAGGAGCTACACGATCTTCATCAATGACTAAACTTCTCTCACCGTTAATACCACTAGCAATACCCCAAGGATCACTCGTTCGATTAACTGTTCCATCTTGGAACGCAACTAAATAATCGTAATAAGTTCCATCAAGACGTTTACGAATATTAACTCGCCAAGCTCCATCATGATGAGGTTTTAATTCATAAGATTGAATTGGCTCGCTATTATTACCTGTTTCAAAAAGACGCAACGTCACTGAAGTTGCAGTAGGCGCCCATAATGTAAAAGTAGTTGATTTTGCATTTAGAGAAAAGCCAAGAGATCCTTCATAAGTTGGCCATTGCGCCGAAGGTAAATACGTCATAAAGCAATCCTTATAATTGTTAAGATAAACTCATCTAAGCTAAACAGAAATAAGCTAAACAGAAATACTCAGCTAAATTAAACTCAGCTAAATTAAACTCAGCTAAATACACGTTTTGCTAAAAATATTACTACATTTTTGAATATATAAATTAGATAGCGAAGGCCGAAACGCTTAATAACGTCCGGCCCTCACTACTATTTACTGAATCTGTATTTGTCCAATTTTTTAGTGTAAAAATCAGCCCTTTACAGAACCAGACATTGATTCTTCGTAGAATCGCTGCATCACAATGAACAGAATTGCAATTGGAATTGACACGCAAACAGCACCAGCTGAGAATCGTGCAAACCACTGATTTATATACTCTTTCTGCAACATTTGATACAGACCCAAAGCAACAGTGTAGTTATCTTGAGTACGAGCGATTGCCTTTGCTAAAACGAAGTCAAGCCATGGTCCAAGGAAGCCAACAATAGCCTGGAACACAATCATAGGCTTGCATATTGGAAGAATAATTCTCCAGAATACCTGCCAAGTTGTGCAGCCATCCAAATAAGCAGCTTCATCCAACGACTTTGGAATTGTATCCATATAGCCTTTCATAACATAGAAGCCTGCACCGCTACCTGCTGAATAAACTATAATCAGCGAGATAAGTACCACAGAACCGTTTGTTAATCCAAAGGCTTTAAGAATGAAGTAGATTGCAACAACAGCCATAATGGATGGGAACATGCCAAGAATCAAAGCAATATTCATGAATGTACGACGTCCGCGGAAGCGTAAACGTGACATGCAGAATGCCACTGCCAATACGAAGAACAGCGAAATTATGCACACGAATATAGACACAATAAGTGTGTTCATGAACATGCGTGGGAAATCAAGCACATTGCGCTCAGTGAACAATCTAACGTAGTTATCAAACGTATATTCCGTTGGGAAGAACGTCCTCTGATAAGGAGCTGGATTCTTGTTGAAACTTTCGAGCACAACCCATGCAATTGGCGCTAGCCAGATAATTGACATAACCACAAGGAATATGTGAGTAAGAATATCCCCAATGATTCTCAATACACGCTGGTCTCGCAATAATGGAACTGTACGAGTGCTGTGTACTACAGCAGACTTATATTTCTTCTTTCCAGTCGCTCCAGCAGATCTAGGATTTTTATCACTCACCGGAATCCCTCCTCGTTCTTGTAAGAGCCAGAGTTACGGTATGTAATCAATGCGACTACAGCCAACACGATGAAGGTCATAATACCGATTACCGCGCCCATGCAGTAGTTGTCTTTATCAACAGTCAACTTGTACAGCCATGTAATAAGCAAATCAGTCTTACCTGCAGAAGATCCGACTTCCGTTGGAGCACCGCCGGAAAGCAGGTAGATGACGTTGAAGTTATTGACATTGCCTGTAAAGGTGGTAATTAAGTACGGGGTCATAACGAAGAAGATATATGGCATTGTAACGTTCATAAAACGCTGCCACCATCCTGCACCATCGAGTTGTGCAGCTTCGTAAAGCTCCGCTGGCACGTTCTGCAAAATACCTGTAATTTGCATTATCGTATAAGGAATACCAACCCAAAGGTTGATAAGAATAACAGTTACGCGAGCCCATGTAGCGTCTTCAAAGAATGGAAGTGGGTCACCAATCCAACCCAATGAATGCAAAAGACGATTGATTGCACCATCATGCTGAAGCATGCTATGCATAATCAACAATGACACGAACTGAGGAACTGCAATTGTTAACGAGAAGCAAGTACGCCACAAGTTCTTCAACACAGTTGTGCGCCTGTTAATAATCATTGCAATAAACATGCCAAAGAAGAAGTTCAGGAATGTAGCAAAGAATGCCCACACAAGAGTCCATACAAGAACTTCTATGAATGTTGCTGCGTTGATTGCACCGCTAGACGTAGAGAAAATCTTGAAGAAGTTAGTTAATCCAACCCACTGGAACAGCGGAACATGCTTAGAATCGTAGTTAGTGAAGGCCATGGAAATCATGAAGATCAATGGCAAAATGCTAAATACAACTATGCCAGCTGTTGGTAATGACATTAAGCCAACATGCGCATTACGATCAAAAAGCGAAGCTACGTCTTCTATAAAGTTAACAGGACGTTTGCCTTTAGCAACAATTGATTGAGCTTTGTACGCGCTACGCAAAGACAAAGTTGCTACATAAACAAGTAAAACAACTGCCGCTATTGACATAACACTGTAAAGCAAAATTTCTACAGAACTGTCTCCTGCTGTGCACTCTGGGAAACCGTCAACTTTAACGCAATGCTGCGTCTCAGTACCTAAAGTCACTATTTTAGGAAGATACTCAGCGCCGATGGTGAATAAGAATGCAAAGATTGCGACCTCAGACGCCAAGAAAACAATGCCCTTAACGAACTGACGGCGTGCAAAAGTACCAAATCCGAAAATAAGAATTGAAATCCAGGAAAGAACGTCAGCATTCTTTGCTGCCTCTTTTAAGGAAAAAGCTGAAGGCTCAAAGCGCTCAGGATCTGGCGACTTTTTGCGCTTGCCTTTGGTGGATGCCGTGCTAGTCATGACATACCTTTCATATGGTTATGGGCTTTATAAGGCAAGATGCCCCGCCCCGTGCAACTTTAAAAATGGGGAGCGGGGCATCTGCCGGTAAGAAGCCATAAGATAATAAATTCCTATGACCTATTTTGTTTTATAAGTTACTTGCTCAAAGCAGCTTCAAAGCCCTTGGCCCAATCTGCAGTCTTAGCAGCAGCATTACCTTCGTTAATTTCCTTATTAGCGAGGGCGGTACCGAAGGTCTTGGTTGGATCCCAGAAGGAACCCATCTCAGCAATAGTTGGCTGCAACACGGAGGTGTTGGCGATGGTGTTCATCTGAGCAACAGCAGCTGGATCACCCTTAACGATGTCTGCAAGAGACTTATCGGAAGGAATGGTGTTCTGAAGCTCATAGTACTTCTTCTGAGATTCCTTAGAACCTAGGAATGCTGCAAACTTAGCAGCAATGCGTGCAGCCTTGGAGTTCGGGTTGTAAGCAACAGCCTTAGAACCAGCGAAGGACTTCATCTGGAATTCGCCAGCTTCAGTCTTGAACTTTGGAAGCTGAGCAGCAGCATAGTTTGCGCCCAAAGCTTTCTTAACGTCATTTGCTTGCCAAGAACCAGAGAAGAATGCGTCAGCAGTGTGGTTCTGGATTGCAGCTAAGCCAGCGCCTTCATCATTATCCATGACGAAGTTCTTGTTAGCAACGAGCTTAACGAGGTACTTAGTGATGGCAGCAGCTTTATCGCTGAGCTTAATGCCAGCCTTGCCGTCATTGCTCTTCTCACCAAAGAGGGACATATTGCCATCGAGATAGAAGCCTGGGAGATACCAAGCGTTAGCAACGTTGAAAGCAACCTTGCCCTTTGCGAGCATAGCATCGAGAGACTTAACATCTTCATCGGTGAACTTGGACTTATCGTAGTACATGAACCAAGTATTACCAGTGAATGGAACGCCGTACATCTTGCCATTCTGAGCAGTTACAGACTGAATCAATGGCTCCGCATCCTGCTGCTTAACCTGTGCAACTGCGTCATCGCTCAACTCACCAATAGCATTAGCCTGTACCAAATCGCCCAACTGATCGTTAGCGAAGAGATACACATCAGCTGCAGCCTTAGCATCCTGCTTTACAGTCTTGGAAGCATCTGGTGGAGCAACCACAGCGTTCTTAAAAGTAATCTTGTACTCTGGATGAGCCTTCTTGAAGGCCTCTTCCATAGTTGGTAACCAAGAATCAGACTTTGCCTGATCTTCTGAAGCTGCCCATACAGTGAGCTTGGCTTCCTTTGGTTCCGAGCTTTTTGTGCTGGAGCTTGAACCACATGCTGCAAATCCAAGCAATGAAGCAACTGCAATACCAGCGCCCAGCATCTTCTTGATATTCGTCATCCTTGACCTCCTCATGTCATGCCCTTGTTGGCATGTTCCTTGGTGGCGTAGTGACGGATTAAGCTGTGGCGCAACATCGCGTTTTGCTGCGCTTGGCAGCGTCACATGCTTTGAGTATCCGTCCGTAAGCACTGTGAAGTATACACGAATATGAATACGTTCGCAAACCACGTATAACAGCATGCTTGATTTTGTTATTAAAATGTTTGGTTTATGTTTGGTTTATGTTTAGTTTTGTGTGAAAAATATAGTTTTAATAGTTAATGCAAAATCTAAAAAATGTTGATATCGCTTGCATTTAATATTTTTAATAATGTTATAGCTGTATATTCTTTAATTATTTATGGTATGTTTTGTGAGTTTTGCATATATCTGCATGTTTGCATTTAATAAATTCGGCTTGTTTACTGAAAAAATGATGCGAAAACTCCAAATAAAATTGACTGATTAACTTTATTGAATAATTTACTGATTAAATGATTAAATCTGATTAAATTATTAACTAAATCTGATTGAATAATTTACTGATTAACTAATTGGCTGATTGAATAATTGGCTGATTAACTGATCAATGTAAGCAACAACTGATTGATAACAATTGATAATAATTGATAATGAAAAATCTATACGAGATAATAAAAATAAATAAGATAAAAAATACTAAATAAGATAAAAAATAAATAGAAAATTGGCAAATTTACAAGCGAATTAAGTACAAAGAGGTTTTAAAATGTCATTACACGATCACCCTGAATGGCTTAAAGATGCCGTATTTTACGAAATTTATCCTCAAAGCTTCTGCGATTCAAATGGCGATGGAATTGGCGATATAGCTGGAATTATTGAAAAATTAGATTATGTGAAATCTATCGGATGTAACGCAATTTGGCTTAATCCTTGCTATGACTCACCTTTCAAAGATGCTGGATACGATGTGCGTAACTACAAAAAGGTTGCTAAGCGTTATGGAACTAATGAGGATTTGAAACGTCTTTTTCTTGAAGCTCACAAAAGGGATATGCATATTTTGCTTGACTTAGTTCCCGGTCATACAAGCGAAGAGCACGAATGGTTTAAGAAAAGCTCTAGTGCTGAAGAAAATGAATTTACTAAGCGTTACATTTGGACAGATAGCGCTTTTTCTGGTTATTCTATGCCATTTATTGGCGGAGAAACAGATAGAGATGCAACGTATATTTTGAATTTCTTTAAGTGTCAGCCAGCGTTAAATTACGGTTTCGCTAATCGTGATAGATCTTGGCAATCTTCTCCAGAGTCTGAAGAAGCTGCAGCAACTCGCTTATCAATGGTCGATGTAATGCGTTTTTGGCTTGGAATGGGTGCAGATGGATTCCGTGTTGACATGGCAGATTCGCTTGTAAAAAATGACGACAATAATGGCGAAGGAAGTCTAGGTAAAGATAACACAATTCACGCTTGGCAAGAGATGTTAGGAATTGTGAAAGATGAATATCCACAAGCTGCATTTGTTTCAGAATGGGGCAGACCACGTCAAGCTTTGGCTGCCGGATTTGATATGGATTTCTATCTTAATTGGAGATGGGACGGTTATCCAAATGGCTACGCTAGACTCACGAGGGATGTTGACAATGCGTTAGATAATAACCCTGAACATGATCACAGTTATTTTAACGCTCTAGGCGGTGGTAGTATTTGTCAATTTTTGGACGATTATTGCCCACAATATGAATCTACTTGCAATGAGGGCTATTTTAGTTTTATAACTTGCAATCATGACACTCCTCGCATGGCTCCACGCTTAAGCGACAGGGAAAGACGCGTGGCTTTTGGCATGATTCTCACCATGCCGGGAGTTCCATTCGTGTATTACGGCGATGAAATAGGCATGAAATATCGCGATATTCCAACTAAAGAAGGCGGATACGCTAGGACTGGAACTCGCACACCAATGCAGTGGGACGATTCTAAGAATTTAGGTTTTTCTACAGCGCCAAAGTCGAAATTGTATTTGCCTGTTGAAGAAAGTTCAAACGCTTCCGAACGCCGTTGCCTAGTGAAATCTGGAGAGATACCTACAGTGTCAGCTCAAGAAGAATGTGAAGATTCTTTACTCTCATGGGTACGCGCGCTGATATTCTTGCGACACAATCGCGCTTCTTTACATGCAAATGCTTCATGGAGAGTATTACACGCTCCTGTTAATGGGCGTAGTTTTGCATATGAACGTTGCTCTGTAGACAGTTTAGAAGGATCTGATTTTAGAGCTGAAAAGACTATTGTTGTAATGAATCCTAGCTTAAGCAATGAGTCTATCCCGCTTGACGCTCTTGCAGGACTAAATTCTAAAGAATCAAACCAAGCTCTATTGCAAATTGGAGAAATTTCTTTCAACAGTTCTTCTCTTATACTTGGATCACAATCTTTCGCAATATTTAAGCTGTAAGCAGAATTGATACTAACTTGTAAGCGGCAAGCATCACTATCAGCTTGCATACGAAACTGATACGAACTTGTAAGCAACAAACATCGCTATCAGCTTGCATACAAAAGGCATCTTCATCAACTCGCACATGAAAGACATTGATACTAAGCAGATAAATATGCAGACTACATTCTAAATTGCTTGGTTACACTCTAAGCATGCTGACTAGATAATTTGATCTCAAGCCAAACTACACTGCAATACAGCCTAATTACGTCAATAATTACACTCTTGAAAAAACAAAGCGCAAACAAAACTTCGAGTCCACAGCTAAACAGCTAACACTTATAGCTATAAGTAGTAACCAAATCCATAAGTAGCGCCAAAGTTATAAGTAGCGCCAAAACTGAAGTTAAAGCTCTGTAGCTACAGCTGTACTAGCGCTTAAAGCTATAAATCTAATGGATTATCGCAAAAAATCGAATGTAAACTTGCCTGATTCTAACTATGAATTGAATCTACAGAAGTATTATTATTGACGCAACTAGCAGCATTAACGGATACCAAGCGTACATAATCCATCTGAATCTATTAGTTGGCATAGGACCATCACCATATACGCTCCTGTAGTGCAATACTGCTACTCCAATTCCAGGCGCTACAAGAGATAGTCCACCAAACATGCCTGCTGTAAGTTCCATGCTAATTTCGCGCTTCTTCATAAGCTCAAAAATCATAGCTAAAACAAAAATAATTATTCCTCCCCACATGATTCTCTGCCTTACGCCAACCATTCCAATCAAATTCCATAAAGCTCCTGCAATTACAATAATTGAAGACATAAGTATTTTGATAAAGCCTTTTAATTTTGATTGCGCCATATCTAAGCCACTAAGAACAACAAGCGATATAAGAAGTGCAAATACCGGATTTTGTGAGCTCATATCCCATATTTTTCCTGATGTTACAAAGTCGTAAGGCACTTCGCATATTAAAGCCAAAGCCAATAATCTTAATCCGTAAAACGTAACGTTATGCGTATTATGATATCCACGAACTAGCGCCCAAGCATACCAAGGTAAAGCAGTCCAAGACACGACCTCGCATAAAACAGCAAATAATCCGCCAGAAAAATTCGACAACAATGTTGTTCCAAAAACACTTAATACAATCATTGAAGCACACATCACTTTAAGCTTGTTCAGCGTGATTCCCTTTTTAATGTTTTTATCTGAGCGAATGGGATTTCCGTTATTATCAAGCTTTTCTTCATGTGAAGATTCATGAAAATACCCATTAAATGATACTCCACTAAGACTTGTGCTAGTCAATCTTGAGGAATCATCTTTCGAATTATCTGTTTGCTTATCTAAAAACTTTTTATTTTTAAAAAATCCCATAATCATACCTCTTTGTAACCTAATCACATCTATAAACTTCTACAAATCTACCTTCACTATTCTATTTATATCATGCAATCGTGTATATCATACAATCACCGTAATCACGCAATCACCGTAATCACGCAAATCTCAATTGAGCAATCACCGAAACAAACAATCGCATGCACTGCATCGCACGCTCACACAATTACAACTGCGACCGTTGACGCAACGCTTGCACATATGCGTTTACATGAACATCAAATGCACATAATGCAATCCAACAAGCGCACGCATAATGCCGACAACACGAATGCATTATCATGACGGTTGTGTGCAATCCCGCGAGCGCACACATAACAGCACAGAATCACGCAATCACTTATATAACACAATCATCTAAGCAAGTAATCGCACAATGCACAATCACAGGTATCAAACGCACATCGCGTGAGCACATATACGAAATTCTCAATTACGTATATCACTCAACCACACGAGCGTATGCATATAATGCACACCACACAATCATGCAATCACCAAAGCAAGCAATCGCACACATTGCGCACATTGCACACATTGCATCACACTCTCAGGCGCATACGCACAACACACACAACCTGTAATTCCGCGAGCGCACATAAATTAAAATAAACGCAACTCGTTAGATTTTGTATCTCGCATGTCATCATAGTCAAGTATTAGGCATGTAAAACCGCGATCTTGCGCCAATACTCTTGCTTGCGGAGTAATGGTTTGTGCTGCAAAAACTCCTCGTACAGGTTTTAATAATGGATCACGATTCAACAGTTCGCAATATCTAGTAAGTTGTTCAACTCCATCTATTCCACCATGACGTTTAATCTCTATTGCTACATGCACTCCATCAGCATCAACAGCCATAATATCCACAGGACCTATTGCTGTAGGATATTCTCGCCTAATTAACGAAGCACCTTTACCTATTCTTTCAATTTGTTCTGCTAAATAACGTTGTAAATGATCTTCAACACCATCTTTAATAAGACCTGGATCTTCACCAAGATCATGCGACTGATCATCATAAACGTGATGCAAAATAATTGTTAATAGATCCTTGCCTTTTTTTGCAGCAACTTTTAACACATCACCATCACAAAAATTACAATCATCATAAAGATTTTCAGATATTCTCAGATCGTCTTCATCACCTTTAACTTTATAAGAAGAATCATTAACCACATCTCCAGAAACCCGATCTTCATTAACTCCAGCTCCAGTAACCTCATCTCCAGAAATTTCACCTTCAGAAACCAGAGCTCCAGAAACTCCAGCTCCAGAAATTTCCTTCATATTGTTTCTATCATTTTCCACGTTGTTATTATTTGATCTCATCCCTTGAGCAACATGCTCCACACGCGTAGTGCATGGAGCAGCCATCCAATTAAGAGGTTTATAAGAACCTAATTCTGAAAAGATCAATACGCTACCATCTGCTTTAATAAGCAGAACACGTTTCGCAGCTGGGAGCGAAGCATTAAGACGACCTGAGTATTCAGCACTACAATCAGCAACAATAATTCGCACAGCGCAAGCATAACAAAATTACTATCCATGAGCCATAGCTCACATAATCTTCTAAGTTCTTATGCAATAAAATCCAATTTCTCAATCACAAAATTATGAAAAATAACATAAAATAATTCAGAATTTATGAAGTTTTAACCAAAATTTTAATAATTTAATAAATTAAAACTATTTTATTGGTATAACTATATTAAATTTCTCATAATTTCTAGTATGCTTATCTTATGCATTGTCCTTTTTGTAAAAATTCTGACACAAAAGTTATTGACACCAGAATCAGCGAAGATGGCTATTCTATACGCCGTCGTCGTGAATGCCAAATGTGCGGCAACCGATTCACGACTGTAGAAACTACACAACTTCTTGTCATGAAAAGGTCTGGATCAGTAGAACCATTTGATAGGTCAAAAGTAGTTGCTGGCGTAAGCAAAGCATGCCAGGGCAGACCTATTGATTCTGAAGCGCTTAAAACTCTAGGAATGAGAGTTGAAGCAGATTTAAGGGCGCGCGGACTAGCGCAAGTTACATCCGAAGAAGTTGGAAAAGCCATTTTACAACCTTTACGAGAATTAGATGAAGTCGCTTATTTAAGATTTGCAAGTGTATATCAAAACTTCACCGGCCTTAAAGATTTTGAAAAAGCCATTGAAGATTTGAAACAAAACAAATCAAGTGCACAATCCTAATTGCTAATCGATAATCGCTAATTACCGGTAGCTAATCGCTAATATCTAATTAGTGATTACTAATCAATAATTACTAATCAATAATTACTAATCAATAATTATTGATCACTAGTAGCTAATTACTAATCACAAGTCACTAATCACAAGTCACAAGATTCAGCATAAGAGTCTATATAATTCAATACTTTTTCAGCTGCGTTTTAACTAACCGCACTTAAGCACCTAGAACAATAGCCACGCAACTAAATTAAATACCACTGCAAACACTTTTATGCTTCACACGCTTTCAATAACACTGCAAACACTTTCCAACACTGACACGCTTTTAACACAGTAAACACTTTTACGCCACGCAAGCCTTCAGCACCATACAAGCGTTAATACAGTAAACACTTTTACGCCGAGCAAGCCTTCACAACCGCCATGCTTTTATACAGTACGTACTCTCACACCATGCACGCTCTCACGCTATGCACACTCTCAGCACCATACACGCATTAACACCATTCACGCATTAACACCACAAATACTTTTATGATGAACACGCTCTTCATCAGCATAAACATTCTTCACAACCGCACACACTCTCAGAACCACAAACACTTCTATGCTCCACACAGACGATTGCAATTGCAAATGTGAACATGTTTTGCACACACCATATAACACGCTCCACTGGCTGGAAATACAGTGCTATGAGTATACTTACTCGCGTTGGTTACCTGCAAAAGTGACCATCATTCCACTTAATAATGCGTTCGTATTGCATTGATGCTTTTACGAATGCGCAAGATGATGTCCTGTGAGGCGAATGTCTATGATGATATTCGCCTCACATATTATCTGGGTTTATAGGTCTGGGTTAGAGTTATCAACGGATAAGCTGCAAAATTTGGGTTATTCCCCAAAATGTGGGTTATTCCCCAAAATTTAGTGCTATAGGCAAAAATTTGAGTTATTTCGGTCGTACACAAAAGCGTGATTATAGGCAAAAAGCATCTAAAGCTAAACTAACTAATATTCTTAAAAAGAATTAGTCAACTTAGATTTTATAAGTCAAAAGCAAGATACTTTGATTACATCACACAGCATTTGCTAACGATCAAAACGAGCGCCAGTAAGCAATAGCAATTTGCGAGTTACAATACAAGCGATCTTCGAAACATAAGCTATAACCAAAAGCATGGTATTGCATCTTGAAAAATGCATAAATATAAACTGATAATAAACAACCAGCTTAAATCTATTTTGCACTAGACAACACACGAACAAAACACAACATACTCTCGATTACACCCGTCAGTTCCATCTAAATTAGCAGAGCCACAATCCCCACTTTTTGACAATAATGAATAACAAGATAAAGAATCATCCTCACGATTCATACAACCAGAATCATCTCTTTGACAATAGTAGGAATTAGTACACTCTTCTATACATTCGCGTAAAAGATCCCGTAATCTCATAGCAGCAAATTGACTATCAGCCAAACGAGCGTAAATATATTTCATAGCATCAACATTCATATGAAGCTCAATATTCATAGGAACTTTTGAATAAATTGAATCGCCAAAATCCTTAATACAATTCCTATCCTTATTTTTTATACCTATATCCATATATTGGTTTATTTCAACTATTACATTTTCCGAACTATCAATAGCATTTGGATAGTCATTGCCAAAACTTTCATCATTGCTTTTACATCCAAAGCACTGACAACTATCTACGCGATTCAAATCGTTATTATCACAACTCATTATAATTCCCCCAATTCATAGTTATTAGTTGACTTTTACATGTTCAAAAAACTCTGTACACAACTGACCCAAATCTCATACAGAAGAATAATTCGTATGCAATCTAGCAATACAATAAAAAAGCACTTAAATCATTTTTCTATAACTGGTACGTTAATAATCTGACCAACTTGTAGATCATATGAAGAAAGATGATTTATCTCCATTAAACGCTCTACATCATCAGAAATATCTCCGCCATCATTTATTGATTTTGCATACCCCCATAAAGTGTCACCAGGTCTTACTGTGTAAGAAACAAGCTTTTCTGTAGTAGCCGAAGCAGTAACTTTAGGAAAAGCGACTAACCATATGGCAAAAATAGCTAAAAGCACCACGCTAATTCGCGAAATAAAATACTTTTTAACAACTCTGCTTCTCTTTACTGAGCGCACACCAGATATCTTGTTCATACGTTTCTCCTTCCATACAATCTTCTTTGTGAACATTTGTTCTATCGAACAAGTGTTTTAATAATTACACATTCTCAAAAAATATGCAACGGCGTGTCGAACAGATGTTTGATTTTTTATTAAACATGCGCTACTATAAACATTGAAAGGAGCGACCATGAACGACGAAAACACTAAACAAGATGATTTTCCGGAAGATAATGCCGTCTCACTGACCGAACGACAGAAAAAAATTATGGATGCCATACAGCGAAATATAATCGCTCATGGTTTCCCACCTTCATTCCGAGAAATCGGCGAAATAGTTGGACTGCGTAGCACATCTTCTGTTAAGCATCAACTAAAAGCTCTAGAAACTAAGGGACTTATTCGCATTAGCGCGAACAAGGGAAGAGCCATCGAGGTTATCAACAATACTCAAACAAGCCAATTAAATAAATTAACTCCAACACCCTCACTAGGCATTGACGTAGATATGTATGAAAGCGAAAGCATACAAACATCACATGACGTGCCACTCGTTGGGAGAATTGCAGCAGGAACGCCAATAACAGCAGAACAGCATATTGACGATGTAATGCGTCTTCCAGAGAGATTAACAGGATCAGGAAACCTCTTTATGTTAGAAGTACATGGCGATTCCATGATCGACGCAGCTATATGCGATGGAGATTACGTTGTTGTACGAGAACAGCATGACGCTAACAACGGAGATATAGTTGCAGCACTACTTGATAACGAAGCTACAGTTAAAACATTAAGAAACGATAACGGACACGTCTGGCTGATACCACACAATCCAACATATTCTCCTATAGACGGAACCAACGCAACGATAATGGGAAAGGTCGTAACAGTTCTAAGAAAAATTTAATAGTATATATAGAAAATACTATTGTAAAATGTAATTTTTCAGTATAATAAATCGCATAACCTTATTAATTTCATTGATGAAATCGATAAGAGCATCATAGAGAATAATAAATAGCTAATGTACTTTTTACAGAAAAATACATTTGCATATTTTATGAATTTCTATGATTTTTACATTAGACGTTTCCAGCAAGGGAGCTAAACATGTCTATTATAAACGTTGCTAACCGCATATTAGACAATCTCGGAACCATGACAACAATGAGATTGCAAAAATTAACATACTATGCCCAAGCTCATAGCCTTGCCACAACAGATAGAGAACTCTTTTATGAGGACTTTGAAGCATGGGATAATGGACCAGTATCTTTAGAACTATTCAATAGGTATAGAGATAAAGTCATAATACACAGAGGATGTTTAATAATGTCTTTGTATGAACGAGAACATCCTCTCAACAAATCTCAACTAAAACTCATAGACACTGTGAGCAAAAAGCTAAAGAACTGTTCGGGTCTGACTTTATATAACAGAGTAATTACAGAAATGCCATGGCGTATAACACGAATGCCTCATGAAGAAAACAAATATTGCGAAGATATCATACTCAAAAGTTATATGAAAACTTATTACAAGGCCTACCCTGCTATATAGCAATTATTCTAGTTTTTCGATTCTTATACAGCCAATAAATATAATTTATTATCACTTTGAAACCTATGTTTTAAATTATATTGCACGAAAACATTACGTAGAGAGAAATACGCTATGCACGATAACAAAAATATCAGAATCAAAATATCAAAAGATGACAAATTAGCAAGAAAGATATTTTCAACCAAAGATCCTAAAGAAAAAAATAGATGCATACAAATAATAGTAGATATATTTATTTCTTTGCGGAAATCATTAACAAATGACTTATCAGCTGCAAAAGTAATCACTTTACAAACAAGATTAAACACACAATTGATATTAGCTTGGTACAGATTTTACGAAGAGACTAAAGAACGAAGAAGACATAAAGAGAACCCTTTATATTCTGAAGAATGGGAAAAGCAATGCTTTATAGGGTATGAAGCTGCAGAAAAGCTGCGCAACTCTAATAAAGATGAAACTGATCAAAACTCAGAAATACAAGATGACGAAATGCCGGAATTCGCTCGACCATGCGAATACGATGGCCAATCCATTAACGGACCAAATTTGCCTGAAAATTATCAAGATTACATGCATAGCAATGTAAAGAAAGGCAAGAAAACCAAGAAAAGTAAGTAATAAAGAAAAAGCGAATAATAAAGAAAAGTACAAATAGTAATACTAAATAAACTAATAAAGTGCATAAAAGCAAAGAGAAAACAAAATTACAAAAAGAAAGGAAAATAAAAGTAAAACACAGTGTTATTTCCTAAAAGTGTGTACACGCATTTCGGGTTATTCCCCAAAATTTGTGTACAGAATTTCTTGTTTATGTTCTTATTTCAAGCGTTGTTCTTATTTCAAGCGTTGGCAGGTCTACTACATGCTTAAAAATCATGCATGAAGAACAAGTCTTGCAATAATCACGTTTGTAGCGCATGCGGCAACGACATAGCTAGTCAATATGAACAGTTGGAAAGAAATGCAGTAATAACAGCTATTATCGAATACTAGCAGTGCTTGGCAAACGGTGTCCCATTAGCAAATTCATAGCTGATCACGCGAAAGATGAACACAATATGCTAACAACACACTACTTTTATGCTAACAACACACTACTTTTGTACACACTTTTTAGGAAACAAAACACAACGGAAAAATACAACAAATACACAGCAAAAAACAAAAACAAAAAAAAACAAAAAGCTACTCTTACTTGAAACGCATATATAACTCAAGCTTAACGAATATAAACCTATACGAGCTAATAGCAAAAATACAGAGTAGCTTTAAATTTTTAAAAAATTCAAAATTCAAAATTCAAAAAATTATTCCACAATATCTACTGAAATTATACCAATCGGTTCTATCGGGAAATCAGTAGAATCAGTAGGACAATTTTGAATCGCATCAACTACCTTGCGTGAATCTTCATTACTTACAACGCCGAAAATAGTATGATGACCGTTAAGCCAAGGAGTAGGAACAGTGGTTATAAAGAATTGAGAACCATTCGTACCATGAACACTACCGTCAGCGTCACGATATTTTCCTGCATTTGCCATAGCAAACAAATAAGGCTTGTCGAAGGTTTCAGAAGGATCAATCTCATCATCAAATTCATAACCAGGTCCACCAGTACCATTACCTAATGGGCAACCGCCTTGAATCATAAAATCCTTAATAATACGATGGAAAAGCAGACCATTATAAAATGGTTCATGCGATTTTTTATGAGTATATGGATCTTCCCAAGCTATAGCTCCAGTCGCTAATCCAATGAAATTTTTAACAGTATTTGGAGCTTTATCATCGAAGAGATTTATTTCAATCTTTCCTTCAGTTGTATTCAAAATCGCTTTAGTCATAATAGCAATTCTCACATATGTTCAAGACTGTGCACTAAAAATAGCATAAGAAATAGTCAAATACGATGATTTTATACTAACTTATAATAAAAATACCGTTTTTTCAGGGTTTTTTAAGGGTTTGGTATTCTTTTGTTCAGGATAGTGTGGTTTTATTTTTAATAGGATTTAAATCATTGAGTTTAATGTTTTGAGTTGTGTTTAATATAATTTAATTTTCTTCTTCTCTTTTAGTTAGAAACCCTGGGACTAAAGCCCCGGGGTTTTTAATTTAACTCATAAACCGTGCTTAACTTATAAGACTGCTCAACTTATAAGCCGGTCTATAAAACGTGTTATAAGCGAAGACTAGCGTTTCGAAGACTAGCGTTTCGAGTGTTTATAACGTGTTCATTGTTTAGGCTTTTAATTGTGAGGTTTTTATTTTTTTATTTTATGAACTTTGGTTTATAACATTAAACTCTACTTTTTTGCTTACAATCCCTTGTAAATCCCTTGTAACCTATTACTTTCAGGTTAAAAAGCGGGTTATTCCGGGTTATTCCCCAAAGTGTTTAAATAATAGGGATTATAGGGGTTAATAGTAAACCAAAAAGTGTTTAAAGTAATAGTGTTAAGAGTGTTTAAACAGCTAAACCATAAAGTGTTTAAAGTAGTAAAGACTAATAGTGTTTAAAGTAATATAAGAAAACGGGGAGTCAAGTGACTCCCCGTTAAAAGAATAATGCGGCAGCGTGCTAGTCTCCCACACCCTATCGAGTGCAGTACCCTCACCGTGTCAGGCCTTAGCTTCCGGGTTCGGAATGGGACCGGGCGTCTCACCTGAGCCATGACCACCGCAAAACTATATTATACACTCACTTAATGAGTGGAAAGTGACGGTTTGGGAACCGGACATGAACGCGAGTATAACTTAAATCAATCTCAACAATCTTAACCGCAGAAACGTTTAACACTCCAAGCGTCTAAAACATTAAACTGTTTAAACCTTAAATTTAAAGTATATTACAATCACCCATTAGTACTGGTCAGCTCCACCCCTCACAGGGCTTCCACATCCAGCCTATCAACCACGTGTTCTACATGGGGGTTCACACACAAAAGTGTAAGGAATGCTAATCTTAGAGCAGGCTTCCCGCTTAGATGCTTTCAGCGGTTATCCCTTCCAAACGTAGCTAACCGGCAGCGCCACTGGCGTGACGACCGGCATACCAGAGGTTTGTCCACCCAGGTCCTCTCGTACTATGGGCAGGCCTCTTCAACATTCCAACGAGCGCAGAGGATAGAGACCAAACTGTCTCACGACGTTCTGAACCCAGCTCGCGTGCCGCTTTAATCGGCGAACAGCCGAACCCTTGGGACCTGCTCCAGCCCCAGGATGCGACGAGCCGACATCGAGGTGCCAAACCATCCCGTCGATATGGACTCTTGGGAATGATCAGCCTGTTATCCCCGGGGTACCTTTTATCCGTTGAGCGATGCCACGTCCGTACGCCGGCACCGGATCACTATCTCCGACTTTCGTCCCTGCTCGACCCGTCAGTCTCACAGTCAAGCCCGCTTGTGCGATTACACTCAACACCCGATTGCCAACCGGGCTGAGCGGACCATTGAGCGCCTCCGTTACTCTTTAGGAGGCAACCGCCCCAGTTAAACTACCCGCCAGGCACTGTCCCTAACACGGATAACATGTTGAGGTTAGACGCCAGATATGGAAAGAGCGGTATTTCACCTTACGACTCCACGCAAGCTAGCGCCCACGCTTCACAGCCTCCCGCCTATGCTACACGATCCACACCTAACGACAATACCAAGGTATAGTAAAGGTCCCGGGGTCTTTTCGTCCTTCTGCGCTTAACGAGCATCTTTACTCGTACTGCAATTTCGCCGGGCTCCTGGCCGAGACAGTGGGGAAGTCGTTACGCCATTCGTGCAGGTCGGAACTTACCCGACA
Source organism: Gardnerella vaginalis (assembly GCF_001563665.1). Classification (GTDB taxonomy): domain Bacteria; phylum Actinomycetota; class Actinomycetes; order Actinomycetales; family Bifidobacteriaceae; genus Bifidobacterium; species Bifidobacterium vaginale_A. The sequence continues at coordinate 127,460 of NZ_KQ961867.1, read as the reverse complement.
AGGAATTTCGCTACCTTAGGATGGTTATAGTTACCACCGCCGTTTACCGGGGCTTAAATTCACCGCTTCACCCGAGGGCTAACGGATCCTCTTAACCTTCCGGCACCGGGCAGGCGTCAGAGCGTATACAGCGGCTTACGCCTTCGCACGCTCCTGTGTTTTTGGTAAACAGTCGCTACCCCCTAGCTTGTGCCACCCCCAACAGCTCAACAATGTGAAACCATATCACCATCAGGGGTCTCCCTTATGCCGAAGGCACGGGAGTAATTTGCCGAGTTCCTTGGCCAGGATTCGCCCGATCGCTTCGGTATACTCTACCAGACCACCAGTGTCGGTTTAGGGTACGAGCGGAATCACACCTCACGTTGAAGCTTTTCTTGGCAAGCAGGATCACCGGAATCAGCCTTACAGCCTACCCATCACGCCTCAGCTTAACATCCCCCGGATTTACCTAGAGGACAGCCCACACGCTTAGCCACGGAAAACCACCTCCGCAGCCGGCTACCTACCCGCGTCACTCCCACGCTAACCTACTACCGATACAGTCCCAACATTAAACCATCTAACAACCCCGAAAGGAAACCAGATAATAAAACGAAGGTTAGTACTCTCAGATTCAGTTCGAACGGTGTAACACCGGTACGGGAATATCAACCCGTTCATCCATTCGACTACGCCTGTCGGCCTCGCCTTAGGACTCGACTCACCCGGGGACGACGAACGTGGCCCCGGAACCCTTAGTCATTCAGCGGACAGGATTCACACCTGTCTCTCGCTACTCATGTCTGCATTCTCACTCCCGTATAATCCACGACACGTTCACACGGCCGCTTCACCTCATACAGGACGCTCTCCTACCCCGCGTGAAAAAATCACACAGTCGCGTCTTCGGTGGCGTGCTTAAGCCCCGCTACATTGTCGGCGCGGAACCACTAGACCAGTGAGCTGTTACGCACTCTTTCAAGGGTGGCTGCTTCTAAGCCAACCTCCTGGCTGTCTATGCGACTCCACATCCTTTCCCACTTAGCACACGCTTAGGGACCTTAGACGACGATCAGGGCTGTTTCCCTTTTGACGACGGAGCTTATCCCCCGCCGACTCACTGCCATGATAAACCTAACAGGTATTCGGAGTTTGGCTGCTATTAGTACCCGGTATGGGCCCGCAAGCATCCAGTAGCTCTACCCCCTGCAAGCAATAACATGACGCTGCACCTAAATGCATTTCGGAGAGAACCAGCTATCACGGAATTTGATTGGCCTTTCACCCCTAACCCCAAGTCATCCCCCCAGTTTTCAACCTAGGTGGGTTCGGTCCTCCACACGGTCTTACCCGCGCTTCAACCTGCTCAGGGCTAGATCATCCCGCTTCGGGTCCAGGACATGCGACTCAAACGCCTTTTAAAACTCGCTTTCGCTACGGCTCCCCCACCCGGGTTAGCCTCGCCACATACCACTGACTCGCAGACTCATTTTTCGATAGGCACGCCGTCACCCCATAAAAAGGCTCCGACGGATTGTAAGCGCACGGTTTCAGGAACTATTTCACTCCCCTCCCGGGGTGCTTTTCACCTTTCCCTCACGGTACTAGTACACTATCGGTCAGACAGGAATACTTAGGCTTACCCAACGGTCTGGGCAGATTCACGCGGGATTCCACGAGGCCCGCGCTACTTGGGAATAAACATAAAGAGACATCGCACGACTTGCTACGGGGCCATCACCCTCTACGGCTGGGAATTCAATCCCATTCACATAACACGACATTTTATCACTCTTCTCAACCCCGTCAGAGGCTGAACAATCAATCCCACGACCCCGAGCACGCAACACCTGACGGTTATCACACGCACCCGGTTTAGCCTCATCCGCTTTCGCTCGCCACTACTAACGGAGTATCCTTTCCTGCAGGTACTAAGATGTTTCACTTCCCTGCGTACCCCCCACAAAACTGTGGTGACCACTCATAACAATGGCCGGGTCTCCCCATTCGGAAATCCTCGGATCAAAGCCCACTCGGCAGCTCCCCGAGGCATATCGCAGCCCGTCACGTCCTTCATCGGTCCTGTCTACCAAGGCATCCACCATACGCCCTTACCAGTAATACACACTAATAAGACCTACCAGCAAAATACTCTAGACAACTAATCATCACACTAAACGATCATAAAACGATCAAGACGACTCCACCAAAATGGAGCCGGTTGAAATTGATAAAAGCAAAAAAACAAAACAAAAAGTTTCGTATTCTTACTCGCGTCCACTATCCAGTTCTCAAACCACCACAACACCACGAAACACGAGCCAGTAAAACACCAACCCGTAATCCCATGAGTCACAGACTACAACCCCAAAACAAGGGGGGTGGCAATCCGGGAACCCAAAAACATGCCTAAACCACTCACATAAAAACATCAACTATTGTTTTCCACACCAGTAACCACACTCAAACCGAGCGTGCACAAAAACTCCGTAGAAAGGAGGTGATCCAGCCGCACCTTCCGGTACGGCTACCTTGTTACGACTTAGTCCCAATCACGAGCCTCACCTTAGACGGCTCCCTCCAAAAAGGTCAGGCCACCGGCTTCGGGTGCTGCCCACTTTCATGACTTGACGGGCGGTGTGTACAAGGCCCGGGAACGCATTCACCGCGACGTTGCTGATTCGCGATTACTAGCGACTCCGCCTTCACGTAGTCGAGTTGCAGACTACGATCCGAACTGAGACCGGTTTTAAGGGATTAGCTCCATGTCACCATGTCGCACCCCGTTGTACCGGCCATTGTAGCATGCGTGAAGCCCTGGACGTAAGGGGCATGATGATCTGACGTCATCCCCACCTTCCTCCGAGTTAACCCCGGCGGTCCCCCGTGAGTTCCCGGCATAACCCGCTGGCAACACAGGGCGAGGGTTGCGCTCGTTGCGGGACTTAACCCAACATCTCACGACACGAGCTGACGACGACCATGCACCACCTGTGAACCTGCCCCGAAAGGAAACCACATCTCTGCAGTCATCAGGCACATGTCAAGCCCAGGTAAGGTTCTTCGCGTTGCATCGAATTAATCCGCATGCTCCGCCGCTTGTGCGGGCCCCCGTCAATTTCTTTGAGTTTTAGCCTTGCGGCCGTACTCCCCAGGCGGGACGCTTAACGCGTTAGCTCCGACACGGAACCCGTGGAATGGGCCCCACATCCAGCGTCCACCGTTTACGGCGTGGACTACCAGGGTATCTAATCCTGTTCGCTCCCCACGCTTTCGCTTCTCAGCGTCAGTAACAGCCCAGAAACCTGCCTTCGCCATTGGTGTTCTTCCCGATATCTACACATTCCACCGTTACACCGAGAATTCCAGTTTCCCCTACTGCACTCTAGCCCGCCCGTACCCGGCGCAGACCCACCGTTAAGCGATGGGCTTTCACACCAGACGCGACGAACCGCCTACAAGCTCTTTACGCCCAATAAATCCGGATAACGCTTGCGCCCTACGTATTACCGCGGCTGCTGGCACGTAGTTAGCCGGCGCTTATTCGAAAGGTACACTCACCCGAAGGCTTGCTCCCAATCAAAAGCGGTTTACAACCCGAAGGCCTTCATCCCGCACGCGGCGTCGCTGCGTCAGGGTTTCCCCCATTGCGCAATATTCCCCACTGCTGCCTCCCGTAGGAGTCTGGGCCGTATCTCAGTCCCAATGTGGCCGTCCGCCCTCTCAGGCCGGCTACCCGTCGAAGCCTAGGTGGGCCATTACCCCGCCTACAAGCTGATAGGACGCGACCCCATCCCATGCCGCTAAACACTTTCCCAACAAAACATGCGTCAAGTTGGAGCATCCAGCATTACCACCCGTTTCCAGGAGCTATTCTGGAGCATAGGGTAGGTTGGTCACGCATTACTCACCCGTTCGCCACTCTCACCAACCAGCAAGCTGGTCAGATCCCGTTCGACTTGCATGTGTTAAGCACGCCGCCAGCGTTCATCCTGAGCCAGAATCGAACCCTCCACGAAAAAAATTTCAATGAAAAGCCAAACTAGGCTCCAAAAAATAAAGAAAAAGACGAGACATTCTTTAAGGAAAAAACATCCCACAAAAACCTCACCACCATTTAACCATCTCTCAGGCACCCCACAAACTGTGAGGCTGACAATGAACTGGCAATAATTAACTAAATAAGTAGTACAGACACGCTTTTGAGTTCTCAAACCACCACCACACCAGCCGGCCCATCAACCCCAACCGAGGAGAACCAGCCGCGCTGAGCAGCAAAAGATAAACTTACACCAACACACACTAAAACGCAAACCCAAAAAACAAAACAACCCCAAAACCACTGAAAACAAGCCAAAACACCGGCGTGTCGAAAAACACCAACCCAACCCCACAAACAAGCAAAAACAAGAAACAAGACCAAGAAACAGACAAATAAACAGTAAAAAAAAACTAATAAACAAATAAAACAAAATAAAGAAATAAAGAAAACTCAAGAAACAAAAACAAACAGACAGACAAAAACTTAAACAACAAAAAATAAAGAAATAAACAAACAGACAAATAAACAGACAAATAAATAAATAAAAACTATCTAATCAACTCTAAGCCCAAAGAACTCTGCTAAAGCATAAACATCTGGCTCGCCATATTTTTCTACTAAACTCATCCAACGCAATGAGTTAGCATTACCAAAACGAGCTGCCTTACGTCGATACGATTCAACTGTCAAAAATCGCGGAGGAACTGACTTACTATTGTATTTATCTGCAACCATAACAATTTCTTGCTCAACTGTGCGAGGCATATAGTCATCAACAGGCAAAGGTAAATTCTGTGATTTAACTTGTTCTCTAGAAAGCCCAACGCCAGTATGATTGCGCGCAAATTGTGCAATATCTTCACTAACTGAATTCTTTAGCAAATAGTTGTATCCCAATAATCCATGAGTAATATAACGCGGACCGTCAAATCTTAAAGTTCCAGAAGTTCCATCTTCCTTCAATAATTTATAAGTTCCAATATCATGCAATAAAGCACCAATACAGACTGCATATTCATCAACGTAGCAACTAGGCGCACATCCGCCAACAAAATTCGGCAAAGTCTTATTACCAATAAGCGAAATCATCCCACTTCTTGCCATAAGCGCGCGATCAGCATAGGATTTCGGCATAAAGGATAAGTACTCAAGATTAGAATCACAATAACTCAAATTGCTATCGTGGTGCTTATCATTACACAATTTCTCGCATAACAACTTATTCTGATTCATCGCAATTTGCCAAGCAATAGTAGCAATAACAACACAATGACCATGAATTAAATCGTATGCAGATTTAGACGGAGCAATCTCACAGTGCAATCGCTCAACTTCAGAAAAATCAGGAATATCCGACAATATCACTCCAGAACCATCAACATTCCCAGAAATTTCAGAATTAAAAAGCATATTTATTGCCTAGCTTTAGAAACATTATTAGATGACTTGTCGTTAGACGACTTGTCATTAGATGACTTGTCATTAGATGACTTACCATCTTGATGCGAATCAAGAATATCAACAGAATCAATAGTTCCATTAACAGCAGCAATATCTCGAGCATTCATAATAGCTGTTTGCTCAGCGTCACTTGGACGATTGCTTTGCAAATCAGAAACTATTTCAGCTGCAGAAGCACCTTGCAAAGACTGCACTGCTCTAGAAGAATCGTCTTCACGATTCAAACGCGGAGGCCTACGAGTAGAAACAAACAAAGGCTGAACTTCTACAATAGGATTGTAAGGCGCTAAACCAAACCACTTAACAGGAGTTCCAGCAATATGCCTAATCGCATACTTCATCTTCAAAGACAAAGCTCCACGAACTGAAACATTAGATTCAGGCATTAAAGCTTTATGCAAAAGTACATAACGAATTGGTCCAATATCTGGATCAGCATCAACCTTAGGATACACAGATTTCTGCCGAGGTAACTCTCCAGTGTGAGAAAGATCGTGCATAATTTGATGCAAATAAGCAGGAATTGAAGGCGAAACTTTAAAACCAAGCTTTATTTTTACTCGGAACAAATAATCAGTTCCAAAATTCTCAACACAATACTCGCGTGTGAACGGAGCATCATCAGTTTCAACAGACACAGCCCACCAAGCTCTAGCACGCTTAGGATGATCAGCAAAAATCGAGAAGAAAATACCTGTATCTAAACGCTTCATCTCTCGATCAGAAGTTAAATATACGATATTATCCGCAAAATAAGGGATACGGAAATCGCTATGCAACTTATCTAAAACAGGTAAGAAATCCTTAGGTTTCATATGCAAGCGCTGTGAACGTTCAATCTTAGTTCCATCTTTCCAAGTGAGCATAATAATCAAAATCGATGCTCCAAGAAGCATAGTAAACCAGCCACCATGCATGAACTTAGCCAAAGACGCCACGAAGAACATAAGCTCAATAACTAAGAATCCGATTGCAAACACAAGCGCTCCAACGCGTTTCTTCTGATACCACATATGCGCAGTAAGAAGAATTGTTGTTGCAATCATTGTCATAGTCAAAGCCAGACCATAAGCACCAGAAATATGCTCTGAATCGCGAAATACTGCTAACACAGTCAAAGTTGAAATACACAAAACAACATTCACAACTGGAATATAAAGCTGACCTCGAGTACGAGCAGGATATCGAACTTGCAAATGAGGCATCCAATTCAAACTTGTTGCTTCAGAAACCATAGTAAAAGCACCAGTAATCAAAGCTTGAGATGCAATGATGCCAGCTGTAACAGAAAGAACAACAGCAACATATCGCAAATTTGGACCAAGCATTTGGAAGAACGGATTCAAACCTTCAGTAGACCATAACGACTTATCGCTTTGATGCTTCAACATCCACGAACCTTGACCGAAATAATTAAGTATAAGCGCTACTTTAATAAACGGCCAAGTAACATAAACATTCCCTCTACCAACATGACCCATATCTGAATACAAAGCTTCAGCACCAGTAGTCGAAAGGAAGATAGTACCCATAACAGCCAAGCCAGCAATATTATGAGAGCTAAATAAGAACTTAATACCATAAACAGGATTAAGAGCTTCAAAAATAGCAAAATCAGTTCCGATATTCATTATTCCAACAAGCGCAAGGAAGGCAAACCAAATCATAACTACGATTCCAAATACTTTGCCAATCCTCTCTGTACCACGTTGCTGAACAGAGAATAAAATCACGATTATAACAATCGTAATCATCAAAGCTAAATTGCTATTTTCTAAGAAAATCGGCTTAAACGCATCAATAGTGCGAAGACCTTCAACTGCAGAAGATATTGAAACTGCAGGAGTTAAAACAGAATCAGCTAAAAATGCTGCTCCACCAATCATTGCAGGAATAGCAAGCCAAGCTCCGCGCTTACGCATCAATGAATACAAAGCAAAGATGCCGCCCTCACCCTTGTTATCTGTGCGCATTGCAACAAAAACATATTTGACTGTAGTAATCAAAGATATTGACCAAAACACCAAAGAAAGCATTCCAAAAATAGCTTCACGATTGATATTTTGCAATCCGCCTTGACCAGCTAAAAATGTTTGAGCAGTATACAAAGGCGAAGTACCAATATCTCCATAAACCACTCCAAGAGCAACAATAGCCATTGAAAGAGTGAATTTATCTGAACTTGTCTGAATCTTAGCCCACAAACGTCCAAGCGGACCACGAACAGCGGAATCAGCAAGCTTTTCTGCTTCTTTAACTTCTTGAGCTTGCTGTTGAGCTATTACTTCGCGCTCTTCGCGAGTAGTCGTTTTTTGCGAAACTTTCGGCGCTTTAGTAAATGATGCAGCGCGCAAAATCGCAGATTTTGAGCTTTTTGTAGAATCTTTCGCACCGTTGCGAGGATCCTTTGCACCTTCTTTCGTTGGCACACTAATGCGTGACTTCGTCATGCCAGATTCCTCCATAGCTAAGACGTATTTCCACATATGCGGAAGATAATAACAGCCTTATTCAATCTACAGTTTTATTTAACTCGTACTTGGATATTGTATACAATAATAGATATATAGTGCAAAAAATATTCAAAAATCGTTGAAAAATAAGGATTCTTGAAAGTTGTTTTACACTTAAAATCCGTAAATTTTCTCTGTATTTTCTCGTGTTACTTTAGCAGCTTTTGAAAGACTAATATCGAGTACTTGGGAAAGCGTTTCCAAAGTATATGGAACCATATAAGGAGCATTAGGTCGTCCACGGTAAGGCATCGGAGTCAGATACGGCGCATCTGTTTCAACAGTAATATGATTTAGACCAATAATACGAGCAGATTCACGCAAATCTTCATTACCTTTATACCCAATAGTTCCAGAAAAACTAGCAAACCAGCCATTTTCACGAAGAATAGCCGCAATGCAAGCATCACCTGAATAACTATGAAATACAGTCATTTCTGGAGCGCCATCTTTTAATAAAATTTCTATAACATCACTATGAGCCTCACGATCGTGAATTTGCAATGGCATATTAAGCTCTTTAGCAAGTGATATGTGATCTCGAAAAGCCTCACGTTGAGCAAACCTAGATGGTTCGCCTGTACGAAAATAATCTAAGCCTGTTTCACCAATAGCAACTATTTCTTCCGGATTTGAGATTATAAGCGAGCGCAAATGCTGCATTGCTTCATCGAAAGGTATGTCATGATATGGCTTATAAACTACAGGCAATCCGTCTGGACCAGTTGTACCTCTATGACCATGCAACACTGCTTCATTTGGATGTATTGCAATTGCAGCACGAACACAATCCGAGTGTGATTTAGCAAATGAGATAGTTGGCTCCCAATCTGGGTACTCGCAGCCAACTTCTAACATATGCGAAACTCCTGATGCTTTTGCTTTAACAACTAAATCATCTGCAGTTGGCTGATATATTAAATCACGACCTTTTTGGGCTAATTGCAAATTTAGTTCGTGCACAAAATTTACTACACTTAACATATGAGTGTGATCGTCTGCTATTGACACTCCGCTTTTAATTAGATTTAACCATGAATCAGATTGCGATACTGCAGATTGCGAAACTGCAGATTGCGAAACTACAGATTGCGATAATTCCAAATCTTTATTTGAGAGTTCGTCTTCATTAAGCGATGCCAATGCAGGCGCCCAATTATGTTCACGATGATGTTTACTCATATTTTCAAGTGTACTCGCGCAATAAAAATTCTATTTTGTAGCGAAAAACGCCGCAAAACTTAAGATAAATATAGACTAGCTAAATCACAAACAAAATCTCAAACAACCTCACGCAATCACAAACAAAATCTCAAACAACCTCAAACAATTGCTTTACGAATCGCATCATATTGTGATTTAACAAGACGATAATAAGATCCCTTTTCTGCCATAAGCGCTTCATGAGAACCTCGCTCAACAATTTCCCCATGATCTACTACACAAATCAAATCAGAATTTTCAATAGTAGAAAGCCTATGAGCAATTACAAAAGAAGTACGATTTTTAAGTAGCTGAGCTAATCCTGCTTGCAAAGCTTCTTCTGTACGAGTATCAATATTACTTGTTGCTTCATCGAGAATTAAAATGCGCGGATCTGCCAAAAGTACGCGCGCAAATGAAATGAGCTGTCTTTGACCTGCAGAAAGAGTAGCTCCACGCTCCTCAATTTCAGTATCATAACCATCTGGTAAATCTTCAATAAACTCATGTGCATGAACTGCGCGCGCTGCAGCCTCAATTTCTTCATCACTTGCGTCAAGCTTTCCATAACGAATGTTTTCACGAACTGTTCCACTAAAAATAAAACTGTCTTGAAGCATAACACCCATCTGCTTACGTAAAGACGCTAAAGTTACTGAACGCACGTCATATCCGTCAATAGTGATTGAGCCTTCACAAACATCGTAGAATCTTGAAAGAAGACTTACAATCGTAGTTTTTCCAGCACCAGTAGGACCTACCAAAGCAACAGTAGTTCCTGGTTTAACATGCAAATCAACAAGATTCAAAATCGGTCTTCCGTCATCCTCATAACGGAATACAACATCATTTATATCTACTTTACCTTCAATTTTAGGCAAGTCGATAGCGTCAGGACTATCTACAATCTTTGGTTTAATTCTCAAAGTTTCAAAAATTCGCTCCAAATATACAGAACATGTTACAAGTTGAGTATAAAAATTACCAATATTCACTACAGGTTCCCAGAAAGTAGTTGAATACCAAATAAAAGCTATAAGCGTACCAGTGCTCACATTCATTGAGAACACATTCGTTACACCAACATAGTAGAGCAAAGATATTGCAGAAGTTTCAATGATTAACGCTCCAGGCCAAAGCAATAATTGAAATCTAACATTCTTCATCCATGCTTTTCTTACTTCAGACTGCTGACCTTGGAAAATACCATACGCTTCAGCTTCTCGAGCAAAAGTTTGAGTTGTTTTTACACCTGCAATTGACTCATGCAAATACGCGTTAAGATTACTTTGCTTATTTGATAATTTTTTAGACGCTTTTTGTTGCAAAATTTGCAAAGTACGAGTCCAAATTATAAATATTGGAAACAGAACTAAGCTCCACAACGCCATTCGCCAATCTATTACAAACATTGTAATCAACGTAATAATAAGCACGAAAACATCAGAAAACACGTTAATAAGGCCCGAAGAAAGAGTGTCCGACAACGTGTTTATATAATTTACAATGCGAATCAAAATTTTTCCGTGAGGACGAGAATCAAAATAATCAAAAGATAACGATTGAACATGCGTAAAAATATCTCTTCGCATATCTTTAATTATCAACTGACCTATTTTTGTAATAGCTAAAGTTCTGTATGCCAAACCTAACTCGTATAAAATAATAAGAATTAGAAAAACTGCAATGATTACATATAGATACGTTAAACTTTTTTGTGGCAAAACCACATCTATCAATATTTTTGTAATCATAGGCATAGCTGTCATAATTATGCTGCCGCTAATAACTACCATAATTACTAATAGAAGCTTTATAGAATATGGCTTCACGTATTTTCTAATACGCATAAGCTCATGAATATTTATACGTTCTTCTTGACTTTCATCTTCGCGATATGTGTTTCTTTGAGCCATATTCTATTCCGCCTTAGTAGTTTCAAATCCCGCAGACTTTCCAGTTTGCAATCCCAACTGCTTTCTGTAAATCTCCCAATATCTTCCGTGCTTAGCAACAAGATCACTGTGCGTTCCGCGCTCCACGATTTCGCCATGATCTAACACAACAATCATGTCTGCATCTTTAACAGATGAAATTCTGTGTGCGATTGTGATTACAGTGCGCGTGCCATCAAGTTTCTTTAACTCCTGCTGAATATGCTCTTCTGTTTCCATGTCTACAGCGGAAGTTGTGTCGTCCATAATCAAAATTGCAGGATTGTTCGCCAATGCCCTAGCCAAGCTTAAACGTTGCTTTTGCCCTCCAGAAAGACCAACTCCACGCTCTCCTACTACAGTTTCATAGCCATCTGGCATATTTGCAATAAAATCGTCAGCAGCAGCAATACGAGCCATTCGGCGAATAGTATCATCTAATTCTTTGCAATTTTCTTTGTTTTTAGCCAAACCAAAACTAATATTTCCGGCAATTGTATCTGAAAATAGGAAAGTTTCTTGCGCAACTATACTAACTTCACTACGAACAGTTTCTAGCGGCAACAAGCGCACATCTTTCCCGTCAATTAGAACGCGTCCGCGCGTCGGATCATAAAATCTTGAAATAAGATTTACAAGAGTTGATTTTCCAGATCCAGTTTCGCCAAGAATACCAAGCTTACTTCCAGCAGGAATTCTTAAATCAATGTCTTTCAAAATAGGAGAATCTTCATCGTCTGGGAACGCAAAATCAACATGCTCAAAAGTGATTTCACCTTTAACTTTAACGTCTTTATCCGCTTCTTTTGAAATATCAATATGCGATTCTTGCGTAAGAAGCTTGCGAATATTCACACATCCTGCGTTAAATCGCTGCCAATCGTTAATAAGCCAGCCAGACATTCTAATAGGCATATTAAGCATCCAAAGGAAACTGTTAAAAGTAACAAATACGCCTAAAGTCATGCTCCCGTTCAAAACAAGCAATCCGCCAAAACCAACTGTTATAAGATCAAGCACAAATCCCATGCTGTCAATCCACGGCATATATTTTTGAGTATTCTTTGCAAGCGTAATATTGCGATTAAAGTAGTCTTCGTTGCATTCATCGAATTTTTTAGTTTCGTAAGTCTCACGCACGAAAGCTTTTACGATACGATTCCCTTCAATATTTTCTTCAACCATAGAATTCATACGAGCAAAAGATTCACGAATCGCAAGGAATTTTGGCCTAGCATTTTTACCTAGAGTTCGTGTAAGCCAAAACAGCAATGGAGTAATAGCCATTAACGCTAATGCAAGTTGCCACTGAATTATCGTCATTATAATTAACGCGAATATAAACATTACAACGCAATCTAACGCCATATATGAAACCCAGCTGAGCAAGTGACGAATCGCATCCGTATCAGACGTCATTCTGCTCATAATATCGCCGGTACGCGTGTGATTGAAGTATGTAAAATCAAGCGAATGAAGTTTCTCATATTCGTCACTCACAAGGCGATACACTGCATTTTGACCAAATTTCTCCATCAAAAGCTGATAAATATACCTTGAGAATACACGAATAATCATCATCGCTATCATCAATGTGCATACGCCAATAAGCAGATTATGCTTCTTTCCAATAATGATTTTGTCTACAATAAAGCCAGAAAGTAACGGCATTGTCATTGCCATTGTGTCGTTAATAATAAACAGAAAAATCGAAATCCAAACTTTCCACATATCTGGTTTGCAATATTGCAATATCCAGCGCACATTGCTCGCATCTTTGCGTTTATTTGGGTTTACATACATGCGCTAGATTCTCCTTTATTTCGATTTTTAACTTGATCTTGCTCTAATTCGATTTTAATTTCTATTTTTAACTCGATCTTGCTCTAATTCAATTTTGCTTTAATTCGATTTTAATTTCTATCTTTATTTCGATTTTAATTTCTATCTTGCTTTAATTTTGCTTATTCGCAAAAGATTAAAAATTATTTAATTATTAAGTTTTGTAACTAGACAAGAATAAAAGCATGTGGTGCATAGCTCAAAGCCACACACCACATGCTGTAAGTTAAGCAATTAGCTTAAGTAAATTCTTACAAGTTATTGTAACAAATTTACTCACTTCTGCCAGCCCATATCCTCTGGGTAGGTGGTTGCATAACCAGCAGGGCCATTGTTAGCAAAGCCCTTCTTGAACACCTGATAGATAGGAGGAGCGGAAACTGGAAGAGTGCCATACAGTGCAAGAGCTTCAGATTCTGCCTTGTTAGCGTACTCAGTCTGTTCCTTGTAATCGTAAGTCTTGCCGACCTTATCGAGCATGGCATCAATATCCTTGTTGCCAACAAGACCCAAGTTAGAATCGCTATCAGACTTGTAAACCTGGCTAGCTGCAGACAAGAAGCTCAATGGAGATTGGGACTGCCATGCCAATGGAAGTACCTGGTAATCGTGAGCAGCAACAACCTTAGAGAACTTAGCAACAGCCTGGTTCACAGTCTTGCACTTGATTCCAGCCTTCTTCATCATAGCTTGGAAAGCGTTAGCAAGAGCTGCCTGAGTAGAGTCATCACCGAAGAAGGTGAAGGAAATCTCGAGTGGCTTACCATCCTTAGCGTAGTAGCCATCAGAGCCCATCTTGTAACCAGCAGCTTCAAGAGTCTTCTTTGCATTAGCAACGTTGTACTTGCCTTCAGCTGGGAGATTGTTCTTGTATCCTGCCTGGAACATGGAAAGGAGCTCAGAACCTGGCTGTTCGCTCTTCCAGTTCATGCCCTGGAACTGAATCTTGTTGTAAGTAGTAACATCGAAAGCCTGAACAACAGCCTTGCGGACTGCAAGATCATTCAATGGCTTGGACTGAGAATTGAAGTTCAAAACGCGAACCTTGGTGCTGTAGCCGTAACGGAGCTGAGCGCCCTTAACGCTACGAGCAGCCTTAATAGAATCCTTATAGGAGATAGAATCGGTTACAGCATCGATTTCGCCATTCTGGAAAGCGTTCAAAGCAGCAGTATCTTCCATACGCTTTACAACGATCTTATCGAGCTTAGCCTTCTTGCCCCACCACTTTGGATTGCGTGTGAAGACAACCTGGTTATCAGTTGCAGACTCAATCTGGAATGGACCTGCACCCCACTCATTGTGAGGCTTATTAACCCAACCCTGGTTGAAGGTCTGAACGTCACCAGCCTTTGGATGAACTAATGGAGCGAAAAGCATTTCCCAAGTAGCGCATGGCTTGTTGTACTTAACGATTACTTGCTTAGGGCTGGAGCCTTGCTCAACAGACTCGATGCAATCATAACCTTCGGTGCTAGGAACAGAATAATCCTTGTTCTTTCCGTTCAAAGCTTGCCAAGTCGCCTTAAAAGCAGTGTAGTCGATATCTGTGCCATCGTTCCACTTAGCCTTTGGGTTCAAGTTGTACTGAACGACGAGTGGATTATCGCTAACTTTCTTGACGGAAGTGACGTAGTCAGGGTTGTACTTGATCTTCTCACCCTTGACGGTGTCGTAAGCCATAAGATTTGGCTGGTAGAAGCTCCACAAAGTAGCCATGTAACCAGAATTACCATCGTTAGAAGCGTAATTCCAGTTTGGACCGAGAACAGGAAGAGCAACGGTGTAAGTACCGCCATCCTTGATGTTATCGCGAGTCTGTGGATTGTCGTAACGCTTGTTGACATCTGGCATTGGAAGTTCGCCAGTATAAGAAGTGTCAACACCGGCAGCTGGCTCTTCAGTCAAAGACTTATTGCCACTGTTAGCAGTATCAGCACCACAGGCACCAAGCAACATGGTGAGCGAAAGAGCTGCAGCTGCAAATACAGTCAATTTACCTGCATTCGTATTTTTCATGATTCCTCTCATTCCCCGGATGATGTCCTCTTTTCCGGTATGTGGATAGAGTATATCCAATCATGTGACATTTGGGTTACAATTTTCTCAAATACTTCCGCAGATAACGTTTGCTAAACAAATCTTCATTAAATAAAATGGTAATTCATTCAAATAAAAGTGAAAACTAAAAATTTTTTAGTTAATTTTTATTAAAAAACAAAATATTTTACTTTACGTTAGTTTATCTAATGTTTACAAAAAAATAGACGTGCATAACATTTTTTTAAATAAAAAATCTTGTACTAGCATGAAGCAATTTTAGAAAAAATTATGGGGCGATTCCTAAATTCTATGGAATACGCCCCAAGTAAAAGTAAGTTCAAAAATCTTTTTAAGACTTTTAGAAATCACTTAATATTATCAAACGAATCATCTTCGGAAAGAATAATACGCTTACGATTCTTCTCAATAGTAGGATCTGGAATAGGAACAGCGCTAATCAAAGCCTTAGTGTAAGGATGCTGAGGATTGTCAAAGACTTCATCAGTTTCTCCAGCTTCCACAATTCGTCCGTGATACATAACTGCAATTCGACTAGAAATATGACGAACCACTGCCATATTATGCGCCACAAACAAATATGCAACACCGAGCTTATCTTGCAAATCTTCAAGCAAATTGATAATTCCAGCCTGAATAGAAACATCCAAAGCAGATACAGGCTCATCAAGAAGTAAAAGCTTAGGATTTACAGCTAAAGCACGCGCAATAGCAATACGCTGACGCTGACCACCAGAGAACTGAGTTGGGAATCGATCAACTTGATCTGGATTCAACTCAACCAATTGCATAAGCTCAGCAATTCGCACGCGAATGTCTTCCTTAGACTTATGCTGCACACGCAAAGGCTCAGCTAAAATATCGTAAACCAACATACGCGGATCAAGCGAGCTCATTGGATCTTGGAAGACGTATTGCATATTCGCACGCAATTTCATGCGATCCAAATTGGTTAAACTTCTATCTAATTTCTTACCAAAAACAGTAATAGAACCAGACTCAGGCTGTTTCAAGCCCATAATCTCCATCAACGTTGTAGATTTACCAGAGCCAGATTCACCAACTAAAGCTACGGTTTCACCTTCACGAACTTCTAAGCTCACGCCATCAACAGCACGAACTTCGCCAATCTTACGGCGTAAGAAACCACCGCCTGTAATCGGGAAAGTCTTAACCAAATTTTTAACTTCCAAGACAATCCTACGATTTTCACGAGGGATGCCTTCAAACATAGGCTTGATTGGTTTTTCAGTTTCAGAATGGATTAACGAACGAACAGTTTCACTTTCTGCTTCAAGTCCAATCATGCTATCAGGATTTCCATTATTTTCTTCAGCCATCAACATATCCATAGTTGGCTTAGAAATAGGAGTTAAACGATGCTGACGCTTCTGATCTACACGTGGAACAGCACCAAGCAAACCAATCGTATACGGTTGCGTTGGATGAGCGAAAATTTCTTCTACGCTGTTATGCTCAACCAAATGTCCTGAATACATAACTATAACTTCGTCAGCAATACCAGCTATAACACCCAAATCATGAGTGATGAAAATCATTGCTGCGCCAGTTTCACGCTGAGCTTTCTTCAAAACTTCCAAAACTTGAGCTTGAATAGTAACATCCAAAGCAGTTGTTGGTTCGTCTGCAATAATTATGTCTGGATTATTAGCAATTGCCATAGCGATCATCACACGCTGACGCATACCACCAGAGAACTCATGAGGAAAAGCTTTCAACCGTTCGCTAGGCTTGCTGATGCCTACCAAATTAAGTAGTTCAATAGAACGACGACGAATCTGTTCATCAGTCATCTTTGGATTATGAATTATCAAAGCTTCTTTAAGCTGATCTCCGATAGAGAAAACAGGCGTCAAAGCTGAAAGAGGATCCTGGAAAACCATGGCTATGTTCTTGCCACGAATCTTACTCATATCAGCATCTGACTTAGTTAAAAGCTCTTCACCCATATATTTTACTGAGCCTTTAACACTAGCATTTTTATCTAGCAAACCCATAACAGCCAAAGAAGTAACAGATTTACCAGAGCCAGATTCGCCAACAATACCAATTGTTTTCCCGCGATACAAATCAAAATTCATATCTCGAACTGCGTGAACAGTTCCAGCTTCAGAAGCAAAGCTAACGGATAAGTTTCGAACAGAAAGCAAAGGTTCTCCAGCAGAATCTCCTGCAAAATTGCCAGAATCTACTGGATTCACTTGAGCCATTTGATTTATATTATTCGTTTCGCTCATTTCGCCATTCCCCACATTCATAGTCATGTTTATTACTCCAAACGCTCGTTACTCAGCTTTACCAACTGACTTGGAATATGGATCAATTGCATCGCGCAAGCCGTCACCAATAAGCTGAACAGAGAAAGTGAGCAAAACAAGCACAGCTGATGGAACTAATAAGACCCATGGAGAAGTCTGAACAACACTTTGACCTGCGTTAAGTAAAGTACCAAGAGAAGTATCTGGAGCTTTAATACCAAGGCCTAAGAAGCTCAAAGCAGTTTCACCGTTAATTGCACCAATAACGCCAAGAACTGTGTTAATAATCAACACAGAACCAAGATTTGGAACTAAATGGCGCACAATAATAACAAACGAAGAAACACCAGCAAACTTAGCTGCACGAACATATTCACGCTCACGTAAGCTCAATGTAAGTGTACGAAGAGTACGAGCATAACCAATCCAGCCAAACGCTGTTAAACCAAATGCAAGCCAGAGCCAATCGCTGCCGCCAGTAGATGCGCTGATTATTAACGCGATAAGCAGGAATGAAGGTACGATCAGCAGCATATCAAGAATCCACATTCCGACTTGCTCAAACCAACCTTCAAAGTATGAGATAGCAGTACCAACCAAAGCAGCAATAACAGTGATTGTAATTGAGCTAACAATACCTATAGAAAGAGAACGACCTAAACCACGAACTACCATAGCGTACATGTCTGAACCGCCAGGAGTAGTTCCAAGCCAGTGATCAGCAGAAGGAGGAGTGGCAAGAGCCGTAAAATCTGGCTCATCGTACTTATACTTCGAAATCTTTGAACCAAATATTGCGAAGAGAACCAAGATAATAAGCATAACCAAACCAACAACTGCAGAAGGACGTCTAAAGAAACGACGTGTATAAAGTGTTAATTTGCCAGTACGCTTAAAATTACCCCATGCGCCAGAAGCATTCTTTTTCGAATGATTCTTCTCAGAAGAAGCTACAGGTTGTGAAGATTTATCACTATTCATGCTAATGTCACCTACACTGTCTTGCATTTAGTTCAAACGAATACGCGGATCAAGCCAAGCAGAGAAGATATCTGCCAGCAAAGCACCAGTCAATGTACATACTGCACCAAACGCAGCAATGGCAACAGAACCATTGATATCGTTTTGCAAAATTGTTTGCACAAAATAGCTACCCAAGCCGTTAATAGCAAACACAGTTTCTGTAATAACAGCACCAGTAAATACGCCAGCGATAGAGAATGCAACGTCAACAGCAGTTGGAATCAAAGAGGTTCGCAATGCGTGACGGCGTATAGCCAAATTCAATGGCAAACCCTTAGCACGAGCAGTACGAACGTAATCAGCGTTCATAGTATCAAGCAAATAAGTACGCTGCGTTAAATGATAACTAACCATACCTGGAATAGTCATCACAATAGTTGGCAATATCAAATGCTGCAAGAAATCAAGAATAAACATAAGTGGATTAGAACCCTGATACGAATGTAATCCAGTAACGTAGAACATACGAATTCCTGAAAGGCGATTGATGTTAATAGCAGCAAGAACAACCATCAATCCCAAAACTGCTGCAGGAACAACAAGCAAGAATGTAGCAGTAGAGTTCAAAACTCGATCTTGCCACTTATATTGTCTAATTGCTGTATATACACCAACGCTTACGCCTAAAACAATTCCAAGCACAGTAGCACCAGTAACAAGCTGAACTGATGCACCAATACGAGAAGCAATTGCTGGGCCTACTGGAGCTTGATCTGGGCTTAATCCCCAATCCCATCTAGTGAGAATGCCGTAAAGCCAACGACCATAACGTGTAAGCACTGGTGTTTGATCGTTAATATTTGCTAAGTCTAAGGAACGGTTGATTGAAGCAATCGGCGGATGCGGATGCCTAGACATGTAATTCGAACGTGGATCCATAAAAGCGCTCGCCAAAAAATACGTCATAGATACGGCGACAAACAGCATCACCACATAGTTCAGGCATCGCTTAACGATGTATCTTATCATTGTGACTCTTTTCTCCGCCTACCATTATTCCTCCATAGGCAATTACGAACTGCGGAGGTTCGTACGCCGCTTTTACAACTAAAATACCCGAAAAAGGACGCACTTAATCCGCCCTTCTGCAGAACTCGGGACTGTAATTAGTATATTTTCAGCTAACCTATGTACAACACGACATATAAGTAACGCACTATTTAGCGCATAATCTAATATATTTTCTACATAAAATTTTATATAATTTCGTTACTATAAATAGGTCAACAATCGCAATATATCAAAGGTTTTGAGCTATTTTTATTTTCTTTAATTAACAAAATAAAAATAAATTTCTCTTAAGTAAATCTTTTATTGTAATAAATATTGAAAATAATAATAAATAAAATAAATTCTGAATTTGACGATAAAAACAGAAAATTTATCGAAACAAGGGCAATAATTCAAAAATTCCTCAAGTTTGTAAATAATATGTCACAATTACGAAACATAAAGCAATAAGCCTAATGCATTCCAGTAGATACAATAGCATTTATTCTCTAATACACAATCTAATTCAAGGAGAAAAATAAGTCATATGGCAGAAAATATCAAAGCCGTGACACTGGATCATGTGCATGCTTATTCAAAACATTTTAACGACCAACGCGCTAATCGCGTAGCTGCAAACGCTTCTGTTTCTAGCGGCGTTCTTAAAGCAGCAACAAGCTATCAAGGTCAAAGAGCTCTACCAAGAACATTCTCAGTAGAGTTAAAGCAAGGAGCAATAACAGATCAACAGCACTCAGGACGTTGCTGGATGTTTGCATCTCTTAACACTTTGCGCTATGAGCTAATGCACAAGTGGAATTTAGAAGACTTCGAGTTCTCAGAAACATATCTTTTCTTCTGGGATAAGATTGAAAAAGCAAACGCGTATTTAGAAAACGTGTTATCTACTTTAGACGAGCCAGTTGATAGCAGACTCTTCCAAGTAATTAACGAAGGACCAATCGATGATGGCGGTTGGTGGCAGATGTTCGTAAACTTGGTAAACAAATACGGACTTGTTCCAAAATCAGCATATCCAGAATCAGAAAACTCTCGTGATTCAGACGCTTTCGTACAATACGTGAACACTAAGTTGCGTGAATTTGCTTCTCAAATGCGTGAAGCTCATAAAAATGGAGCTTCATTAGAAGAATTGCGTGAAATGAAAGTACGCGATTTGGAAACTGTGTACAGAATGGTAACAATTGCATTAGGTGAACCACCAGAGCGATTTGACTTCATTGCGCGCACTAAAGAAGAAGACGACGATAAAAAAGATAGTGAAAAGAAAGACGGAACAAAAGCCGAAGAAAGTGAAAAGAAAGACGACAATAAAAAGCCTAAGACAGGCAAAGATGAACGTCCTATGATTCGCGAATATGGCATCACTCCTCTAGAGTTCGCTAAAAAGTACTTACCAGTTGACGTAAACGATTTCGTCACACTAAATAACTCTCCGATGGAACGCACACCATTTAACAAGAGATATAGCATTAAATACACAACAAATGTTGCAGAAACACCAGATATGGAATTTGTAAACGTTTCATTAGATGTATTCCGTAAAGCTGCTGTAGCACAGCTTGAAGCAGGACACCCAATCTGGTTTGCATGCGATTGCACTCAATTCTCTCTTCGACATGATGGATTCTTTGATCCAGCAGTAGTTAGAGTTGATGAACTATTCGATGTAAAGTTCACTTTTGACAAAGCTAAAGGCTTAGAATACATGGATAGCCCAAGCAACCATGCAATGACTTTCACAGGCGTGAACTTAGACAAAGACGGCAATCCAGACCGCTGGAAGATTGAAAACAGCTGGGGTAAAGATGCAGGAGAAGACGGATATTACGTTGGATCTGCACAATGGTTCGATCGCTATGTAACAGAGATCATTATTGATAAGAAGTATCTTGATTCAGCAACACTTGAAGTATTGAAGCAAGAACCTATTCAAGTTGAACCATGGGAACCGCTAACAAAGCGTTGCAAGTAAAGTAATTTCATATTACTTAATTTAATTAAGCATTAAAGCGCAGATTGAAAAATCAGTCTGCGCTTTTTTATATACAAAAATACGGGCTATTCCGGGCTATTCCGGGTTATTCCCCAAAATACGGGTTAATCTACTAGCTATTACTAGATATTTACCCAAAATGTAGTTATTACGCAAAATGCAGTTATTGTAGTTATTACGCAAAATAGAAAAGCGCAATTTATAATAAGAAGCCCAGCGGGAGAGAAAGCCCGCTGGGGCAGAGAGAAAGAGAGAAGAAGGTTTCAGTTATGGGATTCGACTTGCGAATCTCACTAACGGCGAACCGCTAGCACACTCAAGTATACACCATACTTCCTTAGAAAAAGTTTATTTTAAGCTAAAAATTTCCTGAAAAAAATCTAAAGATTCCTGATTAAACGCTTAACTTTTGTTATATACGTCACTTTTAGATAAATTTTTAACTAAAACTCACTTATTAGCTAAATCTTTCTGCGCTAGTGAAAGACGCTCAGCTTCTTTACGCTTGCGCTCAGCTAAAGCAGATTCAAAACGTTCAAGTTCCTCATCTACTGCTTCCTTAGGGATTTTAGCAAAGATTGGAACAGGCTTAGGCACAGGAGTGCCAACAACCAACTCTTCACTCTCCCAAGGATGCACAGTTTCACCAAGACAATAATCACCAGTAATAATCGGATACTTAAATCCTGGCTTATCCAAATCTTCCACTTCTTCTATGCGAGGCAAAGGTGAAAACACTCCAGTTCCACCAAGAGCTTCCCAAACTTTTTGAGAAGAATGAGGAAGGAACGGAGCTAACAAATGATTCGCATCAGAAACAGCTTGAGCAGCAACATGCAAAACTGTGCCCAAACGTACATCGTCATCTTTAATCTTCCAAGGCTCAGTAGCGGAAATATATTTATTTATATCCCCAACTACGCGCATAGCTTCAGTCAAAGCATTCTTTTGATGATGACGATCAATCATACCTCCAACAATCTCGAAAGCATTAGAAGTTTGATCCAATAAAGCGCGATCCATATCTGTCATAGAATCCTCATCTAAAGGAGGAATTTCACCAAAGTTTTTATGAATCAAATTAGCTACGCGATTTACAAGATTTCCCCAGCTAGAAGCAAGCTCTTCGTTATTATGTCGGACAAACTCAGACCATGTAAAATCAGCATCCGAACTTTCAGGACCAGCAATAGAAATGTAATAGCGAACTGCATCCACAGGATAACGCGCTAAAATATCTTTAACATAAATCACGATTCCGCGCGAAGAACTAAATTTTTTACCTTCCATAGTCATAAACTCAGAAGCAACAACTTGCTCAGGCATATTAAGCGGTCCATAAGAGCCAGTTTCTCCACCTAAAGAGCCTTGACCATTATAAGCAAGCATTTCTGAAGGCCAAATTTGAGAATGGAAAGTTATGTTATCTTTGCCCATGAAATAATATCCAGGAGTCTTTGGATCACACCACCAATCGCGCCAAGCATCAGGAGTTCCCTGTCTACGAGCCCATTCAATAGAAGCAGACAAATAACCAATTACAGCGTCAAACCACACATATAAACGCTTATTTGGATTATCAATCCAACCTTCAACTGGAACAGGAATACCCCAATCAATATCACGAGTAATAGCACGAGGTTTTACTTCTCTAAATAATCCTAAAGAAAAGTTAATAACATTCGTGCGCCAAGAATCGCGAGAATTAAGCCATTTCAGATTTGCTTCTGCTAAAGCTGGCAAATCAAGGAAATAATGCTCAGTTTCTTCAAAACGAGGAGTTTCACCATTTATTTTAGAAACTGGATTGATTAAATCATCTGGATCAAGCTCGTTACCACACGCATCACATTGATCTCCCCTAGCGCCATCAGCACCACATAAAGGGCAAGTTCCTTCAATATAACGATCTGGCAAAGTCCTACCAGTAGAAGGAGAGATAGCAACTTTTTGTGTACCTTTATAAATATAACCATTTTTTAAGCATTGGCGGAACATCTCTTGCACAACATGCTCATGATTTCCAGTCGTAGTACGAGTAAATAAATCGTAGCTCAACCCCAAATCGCACAAATCTTTTGTAATCACTCGATTATAACGATTCGCGAGTTCTTGCGCGCTGACCCCTTCTTTATCTGCTTCTACTAAAATAGGTGTACCGTGTTCATCCGTGCCAGACACCATCAATACATCATTGCCCTTCATGCGCTCATAGCGCGCATACACATCTGAAGGAACTCCAAAGCCAGCAACGTGGCCTATATGACGAGGACCATTAGCATATGGCCAAGCAACATTCACCAAAATATGACTCATAGCCAAATATTATCTTGTTCAGCGAGGACACATCAAAGAAATACTCGAAAATGAACAGCAAAAAATAAAGTAATAATCGTAAAAATATGAAGATTTATTTATCCACATATCCACATTTTTAAAAACTATGTAGCGGAATTTAATAAATAAGCTTAGGCTATAAAAAACCTCATTTTAGAAGATACGAATATAAAAAAAATACAAATATAAACGAGTATAAAAGACACAAATAAAATACAAAATACGTGCAAAAACACACAATAATATACAAAAAATTCGTAAAGAATTAAGACATAAGAAAACATAAGAAAACATAAGAAAATGCAAGAAAACATAAGAAAATACAAGAAAACGCAAAATCAAAATCAAGCAAAACAAAACACAAGAAACACAAATACAAACACAAATTTTGAAAGGAACGAAAATGAAAGAAGCTACTAAATATACAAAAGCTCGCAATCTATTAGAATGCAATCAATTAAATACGTCACCTCGAAATACTAGGCCACACGAAACATCTCTTGCAAAAGTAATCAGAAGAAAAAACGTAAAAAATATTTCAGATTTCACAAATGATGCAATCAAAAAAGCAGAATTAACGAAATCTAACGAAATAAATCAAAATCTACCAATAATTTTAGATACTTCGCATTTACCTGGTCCTTTATGTATGAACAGGCTAAAAAATCTTGGAATTTTTGATCAACTTGACACTCAAAGCGGCTTTCTTCGCAAAGAATCCTCAACCATAGAAGGACGAAGCAAAATAGTAAAAAAGCTACTCCCTTCTAATTCAATAGCATGCTTATACACAGCATCATGGATTTGGCTTGGAGGACAATTCCCAGATTCTTTAGACATACTTTCAAACGGACACTATAGAAGAAGGCCATACGGTCACCCGATACACGTTTATACTCGCAAAATCATTGACAATGATTACGTAAAAATTGGAGATTTATTTGTAACAACACCTACTAGAACAATATGCGATATAGCGCTCACGAAAACTGAATCAGACTCAGAAAATACAATAAGATTTAACACAATACGTACAATTATGGAAAATTATACGATAAATATATATGATTGTGCAAAAATTTTACAAGATAACCATCATTTTCCAAGCTCAGTAGCAGCACGAGCATGGATGGAAAATATCATATACAGCATGAAAAAGAGAACTAGTAAAAAAGCTAAATAAAAATCTTAAAATATGCCAAAACACAAAGAAGAAATTAGCTTAATAAAAGAAAGAATATATAACAGCAACAAACCCAGCAACAAACCCAACAACAATAAACTATAGGCAAACTATGAAAAACACTTATAAAGAAAAACTTACTCCACCCAAACCGCCAATTATGCCAACTGAAGACATTGCAAGTTCGCCTGAAACTAAACCCGAAATATTGTGGTACATAGCACAAAATATTCCACACTTAAGAAAATGGATTATTGCAAACACTTCAGCGGATGCAAGACTTTTAGAATACGTATCTCAAAAAGGCGGCCCAGACGTGAAACATAGTTTCAACATACTTTTTGAAAGCTACAATTATATGCACGAAAAATTGCAAAACAAGTATACTAAAAATTCACAAATCTAAAAGCAAAAAGTCTAAGCAAATTCGCGCAAATCTTAATAAACAAGAACACAAGAGCGCGCAAACACTATCGTAATCACGCGCAAACCTATTAAAGTAATGCAAACGCACAAATTCGCGCAAAATCACTTTTTAATCTCCATGCACTCGGAATATATTTGCTTGCGATTAGCAAAAGATCCATCCGATAAAGGATGATTTTCTACAACACGAGAAATAGCATCTTTAAGGCGAATATTTTCCGATTTTGCAAGCTCAATTGAAAGCTCAGCAAACTGCTTAACACTAAGAGGCGCAGCATCAATTGAAACTTCATCATCGCTTGCACCAGAAATAACTAACACTATTTCTCCACGAGGAGGATTTTCAAGAACGCTATCTAAAATTTCTTTTACACTTCCACGACGAATCTCTTCATAATCTTTAGTAAGCTCACGGCATAAAGCCATTAAACGATTAGGTCCTATAACATCACATATATCTTCCATAGCTTCTTTAATGCGATGCGGAGCCTCGTAGAATACAATCGTTCTGCGCTCAGAAGATAGCGAGCGCAAATGTTGCTTACGCTCACCTGATTTTCTAGGCAAAAATCCTTCGTAACAAAATCTATCAGTTGGCAAACCAGAAAGAGCTAAAGCATCTAAGACAGCACTAGGACCAGGCGCACAAGTTACAGGAATACAACGCTCAATTGCTCTACGAACAATTGCTAAACCAGGATCGTTAATTGTTGGCATTCCAGCATCTGAAACAACTAATACAATCGCACCTTTTTCAACATCATCTAGTAAACCATCAGCTTTATTTCGCTCATTATGATCGTGATAAGCAATAACTTTCCCAGACACACGCACATTCAACCTATTCGCTAAGTCATATAAACGGCGCGTATCTTCAGCTGCTATAATATCCGCGTTTTGTAAAAGATGAACTAGCCTAGATGAAGCATCTTCCATATTGCCAATCGGAGTAGCTGCAAGCACAACTTTACCTACATTTTTAATATTTATATTCGTATCTTCATCACACATATAAAATCTCCTTAAAACTCATAAAAATCCCTAAATATCCTTAAATCTTCTTAAACTCTACACGAATTTAACATATAACGCACTTAAAAAAGCAAGGTATTTGATTAGAACTATGCTTGAGATAAATAGTGCAATTTTATACAAAAAGAAAGAAATGCTATGAAAACTATTGAGCGTGAAATTAAAGGCATTGACGGAAGTGTTGCAAAACTTACTGGATACGTTTTAGACGATAACACAGATACAGAAGTAAAACAGATTAGACCAGCAGTTCTAATTCTTCCAGGAGGAGGATTCTTACGCACTTCAAATCGTGAATCTGAACCAATTGCAATGAAATTTGCATCTGAAGGTTTCCATGCGTTTGTTTTACGATATTCTCTAGTACCAAGCACGCACCCAACGCAACTTTTGGAAGCAGCTCTTGCAATGAATTTAATACGAAAAAATGCTGAAGAATGGCATATAAATCCGCAAAATGTTGCAATTATTGGATTCTCTGCAGGAGGGCATGTTGCAGCAAATCTCGCAACTCACGTAAGCGATGAAATTGAAGAAGCTAACGGATATAAAGCTGACGAAGTTCGTCCAAATGCTCTTATGCTTGCATACCCTGTGATTTCTGCAGGAATTTACGCACACAAGCCAACTTTCGATCGTCTTTTTGGCAATGTTAGCGAAGATGAGCGCGAGAAACTTGTTGAAGATCTTTCTCTTGAAAAGCATGTAGATTCTAAAACTCCACCTGTTTTCATATGGCAAACTGTTACAGATCAAACTGTTCCAGTTGAAAATTCAATTATGTTTATAGATGCATGCGTCAAAGCAGGTGTGAATGTTGAAGCACACTTATTCCCTAAAGGTCCTCATGGTTTGGCACTTGCTGTTGAACAAACTGCTAAACGAGATGAAAATGGACGCGTTATTCCTGAGTTTGTACAGCCAGAAGTACAACAATGGATTGGTTTTGCATGCGATTGGTTGAGAAGAACTTTCAATTTATAATAACAAAAATGAAGGTTATTTCCCAAAAATAAATTAAGAAACGTCGCCCACACAATAATGCGTTGGCGACGTTTTCTATTAACGGCTAAAAATCTTGGATAAAAGATGGATATAAGATAAATATAAGATAGATAAAATCACACAATCTTAGGCATTGGAGTTGTAAGCGAAGATGTGAGATTTACTTGCACAAGTCCAGCACCAGAATGAACTTCTACTTTCTTCAAAGTCACAGTGCGCTCGTCACAAGGCTTGCGATCGTCATCTGTCATAGTAGCAGGAGATTTAACTGCAACTAAAACTAAATCATCAAAAGCGATACCTGCTTTATTACACAAATCTTGTGCAGTAGCCAAAGAATCTTCAAAACCATCTTTCTTAATCACGCGCTCTGCTGGAACTCCATAAGATTCTTCACAAAGCGACTCAATACGATTAAGCAACGACTTACCACGATGGCTTTTAGGTAGGATTCTTACAGCAGGAAGTTCACTTTCAACAACAGATACGAAATCATCAAGCTGATTAACTAAACTATCTCCGCCATCACGGAAAAGATTTCCAATCAAAGGATTGCGAAACTCAAGAGATTCAGCAATAGAGCACAAATCAGAAATTTGATCATCTTCACCTTCCCACAAATTTATAAGAGGGAATGCAGGAATATGCAAAGACTCAAGATGTTCAACATGGAACGGATAGCGCCATGCGAGATCTGGATCATCACGCCAAGTAGTCGAACGAGTCACAACAACAGCTGCTGTTGGCCATTGAGCACCATATTCACGAGCTGCAATATCTAGCCACTTTTGAGCACCTGCATCTGCACCATATCCAGCTTCAACAATTACTACATCATGCTCAGCACATGCCATCTCAACACTTATTAAGCTAGGAATTCCAAGAGAAACATTCGCAAATGGCCCACAATGTACATAAATTGGTGAACCATTCACTGTTTCAGTTTTTACAGGCTTTACAGCATCTGAAAGTATATTTGTGATTCTCCATAAATCAACAAAAGAACCGAAAGTTACAGGATTTCCATCCTTTGTGCCAGCAATCATAGAAGAAACGCGATTAGAAATCTCATCCATACTTCTTGAAAGCACAACAATTTGCATAAGCTCACAAGTTGGAGTTAGCACAACACGCTCAGGAACTGTTCTTTTAGAAAAATCTACAGCAATACTTCTTAAAGAACGAGAAGGTACTTCACTCACTCTAGGAACTAAAATAGTATCTAATAAACCTTCATCAATCGCTTTTTCAGCAAAAGAAACAAGAAGATTTTGCGCACTAGCAATAGCAGCCATTTCACCGCACAAACCCCAATCAATCAATTCAGGATTTACAAGAGAAGACTTTCCACCGCCAGAAGCTCCACCCTTAGAGCCAGCTGCAGTAATTCCCATACTTGGTTGGCGAAGAACAGCAGCAGCATCAATACCGCGTTTACGTAATGCATCTACAAGAGCGATTGTGGTAGTTGTTTTACCCTCACCTCTGGAAGCTTTAAGAGGAGTATCTGCCGTAACGAGAACAACTTTACCGTGCTTACGATTCTCATTAGGATGTTTGCTAAGATAATCCATAAATCCAAAAGCATCAATTTTAGAAACCAACCCGTATGAAGTTGTAAATGATTCAAGAATTGTCATATTCCCCACTTTCTTTGCGCAACATACTGATTTGTGAAAACTTTTGCCGTTAATCCTAGCTGTAACCCAATTAGATTTGGCAACACTCGTAAATGCAAATCAAAATTCACAAGCAAAAACAATATTATACGAATACGTAGGCTATCAATAGTCTATGTGTTTAATCACACATAATAAAAAAACTGCATCATAAAACTAATTAGATGCAGTTTACAAGAAATTTAAATGTTCTCAAATAATTTTCATATTTGTTTCACGAAATACAAATTGGGATAAATCTTAATATTTCACCTAAAATTTTGAGAACCATCACCTTCCTGTGGATTATAGTTGCCACGATTACGCTGCTGAGGATTTTGGGAATTTGGCTGTCCGAATTGTTGGTTCTGTTGACCAAACTGCGGATTCTGCTGACCAAACTGAGAACTCTGTTGACCAAATGGAGGTTGCTGTTGACCAAACTGCGGATTCTGTCCAAACTGCGGAGCACGATTCTGACCAAACTGCGAGTTTTGACCGAACTGTGGGTTTTGTTGACCAAATTGAGGATTCTGACCAAATGGAGCTTGCTGCTGACCAAACTGACCATAAGGAGGCTGGCTCTGTGGATTCTGTCCAAACTGTGGATTGCGCTGACCGAACTGATTTGGCTGACCAAACTGAGGATTTTGACCAAACTGCGGAGCACGATTCTGACCAAATGGAGCTTGCTGTTGACCAAACTGACCATAAGGAGCTTGACCATAAG
>NZ_KQ961867.1:27190-97642 GCF_001563665.1 Gardnerella vaginalis | reverse complement strand
CAAACAAGCAAAAACAAGAAACAAGACCAAGAAAAAAACAATAACCAAACTAAAACTATTAACAAAAACTATCTAATCAACTCTAAGACGCCCAACCAGCCAGCCCATCAACCCAAAAAACACCCACCCCACAGCACACATTCGGGGGCGACTGCCACGACACACCTCGCCCCCGATAACCAATCAACTAGGAAATCTTATAACCATCGCACCAAACGTGTTTAACTGTTAAATCACCAGAATTAAGCAAGAGCATATCTGCAGCGTATCCTCTCTCAATCATTCCCAATGGCGCACCTGTTATGTCGTTAGGTTTATCAATACCTAAAGCATGCGCTGGAACAAGTGTTGCTGCTTCAATCGCCTCAGGCAAACCAAATCCAAGCTCTTTAACAGCACGCATCACAGAAACCTCTAATATAAGAGTAGAACCTGCAATAGCACCATTAGACACTAATCGAGCGTGACCATCTTTTACTGTCACGTCTAAAGCACCTAATTTATAAGACCCATCAGCACAACCAGTAGCAGCCATAGAATCTGTAACTAAAGCAATGCGATGTTTGCCAGAATTCCAAATCATTCTTAGTACAGGATTCTCAACATGGAAACCATCGTTAATAAGCTCTATAGTCACTCTGGAATCTTCCAAAGCAGCAGGAATTGGACCAGGATTGCGATGATGTATCCCATTCATTGCATTAAATACATGCGTCATCAAAGTAGAACCATTATTAAACGCAGCACGAGCTAAATCATAATCAGCGTCACAATGCCCTAGCGCAGGAATAACTCCAGCTTCAGCAAATCGCCTAATTGCCTCAATACCATGCTCACGTTCAGGAGCTAAAGTTATTTGGCGCAAAGATCCATCTGCAGCTTCCAACAAAGCTTCTACACGCTCAGGAGTAGGGTCTACAAGACATTTAGGATCGTGAGCACCTTTACGAGAAAGCGCTAAAAATGGACCTTCTAGATGAGAACCAAGCACATCCGGACGATCATCCATAATATTTTTCACAACGCGCAAATTCTCGCGCATAACATTTAAAGGATTTGTGATCAAACTCAACACTTGTCTAGTAGTGCCATGAATTAGATGATAAGCACGCGCAATACGAATACCGTCAACTCCATCGTCAAACGAACTCTCCCAAGCACCATGCGAATGAAGATCAATATAACCAGGAGCAAGAAAATCCCCATTTGCATCAATAACAGAAACAGATTTTGTAGAACCAACTTTGTTTTCTAGCCCGCTAGAGGAGATAAAAGAGGTGAGATCCGTATCTCGAAAGCCTGTTTGCTGAATTACACCATCTACGACGACAATCCACGCATTGTGTGCGATACCGCGAGCATCCACGCGAGTAGCATTCTTTATTATATATGTGCGACTTTCACGCGATGCGAATAAATCATCAATCTTCTGTGCAACTTCAGCATAAGTATTTCTTGACATTTCACTCACCTATCACCTTTTACTCACCTATCACCTATTTTTTATCTATCACTTATTATTTACCTATCACCTATTATTCATCTATCACTTATTAACTTATTCGATTATTATCAGATACCTTGCCAAGAAGGCTTATTTGCATACACAAAACGATAATAATCAGATAATTTCAGGCGGCTTGCTGCTGCTTCATCAACAATCACAGTTGCGTGAGGATGTAGCTGAAGTGCGGAAGCAGGACACAACGAGCTAACAGCACCCTCAACAGTTGCAGCAACAGCATCCGCCTTATTCTCACCAAAAGCGAGAAGTACAAGATGACGAGCACGAAGAATAGTGCCAATACCTTGAGTAATGCAATGAGTAGGCACTTTAGTAATATCACCTTCAAAGAAACGACAATTATCAATACGAGTTTGTTGAGTCAAAGTCTTAACACGAGTATTAGAAGCTAAAGAAGAACCTGGCTCATTAAATCCAACATGACCGTCTGAACCTATACCGAGAATTTGCACATCAATACCGCCAGCAGCCTTAATAGCAGCATCATACTCAGCTCCTGCGCGCGCAATCTTTTCTCCTTCACTCAATGGAGCACCTTGCAACACATCTCCTGGAACGTGAACTAAATCTGGATTCAAACCAATTAAATCAGTAACAGTTCTACGGATTGTACTGTGATACGACTGCTCATGTTCAAGAGGCAAACCAATATATTCATCTAAAGCAAAACCGCGAACGTGACTTACGTCAACATTTTTTTCTTTAACAAGACTAGCTAAATGCTCATAAGCTTTTAATGGACTTGATCCAGTCGCTAAACCAAGCACAGCATCTGGTTTGCGCTCAATAAGCGAAACCACGCTTTTAGCATATAATTCGCCTGCTTCATCTTGATTACGCACAATAATTACTTCAGCCATCGTTGCCTCCTTAAAGCGCAGACACAAATCTGCACATATCCACTTGCGCATACAACTCGCACATATTGCACGGGTACAGTCTTCGTACTCCTTTTGTACATTCGTCGTACAAAAACACCTAAAGCGTTATAAAGCAATAATACAAATTATGCAAAGAAAGCAAATTATATTTATTTCACCATTTTGTTTACTTTCTTTACAATTAAAAATACACCAAAATAAGGACTTTAACAACAGCTAAAAAATATTCATCTATAAAATTTGGATAAATCTTTTAGAATGAACTTATTTCGCATAATCGCAATAAAAAATGAAACAAAAGAGATAATTTTAAAAAATTATTAAGTTTTACTTTCAAATTTACTAAGATACTAACTGAATATATTTATTAAGCTATTTAGCATACTTACTAGGCTATTTACTATACGCTAAACAATCTGCTAAAATTCATAACTTGTACTAAATATTTAATGTATGCAAAAAGAAAAACGAGAAAATCTATTCTCAAATCAATTCCAAAAGAATAAAAATAAAAAGAATAATTAAAGAATAATTAAAAAAAAATTAAAAAATAAAAGAATAAAAGGGATAACAAGAAGATGAGAAAACTCGCGAACACAATACGCTACGCAAGCACAATTGCAATAACTTTTGGATTGATTATTTCTGCATTCACTGGATTACCAAAATATACAAACGCAGCATATGCATCTGAAACACAAAACGCACACACTCCTCTTACAGCCAAAACTGCACACGACATTTCTACTGGCAGAATTCGCTTAGAAAATAATCAGATTGACTCATTGCTATATCACAAGCCCGAGCTAGATCCAAATGTAGATAGCGATGGCGATGGACTTAAGAACAGTGAAGAACTTTATACATACGTTAAAAACGGACGCACATATTACGGATACAATTCGCATCCACTTATAAAAGATAGCGATGGCGATGGCATTGATGACAAAACAGACACAAATCCGCGTAGATGGGATATTAGCCCTCGCGATATGGCACTGTTTATGGAACTCGTGTATAGAAAAGACGATTACGTCAAAAAAGTACTTGACTATTCAAAACCACTAACTAAGATTCACAAGAACCGCAACGAATATAAGCTCATGCATAACGAGCTTGCGCCATTCTGGAAAGTCAAAGAAACATACCACTTTGGAAGCGGATTTGATGCAATATTATTTGAAAATGTAAATCCTGCATATCCATTTATTGAGCAAAACGGCGTGCAAGTTCTTGCAATACGCGGAACTGAAAGCAAATCTGACATATGGAATGATGTATTGCTTGGAACTGGCTCAAACCCAGGTCAAGCTGCTGATATAGATAAACTAATTGATACCTATCGTCAAAATAACACTGTAAGCAATCTTTACGTTACTGGTCATTCTTTAGGCGGATATTTAGCGCAAAGAGCTTTAATTCGAGCTAAAAGTAGTGGCGCTTCCTTTAAAATTAAGGCCTATACTTTTAACGCTCCAAAGATTAAAGGAAATCTATTCAACAAATGGCTTTGGGAAACATCTGATTTTGGAGATAAATTAACAGAAGAAGGTTATGCTGTTCATTACAAGGTTGATAATGATAAAGTAATAGGACCAATAGGAAACTTCAAAGGCGCAATAAGCGTAGGAAGATCTGGAGAAGGTCACGGATCTCGCAGTTACTTTGAGCCTAGAATGAATGATTTCGAAGGATTCACAGTTGGCGAGCGCAAAGATATAAGCGGCATTGGAAGAAAAATAACAGCTTTAGATGGATTAGTTAATGAACCAGTTATTAAAACTGACGAACAATCTTTCGAGCCTAAAATTAAGAACATAGACATTTTTGAAAACGATACTTTACCAAAAGTAACAGATTATCTTCTTAATGCATCAGACATACCGCAAGGATCTACTATTACAGATATTACAGATAAAATTGATACTTCTAAAAGCGGGAAATATCAAGGTAAAATATTACTCACATTTGCCAATAACAAGTTTAAAATTCTTATAGTTCCTATAACTGTGCATAAGCGATTAGCTGATATTATGCAAATTCCAACTGTTACTGCTATAGAAAACAAGGAAATAAAGATTGAGAAAGACTCATCTATTCCTAGCAATTTTGATTTCACTCCATATTTGAGCACTTTGCCAGACGAAAGCAAAGTTTCAGTTATTGAACAGCCAAAAACTGAAAATATTGGCATTACAACGTTTACTGTAGAAATAACGTTCAAAAATGGGTCAAAAAGAAGAGTTAAACTTAACGCTCATGTTGTTAAAACTATAAAAGCAGAAGTATTGCAACCTGCAAAAAAGATCATTGCTTGGACAGAGCTTACTCCATCAACTCCAATAAAGAAAAAGCCAGAAAATCCTACTCCTTCACCTAAGCCTGTTCCTACTCCTGTAGTTCCTGCACCTTCTCCACAACCTGCTCCACAACCCGATCCAGCGCCTTCACCAGAGCCAAACCCTACTCCAGTGCCGAAGCCTGAACCTGTTCCAGTTCCAACTCCACAGCCAGAAATTCCTGAACCTGCGCATCCTGAACCTGATCCAAAACCTCAACCTCAACCAAACCCGACTGTTCCATCCACTCCAGAACAAGAGAACCCAGTAACGCCAAAGCAAAATTCACAAAATCACGAACAACCTGCTGAACACAACGATACTTCTGAACACAACGATCAAGAGCATCAGAGCGAAGAACACAAAAAATCAACAAAAACGCCTTCTGCTCCAATAAGCTCTGCAGATCTTAATCGCGAACTCGCAAATACGCTTAAAGCCGGCGAAAATAACATCGTTTACGCTGGTAAAAATAATGAAATCACACTGTATTTAAATACTACATCTGAATTTATGCAAAAACTTAAGCGCGAAAAGGTATTAAAAGCGTACGCGTATATTTATTCAGATCCTAGATTGTTATACAGTCCAACTGGAACAGCATATGTGACTGTTTACTACCATGAAAACAGTAAGCCAACCTTCAAAGCTTCAATTCCTGAAGAATATGTTGGAAATCACACAATTGTGTTAATAGATGAAAACGGAAAACAAGTAGCGTGGAATAACGTACTAGTTAAGCAAAGCAACTCTTTTGAATATTCTGAAAATAAGCGCCAAAACTCTGTAAATGATACTCTAGCGAAGACTGGAAATAATATTTTGACAATTATATTAATCTTTACGCTTATAGTATCTTTGCATATTACGATTGAAACTATTAAAAACACAAAAAGATTTGGAACGAAAAAGAGAACTAGGCGAAATTAGATAAAAGTAGACAAAGCTATATAAAGTAGACAAAGCTATATAAAGCTAGATAAGACTAGAGAAAACTATACAAAAACTAGACAAACATGAACGAAGCTAGATAAAACTAGAGGAACATAAAAACGATATAAAACGATATAAAACGATATAAAACACTAGAAAAACCAGAAAAACCAGACAAACCAGACAAATATAAAAAACAATAATTGGGATGGCAAATGAATAAAAAATCCAAAAGCTAATAGTTATAACAAATCTCAAAAATGTGAGAGTTTAACTATTAAACAAAAAACAGTTTATTTTATTCATATTCAATAAATTTTCCTTTTATACGCATTATTGTATTTTTAAACAAAATAACAGTGTAGAATAGTAATTGTCAGTTGCAGCAATGCAACAATTAAGATTTAAAAAATTAAGATTCATTCTTAATAAAAAGCGTGTTCTCAAAGTCGATTTCTCAACGCGCGTTTGAAAAGAATCTATCCAAAGAATAACTGAATATCATACAAATAACTGAATACAGCTGGCAATTTTATAAATGTAAAAATCATGCAAACAAAATAGGAGTTATCATGAAAAAGTACATTAGACTTGCAGGCTTTTTCACTTGCCTGTGCCTTGTATTTAGCATGCTGAGCTTCACTTCCCCAGCAATGGCTTATACACGAAGCGGATCTTCTGAGAGTACACACACTCCTCTTACAGTGGAAACAGCTAAAGAAATTTCAGATGGAACTATTCGCCTTGAAACGCCAGGCGCAATTGATATGTCGTTATTCCATAAAAAACCTCTTAATCCTAATGAAGATTTGGATGGCGATGGTTTAACTAACAGTCAAGAAATTTATACTTACACAAAAAATTGCAAAACTTATTACGGATACAATTCTCATCCAAAAATTAACGATACGGATGGAGATGGTATCCCAGATAACGAAGACAAGAATCCGTTACGATGGGATATTAGCGCTCGAGATATGACGCTATTTTCTGAGCTTTCTTACAGAAACGATGATTACATTAAAAAAGTTCTTGATTACACAAGACCACTTCACGATGTTTATAGAAATCGCAACGAGTATCGTCTGATTCACAATGAAATAGCTCCATTCTGGAAAGTCAAGGAAACATACCATTATAGGGGCGGATTTGATGCCGTATTGTTTGAAAATATAAACCCTTATCCATTCCTTGAACAAGGAACAGTCCAAGTTCTCGCAATTCGCGGAACTTCGCAATTCAATGATTATGACGATGACTTTGCAATAGCTGTTGGGCACAATCCGGATCAAGCTCGCGATGTTGAGA
Organism: Gardnerella vaginalis; assembly: GCF_001563665.1. GTDB lineage: Bacteria > Actinomycetota > Actinomycetes > Actinomycetales > Bifidobacteriaceae > Bifidobacterium > Bifidobacterium vaginale_A. The sequence continues at coordinate 90,656 of NZ_KQ961867.1, read as the reverse complement.
ATCTAATGGAACGCTATGGACGCGAAAACACTGTTAGCAACTTGTACATTACAGGTCATTCTCTCGGCGGATATTTGGCACAACGCGCTTTAATTCGCGCTAAAGGCAAGGGATATCCTTGGATTAGAAAGATTTACACTTTCAACGCTCCACAAATTTGGGGAAATATTTTCAACCGCTGGCTTCGTGAAGTTGCAAAAACTGGAAATCGTCTAACTCAAGAAGGTTATGCAGTTCACTACAAAGTTGATAACGATAGAGTAATACGTTCTGTTGGCAATTTTGCAGGAGCTATTAGCATAGGTCGTTCATACGAAGGACATGGATCTCGTAGCTACTTTGAATCGCGCATGAACAGATTCCCAGGATTCACAATTGGAACAAGAGGTGATATTTCTGGAACAGGACGTTATATGAAAGAACTAAATAATTTCTATAATGTTCGCACATTTTAATAGATAAAAACTTACAATTTAATCTCCTAATAAATAAGCGCCGACTCGCTTGAACAATAAGTTTTTAAGCAAGTTGGCGCTTTCATTATTTAGCTAATCTAATATTTTGTTATAACACAATATTTTTGCGTTATAACGAATCAGGGTTGTATCGAATCAGGGCTGTATTAAATCAGGGCTATTTTCCAAAGAATTTTCCACGTTATTTTCCACACTATCGAACGCTACCAGCATGCTATTGAGTACATTATTTAGTACATTAACGATAAATTATTTTTGCGTTGATAAGCACATTAGGTTGCTAATAACATTACATCAATAAAATAAGCACATTATTTGCACATTTAGCGTATTTTTGAGCCATAAAAACAAGCCAAAAACGTTGGTATATCAACGTTTCTTAATGGAGCGGACAACGGGAATCGAACCCGCCTCTGAAGCTTGGGAAGCTTCCATTCTACCGATGAACTATGTCCGCAAGTTTTAACTTAAGCAAAAACAGCAAAACAGTAAAACAGCAAAAACTAGTATTACAAATCTTAATCCAAGTTTTAACTTAAGCAAACCACTTAACAATATCATGCGCCGCTTACTGTTACAACACTTTTTTTATTTGGAATAATAATATTTACCTTCGCTCGCACGCGAACCTCATTAGCTATATGCATCAATTTTTCAATGCGATCATCAACAGGTGGGTGAATCGAGAATAATCTAGAAAACAACGTAGAATGCTTTTCATACGGATCAACAATCATAAGAGCAGAAACTATACGCACGCCTGCAATAAGCTCCATTTTATGCAATTGAGCACCATAAGAAATCTTATTTAGCGCTGACGCTAGAGCAGCAGGATCTTTAGTAACATTACTTGCATATTTATCTGCACTAAATTCACGATCACTAGATAAAGCTAACTTAACGAATAACGCACCGATTGGCCCAAATACAAAACTCAATCCTTTACCAATAAAAGTAACTACGCTAAAAACGCAAATCTTAAGAAGATTTTGTAATTTTGATTTAGATTCAATCTCGTTATTCTTATATTTTTGAAAATATTTCTCACCAAAATACATGAGCCAATATCCAAAATAAGATACGGCAGCAGCCATAAGAGAAGCGAGAGCAGCAGTGAAAATATCATGATTATATACATGCATCAATTCATGAGAAACTACACTACGTAACTCTCGCTCATTCAATATGTTTAGAAGACCACGCGTGCAACATAAGCAAGCATGACGCTCACTACGACCAGTTGCAAAAGAATTAGGGCTCGCATACTGAGCAACATAAATCTTTGGCATCGGTTTTTCTAATCTAGCAGAGATTTCCCGCACAATTCCATAAAGTACAGGCTCTTCTTCCTCTGTTACTTCACGAGCTTTAATAACACTAATTACAAGCTTGTCTGCAAACCAATACGATATTGCGTTAATAACAATCCCAATAATCACGAACCAAATCAATAAGCTTAATTTCGCTCCCAAAACAAGCCATAGCAGCACTAAAGGAATCCACATTACTGCAAAAAGTAATGCTGTCCTCATACTGTTGCAATATTTTGCACTTTCGCTGCCAAACATAGTTATCATGATAATTAGAATGTCTGGAATTTTACTGAATGCAAACTGAGTATTACTTAAAGAAAATCTGAAATTTATTATTCTCCTAAAGCAATAGCGCATAGATCTTCAGCAGAAACTACTTTCTTACGAGTCCTATTTTCTTTAGATCCAATCTCACGCTCATAAGCATCAACACGCTTCCACCCAGAATAATCAATCGGTTTAACGCCTTTTTCTTCCAACAATTTATCTATAGCTTTAGAGTCACGATTAAGCGCAATGCAGCCACAATTCCCAGCTTTAGATAAATCCTCAAGCATGTGGTTCACAATAAGAAGGGCATCAGATTTTGTAGAACCAATCAATCCAACAGGACCACGCTTAGCCCAACCTGTAACGTATAGGCGATTGCGCACATCTCCATCAAGCGCAGAAGTTAATATACGTCCCTCATTATTAGCTAGAACTGTACGCTCAAAATCATAAGCAATTCCAGAAATTTGAGAAGGAAGATACCCAATCGCATGGTACACAGCTTGAACTGGATATTCCTCGAATTCGCCTGTACGAGTCATTTTCCCATCTGCACTTGTAACAGTGCGTTCAATACGAATCGCAGACACTCGTCCATCTTCACCGAGAATCTCTACAGGAGCGCAGTTGAAATGAATAACATAACGAAGATTTGCAGGATTGCCTTCAAAATCAACATTCCCCCCATCTTCCATGTCTTCAGCCATATCTCGTATAGCGAATAATTCTTCAACCATTTGGCGAGTAATTTTGTCTGAACCAGCAACTTCTATAGTTTCTTCATCAAGATCAAAATCATCTTCGTCTATAACGATTTGCACGCCAGGCAATTTTTCCATCTCACGTAATTCTTGCACTGAGAATTTTGCTTGTGCAACCCCTCTACGAACAAATAAGTGCAAAGTTTGTATTTGATTCTGCTTCAAGCCCTCGTACACATAGTCTGGAATATCTGTATTATTACGCAAATAATCGGGATTACGTAATAATTCACGAGCAATATCCATAGCTACATTACCGCCACCAATAACAGCAACTTCTTTAGCGTTAAGATGCCATTGCCGATCACTATTTGGATACCCGTCATACCATTCAACAAATTTTGCTGCACCTTTTACACCGTCTAAATCAGCACCAGGAACATCTTTAAGTGGGCGATCCGCTATTGCACCAGTAGCAAAAAGTACTGCATCATAGTATTGAAGAATCTCTTCAAGATTTATATCTTTACCAAATTCAACATTCGCATATAAATGAATATTTGGATTATCAAGAGTTTTTTCTAAAGCGTCTGCAATAAATTTAATACTTGGATGATCCGGAGCAACACCATAGCGCACCAATCCAAACGGAACTGGCAATTTTTCAAAGAGGTCGATTCTAGCACTATCACACAAGCCTAATTCGTCACTTCGTTTCGCTAATTGACGCAAAAATATATCCGAAGAATATACTCCAGCAGGCCCTGCGCCTATTACAGCAATTCGTAATTCAGACGTTTCATGTGAAACACTCTCATTATCAATTTTCAACATAAATATCCCCTACGGTTATTCCGTTTTCTTTCATAACACTCACATAATAATTTAAGAGCGCTATGGCAACAGGCTTTTCACTCGTTTAATAAAAGCCACAGCTGAATATTGTCACGAAGAACGCAATGCTGTCAATGCCCACATAATAGAAATTACATCAATAATTTCTTGCATCATTGCTCCAATTACAGCAGGAATAAATCCAAATGCAGCAAAAAGCATACTAATTATTGCCAATCCAATACCAATAAAAACAGATTGGATCATAATACGCTTAGTACGTTTTGCGATTCCAACAGCATTCGATACTGCAAAAATATCATTATTCATAATAACTACTTGAGCACATTCAGAAGCCGCTGTATCTGTTCCATCTGTTATAGCTACACCAATATCTGCAGCAGCCAACACTGGAGCATCGTTCACTCCATCTCCAACCATCATCGTAATAGAAGAAGATTTCTTAGAATTATATCCCGTAAGTAATTTAGAAGAGAAATCTGGAAGTAATTTAGAAAATAACAAAGAGAACAAAGAGAACAAAGAGAACTTTGTAGATGACTTCCGAGTTTCAATTAAATCAGATTTCATATTATGCTGTTTTACATATGACAATTTATCTTCAGGAAGCAAGCTCGCATGTACGCAATCAATACCTACGCTATTTGCTATAGATAATGCGGATTTAATACCATCTCCAGTAAGCATTGAAATAGATTTCACGCCTAGTTTGCGTAAAGTTTCAACAGTTGCCTTAGCATTATCTCTAGGAACATCTTTCAAAACAATTCTACCTACAAGAACGCCATCAAAAGAAACATAAGTAGACATTTCATCTGAAGCGAGCGCACTAAAATCAACTATTTGATCGAAAGAATTGTTTTGTTCACCTGAACTGTTTTGTACAGAGCACTTTTGCGATTCAGAAGAATCATGCGATTCAGAAGAATTCTGCATATCAAAACCAGAATTGAAATCAGAATTATCTATTACATACTTTTTACGCCCTACTCTTACAAAGATCTCATCTACAACACCTTGAATACCCATTCCTGCTGTTTCTTTAACGCTATGAACTACAGGATACTCACGTATACTAGGTAGTTCAGGATTTTGAGTAGGATGAGATTTTTCCCATAGCAAAGACCCTGCTTTTGCAATTCCGCCAGCTAAAATATGCTGAGAATACGTTTCAAGCACTCCAGCTAACATAACAATGCGATTTTTATCGTATGATTTATTAACTACATCAACGCGAATCACTTGAGGTGTCTTTTTTGTTAAAGTACCAGTTTTATCGAAGAAAACATCTGTAACACGGCTTAATTGCTCAAGCACATCCTGACTTTTAACAACAATTCCTATTTTCGCCGCGCGACCAGTACCAGCCATTAACGCAACTGGAACAGCAATAAGCAATGGACACGGAGTTGCTAATACTAAAACTTGCGCAAATCTAAGAGCTTCACCAGAAAACGCCCAAGCCACACCTGCAATCACAAAAGAAACTACAGTAAACGGCACTGAAAGCATATCTGCAAATCTCACAACTGCGGCTTTAGAAGATCTTGCTGACTCTACTAAAGTCATAATTTTTTGATATTGAGATTGCGAAGATAATTTAGTAACGCGCATAATAAGTACAACGCCACCATTAACGCATCCAGATAACACTTTTGCACCTGCATACAATTCACGAGGCACAGATTCACCATTGATAGCGCTTGTGTCTACAACAGCAGAACCACTTAACAATTCACCGTCAACTGGAACAGTTTCTCCAGGAAGTACAATAATCACATTACCAACACGCACATCCTCAACAGGGACTGTAGTATAACGCTGTAATTTAGAAGAATCTTGAACACTTTGCAAAAATGGGCAAGAGCTACAATTATGCGACTTAACAGAATTTACTTTCCTAAACTCATCACAATTGCATAATTTGCATGATTCAGGCTTACATTTATTATCAACTAAACACGGAGGCTCATAGGACTCACACGACTGGCTCGATTTGTGAACTCGATTAAACTCATGCTCAATACCTAATAAAGTCATTAAGTGAGCTTTTTTAGGAGCAGCACTGACTAAAAGTTCTAGATTCTTTTGCGCTTTCATATTAGCGAAATCTTCAATGCCAGCTCCCGTCCACACCATCACAACTATTAAATAGCTTGCCCAAAATTCGCCAATTATAAGAGTAGAAAGTAGCGCTACGAATGCGAGTAAATCGATACCCAAAGTTCCATTACACAAATCATTAAACATGCTAATTAAAGACACGGCACACGTATATAAAACTAAGAAAACTATAATAATTTGCCCAATAGTTGGATTCATATTTAAGTAGAAATCAATATTCACAAGAAGAAATGCATTATGAATAATATGATTTATCTCAATCCAGAATCCTGAAAATATACGAAGATCTAATGAATATGAAGCAAAAATTATTGGAAATAGTACTACAACTACTGTTAATTGAGGTAGACGATTGAAATACGCTAAAAGTTTACGCATACACTTTCCTTACGCTGATCAAGTCAACTACGTAAAACGTTGTCAACACGATTTCACGCCTTGTTAACCCATTGACAGCCAAGCTCAAGACACGATCAAAAAAATCATCCAAAATGAGCAATAACTTAAACCAGAAGATTTAAACTCACTATCAATACACGGCGTAAAGATACTTATGTTTATTTAATTATTTAATATTATTTAATTATTATTTAATTATTATTTAATATTATTTAATTATTATTTAATATTATTTTCAGTTTTAAAAGTTGTTTTGTCATTATAACAAAAGCCCTTGATGAGAAACATTCTCATATAAAGCGATATAAGTCTACAACCAAAAACGAGTAATTGAGGGGACTATTTGGGGGTTATTTCCCAAAAACGTTGATATTTCAAGGGTTTTCGGCATGAAAAAAGGGCTTCTAGCGATTGGCTAGAAACCCTGTTTGTGGAGCTAAGGAGACTCGAACTCCTGACCCTCTGCTTGCAAAGCAGATGCGCTACCAGCTGCGCCATAGCCCCATTTGAAAGAACGCTAAACATTCTATCGTGGGCCCGGGAGGACTTGAACCTCCGACCTCATCCTTATCAGGGATGCGCTCTAACCACCTGAGCTACGGGCCCAACGTATGTCGAAAACATACAAATAGATAGATTAGCACAGGAAAGAAAAAAGTCAAATTAAATAGTCAAAGCTGGTGCGCTGGCGTGTCGCAATCGATTATTCAGATTATTCAAGATGACTACGCATAAACCATTGGAATTTCTCAAGCTGCTGAACGTGATCCTGAATAATGTTTGAGCTAACAAAATCTAATTCATCAAGCTCATAAATAGCCTTACGATCATCTGAAATCATATCGCTATAATAATCAATTAAAGCTTGCAAATATTCCTTAGTAGACTTACGACCAGTCAAAGCAAAGCGCTTCCATGTACGAGAAGAAATAACGTCATCAGCGCGTCCAAGTGGGGAACCGCCTAAAGTCGCAATGCGCTCAGCAGTTTCATCAGCTTGATTCAAAACCTCATCAACTTGCGGATCAAGCATTTCATGAACTGCAATAAAATCAGCCCCAGTCACATTCCAATGAGCATGTTTCAACACTAACGCAGCCTCTTGCTCATGGCTTAAGCGATTTTGCAAAATCTCTATAGCTTTCTCACTAGCATCTTCATCAAGACCTGGAACTATATGTAACAAAGTCATTTTATCCTCCATAACCTTCGTTAATACAACCTTCGTAATATATAATAGCCGTTGTTAATAAACCTTTGCTATAACATCTTTATTTTACAGCTAAGACTCAGGCTGAGCTCTACGGCGTACTTCAAGAGTAGCAATACGCCTTCCATCAACCTCAGTAACAGTCATATCGTAACCGTCAGCATCATGCAAAACAGCGCCAACTTTGCCCATCGCACCAGTATGAGCCAAAAAATATCCAGCTACAGTTTCATAAGGACCATCTTCAAGCTCAATGCCGGTTATATCTGCAAAATCTTCAATAGTCATACCACCATCAATAGTGGCAACACCGTTCACAAAAGCAGTTACCTTATTATCATGACCTTGATTCGTTTCAGTCGGCAAATCGTATTCATCACGAATATCACCAACTAACTCCTCTGTCATATCTTCTAAAGTAACAATTCCATCAGTTCCACCATATTCATCAATCACTACAGCTAAATGTATTCCGCGCTTACGCAACAACGACAAACTAGGTAATAATTTTGAAGTTCCAGGAAGACTAATACCCTCCCTTGTTACATCTGCAACTGTTTTTGCATTAGGATCCTTAACATCCAACAAATCACGCACATGCACAAAGCCAATAACATCATCAAAATCTTTTCCAGTAACAGGATAACGAGAATAAGGAAGCTCACGAATCTTATCAGCAGCATCTTTAAGGCTTAGTGAACCCTCTAAGAACTCAACATCAGCACGAGGACGCATAACTTCAGCTACAATCGTTTCTGAAGCATCAAAAACATCATCGAGAATAGTTCTCTCATCTTGACTTAAGCGTTTATTGGAATTTACGAGTACACGCAATTCTTCGTCAGAAACTTCGCTTTCTTTCTCATTTGGATCAAATCCTAAAAGTCGCACTAAACCATTGGTATTCTTTGCTATAAGCCAAATCAAAGGTCTGCAAATCATAGAAACAATATCTACAGCAGGAACCACAGCTCTAGCGATTTGCTCAGATCTTTGCATTGCAATTCTTTTAGGAACAAGCTCCGAAATAACAATCGAAAAATAAGATATTACCAATGTTAAAACTATCGTTGTTAAAGGAGATGCAATATGAGCTGGCACACCCCATGATTTGACTTGAGGAACAATATATGGAGCGATTGCAGATTCACCAAAAGAAGCAGAAAGAAAACCTGAAAGAGTTACGCCAATTTGCAATGTTGAAAGAAAAGTATTAGGATCTCTCGCAATTCGCGCCACACGCGCTCCACGCGCATCTTGCAACTCCATGCGATCAATTTGTGAAGCTCTCAAACTTACAAGAGCTAATTCAGTAGCAGCAAAAATAGAACCGCATAACAAAAAAATTACAATAAGCAAAACGTTAAAAGCCAGCGCCATACTTGTTATATTAGTGAACTTCGCTACGATATCAACACATATACAATAAAAATCGATTTTCAAATAAGTAAATTTTATATTTTATCTTTAATTTTCACTTATTTTGCTTCTAGATTCACTACAATAACACCCTCAACATTTTTAATCCTTTATGCCGATTTACTGCCCATGCTTTACTGCCTGTAAAAATATCCGCTAGGAGGAGCAGCTTCAGATATTTTGTCAATTCGCAAAATCACACCCGAACGCCGATTATTATCATTACCAACGTTTCCAACATCAATATGTGCAATAACATGAATCCATTGATGTTCTTTAACTAACGAAAAATCATTCTTGCTAGAAGAAGAAATCTCTCCAACAAACCCAAATGGTGACATATCTAAAATACAGCAAGACATAAAATGACGAGCAACATAAAATTGGTTAGAGCCAAGAGATCTAGATTTACTTACGAATCCATTAACTATTATTTTATATCCCTTATAACGATTCACATTGTGATCGATTTCGTCATACCAAGTTCCAAAATCATCATTAGAAACAGAAATAGTGCGACTAGCTTGATCAAGACCTCTAAAATTTTTATATCCTTGAAAATCCTTAATTGCTATAGCTCTTCCGCCGGCATATTTATCGAATCCAAAATTTGCATAATCATGATTTTGCAAAGGAATCACAATAAGTAAAGCAGGGATGCATATTGCAACTAATATACGAAAAGACTCACGTGAAGATACTTTACAAACGTTGAAAAGCGCACAAAAAGCCAACAAAATAAGCATTATTGACGCAATTATTAAATACGGAAAAACGCGAGGCGTTGTAAGAAAAGTATAACTTCCACTAAAAGCAGACCAAGCTATTGATACAGAAAGAAAAGACAAAGACAAACAAAGCACAATCCTAGAAAACAAAGGATTGCGCAAAGACGAATTCTGCGTGATTTTACTCATCTTTCACTCACCTTTTCTAAAGTTTCTAGATTCAGATTGAAAAATTTAAGAAAACTTATGCTAATTACTAAAATCCGATTCGCACGATTCATACAACTCGTCCGATTCATCCAATTCGCACGATTCGCACGATTCATCCGATTCATAGCACACCTCCCCAAGCAAAATGAACAAGCAAAGATGCAACTAAGCACAACAAAACAACAGTTAAAGTAAAACGTAAAACAAATTTACCTTTACAATCACTAATAAGCATAAGTGTATTTTTAACATCTAGCATAGGTCCAAAAAGCAGAAAAGCTAGGACTGAAGATATTGGCAAAGATGCAGCTAAACTTCTTGCAATTACAGCATCGGAACTTGAACACAAAGAACTTGCATAAGCAATTAACATCATTGCAGGTATAGATATAAGCGCAACAGTTGTATTTATATGGGATGCTGGATCATTACCTAACCAAGCTCGTATTATTGATGCAATAATTGAACCAAATAAAATTATTGGCATTAAATGAACAAAATCTTCATAAATATGATTAGCATATGCTAATAATTTCGACCCAAATGAATTTTGCATAGAAGACTCATCGCGAGAACAACAAGACCCATCGCGAGAACAACAACTATTTGAAGAATCTGAATCTTTACAAACACATAAAGTACTTTTATCACCCAGTATACGCTGTTTAAGAATTGTGCCTTTATACGGGAATATTACAAAACTCATTCCAACAAGTAGAGCGACAACAATCCCCAATGCAACTCGAATAACAACAACAGCTGGAGCGTCAGAAAAAGCGTACCAAGTAGCTAAAACAGATACAGGGTTCACAACAGGCACAGCACATAAAAACGTTACAGCAGCAGGCAAAGGCAGCTTTTTAGCAACCAATCTAGAAAAAGTCGGCACAATAACACAATCGCAAACAGGCATGCAAAATCCTGCTATAATCGCTACCAAAAATCCGTCTGAAGTAGATTTAGGCATATGCTTTTCTATAAATTGAGTCGTAACGAAAGTTTCAACTGCTGCAGAAACCAATACTCCAATAAGCGTAAAAGGAACAGCTTGCAAAAGTAAACCTGCTATTGCGCGAATTGTAGTGTTTATTGCAAATCCCGTAAATCTAGCTTGTAAAGCAGGCGCAATTGCAATAAGTATGGCTATTATAGGTACGCCAAGAATCACATATAAATAATGCGCAGAACTTGTTTTTTGCATATCCTGTTTCATGTCTAAACCATTTTCACAAATAAACTAATAAGCCAACGAACTAAACTAAACTAAACTAAACCGATGAACCAGACTAAACCAAGCCAACAAACCAGATTGAACTAACAAACCAGACTGAACATGAAAATATTCTTAAATCTCAGTAAATAAAATAATATTTTCAATATCAGCAAGATAATATTTCAACTAATCCGTCACTCATTCGATATCTAGCTCCAACAATCATGAGCTTCTCACTATTCATAGCTTCACGAATAACTTCAGATTTATCACAAATACTCATAAGTACATTACTAACGTGAATACGCTCAATATCATCAGTTTCCAAAGAATCCTCAATTCCAGAAACTACAGCAGGGCCTAAAGCGCGCAATAATATTGATTTTGAAGATTCAATAGCTTCGTATACATCATCTTCATCAATATCTTTAATAATCTTAGAAACTTCTGGCAAAACAGCTTTTACAGCACCGCAATTCTCATGACCTAGCACAACAAGCAATTTAACGTGCAAATCACTCACAGCATATTCCAAAGAAGCTAAAACTGCATCATCAACAACTTCGCCAGCACTTCGAACAGAAAATATATCTCCTAAACCAGCATCAAAAATAAATTCAGGAGCAACTCTAGAATCAGCACAAGAAAGCACAACAACATTAGGATTTTGACCACTAAGAAGTGATTTGCGAGTTTCGATATCCACGCCAGAATGTAGCGATTTACCTTCCGCAAATCTGCGATTACCTTCGAGAAGTGAAGTCAATATTGATGTTTTTAACACAGAATTTTGCTCAATCAAATTATTTTGCTCAATAAAACTATCTTGCATAATCACCTCTAAAACGTAAATCAAAACAAGCTTTCATTACCAACAACATTGTATATTCACAAATGCTTTTCACAAAAGATATTAAGACGTTGAAATTCACTACAACAAGACTACAAATTCACTACAACAAGGCGATTACACAAAAAGTTACGATAAACAGCAACAAACAGCGACAAACAAAAATATGGGTTATTCCCCAAAAATATAAACAGCAACAAACCAAATATAAGAAAACCTTCACAAGCTAAGCAAATAGCAATGTGAAGGCTTTCTTTACTAAACAAATAGTGAAATCATCCAGTATTTTGCAAACCGGCAGCCACACCGGAAACAGTGCACAAAATAAGGTAGATGAACTCAGCTTGCTGACTTTGACTCAGCTCTTCTTTATCAACTTTATTGCGCAACTTATGCAATGCAAGCGACTGAATTACAGACAAAACATCCACATAAGGCGAGCGCACACGAATTGCTTGACCGAGCACGTGTCGATGTTGCAAAGGCCACTTATCATCAACAATTTGCAAAACCCACTTACGAGTCAATTGCATTTCTGAAAGCACTTTATTGCTCAAATCTTCACGATCTCCCAAGCTTAAATACATACGAGCAATACGCTCATCTGTTTTAGCTAAAGACATCTCAATATTGTCAATAAAAGTACTAAATAACGGCCACTCTTCATATGCTGTGCGTAATGTTTGTAAATCGCCAAACTTTTCACATGCTGTACCTAATCCATACCAAGCAGCCAAGTTGATTCGAGCTTGAGCCCAAGAGAAGACCCACGGGATTGTTCGCAAATCATCCAAAGATTTCGCACCCAAACCACGTTTTGCAGGACGCGAACCTATAGGCAATAAGCCAATTTCACTCAAAGGAGTGACAGTTGAGAACCACGGCGCAAAATCTGAAGTCTGCAGCAAATCAAGGAATCTTTCATGAGCTGCAACATCAAGCTTTTGAGCCATATTCGCATACTTATGAGTCATATCTGTATTAGTCTTCTCAACGCTTGGCGAAGACTGCAACAATGTTGCAGCTGCAACAGACTCAACATGGCGAATTGCTAAAATAGGATTACCGTAACGAGCAAAAATAACCTCTCCTTGCTCAGTAAGCTTAAATCGGCAATTTACAGAACCAACAGGCTGCGCAAGCACAGCACGGTTAGCAGGACCGCCACCACGACCAACAGCACCGCCACGGCCATGGAACAAAGTCAAATCAATATCGTGCTTCTTAGCCCACTGAGCAATTCTCTCTTGAGCGCTATGCAATGCAAGAGTTGCAGAAGTAGGTCCAGCATCCTTAGAAGAATCAGAGTATCCAAGCATAACCTCCATCTTGCGACCGGTTGCCTTTAATCTAGCTTGAACCTCAGGAATCTTAATAATTTCTTCAAGAACATTCACAGAATTTTGCAAATCTTCAAGTTGTTCAAATAATGGAATCACGTCAATAGTCGGAGCATCCTGAGGATGAGCAAACGCAAGACGGTTCAACTCAAATACATCACGAACATGTTGAGCTGATTTTGCAAATGAAATAATATATCGGCGAGCAGCACGCATACCGTTACGTTTCTGAATTGCTCCCAAAGCGCGGAAAGTATCAAGAACCTCACGCGTCATCGGCTGCAACGGACCTCTCTCGCCATGCAAACCGTGCTCACGAATATCTTCTAGAGCGCGAGAATGCACAAGAGAATGCTGACGGAATTCCATTTCCACCATATGGAATCCAAATGTTTGAGCCTGCCAAATCAAATCCTGCAACGGTCCATAAGCAGCACGTGCATCACCTGCTTGTGCAAGAGAACGCTGAACTATATGCAAATCTTCAATAAAATCTTCGCAAGAATGATACATTAAATCAGTATCTCTTCGAATAGTTCTATTCAAACGATCTGCCATTACTAGCATTACAGCACGATGAGGTTCGCTATTAGATACATCAGACGCGCTCTCTGTAAGCTGCTCACTCATTTCGCGCTGACGATTCCAAAGCTCTAGCAACTCAACGCTTGGCGGAGTTGTGCGAGTTTCCATCGTTAGACATTTGCCAACTTCACGTGTGCGCTCTTCTAAAGCTGCCAAAACGTGATCACTAAACTTACGCGCAACTTGACGACTTACTTTAGCTGTAACATTTGGATTTCCATCGCGATCAGATCCAATCCAACTACCTGGATGGAAGAATGCAGGACAACGCGGAGGAACTAAACCAGCTTTTTTACCAAGCAGCCAATCGTCAAATCTACGATAAACAAGTGGAATAGTATCAAATAAAGTTGCATCAAAAATCTCAAGAATTGTATCTGCTTCTTCAACCGGCGTTGGCTTTTTCAAAGCTATAGGGGAAGTACGAAGTAGCGCATCAATCTCATTATAAAGACGGCGATAATTTTCTCGTTTATCTGATCCACCTAAACGATGATGTTCACTTAAAAGTTTGGAAATTCTGCGAATTTTGCCAGCAACAGCTTTACGGCGAGCTTCTGTTGGATGAGCTGTAAAAACGGGATGGAATTCAAGTTTTACCAACAATTCCTTAGCTTCAGCAGGGCTCATTTCGGTCAACAACTTGTGATATGCACAAGTCAGCTCATTTACTGGATCTACCGGATTAGAATCAGCAACATCACACTCACGCTGATGCAATACTGAAACTCGGTAATTTTCCTCACAAAGATTTGCTAAATGGAAATAAGTAGCGAATGCACGAGCTAAAAGCTGCGTATCAGTCAAATCCATGCCATTGATTTTCTCAACAGCTTTACTTAATCCATCATCAGCAGTTTCTTGAGCATCTACCATTTGAGCAAAATGAGCTGCACTAGCTTCAACTGCATTCAAACGCACTTCATCAAATACTACTAATAATTTTTCATCAAATTCGCCCAAAACATCGCGAAGAATATGCAAGCACAAATCCATGTCTTGCTGAAGCGATGCTGGAAGTTCACGCTCCTCAGGACCTTTTCGTCCTAAACCAGACGTCACAATAGTGGCGTCCGCTGGAGTTACCTGTTGATTATGAGCTGTCATCAGACCTCCTTGCGCTGTTTTAAGGTTGCTTGGTCATCTAACTTCCGCGGCTCCTCCGCGGTTATTGGGTTAGAAGTTGCAAGCCCACAGCCTTTGATACAGCGAGATACCACGTTAATTTTGAAACTACCACAGGACGTAACAACAAATATTCATTTATAAACAAAAAACATCTTCCAAACTAAATAAAACAACTAGGCAACAGGGGTGCGTATACTAAAAAATTGTGAGTATAGCAGAGAATAACACACCAACTGACAGTAGCGACTATAGCGAAGAAAATAGCGAAAACGACGAAAACGATAATATTTTTATCGATAGAGAAAGTTACATTAACAGCAACAAAAGCAAGCAGGAAATTCTTCCTAATGGACACGTTGTTGGAAAACCTTCTGGTAGATTTTTCACTCATGCTATCCCTCTGGATATGGAAGATGTTGAACGCGATTGGGATAAACCTGTTTGCGAAGCTGGAATAGCCGCAAAATCTAGCATTATTATTCGAGTCGGCTCTCTTGGTTTAGGTGCAGGAACTGGAAGCTACAGAGTTAGAGAACTTATGCATAGCGTTGGCGAACCTATGGGTGTAAGCGTAAGAGCAGACGTAAACCTCACAGATATTGAAGCCACATGCACTGATAAACATTCACGAATAACAGAGGTAGTTGACTTACCAACAACTGGAGTAAATACAGAACGAATTTGGCTTCTTGAACATTTTGCAGACTGGTTTAATGTAAAACTCGGAAACGATTCCTTATATCACTCAAAAGCATCTGTTTCAAAAGAACTAGTCGATACTTTGCAAGTTTCAGATGACGAAAATGCAATTATTAACACTGCTAAAAAATCTGAAATAAACGCTACTAAACGCGCTGAAGATGAAGCAATAGAGAAAGCAATATCGGAAGAAAAACCTCGCGGAATCTTTGCATTAAAACCTGAGAACACTTATGAGGAACATTTTGAGCATTTAGAAAATTCACAAGATCTTTCTAATAAAAAACATAAACCTCTCACAGTTCGAGAAGTTCACGATAAACTTGACCTAATTAAAAACCGCAAACCTCTTTATAAACCTTGGTTTGCAGGACTTGCTTCAGCTACAGCATGCGCATCATTCGCATTCCTACTTGGAGGCGGAATTTACGATATGATAGGCGCATTTATTGGAGCTGGAATAGGACACTGGGTTCGTAGACGAATGTTTATGCATCATCTAAATCAATTCGTTGTGACATTCATAGCTGTAGCAGTTGGCGCATTATCATGTATTGCTTCACTTCAACTTATAGGATTATTTGATCCTACTGCACCTTTGCATAATACAGCGTATATAGGTTCAGTATTATTCGTAATTCCTGGTTTTCCACTGATTACAGGCGGTTTAGATATTGCAAAAATAGATTTTCCATCTGGAATACAACGTCTTTCTTATACGCTTGCAATAATTTTGATGGGAACTTTAGCAGGCTGGATGGTCGCAAGCCTAGTACAGTTAAATCCGCAAGGATTCACTCCTTTAGGCTTAAACCCTTGGCTAAATGGCATCTTACGCATGATTACAGCATTTGCTGGCGTGTGGGGCTTCTCCGTGCTATTTAATTCACCACAGAGAATGTGTGTTGTTGCTGGAGTTATAGGCGCAATTACAGATACACTTCGTCTTACTATGGTTGATTTCGGTGTTAGCGCAGAAATAGCAGCATTTACAGGAGCGCTTCTTGCAGGGCTTCTTGCTTCTACTTGGAGGTCTATTGTGCGTCACGGATGGGCACCTCAATACTTAGGATATCCTCGAATAAGTCTAACTGTGCCTTCAATAGTGATTATGGTTCCAGGCTTATATATGTATCGCGCAATGTTTTACCTTGGTCAATTTAACACTTTGCCAGCTCTAAATTGGACTTTCCGCGCCTTTATGGTAATAGTGTGCTTGCCAATAGGACTTGCTGTAGCTCGCGTAATTACAGACAAGAATTGGCGTTACGATGTGTGATTAGTTAAATTTGCAATAAAATAACAAAAATAACCAATCACATAATCGTTTTATTTTGTTATGCAAGCTTAAATAATCAAACTTACATAACCAATCACATAATCACTCTTCGTCCAGTACTAAGAGTCGGCTGTTGAACATCTTGACACTTTTGACCTGCAGGTACTGCGCGATTATTACCCCATTCACGAATATATGCGATCTCCTCAGGATTAGACTTAGAGAACGGCACTACATTCCTGAAAACGTCAATTATGTAGCTTTCATTTGGCAAAGCAAGCGAATGATTAGCAAACATATCTGAAGCTATATCGTGCACAACTGCATCAATATCAGAACCAGCAAAACCATCAGAAAGCTCTACCAATTCGTTAATAAGCGAAGGATTCGGGCATACTTTTGCATACTTTGTGAAGCAAAGTCTAAGAATTTCTTCGCGCTCTTGCGGAGTTGGCAAATCAACAAAGAATATTTCGTCAAAACGACCTTTACGAAGTAACTCTGGAGGCAAAGATGAAACATCATTAGCTGTTGCAACAAGAAAAACTTTAGAAGTAGATTCTTGCAACCAGAACAAGAATTGACCAACAAGCCTTTTTGCAACTCCGCCGCCACTGTCGCCATTTGAACCTGAAAGACCTTTTTCAATCTCGTCAATCCACAGCACACATGGAGCTACTCGATCCGCTGCAGCTAACGCTTCACGAAGATTAGACTCAGATTCACCAACATACATTCCAAGAACAGATCCCATATCAAGTCTGTACAACGGAAGTTTCCATTCATGCGCTATTGCTTTAGCTGAAAGCGATTTACCACAACCTGGAACACCGCATAGCAAAACGCCTTTAGGAGGATGCAGCGGAGAATTAGTTAAATCGGATTTAATAAGAGCTTCACGCTTATTAAGCCAAGCTTTAAGGTTAGAAAGACCACCAACTTGATAATCTTCACGTAACTTAATTCGCTCTATTCCAGTCATATTACCAAAAATACGATCCTTGAATTTAGATAATTCAGGAATATCATCATTGGTAATAGTTCCTTTAGCAATCAAAGTTGCAAGAACATTAACTGCTTCTGCTTCAGTAACACCAAGCAAGATTTCTGCAGCTCTACGAATTTCATCATGATCCCAGTCAATACGAACATTAGGACCGCGATTAGCATCTATAGTTTCCGACAAAACATCATACAATTCGTCAATATCTGGCAAATCCAACGAAGTAGTCATACCCAAACGAGATAACCCACTCCAAACAGGCTTGTCAACAATTAAAATCATTGAACCCTGATGAGGTTCTGCAAGTCGAACCATTTGAGCAAAATGGCGAGCGGTTGTTGTATCACTTTCAATACCGTCAAGATCACTGAAAATATAATTAACATTTTGACGAGTTTTAAATGTTTGCTTTGCTGTATCTAAAGCTCCAACCAACGAATAATCGTCAGACATTTGCTTTCTAGACAGCAAGTCAACCAAACCTTCTGTTGCAGAAAATTCAAAAAATGGCAGAGAACGCAATTCCCTTGCAATATCACTAAGTAACCCAGTTACACGGCTTGGTTCTACTGAGTTAATAACGATTAAAGGAACTCTAGCTTTCAAAAATTGCTCAACTATATTCCTTGTACCGACATAATTTGGCATATTACCTACCTTGAATTACCAAATAATCGACCAAAGAAAGCTTTCAAACCCGTATTAGTTTTGTTAGCTTCTTTTTCACGCATATTTGACTGTTGAGCACGCTGTTCAGCCTGATCGATTACATTCATAATTTCATTATTATTCTGATAATTTTCATTAAGAACGGCATTAAGTGGCGAAGTTCTGACTATTTCAAGAAGCTGATCATGTGAATTTACAGCCCAAGAATTCTTGTTTTCAGTAACTTCTTTTTCTAGCTGCTTCTGAAGATTATTTATATCTTCTGTTGCATTTTTCATAAGTACCGAACGAACTTCCTGAGGTAATGTCGGACAGCTATCAAGATATATTCTTCTAGATAATAGTTTCCGAGAATGAAGTATAACATTCGACAACTCATGCAAATCAGTTACATGTTCTAAATCTCTTGTCAATTCAGAACGCCAACGTTCCATAATCTTGTTTTCCGCGCGCTCAATATGTTTCATCAATCGCTGAAATGTTGAAGAAGGAAACATCTCAACAGTGATTTCTGGCAAACCACTAAGAGAAGTATTTGGATCATTACCAAAAGCACTAAGCCTATTCACCCAAGAAACATAAACATCTTCAGACATCATTCACCTCACGCTCATCTGTTGATTAAGATTTCTCCAGGTGGCAATGGATCCCAATCAGGTAAATTACCAGCAATTTTACGTTCGCGCGTAATCTGATGCTTTGCGCTAGTTGCAACTGAAGTTAGAAGATTCCTACGCTCTACAAAAGATGCATTATCGTCATTTTTGGGTCTAGGAACAAATCGCGGACGCCTACGAGAACTTGGGCGCTGAACCATATTATTTACACCAGGCATAGCATTAGGTTCTCCAAATGCGCCAGGAACAGCATTCATAGTTACATTATTTTGATAGCTATATTGAGAATTATCATAAGAATTATTAGCCATCGCATAATTAGATTGCGCTGAAGTGTCAACAGAAGGATTCAAAGAAGAATCAGCAACCGAATCAGAAACAGGATTATTCGTTGCATCATCAGCAGAAGCGTAAGCAGAAGAATCACTCATTGCAGAATTACCCACTGCAGGAGTTTCAATATTGGAATAAGACTGCTCTTCAGATGACTGACTATCAAAATTATTTTGAGATGAAGATTCACTTTGAGATTGAGTATCAATGCGCGAGAAATCATCTGCATTACTTGTTTTAGCATCTTCTTCAGAAGTAGCTACGCTAGTATCAACACTATTAGAATCAGTTTGCACTGTTGAATCATAGTTTGAATCACTTTGACCATAATTTGAAGCGAGCGCACCATAATTTGAATATGAACCATATGTTGAAGAAGAATCATTTGACGCATAATTAGATTGCGAATAATTAGATCCATATGCATTAGATTCATACGTTGAAGAAGAGTTATTATACTGCGAATAACTAGATTGCGAATTATCATATTGTGTACCATATGGCTGTTGAGAAGAACCGTATTGATTATTCTGCTGACCGTACTGATTAACAGATCCATACTGATTACCAAAACCATACTGATTACCAAAACCATACTGATTACTCTGCTGACCATACTGATTAGAATTCCCGTACTGAGAATTCCCATACTGATTGGCAGAACCATACTGAGAATATGATCCATATGCGTACGAATTATTAGCATCATCGCTCTGTGTAGGAACGCTCGAAAAGACGTTACTATTCGCATTCATTCCTGTAGGATATGCATTCCCATTGCCATTAGCATTAGACGCATTAGACACATCATATGCACTAGATGCGTTAGACACATCATTAGCATTAGACACATAAGATGATTGGACACCATATGTCGATTGAGAATAATGAGAATAATAATTATCGTTTCCTGCTACATTCTGAGAATTATTTTCTGCAGACTCTTGATTATTGTCAGAAGATTTCGCATTTTGCGTTTCAGATCCCAGATTATACTGGTAATCTTTGCTATTATTGTTGTCCATCGTTATTTCTCTTCCTCTTGAGATTCATCTAATTTAGGCATTGCAGTAGGCCAAGTTTCAATTAGATTTCTTAAACTCTCTTCATCTTCATTAAGTTCTTGATATTCAAATTGAATATCAGCAAATGCAGCGCGAGCAGCAGCAAGATGAAGCCTTGAAACTTCAAAAGCTTTCTCTTTATCTTGTAAAGCTTTCGCAATTGCTTCCTCGGATTTTTTCTGTTTGTTACTAGCCCATATTGCTATACCGGCGATTGCGCAAACAGCAACGACAAAAGCAAACATAGTAGCATGAATTAAGAAAAGAATTACGACAGCAATAACAGAAAAAACAATCGGTTTAATCAGCATACTGTTATCAAACTTAAGTGTTTTTATATAATCTTCAAAAGTTTTATCCCAAGCATCGTGAAGTTGATTAAAAGCAACTGTTTCATTATCGCTAGTATAACCTTCATAACCATAGAAATGGTGTACTTCAGCTAGTTTAGAATGGCTTTGATCTAAAACAATTCGAGCTGAATTCAAAGTTTGAGAGCGATAATTTCTAGTATATTCATTTAAAGCAGCTAAGAAATCTTGCTGACTTGAGCCAACTGAAACCTTCTGTGTTTGCACAGAAACACCCATTAAATCAGGAGATATAGCAGTTCGAGTTTGCAAAGTAACAGCATCAACTGTTTCTTCCAACGCTCTTTTATATTGATCCGCTTTCTTTTCAGCCTTATCCATATCGCCATCAGTTTCAACAATAGCTTCGTTATACGCTACTTCACGTCTTAATGGCAATTCTTCATCGTCATACTCTGTAACTAGTTGCTCAAGCAAATCATCAAGCATATCAGCAGATGCTTGAAGAGTAGTATCCATATTATCTTTTACAGCTTGATACTTATCTCTCGTATTTCCAAGCGCCGTAGCAGATTCAAGCATATACTTCAATCTGCCAAAATCTGGGCAGCAATCCCGCAATTCGCTATACTCTTCAGGAGCAAGCATCGAGCTATTATTTCCAAGTTCTTCCACCCATTCTTGAACCTGAGATTGCACAATATCGTCATTAAGGCGCAAATCATCATTCCATTTTTTAATTTGCTCAGAAAGCATATTTGCACCATTCTTGCCAAATGCTCCTTGTGCAGCAGCTTCAAGAATTATTGCAAATTCACGAGTAAGAGCTTTAGAATCACAACTTTGCAAATAATGCTTCAACCAGCGTAAAGCAGAATCATTTCTTCCCATTCGGCGCAATATTAAAGCAAAGAACAAAGATGTTTTCGATGCATTTCTCTTAAATGCTTCGTCTATAGATTTATTAACTATATCTTTATCGTCACGACTCCAAGCAGCTATAGCAACAAGTGCAGGAGCAAGCCAATATCTTGGACTTTGAATCATCAATTCTTCTGAAACGTGAGAAACTACAGAATCACTTACATTTGCAACATCAAAGGCTTGCAATACACCTACAGAAGTACGACGAACTTTATCGTAATGACCATATTGGCGATCGAGTTCGCTTTTAAGATTACCCAACTTTGTTTCAGCACGCTGAGCATTGACAGCACGCTTAGCAGATTCAACATATTCATAGAATGCCTTGCTAAGATTTTTCAAATCTGAGCGAGTTTCATCAAGATCTTGACCTACTTGAACTACAGCATCACTTACTGAGTCAACCCTATAACCGACTTCATTGATAGAACCAGCTATGTTATCTAAATAGCGTTCTAGCGCGCGAGGATCTACAACTTCCTCCATATTCATCTCCTTCTCTCAAAAGGCAATATTAGCCTGCACAAAAAGCAGCAATCTCATAAATTATATCAATTCAGTGATTATTAACTAATAAATTATTATTAAATAATAAATTAAATATTTTATGAAAAACTTATTTATCTTTCAGTCCCATCTTCAGCAACAGGAACTACTTCTCCATCGGAATAAATCTCTATATAAGCGTATTGAGGAGAAGACGCTAAGCTTCTAGCAGGTTGAAATAGCGTCGGAACTGTATCACTATTCTTATAGTGTTCAACAATGTTTCCATCTAACGAAACATAGTGATCTACATAAGGATAACCGATATAACATTTTGCAAATAATGCAACAAGTTGACCGCCAAAACGTTGCTTATATAATTCATCAATATATTCAATAAGTTGCTGCTTATAAGCTTCATTAGTTGTAGTATCAAGTTTGCGAACAGCTTCAAGAATCTGCTTAGAACGAATTGCATGCCTATTTTCAAGTTCCCAAGTAGAAGTTTTTAGCTCAGTTCCAGCATCCTTAAATTGACTATCTTTTTCTTGAGGAACCTGAAAAGAAAATCGATTTGCAGAACTTTGCACTTGCGAATTATTAGCATTTACAATTCTCACTTGACGTACCATATTCTCTCCTTGCTCTCTACTTGTTCATTGTTCTTTCATTGTTCTCTCACTTTATAAATTATTTACTATTATCGCTCAAATCACTACAAAACTGAGAAGAATTTAACGCTTTAATGCTGCAGAAACAGAAGTACGCTACGAAAATAAGTTAGAAAAAATTTTGCGCTATTTTAGTACTTCATTCCCATTGCTTCGCGAACTTGATCAAGAGTTTCCTCTGCAATTGCATTAGCTCTCTTATTACCATCGTGCAAAATATCGCGAATAGTATCCATATCTTTCGCCAATTCACTACGGCGTTCGCGATGAGGTGCTAAGAAATTATTTACATTTTCAATCACGTAAGCTTTTAATGCTCCAGCACCAGAATTACCAATCTCTTCTGCAATATCTTTAGGATTCCTACCTGTAACTAATCCAGCAGTAGTTAGAAGTGCCGAAACTTGCGGACGAGAAACTGGATCAAAAGTAATCATTCTTTCAGAATCCGTAGGACTCTTCTTAATCAACTTAGCAGTTTCTTCTGCAGTCGCTCCCAGCATAATCGAATTCCCATAAGACTTACTCATCTTACGACCATCCAATCCTGGTATTTCTGGAGCATCTGAAAGAATTGCTGCAGGCTCTGGAAATACTGGATTCTTTTTTGCATACCTCTCATTAAAACGACGAGCGATTGTTCGCGTAATTTCAATATGAGGCAAATTATCCTTGCCTATTGGAACTACATTAGCTTTGCAGAATAAAATATCACATGCTTGATGCACAGGGTAAGTTAGCAATAATCCAGTTAAAGCGTGACCAGAGGACTCCATTTCAGACTTTACAGTAGGATTCCTGTGCAATTCTGCTTCTGTAACCAAAGACAAAAATGGCAACATAAGCTGATTTTCTGCGCTAACAGCGGAATGTGTGAAAATCATAGTTTTTTCAGGATCAATCCCAGCAGCCATATAATCGAGAACAAGATTTAATACATTATCTTTAATGTGTTCTGTTGTATCGCGATCTGTAATCACTTGATAATCTGCAATAATAATATTCGTATTAACGCCACGCTCTTGCATCGCAACACGCTCACGAATAGAACCGAAATAATGTCCTAAATGCAATCTACCTGTAGGACGATCGCCGGTCAGCATTGTAAATGAAGAAGGATTAGCTTCCAATTTTTCTAATGTTGCATCCGAGCGTTTTCTAGCAGCCACAAAGCTTGCACTCATCTCATTACCTACAGCAGTTACTTGTGCTTCTTGCGACATATACGACTCCTTGCACATGCAGATTTTACGCTTAAAATATGGCTTTTATCGTAAAAGTTTGCTCAGACAATATATTCAGTTGTGGCACAGTGGTACGCTCTTGTGTGATGAATTGATTGTTACAGAATTTTTAGAGGGGGTCAGATGGGCCGCGGACGACAGAAGGCAAAGCAACAGAAAATTGCCCGTAAGCTCAAATACCTGACGACCGATACGGATTATGACGAGCTCGCTAAAGAACTTAATGCTCATGAGCTCGAACAAGAATCTGTCGATCCACAAGAATCTACTGAAAGCTATGAAGGCAATAGCGAGTATCTAAATGAAGATACTTCATCTTCCAATCAAGATGAAACAGATGATGATTTAGATGAGTATGCTAAGTGGGCTGCAGAATCAGCAGCGAAAGCGATGAGCAATGAGAAGACTTCATCGTCTTCAAACGCACACTCTCCTATTCACCACCATATTCCTATGCCTGTGCCTGATTTCATGCACAAGCACAGTGAAGATAAGTAGCATAGCAAATATAAGTAGATTAAAATAATAAGTCGCTAATATTGCAAATTTGCAAATATTGCAAATAGCTTATGCAATTAAATTTTGAGGGTAAGTATGTAAACAGGGTTAATTCCCAATATACTTGCCCTCATTAAATATTTACGCTTACTAAATATTGACAGCTTACTAGATAGTGACAGCTTTACAGATATTTACACTTACTAAATATTTAATATTTACACTTACTGCTAAAGACATAAAGCTAATTACAAAAGACATAAACCTAATTACTTTTTGGATATATCACACGAAAAACTTGGGATATAGCACACAAAAACTTGAGATATAGTCCAAAACCTATATGCCAGTATCTAAAGGTAAAAAGTCGCTTAGATTATCTCGCTCTCCAACTGCACTTATATTCCCAAACTCTTTTTCATCTTCCCAAAAAGTTATGCCACAAGCTAAACGCAACCACACATCCGGATTAAGTTCAATAACATCTGGAGGAGTTAAATTATGCGGATCTGAGATAGGACCTTTCAGAATTTTCACAGCTCCCCACGGAGCTACTCTAACTTCTACAGATCCTCCCGGCACGTTATTTTCAAGAACATATAAAGAGTACCTAACTGCCATCGCTTCATCGTTTTTAGAAATTCCAATCGCATTGCTGTTAATAGATTGCAAATTTGAAGAAGTTTGCATATAAGACTTTGCTTTATCTTCCCATAATTTAAAGGATTTTTTGCCACGACTTATATCTTTTTCACGTATAACAGTCATATTTGAATTATCTCACTGAAAATTAAGTTTTAGCTAGTTTTATTGTGAATTATTCTTAGTAAGGGTTTGGGGTTGTGCTATCATCTGACAATGAAAACGTGTGCATTACCGTATTCCTTTGATTTTGTACTCATTCAAAGAGAGCACACTCAGATGCGGCGGCTATCAAAACCGAGCACACACTTTAGTAAATAAACAAACGGCACAAGGAGTCAAATATGACTAAACACGTCGCGCCGAAAGCCAAGACTACTGCGACGGCATTTGCCAAAGAAATTCAAGAGCATCTCAAGTACACTCAGGGTGTTACGCCAGAGCAGGCAACTACGGCAGATGTGTATGTTGCCGCATCGGTAGCAGTTCGTCGCCATTTGATGGACTCTTGGATGCAGACACAGCATGACATGGTTAATGGCAACACCAAGGCTGTAGGCTATTTAAGCGCTGAGTTCTTGATGGGTAAGCAACTTGAAAACGCTTTACTTAACGCTGGCCTTACAGATCAGTTCAACAAAGCTGTTACAAAGCTTGGATTCGATCCAAAGGCTGTTATCGATGCTGAGTATGAGCCAGGCTTAGGTAACGGCGGTTTGGGTCGTCTCGCAGCCTGCTTCATCGATTCACTCGCCTCTATTGGCGTTCCAGCATTCGGCTACGGCATCCAATATCGTTACGGCATCTTCAAGCAGCGCTTTGATGAAGAAGGCAAGCAGGTAGAAACACCTGATTATTGGCTGAACAATGAAGAGCCATGGGGTCACATTGATTATGGTCGTGACCAGCGAGTCAACTTCGGTGGTGAAGTTGTAGAAGAAAACGGCAAGCGCGTGTGGAAGCCAGCTTGGTCTGTTCGCGCAGTTCCAGTTGATTACATGGTTCCAGGATACAATTCTGGTCGCGTGAACACTCTTCGCTTGTGGACTGCTAAGTCTTACGATGAATTTGATTTGCTCACATTTAACAAGTCTGATTATTTAGACGCTGTTAAGCCACAAGTTGCAGCAGAAAATATTTCTAAGATTCTTTATCCAGAAGATTCAACTCCAGAAGGTAAAGCTTTGCGTCTTGAGCAGCAATACTTCTTCGTAGCTGCTTCTATTCACGATGCAATCCGCGTATTCTATCCAGGTCAAGATAAGCCGGATCTCACAACCTTCCCAAGCAAGATTAACTTCCAGCTTAACGATACTCACCCAGTTATTGGTATTCCAGAGCTTATGCGCGTTCTTATGGACGAGTACGACTACGATTGGAACACCGCTTGGGGTATTACCACAAAGACCTTCAACTACACTTGCCACACTTTGCTTCCAGAAGCTTTGGAAGTATGGCCAGCCAAGCTTATTGGCGAACTTTTGCCACGCCACCTTGAGATTATTCAGGGCATTAGCGAGCAATTCCGCAACGAGCTTCGCGGTAAGGGTGTTGCTGAAGATCAGGTTGAGCGCATGCGTATCGCTACAGACGCTGACGAAAATGGCGAAGGTGCTGTAGTTCGCATGGCTTACTTAGCAACCTATGGTGGCTCTTACGTCAACGGCGTTGCTGAACTTCACTCTGAGCTTTTGAAGGACGTCACTTTGAAGGACTTCTCTAGCGTTTATCCAGATAAGTTCAAGAACGTCACTAACGGCGTAACCCCTCGTCGTTTCGTGCGCTTGAGCAACCCACGTATGTCTGCTCTTATTACTGAGGGCTTGGGTACTGACGCATGGCAAGGCGATTTGGAACTTCTTGAAGGTTTGAAGCCATTGGCTGACGACAAGGCATTCGTTAAGAAGTTTGCTGAGGTAAAGAAGCAGAACAAGCTTGCCTTCGTTGATTTTGCAAAGCAAAAGTATGGCTTCGAAATCAACCCAGACACAATGTTCAACACCATCATCAAGCGTTTGCACGAATACAAGCGTCAGTCCATGAAGATCCTTCAGGTTATCTCCATGTATGCTGGAATTAAGAACGGCACAATCGATGTCGATAAGATGCTTCCACGCACCGTGTTCTTCGGCGCTAAGTCTGCTCCAGGCTATGCTATGGCAAAGCTCACAATTCAGCTCATCAATAATGTTGCTCGCGTTGTGAACAATGATCCAGCATGCAAGGGCAAGCTTGCTGTATTCTTCCCACCAAACTACAACATCGAGTTGGCTATGAACTTGATTCCTGCCACCGATTTGGATGAGCAGATTTCTCAAGCTGGTAAGGAAGCAAGCGGCACCGGTAACATGAAGTTCGCTTTGAATGGCGCTTTGACTGTTGGTACTCTCGATGGTGCAAACGTTGAGATTCGCGAGCGCGTTGGCGCTGAGAACTTCTTCCTCTTCGGCATGACCGTTGAAGAAGTTGATAAGCTCTACGCTGAAGGCTACGATCACGGCGGATCCCGCAAGTACTACGAGTCTGATCCTCGCTTGAAGACTGCTGTTGACATGGTTGCTGACGGCACCTTCTCCAATGGCGACAAGAGCGTGTATGAGCCACTCGTCAATGATTGGCTTACACACGATTACTTCATGGCAATGGCTGACTTCAGCTCTTACATGGATATTCAGGCTCAGATTGAGGAAACTTACCGCGATCCAATGAAGTGGGCTCGTATGGCTGTGTTGAACGTAGCCAACTCTGGTTACTTCTCTTCTGACCGCTCTATCGAAGATTACCTCGATCGCATCTGGCATACTGGAGCTCTTCCAACAGCTGAGTAAGTGCATATAGCGCTGTAACTCAGATTTATTGAGCTACTAGAAAACTACTAGATAACTTAAGGGCAGTGGAATTTAATATTCTGCTGCCCTTTTGTGAATTTTGAAACGTTATATGTTTTATATAAGTTTATAAGTTTATAAGTTTTAAGTGTCGAAATATTTAAGTTTTTATTATGCACAAACAAATAACGGTAGACATCCACTGACATCTACCGTTATCTTATATTTCATACGATATTGAATTTACTCTTCAGTAGCAGCTTCTTCACTTGTTGTTTCTGAAGCTACTTTCTTAGGTGAAGTACCTAAATCAATTGGCGAAGAGCTATTCTCCCATGGCTCTTCCCAAGGATCATAATCAGGATTATGACGCTTATAAACATAATATGCGGCAACACCTGCGAGCAGTGCTCCGAAGAGCAGTGCAAAGAACTTCCAACCGCCAGAGGATTTGTTCTCCATGATGACTCCTTCCGGTTTATGCTGACCTGCTCGTCCAAGTCAACGATTTCTACCACGATTTTTCGCTTATGTCTAATAATAGTAACTTTCCGTGACACTAGTATAAATTTTTCAATATTTTTTTACATTTGTGCAGTCAACTAGTTAATGTTTATTTTATGGGCAATTTCTCTGTTAAAAATTTATTAAAAAAATTAAAAGCTGATAGCAAAAGTACAACATACATGCTTATTTACGCATGTGTCTTAGTGTGGGCAATTGAAATTATTTTATACGTTTTTTCGAAAGATTCTTATCAATTATTTATAGAAAACACTGCTTTCGTGCCTTCACTCGCTTTCAAAACGAGCTGGACTTGGTTCACTTCTATGTTCGTTCATTCCATTTCTATAGAACACATATTTTTCAATATGCTTTGCTTATATTCTCTAGGCTTGGAGCTTGAGAGATTTTTTGGTAGATTAAAGTTCTTTTTCTTATACGCTTTATGCGGATTAGGCGGCAGCGCAGCAACGATTTTATATTGTTCCATTACCAACGACTGGAATATGGCAGCTTACGGCGCTTCAGGGGCGATTATGGGGCTTATAGGAGCACTTCTAGTTGCACAATGGAAGTTAGGTCAGAATATTAAAGGAACGCTTATTTGGATTGCTATTACTTTAGCTTTACCTATTATTATTCCTCGCATTGCATGGCAAGCACATCTTGGAGGACTTGTTGTTGGAATTGTTTTATCAATGCTTTTAGTAACACATAATCCTATTTTGAAAAATTGTTCTTTTAATAAACGATTCACTATTTATTCTTCAGCATTGCTAATTATTCTGTTGGCAATATCTATGTTGTGCTTATTTGTTTTTTAATTCGATATCAAACAAATTACACGCATGTAGTTTTCCACAGATGTGCACAAAAATGTGGATAACTTGGGCATAAGTTGGGTATAAATCCACAAAATGCCCAAAAGTTATCCACAAAGTTATGCACAAACGTTGATAACTAGCACTTTTTAGCGCTGTGCGCATGTGGATAAAAAGTTATCCACATTTTAACGAATTGGTGGATTACTTTTTATAGCGCTCTAGAATACGCTCAGCTACAGTTAAAAATATCCCCCAAAATAATAAAAATATCCAAAAATAGCCAAGAAACAACAAAAATAAAAGCAGCGTTACAGCCCAAAGCGGGTTATTTCGAGTTATTTAGAGGCATTTGAGCCATTTCCCAAAAGCACAATAAACCTAAAATATAAAAAGCGCGCCACGAGAACCACTTAACTCACATAAAGATGAGCATATGACAAACGCAGCGCGCTTTTCAGTGAATTTTAAACTACTAATTTTCTATAGGCAATTTGCTCATATCAAAAGGCTTTTCAACCAAATAGTAAGCATTGTCGTCATCTGGAGCTGGAGCAAACTTCACAGGCTTACTTTCTCTAGTTGGAATAAATGGATTAGGCATACTATATACATCCTTCGGAGGAATATTTATTTGAGTTTTCTTATATAACTTAGGATCTCTTCGTAGAATAAACGGTCTATTCATATCCGGCTCATGTTTGCCAACACCTTGGAAATAACCGTCAGCTTCCAATTTCTTCAAATCCGCTCCAACAGGAAAAATCACATAAAAATCAGCCATTCTAAAACTCATTTTATGGTTATATTCTGGATTCTTTTTATTTTCTTCCTCGTTCTCGTAATTTTTGTCAATCTTTCCACCAACGCAAGAATAGCCAGTAATTGAATCAAACATAGAATTACCACAGAATTCTTCAAATCCGCCTCGATAAAGCTCTACAGCTCCAGTATCTCCGAATATGAGATGATTCTTCATCCAACTCTTTTCTCCAAGAGCAGGATTCAAATCACAGCCCATAAACGTCTGATTTGTAACACACATATTCAATTCATTATTTAGGCCAAGACCTTCAAAACTAGCAACATTATCTGCTTTACGTAAATTCAAATAATCTCGTTCATGAGAACCATGCAATTCAACCATTTTAAAATTAGTTCCCGGATACTTAATTTTTGAAACAAAATCAAGACAATCACCTGAATTGGTACACCACAAACCATCAAAAGGATCAGGATTCTCAGCCAAATATACTGTGCTGCCGTCAAAATCTTTGTCCTCACGTATAAACATTTTCTTATCAACACCTGCGCCAAAATAAAGCGTAACAGTGTCACTATTAGTTTGTGAGCCAAGAGAAGGATTTGAGCCTATAATCTTACCAATATTTTTACGAGAAGATAATTTTGGAACTAAAGATATATTCTTAAATCCATATTTACTCAATATATCTTTTGCTTTATTAGAATCCATTCCATATAAATCTGCTGGAACTCCCCTACCCTCTGAGCCAACCAACACGTTTATAACACGTTCTGAATGCTCGATAATTGGGTTTCCCGGCATTGGATAAGATCCAACGATTTTACCTGGTTTTGTAGCAATAGCTTTATGAACTTTTACAGGAACTTTCATACTCTTTAAGACTTTTAAAGCTTTATTTAAAGACATTTTATTAACGCCTTCAGGCACACCAGGTCCAAGAGATTCAACTACTGTAACTTTGCGCGAACGATCTACTTTTTCGCCCTCTTTTACTCCTTTTACTTCAACAAGATCGCCTTTTTTAAGAGGAGAAACTTTTTTAACTACCTTTACAGGAAGACCATATGACGATAACTTATCCGCCATTTCTTTCGCGCTATCAGCTTTTAGGGCAGGAATCACAGATTTTTGGAAAACTACATACGCAACTGCGCAAACTATAAGTGCTACTACAACAATTCCTATAACAATAAATTTCCATATTCCAAATGGTTTACGCTTTTTTGAATTATCAGAATTATTTTGTACATTATCAGAATTATTTTGTGAATCTAAATTTTCATTAACACTATCTTCAATTGCAACGCCGCAATTATCACAGAATTTACTATTTTCTTCTAGCTTAGATCCGCAATTATCACAGAAATTCATCTTTTCTCTCTTCTAAAAAAACAATAATTAAACAAATACGCATTGACTATGTAACTTTAATCATAGCCAATGCGTTAAATACATTAAATTTTTTAAATTGGAGTGTAATTAGACATTCTCTGCAAGAATGGTATATTTGCTGAAAGCCACGGGAATATCCATTGCATCAAAATCATTATAATAAGCAAATAGAGCAGAACTTGAAGCACTAAACGAATAAATAAGATTCCAGGCTGAAGCCTAGCTATGCCTCCAAAAATACTAGCATCAGGCTTTTTAACAACTCCTTCACGAATCTTTTTGCGCAAAGGCCAACGCCAAGCAGCAGCGCCTGCTATAAAAACAATCACATATAACACAGAAACAACAATCATTGGATTAACCAATGAATCGAGATGAGAAATAAGAGATTGCTGCTCATTGTTTATAAAACGGACATGGCCACTTTCATCAACTGTTGAAAGCTCTTTAGGTATACCGTCAGAAACCTTAGCCCAATAATCAAATTCTCCATAACTAATCCAACGGTAAATCGGTGTTGCATACTTTGGCTCACACGTTGTGAGAGTAATCATACGCTTGACTGGCTCTTTATCTGGATTTTCAGGATTCGGAGCAATAACCTCAGTGTGATCAGGAGTTACAATTTTATGAGTAGTATACCTATACACAAACCAATAATTTTTTGTACGTATTATTATTGGATCTCCTGGAACAAGTTTATCGACATCAATCAATGCTTGTCCGTAACCCTCACGGTGACCAGCAACAGCAAAATTGCCAATTTGACCAGGCAATTGAGTGCCCTCATAATGGCCTAAGCCCAATCTATTAAGAATCTGAACAGTTGATCCTTCAATAATATTTCGTTCCCACTGATTTCCAAATCTAGGAACATACGCGCGAGCAAGCAATTCGCCTACTTTGACTTTTCCTTCTACAGGAGGCTCACCAGATTGGCGCATTGCAATTTTCGTATTATTCCCTTTATTAGGGTTAGTCCAAGAAACTGATGTACGCACAGCAACTTGAGCGTGTTCAGCTTGCACTCCAGTCCACCATAATTGCCAAACAATATAAAGTATGCAAATTACAGCAAAAGCAATTAGAAGTTCTCCTAATACGTTTATGGCTTGCCAGAAAAATCCTGTGCTTTTCTGAACTTTAGCCTGAGGATTTTCTTCATCAGTGCGATAGTGCTTCATGCCACCCCTTTATTGCTATGAGAATGATGCTGTGAACCAAAAGTATCCATATTCGTTCCGCGTGGAACTCGTGCATACCTAAGCGGTTGCAGCAAAGCAGAAGATTCAGAGAAATGCAAATTCTCCTTTTTTTCTACTTTCCACCCTAATCCAAAAGCATTTACGTAGTCCTTATATGTAAGAATTGCCGGAGAATTATCCAACGCTTCTAACATATCTTCAGTAGAACCAATAGCAGATATTTTATATGGTGGTGAGTACTGATGACCCTGCAACATTAGAACATTTCCAATGCAAATAACAGCGGAATTAAATAAAACTCGCTGTCCTTGAATTGTCATTGCTTCAGCACCACCACGCCATAAAGCATTCACAACTGCTTCAATATCTTGTTGGTGTATTACGTAATCATTTATATTTGGAGAACTTCCAGATCCATTCACTGTTGATTTCCATAAAGGCGAATCATTAAGAGTAACAGTAATACCAGGACCTTGTATTTCAGGCAATACAGTGCTGCTTATATTTGAATTAGAAGGATTATTTTCATTATTATTATCTAACGTCTTATTTAAAAGAGTGACCTTCGAATCTAATTTTTTAACTTCTTCTCTAAGTTCTTTCGCTCGTTGAGAATTTCGCTCAACCATTTGACTAGTATCTGAAGTTACAAAGGCTGTGCGATTCACTCGTTGATTTGTGACGAATAAGAAACCCGTTAATGCAAGAGCAATAGCAACGCTGCTTAGCAAGTGTTTTTTTGCTATATGTTTTCCTGTTTGCTTTGACATAATGACTTGTTTCTTTCTGCGTTCGAGTGTAACTATTATTATAGCGTGTAGCCTATTGATTGGAGAGTTACAGTTATGGCTGACGAAAAATTAGATACGTTAAACACGACTGCAGCTAACGACGCTGCCGTAGCAAGCGATAATAGTGATGAGGAATCTCATGACGATTTTTATGGCGTCCCTATGGATAAGGTAGAAGCAGTATTAAATACTACTGCAGATAAATCTACTTTGACTCCACAGATGCAACGTATGATGCAGCGCCAAGCTGAAAATACGCGCCGCGTTGAAGAGAGCATTAAAGGTACTAAAGCTAACGCAGGCTGGTTTGTGCCTCTTTTCTGCAGCTTAATGATAATTGGATTATTGTGGGCAGTTATTTTTTACTTGACTGCATCTTATCCAATTCCTGGTATTGGCGCTTGGAACCTGCTTATTGCTGGAGTTATTGCACTTGCAGGATTCTTCATGATGATGCATTGGCACTGATACTTAAATAAGCACTGATACTTAAATAACTATTTATGTTATTTCATAGATAGTTTTAGCGTTGAAGTATTTCTCTTATAAATTTATGAGATTGCTTCAACGCTATATTTTTATATTTAGAAATATTTCTTATTTCTTTGTTATTTGTTATTGATTTCTTTGTTATTTATTTCTTATTTCTTATTTTTCTGGTTTTGCAAAAATTAAAATATGATTATTTTGCGAATCAGTTGTTGCAATAATACGCATTTGCATACCATCTTTAATTCGTAATTTCTTACGCAAAGAGTCTACAGACATAGGGAAATTACGTACTACAATACTCGCATGAGTTATTCCATTTAAAGCTTGCTTTAAATCAAGTTTATTCATAGTACAAATATTTGTAACAGCTAACATTTTCCCAGGAAATTGTTTTACAGGATTTTTAGAAACAAAAACATGACTATTTTGTGCTATTTGATTAACTGAATACATATGCGTTAAAAGTTCAAAACATCCAGATTTCATAATAGATGCATTTGGCTCATAAACGTAATTTGCGTATTCTTTTAAAAAGTTTTTTGATTTTCCCACACAAGTTGGAATTGACGATTCAACAGCAGAAAGACCGAACTCGCTAGTTTCAGATTCACTAGCAGATTCACAATCAGATTCACTCGCATC
This sequence comes from Gardnerella vaginalis, assembly GCF_001563665.1. Classification (GTDB taxonomy): domain Bacteria; phylum Actinomycetota; class Actinomycetes; order Actinomycetales; family Bifidobacteriaceae; genus Bifidobacterium; species Bifidobacterium vaginale_A. Next base: position 55,954 of record NZ_KQ961867.1, on the reverse strand, counting down.
AATTGAATCGTCTAAGAAAACTTCTATGCGAGCAGACTTTAAATCATATTTCGCGCAAAAAATAGTGTGCTGATCATCATTCACACAATGAACACGAATATTAGTATGTATATTATTATCTAAAACAACAAGTAATTCTTTACATTCATTATTGCAAGAAACAATATGAACTTGCGAAACGTTACCTTCAAAATCAGATATAGTCTTACGCCAATCTAACATTGGAGAAAGTTTAACTATAACAAAATCAGATACATCAAGTAATTTATGTTTTAGTAACAATACATTTGGCGTACAATCCTCAATAGCATAAGTTCGAGAACCATGCGAATCACGTCTTGCAGGGTCTATATAAATCATAGTTGCTTTATGAATCGCATTAAGAGCAATAACACTATCTTCATTAAAGCAATGCACAATATTTTTGCACATAACACTAATATTATGTTGAGCAATACTAGCTAATTCACTCTGTTGTTCAATATAAATAGATTCATCAAACAACTGAGAAAGTATAGTGAAATCTACTCCAAATCCTCCAGTTAAATCCACAAACGTTGAATGATTTTCTGGTATTGATTTAAGTAATTCTCTAGTTAAAGATTTCTTATATTCTGCAGTAAATTGTGACGAACATTGCTCTAAAGAAAGATGAACTGGATATATCACATTTTCTAAAGACGCCCATAGCGGCAGCTTTTCTGATGCGATTTTCCGCCCTGCGATTTGATTAACAGCAAAAACAGTATCTACTTTAGAATTTTTCGATGCTTTCAGAGCAGCCACATCAGAAGGCAAGCTCAAATTATCCTCAATAAATTTAAGCGTCTGAGGATTAGTTTGAACTACTTTTTGAGGTTTCTTTAACTCTAAAAACATAATTTATTCTTGCGTAAATATCTCCTTTAAGTTTTACTCAAATTCGCACAATCTAATTTCCATTGCCAGAAGGCGTTTGAGATCCGGAATGATTTCCGTTCGGATCAGTAGGCGTAGTTGAAGCAGACGGAGTAGTAGTAAGAGTAATCTGAGAACCCTTTTCTAGCTTAGTTCCTTCAGCTACAGACATTTCAGTAACAATGTCATCATCAGTCGCACCGGCACTTAAAATAACCTTAAATCCTCTAGATCCAAGAATCATCTTTGCCTGTTTAACTGTAGTTGTTCCAAACGCAATATGAGGAACTTCAACTTTTGAACTTCCTGAAGAAACATACAACTTAATAGAACTATGCGGCTCTACAACGCTACCAGAAGAAGGATCTAAACGTATTACTGAACCTTCAGGAACAGAATCTGATTCCTCAGTTGTAGTGTCTGTGCTAAAACCAAGACTCTGCAATTGGCTAATAACACTATCTTTAGGATGACCAACCATATTGTCAGGAACTTTAGTCATTCCAGAAGAAATATAAAGTGTTATAGAAGAACCTTTATCTGCAAACGATCCTCCAACTGGATCAGTTCGAGTTACATGATTCTTCTTAACATCAGAACTATCTTCCACACAAACACTAGATACCTTAAATCCTGCTTTAGTCAATGCTTTACGAGCATCTTCTTGACTTTCATTAGTTACATCAGGAATCTTAGTAGATTGCGGACCAACAGAGAACCAAAGAATTACCTTCGAGCCAACAGCAACACGCTCCCCTCCTTTAGGAGATTGCTTTGTAAGAGTTCCTTCAGGCTGAATAGACTTAGTATCTTCACGAATATCTGCTATCAAGCCAAGCGCACGAAGTTTTTCTCTAGCAGCATCTTGAGTAGTAGATTCTCTAAAAGTAGGAACAGTAACTTCTCCAGTATTACGCCCCTGTATGAGCACAATTACCAAACCGAGTATAACTGCAAGAGCTACAAACACGCCGATTATAGAGCCAAGCACTACCTTCTTTCTATGCTTAGCTTGAACGGCTGCACGCTGAGCTGCTCTAGTAGTAAATGTTCCTGTATTATTTGAATCCTCTCCATATTGTTCTATAGGATTAAAACTCTGAGTTGATGCTGTGTCTATTGCACTCATGGTTTGAGTAGCAGACATTTCCGCTTGCTTACGAGATTTTATATTCGCGAGATCTGTTAGCGGATTAAATGCTGCTGCAGCGGGCACACCACCATTCATGAAAGCAAGAATATCATTCTTAAATTCTGCAGCAGTAGCATAACGATTTTGACGATCTTTAGCCATTGCCTTAGCGCAAATTTTATCCCACATAACAGGTAAACCTGGCACTAAGGTACTAACAGGTGTTGCAACTTCAGAAACATGCTGGTAAGCGATTGCAACAGCAGAATCGCCTATAAAAGGCGGCCTTCCAGTGAGCATCTCATATAACACGCATCCTGCTGAATACAAGTCAGATCGCATATCAACTTGCTCTCCGCGAGCTTGTTCAGGAGATAAATATTGTGCAGTACCAACAACACCTTGAGATTGCGTCATAGTAGTTGCAGAATCATCTAGAACACGAGCAATGCCAAAGTCCATGACTTTAACAATCCCTTGTTCGGAAATCATTATATTTCCAGGCTTAATATCCCTATGAATAATTCCCATTCTATGAGAATATTCTAAAGCATTTAGAACGCCCAACATGATTTGCTCAGAATCACGTTGGCTCAACGCTCCATTCATTTTAAGAATATCTCGAAGTGTTTTTCCTTTTACATATTCCATTACTAAATATGGCAAACATTCTTCAACGCCATTATCGGTTACAACTGACTCTTCTCCAGAATCATAAATATTCACAATATTTGGATTGTTCATTTGAGCAATAGAATGTGCTTCTCTTCTAAATCTAGATAAGAAAATCTCATCTGTAGCTAAATCAGAACGCATTATCTTTACAGCAACAGTTCTACCCAGCCTACTATCTTGCGCTATTCTAACTTCAGCCATACCGCCGCGACCAATGAGTTCTCCTAATTGATATCGGCCATTCGCCAATGAAGTTGGCATTGTACTACTCATTGCTGCTCCTTGCGATTATTGGTATCAAAAATATCGATTATATTTATTTTTGTTTGAGGTAAACTTTTTATTCGACGGGGCGGTCTTGAATTCTGCGAATTAAGCACCGACGTTTTATCTTCAAAAGACGTCTGTTGATCTAACAATCTTCGTTCAATTTTAGAAAGAACTTTTGCAACTATAAGAGCGTCTTGAGGACGATCTTTAGGATCTTTTGAAAGCATTGACATTACAAATTGTCTTAATTGCAAATCAATAGTTTCAGGTAAAGGCGGTACAGGATCATTTACATGTGCAGCTGCAATATCAACTGGAGTAGCTCCAGTAAAAGGCCTATGGCCACACAATCCTTCGTAAGCTACAACTCCAAGAGAATAAATGTCTGACTGAGCAGTAGCTTGTTCACCTTGTGCTTGTTCAGGGGAAATATATTGTGCAGTACCAACAACCATTCCGTCTTGGGTTATTTGTTCTTGATCATTAGAATAAGAAACACCAAAATCAGTGATTTTCACACTACCAGTTTTAGAAACCATAATATTTGCAGGTTTAACATCTCTATGAATAACTCCATGCGAATGAGCTATAAAAAGTCCTCTAGCAGTCTGAATAAGAATTGGCAACAATCTAGTTGGCTCAACAACTTTTTCTTTACGATACAAATCAGCAAGAGATTTACTTGGAACGTATTCCATAATAAGGAATCCAATTCCATCATGCTCATAATAATCAAATAGAGCAGCAATATTAGGATGCGCAAGATTAGCAGAGTTATGAGCTTCAGCGCGTAAACGTCTTAATTTAGCTTCAACATTAGAAGTATCTGTTCTTAAAGCTTTAATAGCAACAACACGACCAAGTTGTATATCAAAGCCTTTCCAAACTTCTCCCATGCCACCTTGTGCTAAGCGATGATCAAGGCGATACCTATGATGAACTAATTGTCCTTCTATAAGTTTCATTTCGTAAGCGCCTCCTTCATCACCTTTTGCATAATTGGTCCTGCTGTTACAGTTCCAAATGAGTGAGAATTATGAATAACAACTGCTATAGCTATTTTAGGGTCTTGAGCCGGAGCAAATCCAATAACCCAACCATTTAATGATTCTTTATGAACACCAATTTGAGCAGTACCTGTTTTTGACGCCACAGGAATATTTGGCAAAGATAAGTGAGGATTACCCTTAGTTACAACAGACTGCATCATATTTGTTAATTTTACAGCATTATCAGCACTCATAACTTCACTCATAACAGTTGGCTTTGTTTGAGAAAGAACCGATAAATCACTAGACCTTACACAATCCACTAACGTAGGTTTCATTAACACACCTTTATTCGCAATTGCAGACGCAACCATTGCAGCTTGCAAAGGTGTAACTACTACATCTCCTTGTCCAATTGACTCAATAGCTAACTTATCAGGCGTTGGCTTAATTGGTATCCTAGATGTTACTGCGCGCATAGGGAAACCAGTAGAATCTGAACCATCAACTGTAATAGAGCTGAAGAATCCAAATTTTTTAGCTTGTTGCGTTATAGCATCAGCACCTAAACTAACTCCAAGCTGAGCAAAAGCAGTATTAGATGAATAAGCTAAAGCATCTTCTAAAGAAATTTTCCCATCATTTCCATTTGCTTGATATACAACATTCATTAACGAGGTTTTAGTTCCAGGAAGAATATAACTTGAGCCAGCAGGAATAATACTGTCTGGCTGATATTTTCCAGACTCTAATGCAGCTGCTGCAACAACAGTTTTGAATATTGAACCAGGAGCATATAATTCAGATATTGCTCGATTAAGCATTGGATTATTAACATCTGAAGTCAACTTATTATAAGAACTATTAACTGAACCTATATTATGAAGAGCTAAATTACTCGGATCATAACTTGGAGTGCTTACCATTGCTCTAATCTTGCCAGTTTTAGGCTCTATCGCAACCAAAGCTCCATCTTTATCTTTAAGTAATTCGTAAGCTAGTTTTTGTAGTTTAGGATCTATTGAAGTTTCTATCGAAGCACCTTTATTTGCTACACCAGTAAATAACGACTTAAATTTTTGCCAGAACAAAGCATGAGAATCACCACTCAATAGCTCATTGCGTGAAGCTTCAATACCTCTATCTGCACGTTGACTGATAGAAAAATATCCAGTTATAGGAGCGTAAAGTGTTCCTTGAGTATAATATCTTTGATACGCAAAAGCATCTTTAGAAGGCTCTGATTTAGCCAAAATAGTTCCATCAGATGCCAATATTGAACCTCTAGGCGCTCCAAATTCGTTATATAAAGCACGCCTATTACGAGGATCTGAATTTAACGCGTTCGCTCTTATAGAAGTGATTGTCATACTTGATATTCCAAGAATAACAAACAAAATCACTACTGTAGCAAAAAGTTGCTTTAAGCATTTATTCATCACTATCACCCCTATTTGCAGAGTGATTGTTTATATTAAGAGATGGAACTACTAATTCAGGCCATAAGTCATCATCTAATTGCCTATTTTCATACAAATCCGAAGAACCAGAATCCGAATCCGAAGAATCAGAATCCGAATAAGATGAACTCTCATCGCTATCTAAATCATCATAATCTTCGTTTTCTTGTTCTCTATTTTGAGCAGCATCAGCACGCTCTTGTAATTCGCGCTCTCTTAACGCAGCTAAAGCTTCATATTGGAACGTATCAGACATCACAGCAGCTTCAGGCTTATTAGCAGCGTTAGAAATCACAACAAGAATTGCAACAAGAATATAATTAGCTACTAGCGAAGATCCTCCAGCAGCCATATAAGGCATTGTTAAACCAGTTAATGGAATAACTAATGTAATACCTCCAACAACAGTGAAAACTTGGAAAGCCATTGTAAAAACTAAGCCAGACGCTAATAATTTTCCAAATCCATCTTTAATTTTCATAGCTGTAATAATGCCAGAAGTAATAATTATCAAATAAAGCATCAATATAGCTAGTAATCCAGTAAGTCCTAATTCTTCTCCAACAGAAGCATAAATAAAATCTGAATTAGCTAAAGGAGTAAGAGAAGGATGTCCTTTACCTAAACCTGTACCCATTGTTCCACCAGATGCAAGTCCAAAAAGACCACTTACAATTTGAGCAGAACCTCCAGGGAACCTATTGTAAATTTGCGAATCAAATGGATGTAACCACGCATCAACTCTATATTGAACATGCGCAAATAGTTTTACAGCAGCAAAACATCCTATCATAAATGCTATTACGCCAATTGCAAGCCAACTTTTTCTTCCTGTTGACACATACAACATCGATACGAACATAGCAAAGAACATTAAGGAAGTTCCTAAATCGTGTTGAATAACTAACACGCCCATAGAAATTGCCCAAACTATAGCTATAGGTCCTGTATCTTTCAATCTAGGAAGATGAACTTTAAAAATCTTCATACCACCAACAGCAAGACGATCTCTGTGATTAAAAAGATACGCTGCAAAGAAGAACGATAAGAATAATTTCGCAAATTCACTAGGTTGAAGAGTATGTTGACCAAAACCAACCCAAATTCTCGCTCCACCGATTTCTTTTCCAAAACCAGGAATCATAGGAGATAAAAGAAGCACAATACCTATAACCATGCTTACATACGAGAATCTTCTTAAAATACGATAATCATCAATAAAAATCACTAATAAAATCGAAAGAACTAATGCAACACAAACCCATATTAGTTGTTTAAGCGCCACATGCGTACCAAGTTGCTTATCAATACGAGCTATCATCGCTGTACCAATAGCAGTCAAAATCAACATGCAAGGTAATATAACTTGACTTGCAAATGGCTTTTTAACTAATAAAACTCCCCATAGAATCAAGTAAAGAATCGCAACTAATAAAAGCATTGAAGCGAATTGAGTTGTTATATAGCCATCTATTCGCAAGAACATTTGAATGAATATAATGCTTGCGATCAACATTGAAAATACTAATAACGCTACTTGTCTAATACGAGTAAAAGTCATGAGTTGTGATCCTCCTGACTAGTACTGTCACTTTTATGATTATTATCTTTATCTGAATCGCCATCAGATTTTTGTGACTCTTGATTATTGGAAGAAGACTTACTGCCACTATTACTATCTGAATTATCTTTCTTATCTGAATCTTCAGAATTATTAGATTTAGTATTTTTACCGCTATCACGCAATTTTTCTATTTCTCTAGCGTGCATTTCACGACGAATTAAAGCAGCATGACCTCTAGCTTCAGAAAGACTACTAACAGTAATACCAGCTTTGAGTTGCTCTTGCCAAGATTTATCAAGATTACTTACAATTATGTCAGTTGATTCAACTTCATGAGATAAAGCTAAACCGAATATATTCGTTGGTACACCTTGATAAATAGCAACACGATTATTGTTGCTACCAACGTAATATTGCATTTGAGTCCAAGCATAAACTCCATATCCACATGCACATACAATAATTACAACAAATAGTGACGCTAAAGCGACTCCTATTCTAGTCCAACGTCGACGTAAATGATTTGCTTTATGCGCTTCGTCCTGTTCACGCTTTACAGCACGCGCAACATCAGGATCTCGAGGATCTGTGGAAATTTTCCCATTTTTCTTAGCAACAACAGGTATTTCATTAGTATCTGGAGTATACAAATCACTAGAATCTTCACGAATATGCGATGGCTGAACTAAACGAGTTGCCTGCTCAATATTAGAATTATCAGAAGATTGATCGCTATTTTGAGCTAAAGCTGCAGCTCTTTTAGCAGGCGAATTATCATCACGCAATGCGGGAGTAGAAGCAACAGCTTTATTAACAATATCTGCAATAGATTCCAAATCTAAACTAGCAGCTCCACCAATAAGAGGAGTTTGATGAGGTAAATCAAAAGCATCAGCATCTAAAGCCAAAGTAGCATCCGCAATAACAGCAGTAACATTATCAGTACTACCTGCACGAAGTGCCATAGAAACAAGTTTTTGGGCACATTCTTCCTGGTTAGAAATAGTGCTCATAACCTCTTGAATAGTAGAATCCTCTAAAACTCCACATAAACCATCTGAGCATAAAAGCCAACGATCAGAAGGATGCGCAACACGTATTGAAATATCTGGACGAGGATCAATATCAAAATCACCCAATACTCTCATAACAACATTTCTTTGAGGATGATTTCGAGCTTCTTCAGGAGTTATGTGACCCATATCAATCAAATGTTGAACATAACTATGATCTGAAGTTATTCTCATAAGATGATTATCTCTCAATAAGTATGCTCTAGAATCCCCCAAATGAGCTAAAACCCAATAACTACTTACAAGAGATAATGCAGTAACAGTTGTACCCATTCCTGCTAATTTACGTTCTCGCTTAGCTTTACCCACTATTGCATCGTGAGCTGCCATAATAGAAGTTTCCAACATATCAGAAACTTTTTTAACATCATTTGGGCGAGAATCTTGTTCTATATGAGCTAAAGATCTAATAGCAATAGTAGAAGCAGTATCTCCACCAGCATGACCACCCATACCATCGCAAATTGCAGCAAGATGTTCACCAGCAAATGCAGAATCTTGATTATTACTACGAACTGTACCAACATCACTTACAGCTGTAGCATACATGAATAAAGTCTTATCTATAGAAAAAGAATTATTATAATTTTCTGATTTAGCTTCTTTTATTTCATCAGATTTATTTTTAAATGAATCTTCGATATTTTTATAATCAGAATCATCTATATTATTATTGGTCATATTTGAATCAGAATGAGCCATATGTATCACCTCAATTCAAACATGGTCGCGCCAATACGCACAGAAGTCCTAGGCTTTAGTACAACTGGCTCTGTTACACGAGCATGACCAATCATAGTTCCATTAGTACTTCCCAAATCTTCAAGAACCCATGATTGAACACTATTGTTGAAATAAACACGAGCATGATGAGATGAAACAAATTCGTCATTTAATACAACAGTATTAGATGCAGATCTTCCTAATGTAACTCCAGACGCATTTAATGGGAATGAAGATCCTGCTAAAGGCCCGTCAATAATAACTAAAAGTGTAGGACCATTATTATGAGGTGACTTGTTATGCTGCTCATCATTTTGCGAAATATTGTTACGAACCTTATTATTAGACTCGGAAGCGTAATTAGAACGCTTATTTTTGTCCATCAACTTCTTTTTACGAGGACTAAAAATTTCAATATCCTTATGCAAAGACCGAATAGCACACCACACAAAAATCCAAAGTAAAGCTAATAAACCATACTTCAGTATTGCAAATGTAAGTTCAGTAAAAATCATGCGCGTGCTCGTCTCTTAGAAGTTCTCTTACTCCTGATCTTGCGAGGAAGCCCAATAGAGTATGCGAGTTCTACCAATGGTAATCGTATTGCCATCAACTAAAGTAGCTGCTGGAACTTGGTGACCTTCAACAAAAGTACCATTCGTAGAACCAAGATCCCTAGCAATCACACCATCTGGAGTTATATTGATATTAAGGTGACGGCGAGAAATACCAGGATCATCAATAACAATATCGCATCCAGATCCACGACCTAAAATAGTGTTATCTTTAGTCAACAAATACTGATTTCCATTGATTTCCAGCATAGGATGATTTTGAGATTGATCTTCTGTAGTAACAGGAACAGCATTACCTTGAACAGATTCAGAAGATAATTGGAAATTGCCTTTTGTTAATTCCAAATCTTCCTCAAAAATAACCACAACAGGGCCAACAAAAGCATAATGCTGACTTTTAGCATATTGAGTAAGATTATCGGCAAGTTCATTTGCCAATGCTTCACTTCCCCATTGCTCAATATGATCAAAATCAGGTGTACTCAACTTAAAACGATACTCATTAGGAGCAACCGTATGATCATGACCAATTGGCATGGCTTCAGAATCAATTTCTCGCTCCAAAGCACTAGAAAGATCTACAGGTTGTAAATCTTTAGAGCCAAATTTGGCGAAGACACCGTTCATTGCACCTTCAACGCTTTTCTCAAGTCGGTCAAGCACGCTCATTATAAACCCTTTCTATCTTTTCAACATAGTACTCGTCACCGGGTACGGTATTCAACATTCCATATTTTTATAATAATTTTTATAATAATTTTTAACTCTCAAAAACAAATATTAAGGTTTATATATCAATATTAAAGCCTTATCAAAGTATTCATTATTAGTTATAACTTATTCACCTTTTAGCATAGTTAATGTAGTACTCTTAAATAATATGAATACTTATAATAATGAAAATTCGAATTTTAAAAAAGTTATGCAATGCTTTTTGTATTCTATAACGTTTTTACTAGCTGTTGCTTTTCCTATTATAGGTAAAGCAATATTGACAAATCCAAAAGAAATTGCTTATGAAAATTCTATAGTCGCTTTATTCCATAATAATTCTCCACATTTTTTGTATTCAATTTCTCATGTTATAGCAATAATTTTCTCAACTAAATGTTGCATTCTTATATTAGTTTTATTAGCGTTAGCATCTCTTTATATACATAAAAATTATAAAATTACTATTGTTCAACTCCTTATATCATTACTTCCGATGATATACGTTTTTGCAGTTAAATTTGCTGTTCATAGGAATAGGCCAAATATAGGAATATCTGTTCAATTACCTCCAGATCCAAGCTTTCCTAGTGGTCACACTGCTGCAGCTGTAGCAATTTGCACGATGATCATGTTAATTGTTTATCTTAAAAAACCTACTTTCCTTCAATCAGGATTGTTTATAAGTGGATTTGTTGTGATTATTGTTGCAATATCCAGACTTATTGTTGCAGCACACTTCCCTACAGATGTTCTAACTTCAGCTATTATTTATCCGCTATTAGCAACAACTATTTTCTACATGTTTCAAAAACGTGGTTTATATGAATCAATTAAAATCAATAAAATAAATGGATCAGATATATTGAATAAAGTAGAAAACACTGAAATAGAAAACACTGAAATAGAAAACACTAGCGAAAAATAGAAATAACAAAATAACAATAAAAGTAAATATCCTCTCTAACTTTTGAACATCTTTTGTGTTAGAGAGGATATTTTTCTTCACTAAATCTAAACTAAATCTAAACTATTTATTCGCTAACTCACTACGAATATCTTTCAATAGTGAAATTATTTCTTTTTCGCGAATCTCTCGTTTCTCTTCTTCAGTTTTTTCTTTATCTATTTGCAACAAATTCGCGCTAACTTCTCTTAATTTGTTTATAGGAAGAACTATACAAAAATATACAGCTGCAGCAACAATAATGAAGTTCAATAAAGCACCTATAACAGCTCCAAAAGATATTGTTGCTCTATTAAATGTAATTGTAAGAACACCATTAAGCTCTGGTTTTCCACAAATCATAGCAATTAAAGGGTTAATTATGTGTTTAACAATTGCTGTTACAACTGAAGTAACAGCGCTACCCATAACAACACCAACAGCCATATCAATAACGCTGCCGCGAGAAATAAACTTTTTAAATCCCTTTAACATAATGTTCTAAACTCTATCAGTCATCTCCCAAAGTGAGATGAACTCCTCCAACTAATGCTCCAACAACGTTATAAAGCAAAGAAACAATTACAGAAAGAACAGTAGCAACTAATATTTCAACAACTGAAAATATAGTTGTTGCGCTTAAAACAGCAGGAAGTGAGAATACGTCTGCAAGATTAAAACCATTAGTGTCTAATCCAGTAGAAGATACAATCTGCGTTACTTGATCAAAAACACCAACCATGTTCAAGAACACCCATACTAAACCTGCAGCAATAACTTGAATAATTCCTACAGCAACACTCAGCAAAAATGCTACTTTAGCTATAGACCAAGGATCAACCCTAACTAAAGAAAGGCTCATTCTACGTGCTCGTGGACGATGCGAAGAATGCGCTCTTTTTTTAGTCTGAGAAGAAGCCATTCCTCCAATAGTACGAGGCATTGCACCACCACTATTTTCAGATGAATACGCTCCAGAAGAAGCTGTACGCACTGGTTCATAATCCTCGCTCATGAATTATTCCTTCTCTTATATTTGTTTAGTCAGTACAAGAAGTTTTAATAACTCTATAATGTGCTGATTAAGCCTATTTATTGCTTATTTCTAATAAAAAAGAGTATCAGTCGAAAAGGACGTGCCATTAGACTGATACTCTTTAATTTTCACACTTTATTAAAGTTTATTATTCTTTATTTAAGTGTTTAATAATAATTATTTAATTAAGTATTAAATAATTTTAATTATTAAATACTATTATTATCTGTATCTTCGCTAGATTCGTTCATAGTGTGAGATTCATTTATTTCTTGACTCTCTTTTACTTCTTTTGAATCAAATTCAGAAGATTCTTGATTTTCAACTATCTCAGGATTTTCTTCATCTTTTTCTTCATTACGAGCTATAGAAATAATCTCATCACCTTTATCTGGCTTAGCAAGTGTGACACCTTGAGTAGTTCTTCCAGTGCGCTTAACTTCATTCACATCTGAACGAATTACTTTTCCAGATTTCATAATTGCCATTACTTGATCTGTTTGTTCAACAATCAAAGCACCAACCAAAGAACCGCGTCCCTCTGCAAGCTGTACAGCTTTAACACCATAACCATTTCTACCTTGCAAACGATATTCTTCAATAGCAGTCCTCTTAGCAAAACCTTCATTTGTAACAACAAGAAGATCTTTACTTGTTTCAGCAGCAACTACATCCATATCAAGTAATTCATCGCCATCTCTAAATCGCATACCTTGAACACCAGCAGTCTGACGTCCCATTGGGCGAAGTTGCACATCATCAGCTCTAAACTTCAAACTCATTCCAAGCTTAGAAACGAGAATAATGTCATCTTCTGAATTGCAAAGTGCTGCACCAATAAGCTCATCTATTGGTTCACCAGTTTCTTCATTAGACATTAAGCGAACTGCAATTAAACCACCTTGACGAGGTGAATCATATTCTTGCAAAGAAGTTTTCTTAACTTTTCCAGAACGAGTTGCCAAAACCAAATATTTAGCAACATCATAATTTGGAATTGAAAGAACTGTTTGAATAGTTTCTCCTGGAGCGAATTGCAATAGGTTAGCAACATGCTGACCCTTAGAATCGCGTGAACCTTCTGGCAATTCATAAGCTTTCAAACGATAGACTCGACCACGATTAGTAAAGAAAAGCAACCAATTGTGAGTAGATGTTAAGAAGAAATGATCAACAACATCATCTTCACGAAGCTTTGCACCTTTAATGCCTTTACCACCGCGATGCTGAGCACGATACTCATCAGCCTTAGTTCGCTTGATATAACCTGCTCGAGTTACTGTTACAACAACGTTTTCTTCAGCAATAAGATCTTCAACATTCATTTCACCAGAGAATGGGAGAATCTTAGTTCTGCGTTCATCGCCATATTTTGCAACTATTTCATCAAGTTCATCGCCAACAATTTTGCGTTGACGTTCTGGGCTTGCCAAAATATCGTTATAATCAGCAATTCTGCGCATCAATTCTTCATGCTCATCTAAAATCTTTTGACGTTCCAAAGCTGCAAGTCTACGAAGTTGCATAGCAAGAATAGCGTCAGCTTGTACATCATCGACATCAAGCAAATTCATTAAGCCTGTGCGAGCAGTATCAACATCTTTAGATTGACGAATTAAGGCAACTACTTCGTCAATCATATCTAGGGCTTTCAAATAGCCTTGTAAAATATGATCTCTTTCTTCGGCTTCGCGCTTCAAATAACGAGTACGACGATCAATTACTTCAAGCTGATGAGTTACCCAATGACGAATAAAAGCATCTAAACTCAAAGTTCTAGGAACGCCGTCAACCAAAGCAAGCATATTTGCGCCGAAAGTCTGCTGCAATTGTGAATGCTTATACAAGTTATTTAAAACAACTTTTGGTACAGCATCTCGCTTAAGAACAAGAACTAAACGCTGACCTGTACGACCAGATGTTTCATCTCGCATATCCGCAATGCCTTGAATTTTGCCATCACGAACAGCTTCACGAATAGAAGCAGCTAAGCGATCAGGATTAACTTGATATGGTAGCTCAGTAACAACCAAGCACATTCTTCCCTTAATTTCCTCAGTATTAACTACTGCGCGCATTGTAATTAAGCCGCGTCCAGTTCTATACGCTTGCTCAATTCCCTTATGACCTAAGATCGTTGCTCCAGTAGGGAAATCAGGTCCTTTAATACGCTGAATTAAAGCTTCAAGTAATTCTTCTTTACTTGCTTCAGGATGATTCAAAGCCCAGTGCACACCATCAGCCACTTCACGCATATTATGAGGTGGAATATTTGTTGCCATACCAACAGCAATACCAGCAGAACCGTTAACTAAAAGATTTGGAAAACGTGCTGGAAGAACTGTAGGTTCTTGAGTTTTACCATCATAATTAGGCAAGAAATCAACAGTGTCTTTATCAATATCTCTAACCATTTCCATGGCTAAAGGTGCCATACGACATTCTGTATAACGCATTGCTGCTGCAGGATCGTCACCAGGAGAACCAAAGTTACCTTGACCATCAACAAGCATGTATCGCATAGACCAAGATTGAGCCATACGAACTAAAGTGTCATAAATAGCAGAATCACCATGAGGGTGATACTTACCCATAACGTCACCCACAACGCGAGAGCACTTATTATATCCACGATCCGGTCTATAACCGCCATCATACATAGCGTAAATAACGCGGCGATGAACAGGCTTCAAACCATCACGAACATCAGGTAAAGCGCGCTCAACAATAACAGATAATGCGTAAGCTAAATAAGATTCACGCATTTCTTGTTGCAAATCCATATGCTTTACGCGAGCACCCTTCATTAAGCCATAATCGGTATTATCTGCTTCTTGTGGGCTTTGTGGCTCCATTGATTCGTCCGGCAGCTGCTCTTCACCATCATTATTGACGGAGTTCATTTCATCTACCAATGTAATTCCTTTTTCTTACGATTCGAAGTATTTTTGCACTTATAAAATATTTACAAATATTTTTAAGATTTAAGCATCAATGAAACGTGCATCATGAGCATTTCGCTGAATGAAAAGTCTACGAGGCTCTACTTCATCACCCATAAGCATTGAGAACGTTTCATCAGCACGAGCAGCATCTTCAATATGAATTTGCTTTAAGATTCTATGCTCAGGATCCATAGTAGTTTCCCACAATTCCTGATAGCTCATCTCACCTAAGCCCTTGTATCTCTGAATACCTTCACCCTTAGGAAGTTGACGACCAGCAGCTTTACCTTCTGCTAAAACTCTATCTCGCTCAGCATCAGTATAAACAAAATCATGTGCTCCCTTACTCCACTTCAAACGATAAAGCGGAGGCATAGCTACGTAAACATAGCCGGCAGTAATCATAGGACGCATATATCTGAAGAACAAAGTCAAATTCAATGTAGCAATATGAGCACCATCGACATCAGCATCAGCCATAATAATAACTTTGTGATATCTAACTTTGCTTAAATCAAAATCTTCACCGTAACCGCCGCCAACAGCCGTAATTAAGGATTCAATCGTTTCTGATTTCATCATTCTGTCTATTGAAGCACGCTCAGTGTTAAGGATCTTACCACGTAAAGGCAAAATTGCTTGAGTAATAGGATCTCTACCTTGAATTGCTGAGCCACCTGCAGAATCACCCTCTACTATGAATAATTCGCATTCTTCAGGATTATTTGATTGGCAATCCTTCAATTTATCTGGCATTCCAGCAGTTTCAAAAATAGACTTTCGTCTAGTATTCTCGCGAGCTTTCTTTGCAGCTAAACGTGCACGAGATGCTTCAATTGATTTTTGAATAATATTCTTTGCTTCACTTGGATGAGCATCAAACCAATCACCGAGTTTTTCAGTCATAACTCGCTGCACAAAAGTCTTAGCTTCGGAATTTCCAAGCTTAGTTTTTGTCTGACCTTCAAATTGAGGAGTGGTAAGTTTTACTGAAACAACAGCAGTTAAGCCTTCGCGAACATCGTCACCAGAAAGATTAGTATCTTTTTCTTTTAATATATTCTTTTCACGCGCATAACGATTTACTAAAGTAGTAAGAGCTGCACGGAAACCTTCTTCGTGAGTTCCACCTTCAGTAGTTGAAATTGTATTAGCAAAAGTATGAACTGCTTCAGAATAAGCAACAGTCCATTGCATAGCAATTTCTGCAGAAATACCAATTTCAAGATCTTCAGCCTCAAAATCAATAACATCTGGCTCTACTGGAACAGCTTTACGAGATTTAACTAAATAGTCAACGTAATCTTTAATACCATGCTCATATCTATAACTCACACTTCTATGTTTATCTTCATTACTAGATTCAGCATCCCCTGCTACTTCATCACCTGCTTCATCAGGCTTTCGCAAATCAGTTAAGGAAATTTTTAATCCCTTATTAAGAAATGCCATTTGCTGGAATCTAGAACGTAATGTTTCAAAATCATAAATAGTAGTTTCAAAAATTGCAGCATCTGGCCAGAATGTAACAGAAGTACCAGTTGATTCACCTTCTGCCATTGGCTCACCTTTAGCTAAAGGAGCAGTTGGATGCTGATTTATATAAGTTTGAGTCCAATGGAATCCTTGACGTCTAACTTCAATATCTACTCTTGTAGAAAGTGCATTAACTACAGAAATACCAACACCGTGAAGACCACCTGAAACAGCATAACCGCCGCCGCCAAACTTACCACCTGCGTGAAGCTTAGTCATAACTGTTTCTACACCAGAAACACCTTCTCCAGGTACTTCATCAACTGGAATACCACGTCCATCATCAACAACTCTAATTGCATTATCTGGCAAAATCGTCACTTCAATGTGAGAAGCATAACCAGCTAAAGCTTCATCAACAGAGTTATCTACGATTTCATAAACCAAATGGTGTAATCCTCGAGGACCTGTTGAACCAATGTACATACCTGGACGAATACGCACTGCTTCCAAACCTTCGAGTACACGAAGATCACTAGCATCGTAATGTTCAGGAGCAAGCGAATCATCAAGTTGAGCATCATCTAACTTATGCTCATCATTGATTTTCTCTATCGAATCGTCTTCCATATTTGACAACTTCGATCCCTTCCCGTATTGCCTCGCAAAATATGCTATTCACAAGGTCGATACACGCTAGAAAGCACATAAAAGGGGGTTCTAGCGATTGAACTATAACATACGACATTCTACACATATACCCTGACGGCTTAAGAATAAGAGCCATTGTAAAGATTTGGCTTTATATAGCGAAATATAAAGATTAAAATACTAAATAACAATATTAAAAAGTAAAACTAGAAACCAAAAAACTAAAACTAAAACTAAAACAAAAACAAAAACAAAAACAAAAACTAATGTTTTTTATCAGTTGAAATAACTAACTTTATATTTTTAATATTTTTTATACTCTTTTCCTCTATTTTTTTAAGAATAATTTTTTTAGATGAATTAACTAAAAATTTTGTAATTGTATAAGCAGACTGATTATAAGCGCTGATAATTAAAGTTTCTTTATCTAAATCTTCAACTTTGCTAAATTTTGCATTATATTCACCAATAATATTTGGCCATAGCTTATTTAATTTAGAAATTGTAAGGAATTTGTCCCAATTATGATTATGAGCAAATAAGTCTAAAACAGAATTTAATTTGCTAGGATCTCTTCCAGGCTTACCAAAACTTTCCCAAGAATCCTCTTGCTTTTGATCTAGCTTTTCTAATTTTTCTCCCTTATTTTTAATAGGTTCAAAAATAAGTGATGGTAAAACTCTAGTATCAAGATTCAAAATTAAATGTACAGGCTTCTTCATATTCTCTCACCATTGTTTTCTTTACTGCTTACATCATTTGAATCACTACTACTCGAACCACTTAAATTTCGCTTAGAAATAACTTCATCGATAATACTTTTATGACTAGAATCAATGTTTTGAATAGTATTATTAAAATTATTTTCACAAAAAACTAATTTAGAAACATCAATAAAAGAATCACTTTTTATAACATCATTTTTCGGTATATCACTTAATGAAGCAACAGTAATAAAAACTTGACCTTTATTACGAATAAAATTGACTATTTGCAATCTACGCGACTCATCTAATTGAGAAAAAACATCATCTAAAATAATAATAGGTTTTTGATTATTTTTATCTTCTAAAGCCTTAAATAAAGACATTTTCAGAGCTAAAGCAATAGTCCAAGACTCTCCATTAGATGCAAAATCTCTAGCATCAAATCCGTCAAGTTCTATAGAAAAATCATCACGATGAGGGCCAATAAGATTACATCCTCTAGCAACTTCACCAGCATAGATACGTTGAAAATGCTCACTTATTTTTGAAGCACAACTTTTAAATAAGTAATCACTATTTTTTTCACCAACAGAAACTTCACCATTTGTATCACGGCAAAAAACGCCATCAACATTACAATCAAGATTACAGTTATCTTCACCAGTAGCATCGCTAAAAACATCAAAAACTTCTTCAAAAGAAGGATTATAAATTATATTTGCATTTTGCTTACAGCTAGTTATTTCACTTATAATAGATGAAAAATATTTTGAAAGTTCTTTGATAATTTTTATGCGATTTTTAGTTATGGAAATACCAACTTCAATCAATCTTCCAGTCCAAATTTCCAAACTTGAAAGAGAAACATTTACAGAATTATTTGATAATTGTTTTAATAAAGCAGTTCTTTGCTTAGCAATATGCTTATATTCTTGAATAAGTCTAGAGTATCCAGATATCAGTAAAACTCCAGCTTGATCTAAAAAAGTTCGACGATTAGAAGGATCTCCTAATACTAAAAACTGATCTCTTGGAGTAAAAGAAACAGATGGTATTAAGCCAACAACATCTCGCATATAAATAGATTTTCCAGAATTTATACGAGCGCGATTAGCTCCTCTAGAATTCAAAGTAACTTCATAAGTACAAATTTCGTTACAAGAATCGTTACAAGAATCGTTTAATTTTTCATTGTCTAATAAATTCTTATTTTTAAAAGTATTATTTAAATCACTTAAACTATTTAAATTATTAACATTAAAACGAATAGTTGCAGAAGAATTTCCTTTTTTAATAAGTGGAGTTGTTAAAGAAGTTCTATGACTTACTCCAGTTGAAATAACTTCAATAGCTTCAACAATATTTGTTTTACCTAGACCGTTATTACCATAAAAAACATTAATATCAGGATTGCAATCAATTACACAATGATTCCATGATCTAAAATTATCTAGAGCAATAAGCGAAATATGCATTATTCCTCCTAAAAAAAAAATTGCTAATCAAAATCTTTTAAAACTAATGTTTTTTTATATTCTAATATTTTTATTTTATTATTTAATGATTTATTTATTCTTATTTGTTTTCTAAATAAAAATATTTACCTTTGAATGATATTTAGCAGAAAATTTAAGATTATAAATAATCTATTAAAACATCATTCAAAGGCTAAGAATCTAATATTTTTATTGCTATTTTTATCGTGGAAGCATTGGAACAACAAGATAACGATAAGTTAGAGATTCATCTCCATCTATTTCTTGTTGTCCATTAAATTCTACTGGTTTAACAGCTGTTTTTATCTTCACATGAACGTATGGCTCAGTAATATTATTTAATCCTTCAATTAAGAAATTAGGATTAAATTTAACTTGAATATCTTCTCCATCCATGTCAATGTTAATGCTCTCTTTTGCTTGTGATTCATTTGAATCTCCAGCGAAAAGAGTTAGCTCTTGACCTTCAAATGAAAGAGTAATAGAAGGATCTCTACCTACGACTAGTGAAACTCTTTTAATTGCGTTAATAAGATTTTGTTTATCAATAACAGCGTGAATAGAATATTCTTCTGAGAATAAGAGATCTAAAGAAGGAAATTCGCTATCAATAAGTTGAGCTGTAGTGGAATGATATGAATTTTCAAATCCTAAGAGATTAGGATCTTCAGCATTAAGATTTATTAAAACATTGCTATTATCGTTTAAAGATCTAGATACATCTTTAAGTAAAGTGCCCATAATAAGAGCTTCAGTGTTTATATCTTGTTTTTCTGGAGTCCACTTAAAAGATGCTCTAGATAGCCTATATCTATCAGTTGAAGTCATAATAACAGAATCATTTTCAAAGCGAACATGAATTCCTCTAAGAACAGGTCTTTCATCGTCACGTGAAATAGCTACAGAAGCTTGATTAACTGCTTGAATAAAAGTAGGTGCATCAACTTGACCTAATTTTTCAGGCATTGTAGGAAGATCTGGATATTCACTTTCAGGCATTAGTTGCAAATTAAAAGTTGATTTTCCAGAAGTAATAGTCAAAGTAGTTTCATTTGAGGATAATGTTGTTTTTTCGTTAGGTAGAAGTTTAGTTATTTCGGCTAATAGGCGACCAAGAACTAGTATGCTTCCATCTTCTTCAACTTCAGCTTCAATATGGTTTTTGCTTGAAACTTGATAATTGAAAGCAGAAAGGTTTAGCGTACCATTTGATGCTTCAATTTTTAATCCAGCAAGAATAGGGTTTGCTGGTCTAGAATCTATGATTCTTGTGGTCCAAGCTACTGCGTCTGCAAAGGCTTCGGAATTAACTTCTACTTGCATACTTCCTCGTTTCTTAAAATCTTAATTTAGTTTAGCGTAAGGTGTTACCCGAAATCTTTTCAAAAGCTGATATAAAAAATGGTTGGTTATTACTTTAGTTATTAAATAAAATAAAAATAATATTCATATTAAGCACCGTGGATATGTGGATAACTAATAAAAATCAAGAAATAAGAAGGCTTATCCACAAAAAGAGAATGTGCATAACCTGTGGAAGTCAATGTGCATAACTTGGCGACTTATCCACATTCGGAGCTATTTCTTGGCGTATCCACATTTTAAAGGCTTTTATTAACTTGTTATCCACATTTTTTAGCGGCGTTTTCCACGACTTATGCCCAGGGTTTACCCACATTTGTTAATAAATATGTGGATAACTTTTTATTTTTTTATTAACTACCCAATAATAAGTTTGTGGAAAACCGCTTTTTATAGTTAAAAATAAATCAAAAATTCAGCGTAAAAAGAAAAATTCGTAAAAATTATTGAACAAAATTCTCTCGATTATTCTCTCGAATATTTTCGCGAATAATTTAGCTAATATTCTCTCGAATAATCTCGCTAAAATAATCGCGAATAATCGTATAAATCTGATTTTGATAAAATTCTAATTATTTTGCTCCGAATTTTCTTCGCTATTTTTCCCGTCTTCATCAGGAGCATTATGTTGCTTTAAACGAACAGTTAAATCAATAACATAGTTATAAATTTCCTGTTTTTGCTTCATTTCATCACTAATTCTCGTATAAGCATGCATTACAGTAGTATGATCTCTACCGCCAAAAACTTCACCAATATCGACTAAGCTCATGCTAGTCATTTCTCTAGCAAGATACATTGCGATTTGACGAGATAAAGCTACATTTTTAGTGCGTGTGCGACCAACTATTTCGTCAAAAGTAAGATGAAAATATTTCGCAACTTGACCAATAATATCAGTAGGACGAATTTCAATATCTGATGCAAAAAAATCCTGTAAAGCTCTTTCAGCAAGAACTCTACTAACAGGTTGATTACTTAATGATGCAACAGCAGTAACTCTAGTTAAAGCTCCTTCAAGCTCTCGAATATTTTGAGTAAAACGTTCAGCTATAAGATCGAAAACTTCAGCAGGAATTTTTACAGAATTTGTTGAAGCCATCATTTTTAAAATAGCAATTCGAGTTTCTAAATCAGGTGGCTTAATATCAACAGTTAAACCAGATTCAAATCTTGTAATAAGTCTAGATTCAAATCCTCGCAAACGTTTAGGAGCAACATCAGAAGCAATAACAATGCGCTTATTAGCTTGATAAAGAGCATTAAAAGTATGGAAGAATTGCTCTAATGTGGCTTCTTTACCGCCTAAAAATTGAATATCGTCAATAAGCAAAAAATCAACCTCTCGATATTTTCTATTAAACTCGGAGATTTTATTTTGACTTTCATTAGGAACTCGCAAAGCATCAATAAAATCATTTGTAAATTCCTCACTTGTTACATATCTAACTTTTAGTGAAGAATCTTTTACTAAAGCATAATTTCCAATAGCATTAAGCAAATGAGTTTTACCTAATCCGGATCCTCCATAAATACACAAAGGATTGAAATCTTTTCCGGAACCTTCTGCAACAGCCAGAGCAACAGTTCGCGCAAAACGATTTGAATCTCCCGGAACAAAATTATCAAAAGTAGCGCAAACATTTAAATGAGTTTTAGGATCTGTTTTTACAGAAACAGATATTTTCCCATTACCCTTATTGTTAGTTATTGAAGAACCAATGATTTCTGGTTTAAAAACAGAAAATCCAGTAGATAAAGGAAAAGGTGGCTGTATTGGTATAGAATTATCTTCTTCGTTTTCTCTAACGTTAGCGCTAACGTTAGCGCTATCGATTTCGATAATATCTTTATTTTCGCTATAGTTTTCGTTTTTGTTATTTATATCTTCTTCGTTTACGCTAGCATCTTTATTTTCGCTATTGCTGTCTTTTTTGTTATATCTATTGTTTCTGTTATAGACATCGTTTTCGCTATATCTATCGTCTTTGACTTCAGTAACAGTAAAATCAGTTTCTTTTAAATCTGCGAAGTTTGGAATTTCATCAACAGGTTTTCTGCCATAATCATCTAACTCAGAATAGCCATAGTATGGGTCTAAAATATATCGTTTTGCTTCAGATTCATCAAATGTGTACTTTCTTACTTCTGTAGTTCCGGATTCAGAAGTGTAAATAGTTGAAGAAAAGTTTGATTTTGAACCTGTTAATGAGTTGTTTGCATTACTAACGCTGTTTTTTGTGATATCTTTGCCATATTGGTCAATGCTTCGATTATTTTGATTAAAGATTTGAGCGTCTTGAACGTTTAGATTATTCTGTATATTTTGATTGTTTTGAGCGTTTTGAACGTTCAAATTCCTGTTATTTGTATTAGTTTGATTATTATTTTCAGAAAAATTATTGTTATCTTCAGAAAAACTATCGTAAGGCTTTACAATCTTAAAAGCAGGAAACATATCTTTTCCTGTGCAGATCTTTAATGCCACTAGTAATGGCTCATTAAGCTCATTTTGAAGTGCTTGCTGAGCAGTGGCACTTGTAACGCATAAAACAATAGTAGTGCCATAAATTGCCTCAGGATGAACACCTTCAAACCAGCTTTTATCTCTAGCACTTAGTAAAGCATTATGTTTTAATACACTAAGCGTATTGGCCCATACAATAGCAGCTTGTGCTACTGGGTCGCTGAATGCATCAGACATACCACTCCAATCCAAAACGCCTAATTAAGAAATCCTAAATTCATTGCGTGTATAACATTTTTGCGCGTAAGAAAAAGAACTTCAATAGAACATGTTTACTACCACCCTGTGAAGTTATCCACAGCCTCGCGTGTTGAAAATATTGGATTGTTAATAACATGCGTGTAATTTGTGGATAATTTTTTGAATGCTTAAATTATCGAATTTCTAAAGTTTTCTAGGGCTTTCGTATTTATTCACGAGTAATTTAATTATTTTATTTAATAGAAAATATCTAAGTTAATTTATATAAATTCTGTTTGAAATATGAATAATTTGTGTAATAATTGATTGAGTTTTTTGCCTTTTGGTGAGGGGTAATAGTAATTTAGTAGAGCTTGACGTAAAATTGGTCACGTTTTTACATGACTGAATATAGGAGCATTATTTATGAAAAGGACATTCCAGCCAAATAATCGTCGTCGTCACATGAAGCACGGCTTCCGCGTTCGCATGCGTACGCGTGCTGGTCGCGCAGTAATCAATCGTCGTCGCGCTAAAGGTCGTAAGTCGCTGTCTGCCTGAGTTGAGATAGCGTCGTAAATATGGAAAGGCTGAAAAGCCATCGTGACTTTGTTGCGGTACTCAAAAAACGGCGCAAAGTGAGTTCGCGGGATATCGTCGCGCATTATTTGATGCGTGACGATACAACCGTATGTAGCGCACTTAATCAGGTAAATGATTTTACGAATAATGAAACCACGGGATTTGATAGTAGTCCCGCGGAATTTTTTGATACCTTAAAACAGCCTGAAAAGTCTTATAATTCCAACGATTCCGCGAAAAATTATTCTTTTGGAGTTAAGCACGCGGAAAAGGAAAAATGTAAAAGACTTGGTCTTGCAGTATCTAAATCAGTTGGCAAAGCAGTAGTGCGTAATTTAGTTAAAAGACGCTTTCGTGTGCTTGCAAGTAAATACGAATCTTTATTGCCTTGTTATTGTGATGTTGTGTTACGAGCAAAACCTAGTGCTGCAAATGCAACGTTTGCTTCATTGAATCAGCAAGTTGAAAAATTGTTTATCAATATAACCAATAATGCTAAGATTCATGAGCAAAAAAGCAACACATCTTTCAATCGCGAGATAGTGGATCAATCTAATGAACATAAAAGCGATGAATCTAGCGAATCTTTGTATGAAGATTTTAAGAAAGACTCATATGAAGATTTCATAAATGATTCTAAAAAATGTTCATACGATTTTTCACAAGATTCTCGCGAAGTAGATTCTCGTACTTCAAATAGTTCTGAAACAGAGTCTATATGATTGAAGAGGATTATTGCGATGAATAGATGTTGCTAAAAGTGTTGTTAAGAAGGTTGTTAAAAGTTTATTAGATTTTTCTAAAGACTTTTAAGATTTCATAAAGTTATACAATGCGAGGATTTTTAAAGAGGAAGGTGAAAGATATGTATAGCAAATCTGCTTTTGATAATAAAGCAAATAAAGCCAAATCGCATATTTCATGTTCCTCAATAATGATTAATTCTATTCGCTGGTATCAGAGAGTAATATCTTCCAATAATCCTGCATGCTGTCGCTACTACCCTACTTGTTCCAGATATGCAATTGAAGCTATTGAGCGTTATGGAGCATTTCGTGGCGGATTGTTAGCTTTTTTGAGATTATTAAGATGCCGACCATGGACTAGTTGTAGTATTGACGATGTTCCGCGAAAATATTCTATTTTTTATCGTTGTGCTTGGTCTAAAGCGCATGAAGAGCCACGGCTAACTCCCTTGGCTGAAGAAGACAAGGAAAACTAATGTTTAATCAAGATCATTTCGTACTTGATAATGGATTCTTCGGATGGTTTTATAAAATCCTAACGCCAGTTGAGTGGATTATGACTCAAATTATGGTGTTGTTCCACAAGTTCTTAACCCTTATAGGAATGAATGAAATAGGATTGTCTTGGGTGCTTTCAATAGTATTTTTGCTATTGGTTGTTCATGCATGCATTTTCCCTGCGTTTATTAAAAGCATTAAAGGAATGCGCCAAATGCAGGCTATTTCCCCTCAAATTAAGAAAATTCAGCAAAAATATAAAGGGAAAAATGATCCTGCAAGCAAAGAAGCTATGCAACGTGAGATGATGAAGCTTTATCAGGATAATAATGCTAATCCTGCTGGTTCTTGCTTACCTATGATGATTCAAGGTCCTGCTTTTATGAGTATGTGGTATACGCTTTCAGTAATTCCTTTTATTGCAAACGGTAAGCATGCTCCGCTTGGCGCTTTTGATGTTACAGTTGCAAAACAATTTGTAAAAACACATGTTTTTGGTGTAGGTCTTTCCGATACATTCATTACTGTTCAATTAGCCGGTAAGATCATCATTGTTTTAGTTGTGATTCTTATGTGTGCTGCAATGTGGTACATGCAATTTAATAACGTTCGTAAAAATTTGCCTCCTGAAGCTAAGCAGGGCAGTCAATATACGATGCAGAAACTTATGATGTGGGGATTCCCTCTGATTTACGTTTTCTCTGCTTTTGCACTTCCATTTGCAATGTTGATATATTGGCTTGTAAACAATATTATGAATATGCTCCGCTCAATTTGGCAGGTTTATGCTTTCCCAACTCCTGGTTCTCCGGCAGCTAGCGAAAAAGAAAAGCGAGATCACGATAGGGAAGTTAAGCGCAGAGAGCGTGAAGGATTGCCTACATTAGAAGAAGAAGCGTTGCAAAAAGCGCGTGAAGAAGCTGAAAGGCGAGAGGTTGAAGGTTTCCAAAGGAAACAGCCTCAACGCAAGCGTAAGCGCTCTTAATTTAAGTTTTTGAGTATAATGCGCGAGTTCGTAGAATCTTTGCTCGAGTATTGTATGAAATTTATAAGTAAAAATTCATAATTTAATAAATAATTATTACTTATTGTTTAAAGTGATATTACTGATATTGTTATGTTGCATTGTTATGTTGCATAAGATGCATAATCGTGCTGTTATGAGTGATAATACTGTTATAAGTGATAATGTAATTGTTAATGTGACGTTATTTTTTAAGTAGACTTATAAAAGCGATTTACAGTCGTGCTAAGGAGTGAGTATGGTACAGGAAGAAAGTAAAACAGTAGAGCAGCTCAATGAAGAAGCTGATATTGCTGCTGATTATTTAGAAGGATTACTTGATATCGCTGATTATGAAGGCGATATTGAGATGGGAGTTCGTAATAATCGCCCTATGATTCAGATTGTTGCAGATGATGATACTGACATTAAAAATTTGATTGGTCGTAATGGTGAAGTTGTTGATGCTTTACAACAGTTGAGCAGACTTGCTGTGCAACAGAAGACTGGTGAGCGCTCTCATCTAATTGTTGATGTTGATGGTTTCTTAAAGAGAAAACGCCAACATTTGCGAGATATGGCTTTAGATGCTGTTGATGAGGTTCGTGAAACTGGTGAATCTGTGAGCTTAAGACCTATGAATTCTTTTGAGCGTAAAGTTATACACGATACGGTTCGAGATGAGGGATTGCGTTCGCGTTCTCATGGTGAAGAACCTCGCAGATATGTGACTGTTTATATGCCTGCAAGTCTTTCTGAAGATGAAGATTCAGATAATTTCGATGAAGATGTTGAATACGTTGATGAGTAAAAATTTATTGTAAATAAATATAAAATAAGTCAGTAAAACGAAAGTTACACGATAAAACAAAAATGTTTTTGTTGTGTAACTTTTGCTGATATTTGAGCGAACATATAAAAGTTTTAAAATTTACAGTACTAAAGTGCTTAAGTTTTAAAGTGCTGAAATTTTAGAATATTAAAGTATAAAATATAAAAGTTGTGTGCAGTTATGGAAGATGGTTTGCGCGTGGAAAATTCTGAAGGCGTTGTGAATTCTGAAGGCGTTGCGAATAATGAAAACGCTAAAGATTCTGAAGGCGTTGCGAATGCTAACCTTGAGAATACTTTCGATGAGAATATTCTAGATGAATTAGATTCTTCGCCAATATTATGTGAAGTGCTTGGCGATGCACTACCTAAATGCAGATTGTTTCATGTGAAACTTTGTAAAGAGGGGTTGATTCGCGGTTTAGTTGGACCACGCGATATGTGCATACTTTGGGAAAGGCACATATTAAATTCTGCTGCTGCAGTTCCGTTTATTGAAAAAATTGTTGTAAATAGTAAGCAAAAAAGAATCGCGGACGTTGGCAGTGGTGGCGGATTTCCAGGTTTGGTTATAGCTGCATGTTTGCCAGACGTAAATATAACTTTGATTGAGCCAATGGAAAGACGCGTAGTTTGGTTAGAAGAATGCGTGTCTTTAATGGATCTTAAAAATGTGACTATTTTTCATGGTCGTTCTGATGAAGTTATTTCTCAAGTCAAAGAGCATAAGATTCAACCGTTTGATGCTGTAACATGCAGAGCAGTAGCGCCTATGACTAAGTTAGCTGGTTGGACAATACCTCTTTTACGCAAACATGGCAGTCTTGTTGCGCTTAAAGGCAAATCTGCTCAAGCTGAAATTGAAAAGGCTTCGAAAATGATTCGCAAAGCAGGTGGAGTGAATCCTCGTGTTGTTGAAGCTCCTGTTGCACGCGGATTACAATCAACGACTGTTGTGATAGTCGATAAAGCCTAATTTTGTGAATAAAGTATAGGATTGTTTTACAAAATATGATTGTTGTTGTGATGTGTGGGAAATACTTACCTCACAGGAGCTTCAACTTTTTACGCATGTTTAAATGTTGTTGCTTGTAGTAGTAAAAGTTAGATTTTAGCTTACTTTAGTTTTATAAAGAGTTTGGATTAGGTGTAACTTCTTCAAATACCGTTTCGCTTTTTATTGTTCGTTAAGTAATTTCCACATCTCACTAGTATGTAATCTATACTTTATTTGCTTAGTAAATAAATCTATAGTTTGTTTTACAAAATATGCTTTGCTATTAGTTAGGCAGAGATTTAAGATTTCTCGTTCATATGCGTGTATATCCATATGATAATGAGGTATGGGTGTTACTTGTCTCACAGACGTTACGCTCTTATGAGGTACATTGTCATTATGCTTGTGTTACTAGTTTTTAGATTTTTAATTTAACTTTTTATTCCCAATAGGATTGGATTATGTTGGAATTTATTTAGAATCGCTCCACTTTTATATTGTTCGACCAAGCAACACCCATCCCTCACTAGTACATGATGTGTATTTAACTTACTTCGTCAACAGGGATATAAGATTTTTACGTAATTGTTTTTTACTGTGTTTGTGAGGTGTGGGAAATACTTACCTCACAGGAGCTTCAACTTTTTACGCATGCTCAAATGTTGTTGCTTGTGGTAGTGAAAGTTAGATTTTAGCTTACTTTAGTTTTGTG
>NZ_KQ961867.1:0-27090 GCF_001563665.1 Gardnerella vaginalis | reverse complement strand
TAAATACCGTTTCGCTTTTTATTGTTCGTTAAGTTTTTCCCGCGCCTCACTAGTACATGATGTGCGCGAATTACATTGTGTTTGAAATTACATTGTTAATAAAATCTGCTTTTTAATCCTGAAGATTATATGTGTTTGAAGTTCAGGAGTTGATTTCGGTAATACTTGTATTTCTTGCGTCTAGCTTCGATTTCTGCAGGCAAACTAACTTGCATCATCGTCAACCCACTCTATATCTTGCTCCACTTGCCAAAAAGTCTTATCATTCCAAATTTTTGCATTAATAAATTCATCAACAGGATATTTTTTATTATCACCTTTCCACGAATATTCTTTGCCATTTTCACGCATCTCATATAATTTCAAATCAAGATGATTTTCGTTAGACCATCCTTCTAGAAAATACAGTATCCCTTTGTAACGGAACCAAAGTTCATCGCCATAATATATATGATCCACAAATTCTTGAACATTACCATTTTTCAATTTCAGGCACTCCTTTAAAGTATTTCTTATATTTTTCGTACTCTTCTTTTGCAATACGATGCGATTGAGGTATGTATATGCTCCTACAGATTTTGGAGGCTTTGAATCAGCTGAAAAACAAGAAGAACCCCCAGGTTTGAGCACTGTTAGTAGGCTTAGGGGGCTGCTATTGCTTACGAGTTTAGCAGACATTTTTTACCTCCTCAATCTCTTCGGCGAGTCTCACTAGAAATGTAATTTATGTAAATTGTAATACTAAATAAGCTTTTATAGTTTGTTTTACATAAATTGTGCATAACTACATTACGCACGCTTGAAGTTCAGGAGTTGATCTCGATAGTACTCGTATTGCTTGCGTCTAGCTTCGATTTCTGCAGGCAAACCTTGAGTTAAATCATTGCACAATGCGTCAAAACGATCCAGAATTTGTACGATTTGACGCTGTACGTCAAGAGGTGGAATGGGGATTGTTATTCCTTTAATTGATTCTGTGCTTGCA
This sequence comes from Gardnerella vaginalis, assembly GCF_001563665.1. Classification (GTDB taxonomy): domain Bacteria; phylum Actinomycetota; class Actinomycetes; order Actinomycetales; family Bifidobacteriaceae; genus Bifidobacterium; species Bifidobacterium vaginale_A. The sequence goes on along the minus strand of NZ_KQ961867.1, from coordinate 26,105 downwards.
TGAACGACCTTGCTCTTAACTTTTCCAGAACTTTTTTGCAAACGAGCGTTAGTAGTTGATAATGCATAGCTCAAATACTTAGGATTTTGATTATGCTTTACGACAACAATATCTCCGCCAGCTAAACATTTTTCATTACCAACATAAGCGCATGATTTAGCAATGTCTTCAACGCTCTCACCAGTAATTGCAAATAAAATATCCCCATGTTCAAAATACTTTTTATTAGTAATTAAAGATTCACTTGTATGCGAAAAGCAAGAATCAAACCACAAATTATATTTAGTATAAATTTCCCCGTATCTAACGCACGGTATTCCAGTAGAAGTTACCTGATCTTTTTTAATTCCAGAACCTCTGAATACATTCGTGGCAATATCGCCAATCTTCTTATACTCCACGCCAGTAGGGCAGTAGCGTGAGATAAGCGAGTGTAAAGGATTGTTGTCGTCAAATGTAAGCAAAGTATCTCGATAGTATTCGTATTGCTTGCTTCGAGCTGTAAGCTCTGCTGTAAGATTCTCTGTAAGTTTTGTTGTAAGCTCTGTGAACGTGTCTAAAATCCGCACAATCTCCGCTTGCACGTCAAGAGGTGGCACTGGGATTTCAAAATCTTTTATGCTTGAAATATGCACATGTGGTACGCCGCCACCTTTTTTCGTGGCATAAATAGCTTCTTGCTTACTAAGCAAAACATAATACAAAAATTTAGTTGACGTTAAATCATCTATACCTTTAACAGAAAAAGCATCGCAAACAAAAATAGGTTTATCCCAGTATTGTACAAACCCTGCTCCAGCGCCACTTCCAGCAACAGTGATAGTTTCGCCATTTCGGTTAGAAATATCACAATAATAAGCAGGCTCACGACCTCCAGAAATCACAGGAATATCCCCAGGATTAACACTCTTTTTTGTAACAGTCGTGCCACGCTTCATATCTGACACTTCACTTAGTGCCTTATACTCCACACCGTTTGGGCACAATTCGGCAATTAGATCCTCAAGTTTGCTCATAAATCGCACCCTTTCAAAATAAGTTAAAATACTCAATGATTTAACTATATAACAGTGCTCTAAAATCAAAAACATTTTTTCAATGCGCAAGTTATGTGTAGATCATGTGCAAGTTGTATTTAAGTTCCACGTAATTTATATTTAAGTTTTGCGCAAGTGTTGTTCTTCTCTCATCTTCAAATTTTATTTTTCTAGGTCATAAACAAAATAAATCTTAAATAATGCGTGAAATTGCCTTGTTTCACGTGGAGCTGTTGTGTTTCACGTGAAAGTATTGAGAAAAATTGTTAGTTATTGTTTTGTCTAATTTTATTTTGTTTCATGTGAAAACAATTGCATTTTAATATATGAACATTTGGAATTTCCGTTATTTTTCAAGGTTTTACAACAGTTGTTTGCGATGTTTCATTCGTTTTATTATGTAGATTTGTTGTGTTTCACATGAAACGATATTCGATTTTTACGTGTTTTATGTCCATAGAAGAATAGAAACTTAACACTACATGTTTGTAAAAAGAGGGTGGGGGTGATACGTAGTGGTTGAGTCTGCATCAGAAACAATTAAGCGTATTTTTGGAGATTCTGGATCTTCGCTTGGTAGCGAATTAGCAGACGTAGTTTCTCGATATCATGCGCTTGAAGGAGTAACGTACCCTCATCCTTCAAAAACTCGTTTTATTGCTGTTGCAAATCAAAAAGGCGGAGTTGGTAAAACAAGTTCAACTGTTAATCTTGCTGCTGCTATTGCCGTAGGTGGTTTACGCGTTCTTGTAATAGATATGGATCCTCAAGGTAATGCATCAACAGCGTTCAACATTCCTCATGCTTCAGGAGATGTTTCTGTATATGATGTTATTGAGGGGCGCAAGACTATTAGTGAAGTAAAGCAAACTTGTAAAGATGTTCCAGGTGTAGATGTAGTTCCTGCATCAATTGATCTAAGTGGCGCTGAATTAGAGCTTGCGGATATGGATAATCGCAATAATCTACTTAAAGATGCTCTTAGTGAATTCATGAAAAATAGTGAAGAACATTACGATTATGTATTTATTGATTGCCCACCTTCACTAGGATTGCTTGTTATAAATGCTATGTGCGCAGCACAAGAAATGCTTATTCCAATTCAAGCTGAATATTATGCTCTCGAAGGATTAGGGCAGTTGATTCGTACTATTGGATTGGTCCAGAAACATTACAATCCTGTTTTAGTGGTTTCTACAATGCTTGTGACAATGTTTGATAAGCGTACTCTGCTTGGTCGTGAAGTATATCAGGAAGTGAAAAATCATTATCCTAATATTGTTCTTAATACAACTATTCCTAGGACTGTGAAGATTTCTGAAGCTCCAAGTTTTGCTCAAACTGTTATTACATATGATTCACGTGGAACAGGCGCTGTTTCTTATCGTGAAGCTGCTTTAGAAATTGCGCAACGTTCAGAAACAGTATTGTCGGTTATCTCTGCAAAAGAAGAGGAGAATAATAAACGATGAGTGGCATGAAATCTCGTTTAGGTAAAGGATTAGGCGCATTATTCCCAGCATTGCCAGGTGAAGATGACTTAGTATCTCCTCAAGTGGAAAATCAAAATGTTTCTCGTGAAACAAGCGATAACTCTTTATTAGATTCAAAGAAAGACTCTCGCAAAATAGGTGATTCTGATAGCAGTGTTCAAAACAGCGGGGAGAATGGGGATAATACTGACGAAAAAGTTAATTTGAACGCAGATGTAGAGCAAAGTTATACGAAAAGTGAAAACAATGCTCACATCTATTCATCTAAATTAAGCGTTTCACATGAAACTAAAGTTCCTAGTATGAATCGCTCTATTGCTCCTCACAGCGATGAATCGCGCAATATTGGATTTAATAATAATGAATCGACAATATTAAAAAATACTGTTCAAAGTAAAAAGAATTCTAAACCTTCTAAAAGATCTTCAATGCCATCTCTTGAAGATGTTACAAGACCTATTGATTTCTTCTTCGGAGATTCCGCTGAAAGAACATTTGTAAGTGATAAAAATAAGAGTGTTTCACATGAAACGAACAATAATTACAATGGTTCTGCTGAAGATAAAAATAATACAGAAACCGCGCAAAATCAAGGATTAAAGCCTGTTGAAGGTGGATATTTAGAGTATATTAAGCCTTCCGATATTGTTCCTAATGCGCAACAACCAAGATTGATTTTTGACGAAGATGAACTCAAAGAACTTGCTGCTTCTATCAAGGAAGTTGGAGTTCTTCAGCCTATTGTTGTGCGAAAAATAGAAGAAAGTGATTCTTCAAACAGTGAAATAAATGTAGTTTCACGTGAAAATAGCGAAAGCTTAGATAATTCTCAAAACAATGGATCATCTTCTAATTCTTCTTATAAAAATGAGTCAGCTCACTATGAGTTGATAATGGGTGAAAGGCGTTGGCGCGCTTCTCAATTAGCTGGTTTAGATGTTGTTCCTGCAATTGTTCGCACTACGCCTGATGAAAATATGCTCCGTGATGCCTTGCTGGAGAATTTGCACAGAGTCGCTTTGAATCCACTAGAAGAAGCAGCTGCTTATGCGCAAATGATTGATGATTTTGGCTTAACACAAGCTCAGCTTTCTCAATCAGTATCTAAATCTAGACCTCAAATTGCAAACACTTTGCGCTTACTTAATTTGCCAGCTTCCGTTCAAAAGCAAGTAGCTTCAGGATTGCTTTCTTCTGGTCATGCAAGAGCATTATTAGGTTTAGAGAGTCCTGAAGAAATGGAATCAGTAGCTCAGCGAATTATTGACGAAGGCTTATCTGTGAGAACTACTGAAGAAATTGTTTCACTAAAAGGAGTCGAAGCAGGTCGTAGATCTACTCCGACTCGTAGAGCGCGTAATGATAGATGGTCTTCATCTCCTATTCGTAGCCAATTGGAAAAACATTTTTCTACGAAAGTTTCTATTAAAGGAACTCCTCAGCATGGACATATTGAAATAGTATTTTCTTCTCCTGAAGATATGAAGAGAATTGTTCAAATGCTTATGCCAAATCAAGCAGAATAGACTCGCATAGAATCACTATGCTAAAGCAGATAAAGACGCAATAACGCAATAAAACGCGATAAAACGCGATAAAACGCGATTAGTTTTCATCTAATTCGTTTAAATATGCTTGTGCATCAAGAGCTGCATGACATCCCATTCCAGCAGCTGATACAGCTTGACGGTATACGTTATCTACAACATCTCCTGCTGCAAATACTCCAGAAACTGAAGTCTTAGTTGAAGTGCCTTCTACTTTAATAGTTCCATCGCTATTAAGTTCCAAAGCTCCATTCAAGAATTCAGTCGAAGGAGTATGTCCAATAGCAACAAATATTCCAGATGCTTCGATTTCTTGAGTTTCGTTTGTTTTTACGTTTCTTACAGTAACAGATTGCGCATCTGAATCAGATCCATTTACAGATTCAACAACACTATCTAAAACAAACTTAATTTTTTCATTTTCTTTAGCGCGATCGACCATAATTTTCGAAGCGCGAAACTCGTTACGTCTGTGAATTAAAGTAACGGAAGATCCAAAACGAGTCAAGAATTGAGCTTCTTCAAAAGCGCTATCTCCTCCTCCAACAACAACAATTGGTTTACCGCGGAAGAAGAATCCATCGCAAGTCGCGCAATAAGATACTCCGCGACCAGAGTATTGTTGCTCGCCAGGAACGCCCAATTTGCGCACTTGTGAGCCCGTAGAAACAATAACAGCGTGTGATTCGTATATTGAGCCATCACTTAACGTTACGCTTTTTACAGGCTTTAAAAAGTCCACGTTTGTGACATCGTCAAAAATAATTTCTGCACCAAATTTTTCTGCTTGTTTTTGCATCGCGTCCATAAGATCTGGACCTAAAATACCATCTGGGAATCCAGGATAATTCTCTACTTCTGTGGTATTTACTAGCTGCCCACCAGGGGTAAGTGCTCCAGCAATAACTAACGGATTGTATCCTGCACGCCCTAAATAAATTGCAGCAGTGTATCCTGCAGGACCTGAGCCGATAATAATAACCTTGCGTAATTGCGCTTCCATATAAATTCCCCTTTATTCTAAACTTTAATAAATCCTTGCAGAATTTATGTATAAGCTGTTGTTCGGTAAACTATTTGCCGGAACCCAAAGTAGAAAGTCTTGAGCTTTAATTGGCTTATTGAATTTAACTTCAGTTGTGCCGCTTTCATCAAATGTAAATTCTGCAACCTGATCGCCTTTAGTAGGGTCATTCTTAGTGTTTGCAAAAAGATATCCATGACCGCCTGAAGAACGAATTGAGATAACAAATCTATACGCTTCTTGAGGCTGAGTCAAATGCATATAATATCCATATCCATTTTGATGAGATGGTTTGCTTAAGAACTGACGTATATCAATTTCAAAAGGAGTATTGTTTACAGGAATATTAGGCGCAGGAACAGCCTTAACAGTTTTATGACCTTCAGGTACTTTGTGTCCTTTAGCTTTTTCTTCTGGGAGGATTCCGCGACTTCCAAAAGGAACGTTATTTATATTTTCAGAATCCCACGGATTAGAATTGTTGAACGAAGATGATGATTCATGAGATGACAACAATCCATGTATTGCAAAGAATGATCCAACAATAATCAATAGCAGCATTATGCTAATTGCTATAAATTTAGTAGAAAGACCTACGAAAATCTTTGCATCTGCAATATCTTCACCGTTTTTGCGTATTTGCTGCTTTTTAATACTAGCTGCATGCTCTCTAGGCTCAAAACTTGGTGGAAGAGATGAAAGTGAAGAAACTGTATGCAAATCCATATCTGTATCTTCAAGTTCTTCTTCACGCAAAGCGCGCGCTGATTCTTCTCCAGGAGCTATAAAACGACTTTGATTATCTACAACAGGTACGCGCCCTGTAAACTCTGATTCCTCACTTAAGAATGCGTTTGCACGGGCTATAGGCTCTGTGTGGCGCGAGTTTTGAATAAGCAAATCATCAAAATCAAAAGTGGAAGAAGCTATTGCTGGAATGTGATCGAATGTTTCGCCTTCTTCGTTAGAAGATTGTGCATTCGCGTTCTCAGAATCGCTAAAGTTCTCAGAATCGTATGAATTGTTAGAGATAGAAGAATCATACAAGTCGGAATCATCGGATTTCGACTTCAAACGACTTTTATTTCTAGAAATATTGCTTATATTCTGCTTGGAATTATTCGAGCGATTATTTAATGAACTATTAGAATTATTATCTTCTAAGTTTTTTTCTGAATTATCTTGAGCTATTTCATCATCATTTTTTATAACATGTATATTTCGTTCAGACATAGGGAAAATAGAATCGTCTGCATCTAATTCAGTTGGAGCAAGTATATTAGCCATTTCTGCAGCAGCAATATCATGAAAATCTATATCTACATTTGTGTTTGTGTTTTCAAGTTCTGATGAATCAATATTATTTTCATCGCTATTATAATTTTCGTATTTTTCTTTAGACTTATTTTTAGAATTTTTACGAGAATTGCGCTTGAATAGTGTTCCAAGTGTTTTGCCAGCTTTTCGTATGCTTGTGCTTGCAGCAGCAAATCCAGAAATAGACATATTTGCCGCGCTAGTTTCGCTTGACGCAACTGGTGCAACGGATGAAGCAGCTTGTGATGATTTGATGATGCTGCTGGCAAAAGATAAAGCTCCAATAGCAGCTTTTGCTCCTTTAGATGCTTTAGTCCCAATAGCTCCAATAGCAGTATTTTTATTGGCTTTAGTTACTTTATTTACGTTTGAAGCTTGTACGTCAGATGAGTTCTTCCCGTTTTTAGAAGAACTGTATGCACTATCAGCGTTTTTTTGAATATCGTCAGATGATGTCGAAGAACTACTAGATATTTGTGAAGATTCATCTTTTAGCATAGATGGAATATCGTTCTCATCCTTACTTAAATCTTTACGTGGAGTCTCATTTAAATCGTCATTTGTTTCATTCCGTGAAGAATCACGTAAATCTGATGAAAAATCATAATTTAATAAATCAGGATTTTCTGCTTGTTGTATAGCAGAATTAAAGCCATCGTTAAATTGATCTTCACTTTGTACAAGATCTTCAGGGAAAGGCAATATAGAATTCTTATCTTCTGCTTTCAATTCAATCAAGCTAACTGAAGCAGCTCCTTCTAACCTTGGAAGCAAGATATCTTGAGCACGAAGCGATCTAAGTGGCGTGTATTTACCTAATAGCGCAGAAAGCTCAGCAATAGATGCCATTGGTATTATATTAGGATTCTTGTTTGAATCTGCTACTTGTGATTCGCATAATCCACGTTTACAGATCATACGAAATTCTGAAGGAACATTTTCGCTAATGCGTGATAATGAAAAATCGTGTAAGTTCTTTGAAATAGTGCGTGTGAGAAGAGAGTAAAGCAATGCAGATAATTGTCTTGTTGCAATTCGCTCATAGGATTCTTGAGATGGCGAAGACTTTTCTAAATCTTTGGAAGAGGTATCATCCTTAGCATTATTCAGTAAAGTTAAGTCTTCAATCATTGGGCTAATTGGAGTATCTGCTAGCTCAATGCCATTTGTTGTAATACGAACTGTATCTGTTGAAATTGCGTGATGTGTAATGCCATTAGCGATCATTTTACTTACAATTCCAGCTGTTTCTGCAACAATAGTTCGTATTGCCTCGTAGCTAAGAGGATTGATAGGACTTATTGGCTTAGATTGTCTTCTTTCTTTTGAATTATTGTCTGCAAGATAATCACTTATGCTTAATCCGGAATCTAAAGCTGTAATAATAATTGAGATATCGTCAATATGCTGTAATTGCAGTACTTGTGTGAACTTGCGGCTACGCGCTAAAGCGAGGGTTGATGCAATAGTGTTCACATCTGTTAGGAATCTGGAATCGCGTACGATGAAAAGTTGGCAATCGCGTTCCAAAATATTGTCGCTAGCTTGCCAAACTTGGAGTTCCTCTTCGTTACGCAATGGGGATACTAGCGCATAACGATTGAGAATTATATCTCCTAAACGAGGTTTCATCTATTCCTCTTCCTAATTGTCAAAATAGTAAATTCATATGCTATTACCAATATTCTAGTGGTACTTATGTCATATGCGCGTCATACTTTTTGTGGATATTGTAAATATTTTCTTATATGACGTATTTGTAGTCAAAGTAAACTATTTTTTACGAGTTGATGTAACAATTCGCGGCTTACGATGATTCTTTTGATTATTGGAAGAGGTGCGTAAATATGATTTTTTATTTTCTATATTTGCGCCTGTGAAAGCTTTTTCGTCATTGCTTTTGTCACTAGTTTCATCAAGAGCAATTTCAGTGCTATCGGCATTTTTGTTAGCTTTACTAATAACTTTTTGAACAAATTTTAATGAAGATAGTGCAGGAATTTTTGTTGCAACTTTCAATACAAACGAATTGTATAAAGTAGTTAATTCTTGAGTTTTAAGTAAAACAAGAGTACCAACGTATGAAACAATAATAATAACAGTTAAAATAACGCAAACTAAAATTGCGCGAATCCATCTTACTGCTCCGTGAAGTTGAGGCATTTCAACGTTAATTATTTTCATAACAGGTATGCGAGCTAATAGTGTTATGCAAATTGAAACAGCAGTAGCGATAGCAATTTTAATATGCGTAGATAAAAGTCTTGAATCGTCTAAATTATTATTGAAGCGTCTTCTTAGCATCCATATAAGAGCAGGGAATGTGAGCAAAAATTCTATAGTTACTGACGAGCTTAAAACAGCTACCCATTGTGTTGGAGGGAAGAATTGTATGCAAACAATAAGTACTACTAACTCTGTTACTACTCCAGCTAAAGTAAATATGAATGGCTGCTTACCGTCTTCAAAAGCGTAGAAAGTGCGCTGAATAATCAAATACGCACTAGCAAATGGCAGGCTAAAAGAAAGTAGCATTAAAGGAGTAGACATGAAATAAGCTTCTTTAAGGCTAATCGATGGTAATAAAGCTAAAGAAATTGGCGTTGGCATTGTTACGAACGCTATGAGGAAGAAACACATAAGTATGCTTACGTGTCTTAAAGAATCACTTAAATCTTGCCGTGCTATAGCTATATTATGCGTTGCAACAGCCTTTGAAATTTTCGGGAAAATTGCAGTTGCTACCGATACTGCTATCAGCGAGTAAGGAAGTAAGTAAATCGTATATGCGTTTTGGAATGTTGCGTTACCTGCTACGTCAAATTGGTTAATTCCCATAGTTGTTTCGGCAAGTTGAGGGGCACTAGTAATTGTGTGTGTTGTAACCATAACAGACAATTGATTTACTATGACAATCCCTATGCTCCATGCTGCAACAGGTCCCATAGAACGCAATCCAATACCCTTTATACCCCAGCTAGGTTTATATACGATTCCGATTTTTGTAAGAGGTATAAAAAGCAGTAATGCTTGAATTGCAACTCCTAAAGTCCAGAATCCTGCAGTTAGTAAAAGTCTGCTATTGCTCCAGAACGATAACGGTTGAGTTGTGGCTCTGCCGAAAAGAACTATAAAAGTGCCAAATCCAATGCAACTTACAATGTTTGCTGCAACTGAGCTCCACGCATACATTGCAAATTTGCCTTTTGCGGCAAGAATCTGCCCTAAAACTGTATATAATCCATAGAAAAATATCTGTGGTATGCACCATAAAGTGAAAGCGTTAGTTAGAGCTAACATTTCTGGTCCACCGCCAGCATAAAGCCACGTTATTACAGGAGTTGAAACACCCATTAGAAGTGTGACTGCTAATAGCATTGTTATAGCAAAAGTAATTAGCTTGTTAAGTCTATCTTTTGCATCTTTCTTCTCAAGAGTGCGTACGATTTGCGGTACTAGTACAGCGTTAAAAATACCTCCAGAAACGAGCGCATATATGAGTTGAGGGATAGTTGATCCAGCTTGATAAGCATTAGCAGCTAGTCCTGTTGTGCCTAGTGCTGCTGCAAGTAGGATTGTGCGAATTTGACCTGTGATTCTAGAAGCCGCAGTGCCACTTGCCATAATCATTGAATTGCGACCTACTGAACTCATTCGTCTGGATCCTTTTTACGATGGAATTGTCTGTAAAGCCCCCATATGCCGAGAGCGAAAGCAAATATTATGATAATCGTACCGCTTTTATCGCTAATTTGCAGTGTGCTAGTAATAGTAGTTGAGTTAGTTGTTGAAAAAGTGTGATGTTGCCTATCTTCTAACCTAAACAAAGCCTTTACTTGTGCTGATGTAGTAACGCGTACAGGTAAAGTCACTTGAATTTCACTGTCTGCTGGAATGCTCACTATTTGTGTTCTACCCAAAACAATTTCCATAGATTTAGTTGTTGCAGTGAGATATACGCGAATAGGGTATGGATGTGCGTTGCTGATTGTTACAGGCAAGGATGCTGTTTCGCTAAATACTGTTATGTGTGGCGGAGGAACTATGCGAATTCCAGATAATAAGCTATTTACGAGAGTTTGAGTTGTGAATTTTTGTGTTGCGCTCGCATTGTTTGTAGGTTGTTGTGTTTTTTTGTTTTTGCTTTGAGAAGCGTTTGATTTTGGTTCGTTAGTTTTTTCTGTGTTAGTTTTTTCTTCGTTAGCTTGTGTTGAGTTGGTTTTTTCTTCGTTGCTTTGATTTGCTATTGAACTGAATGAAGACGAATGTGTTTTTGCGTCAAAATACGGTTTTCCGTCATAATGGAGTATTTCTTTGAATGCCATCGAATCGAAAATATCAATAAGCTTTTTGCTCCATATTTTTGAGTTACTTGTTTTGCTCAGAGCACCCATTTTTGCATGCTGTTTTGCTAAAGATTGAGCATCTCCAGCATCACTTTTTTCTTTTTGAATTGCATTATTATCTAAAATGTCATTCGTAAAACTTATTAAATTCTCTCGAGATTTTGCTAATTCGCGTAATTTATCATTTCTTGATTTTGCACTCTCGCTGCTTAGACCGCTATTGAGTGGAATAACCTTTCTTGAATTTTCGTTATTAAAAGGTTCAGATGAAGTTAATGATTGAAGATTTTTTAGATCAATCCAAGGCGATTTTTCGAGAGCGTTCATCACATTGTCGATTGATTTTGCGCTTGTATTTGTTGCAAAAGTTATAAGAAGATTTCTAGAAGCATACGGTTGCTCCATTTGATAAAAAGCACTTTGCGCAACTAATCTACTTATGCGTCCTGCTTCAGTGGATTCTGCTGATGCATAATCGCTACTAGCTTGCCCATTAGCTAAGTGTGTTAATACATTTTGAGAAGCAAGAACGTTGATTTCTCCAGAATTTGTTTGTATGTTATACACGCCTGTATTTGTTGCAAAACGATTTGCATTAGGATCGAATCCGTGTGTTGCAATAACAGTGTTGTATCCGCTATTTTTAGCTTGTACGAGCGCGTTAAGAGTCCACTTGCCATTCGTTTGCCATGCGAATACAGGAGTTTTTCCGTTTACGCACTCGCTGTCATTTTGAGAAAGTTTTTGTGAAGGTTCTAACGATGAATATATTGAACAAGTTTCTTTGAGTGACCATTCATTTGGAGTGATTCCAGCAGATTTATAAAGTTCAAAATTAGAATCATCTGCATAAGAACTTATATCAAAACCTGCTTTTTGCATGAACGCACTAGGCCTATAAAGTATTCTTGCTGCTTTTAGCGTGTAAGGGTCAGCTATAGTTTGCAAAAGATTATGTTTTTCTGCAAGATCAACTTGTTTAGTAATGCGATTTAGTTCGTTGTTATTCAGCGATACTTTCGCGCGTATGTTATATGGGAAGCTAATAATTTTTTCTTTTTTTAACGTATTTTTCTTATTAAGTTTTTTTGTGTTATTTGAGTTATTTGTGTTATTTGAATTATTCGAATTATTTGCTTGAGCTGCGGAATCGCCGGTTTTTTCGTGATCGTTGCTGTTTTCCCCAGAATGTTGTGAATTAGTTTTACTACTATTTTTTGGATTATTTTTTGGATCATTTTGTGCATTATTAGGACGATTATTATTTACAATTTCGTCTGACTGTTGAGTGTCAATAGTTGTTTTCCAAGAATCAGGATTTGCAAGTATTGGCATAATAGCAGTCATGCCGATAGGAGGAGTATTGGTATTAGAAAGACCATCGTTAGAACGAGTTAAGAAAGTTTGCACAGAAATGATATGGCTTTCGTCTGTTGAAGTGTATAAAACTAATAAAGGTTTTGGACCCCATTGTTTTATGGTTGCAAGATTAGGCGAGTCTGAGGGAACATCTACGTTAACAATTCGATTACTTTTAGCAGCCATGGTATCTACTTGCGATTTTCCAAGTAATTGCCGTGTGGGTATGTGTGATTCTCCTTCTGCCCATTTTTGTATATCTGTTCTAGACGTGAAAGTGTAATAAGGATTTACGAATACGCTTATAGTTCCTTCCGGAAGTGTTTGATTTTTAGCGGTGTTTATAGATATTGATAAATGATATCCGCTTTTATCTGTAACTATTGCAGTAGAATCAGTTATTTTTAAAGAAAGACCTTTGCTAAGAGGATTAACGTGTTTATAAGCGTGTCTTTTTGGATTTGCTATTAAATGTTTTTTATGTAATTCTTCAGCTTTAGCAACGTTTGAGGAGTCAAAACTGAAGAATAGTGAGCTTGCAACACATGCTATGCATAATGCGAAACACAAAATCACTATGCACGCATTATTGTAAAAACGTTTAAGTGAAGTTGTTTTATTATTCGCAATTTTCATATCTGTTAGACCGCCTGTTTGACTTTCTAGCATACAGCCACGCTATTTTGCGTTCGTTAGGATAACTAAGAATATTATTAAGCTCGGAAAAATCAACCCAACGAGCTTCTTCAGCTTCATGATCGGGATCTCCTAACACTGATATTTCGCCGCTTAAATATCTTAAAGCAAAATGGTGAACTAATTTATGCACTCGTTGGCTTGTGCCTGTAAACCAATAATCAATAGTTGCGATTGATTCCACAATTTCACCTAATATGCCTGTTTCTTCGTGTATTTCTCTTACGGCAGTCTGTTGTGGTGTTTCGCCTTTTTCTATATGTCCTTTTGGTAAGCACCATTCCAGGTGTCCACTACGTGAATGTCTAGCAATAATTGCGACACGCCCGAGCGAGTCAAAAACAAGTCCTCCAGCAGAATATTCGCGTACTATTGGCAAATCCTGTGTGTCTAAAGAAGCGAAAGTTTTTGGCACTTCTGCATTTCTACGCTGTGGCATTATTGCAGGAGAAGGTGCAAAAGAAATCTGCTCATTGATGAAAGATTCTTCTATGTGAATTACGTTTTCTTCAACGTCTTCACCTGACGAAAATACAGGTATATCAATGAAAATAGAGGATTCTTCGCTTGTGATTTTTTGTTTATGAGATGATATTCTCTTAGCTAAATCGAGTGGGGTTATAGATGCTTTAGCACGTGTTTGGGTATGGTTATTCGAAGCTCTGGCGAGCATGCGTCTTAAGTCTTCGGGAGTAACCATACAATCCACCATACTCAATCCGCTGTGCATTGGGGTAACTGTATGCTGGAAATAGGTTTGTTGTTACGCTGAAAGGGTGTCGCGTAGAGTGTCTGGAAATTTTGAAGTTTGGCCTGAAGCCATAGAATTGGGACGTTTGTTTGCTGAGCGCAATTATGAGCTTGCGTTAGTAGGTGGACCAGTGCGAGACATGTTATTGCATAGGACTTCGCATGATCTTGATTTTTGCACTTCTGCCAAGCCGGAAGAATTTGAGCCGATTTTGCGTCATTGGGGACATGACGGATTTTGGGATATGGGTAGGAAGTTTGGCACTTTAGGAGCTGTTAGACGTCGAAAAGATGGCACAGAGGTAAAAGTTGAAGTTACAACGTATCGTTCAGACGTTTATAATCCTGATTCTCGTAAGCCGGAAGTTCAATACGGAGATACTTTAGAAGGCGATCTTTCTCGTAGAGATTTTACTGTAAATGCAATGGCATTAAGAGTTCCAGATATGGAATTTGTAGATCCTTTTGCAGGCGCAAATGATTTAGCAAAAGGTGTTTTACGTACTCCTGTAGATCCGCGTCAGTCTTTTGACGATGATCCTCTTCGCATGATGCGTGCAGTGAGATTTGTAGCGCAACTTGGTTTTACTATTGAAGCGCGAACGGCTGAAGCGATTTCAGATATGTCAAGTCGTTTGAATATTGTTTCTGCAGAACGCATTAGAGATGAGCTTCAAAAAATGTTGCTTTCTGAACGTCCTCGTAAAGGCGTAGAAGCTCTTGTTGATTCTGGGCTTGCGCAATACGTTTTGCCTGAAATTCCAGCATTGCGTTTAGAAATAGATGAGCATCATCGCCATAAGGATGTTTTTGAACATACGATGATGGTTCTTGAGCGTGCGATTGCTTTAGAAACAGATGAAAACGGCGCTGTGCCTGCTCCTGATTTGACTCTTCGTCTGGCTGCTCTTTTACACGATATTGGTAAGCCGCGTACGCGTAAGTTTGAAGAGGGTGGGAAAGTGAGTTTCCACCATCATGATGTTGTTGGCGCAAAAATGACTGCTAAAAGACTTAAAGCTTTACATTGCGATCACCGTCTTATTGAGGATGTTAGCGAATTAGTGAATCTTCATTTGCGATTCCATGGTTACGTAGATGAGCCTTGGACGGATTCTGCAGTAAGGCGATATGTTAAAGATTCAGGTCATTTATATGAGAGATTGAATCGTTTAACAAGAGCTGATGCTACTACGCAGAATCGCCGTAAATCCTTAATGTTTGAACATGCTATGGATGAGATGGAAGAGCGAGTAAAGGAGCTTAAGAAGCAGGAAGATTTGAATGCTATTCGTCCAGATTTGGATGGAAATGAAATTATGGATTTGCTTAATGTAAAGCCTGGGCCTGTAGTAGGAGCAGCTTATAAGCATATGCTTAATTATCGTTTGGATTATGGTCCAGTTGAGCATGATGAAGCTGTAGCAGAGTTGATGCGTTGGTATGAAAACGAATATTGCAAAGTTTCTTCCAAATAGTATCTAAAAGAAATTCAATTGCGTTGTAGTTTAAGCCTGGTTAGCTTTCATAGCGTGGTAAGCCTGATTAGCTTTCTTAGATTGGTTAGCCAGGTTAGCTTGATTGCCAGGTAAGCGTAGTTAGTTTGAGATGGAAAATAATGTAAATTATTTTACTTCTTTGTGCTTTTCAGCTTTAGGAAGATTCTTTATATTATTAGCATCCTGACAATTTTTAATAGGAGTGATTTCTGCTCCAGAAGCAGGAACATCTGTTTTTGGTCGCAAATTTCTAAAATCTGTTCCAAGAACTATATCAACCAGATTGTCTTTGCGATCGTCCATTTGCAAAGCTACTTCATCGAAGTGAGAGCTTAGTGTATAAGCAGAATTTATTGATTTTTTGCCAAAATAAATAGTTGTACGCTTAACGCCCTGTGTTTTATTGTTTCCGACTTCAATTAAATTAAATCCGCGAATTCTCAAAGCCTCGCCTACAGCGTTAGCAAAACCTCTGAATTTAGTTCCATTCAAGATTCGAATAGAAACAGTGCGCGCATCAAGATACGATATTTTATCGCCGTCTTTATCTTTTATAGGGCATGGGGCAACTATTCCGTAATTATTGTTATCTTTTTTAGTTTTTGGAGAATTTAATCCAAAAACATGGAATTGGATCATGAAAGATAACAAAGTTGCAACCACTAGTGCAATTCCAACAGTAAGTAATATGGATTTAGTCTTTTGATACATGAACTCTTTGCGAGCGGTGCGCTCATCGTATTCTTGCGCCATGATACTCCAAATCTATCCATACACTTAACTTGTTGCGATTACGCCTAAAATCCTTAAATTCACCGTATTCTAATTTTTTCAAATAGCATACCAGGTATTTTGAAATTAGGCGCGAAGTATTACTTTACACGCATTTTACTGACTATGTATGACCTAAAGGCGTTCTAGATCTATAGTTTGCTAAATGCTTAACTATTCTTACTGTTTTTAATTTTTAATTTTAGAATACGAGAGTTCGCTAATGCTTTTAAAAGTTATAAAGAATGCTTTTAATTTCTTAAAAAACAATGCTTTTAAAAGTTATAAGAATATTTTAAAAGTTATATTGTGCTCTTGCTAATGCCAAAAATTCTTCGCATGTAAGAGTTTCACCTCTTCGAGTTGGGTCTATTTTAGAAATTTCAAATGCGGATTTTTCAACATGATTTTTTAGAGCTGCATTAAGTGTTTTTCTACGTTGTTGGAATGCGGCATCGACTAGAGAAAATACTTCAGCGCGCTGAATTTCATCGCCTTTACTTACGCAATCCCTAGTGAAAGAAACTAATGCAGAATCAACGTTAGGTGATGGCCAAAAAACATTTCTTCCAATAATCCCAGAGCGCTCTGCATGCCCATACCAAGCGAGTTTTACGCTTGGAGTTCCATAGACTTTATTACCAGGATGCGCGCATAGCCTATCTGCAACTTCTTTTTGAACCATTACTACGAAGTTTTGCAAATTATCAAATTTTTCTAAAAGCGTTAAAATAATAGGCGTAGCAACGTTATAAGGTAGATTTGCTACTAGAGTAAAATTCTTTGCGCTCGCAATTCTAGGCAAATCCTGTTTAGTAATATTTAGAGCGTCTTTCAATACAACACTGAATCGTTCAGATGCTTGTGGCATGAATTCTAATACTGTATTTGGCAGTCGTTTTGCTAGAGGTGGATCAATTTCTATAGCTGTAAGATTTGCTCCAGTTTCTAAAATTGCTAAGGAAAGAGAGCCTAATCCAGGACCTACTTCTAGAACTGTATCTTTTTCTGTAATTCCAGAAATGTTTACAATTTTTCGTACTGTTCCAGGATCTATTACGAAATTTTGTCCAAATTTTTTACTAGGCGTAATACCTTCTTCTGCTGCAATTCTTCTTATATCTGCTGCTCCAAGAAGTTTTCCGCCAAAGCTATCGTTGTCGCTGTTTAATTTAGTCACTTTAGTACCATCCAAAGTTTTCTAGTTTTGTGTTGATTTAATTTGATTTAGTACCATCCGACATCATGAGAATGTTGGACTGCTGCTGTAGGGCTTCCGTAACGATTTTTTATGTAATTTAATCCCCAATTGATTTGCACTCCAGCATCTTCATGCCAATTAGGACCGCCTCCACGCGATACATCTCCTAGTTTACTTGCTGGTAGTGCTTGTGGGATTCCGTATGCTCCAGAGCTTGGGTTTTCAGCATTCCATCTCCAATGTGATTCGCGATTCCACAACCATACAAGAGCATCCCATTCTTCGCCGACCCATCCAAATTCTGCGCATGCTGCTTTAGCGTACAGTTTTGCTTGCTCTGGAGTTGCGTGAACCATGCTATCTGTATCGTCATCAGTTGGTGCTGGTGCAGGTGCCGGAGCTGGTGCCGGTGCAGGAGCTGGTGGTTTTGGTTTTTCTTCAGACTTTGGTTTTGGTTTCTTGTCAGATTTAGGTTTCGGTGAAGGTGCTACTTTTGTAGATTTATTTTGTTTATTATTCTTTGGTTTTGTATTCGTGTCACTTTCGTGCTTTATTTCTGGTTTATCTTGTTTTTGTTGCACAGATTTACGCCCAATAGCCACTACTTCATCAATAACTGGTTTAGTAACTGTTTGAGAAACAAGAGTTGCAGATTCTGGCTTTCCGTCAACGTATGTAACGTTATAAACATCTTCTCTTTCGCCATTAACTCCTGCTTTTTGCACAATGCGTGTGCCTTCTGGAAGATTATTGTCATTAATGGTTTGTGTTGTAAATGGTACTTGCACAATGCGTTTTTCTTGACCGTGAGTAACTCGCAATATTCTAAGAATTGTTTTATTGCCATCATTTTCAACTGTTACTCGATCTTCTTTTCCTAAAACTATCCCTTGTGAATCGAGAATAGAACTTGCTGGAAGTTTCCCGTCTGGAGCAATTCGCGTTTTTCCATCGCATATAACTGTAACAGGGCCTTCTTTATTGATCGATAATCCGCCTGAAAGTTTGTCGTATATATTGCGAAGATTAACTGTGATCTTCACAGCTCTTTTTTCGTTTGCTTTAAAGAATCCAATAAGCTGATCTACGCTTGTTGCAACTGTCCAGAATGGTATTGTAACGCCATTAACTGTAACTGAAGTCTGATATGCGCTTCGCACAGTAACTGTACTGTGATTTGTGAGTATTTCTCCAGAAGATGTTAGTACTTGATCGTGTGTTTTTATCTTTATGTTTTGTTCTTCGAGAAGTCGTTGTGCGCTCATTGCGTAAGTTGTTACAATTTTTGATTTGCCATTAACTGTAATTGCGACTGCTTTTCTAGTTGAGAAGGCAAAAAACGCCGTACAAATAATTGCAATACTTAGTGCGCATGCAATTATTCTCGCGCGTCTTAATACAACAAAACGTCTTGGTGTCCATCGACGTATCATGCAACCTCGCTTCCCGAAATCAGACTTTCATTATAACTAATTATTTATGTTAATGCGATATTATTTATTCTTATCAACAGTAAATAGGATGGCTTTGTAAATAATCCTATAGGTTTATCGACAATGTAAGTTAAGTATAGATTGTGTACTAGTGAGGTGTGGGAAATACTTAACGAACAATAAAAAGCGAAACGGTGTTTAAAAAAGTTACACCTAATCCAAACTCTTTATAAAACTAAAGTAAGCTAAAATCTAACTTTTACTACTACAAGCAACAACATTTAAACATGCGTAAAAAGTTGAAGCTCCTGTGAGGTAAGTATTTCCCACACCTCACAACAACATTCAAAAAAATAATAAATTTTTCTGTATGCATGAAAAAGGGGCGGGAGAGAAGGGGATTTTCCCGCCCCTGTGAGGTGGAGCAGGTTGGGGGACGCTCCACACTCAGTTTCTCAGAAACCCTGAGTTGGGGGAAGGTTTCTGAGAACTTACTCGCAAAAAGAATATGTATTTTTATTATTATACGTTGTTAGTTATGCATGTTATTTAAACAGAAACACATTTCAACAATAATACGAGTACCTAACTATGAACAATAAATATTTACAGTTGTTGAATCATCATTTGCACTATTGAAATGTATTTACAATTTATGTTTGTTACATAAACGCATATTTGCAAAATATCGCAGTATCAAGACAGAAAATGTTTTTTGATTGTGGATACAAAACTTCGAAGAATAAACAGAGCCTCCTGCCGGGATCGAACCGGCGACCTGCCGCTTACAAGGCGGCCGCTCTGGCCATCTGAGCTAAGGAGGCAGTGCGCATAAACATATGCGCTAACAAAACATTGATTAGTGTACCAGTAACTATTGTTTGTGGCAAGTGTGCACGTGTCATATTTTGTTACTTTTATTTGCTAATCAATTTTTGTCATGTTTTTGGATTGAAAACAATGCTTTAATAGTTGTTTGCAAATGTGCTTAAAAGCTACGTTTTGCAATTATTCTATATAGCAGCAGGTGTTCCTTTATCATCTAGTTTTGGACGCACGGTTGCAGATCCTAAATCTTTTTCGTCTAATCCAATAGATTTCAAAATTTCATTAAGTATATTCAAATTATTGGCATTGACTTTACTCATGTCGAAAATATGTCCGTTAATCGTCACTGTTGGTGTAGTCATAGAACCTGCATTAGAGCCACTTATATTCCAAAGTTCTTTTCTATCAGGAGTTGCTGTATTCATAGTCTTCTGCCATTTTATGTAATGACGTTGGAATGCGTTTTCTGCAACTTCTTTTTTGATTCCTGACTTTATTGCTTTTTCAGCAAGTGTTTTATTGCTTACAGGCGTGTATCTATCGCCTTCATCTGGTTGGAAGTCTTTGTCAAAAATATTACTTATAAATTCCAAAAGAGATTTTGGATTGTTGCTGTTATCTGCAATGTAATAAATTCCTCCTGTAACCCTAGAAGAATAGTGATCCGTAGATAGTGGATCAAGGAATGACATTGGGTAAATTTCCATGTTGATTTGCCCTGCTTCCATCATTTGGACTAGATACGGATCGATATTTTGGTTGAAGTTAGCGCATCCTGGGCACATAGGATCAAAATACACAGCTATGGTTGGTACTCCCTTGACAGGATTGTTATACCCGTTTTTGCTTATTGCAATGCCGCCATAATTATTCATATTTTTTGGTTTTTCTGCAGTTTTGACGGCCTTGAGAGATTTTTTGGCTTTAATTGTTTTTTCTATTTTATTTTTAGTATCTGCGTTTTGCGCATTATATGTTGTGATGATTATTCCAGTGATCATCGCTATAATTACGAGAACAACAACAATTCCAATAATTGTCTGTTGGCGGCGTTCTTTTTCTTTTAATGCGCTATTAGATTCTCTTTTTTCGGCTGGTTTTATCATGCCTATCCTTTCGTATCACTTTTGCGCATAACGCAGTCGTGTTTAACGCAGTCGTGTTTAACGTAGTTGTGATGAATTTGTATTTTATAGAATTTAGTTACTGTGATAAACATAGTCTAATGTACGGTATCAACGGAATTATGCTGAATGATTTTCGATGATTTTGAATGCTGTGGAATGATGCGGAATAATTTGGAATGATTTGGAATGATTTTGCGTAAAACTTGATTTTTGCAAATTTAATTCCCTCAGTTAATTCCCTCAGTTAATTCCCTAGTTAATGTCTTCCTAGTTAGTGTTTTCCTTTAATTTCTTCCAGCGCCGAATATAGCTCCCAAACCTAATCTAATCATTCTAGATCTGCCGAATAAAGATACTATAATCCATCCAATCAATACTCCTACGGCGTATCCTATTGATGTAGGCGAAAAGATTTCTGGAGTATAAGAAGGAAGTAGAATCACCCATTTTTTTACAAATAGCCACTCTGGAAGATATATAGGGAATTCCATAAGTTGGCAAGTCGCTTTAATTAAAAGTGGATAAATATATGCGAATGAAATTGATGTGATGGAAAGTATTAGTAAAGACGGAATAGTATATAGAATCGCTTTTAGAAAATGCCATGGTATAAAAAATATGCGTAATAATCTATCTTTTCCTATTCCGTCATTTATTTTTTGTCGATGTATATGTGATGAAACATTGTATCCTGTTGTTGCGCAAATAATCATGAATATCGCGTGTAAGAATAGAGATGCTGAAGTAGATATGCATGTTGTTGCAAGAAGTATTGGCATAAAAATAAGTAGAAATAACGTGCCTCTAAGTAGATACGGTCGTGCTTTTTGGTTCAGATTTTCTTCTTTTGAATCATAATCATCTTGTGTTTGTGAAAGATTTGCTTGTTGTGTTGGATTTGTGTTTTCTGCTTGTATAACCGAGTTTTCTATCGGTGGATCTGTTTCTTGTGTGGCTGCAATTGTAGTTGTATATGCCGGAATTGTGCCAGTGTCAATAGGAGTTGTGTCAATAGGAGTTGCGCCAACAGGAGTTGTGCCAACAGGAGTTGTGCCAACAGCAACAGGAGTTGTGTCAATATGTGTTGTGCGATCTAGAATAGAAGTTGGTAAAACGTCATCTGTCCACATTTTTCTAACGTTCAAAGTCTTAGAGATAGAATCAGCTTGACTGTTATTGTAGTAATTTTCGTTTTCTTTGTTTTTATTATTTTTGTAGTTAGATTCGTATGTATCAGTTATATCAGTGTAGTTGTTTTCGATATTTCTTACACCGTTAAACGATATCGTTTCTGAATCTTCTTCTGTTTCATGTGAAACATTGATAGTTTGCGATGTATTTTCACTATCTTGATAGTTCATATCGCTAGAGAATTTAGAGGTTTGCTGAATATAAGGTTCACTTGTATTTTCATCATCTGATTTAGATTCAGAAATATTTAACTCAAAAGGGAGCATCGCCCCTTGCCAAGCAAGAGGATTTTCTGCATCTTTTGCAATCGCTTCTTCAAGCTCTTCTGGAGTGCATCTTTGATTACGATTTGGATTTAGAGCAGATCTTAGAGCATCCATAGTTCTAGGCGGAATGCCATTAAGATTCGCGTTCCCACAAGCTGCGCGTTCCAAAACTGCCATCATAGGTTTTGTTCCAAAAACGGGCCTTCCTGTTGCTGCAAATGCAAGAACTGCTGCTAAAGACCACCAATCTGTAAGCTCGTCAGAATCTCCGCCTTCTATTATTTCTGGCGCTATAAATCCTGGAGTTCCCATAACTAATCCGGTTCTAGTCACGTGACTTTCGCCTTCGCCCATTGCGATTCCAAAATCTACAAGCACTGGTCCTGTTGCTGAAATCATTACATTTGTAGGTTTTATATCTCTGTGGACTATTCCAGCAGAATGAACTGCTTTAATCGCGTCAATTAGTTTGTGTGCAAGTCTTTCTAAATCATCTCGAATATATGGGCCGTTTTCTGCAACATCTTCCTTTAAATTTAAGCCTTCAATAAGTTCAGTGACTATGAAAGCTATAGACGCGTCAAGTTCCATATCGACTATTGAGCAAACGCCAATGTGATTTATACGTTGTAATGCAAGTGCTTCTCTTCGCAAGCGGGTTCTTGCGAGATTTTGTTCGCTTTGTGTTGCGTAGTCATCTTCGCTCGCATTTTCCCTTAAAATTTTCATAGCATATTCTTGGCCTCCGTCATCGCGAACTTTCCATACAGAGCCCATAGCGCCGCCGCCCAGCCTTTTTATAAGCGTGTATCCGCCAATATTGCTGCCTTGGTTTAAATTGAACATGCTAATATCGTTCATGTTTTTATGGTAACTCAATAGAGTGTTAAATCTAGATTATTAAGCGTAGTTATTGTATTGATTTTTTTGCATTTCTATGAATTACTGACGACACGCCGATGAAGGCTAATTGAAGATTTAGTGTTTTGTTGGTAAAAGCATGTTATATTTGATTATGGCTCAACGAAGAGAACCTTCAATGGACCAGATAAGTAATGTGTGCGTGTAAGTCCAGCCGAAGTCGGAAACGGACTTGTGAGTGCACACCCTTCACAACGGATCGTTCGGCACGTACCTGCCGATGAAAGGAACATATCATGGCAGAAGTTGTATTTGATCATGTGACTCGCATTTACCCGGGCAATGATAAGCCATCGGTTGATGATTTGAACATGACTATTAAGGATGGCGAGTTCCTCGTGCTCGTTGGTCCATCTGGTTGCGGTAAGTCTACTACTTTGCGAATGTTGGCTGGTCTTGAAGAAGTCAACCGCGGTCGTATTCTTATTGGCGGTCGAGATGTGACTACAATGCAGCCAAAGGATCGCGATATTGCAATGGTCTTCCAGAATTATGCATTGTACCCACATATGACCGTTAAGCAGAACATGGGCTTTGCGTTGAAGATTGCTGGTGTACCTGCAGAAGAAATTGAGAAGCGAGTTCATAAAGCTGCTCAAGTTTTGGATTTGACTGAGTATTTGGATCGTAAGCCAAAGGCTTTGTCTGGTGGTCAGCGTCAGCGTGTTGCAATGGGTCGTGCAATTGTTCGTAACCCAAAGGTCTTCCTTATGGACGAACCTCTTTCTAACCTTGATGCAAAGCTTCGCGTTCAGACTCGTACCCAGATTGCTGCATTGCAGCGCCAGCTCAATGTCACTACTCTTTACGTGACGCACGATCAGACTGAAGCTTTAACTATGGGTGATCGTATTGCTGTTATTAAGCTTGGTGTTTTGCAGCAGGTTGGTGCTCCAACAGAACTTTATGATCGTCCAGCAAACGTGTTCGTTGCAGGATTCATTGGCTCTCCATCTATGAATCTCAATCAGCATCCAGTACTTAATGGTCGTGCTCAAATTGGTGAAGATTCAATTATTTTGCCTCAAGAAGCTGTTGCAAAGCTTACTCCAGAAGATAATAATCAAATTATAGTTGGCTTCCGTCCAGAAGATGCAAGCTTGGCTACATTTGATGATCCAAACGCATTCTCCTTGAATGTTGTAAACGTTGAAGATCTCGGTTCTGATGGCTACATTTATGGAAACATTGTAACTGACGGATCTGCTGCTGAAGCAGCTACGATGATGTCTGATCAGAATAAGCTTACGACTATTCGCGTGAATCCTCGTGCTCTTCCAAAGGTTGGAGATACAGTCAAGATTAAGATTGACCCAGCAAAGATGCATTTGTTTGCACCATCTACTGAGTTGCGCTTGAACTAATTGTTATTCTCATAACTTGCACGGTTTGATGTAATGCGATTAATGCGGGGTTTGCATAACGCTACCCCGCATTTCGCATCACTTCTTAGAGTGATATTTTCTTTGCAAATCATATTAAGCATTAGATTAAGCATTAGAAAATTATTGCAGTTGTGTTGATTATTGGTAAATAATCAAAATAAAGTATCATTATCATTCACACTGACGGGTAGATTAGACAATATGGAATGGAACGAAGCTGCTTATATTGATCCGCGTGCTGTTCAAGCAACCTCGGTTTCGGCTCAAGATGAAGAGCCTACAAAACGTGAGCCTTCAGCGTTAAAAATTACTTCTGCAGTGTCAAATCCTAGAATGTTTATGTTGCCTTGGGAACTTCCGCTTTCTCAATGGCCAAAAGATTTATTTGTAAATCTTCCTCGAGGTATATCTAGACACGTTGTAAGATTTGTGCACGTAGGCGATGAAGTTTACGCTATGAAGGAAATAACAAGACAAGTAGCAGAGAGAGAATATGAGCTTCTCCGCCGTTTACGTAAACTTGAATTGCCAACCGTCACGCCTATTGCTGTGGTTGCAGGTCGTAGAGATTCTAATGGTGAGCCACTTGAGGCAATGCTTGTTACAAGACACTTAAAGTTTTCTCTTCCATATCGCGCTCTGTTTGCAAGAACTTTGCGTCCAGATACTGCAGAAAGACTTATTGATGCGCTCGCTGTTTTAATGGTTCGTTTGCATCTTTCAGGCTTTTATTGGGGCGATGTTTCACTTTCTAACGTTTTGTTCTTGAGAGATGCAGATGCTTTTTCTGCATTCTTGGTTGATGCTGAAACTGGTGATTTGCACAGTAGTTTGACTCCAGGTCAACGCGAATATGATATTGATTTAGCTCGTACAAATATTATTGGTGAGTTAATGGATTTGAGCTCCGGGCAGTTGTTGCCTGGGGAAGTTGATGAAATTAGCATTGGAAATCGTTTAGTAGATAGATATCATTCTCTTTGGAGCACGCTTACGGACGTTGATAAATTTAGTCCTGATGAAATGTGGCGTATTGAAAGACGTGTTAATCGTCTGAATGAATTAGGCTTCGATGTGGATGAGCTTGAGATGAAAACGTCTGAAGACGGTAGACGTGTATTAGTTCGTCCTCGTGTTGTGGATGCAGGATACGCATCTCGCAAACTTTTGCGATTGACAGGCTTAGATGTTCAAGAAAATCAAGCTCGTCGTTTGCTTAATGATTTAGATGCTTACAGAACTTCTACTTGGAGGCAAGGAGAAGAGCTAGAAATCGTTGCAACTGATTGGATGCGTGAGGTTTTTGAGCCAACAGTTCGCATGATTCCGCATGAGTTTCGTTCGCAAATTCAGCCAGCTCAATTCTTCCATGAAGTGCTGGATCATCGTTGGTTTATGGCGGAACGCGTTGGGCATGATGTTTCTATGCAAGATGCTGTAACAAGTTACATCAAAAATGTGTTGCCGCAATACAAGATAGATAAAGGCGTTCTTGCTGCTATTAACGCGGATGCTGATTCGGGTGTAGTTGATGACGAATACACGTATTCTAAAGCTGCTTATAATCCGGATGAAGATGATCAAGATGCGAGTGTGTGGGCAAGTTAAAATTTGCTTATAATGTGAAATCTATATTTGTGTATTTTTGAAATGATTTTATGAAAAATAAATATGGCGTAATGTTTTGTAACCAAGCACTACGCCATATTTTTTAGATATTTATTTATATTTGCTTATTTGTATTCACTTATTTATATTTGCTTATAGATTTTGATTTAATCGTAAAGCTTTTATTCCTATAGCTATTAGGCAAATAAATGTTGCGCATAATGTCATAATTGCAACATTCACGCCAGTGTTAGTGAGGTTACGTTTAACTTTCTTAGACTCACTATTATTCTTAACTTGTTTCTT
>NZ_KQ961866.1:47378-55613 GCF_001563665.1 Gardnerella vaginalis | reverse complement strand
GGGGGGGGGTATCTTAAAAGCAAACATCACTTGTTTATAACTTGCTGATGCACTTCTAGAACTTAATTTAAAAGTCTTTAGAAGTGATTTAGTTTTTTCATTACGTCATATGGCGTAGTGGAGAAGAAGAAAGGAAATATTATGTTAAATAAGAAGGCTATTGCCGCTTTTGCTGCTGGCGCTACTTTGCTCGCCGGCATGGCTTTTGCTGCTCCAGTAGTTGCTACTGCTCCAGCTTTTGCTAACGAACCTAAAGAATACACTGAAGCTGACTTCCAGAAGGAACTTACTGAAGCTCAAGGCAAGGTTGCTACTGCTGAAGCTACTCGTAAGGCTGATTACACTGACACTGTTGCAGTTGCTTTGAAAGAAGACGGCACTGCTAAAGATGGCTACGAAGTAAAGGAAGCTGAAAAGAAAGTAGTTAAGAAAGCTGATAATACTGAAGTAGCAGGTGGCTACAAGTATGTAGAAGCTGTTGCTGCTAAGAAGGCTGCTGAAGAGAATTTGCAGAAAGTACAGCTTAAGTATTTTACTACTAAGGAATATAAGGAAGAGCAAGAGAAGAAAGCTAAGGAAGCTAAGAAGAAAGCTTTTGCTGACGCTGAAAAGAAGCTTGGTGAGAAGCGTACTGCTTTGAATAAAGCTTGGGATAAGTATGCTCCTTTCAAGAAGACTGTTGAAGAAGCTAAGAAAGCTAAGAAAGCTGCAGACCGTGCTTTGGAAGATTACCAGGATAATGCTTCTGAGGATTTCCAGAAGACTACAGCTTATGCTAAGCGCTTAAAGGAATTGCAGAAGGCTCAGAGAGTAGCTGAAGCTCAGCTTAATAAGGCTAATGCTAAGTCCACTGCTGTTGAAGCTGCTTTCACTAAAGCTTTGGAAGAGTATAACAGCTTTGTTGATGGCGAGTACAAGACTGCTTATGAAGGTCTTGGTGATGATGCTGATGTTTTGAAGGATCCAAAGTTCCTTAAGCTTGATGCTGATGATTTCAAGCTTGGCTTGGCTTCTAGCCAGGTAACTCCAAGCGGTCACAAGAGTGATCACAAGAACGATCACAAGAACGATCACAAGAACGATCACAAGCAAAACAAGCAGAATTCTAAGGATAAAGGCAAGCACGGCGTTCACATTAACACCAAGGGTCGTAAGGGCAAGAAGCAGCTCAGCAAGACTGGTGTTGGCGTAGCTTTCGCTGCTTTGGCTGCTGCTCTCCTCGCTGGCATGGGCGCTGCTGTTCGCAAGATCCGTCACTAAGCTTTAGCTTTTAAAGTTTTGTGTGTATCACTTAGGCTTAAATATTAAGTTTCTAGTGTTTAAGCCTAAGTTTTGTTCTTGCACTTAACTGCTTGGCGTGTTGTTTTGTAGGGAAACTCATGCTGGTTTTACTAAATTCTTTATAACTTTACTGTTTTTAATACTAGTTTGCTGTTTTTCTTTTCTTCCTAGTGTTAAGGCTATTGTTATAGGTTTTTAAAGTTAAGTGCGTTGGCTTTTGGCTGAATACTACTAGGGGTATTCAACCAAAAGCCTTTTTTATTGCAACTTGTTTAAACAGTATTATGTTTTAAGCGTCTAGTCTGTTAGGTAATCTGCAAACATGAAATGGAATCCATTTGCCAAAAAATCCGCCGAAGCTCGCGATGGCAATAGCGAGTCTAAGCAACAACTTAAAAACAATCGTCAAAAAAACGCTCCTACACCTAAAAGAAATGTGTCGCAAGCGCAAAAATTGCGTCCTATTGTTCCTGTTGACCGTGAAGAAAGCGCGCGCCGCAATCGCATACGCATACGTGAAAAAGAAAACGCAGAGTATGAAGCTATGCGTTCTGGAGATTTAGCTCATATGCCGAAGTATGAGCAATTGCCTTGGCGCGTTTACATTCGTGATTACGTTGATGCGAGAATCAACATAGGCGAATATTTCATTCCATTTTCACTTGTTCTTATGGTTATAATCATGTCTTTCTCGTTCGTAAGCATGAGAATAATAAGCGTTATTTTAACAGTTGTGCTTTATGTGTATTTGCTTATTTGCGCAATAGACGTATTTATTATGTGGAGAAGACTTCGCAAAGAGTTGATTAGCAAATACGGTCCGCAATCAGTAAGCCGTTCTTCTAGATCTTTCACATATGCTTGGAGTCGCGCAATACAATTACGGCGCTGGAGATTGCCGAAACCTCGATACAAGAAACACGGAGTTTGGCCTAAATAACTTAGTTTTATTCGTTTAGTATTGAAACATAGTTATTATTGATTAAATAGTAAAACACGCAAATATCAGGGATTTACACATGGCAAAAAATAATTCTGATAACACAAAAACAGCAAAAGCTAAAAGCTCGCGAAATAATATTTTTTCTCAAATCATACGAATATATAAATATACGCACAGTGATGATAAGCAGTTGCCATGGTTTCTTGCATTAGCATTCCTAGCTCCTGTTGTTTTAGGCTTAATTATTGGATTCTTGTTGCATTGGTCAATTGTCACTTTTATTATGATGATGATCACAGCAATAATGCTTGGATTCTTACTTTTTACGATTGTTCTAACTAAGAGAGCAGATAAAGTAGGCTATGCTCGACTCGAAGGCAAATCTGGAGCTGCAATAGGCATACTTTCATCTATAAATAAAGGCGGATTCTCATTCCCACAGCAGCCGATTTGGGTAGATCCTCGCACTAAAGATGCAATTTGGCGCGGAACAGGCCATAATGGCATATTTCTTATTGGCGAAGGCAATTATGAACGCGTTATGAACGCAATGAATCGTCAAGAGCAAAGCATTAAGCACATAACATTAGGATCTTTAATTCCAGTGTATAAATTCGTTGTAGGTGAAAGCAAAAAAGAAGTAAAACTTAAAGATTTGCGAGATAAAGTACTTCATGCAAAAAGTTATCAGCAAACGAATCATAAGTTTGTGTTATTAGCGAAACTTCACCCACGCCGTAGATTCTTTATGACTAAACTAGAACTTGCAAATGTGAACAATCGTTTAAGCACTTTGCAAAGCAAAAGCGGATTCGGTATTCCTAAAGGCATAGATCCTACTAAAAAACAGCATATAAGCAGACGTGCTATGCGAGGTAAGTAAATTTAATTATTTTTTATGAAAAGATTGCAAGAATTATTTGCAATCATTAGCATATTATTTTTCAAATAGATTTTGGAGGATTCATGGCTACTTTAGCAGTTGAAGATGTGCGTGAGAGAGTCAAAAACGTTTTCGATGACGTGCTTTGTGTGTTAAATAAGAAGATTTCTTTAGGTGCTGTTTCTGCTAAAGGCATTACTGGAGAACATATGCGCGTTTCTGCAGAGTATGTTGCTAAAGTTTTGCGTGAAGTCGGTGTTGATGCTCGAGTTGAACAGTCAAAAAATCCAGATGGAACTGATGGTGCTTTTGAAGTAGTTGGCTCTCGAATTGTGGATCCTAGCGCTCCAACAGTGTTACTTTATGCTCATCACGATGTTCAGCCTGTTCCAGATAAAAGCGAGTGGAACACAGATCCTTTCAAAGGCACTGAAATAGATGGTCGTTTGTATGGGCGTGGCAGTGCAGACGATGGTGGTGGAATCGCGATTCACTATGGTGCTCTAAAAGCTTTGAGCGATGAACTGTGTGTAAATATTAAGGTATTTATTGAAGGCGAAGAGGAGATGGGTTCTCCTAGCTTCATACCGTTCATTGAATCACATAAAGATGAGTTTGATTCAGATGTGATTATTGTAGCTGATTCTGGTAATTGGTCTGCAAATATCCCAAGCCTTACAACTAGCTTGCGTGGAAATACTACGTTAGATGTTAAAGTTAAAGTTCTTCATCATCAAGTTCATTCTGGACAATTTGGCGGTCCGATTTTAGACGCTTACACACTTGCTTCAATGCTTGTTGCTTCGCTTTATAACAAGGATGGCGATTTAGATGTTCCTGGAATTGAATCTCAAGAGCCAATTGGTGGTTTGCAACGTGATTTAGACGAGAATCAAGTTCGCGCTGATTCATCTGTAGTTGATTCTTATAAGCTTGCAGGCACAGGATCTTTGGCTTCAAGAATGTGGACTAAACCAAGCTTAACAGTAATTGGCATGGATGCTCATCCAGTTGAAGAAAGTTTTAATGTTATTGCTCATGAAACTCGTTTGCGTCTTTCTCTTAGAACAGCTCCTTGTCAGCGTCCAGAGGATGCTCAAAAAGCTTTAAGTGATTTCTTAGTATCTCACGCTCCATTTGGAGCTGAAGTTAGCGTAGAGCCTTTAGATAATGGCATGGGATGGGCTATGGATCCTTCTGCTATTGCTACTAAAGATGCTTTAGTTTCTATGAAAGATGCTTTTGGTGTTGAACCTATTAACAAAGGCGAAGGCGGTTCTATTCCGTTTATTCCAGAATTGCAGCGCATTTTCCCTAAAGCTCAAGTTTTAGTGACAGGACCAGAAGATCCTCAATCTAACGCTCATAGTCCGAACGAGTCTATTTCTCTTTCTGGATTGCAATCAAATATTGTAACTGAAGCTTTGCTTTTAGACAGGTTAGCTAAGTAAGTTTTGATATCTTTAAGTAGTTCGAATTGCTAAGTAGGTTTATGAAGCTAAGTAAATTTTATTTGCTAAGTAGTTTGATTAGTTAAAGCGTTATTTTATCGTCAAATTAAGCGCGAATCGCATAAATTTTAATTGAGTCTACGCAATGCCGTAAACTCTCCAACGGACACGGGTGCTTTTCTCACACGAGAAAAGCTGAGAAAAACCGCTTGAACGTGAATCCAGATAATGCTGGCGCACGGAGGTCTGTTTCCCGTGCCTCAAGTTGTGTTACGTTTTGTAACACATGAAAGAAAGGCACTATTATGTCAGAAGAAAATATTTCTAGTAAGTTAAGCTTAAGGTGGCGTGTTGCTGATATTGCAGTAGCTTCCGCAATAGCTGTTGTATCTGCTGTAATTTATTGGGTTGTTTCAGCTTTTTGCACAGTACCTTGGAATTTCCTTGAGTCAATAACTCCTGGAATGGCTGGTTTAATTAACGGCTTGTGGCTTTTTGCAGGCCCTCTAGCTGCAATCATAGTTCGTAAGCCTGGCGCTGCTCTTTATGCTGAAGTACTTGCTGGTGTTATTGAAGGCTTCATGGGTAATATTTGGGGCGTTTTAGATACGTATCTTGTTGCAGTAGTTCAGGGTGTTGGTGCAGAAATCGTATTCCTCGTATTGCTTTATAAGCATTGGAATATTTGGTATGCAACTCTTGCTGGAGCTATTTCTGGTGTTGGTTCTTGGGCATTTAGCTTTGTTAAGAACTTGCAAGGTATTGACTTATTAGGAAGTTACGGAATCACGTATCTTATTACAAGCGCTGTTTCAGGAGCAGTGTTTGCAGGTCTTCTTATGTGGTTCTTATATAAGGGAATACGTGAAACTGGCGCGTTAAGTTCCTTCGCATCCGGTCGTTAAATATCATTGCCATAAAAGGATTATTACTATGCCTGATGACTCTAAAGAAGAAGCTGTAAGAGAAGAAGATATTAAGAATTCCGAAACATTCCTTCCGTCGGATTCTTGTAACGCTCAACTACGTTTCGATAATTGGGGTTATCGTCATGCAACTCGCAAACATTTCGCTGTTCGTGGGTTGAATCTCACTATTGAAGCGGGGCAGAAAGTTTTGCTTCTAGGAGCATCAGGCATAGGGAAATCCACTATTCTTGCAGGTGCTGCCGGAATTATAGGCAGTAACGTTATTTTATCTTCTGAAGAATCAAAAGAATCTAAAGAATCAATCAAATCTGAAAAATCTAAAGAATCTGAAGAATCAAAAGAATCTAAAGAATCAAACGGAATGATTCCAGTAGAAGATGAAGATGGTGGAATAAGCGAAGGCTGTGTGTACGTTGACGATATTCCTGTTCGTCAAGCTATAGGAAAAGTTGGATTAGTATTACAAGATCCAGATTCTCAAGCAATTTTCCAAAGATTGGGAGATAACGTTGCTTTTGGTCTAGAAAATATGAACGTTCCTCACGAGTTGATTTGGCAGCAAGTCAATGAAAGCCTTAAAAAAGTTGGATTGGAAGGTTTACAATTACACCGTTCAACATCGCATTTAAGCGGTGGTCAGCAGCAACGTTTGGCTTTAGCTGGAGCGTTGGCAATGAAGCCAAGTATTTTGCTTTTAGATGAGCCTACAGCAAATCTTGACCCCAATGGAGTCGATCAAGTTGTTAAAGCTGTTAAAAATGTTTTAGATTCTGCTCATTCAACAATGTTACTTGTTGAGCATCATGCTGAACCGTGGATTGACATGATTGATAGGGTTGTGGTCTTAGGTTTAGATGAAGATATTTCAGAATCTGAATCTTTAGAAGAAGTCCACGATGATGATATTGCGCGTTCCTCGTTTGCTCGCACAATTATAGTAGCTGATGGAACTCCTGATGAAGTTTTTAATAGATCTGATTTAGATTTTACAGATCTTGGTATTTGGTTGCCATCGCGTTATAAAAAGTCAGATGATATATCTTATAAATTAGATTATGACTCTTCTAATGCAAATGGTGACGTAATTCTTTCAACTAAGGATTTGTCTATAAGTCATACAGATAAACCTATTGCAGAGCATATTAACTTAGAGTTCAAATCTGGTCAAATTACAGCTTTAGTTGGAGCTAATGGAGCTGGAAAATCAACGTTATCGCTTACTTTAGCAGGATTATTGCCTGCTTTAAGCGGAAGTGTTGTTGCAAGCGATAAGCTTTCAAATGGTCTTAATGGAACTGATCCTATTAAATGGAAATCATCTCAATTAGCTAAGCGCATTTCGTATGTATTTCAAAATCCTGAGCATCAATTTGCTTGTGGAACTGTTTTGCAAGAAGTTATGCTCGGACCACTTAGAACAGGTATGAGCGATGAAGATGCTCGAAAGCAAGCCGAATCTTTACTTAGAAGATTTAGCTTGCTTCAATATGCTGATTCAAATCCTTACACGCTTTCAGGTGGTGAAAAACGTAGACTTACAGTTGCTGCGTCTTTGGCTGCTGCTCCTAGTGTGATTATTTTAGATGAGCCTACTTTTGGTCAGGATCGCAAAACATGGTTGCAAATTATCAATTTAATTGAAAGTCTTCATAAAGATGGAATTTGCATTATTGTTGTGACTCACGATAAAGAATTAGTTAATGCTTTAGGCGCTCGCGTGATTGAGTTGTGTGCAGAAAATAGTTCTTGTGACTCGCGTAACTCTGACTCTGATTCTGACAACTCTGACTTTGATTCTGATTCTGATTCTGACTCGTTTAAAGATGAATTATCTTCAAGCGCAAGTAATACATCTAAAATTAGTGTGAGTGACGTTAATTTGCGTTCCGAAAATCCAAGGAAATCAAGCTATTCTCCGTTACTTGCATCTATGAATCCTGTGTATCGAATGATTGGCGCATTTCTTTGTTCAATACCATTGCTTTTCACTCTTGATTGCGTTTCTGCATCTTGTGCTTTAGCCTTAGAGTTCATTATTTTTGCTTGCATAAAAATTCCGCCTTGGAAAGTTGCTTACTTATCTTGGCCTGTGTGGATAGGCGCTCCAATGTCTGCTCTTACTGTTTTACTCTATGGTAAATCTGGTGGAAACACTTGGTTTCAGTGGGGAATGATTCATGTTACAGACAGATCCTCATCTTTAGCTCTTGCAACATTTTTAAGAATTTTGGCTATTGGAATTCCATCAATCGTAACTGTGATAGGAATAGATGCAACTGATTTAGCAGATGCTTTTAGTCAAATATTGCATTTTTCTGATCGTTTTGTGTACGGCGGATTAGCTGGAATTAGAATGTTTAACGTATTACAAGATGATTGGCGAGCTTTAAGTGCTTCTAGGCGATCTCGCGGTATTGGAGATGGGAATAAGTTAAAGGCATTTTTCCCTCAAATGTTTGCTTTACTTGTTCTTTCAATTCGGCGTTCTACAACTTTGGCTGTGGCAATGGAAGCTAGAGGATTTGGCGGATTTAATCCAAGATCTCATGCAAGAATTAGCAAAGTAAAAGTTTCTGATTGGATTTTAATAATTGTTTGTGTGATTATTCCGTTGATTTCATTAGCTGTTTCTATATACACAGGTTCGTTCGCATTATTTGGTGGAAGTAATTAAAAGTAAATTACTATTTTTTATGTATAGTTTGTTTTACAAAGTATGCTTTGCTATTAGTTAGGCAGAGATTTAAG
>NZ_KQ961866.1:0-47278 GCF_001563665.1 Gardnerella vaginalis | reverse complement strand
CCCATTTGATAGGAAAATCCTGTAAATAAACCTATGTGTTTATTTAATGTTCTTATTGCGTTCTTATTGCGTTTGTATTGTGCTTATATCTTGTGAAAATGTCCATTATTATGCATAAATTTATGTTCTGTATGCTTTCGATAAGTAGATGCCGCGTAGTTTGCTTATCATCAGTCTAGCCTGCTTTATTTAAGATTTGGCAGATGGAAGCCCTGAAAAGCAAACTTTTTGGGAACGATTAGTCAAAGTAAAATCGCAATTTAGTTGATTTACTTTTGATGTAGCTTACGCCGATACGTGGCGGCGAGGAGGAATTATTATGGTGAATGCTGTAGAAGCATTTGATGCTAAGCATCTTAAGTCTGCTGAAGAAATCCCAGCTTTCCGTCCTGGTGACACTGTTGATGTAAACGTGAAAATTCAGGAAGGTAACAATTCTCGTATTCAGACTTTTACTGGTGTTGTTATCGCTCGTAAGGGTGCAGGTGTACGTGAAACTTTCGTAGTTCGTAAAGTAAGCTTTGGTACTGGTGTTGAGCGTCGCTTCCCACTTCATTCCCCAGCTATCGATTCGATTAAGCTGGTTCGTAGTGGTCGCGTTCGTCGCGCTAAGCTTTACTACTTGCGTTCTTTGCGTGGTAAAGCTGCTCGTATTGCTGAGCGTAGAGATAACTCTGCTAAGTAATACTTGCTTTAGCGTATTTGTTTGTTGAGTTAGCGTTTACTGTGATATCACTTTTATTGATTATATTGTGATTGATCAGTAAACGTTGCTTATAAAAGTCTTATTGTGCAAATGTGTTATGCGCTATGAGTATGCTACTTACGGTTGCGCTATGAGTATCGCTTTAAGATTTATTTAGTAGCGCTTTAGAGCTTTTATTGTATTTGCAAAATGCTAAATAGTATGTCAAAGGATTTATATGACTGCTGACAACATGGATGAAATCGATAATCACATCGTTACAGTTGCAGGGCATGGCATAGATCCTTCTCCTGTTCCTCAAGATGAGGATGCGGAGGATGCGAGTGCGCACGAAAGTTCTCGTAAAAATTCTACTAAAGATTCTCGCAATGGTAAGCATGCTAAAGATGCTAAAGATAATAATCGTTCTGAAAAAAGTTCATGGCGTGAGATACTCGCGTGGTATGTTACTCCAATAGTTTTGATTGTTCTTATACGCATGTTCGTTTTGGGAGCATACACAATCCCTTCAGGTTCTATGCTAGAAACAATTCACATTGGAGATAACGTTATTACTTCTAAGCTAACTCCTAAGATTTTCTCTTTGCATCGCGGAGATATAGTCGTTTTTGAAGATCCTGCAAATTGGTTAAGTCAAGACTCTCAAAATAAAGCTGGCATTCTTGGCTCAACTCGTGGAAACCTTATTAAGCGTTTAATTGGTTTACCTGGAGATACTGTTGAGTGCAAAGGTAAAGGTGAGCCGATTGTTGTAAACGGCGTAGAAGTGTTGGAATCTTCTTACATTCGGCCTGGTGTAGATCCTAGCGATTTTCCATTCAAAGTAAAAGTGAAACCTGGTCATGTATTTGTTTTAGGAGATAATCGCTCTAATTCTGCTGATTCGCGTTATCACAGGAATGACGGTGATGACGGCTTAGTTCCTATTTCAAAAATAGAGGGAGTAGCTGTTGCTCGTTTCTGGCCACTTAATCGCATTGGGTTATTAGATTCACATCATGATGCTTTTGAAAAAGTCCCTAATTACTCTAAATGATTAAGTCTA
Organism: Gardnerella vaginalis; assembly: GCF_001563665.1. Classification (GTDB taxonomy): domain Bacteria; phylum Actinomycetota; class Actinomycetes; order Actinomycetales; family Bifidobacteriaceae; genus Bifidobacterium; species Bifidobacterium vaginale_A. The sequence goes on along the minus strand of NZ_KQ961866.1, from coordinate 45,527 downwards.
ATTATTTTGTTTATTTAATTTAGTTTTATTGTTTAATTATTTTTGATTTGATATGTCTAAAATACCTTTAATTCCTTCGTTAGATTATGAGCGCGATCTTTTAATTAAAGGATACGATTTTGTTATTGGTATAGATGAAGTTGGACGTGGCTCTTTAGCTGGTCCTGTGATGGTTGGAGCTGCAATACTTGGAGCTAGTGAGATAAATCTAGAAAACGTTATGCCAGAAGGTTTAGCGGATTCTAAACTTCTTACAGAACGCAAGCGAGAAGCGTTATATGAGCCTTTGAAAAATTGGTGTAGCGCATATTCAGTTGGATCGTGTACGAATCATGAAATAGATGACTGGGGAATTGAATACTCTTTAGGAATTGCAGCTTTGAAAGCTATAGGCTCTGCTCAAGAAAATCTTATAAAGAATATAAATAATGCAAAGAACATAAATAGCATTACGAATACAAATAGTACAAATAATGCAAATAGTATCAATAATGCTAATAATGCAAATAAAAATCTTAACGAATTTGAATCTAATTTGTTAAATAAAATCGTTAAACACAATAAAATGGCAGTAATATTAGATGGGCCATACGATTATATACATAAAGTTTTTAATACTTTTGATGCGCCTATTTTACCTATTTCAATTGATGTGAACACTTTAGTAAAAGCGGATCGTAAATGTGCTAGTGTAGCTGCAGCGTCAGTTATTGCAAAAGTTACAAGAGATCATATGATGATAGATTATGCTGGTTTAGAAAAATATGCTGTTTACGATTGGGCGCATAATAAAGGTTACGGATCTGCTGCACATCGAGAAGCGATATCTAAATACGGAGCTAGTGATTTGCATAGGATTTCTTGGCATCTTTCATAATCTATACTAAAAAAGAAAGCTGGAAAAGTGGCGCATAATAAGCGTGTTTCTATGATAGATGTAGCGCGTGCTGCAGGAGTGAGTCATCAAACTGTTTCAAGAGTCATAAATAATTCCCCAGATGTTTCTGCAGCTACTCGCGTAAAAGTTATGGACGTGATCGATAAATTAGAATATCGTCCAAGTAATGCTGCTCGTGCGCTAGTTACAAGCAAATCGCATACTATTGGTCTTATTATTGGCGAATCAATGATTTTAGGCGTTAAAGATATAGTTAGTGCGATTGAGTCGTCTTCTAAGTCGCGTGGATATTTCCTATCTTTAAGCATGGTTAATGAGGTTTTGTGTACTCAAAGCGATATAGATCTTATTGTAAAAGGATTCGATGAGCAAAATATAGATGGGCTTATAATAATAGCTTCAACAGATGCGATGTTTTCTGCATCGTGTAAGCTTCGTTCGAATATTCCTCGAGTTATATTAACTTCTACGCATGGTTCAGTAAGTATTCACGAAGGAAGATCTTTACTGAAACAAAATTCATCTTCTAGCGTTTCAAAATTCTCGTTTATTGGAGTTAATCAATGGCGTGCTATGGCAGATGTTGTAAGTGTTGTAAATTCTAGCGGTCATAGGGATGCTTTGTATGTAGCTGGTCCTTTAATGTGGCGCGATGCTGCTACTCGTCTTAGTGCTTGGAATAAAATTTCTCAAGCAAATTCAATGAGATCTAGAATTATGCAATGCACGTCTTGGAAGTCTTCTGAAAGTTATTCGCGTATGAATCATGTTATAGAGCAATGCGGTATAGAAGGAGCGCAATTGCCAAGCGTGATTGTTACAGCAAGCGATTTACAGGCGATTGGCGTGATTCGTTCACTTTATGAACATGGATTTAAAGTTCCTGCAGATGTTAGCGTAGTAGGATTTGGCGATGATTGTGGAATGTGTGACTTATTTCCACCTCTCACAACTGTTAATATTGAGCCTTTAACTATAGGCTCGTTAGCTGTGCGAGAAATGATGCGACTTATTTACGGAGGTTCTGAGATTGTATTTGCAGATATGGCTCATGGAGTTGGATTGAATCCTGCAAGTGTTGTGCTGCGTGCATCTCTTGGGAAGCCAAACTATATAAAATAAATTTTGTTTTTTATTTTTGAATTTGTGTGCGTTAGTGCTTTTGTGTCTATGAGTGCGTATTTCAATAATATATAAATTCGTATAAGTCTACGGCTATATTTGTGCATTATGCCTACGTATGATTTGGGATTAGAACGAGTATCTCTTGAATTTGCGACTAAAACGATTTTTACAGATGTAACTCAAGGTGTATGTGAAGGGGATCGCATTGGAATAGTCGGGCGTAATGGAGATGGAAAATCAACATTATTACGTCTTCTTTCTGGCGCTCTTTTACCTGATTCTGGTCGTGTAACTAGGCGCGGTGGATTAACTTTTGGAATGTTGGATCAGCGAGATCCTCTAGACGATAATGCAACTGTGCGTGAAGCTGCTTTAGAAAATCGAGAAGATTACGAGTGGGCTGCGGATACTAAATCTCGTGAAATAGTTGAAGCATTATTAGGTGGAATAAATCTTGAAGCACGAGTTGGAACTCTTTCAGGCGGTCAGAGAAGAAGAGCTGATTTAGCGCGATTATTACTTCATGATTGGGATATTCTCGCTTTAGATGAGCCTACAAATCATTTGGATGTTGTAACAATACATTGGCTTGCTGAACATTTACTTCATCGTTGGACTCCTGCAACTGGAGCATTGCTTTTAGTTACGCATGATAGATGGTTTTTAGACGAAGTTTGTAACTCTATGTGGGAAGTTCACGATGGCACTATAGATCCTTTTGAAGGTGGTTACAGTGCATATATGTTACAGCGTGTTGAGAGAGAACGTCAGGCTGATGTTCGTGAGAATCGTAGGCGTAATTTAGCTCGTAAAGAGTTAGCTTGGCTTTCTAGAGGAGCAAGAGCTAGATCTACTAAACAAAAATTCCATGTAAAACAAGCTAGAGAATTGATTGCTGACGTTCCTCCAATGCGTAATACGCTTGAATTAAAGAAGATGGCAACTTCGCGTTTAGGTAAGCAGGTTGTGGATTTAATTGATGTGACTCAAATTTTTGAAAACAGCCATAAACTAGCAAATATTGATACAAATATTGATACAAATATTTCTAATAGCATAGTAGAAAATAATTTGCGAGATGATTCTAATACTGTAGATTCTTCGTCATCCTGCTCAAATTTGAATGAAATAGATATTGTTCATTCTTCTTTTGATCAGCCTATGCATAATGGTTCTGTAACTATTTCAATAGATAATACTTCAAAAAATTCTTCTCAAAGTAATTCAGAAGACATTTTGGAAGATAATTTAGAAGATAATTTAGAAACGTGTGCATCAATACAAAAGACTGTAACAGGCAGAATGATTCTTGATGATGTTACTTGGCTTATAGGGCCTGGAGATCGTTTTGGAATAGTAGGTGCTAATGGCGCTGGAAAATCTACATTATTAAGCATTATTGATGGTTCGTTAAAACCTACTTCAGGTCATGTAAACATTGGAAAAACAGTGAAGTTCGCTGTGCTTTCGCAAAGGCTTGATGAGCTAGAAAAACTTGGAAAATACAAAGTTAAAGAAGTTTTAAGCAGATACAAGCCAAGTTACGTAATTGATGGCAAGGAAGTAACTCCCGGACAATTGATGGAAAGGCTTGGTTTTAAGCCTGAGCAGTTGATGACTCCTATTCGAGATCTTTCTGGCGGTCAAAAACGACGTATGCAATTATTGCTGATTCTTCTTGATGAGCCAAATGTTCTAATTATGGACGAGCCTGGAAATGATCTTGATACTGATATGTTGGCTGTGATGGAAGATTTACTTGATACGTGGCCTGGAACTCTTATTGTTGTATCTCACGATAGATATTTGCTTGAACGAGTAACTGATCAGCAATTTGCTTTAATTGATGGTAAAATTCGTCATTTACCTGGAGGAGTAGATGAATATTTGCAAATTGTTGAACGTTTGCAGCTTAAAAATGCGAAGTCTTCTTTAGCAAATCCTTTTAATTCTTCTAATCCATCAAATTCTTCTAATTCTTATTTGCAATCTTCAAATAAGAATTTGGAAAGCTCTAAAAGTGATGCTTCACAGGGATTATTTGCTGAAACTTCTGATTCGTCTGATTCGTCTAATTCTTCTAAAACTTCTGATTTGTCAAAAGATTCTAATGATTCAAGCTCTCAAAAATTAACTGGCAAAGCTTATCACGATGCTGTAAGACGAATTGCTGCTATTGAACGAAAGTTAGCTAAACTTGAATCGCAAAAGGCAGATATTGAATCGAATATGGCTTGTCATGATCCAAGTGATTTTGTTGGATTGCAAAAGTTAAACGAGGAATTGCAAAGCTTTGAGCAAGAATCAAATTCGCTAGAAGAAGAATGGATGAGTCTTTCTGAGTCGATTGAGTAATAAAGCTGATTTTGTTAGTGTTGTAAAGCTAATTTTGTTAGTGTTTCTAGATGAATTTCTATTTAGTTTGTAGATATTTCTATTTATTTAGATGTAAAGATTTCTATTTATTTAATAAATTCTTCTATTTAGGTAGTTGTAAATACTTCTATTTGGTTGGTAAAGACTGCGCGTTGCAAGTGTGAAGAATTGAAAGCATTTCTTGTTTTTCAATAGAAGTTACAGATAAATCATACTTGCGCTTAACTGCGATTTGCCTTGCAACGTATGAGCATCTAAATGATTTGTTTGAAGGTAGCCAATAAGCTGCTGAAGCAGAACCTTTCTTTTGATTTGCATCTCCTTGTACTGCAAGAAGATTTAGCATGTCGTTTCCAAAGCGTAGTCGTTTAGCAGAATCCCATTTCCAAGCTCCAGATTGCCATGCGTTTTCTAGAGCTACAACATGATCTATTTGTACTAAAGAACTTGTTTTGCGTCCGCGCTTAAAGTTAATCTCTAGGCCTGTGTAAGGGTCGTGTAATATCCCAGATTTTACTTTGCATGAACCTACATAAGTAAAACGCACGTGTATTAAATCACGAGCTAGAACGTCATCTCGTACATCGCATCCATTTCCATCATCGTCTGTAGTGCGATATCCGAAAATATGACGTTCGTACCCGCCTTTGTGAGGTGATTTTACAGATAATTGTTTCAATGCGTCTGCAGCGCTACCGTATGCTTCATAAGATCCTGTAACTTGAGCTACGTTATTGTTAAAATGAGGTAGCATCAATCCTATTATGATTCCAATAATTGCAGCTAATAAAATTAGCCATAATAGTGATTTCCATGAACGTTTTCTAGTATAGGATTCGCTTTTAGAAAAACTTGAAGAATTAGCAAATCTTCTAGTCACTTGCGTTCACCACCCAAGGCGTGCGTCGCAAAACTACGTCAAGCATTTGCTTCAATAAGCTAGCTAATACAATCACAGCCATAACAGCGTAAACTGTGCTCCAAGATGGTACATTTGCAGGATTTGGATGCACATTTTGAGCAATTACCATCATTCCTACCATCATTCCTGTAAGTGAAAGCGACATAATAAGCGAGCACATTCCACCAAGTCTACGAGCTAATCTCATACGTTGTGTTGCAAGACGTTCCATAGTTTGAATCATATTGTCTACGCAACGCTCACCTAAACGGAATGCAAGAACTTCATCTATTCCAAGCTCTATATCTTTAACTTCGCGTTCAACAGCTTGCATGTGGTTGTTCATGCTCTTTAATATCTTGCGGGAGCGCATAAAACGATACCAAGGTATAAGCAAAACAGCTAAAACGTAAACAACAATGGATATTATCATCAGCTGAATGTTGAAATACCATAGTAGTAAGAATGCGGGTATTGATGCAATTGTTAAGCCTAAAGTCATTGTAAGAGTGATTTTGCGTTGACGGCTGTGATGTAGATCGATTCCAGCGAAAGATGCAATTAACGTTATAAGCCTTAAGAACATGCAAATTAACGCGCCTTGCAAACACTCTTTCATAGTAAATCCAAAAATAGAACGTCCAACTATAGCAAACATTGCAGCTACTGTGCAAACAGGAATGAAAATAGCAGCGAAAACGCTTATTGCTGTTGCAAAAGTAGAAAGAATAGCTTTTAGTAAACGAAGTGTCCAATATACGAATCTAGAACTTTTGCTTTCTTTATTCGAAGATTGCGCGTCTTGTGCTTCTTGCGATGAGCTACTTGTAACATAAGCATTCGCATTAGGACTTGCAAAAGAACTTGCATCAGAATTATTTTCTGAAGATCTGTAGATGCTTGATTTGGTGGCATTTTCAGCAGAAATTTGTGAAAATGAAGAATTCGTTACTTTAGTTTTATCTGGTTTATTTTCTGAAGTCTTATTATCTAATTTATTTAATTTATTTAATGAAATATCTAGTATTGAATTCTTATCTATAACGCCATATTCTTGTGCACTAGCTGGCATTAGAGCGATTACAATAGATTTTCTTGCTAATTTACGCAATATTGCACAGATTTTAGCAGCTTCGCTTTCGTCCATATAATCATTTGAAAAGTCAACTATATACACAGGAGTATGTCTTAAAATTGCGCGCGCTAAAACGAGTTTTCGCATAATGCATGCTTTAGAATTATTTTCTTTAGAAAGATTCTTCAATCTATCAATTCGTAAGTCTAAGCCATCATAATCTGCATATACCATTCCATCAATTCGAGCTTCGCGCAAAGCTTCCCACATTGACGTAGTAGTCGCTAGTGGCGCTGCCATAAGAAGATTTGCTCTTAAAGTATCGTCAAAAAGGTGGCTTCTATTACTTACAACGCTAACTAAATCAGCTAGTGCTCCAGGTTTAGCTCCGCAAAGAGATATGCTAGAAGATTTCTCTAAGTCAAAGGTTTTAGCTTCTACGAATGGTGAATCATTTTTATTGTAATTATTTGATGAATAGCTTGAGTAATCTGAACTATCGTCTAATTCATAGCGATCGTTATAAGTCAATTCTACTTGCGTATCAGTGCTAAAGCCTGCACAAGAGAATACTTTAGATTTCATAATTTCATTGAATTTAGCTGGTATTACATTAAGAGATCCTGCGCGTGCTACAAAAGTCATATTTGAATAATCTGAATAATCTGAATTGAGTTTAGAATCTTTCGTAGCTAGATTATATGATCCTTCGTTAGAATCTTTTGACTCAGATTGTAAATCTGCGCTTACATGTAAAACAAGATTATTTGCTCCGTCTGGCAAAGTTAATTTAGTTGAATCGTCTGTAAATGAATTTAAAGATGAAGAATTTGCGAATTTGTTTAGCAGATAATAAATTCTTATGAATGAGCTTCTAGCTGAATTAGCCATATGCATGTATCTTCCGCATCTACGCAATGGTTCTATGCTAAGCATAAGTAATGGCATAGTTAGCATAGCTGAAGGTAATCCTACTGTGCGAATTGAAGAAATCCATATCGTAGATATGATCGCTGCTGCTGCAGCAATATAAGCGAAGAATGCGCATAAGCATCGTATTGTTGAAGATACGTCTATGAAGAAAGCACAACATGAGGTAGCGATAGTAAATATTGCAGTCATTAAAGATATAGCTGCAATAGATGGATTAACAGAGAATAGCACTACGCTTATAACTAAAGGCGTAACAACGGAAGCAAATACTTGAGGTACAAATAATCCGCACCAGAATTGCATATTCACTACATCGTTATTTACTGAAATAGATTTTGAAGATTTAGTATCATAATTCAAATTGCCGAAAGAGTACGGAGAATCGTTGTCTTTTATTGCTCTCAACGAAAGAATTGCGTGTAGCATTTTAGGCCTTAAACGCATTGCAACATGAGTGCTAATATCTCCGCCTAAGCTATATGACCATCTTAAAATAAGGTATTTAATAACTGCAATTCCTACGAAAGCAACTAAATAAGATGTTAATTCAACTGTTGTTATCAATGATTGATGAGATGTGTGTATTGGTCTTAAAACTGGAGATAAGATTCCTACGAACACATAAACTAAGCCGATATTTAAGAGAGAGGAAATGCTCAAGCATATTGCTTTTAATGCCACTAAATGTTTAACTCCAGGCACGAAAGCAAAGAAGCGATTTATCATCTGGCAGCCCTTTCTCTTATGATAAGTAGCGCTTTTAACTCGCTACGTTTGTTTATAAAATTCACACAATGATGCTCAACATCCATTTCAAAAGTTCGAGTATTGGACTTTTGAAGTTCGTTGATAGCAACGTTTATAACATGTTTTTTGCTTAAAAATTGTTGCGTCATACTTCATTGCTTATACTATTATCCAACTCAATATTCGTATACAAGATTACGCTGAATGCATGCATTCGACACGCCGTGAATTAGTGATTTTCTTCTGTGTAATGCGCTTATTTAAAACATTTGTATTTCAATAAAAAATGAAAAGATTGCTGTGAAGTCTTGGTGGAAGTTTTGGTGGAAGTTTTTAGGAACTGTTGCTGTGAAGTCTTGGTGGAATTCTTATGCGTAATGTGAATCTAAAATTTGTGTAAGAAATATATAGTTCGTAAGGTTTTTGTGTTGACATGAATAGTGTGGCGTTTTATAATTACCTCGGTCGGTAGGTAAGGCTACCACGGGGATAAGGGTTGCTACCGCAGCACAGTGGAGACACTGCAAGTTGGTCAACAGTCGTTGTCGTTTCAAGGCTTCGACTAATGTAACGCCACCGCCCTGCGAAGCTGAAGCTTGAACGACGAGTGCTTTATTTATTTGGCTCTCATATTGCTGATCACACAAGTGTTAAGTACAGTTTGTGTGATTTGAAGTGCAAAATGAGCTAATGGATTTAGCATTGGTTTTCTTGCGTTCCTCCCGGTTCAATGATGAATATGTGTTTGCTTTAATGCACGAGTTTTAGGAGGTGATTTGCCGTGGAAGACAGTAGCGATAATAGTAGTCATAGTAATGAAAAGCTGAGTGACGGCTCTGATAGTAGTGTCGGAAGTAGTACTCTGGATGTTCCTTCTAAATTTAATAAAGTCGGCAATCACCATCAAATAATTTGAAGCGCATTGTGTGAATACAATTAAAAGCTACGAGTGAAAATTTAAAATAAAGTTGTAAAGTAAAGCTTAAAAATAAAAGAATAAAGAAAAATAGTGCATAAAGCAAGAAAATAATGCATAAGGCAAGTTTTTATAGGAACTTTATGAATATTTTCTAAATTGAGTACATAATTTTTTTTGTTTGGGCTTTGTTTGATATTTGTAGATTTTACTTAGAGTTGATTTTATTTGATGAAATTTTTACTAATAACTTTTTAAAGTTTCGCGCGTTACATCTTGTTTTTACGGTGTTAGACGGCTTATGTATTGCACGTTCCTCGCATGAAATCATATTTATGCGGTGTTTAATCGAGGACTTTATGACAATTTTCACTATGTCGCATAAGAGTGACACCAATAATCAAGTAGATGCAAACACTCGCTTTGTATCAGATATAATCGTTTGCATTGGAATATTTGCTTTATTTGGCGTTACAGCGTATTTGCTTCAGCGCATAAACCAGCCAATTGGGCCTTATGGTATTCCTTCAAAAGTGTCTACAGATTTAATAAATCTGCCTTATTACACTTTGAGATCTGTTTTTCGCATGTTTCTTGCACTTATAGCATCGTTGATTTTTACTGTTGTCTATGGTCTTGCTGCTGCTCGTAGTAGAAGACTTGGCAAAGTTTTAATACCTTTGCTTGATATTTTGCAATCAGTACCAATACTTGGTTTTCTTTCGGCTACTGTAACTATTTGGCTAGTTATTTTCCCAGGGTCAATGTTGGGTGTAGAAGCTGCATCTGTTTTTGCTATTTTTACAAGCCAAGCGTGGAATATGACATTTTCTTTCCATCGTTCTTTACTTAGTGAGCCTAAAGAATTAGACGAAGCTGTTAGATCTTTGCAATTAACTCATTGGCAGAGATTCTGGGTATTAGATATGCCTAACTCAATGATTCCTTTACTTTGGAATTGCATGATGTCTGTTGGAGGCGGATGGTTCTTCCTGACTGCATCGGAGATGATTTCTGTTAATAACAACACTTATGCTTTGCCTGGTATCGGTAGCTTTGTTGCACAATCAGCTGCAGAAAATAAGCTTGGCAATATTTGGTGGGCTATTGCATCAATGGTTGTAGTAGTTCTTGCTATAGATTTCTTATTGTGGAAACCTCTTACTGCTTGGTCTGAGCGTTTCCGTATTACTCAAAGTGCAGCTGATGAAGAGCGTAAAAGTATGATTTTGACAATTATTCGTCATTCTCATGCAGATGAAATTGTTAGCAAACTGTTTTCTCCACTTCGTGAGTTTCTTGAAAAAATCACACGACCATTTGGAAGAACTGGTGCAAAATGGCCTCATAGTGCATCTCAGCGTAAGTTTGGCGATTGGGTTTTCAGCATTGTTATGATTTTGCTTATTTGTGCTGGAGTATTCCAAATGCTTTATTTTGTTAATTCAAAAGCAGGATTAAATGAATTTATTACAGCTGGAGTGCTTGGTGGAATTACATTTTTGCGAGTTGCTGCTTTGATTATCGTCAGTTCTCTGATTTGGGTCCCTATAGGTGTGCTTATTGGTATGAATCCTAAGATTTCTAGAATTATGCAACCTATTGTGCAAATATTGGCAAGTTTCCCAGCAAACTTCATATTCCCATTTGCGATGATGTGGTTTATGACTTGGCATATTGATCTTGGTTTTGGAAGTATTATTTTAATGGCTCTAGGTACTCAGTGGTACATTTTGTTCAATGTTATTGCTGGTGCAAGTGCTATTCCTGACGATTTGCGTGAGATGACTCGTAGTTTTAGGTTGAGTCAAGTATTGCGTTGGAAAACTTTGATTTTGCCTTCTATTTTCGGTTCTTGGTGCACTGGTGGTATTACTGCTGCTGGTGGTGCTTGGAATGCTTCGATTGTTTCTGAAATAGTTGAATACGGCAAGCATCATATGCAAACTTCTGGTTTAGGTGCGTATATCACTTCTGCTACTACAAATGGTGATGCTGCTCGCACATTAGTTGGAGTTGCTGTAATGAGCTTGATTGTAGTAATGAGTAATCGACTATTTTGGTCTCCTTTGCAACGTATTTCCGAAAAGCGGTACGTATTAAATTAAATATGATTATTCGTTAATTAGAGCTAATAAATCTTCAATGTAAACAAATTAAATAATTATTTAGTAGAACGGCAAAAATTATGACTACTACAAACAGAAATGCATTAAAAAATGGTTCTCTCGTTACTAGCGATATTATAGATGCAAAACATATTAGCCAAAGCTTTACATCTGATAGCGGCACTACTCAGCATGTGTTGCATGATATTTCCTTCACTCTTAAAGAAGGCGAGATTGTTGCTATATTAGGTCGTTCAGGAGCAGGAAAATCCACTCTTTTAAGAACTATGGCAGGTCTTATTCAACCTACTGAAGGTAATGTTACTTATCGTGGTCGTGAGCTTACTGGACCAAATCCAGGAGTTGCAATAGTATTTCAGACTTTCGCATTGATGCCATGGCTCACAGTTCAAGATAATGTTGAGCTTGGATTACGCGCTCGCGGTGTTAGTAAAGAAAAGCGTACTGAATTAGCTTTAGCTGCTATAGATTCAATTGGTTTGGATGGCTTTGAAAGTGCTTATCCTAAAGAACTTTCTGGTGGAATGCGTCAGCGTGTAGGTATTGCGCGCGCTTTAGTGCTTCGACCAGACGCATTATTTATGGATGAGCCATTTTCTGCTCTTGATGTTCTTACTGCTGAAAACTTGCGCCAAGAAGTTTTGAAGTTGTGGTCTAGCGAACAAAGAGATATTAAATCTGTGTTGATTGTTACTCATAACATTGAAGAAGCTGTTCAAATGGCAGATCGTGTTGTGGTTCTTGGATCTCATCCGGGTCATTTGATTGCAGATGTTGATGTTGATTTGCCTCGTCCGCGTGATAAACACAGTGCTGAATTTGAAGCAATGGTAGATAATTTATATGCTATTCTTACTGGTTCAGCTCCAGAAAGTTCTGAAGAATCAAATACTTCTGATTCAGTAGAAGATCAAGTTGCAACGCAAGAAGTAGAAGATGAAGATTCTGAAGATAATGAAGCTGCAGCAATTGCAGATATGCTTGTAGATAAACATCATGAGCAAGAAGTAGTTGCTGAATCTGAAACTAATGTTGATTCTGAAGATAATGAAGCTACTAAAGAGCCTGTTGCAATGCATCTTTTGCCTAATGCAACTCCTGGCGGTATGGCAGGTTTACTTGATGTGATTTCTGAAGTGCCAGAAGGAATCGATTTAGCAGATTTGGCAGCTGATTTATCGTTTGAAATTGATGATTTGTTCCCACTAGTAGATGCTGGAACAATGCTCGATCTTATTACTGCAGATAACGGACATATTACTATTACTCCAGCTGGAGAAGAGTGGCATAATGCTGATATTTTGCATAGTAAGCAAGTTTTTGCAAGATTAGCTATTGAGCATGCTCCACTAGTACACGCAATTGACCAAGCATTAAGTCGAAATCGCAATGGCAAGTTGCGCGGTGAGTTGATTTTAGATTTGTTACGTAGTAAGCATACAGATGCTTTAGCTCGTCAACAATTTGATATTGCTATTAGTTGGGGTCGTTATGGAGAATTATTTGATTACGATGCTGACGATGATGAGCTGACTCGCACAGTTGAAACAACTCCTCTTGATGGCGTGTCTCGATAATTTTTAAGATGTTTCAATCCCTAGCAACATGTATACTTTCACAGGTTGTGGGCTTGTAGCTCAGTGGATAGAGCGTCTGCCTCCGGAGCAGAAGGTCGTGGGTTCGAATCCCATTAAGCCCACTAATTGTTTTTCTTAAAGTAATTACAGTCAGGGTGACGTGTTCTTATGAAGTTGTTCCGCTTTTTTGATCTTAACGTAGTGCCAGTTAAGCATTCTGGTAAATCAAATAAATCCGGTAAGTCTTCTGATACTAAATCTTCTGATAAAAACAATCGTTGGAAGTTTTCTAAGGCTTCAATTATCCCTGCTATTTTTTTGATTGCATCCTTCTCATCTCTTATTTATCCTCATGCTGCAATGTGGTTAAGCCAGTATCATATGTCTGAAGTTGCTGCAGAATACGCAAGACTTGTTACGCATGCGATTCCAGCTCCGCATGAGCAGATTGAGCGCGCGCGTGAATATAATAAAAAACTTTCAGTTGGTGCTATTTATGAAGCGAATACTAATATTCCTACTTCTCATGGGGCTACGTCAGATGAAAGTCAAAATTATTGGGACCAATTAAAAGCTAGTGATGACGGTTTGATGGCTCGTTTGCGTATTAAAAAAATTGATCTCGATCTGCCAATTTATCATGGAACTTCTGACGATACTTTGCTTAAAGGTTTAGGACATTTACGCGGTACTTCGTTGCCTGTTGGTGGAATTAATACTAGATCAGTGATTACAGGTCATCGTGGTCTTGCTAGTGCAGAAATGTTTACAAGACTAGATGAAGTAAATAAAGGCGATACTTTTACAATTGAAGTTTTTAATGAGATTCTTACTTATCGTGTGATTGATAAAGTTGTTGTAAATCCTGATGAAACTAAGAAGATTGCTGTTGTTCCAGGTAAAGATTTAGTTACGCTTATTACGTGTACGCCGTTGGGCATTAACACTCAAAGGATTTTGGTAACAGGTGAGCGTATTGTTCCAACGCCTTTGTCGGATCAGTCTTTGCGCGGTAAAAAGCCTGATGTTCCACATTTCCCGTGGTGGATTGTGTGGTCAATTTTAAGCCTTCTTCTTGTTATTGGTTATATATTATGGGCTGGTTTCCCTGTGAAGAAAAAGAAGCGTAAAGAAGATAAATCTGATTCTAAAGAGAAATCAAGAGATAAAGAGATAAATAAATAAACGAAAGAGATAAACGAAATAGATAAACGAAAGAGATAAAGAGGAGAAATAAAGATAAGAAATTTATAAAATTCATCTTTATTTTTCTTTATTTGTTTAATTTTTTGGAATATTAAGTTAAGTTTTGTCTAAAAGTATGTTAAAGTATCTACTAACGCAATTTTGCGTTAGCAACTATATACTTAGCTTATTTTTAGTATACGTAGTTGTTGTTTTTGTGCAATTTAAAATTTGTGGTGCAAGCTCTAGAAACCTAAAGTTTGCACCACAATATTTTTTAGTTATCTGTTTTTAGTTATTTTATTTTTTTAGCTCATTATTTTAGCTAATCATTTTGTGCTATAGCACTCATTTTTAACTTCCATTTTAGCTGTTTGCTATTTTATTAGTAAATCACCTTAATGCTCGATGAGCTTGATTAAAGAAGTTATATTCATATATGCATGAAGTCATATATGCTTGAGCTGCTAGAACGCGATCTTTTGGTCCTGCTTCTTCAAATGCACGCTCTACGAATCCGATAGCAGATTTTACGCCTTCCTCAAATTCGTCAGAAGAGTACATGTTAATCCAATCGTGATAAGGATTATCAGGAGTATTTCCAGAAATCAAAGCACGACCAACTTCAGCATATAACCAATAGCAAGGCAATACTGAAGCTGCACCTATAACATAATCATCTGCAGAAGTTCTTGCTAGCAAATGATTTACATAAGATAGCGTTACAGGTGAGCAAGATGGATCCATTTTTATATCCATTCCACCAAGCCAATTAGTGTGTAATTGAGATTCAGCTTCAATACATAAAGCAGATCCTGAAGCCCAATGTACTCTGGCTTCATTGTCAGTTGACTTAGATGCTACTGCAGCTAAAGCACGCGAATAGCGCTTCAAATATTCTGCGTCTTGGTTTATGTAGAACGCAAACAAATCTTTATCTAGACTTCCATCACACAAAGCCTTAATAAAAGGCATATTCATAATATTGTGATCTACATCTGCGCTCGCGTTCCATAATGCTTGTGTCCATCGTCCACAAGGTTCTAGAACTGGCTTGCGTGGAGTGCTGTGAGCAGGAGCAATAAGTGTTTCTGGGCTGCACCCATCGAAATTATGACTTCTCATGTGTTCCCAAGGTGTAGCAGAAGAATCTAGCTCCAAGCGATAATTTCTAGCAGCATGATTTACAGGTCCATGACCTTTTCCAACATGCAAATATTCTCCGCATCTAATAGCTTCATTCAACCAATGAGTAGTCCAAGCTAATGCGTTTGATACTGTGCTATAGTCACTTAACTTTTTGCCTTCTAATAATGCCAATCCTATGCGAGTTGCAAGTGATGAAGAAAGTGAGCAGCCAGTACCGTGAGTAGTAGTAGTGTTTATGCGAGGGCATGGAACATGTATTGTATTTCCGTCTGGGAATACTACAGTGTTTCCAGCGTCAGCATCTGTTAAGTGTCCGCCTTTAACAATAACAATTGTGTTGTTTTCTGATGCCCACTTACTAGCTTGATCGCATGCTTCTTCAAAATTAGTAGCAGGTTGCTTATCGCATAACACTGCTAATTCTGGAATGTTTGGAGTGATTATATCTGCTTGTGATGCAAACTTTCGCATAGCATCTTCAGCTGATTTTTCTAGAAGTCTGTCTCCTGAAGTTGCAACCATAACTGGATCTAAAACAATAACTGGAACAGGATGATTTTTTAGCCATTCTTGAACTAAGTTAATGTAAGATGTATCTCCTAACATTCCGATTTTTACAGCGTCAATATCAACATCATCGAATACTGCTTCTAATTGCGCTTTCAAAAAATCCGTAGGGGGAGTATATACATTTCTAACTCCGCAAGTATTCTGAGCTACTAGATTTGTTGTTACACACATTCCATAACCGTGTGAAGCCATAATAGATTTCAAATCAGCTTGAATTCCAGCTCCACCTGTTGGATCAGTTCCAGCAATGCTTAATACTCTAGGTACAATTGGCTCATTCAATGGTGGAAGAGATGAATGACGTGCTGTTTCAAGAGATAGAGCAGTGTTTGTATTTTCAGTCATTGTTATCAATCTTTCTTAATAATTGCATGTAATTTATTTGCTTCTTCTTTAGGATTTTCTGCGCGCATCAAAGCAGATACTACGCATAATCCATCTACTGAAGAGTCTTTTATAGGAAAAACAGTTTTTTCGTTTATTCCGCCTATTCCAACTGATTTAATTCCAAGTTCTTTAGCGCGTTTTGCTATTTTTTCCAAGCCTTCATTCGTTAGTGCAGGACCTGCATCTGGTTTAGTAGAAGTAGCCCATACAGGACCAATTCCAATAACGTCAGGAAGAGGGATATTCTCTTTTAGGCACTCGTTATATACAGAATCTACTTGCTCTGTATTTTCAATAGAAAGACCTACCATCCACTCTGCTGGAATTGTTTTGCGAGCTTCAATATATGGCATGTCAGTTTGACCAATATGCAAGTTAAAGCCTAATGTTTTAGCGCATTCTACGCGATCGTCAACGAAGATAGGAACATTTCCATGACCGTTAGCAATTAACTTTTGACGTAATTGGCGAGCTTTATTATTAAAAGTTTCACTATCTGCGTATTTATCTCGCAATTGAACTACGCCAGATCCGCCTTCTACACAATCAAGTGCGATGTCAATTTCTGAGCGTTCGCTCATATTAGGATCTGTTATGAAGTAAAGTGACCAGTCGACTGGGTCAATATTGAATTCAATATCTGTTAGTTCCAGCATTTCTTCAGCGCTTAAATCCATAAGCGCATCCATCCATAGTGTGCGGAAAGTTCCAGGAGAAGTTGATCGTTTCGATGCCCAAGTTCCAGCTGCTGCTGCGTGTACGTGCGCTGCAACTGTAGCAGCAAATGGGCGCTCGCGATTAGCTCCAACGTATGCAGCTACTAGTGCACCAAGTGAGCATCCAGTTCCAACTACTTTTGTCATTATTTCATGGCCTCCGGCAACTCGAGCTGAGCAACCATGACCGTAAATTGCATCTTTTTCGCCAGAAATAGCCACAATTGATCCATATAGTGCAACTAACTTTTTTGCTGCACAAACTGCTGAATCTACGGAATCGCCTGCATCTACGCCTTTTCCGCCGCTTGCTTCACCTGCTAAACCTAATATTTCAGACGCGTTTCCTCTTATTACTGCAGGCTGATTTTTTACAGCTTCGCGAGCGTACTGTGTGCGTGGACCTAATCCTCCAACGGCAACAGGATCGAAAACCCATGGAGTATGTGCTTTTACAGATCCGCGAATAGCTGCTTCCATAGATTCTCTATCTCCAGGACGGTATGTTCCAAGATTTACAAGTACGCCAGACGCGATTTGAGGGAACACTTCTGCTTCGTCAGGATCTACTACCATTGCAGGAGATGCTCCTGCTGCTAAAAGCACATTAGCTGTAACTTCTTGAACAACATTATTAGTTACGCAATGTGTTAGTGGATTCTTTGCTCTAACTTCTTCAATGCATGATTTCACATCTTCTATGAATTGCTTTTGTCGAGCTTCAATAGAGAATTCACTGTTTTTGTTATTGTCAAAACACGACGTTTTTGTCATGATTTTCCCTTCGCTAGTACTACCTAGATCAGGTTCAACGGGTATAATCTCAGCGCTAAGCGCACCCCGAACCTCTATTTGACTATATCCGCGTGTTATGACGTTTTATTATTTCATTTTGCGAGCGCGACAATCTTTAACGCTTAAGAAAACTAATCCAAGACAAATAAAAATCAGAGTGAAAATTACCAATAAATAAGCGACTCCTATGCCAAGAGTTGTGGCGTTAAATGTGTCTGGAGCGAATCCAAACCATCCTGCTTTAGCTCCATAATTCAAGAAGTTATATGGAGCTATCATGGCGTGTTCACCCCATCTTACTCCAACAACTTTTCCTAAAAATACAGAAAAAGCAACGTATGCGAGTGGTGGAATAGTTGCAAAAAGTACATGATAACGTTTTGAGCGGAATAAGTAGTCGAAAAGTATGAAGTCTAATATTGCTAGAAGTGGAGTAATGAAATGTACGCAAAGGCTACTTGCTCCATTGCTCATATATGCTCCTATAAAACCTAATTTATTGGTTGGAGCTAAGAAGCATAAGTAAAGAGTAAATGTTACTGCTATTGAAATTGTCATCATAAATTTGAAAATGTACCAAGCGTTAGTTTTAGTATCTTTCCAAGTTTTAGTTTCATCTCTTATTTCTGTGTTTATTTTGCATGTTATATCGTTTTTACAATTAGATATGCTGTAAGTATCCCAAATGAATGAGCCTGCAAGAGCTAAGCAAATCATGAGGTTAGAAAGATTTGTGAAGTATGAAAGAGATAGCCAGCCTTGCCATGATGCAGCCATTCCGTATATAGATGCGACTATAGCTATTACGCGTACGCTTGAGCGGATAATGTAATCGCGAGTTGTAAGCGCTTTAATTGTTGCGTTTATTGAGTCTGTTGAGTTTGTTGAGTCTGTTGAGTTTAAGTTTTCTGTTGCGTTTATTGAGTCTGTTGTTTCTAATGTTTCTGACGTTTGCAATGCTACTTTTGACTCTGTTTCGTAGTCTTTTTTATATTCATCAATATTCATTTTCACTTATCTTTCTTTTTTAGTTTGTTTTTATTATCTTTTTTATTTTTTAATTTTTAAGTTTTTTTTTTAAGCGCTTTTTCTAAATAGCCTATTTTTCAGCTTTTAGCATGCTTTTGTTTTTAGTTTTTTACTTTAACTTAGATTATTTTCTATCATGTTTCTAATGTTTCTTAAGCGTTTATCATGATTCTCTTATGTTGCTTTCTTGTGTATTTTTATTTGCTACGAGATTTTTCGTCAGCTCCAATAATTATTTAACTATAAAAAATTTTTTTAATCTGTATAGGATTATTCAAAAATAGCATATGTTTTTTGTGCAAAAAGTTTAATGATTATTATTAGAGTGATTTCACCGTATAATTGTGGATTGTAATTATATTTGAACGAAATGCAGTGGGGTAAGCTATGAATCAATTACAAGCATTGTTTGAAGGTAAGTTGTGTTCTAGCGTACCACTGGAATCTAATCGTTCGAATTCTTCTGATTCTATTACAAATACTTTGCTTGTTTTTGGACCTCCAAATAGCGGTAAAACACGTTTTGCAATTGATGCTGCTTTTAAAGCGATGTTGCATTATTCTAATTTAACTTCTTCGCTAAAGTCTTCTAGTAGCAGAAATAATCCATATGGTCCTGTTTACATGAGTGTGCAAAATCGCATATCTGCTGACCAATATTCTAGTGAAATCATCAATAAATTAGGTGCATCATTCCAATCTAGACCTGTTGGAACTTTGCCAGCTTTGGCTTTCCGAATTGTTTCTGATTTTTCTTTATTAAATCATAAATCCTCTCCGCGTCTTATTAACGGAGCAGAACAAGATTCTTTGTTAAGAAGCGTTGTCTATGAACATATATTGCATGTTCTTAGAGGTGAAAGTGGCAGTTGTGACACTTGCAAATTATTTGAGACATATTTTAATAATTCTCAATGGAACACAGTTGTATTGAATTATGATATTTCTAACGATAATTCAAGTAATTCATATAGCTTAAATGAGCGTAATAATAACAAGAATAAAACGTTTATCAGTTCTGCTTTTATTCACGAATTGAGAGATATTATTGCGCGCTTAGATGAATTGTTAATAATTAGCAAAGAAGATGAATCGCGTGTTTTAGAAGAATTAACTAGTGGTGATTATTCGGCTCTTAACACGCGTGACTTTGTTGAACGTTTAAGTGTTCAATGGAAACTTGGATTTGCATTGCGTTCGTCTTATAGAAATATGTTGCGTAAAGAATATGGAAATTCTGCGCGTTATGATGCATCTACCTTAATGGTTGAAGCATCTAAAGCTGTAAAAAAATTAACTGAAATAAAATCGGGTTATGCACATATTCCTTCTATGGTTGTTGTTGATGATTTTCAAGATGTTACTTTAGGTGGATTCAATTTTCTTGAAACTTTATCTAGTGTTGGCGTTCGTATGGTTTTAACTGCAAATCCTGATGAATCCGTTCAATCATTTAGAGGAGCGTATCCTGATTATGTAGTTGAAGCTGCTCGCAATGGTTCTTTGAGAGCTAAATCTATTTCTATTGAAGATATTATTAGTGAAGATATTATTAGTGAAGATTATTCTAGCTCTTTTGCAAATTCGTCAGCTCAGTCTTCTAAGTCTTCTGAGTCTGCCGAATCTGCGGAGTCTGCCGAATCTGCGGAGTCTGCCGAATCTGCGGAGTCTGCTGAATCTGCTGCGTCTTCTGCATCCAATAATTCAAGTGAATCATCTGAAAATATTGTAGATAATTCAACTTTTGTTTCTAAGCAAATACGCTCTAATCCTATAGATTTGGAATCTTTATCTCGCAATATTGATTCTTCTATTTCGTCGCTTATGTTTACAGATATGCCACTGTCTAAGCGGCTTTGGAAACTACGTGCGCAAGACAATAGCGTAGATAGCACAAATAATATTTCCAAGTCTTCCAAGTCTTCTTCTTATGCTTATGGCTCTATATATCATTCTCCGCGCGAAGAATTAGATATGATTGTTTGGCAAATTAAACGTGCTCATTTGGATTCTAATTGTAAGTGGAGTGACATTGCGTTAATCGCGCATGATAACGATACAGTTAGGCTTTTTGGCGAAAGATTATTGCGTGATGGCGTTCCTGTGCGATATTCGTCTGTTAAAAGAACGTTATCGGATGAGCCTTTTGTGCAAGGTTTATTTGCAATGATTGAGTTAGCTCAGTTAAGTCTTCGTGGATTAGACGATATCTCTCGTGAAATATCTGTTGGCACTCTTACGTTGCATGAACTAGCATCATATGTTCGTTGCAGAATTATTGATTTTGTAAATAGTCCTTTAGTTCAAAACGAATATTGTGAAGATTCTTCTAAATCCACTTTGAGAACGAAGCATAAGAATAACAGTGCATATAGTGAAAATGCAAATAGTAATATTTATGATGTAGGAATTTCTTCGTATTCTTCAAATAATGCTATTCCTGCAAATATGTCTAGCGTAGAAAATGTCATGAGATCTATGGCATCTCTTAACTCAATGATGTCTTTGAGTTCAGAGAAAAATTCAGATTATGATTCTTCTCCTTTGCGAAAAATATTTGATGAATTTAATTTGCTAAAAGATAAAATGTGCAGTAACTCTAGTGAAGATACTGAAAATTATGTTGTTGATGATCGAATTATTGATGAAACAAATCAGGATGCAGATGAAAATTCAAATCAAAATATAGATCAAAATTCTTTCGAAAAAGTAGATCAAAATTCTGCTGAAAATTCTGAAAATGCTGAAAATTCTGCTCAGAACGCGTCTAATACGAAAGATGATGCTAAAACCAAAGATGTCAATAATTCTTCAAATATTGTTGAGTGTGTAGATTTATGTTACTTGCTTATTTTATGTGAATTATGCGAAAGCTTATATGATTCGGATTCTTTAGATAATAATTCTTGCATCAAAGATGATAGCAATATAAATAGCGATAAAGATGAATGCGAATCGTTAAATGATGAGTATTGCATTAACAATAAAGCTAAGCGAAAAATTACTAAGATTTCGTTATTAACTTTATTGCATAATATGAGTCCTTCTAGTAGTCACAATATGGCGCTTATTTATGCATGTAAGTTAATTTATAATTTGGCAAATAGTATGAAATGTAATCCTACTTTAGTGGAGCCAAAATATGTGCTTTCGCAAGCATGGAATATTTGTTCAGTTGCTGAAAAATGGCAGATTATTTCTTTACAAAATAATGATTCTGGTCGTATTGCGAACAGTCGTTTGGATGCAGCTATGAGATTATTCTCGTATGCAAAAGAGTTTAATATGACAGAACAAAACATGTCTTCTGCTATTGAATACAAGCCTATAACCGGAAATCTTACTGGTGCTATTAACAGGTTCATTGAACAAGTTAGAGGTTTAGAAATTCAGGCAGATTCTCTTGCTCGAGTCGCTCCTTTGCCAGATGCTGTAACTCTCGCAACTCCTGCTGGTTCTGCTGGAAAGCGTTGGAAATTAGTATGGATTCCTCAAGTTCAACAAAATGTTTGGCCGAATGTTGAAGCTCGTAATACAATGTTTGGCGCTGAATCTTTAGTTGATATGACTATAAATAAGCGAATTGCTAAAATGCTAAATCGTCCGCTTTCTATTGATATGAAAAGTAGTTTTGGTATATCTGTAAACTCTAAAACTTCTGTTTATACAAGTGAGCAGAGAAGTTTTCTTGTTGCAGTAACGCGTGCAAAAAGTCAATTGTATATTAGTGCAGTTCGTAATGATGATTTAGTTCCATCTGATTTTTTGTTCAGGTATATGCCTTCTCAATTCTTGAGTGATGATGATGGTTCAGCTTTATACACGCCGATTGATCATAAATTAGCGTCTATTGATACAGATGCTAGATCTTTAGTATGCGTTGCTCGCGCTCAGCTGATGTGTGCTATTAAAAATTGTGATAAGAAGAAGATTGATGATGCGCTTTGTGCTTTGAAATTATTGAAAGATCATGGAGTTAAAGCTGCAGATTTTGAAACTTGGGATTTTGTTAATAAACATTCTGATGCGCCTGATTCTGCGTCTGATTCTGCGTCTGATTCTTCTGATGCGCCTGAGTTATCTGAGGAGTTGTCTTTAGATTCGTCATCTGAGGATTTAACTGAGAGCTTAAGTGATGATTCGAAGTTAGCTAAAAATGTATCTTCATCTAAACGAATTATTAGTCTTTCTCCTTCTAAAGTTGATGCTTTATGGAATTGTCCTGTGTGCGCTATGCTTGAAAATGAATTCAGTGGCCCACAAAAATCTAGTACAAGCGCGAGTTTTGGTACTTTAATACACAACACAGCTTGTTGGGCAAGTAATGAAGCTTTATTAGATACGCGTTATTTACGTGAGAATTATCCACAATTTATTGGAAGATATGATGAAAAAAGTGAAGAAGATTACGTTAATGCAGTAAAACATATTGCTAATACTATGCGTAAATATTATGAAGAGATTGAAAAGACTTCTTCTGTTGATGAAAATGTGCGCAGTCGCTATATGTATTTAACTAATAAAAGAAAAGTTGATAAAGCTCTTTACGATATTGCGAATTATTTTGTTGAATCTGCTAGTGGCTCATATAGTGCTAGAAATATTTTAAAAGACGATTTAGGTAGAGTTATTGGATATGACAATTCTATTGATAAAAAGTCTAAAGGGCATTATGCTTTAGGTTATTTTGGTACTTTAAAACGTTCTTATAATGAATGTCAATTGCGTGCTACTTTTGGATTTGAAGATATAGCTCGAATTTATTACAAGACTTTGGGTGTTGATTTTAATCCTAGAAAAAGTATTGATAGCAATGGGAATTTGTGTTCAAATTTGACTCCTGAAGAGTCTAAAAAACTAAATAGTCTTCGTTCTATTATGGGATTCCTTGTAGGTGGATGGCCTACGAAAAATAATGAAGATATTTTAGTTCGACTTTCTGGTCGAATGGATCGAATGGAAGTTAGATCTTGCGCAAATGACAATGACTCTGCGTCTGACTCTGCTGCGTCTGACTCTTCTGCTCTTACTGGTTCGAGAGCTAATATCAGTAATAGTGCGGAAAATAGCTCTGAAAATAGCTCTGAAAATAGCTCTGAAAATATTGAATCTCAAATAACTAGTGAGTCAATAAGATTGATTGATTATAAAACTGGTATTGTTCCATCAGAAAAAGAAGTTTTTTCTGATTTGCAATTAGTTTGTTATCAATTGGCTTTGCATTTCTTTAGTTCAGATTGTGAATTTGCGCGTGCAACTTTGCTTGAGTATTTTGACGAGAAAGAAGTAGAAGAATTTTTGCAATCAAATCATAATCATTCTAAAACTAAAGATTCTCCTATAGATAAAGAAATGTTAAACGTGTTGAGTTTGGCTCGTAAACGTAATATTTCTGGCAGCATGCTTTTCCATGTAGTTAATAAAAATTATCCTGCTGAAAGCAGAAATATGGCTGAAAATATGTCTCAGCCTGCGTTATTTGCTGGAGATAAGTTAAACACAAATAAAATAGATAAGCGTTCTGGGTACTCTAGTGCTGATAGGCTTTACTGTTTACCTGATTTATATGTGGATTTGAAGCCTATAGATGTTGATGAATCTGATTGGCAAGATTTTATAAATCTTGGATCTCAAGCTCAATGGTCTCTTATGATGATTTCTAGAGTATTTTTTGCTGCTAGTGCATGCTTAGTAGAATCATTTGAGCGCGAACCTGAAAAAGAGCATATTGCTAATTGCAAGTGTGGAACAACTTGTCCTTCTTGCTCTGGTAAAAGTGACACTGTATATGAAGTTAGAAGTGCAATAGAAGAAGCAAAAAAGTTAAATAGTGAACTCAACTCTGTTAGTGATGATGTTAAGTAGACGGTGAATATGATGAGCAAACAAGTATTAAACGAAAAATTGCAAGAAAATGTGCAAGAAAATGTGCAAGTTAAAAGCGAAAAAATCGTGTTTAGTGACGAACAATCGCGTGTTATAAAT
Organism: Gardnerella vaginalis; assembly: GCF_001563665.1. GTDB lineage: Bacteria > Actinomycetota > Actinomycetes > Actinomycetales > Bifidobacteriaceae > Bifidobacterium > Bifidobacterium vaginale_A. The sequence continues at coordinate 21,034 of NZ_KQ961866.1, read as the reverse complement.
TCACCTTCAGACTCAAATATTCTTGTTGTTGCTGGAGCTGGTAGTGGTAAAACTTTCACAATGACTCAACGAGTAATTGCATTGATAAATCAAGGTGTTGCTCCCGAATCAATTCTTGGTCTTACTTTTACTAACAAAGCTGCCTCTGAGTTGTTATCTCGAGTTTCTGCAGCTGTAAGTAAATCTTCGTCAAATTCATTCTTAAAGCCAGAAGTTATGACTTATGATTCGTTCTTCCAATCAATTGTGCGTAAATATGGAATACTTATTGGTTTTAGTCAAAATGTTATGCCTTTAAGTAATGCTGGCGCTTATGAGTTGATTAAGTCTGTTGTTGGAGATTATTTAGATAAAAATAGTGCAAGCTTGGATTTGTATTCTTCTGATAGTGTTATTTCGTTATATAACTTCAATTCTTTATGTAAAGATGTTTTAAGTCTTTATTCAAATATTGCTTGTTCAATGATTGGTGTCGATTCTCAAGGTAATGTTTGCGATAGCGTTGTTCAAGCTGTTGATAAAATTCGTGCTTGGAATAATGATTTTCTTCAGTTTATGAATAAAATTGTTGAAAATAAAACTTTGGAAGAAAATTCTAGTAGTGATATTGCTATTCCTAAATATAGTAAAGCTAAAAGTAAGTCAGTTGAAGAAAAAAATGAGCTTTTTAAGAAAGCATGTAATAAATTTGAAAAATATTGGGAAAATGCATGCGTTGAAGAATGCATGAATCTTATTAGTGCTGCAAAAAAGCGCAATATTTTACTTGATTTAGTTTTAGATTTCGATAAAGCTAAACATAAGGCAAATATGGTACAATTCAGTGATTTTACTATTGCAGCGTATCGTTTAGTCACGCATTTTCCTTCTATTGCAATCCAATACAGAGAACAATATAAGCAAGTTTTGTTAGATGAATATCAAGATACTTCTACTACTCAATCGATGCTAATAAATAGGCTGTTTAATAATAATACTGATATTTGCAAAGATGGTATTGTAAATAAAAATGAAACTTATATTACTGCAGTTGGAGATCCGTTCCAAGCTATCTATGGTTTTCGTGGAGCTAGTTCTGGCGCTTTTATTGCTTTTAAGAATTCTTTCAAATCTAAAATTGATAAAAATTTAAGCTCTGATGCTAATACTTTAAATCCTGTTAATGATTTAGAAAGTAATTTATCTGAGTGTTCTTTAACTACTACTCGTAGAAATGCTCATCTTATTCTTAAACTAGCTAATGATTTGACGAAACCTATGCGTGATTCTGAACTACAAAATAAAAGTAGTGTTGAACATCGTGAAGTTGATGTAGAAGTTTTGAAACCTATGGATAATGCTACTTTAGGAACAGTAGCAGCTGTAGTAATGCCAACTAAATATCAAGAAATTGAAGCTGTAGTTAGGTTTGCAAAACTATTTTCGGATCCTACTTTAACGCCATTTCCTGCAGATGAAAATCGCAATCCATTAAAGCCTAGAGTAGCAATATTATTTAGAAGTAAGTTGTCTATGCCTTTGTATGCAGATGCTTTACGATCTGCTGGCTTAAAAGTTAGTGTAGTTGGTTGTTCGTCAGCAAAAGAAGATCCTTGTGTAAAAGACGTTCTTGCTTTATTGAATGTTGTAAATGATCACAGTTGCTCTTCCTCTCTTATGCGATTGCTCGCAACTCCAAGATTTTCATTGTCTGCAAAAGATTTGAAAACTCTTGCAAATATTGCGAATGACGCAAATATTAAATACAAATACGATATTTACGTGCAAGCTGGATTGCTTCCTTACGGTCTTAGCGGAGCTGAAATGATTAAAGCTGTGAAAAATCAGCGTGCTAATTCCTCTAATACTTCCTCACAAAATAGCATTGATAATGGAGTATTTTTAGCAGATATATTTATGCAAAATATTCCAGAAAATCCTTTTAAATATAAAAACAAGAGTGGAATAAAATATAATAACAGTAGCAAAAAGTCAAGTGATTCAAGTGATTCAAGCGATTCAAATAATTCAAATAATACTGTTTGTGAATTATACAATAAATTAAGTAAACATGGTTATGCTGTTGTTAGGCGAGTAAGCGATATGTTGCAAACTGTTACTCGTGCTTGTAATAATTCTTTGAATGATGTTATGCGTGTTGCAGTTGAAGCGTTGAATGTGGATATTGATTCAGCTGTTGCATCATGCATAAAAGACGATTGTATAAACCGTGAAAACGTATTGCACGCTATGCATTCCACACTAGATTCTTTGAATTCTATTACAGATACTTATATTCAAGAGATGGGTGAGTGGCAAAAACCTTCTTTAAAGGGTCTTATGTCTTGGATTGAATCAAGTGATGATTTTGATTCTGCAGATTCTATAGAAGATGATAATGCTCAAGTAGTGATGATGACAGTTCATCAATCTAAAGGTTTGCAATGGCCTGCAGTTGCTGTTGTGGGTCTTAATGCTAAAAAATTCCCTAGTAGTCAAGGTGATAATCTTAGTTTTGCTTTAGATAGTGATGATGATGTTGAATATATAGATAATCTTAAAAACAGTGGAGCTGATTTAATATTTGATTCTTCTTTGCTGGCGTCTTCTGCGCATGTTCCAATTGAATATGCATCGTCTGTGCCTGTGCCTTTGCGAGTTGATTCAGGTAATTTACCGCATTTTCCTCACGATGCTAGTTTGAGTTCTGGTATGCATCCTCTTGAGTCATTGAAAAAATATGATAGCGTAGAAAAAATTTATGATGAGATTAAAACTAATCGCCGTGTTGCTTTGCGTGCTTTAGCTAAGTATGTATATGAAAGTGATGCTATTGAAAGCGGAGTAGATCTTGATCAGTTTTTGTCTGATGATACTAAAGAAATATATAGGAATAATTGCGATATTTTGACTCAATCTGAAGAACGTGGCAATCAACTTCATATGGAAGAAAGGCATTTGCTTTATGTTGCTATGACTCGTGCTCAATTTGCTACTATGCTAACTTGTGCTCGAACAACACAAATGGCTAGCGATGACGCAAAGTCTGATATGAAACTTTCTGTTTTTATGAAAGAAGCTTTAAATTCTCTTTATAATATGGAATCTGATTGTGAGAATTTAAAATCTGATACTTTTAATGATAAAACTAGTGAATATAAAAAGATTATTTTGAATAAGTCTGCTGATGTTAAGTCAGATGATGTTAAGTCTGATGATATGCAGTCAGATGATGTTAAGTCTGCTGATGTTAAGTTAGATGATGCGAAGTCTGCTGATGCAGAAGATGAAGTATGCAATGAATCAGATTCTAATTTTGGAATTGCTGTTGGTGAATATGCTTCTAAATTGGCGGACGTTTTGCAAGAGCGTACGAATCAGCCTGCATCTATTGGAAATATTGTGTTGCCATGGCCTATTACTTTGAGCAAAGATTTAGAAGATACTTTAAATGAGTCTGTTCGTTTGATGAAAAGTAATATAGATAATTCGTCTAGTGATTCTAGTTTGTGCTCTAGTTCTGACTTGAATTATAGTTCTGATTCTTCTTGCTCTAATTCTTGTAATCTAGAAAATCTTTCTCTTACGAATAGAGTAAAGATGTTTATTAGTGATTCAGATTTTGGATTAAAAAATTATAATTCTAATAAAGATCTTGCGGAATATGTACGTCAAAAAGCTGAAGATTCTGAAAAAAATAATTCTAAAGCATTAAGTATTACTACATTGCAACGTAGTGCGAAAATTTCTAATTCTTCTAATAAAAGTAATTCTAGAGATATTGACAGGCGTATGCTCGCGTATATACGTCCTATTCCATCAGTTTCTACTATAAATTCAGATATGGGAACGAAATTCCATGAATGGGCTGAAAGCTTTGTAAATGCTGGCAATTTAGAGATGAGTAATTTCGCAAAAAATGAGTCTTCTGTGTCTGATGAGTCTTCTAAGTCTTATGACTCTTCTAATTCTTCTGAGTTTGGCTCATCTACTTATAGCTCAAGTGCGATTTTAGATTCTTATGATGATTTTTCAAATAGTATGATTTCTCGTATTGATGTGCAACTTTCAATATTTGCACACTTGGTCTCTGAATCAAAAGTTTGTGCTTTAGCTGAGCGCAATAATTTAACTGATTCTCAGCAAGCTTTAGCAAATTCGTTAGCAAATTCGTTAGCAAATAAAAATATTGCATTAAACAATGAAAATAATACTAATTTAGTCAATTGCGATATTAGCTCCTTAAAACTAGACGACAGAGAAGATTTATTGAACATTTGGAAGACTCGATTAGTTAAATCTCGTTGGGCTAAAAGAGTTTCTTTGGCTGCAGAATTGCCTATTTCTTATGCTTTGGAATCAAATGGGAATAATCCTCGTGTATTAAATGGCATTTTGGATGCAGTTTTCTTAGGCGGATTAAATCCTAAAGATACTTCTAAACGTTTTACTGTAGTTGATTGGAAGACTGGTAAAAAACCTACTGTTAAAAAAGAAATAGAAAGAAAATTAGTGCAATTAGATTGGTATCGTCTTATGCTTTCTGCTTTGACTTCCGCAAAACTCGATGAAATTGACGCAACTCTATATTATGTAAGTGAGGAGAATGAAGAATCTCGCGAAATTCACGCTCTATTAAAAACTGAGCAACAGATTCGGTCTGAATTATCTTAAAGAATAATTTAAAAATCTTTAAAATATGCATACATAGTGGGTATTTGATACTCTGAGAAGTAAATGATATTTGTGTGAGTGAGTATGGTTCAATCATGCAAAATGTATGAATAATATGTAAATATGTATAAAATTTGCTTGTGAAGCCTGTTCTATAATAGAAAATTTATGCATAATAGAAGTAATATTCATGAATAATAACTGTGTAATAATATACGAATAGCGTTCTGCCAAGAAACGTATTAAGAAAAAGTTGAGGATGTAAAATGGCTGTTGAATTTCGCCCAATGAATCTGGGTGATCTCGATGCTGTAGTTGATGAGTATGAACGTACATGGGGGATTTCTGATTCTGTTGGATCTGATGCATCTAAAGAACTTTCAAAAAGATTCGTATTGCACTATTTAGCGCCTTGTACACATAGCGTTATTGCATGCGATAATGATAAATTCTTAGGATTGCTTCTAACACGCGTATTTGGCGATGATTTAATATTTCCTGAAGTTGCAAAAATGTTGCATAAGCAGGAATTATTGATGGGCACTTCAAATGATATTCATTATGTTGACGCTTTAGATAGCGCTAAAAGCATGCGTTCTATTGAAACTAAGCTAGAGGCAAAATCTCACATAAATGATTTAACTCAAGCTGAATTAGAACTCTTTTTAGTATCTCCTGCAGCTCGTGGGCATGGAGTAGGCGGTGGATTGTGGTCTAGAACTATGCAACACTTGCGTCATCGCGGAGTGAACCGTTATTATTTGCATACAGATACTGCTTGTGATGTGAGTTTTTATGATTATCATGGCTTAAAAAGAGATGCACAATGGATGCATCAAAATCATCCAAAAGATGCTGAACGAGTTAAAAATTTAGTGAGTGATTTGTTTATTTATTCTGGTGAACCAAGAATTAAATCTTCTCGTTCTAGAGCTCGTTCTAATACTCGCGCTTAAAGAAAAAGAAAATAAAACAAGTTATAGAAAAATATAAAAATAATAAAGTGTATTCGATTATTTAATTATTTAATTACTTGATTATTTAATTTGAAAACATAAAACAATTTTAGTTGATATTGGGAGTTTAATGTATGTCGTCATCATTGCAAAAGAAGCCTACAGCGGCTACACAATACGCGCGCCTTTTTGCGCATAAAGGTGTTAAGTCGTTCTGTATATCTGGCGCTCTTGCGAGATTGCCGATGTCAATGATGGGTTTAGGAATAGTCCTAGCTATAAACAATCTTTATAAAAATTGGACTGTTGCTGGAGCTATGGCAGCATCATATGTGTTAGCTCAAGCTGCAGTAACACCGCTTTATGCAAAACTTTTTGATAGATTTGGTCAAAAGAAGATTGGAACAATAGCACTTTCTGTACAAATCATTGCTATGTTAGGATTTGCTATTGCAGTTCTATTCCATGTGCCTTTAACGCTATTATTTGCGCTCGCAATTGTTATGGGTGTTACGCAATTCGCGTTTGGTGCTCTTGTTCGTACTCGATGGGCATATACATTGCGCTCAGAAAAGGATGATTCTTTACTTAATGTTGCATATGCACTTGAATCAGGAATTGATGAAATAGTTTTTATTTTTGGACCTATTCTTTCTGCGTGGTTAGCTACTTCTGTACATCCTGTATCTCAATTATTTATTCCAGTTCTAGCTAGTGGGATCGGCGGTTCTTGGTTCTTTTCTTTGCGTAATACTCAGCCTACTGTTATGGAAGTTGTGCAAATAGAATCTGCTTCTTCATATGATGAAGATGTAAGAGAAGCTGTTAAAGATGTTTATGCAAATCCTGATAATGTTCGAAATGCTGCGTCCATTGACAATTCTAGTGCGAACGCTAATAGTAAAAATAACAGTTTAATAGATAAATTGAGCTTAAAACAATTACATACTTCTAAATCTAATAGAAAAACTAAGAACGTATTGCTTTATAGAGGAATTATACCGTTACTTGTTATGTTCTTGATTTTTAACATGAGCTTTAGTGCTTTCGATCTTTCTGTTACAGCAGCATTGAAATCTCAAGGTTTAGAAGATCATATCGGTTTGCAGCTTGCGTTATTCGCTTGTGGCTCGCTTGTAGGTGCGATGATTTTTGGATCTCATAAATTCCGCGGATCGAATTGGTCTCATTTAATAGTGTTCCTAGCTTTGCTTACTCTCGGATACATTCTTATGTGTATCAATTTAGATCGTTTGCTAGTGTTGAGTATTTTTGAAGTTCTTTCAGGATTATGCGTATCTCCAATTTTTGCCACAGCAAATTTGATTGTTAAAGCAACGATTCCAGAATATTCTCTTACAGAAGGTCTTTCATGGCTTCCTACGGCTTCTGCTGTCGGTTCATCGCTCGGTTCTATGGTTGCTGGCTGGGTTATTGATACTTGGAATATACACGTTGGAATGTCTGTTCCTTGGATTGCAACTCTTGTAGCTATTCCATTTGCTGTTCTTGGATGGTTTATTGTGATAATTCTTAAGCGAAGAAAACAAAAATAATAATTTTGTGGAATCATTGTAATATCTGGGGCAACAAAATTTGATTTGTGCTTATAATTAGATGTAAGTGTAGATTCATGCTTGAATATGTTCACACGCAAAATATATATTTGTTAATTGTGAGCATATGTGTGTGATTTAATGGATTTGATACTGTTTTATAAACAGGGGGTATATTATGTTTGAGCATAATAATTTAGTGGATCAGGTTTTGTCGGCAGCGAACTTTTCAACTGGTCAGTCTTCATTAGTTACAACTGGAGCTGCAGTTATTGGTATTTTTATTTTCGCTATTGTTATAGTTGCTATTGGTATTGGAGTTGAAATCTGGTTCAAAAATCGCCATTAGTTTTGTTCTTAATACAATATTTTTGTTAATCCGGAATTTATAACGTTTTATAGAGCTGATCCATTAACGAAGCGCTCGTTTAGAATTATTTACTTTTTATAAAATAGTTATTTATTTCTAGTAAATATTGCGTGTGTGAGTGTTATGATGCAAAAATTTAAGCCATGATTTGTTGTTAAAAGGTTATGAGTTGGAAACTTGTTTTGGCGATTTGCTTTTGGATAGCTAGAAATAATGTGGATTTTCATTTAGTGATAAGTGAGAAAATCAATTGAAATCTTATATGCTTTCAGATGAGCAATCATCTGTAAATGATTTATTTGCGACTGGTAAGGCTAAAGTTGATGAATTAGCTAATAAAGCAGTTGCTGAGCTTGAATCGCAAATTGTGAAAGAAAGCAATAAGACAAAAAATAAGAAAAATGCGAGTAAGTTAGTGAAAAAAGATAAAAAATCTATGCAAAGTGAAAGTGCTAAATCCAATAAAAATAAATTGCGTATGCAAAGTAAAACATCTCGAGCTAATATTCTTCCTCCTGTTGTAAACGATCAGCGTGAAGGCTCTTTAATTGCTCCGCCAAAATATCGTAAAGGTTCTATGCGAATTGTTCCATTAGGCGGACTCGGTGAAATTGGTCGCAATATGAACGTTATAGAGTATAACGGCCATATTCTGCTAATAGATTGTGGTGTTTTGTTCCCTGAAGAAGAGCAGCCTGGTGTTGATTTAATCCTACCTGATTTTCACTATATTCAAAATCGCTTAGATAAAGTAGAAGCATTGGTATTAACGCATGGTCATGAAGATCATATTGGTGGTGTGCCATATTTGCTTAAAATGCGTCCAGATATCACATTGATTGGTTCAAAGCTGACTCTAGCTTTTGTTGAAGCTAAATGCAATGAACATAAAATAGAACCTAAGATGATTCAAGTTGAAGGTCGAGAAAAAATTAAAATTGGACCTTTTAATTTGGAATTTATTACTGTAACGCATTCTATACCAGATGCTCTTGCTGTATGTGTTAAAACTCCTGCCGGTACGATTATTGATACTGGTGATATTAAGCTGGATCAGCTCCCACTAGATCACCGTATTACTGATTTAGTTGAGTTTGGACGTTTAGGTGAGCAAGGTATTGACTTGCTTATGGCTGATTCTACGAATGCTGAAGTTCCAGGATTTGTTAAACCTGAAACTACTATTGGACCAGCTTTGGATCGTGCTTTTTCTGAAGCTACTCGAAAAATTATTGTTGCAAGCTTCTCAAGCCATGTTCATAGAGTGCAACAAGTAGTTGATGCTGCACATAAATTCGGCAGAAAAGTTGTTTTTGTTGGCCGTTCTATGGTTCGTAATATGTCTATTGCAGCAGATTTAGGCTATTTGCATATTCCGGAAAATACTGTTGTTGATTTGAAACAGGCTAAAGATATTCAAGACGATAAGCTTGTTTACATGTGTACAGGCTCTCAAGGTGAGCCTATGGCTGCTCTTGGGCGAATTGCAGACGGAAGCCATAGAGATATTACAGTTAATGAATTTGATACTGTAATTCTTGCAAGTTCGCTTATACCTGGTAATGAGCATGAAGTTTATAAGGTTATTAACAAACTTGTGCAGATGGGCGCTCGTGTTATTAACAAAGATAATGCTGCAATTCATGTTTCTGGTCATTGTAATGAAGGTGAGTTGCTTTATTTGTATAACATTGTTAAACCGAAGTGTGCTATGCCAATTCACGGAGAACATAGACATTTAGTTGCAAATGGTTTGATTGCTGTTAAAACTGGTGTTGATCCGCAAAATGTTGTTCTAGCTGAAGACGGTGACGTGGTTGATTTATATCATGGAAACGCTGCTGTAGTTGGTTCAGTTCCATGCGGTTATGTTTATGTTGACGGCGATTCTGTAGGTGAGCTTACAGACGAAGAGCTTGAAAAGCGTAGGATTCTTGGTACAGAAGGCTTTGTTTCTAGTTTTGTTGTAGTAGATACTAACAAAAGTGATGTTGTAAGCGGGCCAAAGATTTTTGTTAATGCTATGGCTGAGGATGAGTCTGATTTTGAAAAGATTCGTCATCAAATAGTTCAACAATTAGAAGATGCTATGATTCATGGAGAGCGCGATACTTATAAGTTGCAACAAATTATGAGACGAGTTCTTGGAGGTTGGATTGCGCGCGCTTTGCGTAGGAAGCCAATGATAGTTCCTGTTGTTGCAGATGTTGCGTCAGAAGATTGTAAAGATAATTTTCTTAAGTAAATAAAATAGTTTGTTAATAATTCCTATATGTAAATGCATGTAATAAAACCAAAGTTACGTAAAGTTAAAAAAATAAGAATAAAAATTGCGTAAAAAATTACATAAAAAATTACATAAAAATAAATTTTCAGGAATATGAAACAAAAAAGTAACGTGATAGTAGAGTTGTTGAAATCAAAAATATAGTACAGGCATCTAAACTATTTAATGACTATTTTATGAAAGGATTGTGGCATGACCACTTTGCAAACTAAAGAAGATGCCGAGGCTTTGATTAAAAAAGAAGGCATTGAATACGTATCCGTGCGATTTACTGATTTGATTGGCGTACAGCAGCATTTCACTGTTCCAGCTAGCGAATTCTTGCATGGGGCTTTCACAGACGGTATGCCTTTTGATGGATCTTCAATGCAAGGATTCCAAGCTATTAACGAATCTGATATGAACTTAGTCCCAGATGTTGATACTGCTTATATTGATCCTTTTCGTAAGCATAAGACTTTGAATGTTGCTTTTTCGATTGTTGATCCTGTTACGAATGAGCCATATTCGCGCGATCCTCGTCAAGTTGCTCTCAAAGCTGAAGCATATTTGAAATCAACAGGTATTGCAGATACAGCAAGTTTTGCACCTGAAGCTGAATTCTTTATATTCGATAAAGTGCGTTTTGCTAACGATATGCAATGCTCATTCTATGAAGTTGATTCTAACGAAGCTCCTTGGAATTCTGGAGTTGATACGGAAGATGACGGAAGTAACAATATTGGATTTAAGAATCGCGTCAAGCGCGGATACTTCCCAGTTCCACCAATTGATCACAATCAGGATTTGAGAGATGATATGGTAGCCAATTTGCAAAAAGTTGGCTTGATTCTTGAAAGATCTCACCACGAAGTTGGCGGTGCAGGGCAGCAAGAAATCAACTATCGTTATAACACGCTTGTGCATGCTGGCGATGATTTGATGAAGTATAAGTATGTTGTTCATGAAACTGCTGCATTAGCTGGTAAAGCTGCAACCTTTATGCCAAAACCAATTGCAGGAGATAATGGTACTGGAATGCACTGCCATCAGTCTTTGTGGAAAGATGGTAAGCCGCTTTTCTACTCTGAAACAGGTTATGCTCAACTTTCAGATATTGCTCGTTGGTATATTGGAGGCTTAATTAAGCATGCTTCTTCTGTGTTAGCGTTTACTAACCCTTCATTGAACTCTTATCACCGTTTGGTTCCAGGATACGAAGCTCCTGTGAATTTGGTTTACTCAGCTCGTAATCGTTCTGCTGCAATCCGAATTCCACTAGCTGGTACAGCTCCTTCAGCTAAGCGCATTGAATTCCGTGCTCCAGATCCTTCTTGCAATCCATTCTTAGCCTTCTCAGCACAGCTTATGGCAGGTTTAGATGGAATTATGAATCATATTGAGCCACCAGCTCCAATCGACAAAGATTTGTATGAGTTACCTCCTGAAGAACATGAAGGTATTAAACAAGTTCCTTCTTCGCTTGGTGAAGCTTTGCAAGCTTTGGAAGAAGATCATGACTTCTTGCAACAAGGTGATGTGTTCACAAGTGATTTAATTGATACTTGGCTTGATTTAAAGCATGGTGAAATGGATTTGGCTCGTTTAGCTCCAACTCCTCTCGAGTATGAGCTTTACTTCCACATCTGATTTTATATAAATTTTGATTTTAAGCGTGCTAGAAAAGTAGAATTTGCTTTTTAGCACGCTTATTTTTATTGCATTTATTAAAAATATTAAGAAGTCTTTTAATAATTCGTGTCTAGCTAGGTCGTGTCTAGCTAGGTCAAAATAGTGTATTCCATTACAATAGAGCCTATGAGTAATAGCAAATCTTATTTGGATAATCGTCTAAATCATTGTGGCGGTCAAAACGCTAGTAGTGAGAAACTAGATTTAGCATCGCTGTTTCCTGTAAAAGGCGATGATAGAAGACCTCCTGATTGGCTATCTCGTGCGCTTTTATATGTTGTAATATTTGCGTTTATAGCTATTTTTATATGGTTTGCGTGGGCAAATATATCGTTTGTTGTGTTCGATGTTGTAGTTTCAATGTTCATTGCACTAGCTATGGAACCGCTAGTAATTAAATTGGTAAAACATGGTTGGAAACGCGGTGCTGCTGCAGGCGTTACATTATTCAGTTTAATAGTATCTGCTGGCTTACTTTTAGGTCTTTTTGGGAATTTGTTTGTGCAGCAGGCTATTTCTATGGTTAGTGGTTTTCCTAAGCTTTATGAGCAAGTTGCGAAAGTAGTATTAAATGTAACACATGTAAGACTTCCTAATATTGAGCAACTAATAGTAGAAGTATTGAAAAATATACAAACTTCATGGGTTGTTGATTTCGGTGGTTTTGCTCTTAACACTACTTGGGGCTTGTTTACAAGTTTGCTTGATTTACTCACTATAGTTATGGTCACATATTATATTTCTGCTGCAGGTCCTAAGATGCGCCGTAGTTTGTGCTGCTGGTTGAATCCTAAATCTCAGCGTCGTTTTGTGTTTATTTGGTCGATTGTTCAAGAACAGATTTCGAGTTTTCTTTTTTCAAGAATTATACTTGCGCTAATAAATGCTGTTGGAACTGCAATATTTCTTATCTGTATGAAAGTTCCGTATTGGTTGCCGCTTTCGTTATTCTGTGGAATTGTTTCACAATTTGTTCCAACTATAGGTACGTATTTAGGTGGAGCTTTGCCAATTATATTCGCTTGGAGTTCGAATGGATTTGGTACTGCTTTAGCTACTTTAGTTTTTGTAACAATCTATCAGCAGATTGAAAATATGGTAATTTCTCCTAAAATTTCAGAAAAAACTATGGATTTGAATCCTGCAATAGCTTTTCTTTCCGTTTTAGTTTTTGGTGCAATTTTTGGCGCGTTAGGAGCTTTCTTAGCTTTACCTATTAGTGCAAGTCTTCAGTCGATTTTCAAAGTTTATACGAAAAGATATGAGATTATTGATTCTCCTTTGATGCAAGATCCTAAGCCTGATCGTAAAACGATCGTTGTTACAGGTGCTGAAGCTATTGGAAACAACATAGTTAAACCTGTTCGAGATAGTGTATCTCGCGTGCTTAAAGGATCTACTTCTCGTGTGACTATGAATGACGATTTGCTTTATTGGTATAAGCAAGCTTACGATTCTAGTAATGATTCGATAACGTATAATAATGCTGGTAATGCTGGTAATTCTGGTAGTGCTGGTAATTCTGGTAGTGCTGGTAATAGTGAAGAAAATTCTGTATCTGTAGATGATATAAATTCAAATTCGTCAAATCTTCTAAACTCTAATGAAAGTGTTGATTCTAACGATGTTGAATTATCTACGATGGTAATATCTCGAGAAATGCTTAATAGAGTTAGCAATACAATTAATGATGAAGTAAATAATTGTGTAGGCAATAAAGTAAGCAATAACGATGATGTAGCTGGTGACAATAATGATGATTCAAATAGTAGAGAAGATAATAACGAGAGTAGTTGCGAAAGTGATAATGAAAGTAATGGCGATGCATCTATTGACAACATGGAAGAAACCGAATCGCCTGTAGATAGTTCAGGAGTAAATTCTTCTCGTAAAATAAGCGGTTCTCGTGCTAAAAAATCTACTTTTTGCGATAGTGTTAAAAATATTACACATAACAATCCACGGAGCAACTGGAAGAAATGATATTATTATCTGTTTTTGACGTACTCGTTATACTAATTGGCGTAGCGAATGTGCTGTATCAAGCTGTATGTGCTGTAGCTTCGCTTGTTGCAAAACCAATTGAATTTCCAGATGCTCCTATGGATAAGCATTATGCTGTATTGATTTCTGCTCGTAATGAGGAAGCTGTAATAGGCAATCTTATAAATTCAATTAAAGAGCAGACATACAATCAAGATTTTATAGATATTTGGTTAGTTGCAGATAATTGTACTGATAACACTGCTAAAGTAGGCAGAGATCTTGGATGTAATGTGTTAGAAAGATTTGATAAAAAGCATATTGGTAAGGGATATGCTTTGAGTTTCCTTCTTGATCACATTATGGAAAAAGGAAAAGATCAAATATATGACGCTTATTTTGTGTTCGATGCAGATAATCGTTTAGATAAGCATTACTTTGAAGAGATGAATAAAGGATTCCATGCTGGATTCCAAATACTTACAAGTTATAGAAATTCAGTTAATCTTTCAGATAATTGGGTGTCTTCTGGTTCTGCATTATGGTTTATACGAGAATCGCGATTTACTAATAATTCTCGTATGCTTTTTGGCTCTAGTTGCCATGTTGGCGGTACTGGTTTTATGTTCTCTCGCGAGATTATGCATAGAAACCGTGGATGGAAGTTCCACCTTCTTACGGAAGATCTTGAATTTACAATGGATTCTATTCTTCATGGGGATCGCGTTGGATATTGTGGTTCAGCTGTGCTTTATGACGAGCAACCTGTGTCGTTTAGTCAAAGTTGGCGTCAGAGATTGCGCTGGAGTAAAGGCTTTTTGCAAGTATTTAGATATTATGGTTCTGCTTTAATAAAGCACGGTATTCAAGAGCGCGATTTTTCGTCAGTTGATTTTTCGCTTGTTCTTTGCCCGTTCATGGTACTTGCAATTATTCGACTTATTTTAGGATTCATATTTGCTGCATGCGGATTCGTGACTTGGATGAGTCAGGTTGAAGCAGTTAGTAATTTCATTATCACTACTTTTAGCAGTGTTATTGGTATGATGATTTTCGTTTCGCTTACTGTTATTGTAGAGCATCGTAAGCTTGGAGCAACTAGTAAAGAGTTGTTCGCGTATGCTCTAAGTTTCCCAATCTTTATGCTTTCATACGTACCGATTTCATTCCAAGCTGTTTTCTCTAAAAGTGAATGGAAGCCAATTCATCACACTGGACATTAGTGCGCCAATCTGCCGGAGCGCTTGGAGCGTAGCGCGAGAAGCGCTTTGACTGAGCTTGAAATTGCATAACGCATTTCAAGCTCCTTCAAAGCGTGATTTGGCTCAAATGTAAAGTCCAGTGGACTTTACATGCCAAATCAGCCGAGCAGCTACTAATAGCCGCGAGGAATAGCGCAGCTAATCTGCGCTAACGATGACCTGCCTTTTCGTTTTGTCTCAGATTCGTTAGATTTGTCTCATCAATGATGCAAATATAACGAGTTTAGGATAAAAGCGTTACAAATGCCTCACTAGTGAGACAAATATAACTAAAATCAGCCAAAAAGCGTTACAAATGTCTCAAGCACGAGACGAATCTAACGAATTCGTAGTGTGTTTATACGCAAGATATGAGATAATGGAAGCCTTGGTGTAAACGTGCGATTGTGCAATAATGTGGCGCAATGCGTGCGTTTATATGTATATTGCGAGGTTTCTATGGTAGATTCTGTTCCATCTGCAAATATGTCTGGCAGTGTTCCAGTTTTTGGTGCAAACACTTATTCGAGTGATTTGAGTGATAATAGTGCAGAAGTTCCAGCGGTTTCTATTCGCGGATTTGTTAAGACTTTTGGCAAGAAAGTTGCTGTAGATAATCTTTCGTTGAGCATTCCAGCAGGGTCTTTCTACGGCTTAGTTGGTCCTAATGGTGCTGGTAAAACTACTACGATTAAGATGCTTACGGGCTTGCTTATGCCAGATTCTGGCTCGGCTTCGATTTTTGGCAATGACGTTTGGAGTGACGTAAATAGTGCTAAGCGCGCAATCGGTTTAATGCCTCAAGCTGACGAGATTTTTAAGACGATTACCGGACTTCAGCTTTTAACTTACGCTGGCATGCTTCGCGATATGAGTCGCGCGGAATCCGTAAAGCGCGCAAATGACTTGCTTTCAGCTTTTGACTTAACAGAAGCTGCAAACACTATTGTTTCTGACTATTCGACTGGTATGACTAAGAAGATTTGCCTTGCAACAGCAATGATTCATAGCCCTCGAGTGCTTGTGCTCGATGAGCCTTTTGAAGCAGTAGACCCTGTTTCTAGCGCGAATTTGAAGGATATTTTAGCCGAGTATGTTTCTACTGGCGGAACGGTGATTATTTCTTCGCACGTTATGGAATTAGTTGAAAAAATGTGCTCGCACGTGGCGATTATTAACGAAGGTCATGTTGCAGCTGCTGGCACTCTTGCGGAAGTTGCTCAAGGCAAAGATCTTGAAGATCGATTCATGGAGCTTGTTGGCGGACGTCACGCGGCTGCGCGCATTGATTGGCTTAATGGTGGCAAGTCTAATAACGCTCCTGCATCTTCTGCGCCTTCTGTATCTCCTGAATCTTCTGCATCTTCGACCAATTTCAACGCTTAAATAAGGAGAGCCATAATGTCTATGATTTTTACAATGGTTCGCCTTCGCTGGGCGCTTACTTTTTCTGTTATGAGAAAGTCGATTTGGCAAAAAATCGGCTTTGGTATAGTCATTGTTTTTGGGCTTGCTATTATATGCGCTCTTGGTTTTGCTGGCTGGGAAGCAGGAAAGTATCTTGATCCAGGGATGCTTCCAGATACTAAAGATTGGCAGGAATTCCAAGCTCTTCCAATAATGGTTGCGTCTATTGTGTCAATTTTTACGCTGTTCGTAAACTTGTTTATGTTTGGAAGTGACACAACACTAAAGTCGCGTAGTTTTGCGCTTTACGGTATTCCTTACGTAAAGCAGCAAGCTGGTATGCTTCTTGGCTCTCTTTTTGGAGCGCTTTCTATAAGCAGCACAATCGCGCTTGTTTTGTGGTCTTTAGCGTACCGAAGCTTTGGAATTGTGCCAGTTTTAGTAAGCGTAATCGCAGCTCCGCTTTACGTTGCAACAATCGTGTCTTTAAGCAAAATGCTTATTGAACTTTTAGACACTATTTTAATAAACAAGCATTCAAGAAACATTTTTTACTTTGCTATTTTTATAGCGTACATGATTTTTGTTGCATCAATGAACGGGCATGGTAGTTCACCAAATAAAATTTTGATCAGCTCAAGTTTGTGCTCTGTATCTGCTTTTACGCCATTAAGTGCAGCTATGGCTTTGCCGCTCGATGCTATTAATGGAAATTGGCTTGCCCTTGCTACTCGCTTCCTTATTTGCGTTGTAACAATTGCTGCTTGCTTTGCAATCTCTGTATTTTGTGCAAAATTAGAACCTAAGCTACTGCGCAGTGAACAAAAAACAGTTGTTAAAACTAAGGGAATTGGCTTATTTGCAGCAGTTCCAGACAACACAGTCGGTGCGATTATTGCGCGAATTATTAGCGTTATGAGAAGAGATATGCGCCAACTATTTTTGCTTCTTATGCCTCTTTTTATGCTGATAGTTCCAACTGCAAGTGTTGCTGGTGGCATAGGCTTTGAGAGTTTGGCAGATGGTTTAGGCGTATCTGGCTGGCTTATGTATGCTGCTTTGATGATTGGCATGGTTGTTGGAAACAATATTGCATACGATGGCACAGCTTTTACTATGCACGCGATTATTGGCGTAAAAGGCGTGAACGATCGATTAGCGCATTCAATAGTTTGGTCCGTGATTTGTGTTGTGTATTTTGTTCTTCTTGGAGTAGGATTTTACGTTTTCCTCTTCTTTGTAGCAAATATTCAACAAAGTGTAAATGCGTTTATGTTCCAGATTCTTTCACCAATCGGAGTAGCTTTTGCTTCCATAGGCATAGGCTTAATTTCTTCGTGCATTGCAATGTACCCTGTGGCATCAATTGAAAAGCCATTTTCTAGGCCGCAAGGAAGTGCTGGCGCTAGATCCTTTGCTCCATTAGGTTTTATGCTTCTTGCTGCAGTATGCATGATTCCATCTATTGCTGCAGCTATGGCGTTTTTGGCTATTAACCCGAATCTTTTGTGGATTGCAAGCATTATGTTCGTAGTGAACGGCGCAATTGTGCTGGTTGTTGGCGTAATTATTAGTGGCAAAGTAATGGATAAGCGCATAATTCGCATTGTAGAAAACTTGCGCAGATTCGCCTCGATTACTGCGTAGGTTTATATAATTTGCTAAAAGCTAATAGATATCGCTTTGATTACAATCAGCTTTTAATAAGTATTGTTGATTTTGTTGATTGTTGATAGTTAATGCTTTTATGTACTAAATATTTGTGAGTGTTAATGTATCTATCGCATGAGATAATAGCCAACGGTACTTTTGTTGCTGCTTCTTGCGATTTTACTTATTTGCACGTAATTTACTTGTAAATTGTGGTGTTTGTTAGCGTAGATTTTGTAGTAGTTTGCGAACAATCAACCGTGAAGTTAGTACGCTTTCTTCAAAGCGATATTTTTCGTAAAGCTGTAGCAAACGCTGGAATTCCAACGTTTTAAGGATGGTATATTACTTTGGCTGAGTTTATTTATCAAATGATTAAAGCGCGTAAGTCTTATGGAGATCGCGTAATTCTTGACGATGTTACTTTAAGCTTCCTCCCAGGTGCAAAAATTGGTGTAGTTGGACCTAATGGCATGGGTAAATCTACTCTGCTTAAAATTATGGCTGGCTTAGAGAATGTTTCTAATGGTGAGGCTTATATTACTCCAGGTTACACTGTTGGAATTTTGCAACAGGAGCCGCCGCTGGATGAAACTAAAACAGTTGGCGAAAACATTAAAATGGCGTTTGGTGAGATTGCGCAAAAAGTGGCGCGCTTTAATCAAATTGGCGAAGAAATGGCTAATCCGGATGCTGATTTCGATGCTTTGATGGAAGAAATGGGAAAGTTGCAAACGGATATTGATGCTGCTAACGGTTGGGATTTGGATTCCCAGCTTGAGCAGGCAATGGATGCTTTGCAATGCCCTGATCCAGATTCTCCAGTATCTGTATGCTCTGGTGGTGAAAGACGTCGAGTTGCATTGTGTAAGCTTCTTCTTGAAGCTCCTGATTTATTGCTTTTAGATGAGCCTACGAATCACTTAGATGCTGAGTCTATTTTGTGGCTTGAACAGTTCTTGCATAACTATAAAGGTGCTGTTATTGCAGTTACGCACGATCGTTACTTTATGGATAACGTAGCAGAATGGATTTGCGAGGTGGATCGCGGTCAGCTTTACCCATACAAAGGTAACTACACCACTTATTTGGAAACAAAAGCTAAGCGTATGGAAATACAAGGCGCTAAGGATGCTAAGCTTGCTAAACGTTTGAAGAATGAGTTGGATTGGGTTCGTAGCTCGCCGAAGGCACGCCAAGCTAAGAACAAGGCTCGTTTGGAACGTTACGATCAGATGGAGCAAGAGGCACGTAATTCCAAGAAGCTTGACTTCTCTGAGATTCAGATTCCAGCAGGTCCACGTTTGGGTTCACAAGTTTTGGAAGCAAAGCATATTCACAAAGCTTTCGGCGATAGAGTACTTATTGACGACTTGTCATTTACTTTACCTCGTAACGGTATTGTTGGCGTGATTGGTCCAAACGGCGTTGGAAAGTCTACGCTTTTCAAAACGATTGTTGGCTTAGAACCACTTTCTGGAGGTGAGCTTACAGTTGGAGATACTGTGAAGATTTCTTACGTTGATCAGAATCGTGCAGGATTGGATCCTAATAAGAACTTGTGGGAAGCTGTTTCAGGCGGACTTGATTTTATTGAAGTTGCAGGCGTTGAAATTCCTACTCGTGCATACGTTGCAAGCTTTGGATTTAAAGGTTCGGATCAACAGAAGCTTACAGGTGTGCTTTCTGGTGGTGAACGTAATCGTTTGAACTTGGCTTTAACGCTTAAGCAGGGTGGAAACTTACTTCTTCTCGATGAGCCTACTAACGATTTGGATGTTGAAACTTTGGAAAGCTTAGAAAATGCTTTACTTGATTTCCCTGGTTGTGCAGTTGTTGTTTCTCACGATCGTTGGTTCTTAGACCGTGTTGCAACGCATATTCTTGCTTGGGAAGGCGATGACGATAATCCAGCTAAGTGGTATTGGTTTGAAGGTAACTTCCAAGCTTACGAAGAAAATAAGATTGCACGCTTGGGTGAGGAAGCTGCTCGTCCGCATCGCTTGCATAGGAAGCTTACTAGATAACTTTTTTGATTTTCAATCGTTATAATTTGTTTGATTTTTCAATAAAATCTTAAGTTTTATGCGCTAGGCATTGTGAAATTAAATCATATTGCTTAGCGCTTAATTGATTCGATGTGTGTATTAAAATCACGTATTGAACTAAAAAGGAGAATAAATGCCAATACTTGATAAAAACGATTCTGCTAAAGTTCAAGAATATGAGGATTTTGTAAAAAACTCTCCATTTGGATACGCTACTCAAGATATGCAGTGGGCAAAAGTT
Organism: Gardnerella vaginalis; assembly: GCF_001563665.1. Classification (GTDB taxonomy): domain Bacteria; phylum Actinomycetota; class Actinomycetes; order Actinomycetales; family Bifidobacteriaceae; genus Bifidobacterium; species Bifidobacterium vaginale_A. The sequence continues at coordinate 971 of NZ_KQ961866.1, read as the reverse complement.
AAAAGCAATTGGATTAGTGAGTATGTTTATCTTGAAGAGAATGGGAAAATTACAGCAGCTATGTCTGTTCTTGGCATTAAAGCTGTAGATAATAAAGTGTTTCTTTATGCTCCTAGAGGTCCGGTATCTGATTTTTATAATATTGAAACTACTAAAAAGCTTATTGATGAAGCAAAACCTCTGTTTGCAAAATATAATGCATTTCTTCTAAGAATGGATCCTTGTGTAAAAGACGATCAAGATCTTGTTAAAAAGTATAGGGATGAAGGTTTTACTTTTAGAAGTGAAGGTGAAAATCCTCATTCTTTCTCTAATCCTCGTTGCGATATGATTCTTAATATGGAAGGCAAGTCTGAAGAAGACTTAATGGCTGGCTTTAGCGCTATGACTAGAAGACATATACGTGCTTCAATAAAAGCTGGTGTTACTTCCAGGTGGGGAAGATCTCAAGAAGATATCGATACTTTTTATAAGCTTACAGAAATTATGGCAGATAGGCATGGTATTACGCACAGACCTAAAGAGTACTTTGAAAGGTTATTAGCTGCATATCCAGATATTAGAATTTATACTTCTGAGTATGAAGGAGAACCTATTTCTTGCATGATTGGTTTTCCTTACAAAGATATGATGTGGTATATTTACGGTGCCACTGAGAGTGTGAAGGGCAAAGTTAGCCCAGGGTATCTTTCTATCTGGGATTTAATTCTATGGGGTAAAGAACTCGGCATGAAGTATTTCAATATGGGTGCAGTTTACTCTTTTGATATTAGTGATGGGCTTTATTTCTTTAAGTATGGATTCTGCAAGTCTAATGAGCCTTCTATGTGGATCGGTGAATTGGATGTTGTGCTAGATGATGATGCTTACAGTAAATTCATAAGTAGATAGCAGAACTTGTTATTTATTTTATAGTTTGTTTTATAGAATTCTCTTATTTGTTGTGGCTGAGCTCTCGGAGTTTCTCTCAT
>NZ_KQ961865.1:5717-13429 GCF_001563665.1 Gardnerella vaginalis | reverse complement strand
TCATAGCATCCAGCATCTCTACTATCATAAATAGTATCGTAAAGAGGTTTAATTGCCTTCAATCCTAGCTTCAATATTCTTTGATAGTTTTTCGAACTCCTAATGAACTTTCCTGGATGTGCCTGAATAGCCACTTGTGGATTAGTCTTCGTCTCAGTTTCTATTTCCACCCTCAACTTATTCATGGCTCCCTTTATATCATCTAATGTTTCATCATAAGCCACATTTACAGGCATCAGTTTATGAGCTATATTCCCACTATTCTTTGATGCTTGATTATTTCCAATACTAAAAATTCCAGTAGATACAAATAGAACCAATAAAAATACAATTCCTAACGAAATATACACTTTTTTCTTAGACATAACATTACACCTCCTAGAATTCTATATTCTTAATTTGTTGTACACTCTCGTAGTGTAGAATGTTATCCTAGTTAAGCACTCATAAAGATTGAATTCTAAATATTTCGTAGCTTAACGTTAAGATAATCTGTTATATCTTCGTTCTCTAAATGATTCATTCACTGACTAAACAAGTTTACTATAATAATATTAATTTAACATGTTATATCATTTTTATCAAGATACAAATTCAACTTAATTAGCTAATTTATTTCTACCAATTACAGTGAACGCTCCCGCACGGACTAATCGGTCATATCTTTCTTTTTGAAATGAGTATGGCTTTTGGTTTTCCGTTTTTAAGGACAAAAGCAGCTTCATCATTATCTGATAACTTAGTTATGATTTTTGAAGATTGCCCACGTAAAAATAAGGATTATAGGACAAAAAGTGTGTAAGAAATCATGCCTCATGCATTGCAATACAAGCGTTTTGCGGTAATCGAATCTATTTTCTGCACATTCGACACCCGGACAAAACGTGTGTAAAAATAAACTCATAACTATTACGGCAGTAAGGCTCATAACATATCGAATGTGGGTTATTCTTCATTTGTATAAATAACCCATTATGTAATAACTGTCATCATAAAATGAGCAAGAATGGTCACACTAATGCTGGTACTACTAGATACCGTTGTCCTAACTGTGGGGCTTCTAAAAGTAGAACATACGATAAACAATCAAGCGATTTAACAGTTAGTTTAAATTGGCTTTTATCTAATAAAACTCAAGATAAATATTCCTACGTGAGTTTCCCCTACACGCACGACAGAATAAATCGGGCTTGACACTGCAAAATCATTCACAAGCATCAAGCCCAATACGTCAATTGCTGATCATTGCAACCATTTTGGATTCACAGCTGGAATTCCCGGATATAAATCCGTATTTTTCTGATCTGTCAAATAGAGAAAATCTTTATTAACTTTTATTTTTTTCAATAATTTTCCAGTCTTCCTATCAAATCGTTCGATAACAAAATCTTTCAAATCAGAGGTATCGGTAATCGATGGTATACGAACTATTTCATGGTTTCCTACCAGCAAACGATAGTTGACGCCCGCTGACGACTCTTGACGCGTAGCTTTATCTAACAATCGGCGAAGAACACCTGTTTGCGCATCAAGAGTAAACACTCGTCCATTCTCGGTATCAACAATATGAAGAAGCTTTTCATCGTATGCCTGTGCGTTTATGTAGCCAGCAATCTCATAATAGACCGTGGTCGGACCATACAACACTTGACCTTTGCTGTTCTTCAATGGAATTGTTGTTATTTTACCAGTTTTCACATCCCATCGCACAAGAAAATGTTCCTTAATAATTTTAACATCATCAGCAGAATCGCTGTGTTCTACTGCCATATCCTTTGTGCGAGCAGACGATGGACCATACGAATATAAGAAAGTAATCACACCATTGTTGCATCGTGGGCTATAAGCAGCATCAATTACTCCTGTAGATTCATTTTGTCCTTGATATAATTGCTCACCCACCATGTCTTTTTCATGGTGCCGCGATACCTCATTTAGGCCAACATTTGCTTCATTGACCATGCGATACAATACAACTTCATGCTTGTCTGTTTGAGCAATTGCATACGCTTGATTGCCACAGGTAGAACAAGTTTTAATAAATAGGCTCTCTGAAAATTGTATTGGTCGCTGCTTACTCTCACCTTTAGAAGTCGTAGAAAGAATCTTATATGTTGTTTTATCGCTAGGCTTCATCATGCTTTCGTCATACAAATCAACAAAACCGCCATTAGCAAGAGAAAATGCAAAATTCTGACGTTGCACCTTTTCTATAGAGTTTACCGTAGGTTTTTCAGCGTTCACTGGTATGAAATAACTATCACGGGAATCTGTATAGTGAAGCGCCTCAGTATTCCAAATTGGCGTTTGGCCTTCTATATTGCTCACTTTATGCAGCTTAAAACTGCCATCTTCATAAACAATTGACATAAATGCGTTACTCTTGGGAATAAGAGATGTCTGAGGGTTATGCAGCGGGATTGCAGCAACCGCATGCTGCAACCGAAGATTTTCAAATTTCTCCGAATGAGCAAATACTGTATATTCTGTCGATAAAGCCCTATGAAAGATACCTATAGTAACGGCTGCAATTACAGCAATTATACCTATAACCCCGAAAATCCAGACTACTACTCTATGAGTTTTATTCCCAGTTGTGCTTACTATATTTTTCATAATATCTCTTTCTCTATAAGAAGGCATACTATGCACCTTTACAATAGTGAAACACCTTGCTCTTATGATACGCTTCTATGAAAAAAAAATGCAATACTCTTTCCCTCATAAACGTAAAATATTCAATACAAATAGTAAATTATTCTAACATAAACGATAGGAAATCCGAAATGAAAGTTAATAACACTGACAAAATATTGCATACAGGAAATACAAAATAAATCGTTGATCACGACTTATTTATCAACAAACGAAATGCCAATAATTTACCTAAACACCGTTCTATCAGCAACGATATTTGCATAAAATCGGCGATATCTCTAGACAATAAATAATATCGCCGATTCTACGTTTTAACTACCCTTAAAATACTGTTTTATTTATGCACGGCGCGGATGGCATCGATGAGCGCGGATCAAATATTCCTGGCTGTCGACCAGCGGACGACCTTCCTCATCGCACGAATGGAGCGTATACGTGCCATCGCCATCCATATGCCAGGAGATTGTCGAATCTGCCATCCGCAAGTCAATGTATTGAATCAACGCTTCGATCTGGATTGAGTGAACGGGTAGTATTTCTACACTTTTTGAGTGCCAAGTCACTAATATAATTGTAATCTTGATAATATTATGATACTTTTTTGATAAAAGGAGGTTGATACTATGATTAATATTCGTCCAGTTTCCGATTTAAGAAATAAATTCCCAGAAGTAGAAGAAACAGTTATAAATTCAAATACACCAGTATTCCTTACAAAAAACGGTTATGGAACTATGGTTCTAATGAGCATCAAACAATACTCTGCCCTCACCGACAACATTGAAAGAAAACTCGACGAAGCAGATACTTTTGCCGCAAACACTTCTACGCGTCTTTCTAAAGACAACGTCTTTGATAGCGTAAGGAGAAGTATTAATGAGCAAGAACACGTATAAATTAACCTTTCTACCACTATTCAAAGAAGATTTATTAGAAACAGTTGACTATATAACCAATACACTGCAAAATCCAAAAGCTGCTCACAGACTTGTTGACGATATAGAATCAGCAATCGACAAACGACTTGAATCGCCCCTCTTATTTGCTCCTTACCAATCATCAACAACACGAGAACACCCCTACTACAGGATTAGCGTACGCAACTTTTCTGTTTTTTACGTTGTCTTGGTCGACACTATGGAAGTGCGCAGACTTCTATATTCAAAACGAAATATTGACGCACTACTGGAATAACTATTCCTAATAACTATCATTATTATGCTAACGATTATTAAAAAAGCTATCGTTAAAAAGTTTAAGATTGGCTTAATAGCTTGATTTTAGACGATATCCATTCTCCTCACACCATGTCCATGCAATATTAGATTGTTGGCTGGAAGCCGTGGTGTTCTAATAATGGGCGTAAATTTCAATTTCAACTTAAAAATTACGCCCAAAATAGTTAACTTGCCTTTTACACGTAAAAACACTCAGAAAAAGAATTGCTTCACGCACTAAACATCTTGCCCTTTATGACTTGACGACATGTATTTCACACACCGCGCTTTCCAATCATCCTCACGAACGCAAGCAAATGCATCCGTTACAGGCTGCAAACCTAAACTTTCAACATACTTACAAGCAATACTAAAACTATTATCAATGCTAATTTCTTCATTTACTAGCAAACTATACTTTTCATAAACAGAAGGGACAGCAGAGCCAATATCGTCAAATAAAAAAGGATTCATATCACTTAAAAATGAAGTCAATCCTTCACTTTTATTTTCTTTCCAATAATGATTTAACGCGTAATAAATCATAGAAAACAATTCAAACTTATTCACAACTATTCCTCCCACGGATCATTATTTAATCCTGTCCTATCATGCCCCCATTAGTTTTTTCTCACTATGCTAATCCAATCTTCATATTCAACAAATTGAGTTTTCAAAAAATATAGTTAATGAATGCCTTAATCATAATTGACAAATAAGCATATTAACAGCCCAAAAGCGCGTTATTTGTTCGTCAATGCGCCTAATTTCCATCCTACAAATAACACCTAAACCAACAACTGAAAGTTATAATCTGAATAGTGATTAAACTTTTGCTTTCATTCGCTTGCATATGCTTGCAACTATTTTGTAAAATAAGTACAGAAAGGACGCCAACACAATGACAAACACGAACGCTGTATATGCAAGAATAGATACAAATCTTAAGGAAAACGCTGAAAGCATATTGAGCCAACTTGGAATAACACCATCTTCAGCAATACAAATGCTTTACAGCCAAATCGTTTTACAAAAAGGCATGCCATTTGAACTCCGCTTGCCAGTTAATACGCCTACTGCTTTAGGTAGCTTAACAAGAGCCGAGTTGGATAAAGAATTACAAAAAGGCATCAACTCACTTTCAACTGGCAAATCTTATAGCGCAGATGAAGTAGACCAATTCTTCGCTAAGGAATACGGCGTATGAGCACAACCTATAGAGTCATTTATTCTCCACAAGCGTTCCTAGATCTCACTGGGCTATACGAATACATTCGCTTTAATTTACAAGTTCCTAAAACGGCTGAAAAACAAGTCAACCGCATTAAACATGCTATACGTTCTCTTGAGACTATGCCTATGCGCTATCAGCTTGTAGAGTGGGAGCCGTGGTGTTCTAAAGAAATACGCAGAGTTCCAGTCGACAACTACACTGTTTTCTACCAAGTAGACAAAAACCAAATGACTGTAACAGTTATTCGCATATTCTACTCAGGCAGAAATATAGAAAACATTGTTAACGACCCAAATAACTAATGCGCGATTTGGGCTAAAAAGTAACGAATGAAATAGCGTAATTTCGAACGTTATAAAACGCACCCACCTAATCAGCCTTTGACATCAATACGACAGTCTCAACGTGGATTGAGAGAACTCCTAGTATATCTACACTTTTTTGAGTGCACACTATGTATATTGGGTGCACTTTTAACGATAGGAAGGGCTATCGTTAAAAGGTTTGAATTTTATTTTAATGATTCAATTAAATCGAGCTGATTTGTTTCAACCAATTTTGAATAATATTTAACTTTAACGTTTTCGATAAATTCTTCAATTGCGTCAGGATGATTTTTCAAAAACCATTTAATATGATTTTTAATGTATTCAAGGCGGATTTGGGGATCATTTAAGTCATTAGGTACGCGCTTCATTCTTTCGTCAATACTGTCAAATCCATGAAACGGTTCTTTAAGTCTCTCCTCGCACATAACTATATATTCTGGATTTGAATCAAAGCCAGTAGCTCTTCTATTTGTCTGCTGAGCCACCCTCAATAACGTACCACTTCCAAGAAACGGATCTAATACTATGTCTCCTTCATTTGATGAAGACAGTATCATTCTTTCATAAAGTGCTTCTGGCTTTTGTGTTGGATGCAGCTTTCTATTCTTATTACAATAGTGGATATGCGAAAATTCCCAAACATTTCCTGGATTTGCTCCACGCATATTATTAACTGAACGATAGTATTTCTGAGGTACTCTAATTTCATCTAGGTTAAAAATAAAGTTTTTGGGACTTTTTGTGAAGTACAATATATCATCATGTCTTGGAGAAAACCCCTTCGTTTTTCCAATTCCTTGTGTGTAAAACCAAGTTATCCATGAATTAAAAGTCATTCCTAGCTCTTGTTCTAGTATTGAATAGATATAACTTATATATCGCATGCCCATAAAAACATATATTGAACCATCTTTTGAAAGAACCCTATTAGCTTCCTTCAGCCATTTTCGTGAAAATTTAAGGTATTCTTCAAACTCAAGGTTGTCCTTACTTTTACCATAGTCCTTATTCAAATTATATGGCGGATCAGTAATGATTAAGCGAATGCTATTAGTGGGAATTTTCTTGAGTTCTTCAACAGCATCGCCACAAATCGCAACTAATTCTTTATCCATTTGTTCTTTACAGCCTCTCTGTAGAAATCATATATTGTTCGCCTTGTACTGTGTAAATACTTCTGATCAAGTAACTGACACATTTCCCAAGTCGTTCGATACTGATAAGTAACATAATGAATATCTTTAATTTGAATTTGACCAGTCCCAAGTGCAGGATTGTAATTTATATCAGCAGAAGATATGAATTTAAGGTCATACGCATTATAATCAACAATTTCCATTATCCCATCCATTAAACCAGTTTCTCTATTAGTTTCAGAATAGACTCTATGCTTAATTGATAGAATAATAAACATATAATCTGGATCTTTAACATAAGCAGTTCTTATCCTAGAAAATGATGTTATATTAGGACCTTTTCCACTATTAGGAATATCATTTGCGGTGGCTTTAACATCAACATTGCCTGTAATAACATTTCCAGATTTTCTAAATTGAAGAATAATATCTGCCATCCCCAGTCTCTCTTGCGCTTCCACATTTATTAAATTATAAGCGTTGTCGATGTTATCTCTAATGCCAGAAAAAACTTCGCATGCCCAAGCCTCGATCATTGGTCCAGCTATTTTGTTAATATTCTCAAGCGGTAAACCCAGTTTTAAATTTGTATTTATTATTATTTTATTATCGCCTACATTTTTCCGATCGTCTAGAATATTCATCATCTTAGATACTACAAATTCAGAATCTGTTCTATATGTTTTAGACTCTTTAGGTATTTTGAAAATCAAATCTTCATATTTCATATTTTCTAATTCTCCTTAAAAAGCACTTCAATTTGTTTATTCTACCATGTTTTCCCACTTCACAGGGTGGGTGCAAAGTGGCGAATCGACTTGCATGAGCGATTAAAACATAATTCGCGAATGCACTTCGATTCGCTGAGCTTGCTCAAAGTTGAAAGCACAGTGTGCTTTCAACGCAAGCGAAGTACGTTAACATCCTGTGCACTCGACCCTAGAGCGTAGACATCTTCCCTCAAACAGAAAAATAGTACTCAAAAACCACGCCGAGCCAGCCTAAAGCAGCCACACATTAAACCTTTTAATAATATCCATCTCGAAACATAATATATACATATATACAAGAACAAAATCAAGCAGATTACATATTCTCTTCCAGTAGAAAATCTGGTAAATATTTGTGTATAATCCCT
>NZ_KQ961865.1:0-5617 GCF_001563665.1 Gardnerella vaginalis | reverse complement strand
CTGGTAAATATTTGTGTATAATCCCTTCTTGCGAAAAATTCATTGTATCCATCGACAAAACATATTTAGGATAATTATCCTTAACCAATCGATAAACACCAAATTCCCGGCTACGAGTCTCTTCGCTAGCCATCAAATAAGAGACTTGATAATACTCAGTTTCACCTTGTCTAGTAGCAATGAAATCGATTTCTTGATTATTAATACGACCAACTTGAACCTGAAAACCACGAGACAAAAGCTCAATATAGACAATATTTTCTAGAATACGTTCAATTGACGCAACGTTTGATAAGCCTACTGCTTGCCTAAAACCATGATCTGTTACATAATATTTTTCCTCAACCGTCAATAACTTTTTCCCAACACTGTCATAGCGTGGAACTTTTTTTAGAAGATACGCCGCTTGGCAAAAATTCAAGTAATTCAAAATGGTATCAACTGAAACTTTACGATTTTCACTAACAAAATACTTACGTAAGCTGTTAGCTGAAAAACTTTGTCCAATATTATTTAAACAAAAAAGTAAAATGCGATTAAATACATCAACATCTCGGATTGAATTGTATTCAAGTATATCCTTAACAACAACAGTATTATAAATGTCGTTTAGATATCTAAAACTCGGCTCCTCTTCCCCATTAAAATAATGAAGAGGAGGCATACCACCAATTTTGATATACAGCTGAAATAATTCCTGTATGCTTAAATTCAAACTTTGATACAAATTCACAAATTCACTAAAAGTAAAAGGAAGCACCTCAAAACTTACGTAACGCCCTGCAAGCAAGGTGGCAAGCTCGCCGGACAATAATTTTGAGTTAGAACCCGTCAAATAAATATCGCAATCATAATCAACTCTAAGCGCATTTATAACACGTTCCCAGTGAGAAACTAATTGAATTTCATCAAAGAAAAAATATATTTTACCTTCAATTTGTTGACTACGTTCTGTAATTAGTTTCTGCAGATCAAAATCATTTTTCACAGATAAGTATTGAGCTGATTCTAAATTGATATAAATAATATGACTTTGAGGAACGTCTACAAGCAATTCAGATTGAATCATTTTTAACAAAGTGGACTTTCCCACTCGTCTCATACCTGTAATCACCTTCACAATAGGCTTGTCAATAAAAGGTTTGATCTTATTAAGGTATTTTTTACGTAATATATATGACATATACTCACACCTTTCGATTACAGCTTTGCTTACAATTTCGATTATAGTCGATAAATTTATTGTTTTTTATAGTTGTTTCTATTATAAACGAAACAAATTAAAGATTCACTTTTTGGTTTTATAATTAAAAAAAATAAAACGTCTTTATTAAAACGTCTGCGATTCGTATGCTTTTAATACACATCACGTGACATCAAGCAAACGTTCTAAACGTGGATTGAGAGAACAGGTAGTATATTTACACTTTTTTGAGTGCACACTATGGATATTGGGTGCACTTTTTAACGACAGGAAATATCGCAAAAGGTTTAAGATTGGCTTGATAGCTTGCTGAACAATCTTACGCAATAATCAACATTCCACTAGCATTACACCCACTCTCCATACGCGAATCTAATCCTTATATAATTAACTAAATCCCATATTTATCAGCTAAAACCCTATATTTGTTAAAGTACCTTTACGCTGTTGAACCGCAACACCAACATTCCATATAATCACACCAACAATTGCCCATAACACGCCAACAACAAGAATCACAAGTAGCGATACGCCAACATTTACAGAACCATCAACTATACTACGAGATGCTTGAGTAACATGAGTTACTGGAATCGCATATAACACGTATTGCATCATCTTAGGAAATACGCTAATTGGAGCAATCACACCACAGACAATAGGAAGTATTGCACTAAGCGCGTTAGAAATAGTATAAACATCATTCATCATCATGCTTATAGCAGCTATAGCAATACCAAATCCCGTAGAAGCAACAGGAACAATAAGGAACAACAGCATCAACGCACTCATATTAATCACAAAGAAAGCACTCGGGCTTACTACAAGCATTGTTATGAACAAAGTTACAGCATCACTCACTAAAGAAATAGTCACGAGCGCAATGATACGACCGAACCATAATGGTAATGCAACTTTCGCGCTTGTAAGCACGAATGGTGTTGTACCTTCAAAACGATCCCACGCTAGTGCTTCTGACACAGTCATACTTGTGGAAATAGAACACGCGCCCATAACAGCAGCAAGAGTTGATGCAATCAAACTATGGTTAAAACCCGCGCTAGTCGCATAACTAGCTGCTCCATTGAATCCTCCGCTTACAGCTCCAGCTAGAAAAACGCATAAGAATGTAGATAAAAGAGGCTCAACAATCATACGTATAACAGCAGTATTCCAACTATTTAAGCTAGGTATACTCTGTATACTCACTCTTGCACCAGTTCGTATACTAGATAACACGCTCACGTGACCATACTGAGAATATTGATTATATTGATGCAATTCAGCGCACTTACTATTTTGAATAATTTTATTTCGCATAGTTTCAACCTGATTATTATTTCGTATCATATTATGTTCAAACTTCCATTAAGCGTTGCAAGTCGAATAGCATGACGTAACATGAAACCTGCAATAACAAGCAGAACGCTGGATAATACAATACATAACACAATTGCTAACACAGTAGTAGCATTAAACGATTGCGCATGAGCCACCCACACTGCAGACGTAAGCGGATGAATAAACGCAATAATGCGAGCAGGCAATGGCATTGATTCTACAGGGATCACTATTCCACAAAGCATCCATACAGGAATTAAAATCAAACCTTCATAAACTGTAGCTTTACGGCATAATACAAAAATTCCAGATAATAATGCAGCAGAAGCTACGCAAGCAAGCATAGAAAGTAAGTATCCAACTAGCTGCGTGAATGTTATCATAAAGAACCCATGGCAGAAAACAGCAACGGTAATAATCGCAAGCGGCATACCAATGCACCCAAGTAAAGCTGCGGATCCTACAATAGGAAGAAACACTGCAGCAGGTGAGATAACACTTAAAGTTAAATATTGTAATGTTCCTAAATAACGCTGGTATCCAATGATTCCAACAGCAGTAGTTGTAGCAGACCATAATCCAGCTATAGAAGAATCAACCCAAATATTATTAAGACAATTAGCACAATTATGAGAAAAACCATAGTAGGCAACAAGTTTCATCAACGCAAAACATACTGGAGCAAGTATCGCATTTTGCAAGAAAAACGTTGTTTTTGCTAAGCTTTTAAGCTGAAACCACATGCCACGAATCACAGAAGCGTATGAATGAGTAGAAGTATTCATATTAAGCCTCCTACTTATTCAATGAAAGTGAAGAAGATGAAGAAGACGGCGTAGCAGCAGAAGAAGTAGAAGTATTTGATGCAGAAATATTATCATTTTGCACAATAGCAAGATACGTTTCTTCCAAACTTGCAGCGCGATCACCTAAACGCGTAATCCCATCAACAGGAATTTTAATATTTCGTTCTTGAGATAATGTTTTACTCCACGCGATAGTAATATTTAACACTCCATGCGATTCAAAAACATCACACCACAACACTCCATCAAGTTTTTGCAATTCTTCCTTAACACTAGGAGTTCCACTTGATAGTTCACCGTCATACGCGTACATTGTTACATGATCAATATGTTGCAAAGAAGCCAACTGCGCAACACTTCCCTGAGCAATAATATTACCGTGATTTATTACAGCAACAGTATCAGCTAATTTTTCAGCCTCACTCATCTCATGCGTAGTTAGCAAAATCGCTATTCCTTGATCTCGTAAAGCATGAATAATTTCACGTACTTTCCTAGCATTTTCAGGATCCAAACCAGTAGTAGGCTCATCTAAAAGCATAAGGTCCGTTCTAGCAACCAGCGATCGAGCAATATGCAACCTCTGCCACATTCCCCTTGAAAAAGTTTGAACAGCATCATGAGCTTTATCAAGTAAATCAACTTGCTCAAGAGCATCGTGAATACGCTTTCCTTGCTCCCTATATGGAACTGCGGAAAGATCGGCAAAATAACGAAGATTATCTAATGCACTTAACTTTTGATAAAATCCTCGCTCACCTCCAAGAAGTAACGACACGTGCTTACGTGCTTCTCGAGGATTACTCACAGCATCAATACTGGCAATACGAACACTACCACTATCAGGAGCTAACAACGTGCCAACAATTTTCACGGTAGTTGTTTTACCTGCACCATTCGGACCAAGCAAGCAAAATATTTCACCAGAATGAATATCAAAAGATACGTTATGTAAAACTTGGCGAGTTGTTTTCTTACGACCAAATCCACGAGAATAAGATCTTGTTACATTATCAATACGCAATATTAAGTTGCTAGTTGACTGCTTATTATTGTTATCGTGACTATTAGTTGCGTTTTCTATATTATTATTCATTATTATTGCTTCGTTCTTACTTGTTATTAAAGCTTAATTCTTACTGTTATTAAACATTAATTCTTACCGTTATTGAATAAATTTCAACAATGAAAATCAGTTAGATAAAAAGATAACGCTTGCTTACAAGAACGATAAGAACGCGCAAAAACATGCAAAAAACGTGTAAAAACTACAGAAAAACCAACGCGCATGTGCAAACATAATGACAAACATCATATGCCAATGCGTGTTTAATACTGCTAAAGAATATATATCTTAAGCTGTTTTATGTGCTTTTATATGCCTTTCAAACCGTTCTTAAGACTAGCGATTATTTGGGCAGTCATAGCGCAACACCTCATAAACTTAAATGTGCTTTACGTGGAAAATTATATGAGCATTCCGCAAAAAACTCAAATATAAGCAATCACAAAACATTTGTTTAACATTTGCAAAATACTACTATTTCTTCTTTATGCTTGACAATGTATACTGATTGTATCATAATCATTTTGAAAGGAGCTAATACTATGGTAACAAGTCCTACTCAAATTCGTATTGATAGTAATGTCAAAACAGAAGCAAATGAACTGTTTAGCGAACTCGGCATCGATATGTCAAGTGCCGTAAACATCTTCTTACGCCAATGCGTTTTGCATGGAGGACTTCCTTTTAAAGTAGAAATCCCAAAGTTCAATACTGAAACACTGGCTGCTATGGAAGAAGCCAAAAGAATTTCCATAGACCCTAACGTACCATCGTATTCTTCTATGGAAGACCTTAAAAAGCTCTGTTGCAAGACTGATGTACAACGTTAAGTTCACGAATGCTTATAAGAAAAGCTATAAGCGTATGACTAAACGAGGAATCGATCTTTCTCTTTTAGATGAAGTAGTAGATAACCTAAGACAAGGTATTACACTTGATCCTAAATACAAAGACCATATACTCAAAGGAAAATTCAACGGTTTTCACGAATGCCACATCAAGCCAGACTGGTTACTTGTTTATTTACTAGAGGATGATATTCTCACACTCACACTTATCGATACTGGCAGCCATGCAGACCTCTTCAACCTGCAATCGCAAAGATGCTCTTTCGCCTGACGAGTGACTTTTATCTTATACTCATCCATTAAAGACCTCGTTCAAGATCTTCAAAAACATCATCTATCGGATAACTATCAC
>NZ_KQ961864.1 GCF_001563665.1 Gardnerella vaginalis | reverse complement strand
ACTTTGCACCCACCCTGTGAAGTGGGAAAATATAGCTCAAAAGGTAAAATGAAACCTGATTATTAGTATGTGTACGAGGAGGTGTTTAAGGAATGGACAAGCTCGTTCGTTTTTGCCGTGAAGTAGCGATGTTCGGCTTGACGGTTGCCTTAATCGCGATGCTGGTTGCCTTAATATGGGATGGCACACTTGCTATTAGAATTGGTTTTACCTCTTTTGCTATTGGTGTCACAGTGATTTCGCTTAAGACTGTCCTTCGAAAGACTGATTGAATTTTGTTTGGTTCAAGTCAATAGTTGAATATCTCACGTTGGGTGGCTATTACTGATTTCTGTCAGTAATAGTCACTTCTTTTTATGAATCTTAAGGTCAGGCTCAATGTCTGTCCTGTTTAGCCGGTGATTAGTTAGGGTAATCGTTAAAAGATTAACAACTGTATCAATGAAAATGCACGGAAATTGCAGAACCAGGATGAGTATGAGGAAAATATACGAGTCTAGTGAACAGGTTTAATACTGTAGAATCAAGCCTTAAGGAAGTAAAAGCTAGCATTGTCGACAAGCAAGCGAGGCGTGACGAGGTTGAATATTTTATCGAGGACTTGAAAAAGCAGGACTTGTTAGTAGTGCTCGATGAAAACGTCTGACTTATCATGGTTGACTATCTAACCGTGCATCAAGATGGAAAGGTTGATATTATCTTCCTTGATAGGAGTGTAATGAAAATAGACGAGTAAATAACAAATATACAATATATGAAGGCTAGTCAATATAGATTTTTCTTGTATAATTAACTCAAGAAAAGCTAGCATAAAAGGTTGACAAGCCATGAAAAAACTGGCAAAATCTTTGACAAACAAACAGACAGACAATGTAGTTCTGTCTCTTTTCACGTAGAATTTTTAATTGGCAGAAATATATACCTGATGTATATGTATGTGTTCCTTCCTATTTTTATGAAATTTTTCAAAACAATAAAAAGAACATTATTAGATTAAAAAGGAGGATTTATGAAAAATACGAAAAAATGCCCAAAGTGTGGGGGAAGTGAAATTATATTTGTGCCTGGATCTGCTGGGGCTTATGGGACTGGAAATAATATTATGACTGGCCATACAATTATGTCGGCAGTACCTGTTGATAGGTATATTTGCACTGCCTGTGGTTTTAGCGAGGAGTGGATTGACCTTGATAATATGGATAAATTAAAAAAGAAATATGATGAGATTTAAATGAGAGTTACTTTTATATGAGGGTGGGATAATAGTTAAAACAGCAGGTCGAGGATTAAAATCGACCTGTTTTTATGTTTAAGGCACTTAGCTTTCAAGATATAATGAGTATTAGAAGATAAATTTGTAAAAGCTCATTTCAATAGATGAAGGAGGTGCTTTCATGTCCAATTCAAACTCAAATTACACTAAGCAACTCATTGATGATTACTGTGTGCTAGATACCGAAACGACCGGCTTTTCTGCGTATTATAATGAGATTATTGAGATTGGTATCTTAAAAGTTAGAAATAATGAGATAGTAGACCGTTATGATCAGCTGATTAAACCGAGTATAGAAGTAGACGGTTTTATTACAGCATTAACAGGAATAACTAATGACATGCTGGAAGGTATGCCATCTATAGACAGTGTGAAAACGTCTGTGCTTTCGTTCATAGGTGATGACATTATCCTTGGTCATAGGACTTCTTTTGATATGCGCTTTTTGAATGAAGGCTTTAAGGAACAACTGACTAACCGGTATATGGATACGATGCAATTTGCAAGAAAACTGTATCCTGAGCTGAAACATCACAGACTCTCCGATTTAACTGACTACTTAGGATTACACAATAATGAACACCGTGCTTTATCAGACTGCACATCAACGAAAGAATTATATGATGCTGTTAAAACACGCATGGCTGAGAAGAATCTAGTAATTGAAGATTTATGGCCTGTTAGCGGAAGTCACGGTGGTAAAGGGATAGATATCAAAGCAATTAAGCCTGATGAAGTGGTTGTTGATAAAGATGGATTTTTCTATAATCGGCACGTGGTTTTCACCGGTAAGCTTGAGAAAATGCTTCGAAAAGATGCTAAGCAGATTGTAGTGAATCTCGGCGGTGTCTTAGATAATAGTGTGACTAAGCAGACGAACTGTCTGATCCTTGGTGACAATGATTACAATGCAATTCTTAAAGGTGAGAAGTCTTCAAAGCATAAGAAAGCGGAAAAGCTCAAGCTTGAGGGGCAAGATATAGAAATTATTGATGAGCGTACTTTCTATGATTTGCTAAATGTGTGAAATTGGATGATTGAGAGGTGATTACGTGTCTAAAATAAATGTTGAAGGTTCAGAAATCAGTATTATTGCCATTGACAATAGAGATTATATTTCTTTAACGGATATGGTTAGAAATATTGATAACGGTTCTGCTTTGATTGAAAAGTGGCTTAGGAATAAGAATACGATAGAGTTTTTAGGTATTTGGGAAGAAATGTATAACACGAATTTTAATTCCACCGAATTCGAGGGAATTAAAAATGAAGCAGGACTTAACCGTTTTATATTATCTGTTAAGCAATGGGTGGGGAAATCAATTTTATCGGTATCGTTGCTAGAGCGGGAAGATATGGTGGAACTTATGCTCATAAAGATATAGCGTTTGAGTTTGCTTCTTGGGTATCGCCATACTTTAAATTATATTTAATCAAAGAATTTGAACGTTTAAAGGAAGAAGAACAGAAGAAGTTAGGATGGGATATTAAAAGAAATTTGGCAAAAATAAATTATAGAATTCACACAAATGCCATTAAGAACAAACTTGTACCAGATAAACTTTCAAAAGAAAAAATCAATTTTATTTATGCAAATGAAGCGGATATTCTTAATGTTTCTTTATTTGGAATAACAGCTAAAGAGTGGCGTGATGAAAATCCGGATTTAAAAGGCAATATTAGAGATTATGCAGATATATCTCAGCTTGTTTGCCTTTCTAATCTTGAGAATCTTAATGCGGTATTTATAAATGAAGGTATGAGTCAATCTGAAAGATTGGAGAAATTAAATGCAATAGCTATTGAACAAATGAGGATACTGTCTGAAAGTGAATCAATTAAAAAATTGCAATAAGCTTGCGTCGTATCATTGGGAAACAGTAGCGGCATCTCAAGAAGAGTTTCGTATACTAGAAAACTATATGAATAAAGATAAGTTGTATCTCTTTGTGTCACGAGACATTCTTGATTCTAATTATGATTTGTCTAAAGTCACTCTTGGAGATAAGCCAATCAAATTAGTTGAATCATCGTTCAATTTACCTGGTACAGGACTTAAAGCTTTATTTTTAGTTGGGAAATTTGATTTAAAAGATAAGTCAAGTTCTGATGTTCTTAAAGTACCAGGACTTAATAAAGCAGGTAATGTTGCTGTAGGTTATAAGAAGAAATAGTAATATTTTGCACTCAAGAATCAAGCTATTAAGCCAATCTTAAACCTTTTAACGATAGCTTTTCCTATTGTTAAAAAGTGCACCCAATATCCATAGTGTGCACTCAAAAAAGTGTAGCTATACTACCCGTTCTCTCAATCCACGTGGAGAGTGTCGTATTGATGTCAAGGGCTTAATAGGTGGGTGCAAGTTTGCTCTTGTGTAGCAAGGCTTAGCGAGGGCTATCGTTAAAAGGTTTAGTGAGTGGCGGCTTTAAGCTGGGTTCTCGCGGTTTTTGAGCGCAGTTTGGCTGTGTGAGGGAACATGTCTACGCTATAAGGTTGAGTGTACAGGATGTTAACGTACTTCGCTTGCGTTGAAAGCACACTGTGCTTTCAACTTTGAGCAAGCTCAGCGAATCGAAGTGCATTCGCGAATTATGTTATTCCTCACGGCTATTAGTAGCCGTTCGGCTGATTTGGCATGTAAAGTCCACTGGACTTTACATTTGAGCCAAATCACGCTTTGAAGGAGCTTGAAATGCGTTATGCAATTTCAAGCTCTGTCAAAGCGCCCATTCAAGTCGATTCGCCACTTTGCACCCCCTTGTCTAAAAAATTTAACATTTTGAAAGGAGAAATAATGGAAACAATAGTATCCGCTTTATTAGTTTTTGTCTCTACATCCATTGACTACTTAGTTGTTTTGACTATTTTATTCGCTAGTCAAGGAAAGAAAGGTTTGAAATCAATTTATGTAGGGCAGTATTTAGGTACAGGACTGCTTGTACTGGCTAGTCTTATTGCCGCTTACTTTTTAAATTTTATTCCACAAGATTGGATTATCGGACTCCTTGGTCTAATTCCGCTAGGTCTTGGTATAAGAGCAATTTTTGTGGATGAAGATATTGATGAAGAAGATATCGAGGGGAAAATTACCGGAAATGGATCAAAAATCTTAGCATTTACAAGTTTAACAGTGGCAATGGGTGGAGATAATTTAGGAATTTATATCCCCTATTTTACAGGAAAGAGTTTGATTGAGATTAGTATAAGTTTAGTAATATTTGCATTAGGAATTTTGGTTCTATGCAAATTATCTCAAAATCTCGCCTCAATTTCTGCTATCGGAGAGACTGTGGAAAAGTACGAAAAAGTAATTGTACCTGTCGTGTTTATTGGACTCGGTCTTTATATATTGATTGAAAATGGAACGATTAATTATTTCATAGGTCAAGTTCTAACTTTGGTGTAAATTCATTTCCTTCCCTTTATCTGCTATTTTTATGTTCAAACTCAAACGAGAAAAATAAGTGGTGCTTCCCACCGTCACGGCGCTTGATCGTACTATCTGATGCAGTAATGCGAACATAAAAATCGTGTATGACAGTCAAAAAATCCCATTCGTGCAAATGTGTTGCAATATGCGATACAGTATTTTATGATGTGTGTATTGAGGTTGATTGATATGGCAGTTACTAAGACAGCGAATGTGAATGTGAGAATACAAGAAAATATTAAGCAGCAGGC
>NZ_KQ961863.1:2688-5165 GCF_001563665.1 Gardnerella vaginalis | reverse complement strand
CCGCAATAAGTAACTCGAAATAAGAAGGAGTTCACAGCATTAAAATGCTATGAACTCCTTCTTACTATGAAAACTTGGACAGCCTTGATAATAAATGTCGTAAATAGGTTTAAAAAATGGATTACGATTAGCTGTATAAACCGTGGCAATTATCGAAACCCCTTTCCTCAAGCCCTTTATATATTGTTTAGTTCTTAATTCTCGACATCAAGCAAACACTCTCAACGAGTCTTGAATAAATTCGTTGTTTTTTAAGATTATTCGGATTTGTAAGCTGTTTTGCACTAAGATTCTAGTTGCATCACGTGTTGGATACAATGAAACTGTTCCTTCTGAATTCTGAAGCTTTATACAGTCTTTTTGCGCAGCATATAATAGGTCTTTAAAGATTTTTACCTACCACTTTTTAATTTTATTGCCTTTATTTCTACATTGAAGTATGTTATCAACAATAGGAGGTGCAAATTTATGGATAATAATGAAAATATTAATTTACCTACGAAAGTCACCATTACTTTAGATCTTGACAAATTATACAATGAACTAAAAGAAAATGGTTGGAAACCTAGTAGTACGGCTAAATACTACAAGCATTACATTCTTAAACATATTGGTAAAGAAGATACTATTCTTGGGCATGATGAAAGCGTGAGATATCTAATTGATTTGCTGACCACAATTTCATCCCGTCATTTCTTATCAATGATTGAACCAGGTCCTGGTAAAGACGCTCTTATAAAACGTGTTATACAAGAATATGAAAAATAGGGATATACAAATATTATTTTTTCTTATAGCCTATAGCAGCTTTATTTATTTTCTTACGTAAAATTATCAAATACCCCCCTATTTTTTCAAACACAAAAGTCTAACTTTTTTTGGGGGGGCACGTGCACATCACATTTACATCTGATAACTATTTCTTAGTTCTAAGTAATATTATTTATTCAGCTCCTATGGCATTTAAAAAATCATTAAGTGTTTTTTCAGGTTCTTCGTTTTCTTTTACTAGTTTTATGCATTTTTTAGGAATGTAGTAGAATTTATTGGCTTCATCTCTTAAAATTATGAAATTTTTTTCTTCGCCTTTAGGGCAATTCTTGGGGTATAAAACTCCGTAGTGAGACCCATTTTCATTGGTATTTCTTACTAGCATAATTTGTTTAATTTTTTCCCCTTTTATTACTCCCTTCAAAGCATCATGTGGGTGAAAATTACCTGTAGTTATATCTACGTTATAATTGTTAGAATGTATTTTAGCTTTTTTATAATTTTTTTGTTTACTTATGCGATAAAATAAATTATTACCTTCTTCATCAGATAACTCATCATTTTCTTCATAATTTTTCAAATCTATTATATCCGTACTTGTATTTGTATTTAAATCATCTTCTGTAAGTCCAAAAGTATATGGCATTAAAAAAATTTTGTTATACTTAATCCTGTAAATATCCACTTCATTTTCTAGATCTATTACCCACCAATATAAATTTTTGAATTTATTACCTTTTCCTACAATCTTTCTAGCATTTTTTATTTCAGCAGCTAACTCTTCTTTCGAACTATCGTTACCCATAATAAACTCTCTTTCCTTCTGCGTAAAATTCACATACAAAGCCAGGTGCAAAGGGTGTGCATTTTTCTTACATCAATCTTGTACACTCAAACTCGTTTCGATACTAGCCTTTGACATCAATACTACACTCTCCACGCGGATTGAGAGAACTTACGAGTATTTCTACACTTTTTTCAAGTGCACACTATGTATATTGGGTGCACTGTTTAACGATAGGAAACATCGCAAAAAGATTTAAGATTAGCTTGATAACAACGTTTACATTACAATTGTTCCAGTTGCTTAGCCTGGTCTCTTCTCACGTAGACAACTGCGAGTATTTCAACTTCTTTTCTACTATCATCAACACAAAAATAAACGTAATAATTTTTTACGCGTATTCTTCTAAAACCAATTTCACACCACGACTGCTAATCAGCATTCAAGCTCTTCAAAAACATCATCTATCGGATAACTATCACTTTGAGCCGCCTGATCATAGCCTTTAGCCATCAACGCGTTAAATGTTTTCTCATCCATATCATCTTGTGCCGGAAGTGACTTTGGAATAGCAAGCGAAAACGGAATACCCTTATTAAGAATGATTTGACGATAAAACATGTCAATAGCAGTAGCCCTAGGAACTCCAATCGTTTCCAAAATCTGCTCCGCCTGCTGCTTAATATTTTCTTGTATTCTCACATTCACATTCGCGGTATTCGACAAAGTACTAAACGATTTAGTATCAAAATTATAGTGCGGTAATAAACTACAACATTTGTTTAGTGATTACCCAATCACAAATCTGCGACACACCATAAGACGTATGACAGATTACGAAAATAATAAGAAATTTTATAAAAAGTTATATTGTTATAACATTTTGCAAGAAATTTTCATTTAGAACACCCCCCCCCCCCCC
>NZ_KQ961863.1:0-2588 GCF_001563665.1 Gardnerella vaginalis | reverse complement strand
CCCCCCCCGTAGGAAATTTTACAGTCTAAACTAATGTCAAACTGAAAAATATTATGAAAAATAACAAAAAATGATAGAATTTTAAATGTACCCATTGAAATGGAGAGTTTTATTACCAGTATTGGCAAAATTTGTCATAGAATTCGTTCTATTTATTTGTTTAAAAATTCATTAAGGATTAGGGAAAATTAAGGAGATTGTTATGACAACGATTAACCCTTCAAAACATACATCATCAAAATCTTCTAAAAAGCGTTCTGCACACAAAGTACACACGCTTCCGTTAGCGACAATGGCTGCTTTACTGACAGCAGCAACCTGCTTAGGCAGCCAACCTGCAATGGCAGTTCCAACAAACACAATTACTACACCAACGTACACTGCAACAGCTAAAAAGCTTACGAAAGCCACCGGTGTTGTGTATCAAGATCGTGAAGCTGATGTGGTTGTTAATAATCCAGACTGGCTTAAAACTCTTAATATTCTTGAGTTCCAGCGCTATCGTTCTACTAATGATGAAAATAAAGATAATAAAAAAATTAATTCCAACGAGCATGGTAGCGATGAGTACAATACTCTGATTAAAAAAACGGATATGTATGCACATATCGAAACAATAGATGGCGCTAAATATCTCGTGTTCGACGTGTTCTTCAACAATGATGCTCAATCGATGGTAACAAGATCAAAAAGGCAGTGGTATATATGGCAAGTACCGTACCAAATTGCTAAGTTAAATTCCGATGGCTCGTTTGCAAACGACACAATCCGCGACTTACGTTTTGACGCTTACAAACTTAAAGATGCATCACAAAATGACAAATTAAAACGCAAGATGAACTTTACTCTTTCGCGCGATTTTGCCAAGTTTGAAAAAGTAGAGAATCAGTCAACATCTATAAACTTCCCTAACGATAGCGAGAAGAACTTCGGTGTAGGAAAACCTTCAAGATTCCAATATAGTTTAGGACCAAATCTGGTAAGCGACGACAAATATGGAAAAGATATGAAGAACCTATTCCATGAGAATCACGATGATTACGCTCTTAGTAAAGCAACTTACCCAGCGTACCCATATAGCGGTAAGAATTATGGAATAGGTATTCAAACTTCAGAAGTAAATCTTGCATTCCATATGCATGCCGCAGTAAAGCTTAACAGTACAGCAATTAACGAAAACGCTAAAACTTACGATGAAAAGTACGCTAATATACATAATGCTTGGACTTGGGCAGATTCTGCAACATATGGAAGCACAACAAGCTCATCCTACGTGTGGCTTTCTGGACGAGATCCAGAATCTGACGAAGATAAAAAATTACAGCGCCACAAGGATGACAGTAAAGCGCCAAAAATTTATTACAATGGCACTGAAATCTCCGACAAAACTAAGACCATTAAACTCAAGGAAGGCGAAAAACTAAGCTTCACTACCACCGATGACAAGGGTTATATTGAGAAGTTTAGCATTTCTGGTTTAACGGACACTCCTATAACCAAGCAAGGCGCTGGAACCGAAGACGAACCGCTTCCATCAGGCGACATCACTGTTACTAATGACATGAATAAAAAGGAAGTAACCATTACTTCCGAGGATGGCTCTGGCAACGTTACCACACGCAAAGTTAAAGTCAAAGTTACTAAAAAGCCAAAACTTTCTAAAGAACATCCTCTTACCGGTAAAACCATTGATACTACCGTTGGTGATAAATTACCGGAATTGACAAAAATCGACAATTTTGTAACTGTCAAAGACGGCAACAAGCTTGATAAGCAGCCAACCTTAAGCTGGAAAGGCACTGCTCCAAACACTGATACAGTTGGCGTGTTTACTCATGAGATTACTGGAACATACTCCGATAATTCCACGAGTAACGCAACTGTAACCATCAATGTTAAACCACAGAAGCCAGTTATCGACACTGATCTGACTAATCTTGCTGGAAAGAAAGGGCAGAAAGTAACAGTATCTGTTGGAAGCGGCATTCCTGAAGGCACTACTACAACAGTTAAACTGTTTGATAAAAATGGCAAGGAAATCGGCTCTACTACAACGATTAAGGATGGTAAAGCGGAGATTACCGTTAATGATGGAATTCCTGAAGGCGACGTGTATGCAACAACGACTGTAACGAAGCCTGATAAGCAAGATGGTCCTAAAAAAACAATTCCAGGATTTGAACTAATTTCAGAAAACAGTGATAAAAAACAGGCTACCGCGCCTAAGGATAATGAAAAACCAACAATTACTGCTACTGCTGATTCATTGTCTGTAGCAGTTGGGCAAGATCTGAAGATTCACATTGTTGCTAAAGATGATGTGAAGGTTGAAGAAGTACCTAATGCACAAGCTTTGATGCAAGGTTTAGGTCTTGAACTTAACGAACTCTCATCTCGAATAAAATCAAGTCAAACAACTAATACTGATAAAGAAAAGGATTTTGATCTTACAGTTAAGAATATGCAGCCGAAGGAAGTTGGCACACATACTATAACCTTCACGGTAAAAGACTCGGCAGGAAATACCGGCACCACAACTCTAACCATAACTGTGAAGCCAGCTGCTCCAACCGTCACTGTCCCAGCAG
>NZ_KQ961862.1 GCF_001563665.1 Gardnerella vaginalis | reverse complement strand
TGCAGTCTATGTTAGAAAAGCATTTTGGTAAAGGATTTGAAGCACGAGATATTGTAAAACATCAATTAAAAAAGTAAATTTATTTGCATATAATGTGTAAATCTTGAGATAAACAACTATATTAAAGTACAATAAAAGATTATGTGTGGCATTGTTGGATATGCAGGTTTTGGAAAGATTTGTTCTAAACCTTTGCAAGTTTGTTTAGATGGATTAGAGCGTTTAGAGTATCGTGGATATGATTCTTCTGGTGTAGCTCTTGTAGCTTCCGGGATGAGTGTTGCATCTGTGCGTAAAAAAGCAGGTAGGCTTTCTAATTTACGTAATGATATTATTGAAAATCCTATGCCGCAATCTAGTGCAGCAATAGGTCATACGCGTTGGGCTACGAACGGCGCTCCTTGTGACGTGAACGCACATCCTCATACAAGTGCAGACGGAAAAATTGCACTTATTCATAATGGAATTATTGAAAATGCTGTTGTTCTAAAAGAGCAGCTTCATGAAGAAGGCTATGAGTTTTCTTCACAAACAGACACTGAAGTAGCTGCAAAATTACTTGGGAAAATTGCTAATGAGATTGTAGAAGAAACTGGTAAGCCGGACTTGTTTGCTGCGATTCGTCGTACGGCAAAAATGCTTAAAGGCGCTTTTACTCTTTTAGCAGTTGATGTTCGTCAACCTGGTATTGTTGCTGCTGTTCGTCACGATTCTCCGCTAGTGGTTGGTATTGGAGATAATGAGTATTTCTTAGGGTCTGATGTTGCAGCTTTTGTTGCTTATACAGATCGAGTTTTAGAAGTCGGTCAAGATCAGGCTGTGTGCGTTGGAGATATTGATGGTTCTGGTAAATCAAGCCTTTTGCTTACAGATTTTAGTGGGAAAGTAGTCGATAATCCTACTTGCTTTACTGTAGATTGGGATGCGTCCGCAGTAGAAAAAGGTGGATGGGATTCCTTTATGGATAAAGAGATTCATGAAGATCCTCATGCTGTTGCAGATACTTTAAGAGGAAGATTTGATTCTAAAGGAAACATAATTCTCGATGAAGTTCGTATTAGCCAAGATGTATTGCGAGCAATAGATAAAATAATCGTTGTTGCTTGTGGAACTGCAAGTTATGCAGGTTTAGTTGCAAAATATGCTATTGAACATTGGGTTCGTGTACCTGTAGAAGTTGAATTAGCTCATGAATTCCGTTATCGTGATCCTATTTTAACGCATCGCACTCTTGTAGTTGCTATTTCACAATCTGGTGAAACTATGGATACGCTTATGGCTTTACGTCACGCACGCGAGCAGGGTAGTAGAGTGTTAGCAATATGCAATACTCAAGGTTCTAGTATTCCTAGAGAGTCTGATGCTGTGCTTTACACACATGCTGGCCCAGAAATCGCTGTTGCGTCAACTAAAGCTTTTGTGGCGCAAATCGTGGCAGCGTATATGCTTGGTCTTTATTTAGCTCAAGTAAAAGGCACAATGTATCGCGATGAAATACAGCAAATTGTAATGCAATTAAAAGCTATGCCGGATAAAATTCAAGAAATACTTGATTCTCAAGAAAATGCTATTTTGCAGGCTGCTAAAAGGACTTTAGAAGCTAAATCTTTCTTGTTCTTAGGAAGACATGTAGGCTATCCAGTTGCAATGGAAGGCGCTCTAAAGCTTAAAGAAATTGCATATACTTTTACAGAAGGTTTTGCAGCTGGAGAGTTAAAGCATGGTCCTATTGCGCTAGTTGACGATGGGGAACCTGTTGTTGTAATCGTTCCTTCATCTCGCGGACGTGACGTTTTGCATTCAAAAGTAATCTCAGGTATTGAAGAAGTAAAAGCGCGAGGTGCTTTTACAATAGCAGTTGCTGAAGTTGGTGACTTGGATGTTGAACGTTATGCGGATATAGTTTTCTGGAGACCTAAGTGTCCAACTCTTTTAAGTCCTCTTGTTGATGTTGTTCCTTTACAAATATTCGCTATGGACATGGCTAAATTAAAGGGTTATGACGTTGATAAGCCTCGTAATCTTGCTAAGTCAGTAACTGTTGAGTAGCGTGTAAAAATTATATGTGTGCGCATAAAAGTAACATTTCAAGGCTTGACTTTAAATTTGTTAGATACTTTAGAATTCCTTATGTGTTTCGTAATTCTTTGTATCGCTTTTTAATATTGCTTTTATGTGCTATTTTCGTAATTTTTTCTGGTGCTTGTGGATCTGCAGATTTTAGAACGCATATTACTGTTTGGTCTTGGGAACCAAGCATGAAGCGTATCGCGAAAGAATTTGAAAAAAGTAATCCAGATGTTCGCGTTACTGTTAAAGATACGAGTGGTTACAATGTTCTAAATAATGCTATTCAAGACGGTTATGGTATGCCAGATGTAGCGCAATTAGAGTATCACGCTTTACCTCAATATGCTGTTAGTGGTCAGTTGCTTGATATTACAGATAGAGTTAGAGATACTAGAACTTTTTATACTCCTGGAACTTGGTCATCTGTTAAGTTAGGGGATAGGGTTTATGGTTTGCCTATGGATTCTGGTCCTATGGCATGGTTTTATAACGATGATGTGTTTCGTCAAGCTGGAGTAGATGCATCAAAAATTCATACTTGGGAAGAATATAAACATGCAGCTCGAAAATTGAAAGATATTGGTGTTTATATTGCTGCAGATTCAGGTGATGCTAGCTTTTATGATGCGATGATTTGGTTAGCTGCAGGAAGACCTTTTGTAACTTCGAATGATGGAAAAACTGTAACTGTGCGTTTGAATGAAGATGAAGGAACAAAGCAATTCACTAAGTTTTGGCAATCTATGATTGATGAAGGTCTTATTGAAACTAGATTTAATACATGGTCTTCTAGTTGGAAGGCTGCTCTTGGTGATGGGAAAGTGGCATCAGTTTTTGCTGGAGCTTGGATGACTTCTTTGCTGTTATCTAATGTTCCAGGTAGTTCTGGATTATGGCGTGTTACTACTGTTCCTACTTTGCATGGTGAGAATAGAAATGCTGAAATGGGTGGTTCTGCGTTATCTGTTTTGCAATCTAGTAGGAAACCTGAGGCTGCTATGCGTTTTGTGGATTATGTATGCCATAGTTCTAAAGGAATTCGTATTAGAGTAGATGGTGGAGCTTTTCCTGCAGATATTGTTACGTTACACGATGAATCATTCTTGAATAAAACAACAGTACGTGATTTACGTGGTATTGACATACCTTATTTTGGAGGTCAAAAATTTAATCGTATTTTTTCTGTTGCAGCAGATTATGTTGATACAAGATACAAGTATCTTCCGTTTGAAGTTTATGCTCGTAGTGATTTTAGGTCAACAGTTGGTCAAGCTTATGATTGGAGTCGTAAATCTCGCGCGCGATTAGAAGTACAAACAATGATCGATGCTGGTATAACTAATGCTGATGGTTCTCAATTAAGTCTTCCAGATGATCCAGGTCCTAGAATTTCTTTAGAAAAGGGTCTTGCTTTGTGGCGCAAAGATTTGCAAGAATACGGATATAATCAAGGATTTGTTGTTCGATAAAATCAGATTATATATGTGCATGTTATTCCTAAATCATATATGCATATCTGTTTTTTGCTAAGTAACACTAAGTAACACTAAGCAACACTAAGCAATACTAAGCAATACTAAGCAATACTAAATAATGTTAAGCACTACTGAGCAATACTAAGTAGTGCATAAGTAACACTGAGTAACACTTAATCTAAATAATGTTAAGTAACACTAAATCTAAATAATGTATTTGTATGTATTACTTACTAAAACGTGTTTCGATTGTAAATTTCTGCCATACCTTTGAAAATTAGATTAGGATCATAGTAGTCTATTTCTTCTATATCTTTTTCAAAAAGTCTACCTAATCCGCCAGTAGCAATAACTTTAAACGGCTCATTTATTTCACTTTTGAATTGTTTAATAGTGCGTTCAATTCCGCCGAGAAAACTATAATACAGTCCTGCTTGCATTGCTGGGCGAGTTGATTTTGCTAATATCGATTCTGGTCGTGAAATTTCTACTTCTGGAAGTTGCGCTGTGTTATCCCATAAAGCTGCTGCAGCTGTGCGAATACCTGTGCATATGAGTCCGCAAGTTATAGCTCCATTTTTATCAACATAGTTGTATGTTGTTGCTGTTCCAAAATCAATTACTAGTGCTGGTCCGCCGTATTTTGCGAATGCTCCAACGCAATCTGCTAAGCAATCTGCTCCAAGCGTTTTAGGCTCGTCTATTCGAATATTCATTCCAGTTTTTACACCAGGGCCAACAATCATAGGGTCAATATTTAAGAATTTGATAATACTTGAACGGAATGAGTGCATTACTTTTGGCACAACAGAAGCAACTATGACATCATCTACATCTTTTATGCTAAATCCACTTAGATGAAGGAATTGCGTAATCATAATTCCATATTCATCTGAAGTGTGATTCGCTTTTGTAGTCATTCTGTAAGTGCCAACAATATTATCGTTTTCTAAAAACCCTAGAACTATATTTGTGTTGCCAATATCAACTGCTAAAAGCATATTTTCCTCGCTGTGAACGTGTTTTGTTTTTATATATTCTACATTTTATTCTTCATTGTTTTCACAATATTCGTAATTCAAAGGAAGAGTTATTTCAAAGTTTGGACCGCGTTTATCGTCTACTACTTTTACGCTACCATGATGAAGCTGTGCTGCCCATCTTGCAATAGATAATCCTAGTCCTGTTCCTCCAGATTCTGTTCCAATGCCTTGGTTTCCTTTTACAAATCGCCTGAAAATTTCAGATCGTTCTTCTTTTGGTATTTGCTTTCCAAAGTTAATAACATTACTTATTAGAGCATTGTTTTGAGAATCTGCATAAGCTGTAATTAGTACTTTTGTATTATCTGGAGAATGTTTAAGAGCATTAGAGATAATATTTGTAAATAATTGTGAAAGTCTATTTTGATCTCCAGTAAGTTGTATATTATCGTCAATTTTTACGTAAATATTATGATTGTGTCCGCTATCTGCTATCTCTAAAGGTTCTACTATTGAATCAATAAATTTCGAAAAATTAAACGATGTTATATTAAGATTTTCTGCTCCTGCTTCTACTCTAGATAAGTCCAATAAGAATGTAATAAGATCTGCAAGTTTATGTGTTTGATTTAATATAGTTTCCATATTTGCAGGAGTTGGTTCGATTACTCCATCTGCAAGATTTTCTAGCATTGCTTGTAACGCTGAAACTGGTGTTCTAAGCTCGTGGCTTACGTTCGCTATAAGATCTCTTCGCATTTGGTCTACGTGTTCTAATTCTTCAGCCATCTCGTTAAATGCAAGAGTAAGTTTTCCTACTTCATCACTTCGATTTTCAATTTCTACTCTTACTGAATAGTCGCCTTCAGCCATTGATTCAGACGCATCTCGCATTTGGCGCAATGGTGCTATTAAGCCGCGCGAAAATGTATATGTTATTCCTAGTGCTACTGCAAGAGTTAAAGGCATTGCAATCCATCCATTTAATCCCATTTTCAGAAGGAACCACGCCATAACAAATGCTATTGCTGTAGCTACAACAATAATCGCTGATAACTCGCTTTTTAATGACGAGAAGAATTTTAGTGACGAGAAGAAGTTTAGTGGATGCGATAAGTTTTTTATATTTTTAACACTATCTACATTAAAGTTTTTGATGTGATTATTTTTTCTCTTCGACTTAATATCAATATCAATATCAGAGCTTGTGGAGTTTTTTCTCGATTGTGATTTTTTCATAAGATTATATTATCTTTAAATTGTGTAAAAATTGTTTTATGATTTGTTACTAATTGTAGTTAAATACACTAACAAATCGTAATGTTATTTCATTTCATTACATCACATCATATTACTTATAAATTTTAAGTTATTTGTATTTTAAAATATATGTTTATTTATAGAATTTTCCTATTTGTTGTTGCTGAGCTCTCGGAGTTTCTCTCATCGCAAGATTTTTACATTGCTCTAAGAGAAACTCCGATAGCTCTTGGCATGTTTAGTCTTTTAATCTTCGACTAATCACTGAGATTTTTCGATTTTTCTTCTTCATTCGATGAATCACCACTTCGTGCTGAGGTTCATCTCATTCAGGGCGAAAAATCTTAAATCTCTGCCTAACTAACAGCAAAGCGTACGTTGTAAAACAAACTATAAGTAGTTTGTAAGTTAATATTCGATGGCGTAAGAAAGTGGGGAATATGTGATTTGTTAGCTTTGCGATTTATTGGACTTAATTTTCTCTCGTTAATCGTTTGCTGCTTTAATTCTCGCTTATCACAGGTTCAAAAGCGTATCCAATTCCGTGTACTGTGCGAATCCAGGAAGACCCTATTTTGTGTCTTAAAGACTTTATATGTGAATCAACTGTTCTAGTCCCAGAAGCGTCTGGCCAATCCCACACTTTTTCAAGCAATTTTTCGCGCTTAAATACTGCATGAGGTTTACGAGCCAATGTTGCTAATAAGTCGAATTCTGTAGGAGTAAAATGAACTTCTTCATTGTCAATAGTAACAATACGCTGACGAGGATTGATAACTAGATTTCCAAAAGTCATTGTTCGTTCATTTTCCAAATTCTTAGCTATTTGAGTAGCGCGATCTACGCGCCGCAACAGTGCTGCGCATCTTGCTATAAGTTCTCGTGGCGAAAATGGTTTCGTCATGTAGTCATCTGCTCCAGCGCTTAATCCCGATATTTTATCTGATTCAGCATCTCTAGCTGTTAGCATAAGAATTGGTACAAGACGTTTAGAAATAATCCTTTTAGTTGCTTCAATGCCATCCATTATTGGAAGCATAATGTCCATAATAATTAGATCTGGCTTAAGCTGTTCTGCTACTTTAACAGCAGACGCTCCATCAGATACGACCCTAGCGCGCCATCCTTGTGCAGCTATGCGCTGTGCAATTGCCGTAGCTAAATCTGGCTCATCTTCAACCACAAGAATAGTACGAGGAACTCCGTTACCTAATGGAGCGTTAAGCATAATCTAATAAACCCTTTCAGTGTTTCACTGGTTTCAAGAATACTGCGCCTAATGCTGGAACAGTAATTCTTGCTGAGTATGGGCGAGAATGATATTCTTCAGCTGCTGCAGTAAATGTTCCATTGTGAATATCTGAACCGCAATACTTTGCATCGTCAGTTGTAAGAATTTCTTCCCACTTGCCTCCCTTTGGAAGTGCAATTTGATAGTCTTGCCAAGCTTGACCAGAGAAGTTCACTACAACAACAATTTCTTCGCCATCGTCACCAATACGCATGTAGCTCAAAGTATTGTGATCAGAATCATCGCTTGTAAGCCATTGGAATCCATCAGGCGTAAAGTCTTGACTCCAGAATGCTCTTGAACTCTTGTATAAAGCATTCAAATCAGCAACAAGCTTTTGAACACCTTGATGGAACGGCCATTGCAATTCGTTCCAATTAAGTGAAGTGTTGAAGTTCCATTCGCTTGATTGTCCAATTTCTCCACCCATAAATAGTAAGTTCTTTCCTGGGTGAGACCATTGATAGGCGAGTAATGCGCGCAATCCTGCGAATTGCTGCCATTCATCTCCTGGCATCTTGCCAAGTAATGAGCCTTTTCCATACACAACTTCATCGTGGCTCAAAGGCAAAACGTAATGCTCAGAATAAGCGTATACCATTGAGAACGTAATTTCATTGTGATGCCAACGTCTGTTGATTGGTTCTTCTTTAAGATATTGCAACGTATCGTGCATCCAGCCCATATTCCACTTCAAGCCGAATCCTAAGCCACCCATATCTGTTGGTGCAGTAACTCCTTGATAGGCTGTTGATTCTTCTGCAATCATCATAATGCCAGGATTATTTTTGTAAGCAGTGGCATTTGCTTCTTTAATGAAGTCGATTGCTTCAAGATTTTCGCGCCCACCATAAATATTTGGTCTCCACTGACCTGCCTCTCGGCTGTAATCTAAGTAGAGCATTGAAGAAACTGCGTCAACTCTGAGTGCATCAATGTGATATTCGTCAAGCCAGAAGCATGCATTCGCTACTAGGAAGTTACGAACTTCGTGACGTCCAAAGTTGAATATGTATGTTCCCCAATCAGGATGTTCACCGCGCATTGGATCAGGATCTTCATACAAAGCAGTACCGTCAAAACGTCCAAGTGCGAAATCATCCTTAGGGAAGTGTGCAGGTACCCAGTCCATTATTACGCCAATTCCGGCTTTATGGAGCTTATTTACTAAATACTTGAAATCATCAGGAGATCCAAGTCTAGAATCTACTGCGTAATAACCAGTTACTTGGTAACCCCATGAACCGGAGTACGGGTATTGTGTAAGAGGCATAAACTCAACGTGAGTAAATCCTTCTTTTACTACATAGTCAACTAGTCTGTCTGCTAACTCGCGATAATCGCTTAAATCACGATTCCAGCTATTGGCTTGTACTTCGTAGATGCTTATTGGACCATTATGTGCATCGCTTTTAGCGCGCTTATCCATCCAATCTGTATCATGCCACTTAAAGTCTGAATCTACAACAACAGATCCAGTGTTTGGTGGAACTTCGTGAGAACGTTCCATAGGATCTGCTTTCATAATCCAAGATCCAGATTGTGTAAGAATCTCAAATTTGTAAACTTCTCCTGCGCCTACGCCTGGAATGAAAAGTTCCCAAATTCCAGAAGATCCTAATGATCTCATAGCATGACGGCGTCCATTCCAATAGTTGAAATTGCCAACTACTCGAACAGCACGAGCATTTGGTGCCCAAACGGAAAACGCTGTACCTGTGACTTTTTTGACCATTTTTCCAGTTTCAGGAGAAACAAGTCCCCATGAATCTGTAATGGTTTTAACGTGTGCGCCTAATGCTTCCCACAGGCGTTCATGTCTTCCTTCGCCGAACAAATACATGTCTAATTCGCCAACTTGAGGCAAATAACGATATGGATCATCGTCAACTGACTCAGTCCCGTCTATTTCAACAGTGCGAACTCTATAGCTTGGTACTGAAAACTCTTTTGAACGAGCATGTTTAGTTGCAGGAACAACAGCTGTAAAAATGCCATTATATTCGTGCTTAGCTTCATATTCACCAGATTTGGTGATGATAATTACTCTTTTCGCCATTGGTCGCAAAACGCGCACAGTGGCAGTGCCTTCGCTTTTGCCTGTTCCAAGATGTCCACCAAGGACCTCGTGTGGATTGTAATATTCTGCATTGCTCACCGCGGCTAATACATCCTGTCGGACTGCAACCGCGACTGCATCCTCATTGATGGTAGAAACTGTACTCATGGTTTCCATAATACATGCTTTATGGAAGTAAGTCGCGTGTTTTTTAATATCTTATTAAAAAATATTAAAAATTTCTTCAAGTCGTTAGCTTATGAGAAACTTTTATGAGTTTTTCTGTGCATACGGAGGGTTCTGTGGGATATCAAGTCGGCGATATGGTCGTCTATCCTCGTCATGGTGCGGCGCGTGTCGAGGAAATCAGCGAGCGGACAGTAAAAGGAATAACACGACAATATTTGCGTCTTGTTGTTTTGTCATCAGATGGTTTAGAGATTAACGTTCCTGTTGACAGCGTTAAAAAAGTTGGCGTTAGAGATATTGTAGGCGCGAAAGAAGTAGCAAAAGTATTTGAAATTTTGCGTACTCCAATCATCGAAAAAGAGATGAATTGGTCAAGACGCTATAAGCTTAATGTTGAGAAGATTGCTACTGGAGATGTCAATAAGATTGCAGAAGTTGTGCGTGATTTATCTCAAAGAGATATTGATGAGCACGGACTTTCAGCAGGTGAAAAGCGTATGCTTTCTAGAGCTCGTAGCATTTTAATTTCTGAAATTGCTTTATCTGAGAAAATTGATGAACAGGAAGCTGAGCGTTTGCTTAATGTAAATCTTGGTTATGCTAAAGCTAAGGATGGTGACGAAAAGCATCATACTTCTTTCCCACAAGAGCCTGCTTCGGAAACATTATTGCTACTTGCTAAGAATTCACGTAAATCTCGCAAAAAGTAAGTAACTATAAAATTTTTGCCACAAGAATTAAGTATTACAAGAATTAAGTGCATAAAGTAAGAATTAAAATAAATCCTGCTTTAACATATCGCACATTCTTGTTTAATAACCAATAAAATAAGCCTTATCTAAAATCTACTTTCAGACAAGGCTTATTTTTTAAATTATCGTTAAACTTTTGCAGATAAACTAATAATTAAACTTTTACAGATAAACTAATTGAATTACTTTCCAGGATCTTTTTGTCCTTCATTAGAACGAACTGGACCTGGAAGAACAGGTTTTGGTTTCTCTGTAATTAGTCTACTAGGTTTTTCTTGCTTATCTATAGCTAAACGCATTGAAGCACTTGTTTTTGTTCCATTTTCGATGTCATCTAAAATTTTAATAATCCAAGTGTCAAGTTGTTTAGCGTATGAAGGCATTAACTCACTTACATTAACTATGCTAGTGTAGCTTCTTCCAGCAATTCCATTGATTACGTTAATATTGTCATTCTTATTTTTTTGTGAATCGTTTATAAGAACGTCAATATGCCTATCTTCAAGCAATTTACTGAATTCACCTATGCTTTGAGTGCTTGGATCTGTACCTTGAGCAATTGATGAAATGTAATCTTTAGGTGCACTATCTTTAATATTTATGTCTGAAAGAAGCCAGAATATAATAGGTGATGTTGATGCAATCTTATATTTTGCATGAACACTTGCAAACTTATTTAGATAAGCATCGAGAGTTTTTTCCTTATCTTTCCACTTATTAAAGCGCGAAGTAAAATCTTTGCGTTTTGCAGGATTTATTCGCGAAAAAGTTTCGTATAGAGAATTTGCCATTGCGCTTCTAGCATCTCTTGAGAACCACAAATATGGGTTATCTCCGTTTAATGCTCCAACAGTACTTGCTGCACTTACTAATTCTGTTTTCTTTGGTAAGTTTTTTGTTGCCCAATCATCATAACCTGCGCCGTTTACTACTATAACTTGAGCAGAATGCAATGTTTTAGAATCATTATCGCTTAATTTTGCGTCATCGACATTTGCATTTGATCCGTTTAGCAAGTTGACTACTTTTACATCTTCTCCGCCAATTTCTTGAGCTAAGCTACCCCAAGTGTCTAGTGTAGATACTACTGAAATTGGCTTGTTGCTTTTAGCTTCTTCTGGTTTTGTTTGAGTGCTAGGTGCTTGAGATCCGCATGCAGCAACACCAAATCCAACAACCAATGCTATCGCGTACGTTGCAATAGTTTTGATTGTATTCTTCAAAGTTGTAACAGTGATACGCATTGAAACTCACTCCTTCCGCCGCGTCCACGCCGGCAATTGTCGTACGCTCCACATGTCCACGTATATTACATACAGCTGTCGTACACTTTTTATATATCTCACGATAGTCTATGGATACGAATTATGCGAGTTGGAAAGTGATGATTTTATGGTGATTGTATTAGATGGTAAAGCGTTATCGAATAAGATAAAAATAAGTTTAGCAAAGCGAGTTTCTTTACTTAAAGAAAAAGGTATTGAACCTGGATTAGGTACTTTGTTAGTTGGCAATGATTCTAGTTCTATGAAATACGTTGCAGGTAAACATCGCGATTGTCAGGAAGTTGGAATTCGTTCTATTCGTTATGATCTTCCTCAAGATGCTAGTGAGGAAGATGTTCTTAAAGCTGTTGAAAGTTTAAATAATGATCCTTCTTGTACAGGTTTTATTGTGCAATTGCCTTTACCGAAAGGCATAGATGAAAAGAAAATAATTGAAGCAGTTGATCCTAAGAAGGATTGCGATGGTATGCATCCTTATAATTTAGGGGAACTTGTTATGCATATTTCTGGAAAGATTACAACGCCTTTGCCTTGTACTCCGAGAGGAATATTAGCTTTGCTTGACGAATACAATATTAACCTTGATGGCAAAGAAGTTTGTGTTCTTGGACGTGGTATTACAGTTGGACGCACTATTGGATTGTTGTTGACTAGACGTGGTGTAGATGCAACAGTTACTTTGTGTCACACTCATACGCGTAATGTTCATGAGATTATGCGCAGATCGGATGTAATTATTGCAGCAATTGGTAGTGCTGGGTTTGTAAAGCCTGATGATGTTAAGCCAGGCGCTGTTCTTGTTGATGTAGGCTTGTCTTTTGTATTTGATGAAGAGTCTGGTAAATATCGTCTAAAAGGGGATGTTGACGTTTCGTGTAGAGATGTTGCTGGAGCGTATTCGCCTAATCCTGGTGGCGTTGGTCTTATGACTAGAGCAATGTTGTTAGCTAATGTTGTAAATATTGCAGAAAATCAAGTTTGCTAATATTTTGCATCTTTATGCTGTTTGTTAGCTGGTTGTTTGTTAGCTGGTTGTTTGTTGTGGTTGATTGCATGGATGCAATCAAGAGTACTTGCGTTGAAAGCACACTGTGCTTTCAACCTTGTGCAAGTCCTCTCGCATTAAGCTCGTTTGAAGCGCGAGCTTTGCTTCAAACGAGGGTAATGCGACACACCCGAGCTCCTAAGCTAACTTTGGCTATGCCTATCTATAACATTGACAGAGCGTGTGCGAAAAGCTCACGTTACATATACAAACATAATTTAATATCGAGTAATATCCACCCCAAGAAGAAACCACTAATAACTAATGGCAGAGAATAATAACGAAGTCGCCAAGGTTGCGATTAATGATATTGGCACCGAAGAAGACTTCATCAAGGCAGTCGATTCAACCATCAAGAATTTTGATGATGGTGATTTAGTTGAAGGTACAGTCGTAAAGATTGATCACGACGAAGTATTATTGGATATCGGCTACAAAACTGAAGGTGTAATTCCTTCCCGTGAACTTTCCATCAAAAAAGACGTTGATCCAGATGATGTCGTTGGAGTTGGCGACACTATTGAAGCACTTGTTGTTACTAAGGAAGACAAGGAAGGACGTCTTATTCTCTCCAAGAAGCGTGCGCAGTACGAGCGTGCTTGGGGCGATATTGAGAAGATTAAAGATGCAGACGGTATTGTTGAAGGTACTGTTATTGAAGCTGTTAAGGGCGGCTTGATTGTAGATATCGGCTTGCGTGGCTTCTTGCCAGCATCCTTGGTTGAGATGCGTCGCGTACGCGATCTTTCTCCATACATTGGTCAAAAGATTAAAGCTAAGATTCTTGAGCTTGATAAGAATCGCAATAATGTTGTTCTTTCTCGCCGCCAGTTCCTCGAGGAAACCCAGTCTGAAGTTCGCGAAACATTCCTTTCGCAGCTTAAGAAGGGTCAGATTCGTGAAGGCGTTGTGTCTTCTATCGTAAACTTCGGCGCATTCGTTGATCTTGGCGGTGTTGACGGTCTTATTCATGTTTCTGAGCTCTCTTGGAAGCATATCGATCATCCATCTGAGGTTGTTAAGGTTGGAGATAAGGTCACTGTTGAGGTTCTCGATGTTGACTTCGATCGCGAACGTATCTCCCTTTCCCTTAAAGCAACTCAGGAAGATCCATGGCAGCGCTTTGCTCGCACACACGTTCCTGGACAAGTTGTTAAAGGTAAAGTCACTAAGATTGTTCAGTTTGGCGTGTTCATCTCAGTTGAAGATGGAATTGAAGGCTTAGTACACATCTCTGAGCTTGCTAATCGTCATGTAGAGAATCCTGAAACTGTTGTTAAGGGTGGCGAAGAAGTATTCGTTAAGGTTATTGACGTAGATCTCGATCGTCGTCGTATTTCCCTCTCCTTGAAGCAGGCAAATGAGGCTGTTGATCCAAATTCTGAAGATTTCGATCCAGCTCTTTACGGTATGCCAGCTGAGTACGATGAAGAAGGAAACTACAAGTATCCAGAAGGATTCGATCCAAATACTAACGAGTGGATTGCTGGTTATGAACAGCAGCGCGAAGAGTGGGAAGCACAATATGCAGCAGCTCATGAATTATGGGAGCAGCATAAGGTGTTTGCCGCTAAGGAACTTGCTGCTGCAGCTGAGTCTGCTGCTCAAGATGGTCAGAGTGAAGAAGCTGAAAAGAAGCCTGAAGTAAAGGAAGAAAAGAAAGAAGAAGTTGCTTCTAATTATTCTTCTGAAGCTCAAAGCGAAGGTACTTTAGCTGATTCTGATCAATTAGCTCAATTGCGTGAGCAGTTGTTAAGTGAAAAGAAGTAGTTGTAAGTTTTGTTGCAATTATTTAATTCATAAATAATATTTATGTGCTCTGGAAATATTTTCAGAGCACATTTTTATAAACAATAGCTATTGTTTATAATACGAATAGGTATTGAATATCTATTGTAATTAGTTTTATGCGGTTAGTGGTAGCATGATT
Organism: Gardnerella vaginalis; assembly: GCF_001563665.1. Classification (GTDB taxonomy): domain Bacteria; phylum Actinomycetota; class Actinomycetes; order Actinomycetales; family Bifidobacteriaceae; genus Bifidobacterium; species Bifidobacterium vaginale_A. Next base: position 17,281 of record NZ_KQ961862.1, on the reverse strand, counting down.
TTTGGTTTGCGACTGAAAGTCTACTAGAGGTTTGAGAGTATGAGCGAGCATAACAATTTTGATGATTTTAATGATGATGCGAATAATTTCAATAACGCTGATTCTTCAATCTACAATGTTTCAAATAATGAAGATGACGATGCGACTACTTCTATGAGTATTTCTGATATTGAAAGCGCGTCTAAGAAATCATCCGATGACCTTTTCAACAATGTATCTGAATCTTATAAGAATGGTGTTAAAGATCGTGTAAAAAATCGTTCTGCTTCTGCATTCATATATTCCTTGTTGATTGTTTTAGTTTTAATTATTGCAGGTTATTGTTTAACAGCTTGGTATTTCCACGATCGCGTAGTTCCTGGTGTGCATTTTGGTAATGAAAAATTTAGCGAACAAATTGTTGGAAAGAAAAGTGATGAAGTTGCTCATATTGTTGAGCAAGCGATTTCTGATTCTTCATTTGAAATAAGCGATAACAGAGGCGGTAGTCTTACTTCTAGCTTAGGTGATATGAAAGTTAAGTCAGATGTTCAAGCTACTGTTCGCAATATTATTAGCGCTAAGCACGATAATTTGTTTACTATGCTCATGCCTTGGGTAACTCGCAATGTTCCACTTTCTGCACAGCGTAATGATTCTGAAATGAATAAAAGCGTTGTAACTTATTTTGTGAAAGATAAAGATAGAGCTATTCCATTTACTTCTAATTTCGATGAAAAAGAGTCGAAGTTCGTTGTTAAAGATGGTGAAGCTGGTAGTTCTGTTGAAACTTTGCCGGTTCGTGAAGCTGTAAAAAAGATGATTGCAAATCCTGGTCATGTTGCTAAAGTATCGGTTGTTTATAGGCGTGTTGATTCTCCTATTCAGCGTGATGAAGCTCAAAAGTTAACTGATCAACTTAATTCTGTTATTTCAAATGAAATTAAGTTCGATAATGGCAATGGTAAAGATTTTGTTGTTCCTAAGAATGTAATTTCTAAGTGGATATCTATTGATGTAGATGAATTTAAGCATAAGCTTTCTTATGATATTGATTCTAAAGCTGTAAATGATTGGTTGTCTGGAAATCTTCCTAAACAGTTGAATCAAGTAAAAGTAGATCAGGAAGATTCTGTAGACAAGAATGGTAAAGTTATTTTCACTGCTACTAAAGGCGTTGATGGTGTTTCTATCAAGTATTCTGATTCTGTTTTAAAGCAAGTAGTTGATGCTTTAAAGAATAAGAAAGCTGTTAAGATTTCTGTTCCTTCTGAAGTATCTAAGTTTAGCGTTGAACGCAAGCTTGTTGAAATGCGAATTGTAGTAGATAAATCTTCTCAGACTGCAACTGTGTATAAGAATGATGAAGTTGTTAAGACATTCCCAGTTTGCACTGGTCAGACTGATTTGACTGAGTCTGATTCTGGTACTTTCCATATTTATTTGCGTTACGATGTTAAGACTATGCGCGGTAGACATTATGATGGAAGACCTTATGTTCTTCCTGGAATTCGCTGGGTTAGCTTCTATAATGGTGGCGAAAGTTTCCATACTGCTGCTTGGAATTCTGTTGGCATTGCAACAGGTGATCCTAAACGACATGGTTCTAATGGATGCGTGAATATGTATGAAGCTGATGCTCATTGGATTTACGATAATTGCCCTCGCGGCACTATTGTTCAAGTTATTGGTGAAACTCCAGAAAACCCGGTGCGTCCGTGAACGATCCTAAAGACGCTATAGCTTTAGATTCATCTGAGCTTAATAGCGCTAAATCTAGTGTTGATGAAACTAAGCGGGGAAAACTTGCTGAGAAGAATGAGAAATCTTCCCCGCTTAAACCTGTTAGGTGTGTTAGTAGCACGCCTATACCGGTTCATGTTACGTCTACTTTGTTTGATACTCCAACTCCTGAAGAGAGAATTGACAATAAGCCGTTTTTAGTGAGGTGCACTAGGCGTTTTATAACTTCAGTTGTTGGATTATGGATGCGTTTGGCTGGTAAAATCTCAAGAAAATGCGGATTGTATCCTAGTGTTGAGCCTTATATTGGATATGGTACAGATAAGTACGCTCGACTTATTTGTAGGACTGTATACGCTCCCAAAAATGGCAATCATTCGGTGTTAAAGCGCGGAATTTACGCAATGCTTGTTGTTCCTGCTGTAAGAGTTCGCGTATCGATTTCAATTGATAATATTCCTGTTGAGAGTGCTCAAATCGGTGATTCTGAAGCGTATGATAAGCCGGATTCTTCAGGTGTAGGCGGTGCAGAATATTGTATTTCAGATCGTGCTGGGTATCTTGATTTAATTACAGAAAGAGCTTTGTGTGTCGGCAAGCACATTGTTAGCTATAGTGTGGAAGGCCGTGAGCCTGTAGAATCAAGTTTATTTGCTATATCTTCATCTGCTTGTATTGGTGTTATCTCGGATGTAGACGATACTATAATGGTTACGCAAGCTCCTTCTATTATTAAAGCTTCGTACAACGTTCTTATTATGAATCCTGAGCATCGTTCTCCAGTAAGTGGCATGGCATCAATGTTTTCAGATATTTCTAATCTTCTTCCGGATGCTCCATTTTTCTATCTTTCTACATCTCCTTGGAATGTTGAAGCTTCGATTAGACATTTTATTTTGCGAGAAGGTTTTCCAGAAGGTCCGCTTTTATTGCGTGATTTAGATCCGCGTCCTAAAACGTTTATTCCTACTGGACCTCAGCATAAAATGGAATTTGCTGCTCAACTTATGGACGATTTTCCGAATATGCGTTTTATTTTAATTGGCGATGATGGTCAAAGAGATCCAAATACTTATTCTCGAATTATTAAGCAATATCCAGGTAGGGTTGTTGCTGTTGGGATTCGTCAATTAAAAAATCATGCTACTGTTAAAGATTTTCGCAATCGTAGTAATCGTGATTTTAATATATCTCTTTCAACTTCGCGTATTGCATATAGTGATATTGATAATACTGTTGAAGCGTCTGGTGCTGCTGGAACTGTTGATGGAGTGCCATTTTTTGTTGCTCCAGATGGAGTATCTCTTGCTAAAACTATGTTGCCTTATTTACAAAATTTTAAAAATAAGAATGATGTAATTCGCTAATTATTTTTATTTAATTCGTTAGTTATTTGTGTAGTAATTCGTTAGTTATTTGTGGTGTAATTTTGGGAAATAACCTGTAATTTTCTAGTTTGTTGTGATGTAATTTTCTAGTTTGTTTTAGCTTAATTCGTTAATTTTTAGCTTAATTCGTTAATTCATAAAAGCGAAAAATGCAACTGTTAATTTCTTAATTCGTTTTAGCGTTTTGTTGAATTAATCTTAATAAAGGCTTTTTTGCATAAGATTTTAGGCTATTTTATTGAGTTTAAGTACACGTATATGTGTAAGATTTCTATCAACTTGAGTTTTGATTCTTATTAGTAATCTTAATTTAATGTTGTATGAATTGTATATATAGAGAAAGCGTGAAAGTTATGGATAACACTAACGAGCAAAACAATGTGTATTCAAATCCACAATCTCAGCCACAGCAAGCTCCTCAGCAGGCTCCTCAGTATAGCGAGCCTCAGTATGCTCAGCCACAGCAGACTCCACAGTATGCTCAACCTCAGTATGCTCAGCCTCAGCAAGCTCCGCAGTATACTCAGCCACAGTATGCTCAACCTCAGTACGGTCAGCCACAGTATGCTCAGCAAACTCAATATTCATCGTTAACTAATAATACTGGTGTTTACGGTCCTACTAGTAGTAAGAGCAAGCTTGCAGCAGGTTTGTTAGGTATTTTCCTTGGCGTTTTCGGCGTACATAATTTTTATCTTGGACACACAGGTAAAGCTGTTGGCCAATTGCTTATCACTATTCTTTCTTTCGGAATGTTATGGTTTGTTTCTAGCATTTGGGGTTTGATTGAAGGTATTTTGATTCTTTGCTCCAAGCCTGGAACTAAGTGGCATAAAGATTCTGATGGTGCAGAATTGCAAGACTAAATTTAGAATTTTGCATTATAATCAAGAATTTTAATTTTTATGTAATACCCTAGTGGCTCTAAGTTGCTAGGGTATTATTTATAAGTTATTAGGGGATTATTTATAATTAAAATATGACGATGATGCGTATTGCTGTAACTGGAGGAATTGCAGCTGGAAAATCTACTGTTGTAAATCATTTGCGCTCTCTTGGTGCGTTTGTTATTGATTATGACGTTTTAGCTCGTAAAGTTGTTGAGCCTGGAAGTAAAGTATTTAAAGAAATTGTTCGAGTTTTTGGTAACAATGCAATTACTGGTAACGGATATTTAAATCGTGCTTTTATTGCAGATTGCATTTTTGGGGATGATAGCATTCATAAGCAAGCATTAAATAAGGTTGAGTCTATTATTCATCCTGCTATTTATGATTGCGCGAAGCTTTTAGAGAAGGAATATATTAGTAGAATTTCTAAAGAAAATCTGTATAACTTAAATTGTTTTAGTTGCGTGATTGTGCACGATATTCCTCTTCTTGCTCAAGTGGTAGATACTATTCCATTTAAATTTGACTATATTCTTACTGTTGAAGCTCCTAAAGATATTCGCGTTGCGAGGATCCTTCGAGAAAGAAATATGACTGAAATTCAGGCTTTAGCACGCATAAATAATCAGATTGGAAGCGATGCTCGTAAAAGTATTGCAAATTATGTAGTTGATTCAACTAAACCAATTGATTTTATGCTTAAAAGTGTTGAAGATGTGTTGAAATCATGGTTGCGAGATGTGAATAGGCGAGATGTGAATAGGTGCGATGTGAATCAGCGATGTGAATAGGTGCGATGTGAATAGTAGTGTTTTTAAGTAGTGGTGTGAGTAGTGTTTTAACTAGTGATGTGAGTAATAGTGCGAGTAATAGTGCGAGTAATAGTGTGAGTAATAGTGTGAGTAATAGTGTGAGTAATTTAAGTAGTAATTTAAGTAATAAAGCGCTTGGAAGTGAAGAATAATGTCAAATAAAATTCAGCGCACAAATAAGCCATTTGTAGTAGAAGCGCCTTTTAAGCCTTCAGGAGATCAGCCTAAAGCAATTGAAGAGTTGTCGAATCGTATTGAAAATGGAGAAAGTGATGTTGTTCTTATGGGCGCTACTGGTACAGGTAAAACTGCCACAACAGCTTGGCTTATTGAGCGTTTGCAACGTCCGACTCTTATTATTGAGCCAAATAAAACTTTAGCTGCTCAGCTTTGTGCTGAGTTTCGAGAGCTTATGCCGAATAACGCTGTGAGCTATTTTGTGTCTTACTACGACTATTATCAGCCGGAAGCGTATATTCCACAAACAGATACGTATATTGAAAAAGATTCTAATATTAACGATGATGTTGAGCGTCTTCGTCACGCTGCAACAGCAAACCTTTTAACTAGAAGAGATTGTGTTGTTGTTGCTACAGTTTCATGTATTTATGGACTTGGTACTCCAGAAGAGTATGCAGATCGAATGCTTGTTTTAAGTGTTGGTGAGCAGATTGACAGAGATGATTTATTACGTCAATTTGTAAGCATGCAATACAAGCGTAATGACATTGCTTTTACTCGTGGAACTTTTAGAGTTCGAGGAGATACAGTTGAGATTATTCCTGTTTATGAGGAATTAGCTGTGCGAATTGAGTTCTTTGGAGATGAAATTGACAATATTACAATGCTGCATCCGCTTACTGGGGATGTAATTCGCAAGGAGAGTAGCGTTCACATTTTCCCTGCATCGCATTATATTGCAGGTCCTGAGCGGATGGAGCACGCGCTAGAAGCAATTGAGGTTGAAAAAGAAGAAAGAGTAGCTCAACTTAAAAAGCAAGGTAAGCTTTTAGAAGCTCAGCGTTTAGAAATGCGAACTACTTACGATTTAGAAATGTTAAGACAAGTTGGAGTTTGCCCTGGAATAGAGAATTATTCTAGGCATTTTGACGGTCGTGAAAAAGGCACTCCTCCTCATACTCTTCTTGACTTTTTCCCAGATGATTTTCTGCTTGTTTTAGATGAATCTCATGTAACTGTTCCGCAAATTGGAGCAATGTATGAGGGTGATGCTTCTCGTAAAAGAACTCTTGTTGAGCATGGTTTTAGGTTGCCTTCTGCAATGGATAATCGCCCATTGAAGTGGAAAGAATTTTTGGAGCATATTGGTCAAACTGTGTATCTTTCTGCAACTCCTGGTGACTACGAGTTGGGTCTTTCAGATGGTGTAGTTGAGCAAATTATTCGTCCTACTGGTTTACTCGATCCTAAAATTGAGGTTCGTAAAGCACAAGGACAGGTTGATGATTTGTTAAATGAGATTAAAGCAAGAATTTCTAAAAATGAGAGAGTTCTTGTTACTACTCTTACTAAGAAGATGGCAGAAGATTTAACTGATTATTTTCTTGAGCTTGGTATTAAAGTTGAATACTTACATTCGGATGTTGATACTTTGCGCAGAGTGGAGCTTTTGCGATTTCTTCGTGAAGGAAAGATTGATGTTATTGTTGGCATAAATCTTCTTCGTGAAGGATTGGATTTGCCAGAAGTTTCTCTTGTTGCGATTTTAGATGCAGATAAAGAGGGATTCTTAAGATCTTATCGTTCTCTTATTCAAACAATTGGTCGAGCTGCAAGAAATGTTTCTGGAACAGTTCTTATGTATGCGAATACTGTTACAGATGCAATGAGTAAAGCGATTAGTGAAACTGAGCGCAGACGTAACAAGCAGATTGAATACAATAAAGCGCATGGTATTGATCCTACGCCTTTAAGAAAGAAAATTAGCGATGTAAACGATATGTTAGCTAAAGAAGATGTTGATACTCAAACTTTGCTTTCTGGAGGCTATAGGAATGCTGGTAAGGTTGGTAATTCGCATTACGGAATACCAAAAGAGCCTAATCTTTCTCGTGTTAGTAAAGAAAAGCGTATTGCTAATGTTTCTGAACTTCCTAAAGATGAGATTATGTCTTTAATTAAGAATTTGAGTGAGCAAATGCATGTAGCTGCGGAGCAGTTGCAATTTGAGCTTGCAGCGCGTTTGAGAGATGAAATACGCGATTTGAAGAAGGAATTGCGCAATATGGAGAGTATGTGATTGTGAGAGTATGTGATTGTGAGAATATGTGATTTGGAGAATGTTTGCTTTTGGGAATGTTTGATTGTGAGAATTCGATTGTGAGAATATTTCTGTGAACGTTCACAAAACGCCGTATTATTATACTTTTAAGGTCATAATAAGTTGATACACTAGATACCGGAATTTGAGTATTTTACTCATAACAATCAAGAAGAAATAGGTAGGCATTATGCGTAAAGCCAAAATCGTTGATACTATTGGTCCAGCTACCGAATCGTTAGAGGGCATTACTAAGCTCGTTGAATCTGGTATGGATGTTGCTCGTCTTAATCGTTCTCACGGTACTCCTGAGGATCATTTGCGTGTGTACAACAATGTGCGTGCTGCTTCTAAATCCACTGGCCGTAATGTGGCTGCTCTTGTTGATTTACAAGGTCCAAAGATTCGTTGCGGTTGGTTCAAAAAGAATGAGAACGGCGAAGATAAAGTTTATTTGAATGAAGGTCAAGAGTTCGTAATCACCACTGATGATATTGAAGGTGATGAGCATCGTACTTCCACAACTTTCAAAGGTTTACCTGGAGATTGCCATGCAGGAGATCCGATTTTAATTGACGATGGTAAGGTTCGCCTTGAAGTCACTAAAGTTGAAGGCAATGACGTACATACGAAGGTTGTTGTTGCAGGACCAGTTTCTAGCCACAAGGGTATTAACCTTCCAGGTGTTGCTGTTTCTCTTCCAGCTTTAACTGAAAAAGATGAGGCTGATCTTCGTTGGGCTATTCGTACTGGCGCAGATATTATTGCAATGTCTTTCGTTCGTTTTGCAAGCGATATTGATCGCGCTCATGAGATTATGGACGAAGAAGGTCGCCGTATCCCAATCGTTGCTAAGATTGAGAAGCCACAAGCTGTAGAAAACTTGGAAGAGATTGTTAAGACTTTCGATGGCATTATGGTTGCTCGTGGAGATATGGCTGTTGAGATGCCTCTTGAAGAAGTTCCTCTCGTTACTAAGCGTTGCATTGAGCTTTCTCGCCGTTATGCAAAGCCAGTAATTGTTGCTACTGAGGTTCTTGGAACTATGGTTAATTCTCCAGTTCCAACTCGTGCAGAAGCTTCCGATTGCGCTAACGCTGTTCTCGATGGTGCTGACGCGACTATGACTTCTAACGAAACTGCTGTTGGCAAGTATCCAGCTGTTACAGTTCAAACTATGGCTCGTATCTCTCAATTCGCTACTGAGCACGGTTACGATCGTATTCCAGCTGTTGAGCTTGATATGTCTAGTACTGGTGCAGTTTCTTCTGCAGCTGTTGATTTAGCAGATAAGCTTAATGCTAAAGCTATTGTTGCTTACACTCAAACTGGTCGCACGGTTCATCGTATTTCACGTGAACGTCCTGTTGCTCCAATTTACGGATTGACAAACAACGAACATACGTATCACTGGTTAGCTTTGAGCTGGGGTACTGAATCCTTCTTGATTGACGAAGATTATCACGAGATGAATCGTCATGATTTGATGATTTTCACTGATAAAGTTCTTCGTGAAGCTGGTAAGGTTTCCGATGGAGATAAGATTGTTGTTTTGAGCACTGCACAGGGTGAGCGTCAAGCAGGTCGCACTGATTCTATTTACGTTCATACTGTTGGAGCTTGCGACTAATATACGCTGTTTTACACATGCGTTTAGAATGATTTAATTCTTGAATTTTTCATTCGTATGTGTGAGATTATGACGTATAACGTATAAGTTGTAAGTTCTAAGTTGCAAGTTTTAATGCTTGTGTTCTAACTTGTAACTCTTAACTTATAGGTTGTAGGTTGTAAGTTTTAATTTGTAACTTGTAATGCGCGCTTCCTATTTTTAGGTTGTGCGCATTGCGTGTATCTAATCGCAAATATTCAGGTTATAGCCCAAAAATTCAATACTGCGACACGCGCAAAATTTGTAAACCTTTGAATATGAAAAAAAGTGTGGTATAGTCAACAAGTCGCACGAAGTTGCGAATAATTAAAAATGCCCCTGTATCCCAATTGGTAGAGGAAACAGCCTCAAAATCTGTACAGTGTGAGTTCGAGTCTCACCGGGGGCACTATATTTGTTAAGATATTTTTATTTTTATTGATTTTCCTTTATTTGTTGCTGATTTTCTTTGTTACTACTATATATTGTGCTTCAAGTAGTTCTGTTTTGTGTTATATAGTGTTCTTAAGTTTGTGAGTGTTGTTCTCGCTAAAGTATTAAGAGTTTAAAATATTAAGCTTCTAAGTTTTTTTTTAAAATTATTTCTCTAGGATTTTTTCATAATCTGGTGATTTGTAAAAATATTACTAATTTTCTACTTTCGCTTGAAATTAACCATGGGGGGGGGTATAGTCGCTAGAAGTAAATGCGAATATTTGGTTACCGTGCAGCAAGGTTTAGTGCAATCTGTGAAGGTTGCGTTGGATTTTGAGTATTCAAGAAAAGCGTTTATAACAGCATAAGGAGAGTAGTTATGACTGCTCCGAAGTATGGTTTCTTAAAGTGTGCGTGTGTGATTCGCGATTTTGTCGCTCACCACTATAACTCCAGCGTTGCAAGAGAGTCTAAAAGGTCTTCTTGCGCCACTTTGCGCTCAAACGCGTCCAAAAACGCGTCTAAAAATGCATATAAAAGCTCGTTCGTAAAATCATACAAAAACGCTTGTACTTCGCATGTTATAAGAGCATTACTTTCGTTATTTGTTGCATGTGTAACTTTGCTTGCTGCTTTTTTGATTGCTCCAACTTCTGCTTTAAGTGCTAGCGAAAGTGCTACTTCTACTGAGAAGACTGAGCGTGCGAAGGCTGGTTCTACTAACAGCAATGGTGAATCAAATAAGCAGTATGAGCAGAGTGGATCTAATAGTGCTGAACTTAATAAGAGTAATGCTGGCTCTTCTAGTAGTTTAAAGAAGAATGATGGTGAGCTAAAGCCTGTTGAAAATCAGCAGCTTGATAGTAACAGTGGTGTTAATAAGGCTAAGGCTGATGGGACTGCTACAAATCAAAACGCTAAAGACTACCAAAAGAAAGACGCTTTTACGGAAGCTTTTCTCACAATGAACAGAAGTGTGAGAAAAGCGAAGGAGTGTAGCACATTAAGTGCATGCTACAATATTAGCTACAATATTGGTAGTCCTACTGTAGATAATGATGGTAAGACTATTCTAATAAAGCGTGGTGGTGAACCTAGAACTATTACTCCAAAGTTCGAATTAAAACCTGGGAAAATACCAGCCACTAACCTACTAGACGGCGTGTGGTTTGAATTAGGAAAGTTTGCTAACAATCCGGTACCAAGTTGGGTGAATTTTGAAAAAACAGAAAATGGTAAAACTATCAAAGTTTCGAATACTGAAAAGCAAAAGGGCTTTGATGGTTCTGTAACTTTGCGTCCAAATGGTAAGTGGGACTACGGTAGTTATAGATTTAAAGTTTTTGCATATTACAAAAATAAAAAAGAAAAAATATCCGTTACAATAAGTGTAATAGTTGATGTATCTGACGTGCCGAACGACGGTGATTTAACGCTGAGCTTATACGATTTTGTGAATAAGACGGATAAGACTCCTGTAAGTGATAATAAAATTATTATAAAGCCAAAGTCTAATAGTCAAGGTGCTGGCGGTACTGACAAGAAAGACACTTACGATTCTATTAATAATCTTTTTATTGATTCTAAATCTACTAAAAAGCCTAGTGTTATCTATCATCATATGATTTGCCATGAAAATGGTAGCGATAATTATACGTTAGACAGTGTTAATGGTTTGAGTCTAGGTACGCAGACTCAGTTCAAGCATATGGAAAATAAGGATCGACCTGATGAAAATGCAGAGGATTCTGCTGTGTATGAGAGTGATCCTTATACTGAGCGCTCTCAAAGCTGGATTAGTGGCACGCCTACGAGTGCTGGAACTTTTGAGTGCACAGTGTTCGCTTTTAAGGATGCTAATTTAAAAGACAAAGCAACTGGCAAGCATCCCTCTAATCTGGTAGAAGAGTTCAAGAAAAATTCCAAAACTAATGAAGGTAAGAAGTCTCTGTTTGAGGGAAACATTGTTGATAGTAATGCGTGGAAGACTGATGATATTAAGCAAGGCGTTGACTGGTATTATAAAACTATAACAATCCAGTTTGGCGGTAAGGATCTTAGTCTGAAAGTGTATCCGTTTAAAAATGCCAATGGAAGTCTGCCTGCTGCTTTGGCTGATGGAAGTTACAGTTTCTCTCTTATAAGAGGTGCTGAAATCAATCCGTTTATTGATGCAATTTCGCAATCAAATAACTCGAAGATTACTTTGCGCATGCTGTGCTCGAAAGGCGAGAAGAAGAATAATTCTACTGGTACTGGTACTGGTACCGGAAGCGCTGGCTCAACTGACGGTAATAGCAGTGCTGGCTCGAATGGTGCTAATACTGGCGCTGGCTCGCCAAGCTCGCCTTCTGGATCACAATCTTCTCAATCTGAACAGCAACTGGATTTACTTGAATACAAGACTTGGAGCACTAGTATTGCAGGTCTTGGTGTTACTTTGCCTAGCGATCAAGAGCCTTGCGTTACTGACTCTAAAGGCAATACACAATGCACGTCATCTGATAACAAGAATGTTGCTGCGCGAACTAATATAGAAGCGAGTATAAAGCCTGAAGAAGTTGGCGATTACCAGTGCGTTGTTTACGCGTTAAAACAGAATGTGCTTGAATCTGATGCTTGGAAAGCTTACGAAACTAGCTTTAAGAATAATAGCGTCATACCAAATGGTGACTCTTTGTTAGAAGGCAGCAATAAAGCTAAGTTTGCTGATTTTAAGCAGGGCACTGATTGGCAGAAGTACATGCTTAAAATTCAAGTTGTTAAGTTTAGTCTTCCTAATGCTGGAGCGCGCGGTTGGAACATGTTTTTGAGCGTGCTTTGCGCTCTCGTTACAACTTTGATTGCTATTTATTTTGTTTCCGATTCAATGAAGCGTTGCCATTCAATTCTAAATGGAAGGCGGCGATGCTGATGTGAAAGCTGCCTACATAATCAAGTTTTGCTCGTGTATCCGTGTACTACGCGTAGCGAAAATAAAAACATAACTAGATTAACTAATCCAATATATCCAGGGTAGTCAAAACAAACAGAAAACAAACATAGAAAGTACCGAGTAAGTACGTAAACAAGTGCAGAATCGGTACTCAAACGAACACATAGTAACAAACACAAAAACAAAACAACTTAACTCAACTTCCATTAGAAGCGTGAGAAAAGGAGATAATATGAATAGATTCTCAAGAAAATTCGCAGCGACACTAGTTTCGCTTGCGATGGCTGGCACGCTGTGCATCGCCGGCGCTGTAACCGTGTCCGGAGTTGCGTGGGCTGCTCATCCTAAGTATGTTCCTCAAGGCGGTCAATCTAAGGATCCGTGGGATGAGAAAGCTCCTAAAACTGGTACTATAACCATTCTTAAGTGTGAGAAGAAGAAAGCTGATGATCAAGATACTTCTCAGACACAATGCCCAGCTGGTTTTAAGCCACTTAAAGGCGCTAAGTTCACGTTGACTAAAGTCACTTCTGTTAAGGAAGGAAACGAAAACGTTACTTTAGATCTTAGCAAATTTGAGTCTTGGCAGAAGATTGCGAAACTTGTTTCTAAGCTAAATAATCACACTATTAAAGAAAATGGCGATGAAATTACGCTTGGAACTACAAAATCTGGTGACGGTCAGAATGTATTTGAAAGTGCAGAAACTGGCGAGGACGGTCAAGTAAAGTTCGAAAATAAGGCTCTTGGCTTGTACAAGGTTGAGGAAACTCAAGTGCCTACCGGTTACATGGTTTCTGATACGAAATCCTTCTATATGACGCTTCCTTTGCCAGAGTACACTACAACAGGCGAGGGCGATAATGTTAAGACGAGTGTGAAGTATAACTATAACCCTACTGTTTACCCGAAGAATATGAGTACTTCTGACTCTATTGAGAAGGTTTACGATAAGGCTAAGTTCGCAAGCGTTAAGGATAAAGTACCATTCACTATTACTGCAAAAGTGAACAAATTTAAGTCTGAAAAGACTTTGACTTCTGAAGATCTTCAAGGTTATAAAGTCTTCGATGATGCTCCAACTGCTGCTTTCAAGACTATCGATAAAACTGTTGTGAAGAGCGTGAAGATTAACGGCGAAGAGGTTACGAATGATGACACTACTACCTATTACAAGGTAGAAGAACCTATTGCGAACAGCACTCAAGAGAATTACAAGAATGATGATGCTAATGAAAATCAGAGAGGTCTTGTTGCTGGTCACACTCGTATTTTAGTTAAGTTCGAGAAGGCAGGTCTTGAAAAGATTGCTGGCGCTATAAACGCTTGCAAGAATAACGGTGACACTGTTAATGTTGAAGTAAATCTCGAGTTTGAGCTTAGCGATACTTATAAGAACACTAAAGTGACTAATGGTTCTGTTGCTGAGAATGATAAATCGCAGGATGAGATTGTAAACAAGTCTGGTTTCTTCCCAGCTCATGAAAAGAGTGAGAAGGCACCTTCTCCAATCATTCCTGACGGTGAAAAATCTAACGCGACTATTGACTTTGGCTTCCTTCAAGTTCACAAGTACTACATGAATGGCAACACTAAGACTGATCTTGCAGGTGCTAAGTTCAGGATTTTCGCTGATAAAGATAAGGCTAAGGCTTGCGCTAAAGGACTTGCGGATCTTACCAAGAAAGCAAGCGAAATCCCAGAGTGTGAAGCTGCATCAACTCTTGCTGATGCTCCTAAAGATTCACAAGCTGGCGCTACTACTGATCTAAAGACTACTGCTGCAACAGACGCTAAAGGTAACTTCACAACTCCATACAAGGTTCGTGCGAAAGACACTGTTTATCTTGTTGAGGTTGAAGCTCCTCAAGGTTACGCGCTTTCTCCTGAAGTACACGAAGTGACTGTTCAGAAAGATTCTGCTACGCCAGAAGAGTTTGAAGACCTTCCACTTAGTAGTAAGGGAAGCAAAGACGGTAAGACCTACTTCTGGTTCAACCTTCCTGCAACTGGTGCTGCTGGTGTGTTGATTTTCGCGTTAGCTGGCATTGGTTTGATTTCTGCTAGCGTGATTCTTTACATTAAAAACCGTAAGGAAGAAGAACAGAAGACAGCTTGATTTGTTTTCTAAAACTGGCTTTGTAGTCCAATAACAAAGTGTGAGTCTAGGGTTTTTAGATAAATCCTAGACTCACTTGCTCTATCAAGAGAAAAATCCCAAACTCGCGCAACGCACAATAAATTACTTACATAAACATTAAGAAAACGAGGAAGCATGAAATTAAACAATGCTGTTAAAAAATTATGTGCTCCCTTCAACAAAATTGTTTCGCGCAAGCGCAAAAAATCACATTTGCGTAGAATTCTAGAGCCAATTATTCTCGCTCTCGCTGCAATACTATGTTTCACTTACCCAGTTGCATCAACATTGTGGAACAACAAAGTGTCGAAGGAGATTTCCGTCGCTTATGATCGTTTAAGTCGAAAGAAGACTGAGAGAGCTAGAAAGAAAATTTTACAAGCAGCTCGTAGTTATAACAAGCGTCACAAGTCTATTATCACTGTTGATCCTTATAACGGAACTACAGATTATATGCAAACTCCTGAATATAAAGATTATATAAAGCAATTGGCTGAGCCGATGGGAATTATGGGCATTGTGAAAATCCCTAAAATTGGCGTGAAATTGCCGATTTATCACGGAAGTTCGCAAGATGTTTTAGCTAAAGGTGCAGGCCACTTGTATGGCACAGATTTGCCTGTTGGCGGTAATAATCGTCACACTGTTGTTACAGCGCATACTGGTTTGCCGGATGCAACAATGTTTGATGCTTTAGTTGATATTAAAAAAGGCGACTTCTTCTACTTTGACGTGCAAGGAGAAACATTACAGTACAAAGTGTTCCGTATTAGCATCGTTGACCCACATGATATTAGATTGCTTCAACGCGAACATGGGCGTGACTTAGCAACACTTCTTACTTGTACTCCGTATGGAGTTAATACTCAGAGGCTTTTAGTAACTGGGTATCGTATATTGCCGAATCCTGTAGAGTTGCCAAAAGACTCTTTGCAATGGCCGTTCTGGATGACGATGTTTTTAATAGCTGTAATTAGTTGTGCAATTATTCTCACTACTATGATTATTGCTATGGTTCAAAAACATAAACGCAATCGCTTGCAACGCGCTAAGCATTTAATTCTCAACTAGTTTTCAGCAACAATCAATAGGAAAATTCTGTAAACCTACAAGATTATCGCTAATTAGATGCAGCAGATGAAACACATGAAAACGGATTATTAAGTTTTGCGTTAATAAAGAATATAATAAATAACGTTTAGCGTGAACGCTTGTGTTGCAATGTTTGAAAGGAACAAAGATGATCCATAATGCAAAGTTTTGCGTAAAGATGTGCAAAATACGCGAAAATAAGACGAATATAAAATCGTATGCGATAATTGCTTTCATATCATCGTTAGCATTATTAGCATTATCAATCATCCCTTTTAATTCAGCGTTTGCTTCATCTGCAGATAGTAAAAGTCTTGCCTTTTCTAAGGGTGTTATTGTTACTGCTTTTCAGCAGAATTGGAATAGTGTTGCTAAGGAATGTGAACAAACTTATGGTCCTGAAGGTGTGAAGTATGTTCAGGTTTCTCCTCCTCAAGATCATATTAAAGGTGAAGCTTGGTGGACTTCTTATCAGCCTGTGAGCTATAGCTTAAATTCTAAGCTTGGCACTGAAGCTGAGTTTAAGCATATGATTACTACTTGCAAAGCTAAGGGCGTTGGAATTATTGCTGATGCTGTTATTAACCATATGACTGGTTTTGATAATAAAGATACTGTTGGTGTTGGTGGAAGTAAGTATGATGCGTCTACTCAAACTTTTACAGACGCTGGATACACTAAGGACGATTTCCATCAAATAGCTGAAAGCATTAGCAACTATAATGATTCTGAACAAGTGTGGAATTATAGGCTTGTTGGATTGCTCGACTTGGACACTTCTAAGGCGCACGTGCGTGAAGTTTTAGGTAAGTATTTTGCTAAGCTTTTGAATCTTGGTGTTGCTGGTTTCCGTGTGGACGCTGTTAAACATATGTCTCCGGAGGATGTAAAAGGAATCAAACAAGCTGCTGCTTTAGCAGCTCATAATACTCCAGATAAAATTTGGTGGATGCAAGAAACTATTGGCGATATTAATGGCTCTAAAAAAGTTCAGCCGGATCAATATCTTGCAACTGGTGAAGTTGACGAATTTGAGTATTCACATCGTTTGCGTAATTATTTTTATGGTTCTATTGAAAATTTGAAACATATTACAGACAATCTTATTCCTAGCGATAAAGCTGCTATTTTCGTTACGAATTGGGATACTGAGCGTGATAGCTCAACTCGCGTTCTTACTTATAAGGATGCTGAAAAATATGAGTTAGCTAATGCTTTTATGCTCGCTTACCCTTATGGCACTCCTAATATTTATTCTGGATATAAGTTTGCGAAACGTGATGAGGGTGCTCCTGGTGCTACCGTTACATCCGTTCCGAATGTGACTTGTGGCAAGGATTCCAATTGGCAGTGTACTCAGCGTTGGACTTCAATTCGCGGAATGATTGGATTCTATAATGCTGTTAAAGGCACGAAGGTGACTAAATGGCAAGATGACGATGATAATAATATTGCTTTTAGTCGTGAGAATAAAGGATTTTTGGCTATAAACAATACTGACAATCCTCATAAAGTTTCATATAAGACTGATTTGCCTGACGGAGAGTATTGCAACGTTTATGTTTCAAACAAATGCGATAGTACTGTTAATGTTAGCGATGGGAAAATTGATACTACGATTCCAGCTAATTCTGCTGTTGCTATTCATGTTAAAGCTGTGAAAAACTTTGGGGATTCTTCTAGACGAACTATGATTGTTTGGATTTTTGTTATTATCGCTTTGGTGTTTGCTTTCTTGATTAACAGGCATATTGTGCTTCGCTCCACAAAACTTAAGAATTCTTCTGTATCTTCTACATCTAATTAGAAATAATCTTGTAGGTTTGTTGACAGGATTTTCCTTGCTATTAGTTAGGCAGATTTAAGATTTTTCACACATGTTTTTTTCATATGTGTTTATGTCTACATACTAGTGAGTAATGGCTGTTACTTGTC
>NZ_KQ961861.1 GCF_001563665.1 Gardnerella vaginalis | reverse complement strand
AATGTTCTTTCTGGTATTTTCTGGACTTTGTGGTTGACTTTGCTTTCTATGGTTATTGCGATTGTGTTGGCGCTTTGTTTGGCGATGATGCGTAAGAGTGTTAATCCTGTTTTGCGTGGTGTTAGTTGGTTTTTTATTTGGTTTTTTAGGGGTACGCCTGTTTATACTCAGCTTGTGTTTTGGGGTATGTTTGCTGTTCTTGTTCCTAAGTTGAGTTTGGGTGTTCCGTTTACTAGTTTGGAGTTTTTCTCTATTGATTCTAATGTTGTTATGACTTCTTTTAATGCTGCTGTTATTGGTTTGTCTTTGAATGAGGCTGCGTATTTGTCTGAGATTGTTCGTGCTGGTTTGGAGGCTGTTGATGTTGGTCAGGTTGAGGCTGCTAAGTCTTTGGGTATGTCTCGTTCTTTGATGATGTGTCGTGTGGTTCTTCCTCAGGCTATGCGTATTATTGTTCCTCCGTTGGGTAATGAAACTATTGGTATGTTGAAGACTACTTCTTTGGTTTTGGCTGTTCCTTTTACTCTTGAGTTGCAGTTTGCTACGAATGCTATTGCTAATCGTATTTATAAGCCTATTCCTCTTCTTATTGTTGCTAGTGTTTGGTATTTGGTTATTACTTCTGTGTTGATGGTTTTGCAGTCTATGTTAGAAAAGCATTTTGGTAAAGG
>NZ_KQ961860.1 GCF_001563665.1 Gardnerella vaginalis | reverse complement strand
CAGTAGCAACATTATTGTTACCAACAGTAAGAGTGTTCTTCAATGAAGGTTCAAGCTTCTTAACAGACTCAGGAGCTGGAGCTGCAGGAGCAGAAGCCGCAGGAGCTTGAGTAGCTTGAGTCTCAGCAGGAGCAGGAGCAGGGGTAACAGGATTCACTGGAGCAGGAGCAGGAGTTGGTGTTGGAACAACAGGGTTCGCAGGACCAGGCTCAGGAGATGGAGTTACAGGCTCAATTCTTTTACCATCGTTTCCTTTAGAAATCGTATATTTTTTGCCTTTACTGGTAGAAAATACTATAAGTTTTTCTCCATTCTTGTTAGTAACAATCTTGGAAGGAATTTTTGTTCCTTGTGAAATTGAGTCAGTATTCTTTGAATCAATTTCACGAACTTCTAGCTTGTCAATATCGCTACTGCTCTTCGTGATTTTTATTGCAACAGTACCGCCATTGCGTGAAATTATGGAAACTAAATCTGCTTTTCCATTAGACCATGCAATATCAATTTGGAAGTTTCCTCGTGCAATTAAGCCTTTAACGCTACCATTTTCCCAAGCATCTGGTAATGCGGGAAGAATATTTACATATCGTGAATAAGATTTTCCGTTAGCGTCAATGAAAGTTGAGTTCGATTGCATAAGCATCTCATTAACACCTGAAGTATTTCCAAAGTTGCCGTCTATCTGGAAAGGTGGGTGAACATCGAAAAGATTTGCATACATCGCATTTCTAATTTGATTTTCAATCAGACGGTAAGCGTGGTTTCCATCTCCTGTTCGAGCCCAAGAGTTGATTCTTTGCCCAACTCCCCAGCCTGTTGCGTCATCTCCGCGCAAAGTCATAGACTTTTTGGCTGCTTGCATATATTGGGAGTTGTCAATTGTTATAAGATCTCCAGGGAATAATCCGAGCATGTGTGACATATGCCTGTGATTATTTTGATATCCAGGTATATTTCTTCCATCCTCAGTCTTACCAATTTCCCCTTCGTTATACCATTCTTTGATTTGACCACTCTTTCCAATTTCAATAGGCTTCAGTAGGCTTTTTGCGCATGACCATGAGCGATTTGCATTAGCATTTACAAAAGATCCGTCATCATTCTTCTTCCAGTTATCTGGAGAGCAACCGTCAAGATTTCCAACTAAATCTTTATCTACGTTTAATGCATTAGCTGCGTCAATTGTGTCTTTAAGCATCTGCCATACTAGGGAACTTTCGTACGTGTTTCCATCTGTGCCTTCAGGCCCATGTTCAGGTGAATATGCAACGCCTGTTGTGAGTCTAAAACTACCATCGCTTGCTTTGTGAGAAGATTTGTGAAGCATGTAGTTCAAGTACAAATGCGATTCCTCTTTCAATAGAGGATATATGTCGTTTTTAAGTTGATTAAGATTTCTGCTGTATGCATAAGCGTCATACACGTTTTGCAAAATCCAAGGTACTGCTGCAGGGCTCCATCCCCATGAGAAAGCTTCGCCTGGCGTAGTCCACCCGTATGGAGTGTTTTCAGTGTGTGCCATGAATCCTTCGCCGTCACCAATAGGAGTGTTTTCGTTCTTGGTTTCTGCTCCAGCGTAAATTTTCGCAGTTAGTCTTCCTGGTTTAACAAGACCCTTGATATAAGTTATTAGCGGTTTAGAAAGTTCAGCTAAATTACCTGAATATGTTGGCCAATAATTCATTTGCAAATTTACGTTCATATGGAAGTCAGATCCCCAAGGAATAACTGTATTGTGAGAACTATCTATTGCAGAACTCGACCATATTCCTTGCAAATTTGCAGGTAATTGGCTATCTTCGCGAGAAGATCCGATTGCTAAATATCTTCCATATTGGTATATTAAGGCTTCTAATTCGCTTTTTTGCTCTTTAGTTGCAATGTTGTTGGAATATGCTTCCAGTAGTTTATCTGTAGGAATTGTTCCGAATTCTTTGCTATTTTTTTGATTGTTTATATTAAGAGTTAAGCGATTATAGAACGATTGATAATCCTTAATATGATCTTTCTTGATTTCGGCAAATCCTTTATTCGCTGCAAGTTGCACAGCGTTATGCACTCTTAAATCAACTTGTTCAGGAGTTTCCTTAGTGCGATAATTTGGATACTCTTGTTTGTAATCTGTTGCAGCTGAAGTGTACATAGTTACAGTATTTGCGCCGGAAACAATTAGCTTACCGTCATTGCTTGTTTTTATAGTTCCGGAATCAACAACTACTTTCGCTTGAGCGTTGTAAATAAGACCGTTATTTCCCAATCTGCCTTTAACGATAATAGTGTCGCCTTTTGCGCTAACAGAAGAATCTTTTTTACTGTATCCATTATTAGGGTTGAAAGAAATAGTCAGATTAAGCTTATTTTCGCCACTAGCGTTGAAACGGGAAACTAATACATTATTTGAGTGTGATGCGAAATATTGTCTTGTATACACAGTGTTTGAGCGCGTGAATTTTACATTTGCTATCGCTTGAGATATGTTCAAATCACGTTCGTAATTTTTGTATGACGGATTATTCTCAAATCCATAATCCACAAAAATATTTCCAAAATTCTGGTATGCTCCTTGCTGTAACGAGTCAAATCCGCCTGTTAATGAGCTTGGATTAACTGTTTGTGCGCCATTTTCAAGCTGTTTGTTTAAATCGCGTAGAGTTTTGCCATTTTTACCTTTTGATTCATCGTTTCCACCGATGTAAGTTCCGTGCGAACCTGGGCCGCCTGTCCATAAAGTTTCTTCGTTAAAAGTAATTCTTTCTTTACCTACTTCACCGTAGATACTTCCGCCAATGCGACCATTTCCAACTGGTAGTGTAGTTTGTTGCCAGAGGTTTGTTTCTTGTGAAACTCTGCCTTCCCCATGGTAGAGCTTTGTTTGTGATGCTGGCTGTTTGTACCATAAGCGATCATCATTTTTTGATATAAGTTCAGTGTTTTTATCTTGATTATCGTTTGAATATGTTGTGTAAATATTGAAGCTTATATGCGATTGTGGGTAATTTTTATCGATTATTGTAATCTCATGCGCGCCAATATCATTCGCGTCAAAGCCGGCGCCAATTATTTCGTAGTCATTTTTGCTAAGTATTTTAGAAGTTTGATCCGAAGTTTTAACTCTTCTAACTTCTAATCCGTCAAGATTTAGCTTTTCTCCTTGCTTGTAGTGTGTTTTTGTAGGAAGAGTTACGCTGAGAGTGTAGTCTTCTGGAGAAGGTGTAATAGTCATATTTGGCTGCATGGACTGTGTTATTCCTTTAAGCTGAGAGATTGACTCTGTGCTTGCAAATCGAACGTCAATATGCTTACTTTCGCCAAGCGCAAAAGTTATTTTCTTGTTGTTTTTAGCAAATTGATCACGCACTATTTTTGTTACATCTAGTTGAACGTTTTCGCTAGATGTCACAGACATATTGTCTTTGTATTGTAGCTCTTTTAGTTCAAAAGGTGCAGATTCTATTACAATTCTTCCATCTGAAGAATCAAATCTCGGTCTATTTGTCCATGTTGCTTCAGCCGTTGAACAAGAACTTGCATTATTTGTGCATTGAGTGTCGTCAACGGCAGTGATTTTTACAGTATCGGTTCCATTGTGTTTCGCTGGACCTGCTGTACCTAAATATGTGAGACTGATGCGTGCATTTTTTGGAGCTTTGCTGTAATGAGAAAGGTCGAATGTTATCAATCCCATTTTTGCGTCAGTTCCATCGTTTACATCAGTAGATTCGAATTTTTCTCCAAAGTCACCGTAGCCTTGTGGTTGTAATGCCGCTATGTAGCTACGAGCTTGCATATTCGTTATTTTTTCATTTTGCCATGTTTGTAATGACGAATCTGCTGAAGCTTGAATTGTTGATTCTTCAGGTGATTTTTGGTTTATTATTTCGCTTGCGATTGCGTTCGTTGATTGTAAGAATGTGCCAAGCAATCCTATTGTTACGCAGCTTGCCATTATTGCTTTTATGCGGTAAGCGTGGCGCTTGTTGCATATAGAGTTTTTCATATTCTTCCTTTTTGCGAGTTGCTGCATTGCAACTTTTAAGCGTGATTATTTGATACGGTTAGCTTTAAAAACAGCGTTGTCAAGCTAACTATATTATTTATCATGCTTTTGTAAAATAAATTTACGATTCGTAAGATTAGCATAAAGGATAGGCGTTTTCAATTAGTATGAGCCTTTATTTTAAGGGAATATAATAGATATTTTTATTGCTATAAAATGTAAAGTCACGTGACACAAGAATCGGATATTTGTAGTATCAATTAAATAATAGTTAAATGTTGGTTTTTCTACAAAAAATTGTAAATAAAACAGATATAACTATTTTTTCACGGGGGGGGGGCATCATTTTAATATGCTTGATATTTCAAGGAAAAATAAACCTATGCCTCCTATATATATAAATAATTACTAATTTTCGTTTTACTTTTTGCAAACTAGGTATATAATTACTTTTACACTGTTTCGTGTACTCGATTTAGAGCGTAATGTAGCGCGCTAGTTGTGTATACAAGAAAGAAAAAGGAGGTGCTAGTTCCGAGTAGATAATTGGTTTTTCTATTTTTGATATTCGTCATATTTTATTGGTCATTACAGCGCGCCCAGCGGTGAGCGCGCAAAGTTATAAGTTAGTTTGAGTTCAAGATTTGGGTTAATCCCAAAAATTCTCACAGTTGAGAAAAGGAAAAGTATGAAACGATTGGTGGCTGGCACAGTAGCAGCTACACTGTCAATAATGCCGTTGGCAGGTAGTTTTGCTTTTGCTATTCCTGCATGGGCTAATGACTCTGTTGCTTCGCAAGCGGTTGTTGCAAGTTCTGAAACACCTCAAACCGCTTTAGCGTGGGCGTTAGACCCTCATACGAAAAAAGCCGGCGAAGTTTTAGAAAAGGATTCTGGGTGGTATCACTTCAAAGCTAGTGCTCAGAATGGTAATGCTGCTAATAACCCTAATAGCTATCCTGCTGTAGCTATTAACAATAAGGAATACAATTTTGCAGATTCCGGTAGTTTTGCTACAACTATTAGAACTAAAGAAGATGGAACTAAGAATAGATTTGGATTCTATCTCGGTTATAAAGATCCTGGAAATGGCTTATTTATAGGTTTTGATTCTGGCGGATGGTTCTGGCAGACGTATTCTAACGGCAACGGCGATTGGTTTAAAGGTAATAGATTACCCGCTCCAAAAGCTGGCGAAAAAACTGAGATAAACATTCACTGGGCAGATGGCAGTGCAGTCCTCTTTGTTAATAGAACGAAGGCATTCACTGTTGACTATAACAGCATTAAAAATAATCTTTCTAAAAAACTCGCTATGAAAGCTGGTGCTTATAATAGCGAGCTAACTGATGTTGAAATTAAAGATCCAGATGCTCCTAGCCAAACATATAAGATTTCCGGAAAAGTCATTGGTGATAATTCTTCTGCAATCAGCGATGCAAGAGTTCAATTAGACGATAAAGTTATTCGCACTAAAAGCGATGGCGCATTTGAATTCTCTGGTTTAGAGCTTGGTAAACACAAGCTGTCTATTGTTGCAGCTGGCTATGATGAATTCAAGCAAGAGATTAAACTCGATGGCTCAGATGTTAAATTAAATAATATAACTTTGAAAAAGTCTTCAGTATTTGAAACTGAAAAATTGCAAACTGAAGATATGGATGTTGTGCTCCATAAGAATTTCCCAGCTGTATCTTATTACACTATGAAAAAGCTTGAGAATCATGTAATGGATGCTCAGAGTAATAATATTCATACTGTTTCTATTAACGGTACAAATGTTGAGTTAAAGGATTCAGATGTTCAGTTTAAGAAATTAAGCAACGCTAAAGCTCAATATGTTCTTAGCGTTAAAGATCCAGGTCATAATATTGATGCAGAAATTAGCGTTGAGATAACTGTTGAGAAAAATCAGCTACATTTTGATGTTACAAAAATTGAAAATAAAGCTGGTGAACAAAATCCAGTTCAAACGCTTTACTTCCCTGAGAATAATCTAGTTTCTGTAAACAGCTCTCAAGAAGGAGCTACATTTACAGGAGCTCGTATGTCGTCAAATACGCAGATTCCTGGAGATAAAACTTTTGCAATTACAGATGGGTATACTCTTAAAGACAATGGCGATTACACGTATGGCTTTGTTTCTAATAATCAGCTAAGCGCTGGTTTGTGGAGTAATTCTGAACATAATGGAACTGTTGCATTTTCTGGAATTGAAGGTGGTTCTAAGAATACTCGAGTAATTGCATCTGCAAAGCAAGAATCTAAAGGAACGCAGTTTGGCTTAACAAGCGCTCCTTGGTATTATCATCGCATTGTTTCTGATAGCAAAGGAAATAAGTACACTGTTGGCGAAACGGATATGCCAAAGTCTGCTGTAGTTATTAGTGGCGATGAAAATAACGATGGTGTAATCACTTGGCAGGATGGCGCTATTGCTTACCGCGATATTATGAACAATCCTTACAAGTGTGAAGAAGTTCCTGAATTAGTTGCTTGGCGAATTGCTATGAACTTTGGTAGCCAAGCACAAAATCCATTCCTTACAACTCTTGATAATGTTAAGAAAGTTGCTCTTAATACCGATGGTCTTGGTCAGTCTGTGCTCTTAAAGGGTTACGGCAATGAAGGCCATGATTCTGGTCACCCAGATTATGGTGATATCAACAAGCGTGCTGGCGGCGCTGCGGATATGAACACCTTAATGGAAAAAGGTAAGAAGTATGGCGCTCGTTTCGGCGTGCATGTTAATGCTTCAGAAATGTATCCGGAAGCTAAAGCCTTTAGCGAGCAGATGGTGCGCCGTAATGGTAAAGGTGGAAGTCTTCGTTACGGCTGGAATTGGCTTGATCAAGGTATTGGCATAGATGGTATTTATGATTTGGCTTCCAACTCTCGAAAGAATCGCTTTGGGGATCTGAAAAAAGAAGTCAAAGATAATATGGACTTCATTTATCTTGACGTTTGGGGCAATCAAACAAGCGGCACTGAAGATTCTTGGGAAACTCGCAAGATGTCGAAGATGATTAACGACAATAAATGGCGAATGACTACAGAATGGGGTGCTGGAAACGAATATGATTCAACATTCCAACATTGGGCTGCTGATTTAACTTACGGTGGCTTTAAGATGAAGGGAGAAAACTCTCAAGTTATGCGCTTCCTTCGCAACCATCAAAAAGATAGCTGGGTAGGTGACTTCCCGAGCTATGGCGGCGCAGCTAATGCTCCGTTGCTTGGTGGCTACAATATGAAGGATTTCGAAGGCTGGCAAGGTCGTAATGATTATGATGCTTACATTTCGAATCTATTTACGCATGATTTGTCTACTAAGTTTATTCAGCATTTCAAAGTAGTTCGTTGGGTAAATAGCCCATTAGATGCTTCTTCCGTGCGCGATCCTAAGACTAATAACAGTAATGAGCAAATTGATCTTGCTGATGCTAATGGCAATAAGCTTGTTATCTCTCGTGGATCTAATGATTCAAAGTCGGCTGAGTATCGCAATCGCACTATCAAATTAAACGACAAGATAGTTGCATCTGGAGCTGTTTCTGCTGGTGATAGCGGTCAAGGTGGTACAGAATCTTATCTTTTGCCATGGCTCTGGGATGTAAATTCTGGAAAGCTTGTAAAAGATAGTGATCAAAAGCTTTATCACTGGAATACCAAGGGTGGTTCAACTACTTGGACCTTGCCTAAGGGCTGGGAGAATCTTCAAAACGTTACTGTTTACAAGTTGACAGATCTTGGTAAGACTAATCGAACTGTTGTGAATGTTGCTAACGGTCAAGTTACTTTGAACGCTAAAGCTGAAACTCCATATGTTATTTATAAAGGTTCTGTGGACGCAAAACAATTGAATGTAACTTGGAGTGAAGGCATGCATGTTGTAGATGCTGGCTTCAATGGCGGTGAAGACTCATTAAGCAAGAATTGGAACTCTGTTGGTGCTGGAAAAGCAAGTATTGCTAAGAGTCAATTTAGTAATCCGATGCTTAAGCTTAGTGGGAAAGTAAAAGTAAGTCAGAAGATTACTGATTTGAAGCCTGGAAAACATTACGCATTGTATGTTGGTGTTGATAATCGATCTTCCGCTGCTGCGCGTATGACTGTGCGATCTGGAGATAAAGTATTAGCTACTAATGAAACTATGCGCAGTATTGCAAAGAATTATGTGAAGGCTTACTCTCATAATACTAATTCTTCAACGGTTGGTGGCAGCAGCTATTTCCAGAACATGTATGTGTTCTTTACTGCTCCAGCAAGTGGTGAAACTACTTTGGAACTTGAGCATAGTGGCGAAGGAGATACCTATTTCGATGATGTTCGCGTTGTTGAAAATGAATACACTGGTCTGAAGTTCAATAACAAAGGCGAAGTAACTGGACTTGACAATGACTTTGAGCATAATGCGCAAGGTATTTGGCCGTTCGTTATCGGTGGCACAGAAGGTGTTGAAGATAATCGTATTCATCTTTCTGAAAAGCATGCACCATTTACTCAACATGGATGGGATGTAAAGAAAGTTGATGACGTATTGGGTGGCGATTGGTCTGTTAAAGTCAATGGTTTAGTTGGCAGAGATAATTTGCTATATCGAACGGTTCCGCAAAACTTTGAGTTCAAGCCAGGCCATAAATACACAGTTGAATTTGATTATCAAGCTGGAAGCAAAGGCACATATGCTGTTGTTACAGGTGAAGGAGAGTTCAACGGAAGTGTATTGAGTAACGATCCTCTTGATAAAGCAGAAGGGACTACGGCGCACCATAAGTTCACTGTTCTTGGTGGAGCAAATGGCGATACGTGGTTTGGAATTTATTCTACTGATAAAGACGCGACTTTGCCTAGCGGCGTTACTAGTAATGATGAAGCTAATTTTGGCGGTTATAGAGATTTCATACTCGATAACCTCAAGATTAGAGAAGAGAAGCTTGACTCTGCAACGCGCGAGCAAGCTAAAGCTAAGTATGATGCTATTAAGCAAAAGTGGGATGCTAAGTGTGAGAAATTTATTGACCAAGTTCAAAAATCTTATGCTGAACAACTAAGTCGTATTCATGCAATTATCGAGAAGACAGATGCAACTTCTGACGATTTTGCTCAAGCTGTAAATATGCTTGATGTTCTAGATGCATTTATGTCTAATGCTCCAGTTGATAATGCAAGCGATAAGTACGATGTTGCTCGCAATGCTTATGGCATAGAAGTTGGAAGCTATCAACCGCGATCTGATAATGAAGGTCCAGCAGAATTAGCGAATGACGATGATCCTGGCACCTGGTGGCACACTGTCTGGGGTGGCAATGCTGTTAAAGATGGTACTGCTTGGTTTGAGTTTACGCTAAATAAGCCTATGACTATCAATGGTTTGCGTTATTTGCCACGTACTGGTGGTGGTGTTAACGGAAAGATTAAGTCATATAAGATCACTATTACTAAAGCTGATAATACGATAGTCGAAAAGTCTGGCGAGTTTAAGACTGGTGGTTCTTGGCAGAAAGCTGATTTTGGTGAAGATATTCAGAATGTTAAGAAAGTTCGCATAACAGTTCTTACTTCTGCTGGAAATCCTGCGAATACCTTTGCTTCTGCAGCTGAGTTGCGTCTTACTGCTCCTAAGACTCCAGCGCCAGTAGTGCCTCCAGCTCCTAAGCCTGGTCCTGTAACGCCTAAGCCTGGTCCAGCTCCTCAGCCACCTGCTCCGGTTGTTCCTGCGCCAGCACCTCAACCACCAGCGCCAGTAGTGCCTCCAGCTCCTGCGCCTTCTGCTCCTGCAGCTCCAGCTCCTAAGTCTGTTAAGAAGCTTTCTCCTGAGTTGAAGAATACTCTTACTGTTGGTAACA
>NZ_KQ961859.1 GCF_001563665.1 Gardnerella vaginalis | reverse complement strand
TGTTACCAACAGTAAGAGTATTCTTCAACTCAGGTTCAAGACTTTTAACAGACTTAGGCGCTGGAGCTGCTGGAGCAGAAGATGCAGGAGCTTGAGGCGCTGGAGTCTTATCTGGAGCAGGAGTTGGAGCCGGAGCAGGTGGCTGAGGAGCAGGACCAGGCTCAGGCGTTACAGGACCAGGCTCAGGCGTTACAGGATCAGGCTCAGGCGTTACAGGACCAGGCTCAGGAGATGGAGTTACAGGCTCACTCTTCTTTTCAGCATTAAGCAACACAGCAGTCGAAAGAGCAGCAACCTTGTATGTTCCGTCAGCAGAAACACTAGCCTCTTGAGCAGTTTCATTGACTTTGCCATCAGCAACAAGAGCAGAATACTTTCCTGCTGGAATCTTTACTTGAGTTTCAGCATTATTAGCATTGAACACTACAACGTATTGCTTATCTGCATCGTTAAGCGTGTAAGCAATTACACCATCAGGAGTGCCATCAATCATCTTCATGTTCTTGTTAATTGTTACATAATCAAAATCACGAAGAGATTTAATGCTCTTGCGTAGCTTCAACAATCCCTTGAAATAGTTCACGGAATCAGATTTTTCTGTTGCACGATTCCAATCAAGAGCATTGTCTTTATCGCCAGCATTGTAACTATTAGCGTTACTGTTCTTGCTTCGCAAGAATTCCTGGCCAAGCTGAATAAACGGCATGCCGCGCGAAAGCAAAATCATTGAATTTGCAAGCTTCACTCTCTTCAATCGTACGTCTTCAGTGTCTTGAGGAGCAGAAACCTTTAGCTTATCGTACAACGACAAGTTATCGTGAGCTTCAACATACTGAACAATTTGACCTGCATCAGCAAAGTGCGTTTCAGCATTACCATTCGAGCACTTAACAGTAGTACTCGTGCCAAATTGGCAACCAAGCAAATTATGCTCAAGCAAAGCCTTAACACCTTTATCCGTATTGCCATTTACAAAACCAGTACCTTTAGCGTCAAACACAGAACCTTTTACAGAATCGCGGAATGAATCGTTAAAGAACGCTACTCCTGGAATCTTATAAGCATTAGGTTGAATAGTAGACTCGCTCTTAGGAAGCAGTTCATTCATATCCCAGCCTTCACCGAGCACAATAATTGAAGGATCAATCTTATTAAGCTCAGCACGCACTTCTTGCATAGTCTTCAGGTCAATTAAGCCCATCAAATCAAATCGGAAGCCGTCAAGTTTGTAATTCGTAGCCCAATACTTTACAGAATCCAAAATATACTTGCGCATCATTTGACGCTCAGACGCAGTATCATTACCGCATCCAGAATTACCATTCAGAGCGCCATCCTTATAGCGGAAGTAGTATCCAGGAACTGTCTTGTTAAACGAATGCTTTTGCACATCATAAACATGGTTGTAAACCACATCCATAATCACACGCAAGCCAGCTTTATGAAGACCAGCAATCATTTGCTTAGCTTCCTTAACTCGCGCTGTTGGATTAGCAGGATCAGTAGAATAAGATCCTTCAGGAACATTGTAGTTCTCTGGATCATAACCCCAGTTTTGAGCGCCTGACTTTCCATAACTCAAGTCACCAGTTTCATCCACAGAACCAAAATCATACATTGGCATGATTTGCACGTGAGTGACACCAAGCGACTTCAAATAATCAAAGCCAGAAACATTCTGATTATCTTTAGTCTTAGTACCTTCTTCTATTACGCCAAGATACTTACCGCGATGAGCATCGCTAATACCAGAGTTTGGATTGATTGAGAAGTCACGAACATCCATTTCTGCAATTGTTGCGTCACTTGGATTCGTAAACTTTGGCATACGCTTTCCAGCGTTACCTGCGTCTTTATCTGCTAATACAACAGAACGCTCACCGTTTACTACTGCAGCTTTAGCATAAGGATCAGCAGAAACATTCACTGTGCCATCAGCAAAATGAACTTCGTATGCGTAAGCTGTATTAGCTTTGTCGCCATCAAGCTTTGCAGACCATACGCCATGATCTTCTGCTGTCATAGGTGTTTCTTTGTCTTTTTCAGCGTTTTCTTGAGTCGACTTATAAGTAATCAACTTTACTTCAGTTGCTGTTGGAGCCCAAAGCTTGAAAGTAGTTGAAGAAGCAGAATACACAGCACCTAAATCATTGCCAGTGTAAGCATATTTCTTATCGAATTCATCGGTACGAATTACGCTAGCACCAGTTTTTGAGGAAGCAGAAAGCTTAATATCTTTAGCTAATCCCTTAATACTCAACTTATACGCATGTTTAATATTAAGGTCATTCTTGGTTTCGATAGTAATCTCTGAACCATTAGCTTTAACAGAAGCAATCTCAACAGTCGTGGCAGGATTTTCACTAGCATCCAAAAGTGTTACGTCAGAGTCTTTTACAGAAGACACGTCACCAGATACTTTTACAGCTAACTTCTTTAAGCCAGCAATATCAGCAGACATTACGTGAGCTGTAAGTTGTGGCATAGTAGCGTTTAAGTATACTGTCATGTCATCTTGCATTAACCAGACTTCAGCACTACCCTTGTTTGGATCACTTGGATCTAGCTTAATTGCATTGTTTGGAATAAGTCGGTCACTAGGATCTTGTTTATCCCAAGCGTTAATTGGCGTAGATTTTCTAACTTTGAAGCCAACACTGTCAATACCGCCAGCATTCTTAGCAGTAAAGGTTGCAACTTTGCCATAATCATCATGCGAAGTGAAGTAACGAGCAGTACCACCGGTTCCATCGTTCCAAGTCCACATGTTCCAGCCTTCATAATCGCCAGCATTCCTGCGATAATGAACTGTTACCTTTAACTCTTTTGGCTTATTCTTAAGATTGTCTGGAGCAGTAAACTTAGTGCTATCGCTAGTGTCTTTTTCATTAGGATTTGTCCAAGTTCCGCCTGTTACCCAAGCTTCAGCAAGACCACTTGCACAGTTTTCAATAGCACGATCACCACCGTCTTTACCCCACTTCTCCGTAGTAGTAATAAAGGAAAGTGACTTGTTTTCAAAAGCTCCATCAACTGTAATTTCAAAAACTTTGCCGAAAGAATCCGTGCCAGTAAACGGATGCCAAGTTCCATGTAGATCTTTACCATCCTTGTCTTTACCCCACAAATAAACGCCAATATCGCGAGTATCACCAGCTTTTGGCTTGTAGTGGATGCGAACAGTAGTCTTTGGCTCATATTTTACTGGGCAAGGATTTACTCCAACACTACCCTTGTGATCTTGAGCTACATACGAATCAGTGTGAGCTGGAATCTTAAAGTTATTATTATCTCCTTCGTGATACCAGTAGTTTTCACCATTATTAAACACTGCTTCATAAGCTTTGCCATTGGTTGTAATTGTCTTCTTATACCAACCATCGCAAGCCTTCTGCATCTCTTCGCCAGGAGCTTGAGTCCAGGTTGAACCTCTGATGCCATAGTGAACATATACTTTTTTATCTTTAAACTTTTCGTCTGGCTTAAAGTAAATAGTCGTTGTAGGATCTTCTGGCATGCCTGCATCAGGCTTTTCTACACCATATTGAGGATCAGATGCGTCTGCAGCAGAGCCAGCCGGATGTGTAGCTTTTGTTGCATTAACATGTAAAGCTACAGCTTCGCGAGCGCCAATCTTGGTTTTAACTTCACCATTTTCAACTTTAACAGGCTTAGAGCAATCTCCTGCAGCATACACATTGCAATACTCACCATCAGGCAAATCAGTCTTATAAGAAACTTCTTTTTCGTCAAGCGAATTGTTGATTGCTAAGAAGCCCTTCTTTTCGCGACTAAAAGCAATGTTGTTATCGCCATCATCCTGCCAATTTGTGACTTTCGCACCTTGAACAGCATTGTAGAATCCAATCATTCCACGAATAGAAGTCCAACGCTGAGCGCACTGCCAATTGGAATCCTTACCACAAGTTACATCTGGAACATGTATATCAGTTGCACCAGGCGCACCTTCATCATTCTTATCGAACTTGTATCCGGAATACACGTTTGGAGTGCCGTATGGCCATGCGAGCATGAACGCATTTGCTAAAGCGTAACGGCGACCGTCCTTATATGTAAGCACGCTGTTACCACGCTCAGTATCCCAGTTCGTAACGAAGATAGCAGCTTTATCGCTTTCAACCATGCCGTCTTGAATTTTGTTCAGCGGCTTGCTTGCCTTCATCAGCGAGCCTTTAAAGTTTTGCTTAAGCTGGTAAGAGTAGCCAAATTCGTTGACTTCGCCTTCGCCTAAATGTGCAGCAGGCTTAATTTGTTCAGCTTCAGAAGGATTGCCAATAGTTTCCTGCATCCACCAGATGTCATTAATCTTTTTGCTGTCGTCAACACTTTCGTTGTATTGCTTTATAGCTTCAGCTTTAATGCCCCTCATATCTTCTGGAGAAATATGCTTAACAGCATCCACACGGAAACCAGCAACGCCAAGTTTCAACAAATCTGCAAAATACTTACCTAAAACTTTGCGCACGTGCTGCTTAGAAGTGTCCAAATCGAGTAAGCCAGAAAGCCTGTGAGTCCAAACTTCTTCAGCATTCGTATAATCTTTAATCTCTTCAGTGCTCTGATGGAAATCGTCTTTAGTGTATCCAGCATCCGGGAAAGACTGATTAGGCGCATCATACTTACTTCCACCAACACCGACAGTATCTTTATTATCAAAACCAGTCATATGGTTAATAACAGCATCAGCAATAATTCCAACATTCGCTGCTTTGCAAGTAGTAATCATATGCTTAAACTCAGCTTCAGTGCCAAGCTTAGAATTTAAGCTATAGCTCACAGGCTGATAAGAAGTCCACCAAGATTTACCTTTAATATGATCCTGAGAAGGCGAAATTTGCACATATTTCACACCTTCAGGACCGTAAGTATCAGTGCACTCTTGAGCAATACTATTCCAATTCTGCTGAAAAGCAGTAACAATAACACCCTTGCCATTAAGTGTTACATTATTAGAAGTTTCTTTGCTACCGGAAGCAACCCCCCCCCCGGCAGTATTTTCAGCATTCGCATTACCAGTAACAGCAAAACATGTTACAAGCATTGCAACTGAAGCTGCTATTGAAACCATCTTCGATGCGAAATCCCGATGACGATTCATCATTATCCTTTCCTTCATTGGTGCCAACGCATATTCTCCATCGTTTACATTGACATTGATGAACACGTAAACATTGACACGCGCAATGCCTACTAACAACATTTTTAAAGAACCGCCACGTTACAATAAAAACGCATTAATAGAAAACGTACCCATCAAACTATAGAGTATATCAGTCCATATAACAAAAAATCTAACAACTATTATTGTTCGATAATCTATAGTTTTATTTATAGAATTTTCCTATTTGTTGTTGCTGAGCTCTCGGAGTTTCTCTCATCGCAAGATT
>NZ_KQ961858.1:36405-81967 GCF_001563665.1 Gardnerella vaginalis | reverse complement strand
CCTGTGAGGTAAGTAATTCCCACACCTCACAAACCCAAGAACACTGAAAACAAGCCAAAAACGTTGATATTTCAAGGGTTTTCAGCATGAAAAAAGGGCTTCTAACGATTTGCTAGAAACCCTATTCGCGGATGAGGCGAGATTCGAACTCGCGGTAGGTTTCCCTACAACGGTTTTCAAGACCGTCTCCTTAGACCGCTCGGACACCCATCCATTGGCGCATAGAGCACAAATAAATCTGCTCACAACGCACAAGTGGAAAGCATATCATCATGCATGGAACGAAACACTCGCAACGTTAGAATGAAACACTCCAAACACTCACAACGCGCGAAACGTTACACTCACGCTTCCCACTTAGTTGGCTCAATCACCTCTTTGCCACCCATATAAGGCTGCATAGCTTTAGGAATATCAATCGAGCCATCTTCGTGTTGATGATTCTCAAGAATAGCCACAAGCCAGCGCGTAGTAGCTAAAGTACCATTCAAAGTGCTCACTGGTCGAGTACCACCATCTTCCATGCGCTCACGCACATTCAAACGGCGAGCTTGATACTCAGTGCAATTAGACGTAGAAGTCAACTCACGGTAGCGTCCCTGAGTTGGAACCCATGCTTCGCAATCAAACTTACGAGCAGCAGAAGAACCAAGATCTCCTGCAGCTGTATCAATAATCCTGTAAGGAACTTCCACTTTAGCAAGCATTTCTTGTTCCATTCCAAGTAGCTTTTGATGCTCAGCGCGAGAATCTTCCTGCTTGCAATATACGAACATTTCAACTTTATCGAATTGATGCACGCGAATAATTCCAGATGTATCTTTACCAGCAGCGCCAGCTTCACGGCGATAGCAGCTAGACCATCCACAGTAACGCAAAGCACCGTTACTTAAGTCTAGGATTTCATCTTCATGCATGCCAGCCAAAGCAACCTCAGAAGTACCTACCAAATACTGATCGTCTGGTTCACGAAGGCGATAAATTTCATCTGCATGAGAATTTAAGAAACCAGTTCCGCGCATAACTTCTGGACGAACAAGAGTTGGCGTAATCGCAAGAGTAAAACCATGCTCTTCAGCTTGATCTACAGCCATTGTAAGCATTGCGATTTGCAAACGAGCAACAGAACCACGCAAGAAGTAGAAACGAGAGCCTGCAACTTTTACACCTCTGCGCATATCAATTCCTGCAACGCCTGTACCAAGAGTTAAATGATCTTTAGGCTCAAAACCTTCAGCTGCAAAATCGCGAGGTGTACCAACCTTCTTAACTACAACGTAGTCGTCTTCTCCGCCTTCTGGAGCTTCATCTTCAACAATGTTTGAAAGCTTCCACATAGCTGTTGTGTAGTCTGCAGTAGCTTTTTCGGATTCGGCTTTAAATTCAGCTACTTTCTGAGCTAATTCTTTAGTTTCTGCAATAAGAGCAGCTTTTTCAGATTCATTTGCAGATGCAACCTTTTTACCAATCGCCTTCTGCTGCGAGCGAGCTTCTTCAAACGCTTTTAATGACGTGCGGCGCAAATCATCGGCGCGCAATACTTCATCGACTAATTCAACAGACTCGCCACGTTTACGCTGCGATTCCTTTACAATGTCGGCATGTTCACGAATAAATTGGATATCAAGCATGTTTCCTAGAGTAATGCCGTAAGAAGACAGATGATTGAATAAGAGATAGTGTATACTTGCTTTTATTGATTGAATAAGAGATAGTGTATACTTGCTTTTATTGATTGAATTAAAATGTGTTAAGTTAGATTCAATGTTGAAAAACTAAAACTTAATACGATTTTGAAGATTAAACAAAATTGCAAACAAAATTGCAAACAAAATTTCATACAAACTAATATTAAGGAGTAAAAATGGCAGTTATACACGCAAAACAAGAAGATTTTAATTCGATTATCAACTCTAACGAAATTGTTTTCGTGGATTTTTGGGCGAAGTGGTGCGCTCCATGCCGAGCTTTTGGACCGATTTACGAGAAGGTTAGTGATAATCATCCAGAAATAACTTTTATTAAAATAGATATTGACGAAAATCAACAAATAGCTCAAGAAGCTGGGATCCGTTCAATTCCGACTATTAAAGTCATAAAAAATCGCTTAGAAATATGGGATCACAAAGGATCTATAAGCGAAAATGATTTAGAAATGGTTGTAAACGAAGCTAAGAAAGTCGTTGTGAAAGAAGAAGCCGAAAATAACGCAGAAGATGAAGATAACGCAGCTAATGCAGGTAACACTAACGAAAACTAACAGCAAAAGCAACAACAAAGAAGAGAAAACGAAAGCAAAAAGCGAAAAGCAGAAACGTTAAACAGGTAAACGAAAACGTTAAACAAAAAGTAAAAAACAAATAACGGAAAGTAAAAACATTAAAGCAAAAACAAATCTAACAGCAAACTAACAATATTAAACAGTGATTAAAATAAAAATCAATCAATCCTTGAAATACTGCCCTTCTCTTTACGTGATATTAGAATATAAACAGTTTGTATTTTCAGCTATTGATTGAAAACTAATCACAAAACTAGCTAAAGTTCATTCAAGAGTGGGAGGGATATGGCAAGTCACCGCAAGCATACAGTCACGCTTACATCGCTTAGTATTCGCCAATGGATTATGGTGATTTCAGCAATCACAAGCGTAGTAGCTCTAGTGGTACTTTGCGTTGTTTCTCGAAATTTTTACGAGTCAACAACCTCCCATACAACTGCCGTAACTTCTTATTCAGCAACAGAAGACTTTAATACTGTTTCCCGTGGAGCTACTCGTGATGTGCTTAACAGCAACACTTCATACGTTACTGTTGTTATAAACGGGCATAACCGCACTGTTTTAGGAACTAAATTCACTGACGTGCGTTCCGTGTTAAAAGCCGGAGATATCACTCTTGAACCTCATGATGTAGTAACTCCTTCGCTAGATACAAAAGTTAGTGAATCCACTGTTATTAACATTCAACGAACTGGCGCTAAACTCGAAACATCAGATGAGCCTATTGCATTTAACACTGTTAAGAAGGAAACCACTTCCCTTCCAAAAGGTACTGAGAAAGTACAACAAGAGGGTGCTAACGGTGTTATGGAAACAACGAAAATAGTTAGACATGCTGGAAATAAAGTTGTTTCGTCTAATATCTTTGCATCTTACGTTAAAAAAGCTCCAACAGATAAAGTAGTACTTGTGGGAACTGGTGGCTCTAGAGCGGATTCTGCAGAAGAATTTAGCATTGGCACAACTGTTCCGGCAGGAGAAATGCAAGAATGGGCGCATAATTGGCTTATTTCAAATGGATACAGTGAAGCAGATTTTACAGCTACAGTATTTATTATTACACATGAATCCGGCTGGCGCGTTAATGCTATGAATCCTTCTGGAGCATACGGTTTACCACAAGCTCTTCCCGGTAGGAAAATGTCTTCAGCAGGCGCTGATTGGGCAACCAACTATCAAACTCAGCTTAGATGGTTCTGGAATTATTGCAATGGAAGATACGGCTCAATTCAAGGCGCTTATAGCTATTGGATGAAACACCACAACTACTGATTAGCGCGTTAGAATTTACTTGAGCAAGATTTAGCTTGAGTAAGATTTAGATTCAAGCAAAATCTACTTGAGTTGGATTCACTTAAATCGGATTCACTTAAGTCTTTACTTGTCTTTGATATAAAAAGTTTTCGCTTAAGTTTTCGCTTTGCTTTTATACTTCGTTATAAGTCTTCTCTTAGAAGTAAAACAGAAGGCTTTTAAAAGACTGTCTATCTTATGAAAGGATTAAAACGTGACGTTATCATCATGGCTAAATAAAAAATCTTTGCACAATGCTGAATCGAGCCATGCTGAATCGAGCCATGCTGAATCTTCTAGTAATAAATCTAGCAATATTTCTATTGCAAACATTTCGCCTAACAGTAAAAAATCAACTAGAAATAAGCATAATAAAAATAAACTAAGCCACGCTTTAACAGGTGAAGAAGCATACAACAACAATCACTTAACTCGTCCTGCTTTAATCTCTTTAGCAATACTCACTTTCATAACGTTTATAGGCAACTTCGCTCAATTACAGCTAACAGCAGCACTACCGACTATTGTTCGAGAATTCAACATAAACGTCACAACCGGACAATGGCTTACATCAATCTTCCAGCTGATTATGGCAATTATGGTACCACTAACAGCATTCTTAACAAGAAGATTTTCAACTAGACAAATAGTAATAACATCTATGTGTTTATTCACAATAGGATCTATATTCGCTTGGCTCAGCAACGACTTCATTATGGCGCTAATCGGACGCACTCTAGAAGCAGTTGGAACAGGCGTTATGTGGCCAGTGTTACAAATCACAGTATTCTCCGTTTTCCCACTAACTAGAAGAGGAATGGCAATGGGAAGCGTTGGAATGGCAATGAGTATTGCGCCTGCAATTGGACCAACTATCGGAGGTTTACAAACAGATTTTAACGGTTGGCGTTCAATATTCTTCTCCTTAACAATCATAGGTATTATTTCTATAATTCTTTCTACATTCCTATTACATAATTTCGGCGAACAAGATAAAACAGCTAAAGCAGACTTCTTCTCCGTAAGCCTTTCAATTATCGGGTTTGGCGGAGTTATGTTTGGATTCACAAATATTGAAGCATACGGAATCACTCACCCAATGGCGTTTGCTCCTATGATAATCGGATCAATCGGAATCATATGGTTCGTAACAAGGCAATTACTCGAACAAAAACGTGGAAAACTCCCCCTCCTTGGCTTAAGTGTATTGAAAAATAAATACTTCACAATCGGAACTATTTGTGCTTGCTTAACATTCTTCGCTTTCAGCTCGATTATGGTACTTATACCGCTTTATATCCAAGACGATCGCGGATTTAGCGCAACTATGAGTGGTCTTATATTACTTCCGGGCGCATTTGGAATGGCAATTTCACAATTCGCAGGAGGTCGTATGCTTGACAGACTCGGCGTTAGACCTGTTGCAATGGCAGGATCTCTTATATTACTTTTCGGCACGGTTATGATGAGTCTTATAGATATGCACACATGGATTTGGTGGATTTCTATTTGGCAATTCACTAGGCAGATTGGCATGGGATTCTTGCTCATGCCTATAACAACATGGTCGCTAAATTGCTTACAGCACGAAGAACTTGGAGATGGATCTGCTGTAACTAATACAATGCGCCAACTTTGGGGCGCAATTGGCGCTCCTGTGCTAGTTGTAACAATGACTGCACTAACTACCTGGAAACATGCTTATGCAGGCTCAGGGCATGCTGCAGACGTAGCTGCAAGCATTTTTGGAGTACAGTGGACTCTTAGAATTAGCGCTATTATTACAGCGATTATGGCAGCAATCGTGATTTTTGGAATTAAAGGCGAAGGTGCAGGATCTGCTCACGCTCTGGCGCGAAGAGCGATTGCAAGAATGAAAGTATTGCATATTCCGCATGCTTCTGAAAATAAAGACGTGATGCACGATCACACTCACGCTCAATACTAGAGTTTTATTACTAAAGCTCTAACGTGCTAGTACTATGGTTCTATGGTTCTATAGTTCTATATTTCTAGAGTTCTAGAGTTCTATGGTTCTGTTGCTAAAGTGCTAAGTGCAAAGTTATATTACTAAAGCTCTAAAATATCAACGTTCTAAATCAAACTAAAATCAAACTAAAATCAAACTAAAATTTAAGGTTATTCCCCAAAATTTAACTAAAATCAAAACAAAATCAAAACAAAAAGCTCAGTTAAGTGAATCGCATTAACAATCCACTTAGCTGAGCTTAAATTTCAATCTTCAACTAATGTTTACAACTCATCGTTGTAATCACTCTGACCACCTTGATCGTCAAGGAAATCATCAGGGTTGAAATCATCGTTAAGACTCATGTCTCCGAAATCAATATTCGCGAAATCAACATCCGCCATATCTGTTTCACCAAAGTTAGACGGAGTGCTGTCTTGATTATTCAAACCGAAGTTTGGATACATCTTCTCACGAGCTTCACGAGTTGCGTCAACATTAGAATTACGGTAACGCGACAAACCTGTACCAGCAGGAATGAGCTTACCTATAATCACGTTCTCCTTCAAGCCCTTAAGATCATCTTCCTTCTGGCTCAAAGCAGCTTCAGTAAGAACTCGAGTAGTTTCCTGGAACGATGCAGCAGAAAGCCAAGAATCAGTAGCCAAAGAAGCCTTAGTGATACCCATAAGCTCTGGACGACCAGCAGCAGGCTTGCCACCATTCTTCACGGTTTCAAGGTTAATCTCACGGAACTTCGTCTGATCAATAAGCTCGCCTGGGAGCAAATTAGTATCTCCTGAATCAATCACAGTAATACGGCGAAGCATTTGATGAACAATAACCTCAATATGCTTATCGTGAATATCTACACCCTGAGAACGATACACATTGTGAACTTCCTCAACAATGTTGACTTGTGCAGCACGAGTACCAAGGATTCGCAAAATCTTCTTAGGATCAACAGAACCTTCAATAAATTGCGTACCAACCTCAACATGCTCATGATCTCTTACCAACATTGGAGCGCGGCGAGTTACAGGATACTCAATTGGCTCAACAGTAGAATCATCAGGAATCAACCTGACTACTCGGCCTTGACCTGGAGTATCTTGAATCTCAACAGTTCCAGAGAACTCTGCAATTGGAGCTTCACCCTTAGGAGTACGAGCTTCAAAAAGCTCCGTAACACGAGGAAGACCCTGAGTAATATCGGAAGCAGAAGCAACACCACCAGAGTGGAAGGAACGAAGAGTAAGCTGAGTACCAGGCTCGCCAATTGACTGTGCTGCAACAATACCAACAGCTTCACCAACATCTACTAGTCGGCTAGTAGCCAAAGACCATCCATAGCATTTTGCACAAACTCCACGCTTAGATTCGCAAGTAAGCACAGAACGAGCTTTAACTTCTTCTACGCCATGAGCAACCAAATCGCGCAGAACCTGCATAGAAAGCGCATCTCCACGCTTAGCTAAAACAGTTTCGCCATCTACAGGATCTATCACATCTGCAGCAAGCAAACGAGAATATGGTCCACCATCAGCAGCTTTAACAAGCGTCAAATTGCCATCAGCATCACGATCTGCAATCTTCATGTTAAGACCACGCTTAGTTCCGCAATCTTCTTCACGAACAATAACTTCCTGTGAAACATCAACAAGCTTACGAGTTAAGTAACCAGATTCTGCAGTACGCAAAGCGGTATCTGCCAAGCCCTTACGAGCACCGTGCTGAGAGATGAAGTACTCCAAGACTGAAAGGCCATCGCGGTAGTTAGACTTCACAGGACGAGGAATAATCTCACCCTTAGGATTAGCCACCAAACCACGCATACCCGCAATCTGACGAATCTGCATCCAGTTACCACGCGCTCCAGACTGAACCATGATGTTAACGTTGTTATCGTCATGGAAGTTTTCACGCATTGCTTCAGCAACTTTATCTGTGCACTCAGTCCACAAGTTAATCAATTCTTGACGGCGTTCCTCATCAGTTAAATCACCGATTGTTTCGTAACGCATGTTGATCTTAGCTGCCTGATTCTCATAATATTGAGCAATTTCCTCGCGATTTGGTGGGAGCACAATATCCGAGAACGCCATAGTTACTCCAGACCATGGAGCGCGAGTGAAGCCAAGATCCTTCAAAGCGTCCAAAGTAGCAGCAACTTGTGCAGTTGGATAGCGAGTAGCAATATCGTCAACAATCTTAGAAAGAACACCCTTAGGAACTTGCTCATTGACGAATGGATAATCAACTGGCAAAGTTTCGTTGAAAAGCACACGTCCATAAGACGTTGCAAACAAAACAGTTCCATCCTTGAAACGCTCTTCATGAACAACATCTGGGCTACCAGCTTCAGGCTCAATAACCTTCAAATCGCTCGGCTCCCAATTTTCAGGAAGAACGAAATCTTCAGGCATGCGAATCAAGACTTTAGCTTGCATATCAATCTCATGCTTATCAAGAGCCATTTGAGCTTCAGCAAGAGAAGAGAATACGCGGCCTTGACCCTTAGCGCCTTCAATTACTGTAGACAAGTAGTAAAGACCCAAAATCATATCCTGAGAAGGCATAGTCACAGTGTGACCATCTGCCGGCTTCAAGATATTATCTGATGCCATCATCAAAGTACGAGCTTCAGCTTGAGCTTCAGCAGAAAGAGGTAGATGCACTGCCATCTGATCACCATCGAAGTCAGCGTTAAATGCTGCACAAGCAAGTGGTGGCAGGTGGATTGCTTTACCTTCAACCAAAATTGGCTCAAATGCTTGAATACCCAAGCGGTGAAGAGTAGGAGCACGGTTAAGAAGTACTGGATGCTCGGAAATAACTTCTTCCAAAACGCTCCAAACTTCAGAATCACCGCGATCTACTAATCGCTTAGCGCTCTTCATATTCTGAGCAAATCCCTGATCTACCAAACGCTTAATAACGAATGGCTTAAAGAGTTCCAAAGCCATTGGCTTAGGCAAACCGCATTGATGCATGCGAAGGCTTGGACCAACAACAATTACAGAACGACCAGAGTAATCTACGCGCTTACCAAGCAAGTTTTGGCGGAATCGGCCTTGCTTACCTTTAAGCATATCTGAAAGTGACTTTAATGGACGATTAGATGCGCCAGTTACTGGGCGTCCACGGCGACCATTGTCGAACAGAGAATCAACTGCTTCCTGAAGCATGCGTTTTTCGTTATTAAGCATGATTTCAGGGGCACCAAGTTCAATCAGCCTCTTCAAACGATTGTTACGGTTGATTACACGGCGATACAAATCGTTCAAATCAGAAGTTGCGAAACGACCACCATCAAGCTGAACCATTGGTCGCAAGTCTGGTGGAATTACTGGAATAACATCCAATACCATAGCTTCTGGCTTATTACCAGTAGTTAAGAATGCGTTCACAACTTTCAAACGCTTCAAAGCGCGAGCTTTACGCTGTCCAGAACCACTATCAATTTCTTCACGAAGTTCGTCTGCAGCAGCCTGTAAATCAAAGTCTTGCAAACGCTTCTTAATAGCTTCAGCGCCCATGCAGCCTTGGAAATAATCGCCGTAACGATCTTCCATTTCACGCCACAAGTCCACATCGCCT
Source organism: Gardnerella vaginalis (assembly GCF_001563665.1). GTDB lineage: Bacteria > Actinomycetota > Actinomycetes > Actinomycetales > Bifidobacteriaceae > Bifidobacterium > Bifidobacterium vaginale_A. The sequence continues at coordinate 72,824 of NZ_KQ961858.1, read as the reverse complement.
TCCATATCTCCTGGACGAATTTCCTTAAAGCGGCTGAATACTGCATCCAAACGCTTAATTTGTTCGTCATAACGCTGGCGAATTGTGGACATTTCGCGCTCTGCACTTGCACGCAATTTAGCTTTGGTACCGCTCTTGGTATCGCCTGATTCCTCAAGCTCACGCAAGTCCTCTTCAACCTTTTTAGCGCGCAATTCAATCTCATTATCGCGGCGCTTTTCAAGATTTGAAATCTCGGTGTCAAATTCGTCTTGCAAGTCAGGCATATCCTGATGACGCTGCTCAACATCTACGCTTGTAACCATATAAGCTGCAAAGTAGATAACTTTCTCCAAATTCTTCGGAGCAATACCAAGTAAGTAACCTAAACGGCTTGGCACGCCTTTGAAGAACCAAATATGTGTCACAGGAGCTGCAAGCTCGATGTGACCCATGCGCTCACGGCGAACGCGGCTACGAGTAACCTCTACACCGCATCGTTCGCAAACAATTCCCTTAAAACGCACGCGCTTATATTTGCCGCATGCGCATTCCCAATCTCGAGTCGGTCCGAAAATCTGCTCACCGAACAGACCATCTTTCTCCGGCTTCAAGGTACGGTAGTTAATGGTTTCTGGCTTCTTTACTTCACCGTGGCTCCATCCGCGAATGTCGTCAGCGGTAGCCAGTCCAATCCTTAATTTGTCAAATGTGTTGACGTCCAGCACTCTTATTGTCCTGTCTGTGAAATTTTTAACGTTTTACTATCACATAAGTGCGGCTATAGCCGATCACTGATATTCCGGCTCAGAAATGATTTGATCTTCCTTGGCAGAAGAATCTGGTCTTGCGCCAATATTAAAGCCCAAATCATCCGAGGACGAAACAGGATCGTCTTCTTCATCCTTCATGTCAATTGCAACGCCATCAGCGTTTAACACTTCAACATTCAAGGAGAGCGACTGCATTTCCTTAAGAAGCACCTTGAAGGATTCAGGAATACCTGCAGGAGGCAAATTCTGACCCTTCACGATTGCACCATACACGCGCACACGACCCGAAACATCATCAGACTTAGTAGTCATCATTTCGTGCAATGTGTACGAAGCACCATAAGCCTCAAGCGCCCAAACTTCCATTTCTCCGAAGCGCTGGCCACCGAACTGAGCTTTACCGCCCAACGGCTGCTGAGTAATCATAGAGTAAGGACCAGTAGAACGAGCGTGAATCTTATCATCAACCAAATGATGCAACTTTAAGATATACATGTAACCAACAGAAATTGGCTTAGTGAAAGGCTCACCAGTACGTCCATCGTAAAGCACTGCTTTACCATCTGAACCAACAAGCTTATTTCCATCAGCATCCTTCAAAGTTGTGCTAAGCAATCCCTTCAAAGTATCTGGACGAACGCCATCAAACACTGGTGTTGCAACTGGAGTTCCAGGATCGCCATGCTCTGCTCCTTGCGGAACATACTTCTTCCAAGCTGCTTCTAGATCTGGATCCAAATTGATATCCCAACCAGCGTGAGCAATCCAACCTAAGTGAAGCTCAAGTACCTGACCCAAGTTCATTCGAGAAGGAACGCCCAACGGATTTAACATGATGTCAATTGGAGTACCATCAGCCAAGAATGGCATATCTTCTTCTGGCAAGATTCGAGAAATAACACCCTTGTTGCCGTGACGACCTGAAAGCTTATCTCCCTGCGTAATCTTACGATGCTGCGCAATATAAACGCGAATCATTTGATTTACGCCATTTGGAAGCTCATCGCCATCATCTTCAGCATCTTCACGAGTGATTTCTTTAACTGCAATAACAGTACCAGTTTCACCGTGTGGCACACGCAAAGAAGTATCACGAACTTCACGGCTCTTTTCGCCGAAGATTGCACGAAGCAAACGCTCTTCTGGAGTAAGCTCAGTTTCACCCTTAGGAGTTACCTTACCAACCAAAATATCGCCGGCTTCAACTTCAGCACCGATGCGAATAATGCCGCGCTCATCAAGATTTGCAATAGCATCTTCGCCAACATTTGGCAAATCGCGTGTAATCTCTTCAGAGCCAAGCTTTGTTTCGCGAGCATCAATCTCATATTCTTCAATATGAATTGATGAAAGCGTATCGTCTTGCACTAAACGCTGCGAAATAATAACAGCATCCTCGTAGTTGTAACCGTTCCAAGGCATGAATGCAACAAGCAAATTCTTACCCAGAGCAAGCTCACCCTTATCTGTTGCAGGACCATCAGCCAAAACTGTTCCTGCTTCAACGCGTTCGCCATCTTTAATAAGTGGAACTTGATTGTAGCAAGTAGTTTGATTAGAACGCTGGAACTTAGAAAGCTTGTAGCTTGATTGAGTTCCGTCATCGTTCATAACGCGAATAATATCTGCAGAAACATATGTAACAACACCCGGCTTTTCTGCCAAGATTACGTCACCAGAATCCACAGCTGCACGCCATTCAGAACCTGTACCTACAAGTGGTCGCTCAGACTTAATAAGCGGAACAGCCTGACGCTGCATGTTAGTACCCATCAAAGCACGGTGACCTTCATCATGCTCCAAGAATGGAATCAAAGAAGCACCCAAGGAAACCATCTGACGTGGAGAAACATCCATGTAGTCAACAGTGCTTACAGGAACATCGACTGCTTCTTCTTCGTCCACTCGAGCAAGTGCCTGAGTGCCTACGAAGTTACCGTTTTCATCAAGTTCCTGATTAGCTTGTGCAATAACGTGATCCGCTTCACGATCTGCAGTCATATATTCGACTTCATCAGTAACGTGACCGTTCACAACCTTGCGGTACGGAGTTTCAATGAAACCGAATGGATTGATGCGACCAAATGTTGCCAAAGAACCAATAAGACCAATGTTTGGACCTTCAGGAGATTCAATTGGGCACATACGTCCAAAGTGAGATGGGTGAACATCTCTAACTTCCATAGAAGCACGATCTGGAGAAAGACCACCAGGACCAAGCGCAGAAAGACGGCGCTTATTAGTAACGCCTGCTAATGGATTGTTTTGATCCATAAACTGACTTAACTTGGAAGTTCCGAAGAATTCTTTAATAGTCGCGTTTACTGGACGAATGTTAATCAACGACTGTGGAGTAATAGCTTCAGCATCTTGAGTAGTCATACGTTCTCGCACAACGCGTTCCATACGGCTTAAACCAGTACGAAGCTGATTTTGTACCAACTCGCCAACTTGACGAATACGGCGATTACCGAAGTGATCAATATCGTCAACTTCCACACGCAATTGCACGTCTTCGCCATTGCGCTTTCCTGGGAATGTCTGCTCACTTTGAGCCAAAGCAGCAGCTTTATCTGCAGGGTTAGTGGCTTTCAAAGCAGAACTCTTAGCAGTAGCATTAGCGTGCAAAGTAACTAAGTACTTAATAGTTGCAATGATGTCTTCGCGATTCAAGCTACGGTCATTGTAATCAGCTTCCAAACCAAGCTTACGGTTAATCTTATAACGGCCAACGCGAGCCAAATCGTAACGCTTAGTATTGAAATAGAAGGAGTCAAGCAAAGTATGACCAGCTTCTGGAGTTGCTGTATCTGCAGGACGAATCTTACGATACAAATCAGTTAATGCTTCATCCTGAGTTTCAATAACTTCCTTATCAAGCGCATCAAGCACCAAAGGATATCCCTTGAAAGCTTCAGCGATTTCAGGCTTAGTCATGCCGATTGCCATTAAGAATACGATTGCAGACTGCTTACGTTTGCGATCTACTCTAACTCCAAGGAAATCACGCTTATCTATCTCAAATTCCAACCATGCACCACGGCTTGGAATAATCTTCGCACCGTAAACATCTTTATCGGAAGCGCGATCTTGAGTGCAATCAAAATACACGCCTGGTGAACGGACCAATTGCGAAACAATCACACGCTCAGTACCACCAATAATGAAAGTACCGTGTGGAGTTTGCAATGGAAAATCACCCATGAAAACAGTCTGACTTTTAATTTCGCCAGTTTCACCGTTTTCAAATTCAGCATTCACATACAAAGGAGCAGAATAAGTGTAATCCTTCTCTTTGCACTCTAACACTGTATGACGTGGTTCTTCAAAATATGGATCTGAGAACGTTAAGCTCATAGTTTGAGCGAAGTTCTCAATAGGGGAAATTTCCTGGAATACTTCATCTAAACCAGAAATATGAGGCACTGTGTGAGTACCATTTGCTTCGTCTTCTTCAACGCGCTTCTTCCAGCGATCTGAACCGATCAACCAATCAAAGCTGTCGGTTTGCACACCAAGAAGGTATGGCACATCGATAGGCTCACAAATTGAGCCAAAATTCACACGATCTGACGCTTTATGCAACTTAATGTCGTGTTCGTCAGCACGCGCGATGACTTTAGTGGTGCTCGTCGTAGCTTGTTCAGCAGCCAATGGACGTTCCTTATCGTTCGCTATTACCTATGCATACACATGTAAGTGCATGCGTGAACTCTGAAAAGCCAAGAAGCAAAAGCGCAAAAACACGCCATAGAATTGATGTGCAACTGCGGGCGCTTCATCGACTTATTCAGTATGCCCGCTATATGACACACCGTATACAGACCTTCTATTTTATAGATACATTAAGACTATTTTCCAGTATTTTTAGCGGCGTGTCGGCATGCTATTTAACATTTACGACTAAAGAATCGCTATGTAATCCAGAAATATTTTTATGATAAAGTCTAACAAGATAAGATCCACGATCAACTTTTGGCATATTATCCTTTTCAGTGCAGCCAACACCTCGAGTTGCATTCGTATCCCATGTAAACTTTTCGTCAAAATGATCGCCTTGAGTCATAAGCAACGGCTTACTAGGCGCAACACAAACATCTGAACGCCATATATCATTTTTATTTTCTTCGTCAGAATTTTTATCAGAATTTTTAGATAAATCTTCAGAATTTTTATCGGAATTTTCAGTCGTCCCTTTGTCAGAATTATCTTCAGATTTGTCTTTTGAAGTATCGGACGAATTCGTATCGCTAATAGCCATAACAAGACTATTATTAGACGCATCAACTAAGCAAGAACCTTTACCTACGAAAATAATTCGAGCAGTAAAATCAAGACTTCCACCCATAGAAACATTTTGATTCTTAGAAGAAAGCTCTAAACGCAAATCTTGAGATGTACAATCACGTGTTAAACTTGCAGGCCGAGGATCAGGCACGCTTTTACGCGAAATATTTACTTCATGAAATGAAAAAAGCCCACCACTTAAATCTGAAATGCCCTTAGCGATGCTAAAGACACAAAAACACGCAATAACTAGCACAAACGATGCAATCACGCCAACAAAAATTCTACGGCGAACATACATAGCATGCTTTTCAGATTCGCTCATAACGCGTTTCTTAGTTCGTCTAGTATCTCTAGTAAATCGCTGCGATTGTTTGGTCATAATGTCCATTCTAGTGCATTGTAACGCATGAATTGAAATATAAATATCTTATAAAGCTTACTTCCCACCAGCAAAATTTAGCTGACGCCATGCTTCATAAACAGCAATAGATGCGCAATTAGCTAAATTCAAGCTCCTCAAAGCAGGTCGCATAGGCAAACGAACTTGCTGCGCAACATGAGGACCTGCCATAATATCCATAGGATCAGGAATATCTCCAGGCTCAGGACCAAAAAGCAAAATATCATTAGGCTTATATTCAATATCCGTATAAAGCTTAGTAGCATTTGCAGTAAACGCGATTATGCGCGAATTTGGCATAGATTCCACAAGATTATTGAAATCTGGATGAATCACAACATGAGCCATATCGTGATAATCTAATCCAGCGCGGCGCAATTTAGTATCGTGCAGATTAAACCCTAAAGGCTCAACCAAGTGCAAAATAGTGCCAGTTACAGCACATAAACGAATCGCTGAACCAGTATTTCCAGGAATCCTAGGAGAGTAAAAACACAAATGAGGAGTATGAGTTTCTTTACGCGCAGCATCATCAGCACTAAGCATAGCGTCAACAACACTAATAGGATTACCATGCGCATCTGTAACTAACTCATCTGGGCCATAATCCGATTTTCTATACCCATATTCATACATTTGTTGTACGCGAGATACACTATCTTGATTTTTCAACTGCTCAGAAGATGAATTACAAATATTGCAATCATTATTCTCATCTACATGCTGATTTTCAGATGTTTCACGCGTCATTATTACCTCTTATTGATTATTCTAAGTTTATTTAATTCTGTAGCTTTGCAAATCCACAAACCTAAGTATTAAGCCAAAACTAATTCTTAAAACTATGAACAGGAGCAGGAATACGTCCGCCACGATTAACAAACTCTTCGCAAGAAGCGTTATTAACAGGCATAATAGGCGCATACCCCATCAAACCGCCAAAGTTCGCCATATCTCCCACAGTTTTACCAATCACTGGAATAATACGAACTGCTGTAGTTTTCTGATTTATCATACCAATAGCAGATTCATCTGCAATCATTCCGGAAATTGTAGACGCACTAGTTTCTCCAGGAATCGCAATCATATCAAGCCCAACAGAGCATACACACGTCATAGCTTCAAGCTTTTCGATAGTTAAGCATCCAGACTTTGCAGCAGAAATCATATTCGCATCTTCAGAAACTGGTATAAAAGCTCCAGAAAGACCTCCAACATAACTACTTGCCATAATTCCGCCCTTCTTAACTTGATCGTTAAGCAGAGCTAGAGCAGCTGTAGTTCCAGGAGCACCAACCTGAGATAAACCAATTTTTTCTAGAACTTCACCAACAGAATCACCAACTGCAGGAGTTGGAGCAAGTGACAAATCAATTATTCCAAAAGGAACATTAAGACGATGCGAAGCTTCTTGAGCAACTAACTGTCCAACTCTAGTAATCTTAAAAGCTGTACGCTTAATAGTTTCACACAAAAATGCAAAATCTTTTCCACGCGCTTCATCTAAAGCTCTAGAAACAACTCCCGGCCCCGAAACGCCAACGTTAATAACAGCATCGCCTTCTGTAACTCCATGGAAACCACCAGCCATAAACGGATTATCGTCTGGAGCATTACAAAAAGCAACAAACTTAACGCATCCATAAGAATCATTGTCTTTTGTAGCTATTGCAATATCTCGAATCACTCGCCCAAGCAAATTAACGCAATTCATATCAATGCCTGTACGAGTAGAGCCAACGTTAGCAGAAGAACAAACAATATCCGTTTCACAAAGCGCTTTAGGTAATGATTCAATTAACATGCGATCTGCATTCGTCATTGATTTTGCAGGTAAAGCAGAATAACCACCTATTAAATCAACACCAACTTCTTTAGCAGCTTTATCTAATGCATGCGCAATTTTAACAAAATCTTCAGGAGTTTTGCACGCAGAAGATCCAACCAAAGATATAGGAGTTACAGTAATTCTCTTATTTACAATCGGTATACCATAATCGCGTTCTATAGCTTTACCAGTAGAAACAAGATCTTTAGCTAAAGTTGTGATTTTTTTATATACATTCTCGCAAACTTCATTCAAATTAGACGAAGCACAATCAAGAAGATTGATTCCCATAGTGATAGTGCGAACATCTAACTTTTCCTGCTCAATCATGGTGTTAGTTTCGCGAACTTCCATCATATTTAACATGGCAATTCCCCTTTAATAAAGATGTTCCTATCACACGCGATGCATGCTTGTAAAGATTTCTGTACGCTGGCAGCGTATACGCACTCCAAGATTTTCACCAAGAGAAGCCAAACTAGAAACAAGATCACCAAATTCAACGCTCATATTCGAAATATCAACAATCATCATCATATTGAAAAAGCCGTCTACTATTGTTTGAGATATTGTTAAAACATTCACTTTACGGTCAGCTAAATGAGTTGTAACCCCTGCAATAATGCCAACTGCGTCTTTGCCAACAACAGTTATAACAGCTTTGTTTTCACTAATAGGGGTATCTAATTGGGTATTCACGGGCGATTCCTCTCTTTTAAGGTTGCATAGCAGGTCCGTCAATGATTCTATACAATAATATGCACGAATGTGTAATACTCACGTAAAAATAGATAATTACAAACTAAACTTCAGATTTTAGATAAAAGAAAACCCCGCAAAAAGCGAGGTAAAATCTTTCAAAGCTAGACACGCTTAAAACGCGATCAACTAAAAACTTAAAAGCTTAGCGAGTTTCGCGATGAAGTGTGTGCTTACCACAACGTGGGCAGAACTTGCTCAACTCAAGACGATCAGGCGTATTACGACGATTCTTCGTCGTGATGTAATTACGCTCCTTGCACTCCGTGCATGCAAGCGTAATGCCTGGACGGATGTCTGCGCTCTTACTTGCCATTTCGTTCACCTCTAGAATATTGTATGTTGACCAACTCCTGCTGGCCATTGTAGCGAGGAAGAGACTCGAACTCTTGACCTTACGATTATGAGTCGTACGCTCTAGCCAGCTGAGCTACCCCGCCAGAGAGCCTCGAGTGAGAATCGGACTCACGACCTCTTCCTTACCAAGGAAGTGCTCTACCACTGAGCTATCGAGGCGTGGCGGGTAGTGGATTTGAACCACTGAAGCACGAAGCAACTGATTTACAGTCAGTCCCATTTGGCCGCTCTGGTAACCCGCCAACGTTATCGTAAGGAATAACTCCAAACGGCAACTTTGTTATTGTGCCACGAGAGCGAGACTAATGCAAGTTAAGACACGCCGATAACACTCAAAAACGTTCTATAAGATACGCCAAATTTTGCCAAAATAAACCAAAACACAGAATAAAAAACGTATTACTTTGTTTAAAATTATTTAGTTTTACGCTCATCAAGTGCATGCCACGCTTTTTCAGCTGCAGCCAATTGCGCTTTACGTTTACTTGATCCACTGCCCTCTGAAAGCAATTCATCTCCATCAGAATAAGGCAATACAGCGCGAGCTTCGAAAACTGGAGCAAAATCCGGACCAGAAACAGCCATACGATACTCAGGATCCGGCAATCCCATATCGTGAGCCTTAACAGTAAGCGATGTTTTCCAATCTAAAGCAGGTCCTTCAGTAAGAACTTCAGCTAAAGTGTCGTCAATCAAACGGTGTACAACTACTCTAGCTTCATCAATACCGTGTTCAACGAAAGTAGCGCCAATCAAAGCCTCAACAATATCGCATAAAATCGAGTCTTTATCACTACCACCCTGCTCCATCTCACCGCGACCAAGCAAAATATAAGGACCAACATGCAATTTTTCACGAGCAACAGCAGAAAGAGCCCACTCAGAAACAGCTTTAGCACGTAACTTTGCTAATTGCCCTTCGCTCATATCTGGGTGCTTAGAAAAAAGCGTTTCAGTAGAAACTAATTCCAAAACTGCATCGCCTAAAAATTCCAAACGCTCATAATTTCTCGTTCCAGGATGCTCATGAGAAAACGAACGATGAGTTAAAGCTTCTACTAACAGATCTGGAGAAATACTAGTCCCTAAAGCATCTAAAAGAGCCTTAGATGGATCGCCATCATGAGGTTCACCGTCATAATGCATTACACCGCTATTTTTTTTATTTTTATGGCTCATAATACTTTCACTATCCCGCTTATGGAAAATACCAACTAAAACACTAGTAAAACACTAACTAAAAAAAACTAACTAAAACACTAAAAAATAATTACTCACTCAAGCACTCACTCAAGCACTCACAATAAAGAAAAACCCTACCACCCGTCGATGGCAGGGTTTCATAAATACAACCTACTTGGTATGTGCCGAGCGGATAGCTTCGCGATACACGCGACCACGGAAGTTACCGCAATTCGGGCAAGCCATGTGAGACAATGCCTGCGAACCGCAATTCGAGCAAGTTACAGTCTGCACGGCAGACGCTTTCCAATTAGCGCGACGCGAATGCGTGTTAGCGCGCGAGGTCTTGTATTTTGGCAGTGCCATAATTTTTCCTCTATTTCGTTCAACCGATTGAGCTTAAGCGTTCTGTATATTACAGCATGCGCCATACATTTAATTAAAATACAGCTTTAAAACAATACTTTTACACATATCTTACTGGATTTTAATCTTAAGATTACTTAGAAAACAGCACAGATTGCAGAACAGAAAGTCACTTAGAGAATTGCCTAGAAAATCACTTAAGACATTCCCTTACTTAAGCTATTCTCATTTTCTCGCTTTCGCGTGCTTTCTGCTTACTTATCCTTATTTTCTAATTGCTCTTTCAATCCTTCTAAAGCAGCAAAACGAATATCACTAACATCATGATGATGCTCTGGATGTTCATTCAAATTTTCACCACATTGAGAACATAATCCTAAGCAATCAGGCTCACACAAAGGTTGCAAAGGCAATTCGCTTACCATAGTATCTCGAATCAATGCCTCAATATCTGCAAAATCTCCGCCAGCAACCAATGGATACGAGCATCCAGAATCATCGTTATCTTCCCATATTTGTGAATCATCTTCAATGCTATTCTTATTGGAACTCTTAGAATCCTTAACACCATTTTTTCTCGTAGAATTTAGCTTAGAAGATTGAACTTCTGTAATATCTTTATATGGAAAGAACACGCAAACATCAACTTTCCAATCGCGCTTTAAAGGCATTAAGCAACGCGTACATTCTGCATGAACAGTCGCAGTAATACTACCCTGAAACATAAGCCCATCTACAACAGAATCAAAATCTCCTGTAACTTGAACATCACTTCCAGGCTTTACACCAATAACACAATCGCCTATACCCTCTGGAGCAGGAAATGCGCGATCAATATGCATACTATGACCAGCACGAGCACCCATTTGTGCAACAGGTATAGCCCACAAGGATTGAGAGGGATGCGATGTCATTAGTTATTCCTTTCATCATAATCATCGCCAGAATCATCAAGACGAGCTTGAGCGCTAATTTCATCTTGAAGATGAGCAGCACCACGACAGCGCTCCTCTAAAACTCGCTGTCCTGCTTGAACATCTTGCTCAAGCTTATCTAATTGTTGTTTCAAGCCTTCCATAACAGTTGCACAATATTGATCTGCTCCATGAGTAAGCTTATCTGACTTAGCTTGAGCAACTTCCAAAATATTAGCAGCTTTACGGCGAGCTATAGCAGTCACATTTTCTTGACCAGCTAGGTATTGAGCACGTTCTTCAGCATCTGAAATAAGCTGTGCAGACTGAGATTGTGCAGTTGCAACAATCGAATTAGCTTGAGCCTGAGCAGTGCGCAAACGGCGTTCTGCTTCACGCATTAGCGCAGAAGCACGCTCTAACTGTACAGGTAACATATCTTTCAAACGAGAAAGATGATCCTCAAAATCTTCACGACTAATCTTCACCATTCCAGGAGAAAATAGAACACCTTTTGATTCAGAAAGAGTATCTTCCATCACATCTATAATGTCGTAAACAGTAGTAAATTCAGCACGACTTTTCGAACGAGCTTCATCACTTATTTTTACATCAATATGATCTGAATTCCCATCTTCTTCACTGTCAAAATCTGCAGCGCTATAATCATCACGCTCACGCAAATCAGGCATAGGGAATAAAGGCTTTACAGATGATTTTTCATAAGAATCCTCAGCAGATGAAGAGGCTTCAGAATCCTCACTAGATTCAGTATTATTTGCATCCTTAGCGGAATCAGAATTATCTTTAGAAACAGCTGAAATAGAATCTGTCAAAGAATCATCTGGGTTTATTGCAGGATTCAAAGGAAGATTTTGCTCAAGATTAGGAAGATTTTGCTCAAGATTACCAGAAACCTTGCGCTCCATAGTATCGTCCTGAATTTCGCTATTTTCACCAGTTACAACTGTTTGCGCTTCAGTATTATCATCTTCACTCATAATTTCAAACTCCTGTCTGTTCTTCTCAAATTTTCTCTGCAAACAACTTCTGTAATAAAGGTATTACGTTATCTGGAACCATGCCTGTAACATCGCCTCCATGACGCGCAACATCTTTAACAACAGAACTAGAAACATGCTCTAAAACCGGATCTGCAGGAAGAAACATAGTTTCTATGCCAGCAAGTTTTCGATTAACAAGCGCCATTCCAAGCTCTGCCTCATAATCGCCATTCTGACGCAAACCTTTAACAATTACTGTAGCACCAACTTTCTTACAATAATCCGTAACAAGACCGTCAGTTGATGCAACAACTAAATTCCCAACACTACTTTTACGATTCTGAATATTATCCCTACAACACTCGCGATTCTGGCAATCATCACGATTCTGAATATTATCCCTACAATCATCATTGTTCTTAGTAATATTCTTTACAGCATCGCAAATAATCTGAACTCGTTCACTCTCCGTAAACATAGGAGTTTTTGCCGAATTAACAGCAACAAGCACATGAACTTCATCAAAAAGCTTGGTACAACGTTGTATCACATCTAAATGTCCAGCTGTAACTGGGTCATAAGAACCGGGGCACACTGCTATAGTCATATGTTTAGATTATCACCGACCATGTCACTAATCTTCAGATTTTGGAATCCACAACGAACACAATATTGCTCCAACAAGTAATACAGCGCCAACAATCATAGAAGACACATAACTTGAACATGACGGAACTGATTTTACAACAGTTATTACATTTTGCACTGCATTTGAAGCAGCATTAGATGACGCACTTGCAGAAATAGAAGATGAAGATTGAATAGACAATTGCGTTATATTAACGTTAAACATTCCCATAATCGCGTAAATAATTGCGAAACTTAAACCTGCTCCAAGATTAAAAGCTCCAGCATTCATGCCAGGCAAATACCCAGGATTATCCTTAGGAGATAACACAATTCCCAACCCATTAAGCATAATATTGGCTACTCCTGCATAACTTATTCCAAGTAACACAGACAAAGCCGCTAACCCTGGAATACTAGGATTTTTCATAACAAATATTCCACACAATAATCCTATTATGCTTACTAAAATACCAGAGCGCAAAACACGTCTATAACCATATTTAGATGCCAAAAAACCAGAAATAGGACCGCATAAAAATCCAACAATCGCATACGGAGTAAGAGTCACAAATGGAACTAAAGCTTCTGAAAGTCCTATTCCAGATATTTTATCTTGAGCAAACTTAAGAACAACGCCATTCATAATTGCAAAAACACCAGTCATCGTCAATAACGTAGTGCTTAACAATCCCCAAGTACGCCTATGTTTCATATAATTCGTTGAAACCATAGGATTACTAATATGTTTTTCGATTTGCCAAAAAATTATGAAAAATACTATTGAAACACATACAAGCAAAAAGATAATCCAAAAGCGCGCATTTAGAAGTTTTTGTGATTCGTCAATCGCAATATACATTGATAAAAATGCAATTGATAATGTAATAACGCCAAACCAATCCATTTTCGCATTATTGACAGCCTTAGATTCTTCTGTTGTGTATATAACCAAGAACACAGCGAAAACTGCAATAAGCGCCATAATCCAAAAAATCGATCTAAATCCACACGCGCTTGACATCCACCCACCAACTAAAGCATCTATTCCAGCAATACCACCATTTACGGAAGTGAGAATAGCCATCAAACGCGCATAACGCTTACCATCTTTAACACGCTCTCGAAGCATAATCAAACACAATGGCATCATAGGTCCAGAAGAACCTTGCATAATGCGTCCAATAGAAAGAATCACAATATTCGAAGTAATAGCAGATATAAAACTTCCTATAACTGTTGCTGTAAGAATACCAAGCAATACTTTTTTACGACCAATATGATCTGCAAGTCGCGGCAAAAATAACGAAAATAATGCAGCTGACGTGAAAAATACAGTTTGTATCAATCCAACTTGCACTTGTGAAATATGTAATTCGTATTCCATAGAAGCAAGAGCTGGAGAAAGCATAGAAATATTAAGCTGAAAAGAAAAGATTGACACAAATAATGCAATCATTAAAGCAATAATAGAATAATTCTTACTTTTTTTTACAGGATTTTCTGAATTACTTTCTTTTACAGCTCTCGCAAAATTATGGTTTACACCATTTTCTGCATCACGCTTAGAATCACGCTTTACGCCATTTTCTGCATCACGCGCGCTCATGAATCTTTTCCATATAAGACAACACTAAATCAGCATCTAAGGATTCGTGAACAGCTTCCATAGATTCAGTATTCAGCACAGCAGCAGCAACAGCAAATCTACTAGCTTTCTTATCGTCAAAACCAGCATAACGTGCGTAAATTAAAGCAGCAGTAGCAGTATCGCTAGATCCGTTATCGTTTCCAACTGCTTTTACTCCACCACGTCCACCATCATGCGTAAGCATCATTCGCTGAACGCGCTTAACTGAAACAGGATAGAAAACAACATCTTCGCAATTACCGTAAGCAACACCTTCGCGCCCAACATTAACGAACACATGCTTGACTCCTCGCTTTAACAACACTGTTGCACAGCGCACAGCAGAACGCTCATCAATTGCACTAATTCCTGTAAGAGCCTGAGATTCAGCTGTATCAAGCACTAAGGTATCTATACGATTAAGCCTAGAAAGCACACGCGGAGCTTTTGCATCTGTTATAGCTCTGACAATAATAGGACGATTATAATGATCACATACCCATTCCAAAGATTTTTGCGGAATATTCGTATCCATAATAACCATATCTGCATTCTCAATAATCGAGAATCTCTCGCGCAAAAAGTCCGGAGTCATGTGATTATAAATACTCATATCGTCAAGAGCAAGCAAACGCTGACCAGAAGCATCTCCCACATACATATAAGATGCTGTCATTAAATCAGACAATTGCTTTGAATATCCAATATCTAAACCGTTAGCAGAAGCATCTATCTTAAAAAGCTCACCATTATGATCTCCACCATAAACAGAAACCATGCTAGTTCGCACATTCAATCTTTCAAGCGCAACTGCTATATTTCTTCCAACTCCGCCCAACATATAACGCACACGAGCTTCGTTAGAAGTGTAATCCATTAAATCTCCGCGAGCAACACCCAAAACATCCATGCTAATTCCGCCAATTACTGTCACGTAACTAGGAGGAGTAACAATGTATCCTTTACCACGAAGATAACCTTTACGTATTAAATTAGAAATATGCGCTGCAACACCGGAGCGCGTAATTCCTGCAAGATTAGCAAGTTCTTGCTGACTAATCATTGGATTTTGTTGAATCCAAGCCAATATTTGTTGTTCTCTCTCAGTCATCATTGCCTCGTCTCTATACGACTACAACTAGAACTAATAACCACTACTTTCTAGGATATTCACAATAGTCAAATCACACAATAATTAAATCTAAAAATCAATTACTAATAATCGATCCAATTCGAGTAAAGTCCAATACAGCACCACGCAAATATTGCATTTCATTAAGCTCAGACTCATTTGCAATCAACTCACTAGCGTCTTTTCTAGCGGATGCAATAATCGATGCGTCTTGTATAACACGCAATAATTTAAGACTAGATTTTCCTCCAGATTGCCTATCTCCCAGCACATCGCCAACATTTCGCAATCGCAAATCTTCTTGCGCTATAACTGCTCCATCGCACGAATTTTCAACTACTTGCAAACGCTTACTAGCTAAACTACCATCTTCAGCGCAAGATACA
Organism: Gardnerella vaginalis; assembly: GCF_001563665.1. Taxonomy (GTDB): domain Bacteria; phylum Actinomycetota; class Actinomycetes; order Actinomycetales; family Bifidobacteriaceae; genus Bifidobacterium; species Bifidobacterium vaginale_A. The sequence goes on along the minus strand of NZ_KQ961858.1, from coordinate 57,197 downwards.
AGAAAAGCCCATGATTGCAAATTACTACGTCCAATTCTTCCACGCAATTGATGAAGCTGAGCTAGACCAAAACGATCCGCGTCAAAAATCACCATGCAAGTGGCATTCTTCACATCAACACCAACTTCAATTACAGTAGTAGAAACCAATATTGGAGCAACACCTGAAATAAATTTACGCATTATTTCTTGCTTTTCTTCATCACTATTTCTACCAGTAAGCGCAATCAAACGAATGTTATTAAATTGCTCAATAGACGATAATCTTTTAAGAATATTTGTAACAGTATGCAGCTTTCTTACTTGTTTAGACTCAATATTCTCGTCCTCTTCTATAAAAGACTCATTATCAAAAGCTTTGTTATCGTCAGCAAGATTACTTATAGATTTAGATTTAGAATCAATCTCAGAGCCAATCTCCAAGCTAAACTTAGAGCCAATCTTAGAATCAATCTCAGAATCAATCTCCAAATCTTCAATATGAGGACATACTATATACGCTCGCTCACCACAATCAATCCTAGATCGAATGTGCTTGAACATAGCAGCCATAGTATAAGAATCGCTTTCTTTCACGATAATAGTTCGAATAGGTTTGCGCTCTGCAGGCAATTGCGTAAGATACGATGCATCTAAATCTCCAAACCATGTCATAGCAGCAGATCTAGGAATAGGAGTAGCAGTCATAACTAACAGATGAGGAACAGTAGGAGGAACAGTAGATTCACTACCAAAAGACCGCATAAGCGAATTACGTTGTTCAACTCCAAATCTATGTTGCTCATCAATAACAACCAAAGCTAAATTAGTTGGATTAAAACTAGAAGAAAAAGCAGCGTGAGTTGCAACTATAATTGCCGGCTCACCACTAGCAACACTTGCCAAAGCTTTACGACGCTCACTAAGTTTCATGCCTCCTGTAACAACAATTAACTTAACAGGAAGCCCAGCTTTATGAATCATATTCCGCAAATTATCAGCATGTTGTAAAGCTAAAACATGAGTAGGAGCAACTAAAACAGCTTGTTTACAAGAGCCAATCGCTTGTAGCATAGCACTCATAGCAACTACTGTTTTGCCACTTCCAACTTCTCCTTGCAAAAGCCTTCTCATAGGCTTATTGCTACACATATCTTTAAGTATTTCACCAATAACTTCATTCTGACCTTTTGTAAGTTCAAAAGGAAGAGAATTTATAAAAGAATTGCGCATATCATTACAAGCACATTTTTGAGCTACAGCAGAATAAGAGCTATTTCTTGAAGATAATATTGCAATTTGAGATACAAGCGCTTCCTCATATCTTAAAGTTTCTAAAGCTTTCTTAAAATCATCAATAGATTGTGGATTGTGAATTTGAAAAAAAGCATCTTTTCTATGCAATAAATTATGTGCTTTTCGCATAGATTCTGGAATTATATCTGGAATATTTTCTTCAATAGAATCCATAGCTAACAAAATAACATCGTGAATATGCTCACTAGATATTCGAGAATTAGCGTGATACATAGGCATAGGAGAACTTAGCTTTTTAAGACAATATTCCACGCTATTAGAATTATTCAAATCATTATTATCATTATTATTGCAATTTTTTTCATCACAAACGTTCATGATATTTGGATGAGTGAATTGCAATCTACTGTTAAATTCACTTGCAACTCCGCAAACAACGATTTTCTCACCTTTGTGGAATTTAGAAAGCATCCAATCAATATAAGGTTTCTTTTGCGAAAAATAGATAAGAGAAGCACAGGATACGCTTGAGGAATCTTGAAAATCATTCACAACATTTTGCAAAGGCTCACAAACATTAACTTCCAAACGAAATCCATGACGCGAGTTCATCGGCACAACGCAAACAGAATCAACAACACATACGAAAACAGACGAATCTCCAGAGCGTATGTCTTTAAGCTGCATAACTTTCATAGGTTTGCAAACGCGAAAAGGGTAATACGTAAGTGCATCTTTTATATTTAATACACCTAATGATTTCAAAGCTGAAATACGACGCTTATTGCTCACAATAGAAGCGAGCGAAGTTTCAAGCGTTACAGACATATGACTTACGCCTTCCGCAATTAACTAATTTAGTATTCTTATAACTAATTAGATTCTAGCTAAACAAACCAACCTAAAAACAAAAACTCGATAATCTTAATTCACTATTTCGCGACTATTTAACAACTTTTCACAACTATTTAAAACAAAAGTAAATGCGGCACACCGTATTTACTTTATCTTTGCTATGTGTTACCCTGTTTAAGTTGTTTGCCGAACGGACTTCGATTGGCATTCGACTTGGAGAATTCGCCTAGTGGTCTATGGCGCACGCTTGGAAAGCGTGTTGGTGTAACAGCCTCACGAGTTCGAATCTCGTATTCTCCGCGCCTAGGGTTTCTAGCCAATCGCTAGAAGCCCTTTTTTCATGCCAAAAACCCTTGAAACATCCCAGCACTCATCTAAAATCAGTGCCCAGATTTAGCATAATGATTTTCAACTATATTTTTATAGCTATTCCACATATCAAAATGTGAAGCATACCAGTTGATTGTATCTTGTATTCCAATGTTTATACTCGAATGCTTAGGCTCCCATTCAAGTTGACTGCGAATCTTACTAGAGTCAAGAGCATAACGTTTATCTTCACCTAACCGCGGATTCACGTACTCTATATTTGATTCTGGAACTCCCATAATACGTAAAATAATCTTAAGCATATCAATATTACTTAGCTCGCATTGAGTTCCAACAACATATGTTTCACCAATTGTTCCACGAGTCAGCACACGCCATATCGCATCGCAATGATCTTCAACATGTATCCACTCACGTACAGAATCACCTTTGCCATATAACTTAGCTGGAATTCCACTCATAATATTCGTAATCTGCCTAGGAATAAACTTCTCAATATGCTGACGAGGGCCATAATTATTACCGCAATTAGATATAGTTGCTCTAACTCCATAAGTCTTATACCAAGCGCGAACCAAATGATCGCTCGATGCTTTAGAAGCAGCATACGGACTAGACGGATTATATGGGCTTTCCTCATTAAAACGCATTTCACTACCTATTGGCAATCCACCATATACCTCATCAGTGCTTATGTGATGAAAACGAATGTTATATTTCCTAGCAGCATTAAGTAACACGTACGTACCATAAACATTCGTAGTAATAAACGGATCAGCACATTCGATTGCGTTATCGTTATGAGATTCAGAAGCGAAATGAACAATTGCATCAATTGCTGGCAAAGTTAAGCCAGTTGCAGTTTTATGTTGAGCAAAAGGATTTAGAATCGAATCAACTAAATCAGAATCACGCACATCACCTTTTATGAATGAATACTTATTATTAAAAAATTCAGTAGGCAATTCATACAAATTCGCAATATTACCTGCATAAGTTAGCGAATCTAAAACTGTAATAGCAACACTAGGGTAATGTTCAGCAACATAGTGTACAAAATTTGACCCTATAAAACCAGCACCGCCAGTAACAAGTAAATGTAATGGCATATCAACAGAATCATTTTGCATGAAACTTGCGCTCAAAACTAATCACTTCCCTAAAAGAGGTGAAACTTGAGATTCATACGCACGCAAAGCCATATCAATCACATTGTGCATATCGTAATAACTGTAAGTACCTAAACGTCCGCCAAAAACAGTTCTAGGCTCTTGAGCAGCAAGCTCAGCATAACGAGCATACAAAGCTTTATCTGCATCAGTATTCACAGGGTAATATGGCTCATCATCGCGAGTTGCAGAACGAGAATATTCTTGCCACACAACAGTTTCACAAGCCTTAACAGTTTTACCTGGCTCAAAACTTGCAGAATCATCAACTTCTTGACGCTCAGGATTAAAGTTCTTAAACTCAATCGCGCGAGTAAAAGGAACGTCAGAATCTGAATAATTCATAACAGGGCAACCAAAATGATCACTCTCACGATACCTAACTTCCTTAAAGTCAACAGTACGCCACTTCAACTCGCCAAGCTTGTAGTCAAAATAACGATCCACTGGACCTGTGTAAACAACAGGAATTCCAGCTTGAGCCAAAGAACGCTTATTGAACGGTTGAGATTCATCAAAGAAGTCAACTCCAAGAGAAACGTGAATAAGAGGATTGTCAATCATACGTTGCATCCAAGCAGTATAACCGTCCTTAGGCAAACCCTCCCAAGTATCCTTAAAATAACGATTATTATAATTAAAACGCACAGGCAAACGCTTAATAATTCCAGCAGGCAACTCAGAAGGATCAGTCTGCCATTGCTTTGCTGTGTAATTTTTAATAAACGCTTCATAAAGTGGACGGCCAATTAAGCTAATGCCTTTATCGTTTAAATTCTGAGGATCTTTTCCAGCAAGCTCTCCTGCTTGACTTTCAATCAAAGCTTTTGCTTCTTCAGGCGTGTAATGCGCATGGAAGAATTGATTGATTGTACCTAAGTTGATTGGCAATGGGTAAACTTCCCCATCGTGCGTTGCATACACGCGATGCACATAATTAGTAAAACTTGTGAAACGATTCACATAATCCCACACACGCTTATTACTTGTATGGAAAAGGTGCGCTCCATATTTATGAATTTCAATTCCTGTACGCTCATCAAAATAAGAGTAAGCGTTTCCGCCAATATGATTGCGCACATCAATAATTTCAACGCGAGCGCCTGCTTTTTCCGCCGCCTGCTGAGCTACAGTTAAACCAAATAAACCTGCTCCAACAACAACTAAATCTGGGTAAGCTGCTGATTCCATCATAATATTACCTTTCATGCGTACAGTTCTTAGCGGCACTCAAAATCATGAATCCAACTCAATTCATTCAAGCACAATACACTTTAAGAATAGGCTTAAGCGTATATATAATAGTCACTATGACTAGTGCAGAACGTGCAGATATGAAAGATAATAAAAAAGAATACGAAAATAAAGAACAAAATGAGCAAGATGAGAATACTTTTTGGGAAGTAGTAAATCGAGTAGTTTATCCAATAAAAGACGCAGAAATCACGATGCCACTGTACGTAATACCTTGGCATCGTTCATATTTACAACGTAATGTGCTTGATCCAAGAATAAATTTGCAATCTCTAAATTTATCTAAATTAAATATATCTGAACTTAAAAAATTATTAGCAGATACAAGCAGTCATTTACCTAATGTTGAAACACACGATGTTTGTGACATTATAGATCACAAAACGCTCAGTGTTAAAGCTGGAAAACACGTATCTTTATGCACTTTCTTCAATGCTTTCCCTGCAAGTTATTGGCAACATTGGACAGATGTAAAAACAGTAAAATTTAATGCAAAAGTTAAAGGTCAAGGTTCACTTCTTTTAATTAAATCTACAGGCAGAGGTCTTACGTATCCTATAAAAGAATTTTCTTTGAAATCTAATAATGAAACCGAAATTAGTTATGAAATACCTATGCAAGGCGTTTCAGATGGAGGCTATTTTTGGTTTGAAGCTAAAGCAAGCGACTCAACTTCTTTAAATATAAGCAATGCAACATGGAGCGTTCCTAAAGAAAACAAACAAAATAAAGGAAACAAAGGCAACAATAAAAGCAGCGCAAACAAACAAAGCTGCGAAAACAGGCAAAACAGCACTTTCTCTATTGCTATAACAACTTTCAATCGCCCTTCTTATTGCCATAATCAATTAAAAGCGATTGCGTCAAATAAAGCATTACGAGAACGTCTTGACACAATTTATTGCACAGATCAAGGCACTGATTTAGTTAAAAATCAACCTGATTTTGAAAAAACTCGCGAAGAACTAAAAGATCAACTCACATACATACAACAAGCTAATTTAGGAGGATCAGGCGGATTCTCTCGAGGAATGTTTGAAACACTTAAAGCTGGAAAAAGTAGCTACACAATGCTACTTGATGATGACGCGATTAGTGAAACTGAATGCATTCTTCGCGCGCTGCAATTTGCAGACTATACGCTAAAACCTGCAATTATTGGCGGAGGAATGCTTCATCTTGACAATCGAACTGTACTTTACACTCAAGGTGAACGTTTTACGCGAGATAATGTGTGGATGAAATCATCCCATAACTTAGATTACAATCACGATTTCGCTGCTATCACTTTGCAAGATTGCCCGGAGAGACATCAAAGAATTGACACTGATTACAACGGATGGTGGATGAGTCTTATTCCGACTGAAATTATGAAAGAAATCGGACTTTCACTTCCAGTTTTCATTAAATTTGACGATACAGAATACTCGATTAGAGCACTTGAACACGGATACCATACGATTTGTTTGCCAGGAGTTGCCGTTTGGCATCAAGCTTGGCACGATAAAGATCCTTCGCGAACTTGGGAAGAATACTTCTTCCAACGCAATCGTTGGATTTGCGGACTTTTACATTGCACTCGCCCAAGCTTACGTTTTGCGATTGAAATGCTTAGAAGCGACTTAGCTTGCGGAATGAAACTCGTGTATTCAGCTATGCACTTGCATCACATGGGATTACAAGATATTCTCATGGGGCCGCAATACATAATAGAAACAATGCCAACAAAGCTTAACGAAGTAAGAAAAGCAAGACAAAACTTTACAGACACTCAGCCAATAAGTGATGTAAATTTGAGAAATAATGTTTTAAGAGAGCACGTAACACCTTTCACTGCACATAATGCTAAAGCTTTACGAAAGCTACAAATTAAAGCGATAAAACAAGCATTATTCTCTAATGAAAAACGAAGTAAAGAAAAACAAAGTAAAGATTTTATTCCAGAAGTAGCAATTCCAGCTCAAGACGTTTCTTGGCCTTCATTCATAGGCGTTAATAATGCGATTGTTACATCACCAGATGGAAATACAGTTAATCTTTTCCAAAGAGATAGCAAGCTATTTCGTAAAATGTTGCGTAAAGACGTATTTTTATCTCTAAAAATGATTAGACGATGGAAAAAACTATCTAAAGCGTACCGCTCTTATGATATGGCTAGCGTAAATACATGGGAGAAAATCTTTAGAAACACTAACAAGTGAAACTCTACTTTTATAAAAAACGAGTAGCTTAATCGTATATTATTCTCGCATATTATGCACTGCAAAAGCAAAAGACCACGCTAGCGCGAAAAAGCTAAAAACAAGCGATATTACACTCACGAAATTTGCTTAATCGTCATAGCTCTGTCACTTAAAAGCGCATAATCACGATTACGACTATCTCGAATCACAAATGTGCAAGCGTTTGCGTCAACTGCAACAGCTAGTAAATCTGTGCTTGAATCATCAGTTTTACTTGGAGTTCTTAAGGATGTAAATAACGTAAATTCACCATTGTTAAACAAGTTTAAAGGCATCTCAAAATGCAAAATTTGATGCCCACGCTTTTCCATCTTCAAAACTTTCGAACCAGTATCATAAGTGATTCCACCTCTGCGAATATCGTGTAGAGCAATAGCCAAATAAAAATCTCCAGGCTCATCATATTGATATTCAACTGCAAAGCGGAAAACCTCATCGCTTCTATAAATCTTGTCTTCTAAAGCATACGTTCTTAATAATGGACACTTTTCATTCAAACCTTGCGGATACTGCCCATGAGCAGCTTTCTCATTATATTTTTCCTGCTTTTTTCTCTCAGCTTCAATATTTGCTAAAGTATATTTATCTGCTACGGTTTCAGTATTCCCAATTGCGCAAACTTCACCATCGCTAATCATCATCGCTCGAGTACAATATCTCTTAACAGCATTCATATCATGAGTAACTAAAATGACTGTTTTAGTAGGATCTTTGCGAATATCACTAAAGAACGCATCGCATTTACGCTGAAATGCTTCATCCCCTACTGCTAGAACTTCATCAAGCACAAGAATATCTCCTTGCGCTTTAATAGCAACAGAAAACGCTAAACGAACTTGCATGCCCGAAGAATAATTCTTTAGCTTTTGATCCATAAAATCTTCAAGCTCAGCAAATTCAACGATATCGTCATACATTTCATCGATTTGCGCGCGAGTAAAACCTAATAAAGCTCCATTAAGATACACGTTTTCGCGTCCAGTAAGCTCCGGATTAAAACCAACACCAAGCTCAATAAATGGCACAAGCTTACCTTTTACTTCAACACTTCCAGTATTTGGATAGTAAATTTGCGAAATAATTTTCAATAGCGTTGATTTTCCGCCACCATTTCTACCAACAATACCGAAAAACTCACCACGATGAACATCAAAAGATATATCTTTAAGCACGTGCTGCATCCTATATCCTTTAATGCCTTTAGTAAGATTTATAAAAGCTTGTTTTAATCCAGTCGCCTGCTCAGTTGGTAGCTTAAAATATTTACCCACATGATTAACGGATAAAACTATATCATCGTCAGAATTACCATTATTTTTACTCGTGATAACTTCATTATTTTCACTCATAACAACTTCATTATTTTCACTCAACTGACTCATAATATGCGGTTCTCCAAAACTTTCTAAAACTAAATAAATCACATAACTTCAACGAAAGCGCGACTATTTTTCTTAAAGACATAAATACCAAGCCACAAAATAAGCACTGTTAGAACAATAGGAATCAAAGAAATCCAGGAGAAGCCAAATTCATTCCACACAGTAGGCTGCGTTTGCGGAGCAAGAAGATTATGCCTCATATCTTGAATACATTGCGCAATAGGATTTAGTAATTCAAGCTTTGCAAGAACAGCAAAAATACCGCCCTTGTTAATCACATAGCTTAACGGATAAATAATAGGCATACCATAAAACAGTAGCTGCTGTACAACTTCCCAAATATGCATAACATCACGGAAATACACATACATAGTAGACATTAAAAGAGCAATGCCAATAGCAATCATATAAAGCTGAACCAAACTAATTGGCAATAACACTACTCTCCATGTGAATTGAACACCGCCAAATATGGCAAAAATAAGTACGACTACTAAGTTAATTAAGAAACTTATTAAAGATCCAACAGTTGCAGAAACCACTACAATGTAGTTAGGAAAATGAATCTTACGAAGTAAGTCACCACGATCAACTAAAGAACGCAATCCAATAGACGTAGATTCTTGAACAAATTGCCATGCGCTAATACCTAAAAGAAGCACAACCGGATAAGTAGGAGTGCCATCAGTCATACGCAAAAACTTGCCAAAAATAAGATACATTACACAAAACATCAATAACGGTTTCAAAGCAGACCAAGCTACACCTAAGAAAGATCCTTGATAGCGCAACTTAAAATCAGTTTTCACTAAACCGCGAAGAACAATGTTAGCGTAAGAGTATTTTTTACGACAATGATCTATTAGATTTTTCACGATACTCATATTATCAGCTAGATTGTAATTGAACGCTTGAGACTAGAATGTAAGTGAATACTCAATTGTAAATGAAGACTCGCAACTAGAATGCAAACAAATACTTGCGACTACATTGTAAGTGAATACTCAAATATAAATTTACAAATTTACACATAAAGCACATATGCTAACATCATGTGTATGCCAAAAGTATCAATTATTGTTCCTATATATAACGTTGAAGCATTTTTACAACAATGCTTAGAGTCTATTCAAAATCAAACTTTCACTGATTGGGAATGCCTTATGTTCTCTGATGGGAGCAAAGACGGATCTATAGATATAATGAAATCTTTTGCGCAAAAAGATAGCAGATTCGTAGTAATCGAAAAATCTAATGAAGGATACGGAGCTACTTGTAACAGAGGCTTAGAAAAAGCTAAAGGCGAATGGATTAGCATTATTGAGCCTGATGATTTTATTGACCCACACATGTATGAAAGATTATTAAGCAACACTCAACTTTCACACGAAAAAATTGACGTCATCAAAGGCGGATATTGGCTTTTTTACGATGGAAAAGATGGATATAAAGACGCTGTAGAAACGCCTAATTTGTGCTATTTCATGCCTAAAAATAGAGTAATCTTCAATCTGAATGAATTTGCTGAACCTTTCTATCATCATCCTTCTATATGGTCAGCAATTTATAGAAAAGACTTTCTTAATGGAGATAATAAAGACAACAAAGTAATACGCTTTAAGCCAATTCCTGGAGCAGGTTGGACAGACAATCCTTTCTTTGCTCAAACTTTAGTTCTAGCAAATAAGATTTGTTGGAATCCTGGAAAGTACTACTACTACAGGCAAACTAATCCTAATGCTTCAAGCTTGTTAAAAGATTTCCATCTGCCATTCGACAGATTGCGGGACATGCGAGAATTCCTTAACACGCAAAAACTTTCACGAGGAGTTTTACAAGCATTCTATTCTAGAGAATTTGATTACGTAAACTCGCTTATTACAGAATTTGGCTTTGACGATAAAAATCCTGAAATTCGTAATCTAATCCATGAAGTTTTTAGCTCTATGGATTCAAAAGAAGTATTCCTTATGGCTTTCCGTTTACAGCCAAAATTCATGGATTATTACATGGATTTCTTAGGATCGTCATATGAAGTAAAGAAACAAAAAGCACAAGATAAACCTAAACTTTCTATAATAATATTTACGCATAATGCTCATTCTTGGATTGTTGACTCACTAAAAGCTTGCGAATCAATACAAGATATTCCTTGCGAATTTATTATTGTTGACAATAATTCAAACGACAGCACAATCGCTATTGCTAAAAAATTCACTGAAAACAATAAACGTTTCACTATTCAGCAACATGAAGATAATGAAAATATAAATGATATTCTTAAGCAAGCAATTGAACGCGCTAATGGAAAATATACGATTTTCATGCCATCGAGTTATATCATCAATGAAATCGTTCTAAATCAAGCTTTAGAGAATATTGAAAAGTGCTCGGGTGACAACAATAAGCCAATAGATTTAGCGTTCTTCAATAATACGAATTTACACACAGATTATTTGATTGATTGCACATTCAAGCAAGATACTAAGAAAAACATTGAGCTTTCTAGAGAAAACTTCATTAAGCCAATCGACAATGAAAACACTGTAAAAGATACGTCTTATGGACCTTATAATCCTAAAGACATTGCAGATCTTGTTATAAATAGTTGCTACAGCTACGGTTGGCAGAAAATTTGGAGAACTGAATTTTTGAAGCATGCACACATAGAAGCTGGAATAAACGATGAACCTTCAACACTTATGACTTTCAGCTCTAGAGCAGCAATAGACGCACAAAATATTATGTATTGCGATTTAGCTAAAGCATACGAAAATGCATATGGAAGATTTAGCGTAGGAGCAGCAGAAGGTTTCGAGAATCTTCACAATAAACAAATTCCACGAAATTTCTGGCTTTCAATTGAAAAAAATATTTCTATAGATGAATTCCCTCTTGACGTTGATTCCGTTATTGAAACAGGTAAATGGCTAGAGAGTAAAGGTTTGCTCAAAACATACGAACAAGGCTATGCAAACGCTTTGATGACAAGTTTCATACGCGATTGTCATATGCGTCAAACGCCTGAATCTTTGGAAAAGTTCATTGAAGAAAAATTACAGGTTGTAGCAAATATTGTAAGCAATTGCGAAAAAGACAATTTACCTACATATTTCTACAATGAAGAAGCATATAACGAATTCCAGAAGATTCGATTGAATAAAGATTCTAGAATTTTATGGCTTAAAGAGCGCATGTTTGACTTTGAACGCGCAAGCGAAAATTATAAACATGAAATTTCCGATATACGCACTTCTGCACGTTACTTAGTCGGAGAAAAAATCGTAAAAACAGCAAAGAAGATAGCTTTCCCATCTCTTATTGCTAAATTACAGAAAAAAATGCGCCTTATGAAACGAGATAACAAATAATAATTTTTAACATATAGATAGATGTAAATGTAAATGTAAATGTAAATGTAGCGTTTGGTGAAAATCAAGCGCTACATCTATATTCACGCACGCCTAAAACTAAAATTCCTAGATGCTTAACTTAAAGATTTTTAAGCTACTTCACTTTTATAAGGATTTGCTGCAATATCTTTCTCGATCGCATCAACAATACGCTTGTTTTCGAGTAGTTCTCTGCTAACGTGTTGCAAATGAGAAACCATATCTGATGGAAGTTGATAAATATCTCCATAATAACTAAACAGAATTTTTTCTGCTTTACACGGAATCGAAATACTAGATTTTTCAAATTCTGATTGCTTCAATGGGAATATATCGTCATATCGCGCAGTGTATATTTTGTCAGCATCAACGTTATCTAATCCATATATAATGTTGCAATCTTCGTTAGGGCTTTCTCGCGAAATAATATTTTCACTTTTAGCTAAATTTTGATATTTAGTAAAAACGTCTTCTATTTGACTACTAAATTCGCAGCCATCTTCTAAATATCCATGTTCAAGCCATTTAGCGTAAAAAGTCTGTGAGCGCAAATCATCTTGTAAAGCTTTACGCATTTCAATGAATCTCTGTTTATTATGCTCGTCATATTTAGGCATGTAATCATAGAAGAAAATATCAATAAAACTTGGATTTTCAGGATTCGCATAACGCAATCGCAACTGTCTACATAGAACATAAGGATCGAAAACAAGAACAGCGCGATAACGTTTAGATAATTCCTTATCTGTTTTAAGCAATTCTATGAGCTTGTCAACATCACTTCTCATCATGCCTAAATCAGTATCGTCATCCCATGGAATAAATCCACGATGACGAATAGTTCCTAGTAAAGTACCGAAATCAGCCCAATACTTCAAATTATGTTCTTTAGAAAAATGCGCAAATTCACTAAGCAATGTAGCGCATCCGCGTTGTATAAGTCTAACTGAGCCTGTTGCTTGAGGAAGATTATAATAGAAGCGCTTATGAGCATCGAAATCATTTTCATTTTCACGGCGATAATTTGCCCAAGCAAGTAAAGATTCATGTTCTCGATTCGTGAGTGTATCAATACGCATATTGCGTTGATTTTCAAGAATGTTTTGCAACTTACCATCTAGCAAAGATTGCAAGTTTTCGACTCTCAAGTTTAAATCATTAACCTGCTGCCTCAAATCTCTTATTGAACGTTTAGAAGAAGGTAAATGGTCAATAATTTTACGCATCGCTTTGCGAAATATAGATACCATAAGTTCACACCCTTCACCTTATTCTCATTATTTGCAATAAGACATACATCAGCTAATTATAATACGTTTTCACATCTTAACACTTGCTTATTTATATTACGTAGCATTACGTAGAAGATCTAAGACTTTCGAATATGAAAATGCATGCGTTTGTAAATATTAAGAAACGAAAACAAATGCGAGCGCAAAAGCCTACTCGTTCAAATAAAAAATTTACTAGATAATTTTGAACAAATCATTGTATAATTATTTTATTGCTAGAAAGAGGAAGATATTATGCGAATTAAAGAAGAACAACCCAAACAAACTCAACAATTAAATCAAGAAAAACAACTTAATCACAATGAATTCAAATTGCTTACAGCACTTTTAAGCATAAAAAATACAACACAAAACAATGAAATTATAAGCCAAAGAAGTCTTGCAGAACACACTGAATTATCTCTAGGAAGTATAAATAGCGCAATTAAAAGTGCAAAGAATAAGAATCTTATTGCACTAACAAACGGATTGCACATCACAAAACAAGGAATGCAATCACTTGAACCATATAAAGTACACAATGCGATTATTATGGCTGCAGGTTTTTCATCGAGATTCTCACCAATATCTTATGAAAAACCTAAAGGTCTTATTAAAGTACGCGGAGAAGTACTTATTGAAAGACAAATCAAACAACTACATGAAGCAGGAATCAACAATATAACAGTTGTAGTTGGATATAAACAAGAACAATTTTTCTACTTAGAAGATTCTTTTAACGTAAAAATTAAAACTAACAGCGAATATAGCACGCGTAACAACAACAGCTCTATAAAAGCTGTTTCAAATCAATTATCTAACACTTATATCTGTTCATCAGATAATTATTTTGACAAAAACCCATTTGAACAATACGTTTGGAAAGCTTATTATTCAGCTCAATATCACACAGGACACACTAAAGAATGGTGCATATCTTATGGAGCGCACAATCGCATTACGAAAGTTACTATTGGCGGTAGCGACTCTTGGTACATGATTGGTCATGTATATTTTGACAAAGAGTTTTCTAAGCGCTTCATGCAAATTCTTAATGAAGAATACGATTTAGTGCAAACAGCAGGAAAACTTTGGGAAGATATTTTTATTGAGCATATTGATGAATTAGACATGCAAATACGAAAATATAATCCTCCAATCATTCACGAATTTGATTCTATTGACGAATTAAGAGAATTCGATCCACTATTCTTAGAAAATATTGATAGTAAAATTTTTGATAATATTACTAAAACACTTAACTGCAAAAAGTCTGATATTCATAATGTTTATCCGCTTAAAAAAGGTCTTACTAATTTATCTTGCCATTTTTCAGTTGGGAATAATGAATACGTTTACAGGCATCCTGGAATAGGCACAGACATACTTATTAACAGAAAAGCAGAAACAGAAGCTTTGAAGAAAGCCCAAAAACTCGGCTTAGACGGTACGTTTATTGACGCAAACGCAAATGAAGGATGGAAAATTTCACGATTCTTACCAGATTGCAAAACAGCTGATATGCACGATTACAATCAACTACAAGAATGTTTAAAATTAGTACAAGCTTTACATAAAAGCGGAGAAATATTGAATCGTAAATTTGACTTTTACGAAGAATCTAAGCGTTACATGAAAGAACTTAAAGATAGAAACGCATCGATACCTCAAGAAATTATCGATTTAAAAACTATTGTAGAAAGTCTTCATAATTATCTAACAAATGAAGAAAATACGAATATTTGTATTTGTCACAACGACATACTAGGGGCAAATATTTTAATAGACAAGCAGAATCGCTATCATCTAATTGATTGGGAATATGCAGGAATGTCTGATTACGCTCAAGACTTTGCTACATTATGCGTATCTGAAGCATTTAATGAAAACGAGATCGAAAAAGCGATTCCACTATACTTATCACACACTGCAAGCATGGAAGAAAAACGTCACTTACTAGCTTATATAGGATTAGCAGGATGGTGTTGGCACTTGTGGTCGTTACTTAAAGAAGATGAAGGAGAAAATATAGGAACTTGTATGTACACATACTACAAGTACGCAAAACAATATGTCACTAAAGCTTTGCAACTTTATACGAATAACTAAAGCGTAAAATCAAAGCTTTGCAACTAGATAAAAAGAGTGGTTATAAGTCAAGAAGTTGAAAACAAGACCAGAAAAAGAAAAACCAGAAACCAGAGCAAACTCATAAAATAATAGAACCTAAACAAGTAACAAAATCAACAAAATCAACAAAATCAACAAAACATTCAAATAGCACAAGTAGGTTTTTATGAAATATTCATTTCTCAGCGGACTTTTATGGGGCATTGACACTGTACTTTTGGCTGTTTTAACTACATTGTTCACGCTCGCAGGATCAAATGCACACGAAAATAGTATTTCACTTGTGATATTAACAGGAATTATTGGAGCATTACTTCACGATATTATATGCGCAATTTTCATGTGGATTTACATAAGCACACGAAAAAAATTGCATAAAACTTTTGAAATATTAAAAAATCCAAAGATTTTCATAATAATTATCGTAAGTTCTTTACTTGGCGGCCCTCTTGGAATGAGCGGATACGTTTTAGCAGCAAACACTATAGGCGCAGGATACGCTGCAGCAATATCCGCACTATATCCTGCTTTTGGAGCTGTTCTTTCAGCAGTCGTATTACGAGAACGATTAAGCGCAAAAAAATATATAGCTTTCTCCTTAGCTCTTATAGCAGTAGGAATACTTGGATACTACTCTTGTAACGATGCTCAAAACACTGTAAGTTCTACAAATATCCTCAACGTATTATTAGGCTTATCTGGAGCACTTTTAAGCGTAATAGGCTGGGGCAGCGAAGCTGTTGTATGCGCTTGGGCAACTAGAAAACAAAGCATAGACGATGAAACAATCTTGCACATTCGAGAAACAACATCAGCTATTTCATACACAATAATAGCGTCAATATTATGCTTTGCATCACACATTGAAATAAGTAAAATATTCGAATCATTGAACTTAACTACATTACCTATAATAATCGCAATAGGATTATTAGGAACAGGCTCATACTTAAGCTATTATCGCGGAATTGCACAAGTAGGAGCATCTCGTGCTATGGCAGCAAACGTCACATATGCAGTATGGGCAATGGTCGCAGCTTCGCTAATTTACCAAACAATGCCATCAATTATTGCTTGGATATGCTGCTTTACTATTATGTGCACTACGATTTTCGTAGCAAGACAATAACATGTCGAATCCACGAGCAGCATAAGGAATAATAAGCAAATAAGCAGGCAAAATATATTGCGCTTGAGCTTCCCACATAAGATACAAAACTAACATTCCGCATACAATAACGAATGAAGTTAAGTATTCACACGGAATATCACTAAGCTTTCCAAGAAGACCATTAGAAGAATCTTTTTCAAACTCAAGTCCACAAATATCTTTTTTAGAAAGCATCTTACGCTTACGCAACATAACACACAAAAATACAGCAACAAACGCTGCAAGCATAAATTGAAGAGCATCTAAGAAAGTAAATACAACAACACCTAACTTACCTTCATAAATAGAACGCAAATAACGATTCATCTTGCGACTCAATAAAGCTTGCCCACTTGTACCCCTCCACCTCCAGCTACTTGCAAGCAAAGATTCATAAGTAGGCTCTAACCACTCACTTGCGAGTTTTTTAGTAAAGAAACTCAAAGCATCAGAAGGATTATTTACAAAATGCTTAATATTATTAGCTAATCGCGTAGTAGAATCCTTCTTAATATTTTCCTTGTTATACGTTTTAACATCAAAACTAGCAGGATATCCACTATACCAACCAGGATTATTAGGGCCGATCTTTCTTACAGGATCCGTTCCCATTGCAATCCAAACAGTAGAAGGAAGACCATTTTTAGCGTTTTGATTGAAAGAGCCAGAAATAGCACTAACAGCAATATTATTGCTCATGAAACATGCAAGCGCGATCAGCACGCAAACAGCATGCTTAAATTTTTTAGATTTCAAAGCGGATATAATCCAAACAACTATCATTGCAAGAAGGCAATAAGCCATAGTTGACTTCAAAAGCATTGCAAAAAACATGCATAGCATAGATGCTATAGCTTGCCACCATAATCCAGTGCGAATATTCTTTGCATGTAATATAAGTGCTCCAAATACAAATGGCAAACAAAGAGTGTTACCATACGCAAATGTTGTATAAAAAATCATTGGCAAAAACAGCGCATACAACAATAAAGACAGTAAAGTTACAGACTTATTTTTAAACAATATATTTGCGTAATATGCAATAAGAACTCCTGTAACAGCAGAGCACACAATATTCAAAACTTCAAAAATAAAATATGCGTTAGAACCAAAAGCTGCAATAAGCAATTTAATAAGAAAAGCAAGAGGCATTTGGAACGGGAATCTAGTTAGATAACCCCCCGGGCAAATAATAAAAGCCAATTGAGAAGTATCAACAGCACAATTTACAGGTGTTTGATTAGGATCCAAATAATACTTTGCTGCAGTAAACAAAAAAGCAGAATCCCATTCAGGCCATACGTTAGTAATAAGAATCCAAACAAATCCAGAAATAATCATATACGCAAAAACTACTATTGCAACAATTCGAAGATTTATCTTATCAACAATATTTTTGCGGCGAGCGTAATAAATTAAAGCAAATATTAAAACGCTTATAATTAGCACAAAAGGAGATTGAAACCACCAAAACTCCAACTCATACTGCCCTGGAATAAGATGAGCTGAAAGAATTAAGCTTGTAACAGCTAGAGCGCTGAAAAATATTGCAGAACACCACACAACAGCATTACTAAAAAAGCGTCCGAGCATAACGCTCATATGTTGCAAACGCTCAATCATAATTTTAAACCCCTTTTATAAAGATTGCTCAATATAGTAGCGCGGACGATGTTTAGATTCTAAATAAATTTTGCCAATATAACTTCCAAGAATACCCATAGAAATCATAAGAAAACCGCCAATAAACCATATTGAACACATTAACGATGACCATCCTACAGCAATATGATTAGAAAACAGCGACACAATTACATAAACAAACATTGCTAAGCCAATAAGAATAGAAACAGAACCCATATAAGTTACTAACTTAAGAGGCTTAACAGAGAATGAAGTTATACCTTCTAAAGCAAAAGAAATCATCTTTTTCAAAGGATACTTCGAAACTCCAGCAGTTCGCTCACCGCGCTCATAATAAACTTTCCCAGTTTTAAAACCAATCATAGGAACTATTCCGCGCAAGAACAAATTCACTTCGCTATATTCTGAAAGAGCATCTAAAGCAACAGCACTCATCAAACGATAATCAGCATGATTAGGCACAACTTCTGCGCCCATTGAAGCAAAAACCTTATAAAAAGCTAAAGCTGTGTTTCTCTTAAACCAAGTATCTTTTTTACGTGAAGAACGAACGCCATAAACAATCTCACAGCCTTCTTGCACAAATTTCTTAACCATTTCGTCAACAGCATTAACATCATCTTGCAAATCTGAATCCATAGAAATAGCAGCATCACAACCCTGCTCGCGCGCATACATAAGACCTGCATATAAAGCATTTTGATGACCACGATTATGAGCTAACTTAACACCGCCAAAAAGCGAAGGATTTTCGCTATTAAATGAGGCGATTAGATTCCAAGTTGAATCTTTAGAACCATCGTCTACAAAAATCACGCGACTTGAGGAACTAATAAGCTCGCAAGACACAAGATTATTGATTTTATTTTTAAGAACTTCTGCAGTTTTACTAAGACCTTCTTGTTCATTAAAACAAGGTACAACAATGTACAAAATTGGCATACTTTCTCGCGCACCGTTTAACGAAGTATTCATAATCTAGCAATCTCCAGAAACTGTATTTACAAGTAAACAGTATAGTCTAGTACAAGAATCTAAAGCCACGTAGAGAAATAAAAAACAACATTTCTGTTGATTTTGCGCCAATTTTATGGTGCTGTTGCTACTGTAGTAGCGTAAAAACACGTAAAGCATAAGTCTGGAGGACTCGTGGAACAGATTATTATACGTGTGCTTGTAGGTTTAGTTTCAATTTCTACTGTTTTTAGCATGAATATGATTGGAGCTAACAAGTCAATAAATTCAAGCATTTCTAATACTACATCTGTTGATAACGTTGGCAATGCTGATGGTATTTCTAGTTTAGAATCCAACTTAAATCAGCATAATTCATCTTCTATTACAAGTAATAATGTAGAACTTCCTAAGAAAATAAGCGCTTCTATTCCAGAAGACGCTGAAGTTATTTCTTCGAAATATGCATTTACTAAAGATGGGAAATTAAAGTCTTTAGCAACTGGAAAGACTATAACAGACAAGCGCATTATTGGTACTAAAGATCATCCTGCTGATCCGTTGAATATAACCAATGGAGAGCATTTTGAGCCTGTGAAAGTTTCTGAACTTCGTAAAACTATTGCGAAGTCTGAAAAGTCTAAGAATTCTAAAAACAATAATGTTGCGCGTGATTCTGTAAGTGATTTTGCGCAAAATTCTGTAAAAAATTCTGTGTTGCGCTCTCCTTTGCTTAAGTCTAGAAGAAATACGAATAGTACTTTAGCTAGTAATGCTGTTCTAAAGAATGGTTTCAATACTACTCATACAAATCCTTCAGGCATAGTTCGTTACATAAGCGATGTTTATAATGTTGACATTTACGGTAACTCTGAAGGTGCTTATTGGGATAAGGATTCATCTGGTAATGCAACTTTCAATGAAGCTGATGGAACTGTGTTTGCTCGCAATGCTGCAGCTGTAATTGATGTTTCTAAGCATCAAAAAACTATCGATTGGGATAAAGTTTATACTTCTGGCGTTGATGGAGCTATTATTCGAGTAGGTTATGGATGGGATAATGGTGTTGACCCTGAAGCTCAGCGAAATATTGACGCTTGTAAACGTCTTGGTATTCCATTCGGAGTTTATCTTTATTCTTATGCACAAGATGCTCAGGATGGAGCTAATGAAGGCCGTGATTTAGTAAGGAAATTGAGAAGTTTGGGTGTAAGCCCAGATGATTTGACTTATCCTGTGTATTACGATTTGGAAAATTGGACTTGGTCTGGTCACTCTCGTCCAACTTCTCCTTCAGAGTATCAAGATATTGTGGCTTCATGGTGGAATCAATTGATTGACGCTGGATACCATAATCTTGGTGTTTACTCGTATAGGAACTATTTGCTTAATGAATTGAATTCTAAGTTTATTCATGATCGTACAAGTTGGGTTGCAAGTTATAGTTCTCGTGTTGGATTCTCTATGTCTACAAGACTTAGAGGATGGCAATACACTTCTCATGGCCACGTTGACGGTGTAGAAGGTAATGCTGATTTGAGTGCGTTCGGATTGGATGATGGAAGTCCTATTACGAGTGGGCCTTTGACGTATTTTGATAGGGTTGATGATTCTCCTGCTCAAGATTACAATGGCTGGAACGTAAGCAGATACGGTAGGCGTGAAAAGTGGAGTAGATACGGTGAGAAATTTACTTTGCAATATGAATTGCGCGATTGTTATTACAAGCATGGCGGATTCGGTCGTCTAGGCGCTCCTGTTGCTGAAGAAGAGAATATGGGCG
>NZ_KQ961858.1:0-36305 GCF_001563665.1 Gardnerella vaginalis | reverse complement strand
CTAAGTACGTAATTCAGTACGAGTTACGTGACTCATATTACAAGCATGGCGGATTCGGTCGCATTGGCGCTCCTGTTGCTGAAGAAGAGAATATGGGCGGCGATTGGTGGCGTCAGCGTTGCCAGAATGGTGATGTTTGGACTCACGGCCGAGATAAGAAGTTTGTGATTCAGTTTGAGTTACGTGACTCCTACTACAATCACGGCGGATTCGGTCGTCTAGGCACCCCCGTTGCTGAAGAAGAGAATATGGGCGGCGGTTGGTGGCGCCAACATTGCCAACATGGCGATGTTTGGACGCAAGGAAAAGACACTAAGTACGTAATTCAGTACGAGTTACGTGACTCTTACAACAGACATCGTGGTGCTGGTTGGCTTGGTGCTCCTGTTGCCGATGAGGAGGATATGGGCGGCGGATGGTGGCGTCAACGTTGCCAGAATGGTGATGTTTGGACTCACGGCCGAGATAAGAAGTTTGTTATTATGTTCAATCTTCGCAAAGATTATTATGCTCGCGGCGGATTTGATAAAGTTGGCGGACCTATTGAAGATGAGCGTTACGTTGGCAGAGGCTGGTGGCATCAGCGTTGCGAGAATGATGTTCTAAAAGCAAGGTAAGCATAAGTAAACTAAAACATAAATAATTTAATGGTCAGTAAGCTAATTTACTAGTTTGCTGACCATTTTTATATACGATTAGCGCGTAAAATGTAACAAATCAATATAAAATACGCATCAATACACGTCAGTAAATGCGCAAATCAGCGACCAACCGTAAATAAATCACTCCACTTAAGGAATAAATCAGGGTTTATGTTTTGTATATCTGCAGATGGCTCAGTATGATTACTGAATACTAATAAACCAACTATTATCATAGTTACCACTGCACAAAGCACAGCTGGGACATACAAACGCAAAGACGATTGCTCAGCAATTGCGCAATCTTCTTCACAAGTAACATCAAGATCTTTGCTATAAGGCTTAACTCTGTGAAGCATACTCATTATTGCAATCAAAATAAATATAATAATCGAATCGCAATAGTAGCGGTACAAATTACCACCCAAACAGTAGTTAAGATACAACAGCAAGAAGGATGCTGCTAATCCAACAACTGTCATAATATACTCAATTTTTTGCATAAACTTGCGTCTTAATGTAAACAGCCACCAGAAAAGTGGAATCATCATAAGACCGAAAATCATATGCGTATAGAAAGAATTTCCATAACCTTGATTATTTGCCCAAGATATAGAAATATATGGGAAATTTTCCGAAATATTAAAAGGTTTTAAGAAATAATTAAGGATAATATCGCGAACCTTAGTAGGATCAAAAGATTTACTATTAAACCGCAAATCGAAATTAGTAAGCTGCTCTTCATTTCCAAAATTAAAGAAAGACTTAAAACGCAAGTAATTATAAGTTAATATTCCAGATACGCCTACAATTGCAGGCACAAGGAAGCTTGAAGCTGCAGCAACGCGATTTAAAATACTTCGTTTTACATCAAATAGTAGCGCAATAAATAATGGCGCTATAAAAGCAACGACAGGAATGCACGCGTTTGGCCTAGATCCACATTGCAAAGCAAGACTTATGCCAGCTAGTGCAAAAAGCGCATATCCAGCACACGGACGGACCGCATGAAGCCGCACAGCTTTAAGAGAAGCATATAAGAATAAGACTCCAAACAGTATTGCACTAAGAAGCGGAATATAGTAAAGGGATGCTGAGGATTGCAAGTAGAAGATTAAGCATCCGAATGGGAAAGCTGCTGCAGCAAGCAAAAACAGGCAGTAATTGGCGCGTATTGCAAAGAACTCAACAGCTTCTTTAAGAAGCGCGAACATAGACGGAATAATAGCAACCGCAAATACTGTAACAACTAGTATTGCAGAAGGAACTGCATGTGGGAATATCAGATTAAAAGGCACGTAAGTGAGCAAGAACGGCACTATACCAAAGTAGCAATAGTAATGATTATTGTGGAACACCACATCCCAAGGTATATACACTCCTTTAGAACCCAAGTACATGCGCTCACCCCAACTAAACGGGTTTGTGGATTCTACTAATTCTTTAGGCGGCTGCTGCAGAAGCGCAAAAGAGTTTGATTTCCAAGCTTTAAGCTGCTCAGTGTACGGATTTCCGTTGACACGATCATATAAGTCAGACGGAAATGGCACTCGTATGCCATGACCACGGTACACAACAAAGCACAGGTATAGCGAGAATCCCATAAGAACTGCGCATACTGCCCAAAAAACTATATTTTGCGCAAGATTGTGGCGATCATAAGAAAGCAAATACCACTTTTTCTTGTATACCAAGAATATAAGCGAACTTGCAACGAAAAGTACTGCCCACATTCCAAAGTTTACATGCAGCGCAAAAGGCGGATTTACCGTAACAGCTTTGAGTGTGAAAGGAGCTCCTGTTTGATTAAAATGCAGCTTAGCTTTGTACGCAGTTCCGTGACTTTCAAAACGAAGAACTCTAGTATTGTGCTTTCCGGTAGACATTTGGAAAGAATCCGCTAGAGTGTACGCGTTTGGAGCTATGCCAAAGTCTTCAATTTCCAACGTGCCAGTGACGAAAGTTGACGGCTTTTCTTGCTGCAACTCGATTTTTAAAGCTTTAGTATTTTCGTTAATTCCGCTTAATATTACATCTGCACCAGAATTTGGGATAGAAATGGAATTGCCGATAATTTGCGCTTGTTCTCTGTTATTTTTTTCACCGGTTCGCTCGTTGTAACTGCTTAAATCCGGTATGATTGCTTTGCTTAAGACAAGAGGTTTTTGCACGTAATTACGTGAGCTGTATGCAAGGTACAGGTTGCTGAAAAATGCGATTGCAATAAGACCAGTTATTACAAATATTGTTACAAATGGTAATATTTTTCGCATTGCGGCATTTTTTTCTAGAAATTTTTCTAAAATTTTTTGCAATTCCGTATTCCTCATAAACTATAAATTCTTTACACCCTTTGATATGCAAGTATATTGCAAACGCATGATGAATGAATGTAAATATCAAAAACGAGTTAAAAAGATATAAACCAAACACTATATGAGAAAAACTATAAAATAAAAAGAATTTAACTGAATCACTAATAACTATTAGAACAAATAGATTCAATTGCACACATTATTTGCACATTTAGCCTATTTTTAAGACATAAAACAAGTGAAGAACGTTTATATACCAACGTTCTTCAAGTGGAGCGGACGACGGGAATCGGACCCGCGTAATCAGTTTGGAAGACTGAGACTCTACCATTGAGCTACGTCCGCAATCATCACACTTTACTTCACAGCAAAATGGCGACTCGTCTAATTATACAGGTACTTAAGACATATAACAAATAGAATTGTTATAACACGCCAAAATACACTAAACAAACGCTTGCAACACTCACAATTTACATAATTATCCGAAAGTCTAACTTCCATCCGCACTAACTCTAAATGCCCTAACTTATATCCGAAAGTCTAACTTCTATCCGCAAATCTAACTCTAAATGCCCTAACTTTTATTTACCAATCAACTTCTATTCAAACACTATGCAAATCCTATAAGATTTCTAAAACAACAACCACAGACGCGAGCGCACAATCACTTTTAACATCTCCATCATGAGATAACGATATATGCCATTTTACGTTTTCATAAGATTGTAATTTTAACGATTCTACAAGTTTTTCTTTTACTTCACTCGAAAGATGTATGCTAGGGCAACCATGGGAGTCACCAAGAATTTCAATCTGATTCCATGGAGTGTTATCTAAAGTATATGGATATTTTGCTTCAAAAGCTCCAAGCGCTTCACACCAAGCTTTTATAACAGATTCTTTACCAGCCCAACGTGCAGCAATATGTATAGCTTCATTATCATGCTTACATTTCGCGATTATTGAACACTGTCGAAGTTCTCGAGTAGAAAATAGCGCGCGCCAACCATTGCTTACGCTCATTTGCTCAACAAATTGCGAAACATTAACAATATCGTGCCCAAGTCCTGCAATCATACAAACCGTCTTCCTGAGAAATCACAGCGATTCGCTAGGATTTGTACTCCAGTCAAAAGGCTCTTCAACAAGATAGTACGCGTTCGAGTCGTCCGGCGCCGGCGCAAAAGGCACTGCACGTCCTTGATAAGTAGGAACAAAAGGATTAACAAAATCACCTTTTGGCAAATCTTTGCGTGTTTCTTTGTAAAGGTCAGGATCCCTTCGCAAAATAAACGGACGCTTTAAATCTGGTTTGCGTGTAGGCTTTCCAACGAAATATCCACTATTTAAAAGCTCATCGAACTTCGCTCCAACAGGTACTATTACCATAAAATCTCGCATCGTGTAATAATATCCAATACCTTTACCTGGATCATTGTCAATTCTTGCTTGCTCATAAGAATCAGTAGGAGCCTCAGTATATTTCCCGTTCAAACATGTAACTCCTGAACCCCAAATAGGAACATCTTGATTGCCACATTGCACAATAGCGCCTCCAGAATACAGCTCTACAGCACCAGTATCGCCGGAAATAAGATGATTCCTCATCATTGAACTATTTTTAATATTCTTATCGAACACAGCGTAATCCGTAGGATCTTGACCTCCAGAATTCAAATCAAGAATACTCTTATTATCTATATAACCCATGCTATCTAAATCAGATACTCTTCCGTCTGTATCATCAAAATCTACTGGAATAAGACTCCTAATATTTCGTTCTTCTACGAATTGTTCATTGCGCATACGATGCGGAACAAGAGTTATGCATTTACCGCTATTCGTACACCATTTGCCAACAAAAGAGCCTGCACGTTGCACAAGATAAGCCGTTTCGTCACCAAGATTCATTGGTTCAGTTACAACATCTTTTGCTTTAGATGCGTCAACTCCATAGTAAAGCGTTACTGCTTTAGGATTTCCTTTAGTACCTAAAGCAGGGTAAGCACCAACAATTTTGCCAAAATATTTTGGCGATGAAAACTTCGGGCGAAGATCCACACTAAAAGGCTTAGAAGACAGCATATCCTTAGCTTTGTCTCTATTTAACCCAAACAAATCAACTGGAACACCATCGCACTTTTCACCAACAGCAATATTTATTACACCGTCTTTGCCAACAGCATTTCCAGGAAGTGGACTAGACGCAACAATCTTATCTGCTGAAGAATCAGTTACAGGAACTCGATGGAGCTTAACTGGAACACCCATCGACTTAACAATTTTTGAAGCTTGACTTAAATTCTCTCCAACAACTCCCCTAGCTGGAACACCAGGACCTTTAGATCTTATAATTTTCACAACTTTTCTAGTTGACACTTTCGAACCAGGCTTAACATTCGCATATCTAAGGAAGTTTCCACGTTTCGATGCACTAAACTCATCAATAATCTTCGTGCGAAAACCCTTATTTTCCAAGGATTTCGCAACGCTATCAGCGCTATCGCCAGATTTCGCTTCAGGAATTAGCACCGAATTTGCGCTTGAAGAATTAGTGCCAGAAGTTCTATTTTTAGCAAAATACCAAATCGAACCAGCTAAAACAAGTACAACTGTGAGCACAACACTAACAAGAATAATCACAACACTTTTGCGATTTTTAAGATTTTGCTTATTGCTGTGATTGTCATACGAAGTTGACTTATTAGAAGTATTGAATTCAGTAGAAGTATTCGGATTGTTAGATTCATTAAAAGTATTCAGATTGTTTGATTCAGTAGAAGTATTAGGATTGTTAGATTCATTAAAAGCATTCGGATTTGCATATTTAGTTGGAATAGCTAAATTACTTGGATTATTCGCGATATCTGATTCTTGATATTTAAAAGATTGCGTTTCTGCTTTCGAATCCACATCATCTTCAACAGCAAATCCACAAAAACAGCAGAAATTATCACCTTCGTCAATCTTATTTCCGCAATTTATACAAAACATCTAAACCTTCTATCACGCACGTAACAATCTCATTTACAAAACTAAACTTACTCTTTACCAATAGAGCTTACTATATTATTTTATTTTTCAAACACCTAAGCAACAATAACAAAAACATGCGGATTTTATTATTAAGCTGCACTTCATAAAAAAGCTTGCTAAAGCTGAAAGCATAATATGCTTAAAACCTTAGCAAGCTCAATAATCACGCTGAAATTAACTTATAAAATCAACTTAAAAAAAAAATCAACTTAAAAATCAGCAGTAGTAACCATCCGCGTTAAGGCGAGCGTCAGGATTAAGCAACATCGCCTTTTCAGCTTCATGTCCGTTGTAGCGAGTTCCATCAGCCATACGAGTACCATCCTTAAGCAAGTGACGATTTTCAACTGGTTCAAACAGTTCAACACGTCCCATCATGCCTTCTTGCAAATGCCTCTGACCTGCTGCCAAACGCGCGTTAGCACGATTTCGCCACTCTTCTAATGCACCTACACCACAAGTAGCTGCTACAGCTGACTCAAATGCGCCAGGGTGCACAAGAGCCACAAATCCACTTACGTGACCAAAGCCTAGAGAAGTAGCGAGCGCAGCCTTTATTGAAGTGCAACCAACACGCATTGGCTTACGCAACCACACCATGTGATCGTCACGCTCAAGAGCAGGATCTACGCAATCAAGCGACATATTTCCAGGAATTACTCCTGTTCTAAACAGTTGAGTTAAACCGTTGATTTGGAATATGCACGCACCACCTTTTGCGTGACCAGTCAGCGTCTTCTGACTGATTACGAACAGAGGATTTCCCTCCGTGCGCCCGATTGCATGAGCTAAAGTATTGTGCAACTCAGATTCATTCGGATCATTTGCGTTCGTAGACGTATCGTGTTTAGAAACAACAGCAATATCGTCCGGAGTAACACCTAAAGCTGCCAAATCGCGCACAAGCTTAGATTTAGCTCCACCCATTCCTGCAGCTAAAGCACCCAATCCAGGAGCTGGAATCGAAGTGTGAATACCATCAGCGTAAGAATGAATGAAACCAACTACTCCAGCAACAGGCAATCCAAGCTTTAATGCAATATCTCCTCGAGTTATGAGAATCGTACCGCCGCCTTGAGATTCAAGGAATCCTCCGCGTCTACGATCATTTGCTCTAGAGAAGAATCGTGGATCTATGCCTTTTGCATACATTTCTTCACTATTTGCTGTAGCGTTCATATTGCCGAAGCCAACTACAGACTCAACGCCGATGTCGTCAATAGCACCTGTAACAACGAAATCAGCTTTACCAAGCGCTATTTTATCAACGCCTTCTTCGAGCGAAACCGCTGCAGTTGCGCAAGCAGATACTGGCTGAATCATATTTCCATATCCACCAATATATGTTTGCATCACGTGAGCAGCAACAACGTTTGGTAGCGCTTCTTGCAACACATCGGTCGGAATTTCGTGGTTAAGGAAACGATCCAAATACAGCTTGCGCATAGAACTCATGCCGCCGAATCCTGTACCTTGAGTTGAAGCAACCATTGACGGATGCACTGATTGCAAAATTTCAGAAGGCGTGAAACCGGCAGAAATGTAAGCGTCCACGGTTGTAACAATATTCCACAACGCAATTGTGTCTACACTTCCAACCATAGATGCTGGAATACCCCACTTAAGTGGATCAAATCCCTTAGGGAATTGTCCGCCAACTGTTCTAGTCATTGCAGCACGGCGAGGAACACGAATTACAGATCCAGATTTACGAGTTACAATCCATTCTCCAGACTCATCATCACGAGAAATCTCAGTATTAGATTCATCAAGAGACACATATTCTCTAGCGATTTGTTCTGTTGGAACATTAAAGCTAACATCATGGTCAAGGAAAATCTCTGCTTCTTCCTCATTAGCTCCATCTTTATAATCGCCACCCATACCGGTTTCAAATGGACGAATACCTGAGCGAGCTACTACTTCATCACGATACTTTTCAGCAATGTCAGCTTCTGGAACAAGCGTTCCTTCGCAATCGTACCAACCCGGCTTTGGAGAATCTTGCCAAGTAAGCAATCCCATATTCCAAGCTAATTCAAGTACCGCTCCTGCAGAAAGCTCCACAGAACCATCTTCTTGAATTCCAAGCTCCGCTTCAAATCTTGTACGTCCAGATCCCCACGGTCCAAGCTCTCCAACAGAAACGATTACAATCTCATCTTCTGGACGCGCTGTTACGTTCTTCCAATCATCTAGATTGACACGTGGCTGAGAAGGTACGTAAGGAGTTGGCAACGCTTTATTAGTTGACTTTGAAGATGCATTATTCTCATCATCTTTAGTTGCATTATCTGAATTGCCACCATTATTAGCTTGAGCAGCCAAACGTTGATCCTCTAATGCTTCAGCACGAAGAGCATTCAAATCAAGAGGTTCTTTACCTAATCCTCCAGTAAGATCTACGTCTAGTGGAGCTATTAGAGCCTGCTCGCGCGATTCTTTTGTGCACAAATCAAGCAAGCGATTTGCCATCTCTTTAGTTGAGTAAGTTGTAAGACCATGACGCTCAACAACATCTACTAATGGATCGTTTCCACCCATTAAGCCAGTGCCACGAACCCATCCAATCTTAGGATGTGCGAAAGTTACGCGATTCGACCACACGCTTTCAGCATGCGCACGATTAACAATCGCATCAAACGCACTCTTAACTTCGCCATAAGCTCCATCTCCACCAAACATACCGCGATTTGGAGAACCAGGCAAAACAACGTGCATACGATGTTGCACATCTGTATCAGCTCCAATTTGAGCAAATCCTGCAATAGCACGCTCAACGCCCCAAAGCATAAGCCTTGATTGAGATTCGAAAAGCGAACCAGAATCAGCCAAAGTTCCATGAACCGGAGGAGCTGCAAATGGGAAGAATAAGCTAGGCTCATAAGCTGGCTTCAAAATAGTTGTTTTTGCACCGCTAACCTTCTTAGAAACAGTGCCAACCCACTTTACAAGCGCATCAACATCACGATAACTAGATAAATTAGCTGGAACAAGCCACAGTTTCGAGCCCTTGGAAGCATATTGACGATAAGCTTTCTTCGCCCACGCTTTTACACTCGGCTTAAAACTGTGAGATGTTGCAATAACAGTAGCTCCACCTGCAAGAAGACCTGTAACTACTTGAGCAGCAATCGAAGAAGGAGCAACTCCTGTAACAACTGCTATATCTGACGCAAATCGAGTTTGAGATTCGCTATCATCTTGAGCGCAAGACGCATCATATACGCTTGTTCTAGCATCCTTAGATATCTTCTCGAATATTGCAGATAAATTATTTAGACATTTTTCTTTAGATTTCTTTGCAAACCAATCAGCTTCAGCAGCAACAGAAGATCCTGCACCTAAGAATTTACCAATGTTATTTAATATTCCTGCAACATCACTTGGATCTACATCATTAGCAGAAGACGCATTGTTATCACCTAAAGCATATTCGTAATACAAACGCGCAACATCTTCACGAGCAGATGCCCAACGGTCATCGAAAAGTATAGCTTTACGCTCATCAAATCGAGGAGCTACCTGCTTTGGCCAATCCGCACCAAGCTCAGATTCAACAGCTTCAACAACAGCAGCGTTTTCATCTTCTCCATTTTCAACTTTAGGAGCCTCTACGCCAAGCTTTGCTAGAACGAATTTAGCTGTTGCAGCAAGAACACCGTCACTACCAACAACGCGTTGCGCAAAAGCATCAAGAGCAGCGGAATCAACTACAGCACCACCAGCAGAACCAGATGCACCAGGCTTAGATATAGATACACCATTAGCGCGAGCAACCTGCTCAATTGCAGCATCAATTAAAGCATCAGCTGCAGCAACATTCTTCGCCGGCTGCGTTGAAATCTGAGCAAGGTTTTCACCTCTAACACTCGCTCCTTCACGCGTTTGCAAAACCAATGCAGCAAGAACGTGAGCACGCCAACCGTCACCCAAGTGCCAAACTTCGCTAATACGCTTGTCAACTTGAGCTGGTTTCACGCCTGCAGCTCCGAAAAGCGCGCGTAAACGTTCACGAACAATATCTGAAAGCACTGCACCGAATGCCTTGTAACGAGGAGCAACAGAATTAACCAACTTACGCAATGCGCTCATTGGAGCTTCAGCAGCACCATCAACACTAGCAACACCAAGCTCGGAGCTAATGTCCATAAGAAGCTGGTTTCTTCGAGAAGATACTCCATTTGTAAGAGTATCAGTGGTATCAGTATCTCCAATTTGATCAATGCGAATCTTTGCGCTATAAGCAATAAGCATTGAGATTGCGTCAGACGCTTTGAAAGGCAAGTCTTCTACAGGTCCACTTGATGCAGGAGCTTGAGATGCAGGAGCTTGAGCTGGAGCTGGAGCTTGAGCTTGAGCTGAAGTAGCAGAAGCAGACGACTCAGCAGCAGCCGGCACAAAAGCAGGAGCTGCATCTTGACTATCTTCTTCATCAAAACTTTGTGGAACAAGAGAATCAGTGTCAGTCATATACACTCGACCTTCATCTCTGCCAACATTATAAACTGTGACCTTTTCACCGCTAAAATCAGGCAAAGCTAGAGTTTTAGCGCCAAGATTTGCCAAAGTAGGAGCATTACCTAAACCAACTTCAACATATTCTTCAACACCAAGTCCACCGCGAGCGCGATCAGCAAACATAAGAGCTTGCGTTTCAATCCATCGAACTGGAGAAGCAAATTGCCATGAAAGCAATTCCGTAAGAAGTAATCTACCTAATTTTTGTTCATCTTCAGCATACGACTTCCAAGTATTTTCATCCTCTAAAGCAGCCTCAATACGCTCGGAAGGAACAACGTCTAAAATCTTCTGCGCAAATTCACGAGTCAACTCGAAAGGCACAGCTACCAAATTAGGAATATATCTTCCAACTAAACGTGAATAGTCAATATTGCTTGGAAGCAAAGAATCAAGCTTATCGCGGAATTCCGGCACACCCTTTCGAAGAATGCGAGAGTGGAATGGTACATCAATTCCAGGAACAAACATGAATGGAGGTTTACCACCATATTCTTTTGCACGCTTAGATGCGTCTGAATCCAAAGCTTTCAAACCTTTGATTGTTCCAGCAACAGCATATTGTTGACCAGCCAAATTATAGTTTACAATTTGCAAAAATTCGCCAGTTTCCTTAGCAATACCGTCAACATAAGCTTTTACTCCGCTATCATCCACGCCGAATTGGTTAGGACGAAGAGCACCCATGCGATAATTTGAACGACCTTGAGAATCTCGATCAATCAAATGATGCATTGTAGAGCCACGATGGAACACTAATTCCAACACTGTTTCAAGTGGAATAATTTGAGCGAAAGAGCTTAAAGCATTGTATTCACCAAGAGAATGCCCAGCGAAATATGCAGGCCAAATATCGCATCCAGATTCACGCAATCTTGCCGTTTGAGCAAAAGCTACAGTTGCAAGAGCAACTTGCGTAAATTGAGTTAAGTTAAGCAATCCTTCAGGATGACGATACGTCACTCCATGAGCAGTAAGTTCTTTTGGATTATCGCGCACAACAGCAAGGATTGAGAATCCAAGCTTTTCACGAGTGAGCTTGTCAGCACGCTCCCAAGTTTCACGTACTGCTGGTGATTTTGCACGCTCATCCAAAGACATACCTTGCTTCTGAATGCCCTGACCAGGATATACGAATGCTGCACGAGGAGCACGAGTTAACGCACTTGCTTTAGAAACAATTTGCCCTGCAACTTTGCAAGTAACCTCCAAAGCAAGTCCACCACGGCGGACCTTTCCTACTCTCTCAACAGTTATTTCAACTTCATCATCTAGCTGAACCATGCCATACATGTTGTATGACCATCCGATTAGTTCATAACGCGCGCCTTTTGCATCAACTGCTTGAGCAACATGCTGAGCAGTTGCAGAAAGCCACATTCCATGAACTAGAGGAGCAGAAAGTCCAGATATTGCAGCACCACGCTTAGAAGTATGAATTGGATTGAAATCTCCAGAAGTACGCGCAAAAGCTGTCATATCATGAGGAGCGCGAACAGTAACTCTTCGAAGCGCTCTGCGTGGAGTATCTTCGATCTCATATCCATGCAATGAAGCAGCGTCACCGTATTCAGCAGCTGGAGTTGGTAGCGCATTACTGAAGCTACGTCCACGAATAGCAAAACGCTCAGTTTCATGTGCAAGACGCGTTCCGTCAGCAGCTGTATGAATTACATGAATTGTTACAACACGACCTGACGCAGACTCAGAATACTGTTCTGCCCAGCCAAGCAAGTTAATTCGCTTGCCTACGTAATTACTAAAATCAGAAGCATCAATATCAAGCTCAACTAAATGATCTAAATGAACAGCATTTAGTAAGCCTTCAATAATCGGATAACCGTCAACCAGCACTGAACCAAGAGCAGAGTAAATAGTTGGCCAAGCAGGTCCAACTAAAGCATCTGGAACGATTCGAGATGCCTTTAAGCCATCAGGAAGACGACCTGCTGTAGCAGATTCATGATCTATTCCAAGATTGCGAGAGAAAGTATAAGATGAACGAACTAAGCCAAACGGAGAATCAGAATAACCTTCTGCAATCAAATCTGAATTCAGCTTTGATCCTTCACCATTTGTTTCAACTTTTGGCATTTTCTCAAGCACATCGCCAGTAATAGCAGTATTTCCAATACCTGCAGTAGCAGCAAGCATATTGTAAACATGCTCAGGCAGTCGATCTCGATCTACTACAGGAATACTTCCAGCGCGTGAAGAATCAACAATCAGCGGGATAACAATATCACGCACAGCATGCTTAGGAGCAGAAGATTTATCATTTGGATTTGATGCAATCTTGTTAGCCGATTTATTAGATGACTTATTTGATTTATCAAAATCATTAGAATTTTGATTATCCCAGAAAGTGTCTAACTTAATATCCAAATCAAGCTTAATTAGATTATTTTTCTCATCAAGAACACTAATAACATAATTTTCATCGTTAATATTAGTGCCATAAGCTGGATTAGAAGTCACATGACCAATCCAAGAAATATTAGGGCATGCGCGCACGTATGCTTCAACATCTTTTGAATCATCAATTTGACTGAAAGCAATCTTATTTACTTCAAAATTCTTTTCTGCATCTCTTGCGCTACTCTTTACACTACCCTTTGCAATACTCTTTGAGCTATTATCAACACCTAGAGCTTCTGCACGTTGCATCATAGCTGATTCAAATCGAGCAAGTATATTTGCAACAGGCTCATCCATAGTAGTAATTCCAGATACAGAAATAGGTCCAGGAATTACGCGAACAGCATCAGCCGAGTAGCGAGAATCTTCCGATTGCCAAAGTTGATCTTGTCCCCACCAACGCAATAAATCGTTATCAATCACAGGCACAAATGGCATTGGCTTTGGATATTCGCGGACCAAAGTTGGGAACCATGCTGCATCCATTGGAACAACGTTAAGTTCACGCGCTTTAGGCAATACTTTCAGCAAAGAATCCAATGCATCTTGAGGATGCTCGCTAACTTCTGCTCTAGATGGCAAAGTTGAAGTAAACTCACCGGAATCTTGGCTCACTAAACGAGCTTCAATACGTTGAAGCAAATGCAAATAGCGATCCGCGTAAGTAGGATCAACCCAAGGATAAGCCAAATCAAGGAATCTTTGCGCAAACTGAGCATAAGTCATAGTTTCAACATCGCCAAAATAAGGCTTAGCAGTAGCATTAAGAGCAGATATAACTTCGTCACGACGAGTTTCAAGCTCTTCTGGATGCTTCATCATATGTACGAGCAAACGTCCGCATTTAGCAGATGAATTTTCAAGTTCGTAAATATCTGCATGCAAATGACTCAAACCACTTGTGACTCCACCAATTACACCACCTGATGGAACCCAACGCTCTCCCATTGGAGCAAATGGATCATCATCAAAACCTTCAACACTAGATGCTTTAGGAGCTACAATTCCAGGAGTTTCAACAAGCATACGCTTTACTTCAGGACTTGTATGTGCTTCTTTTGCTGTCATTGCTGCAGTTCCAATCATCACAGCATCAACAGGCATATTTGGCAAACCATAATCATTCGCCCACTCGCCGGAAATATAATCCGCAGCGCGAGCAGGAGTACCAATTCCACCGCCAGCAACAAGAACTAAATTATCGCATTCGCGAACTTGAGCGTACGTGCTTATAAGCAAGTCATCAAGCGATTCCCAAGAATGGTGTCCGCCTGCAGATCCACCTTCAACTTGCGCAATAATCATAGATGGCGAAACAGCTTTAGCAATACGTATAACTTGTCGAATCTGATTAACAGTACCAGGCTTAAATG
This sequence comes from Gardnerella vaginalis, assembly GCF_001563665.1. Classification (GTDB taxonomy): domain Bacteria; phylum Actinomycetota; class Actinomycetes; order Actinomycetales; family Bifidobacteriaceae; genus Bifidobacterium; species Bifidobacterium vaginale_A. Next base: position 21,998 of record NZ_KQ961858.1, on the reverse strand, counting down.
CAACATACGGGAATCCGTCAGCATGCAAAGAAGACACTAATTCTTTTGCTTCATCTATTTCTGGAATACCTGCAGAAATTACAACACCATCAATTGGAGCACCAGATTGACGTTTTTTAGACACAATGCGCTTAGAACCAAATTGTAAATTCCACAAATAACGGTCCATAAACATTGCATTAAATTCCACAGTAGCGCCTTCATTAAGCTGCTTTTCTAGGGAATCCATATGCCTATCGAATACTTCAGAAGTAACTTGACCGCCACCTGCAAGTTCAGCCCAGTATCCAGCATTTGCAGCTGCTGCAACAATTTCTGGCTCAACAGTTGTTGGAGTCATTCCAGCAAGCAATACAGGAGCTTTACCAGTCAACTTACTAAACTTAGTAAGAACTTTACGACCAGCAGGAGTTTCAATAACACGAGGTGCAAAATCAGCCCAGCATCCACTACGCTCTGGAGCACAATCCAATGTATAAAGATTTGCGCGAGAATTAACGCTAGATGCTTCGACTACACCAGCGCCTGTTCCTTGAACAAGCACACTAGTTAGCTTACCAAGCACTTCCCCAGGACCCATATCTAGAATCCAAAGAGTGCGAGTTTCAGTGTTTTCAAGCACATTTTTAACAATCTCAGACCAATCAACAGCCTTAACTAAAACTTCATCAGCCAAAGAACGCACTATTTCTACGTTCAATCCAGCTTCCATAGCCCAATTTTCAGCCTGCAAAACTGCAGCTTCCATCATTTGAGAATGGAATGGAACTGTTACATCCAAATATTCGGCTACAGGAGAGAAAACAGCTCCACCACGCACTTTCATTTCACGCAATTTTTTAGAACGCTTAGCTTCTTTTTGCGCTTCATTTGCAACAGATTCCATATCTTCCGGATATCCAGAAAGAACTACATGATTTCTAGAATTCTTAACAGCAATTGATATAGCGCCCTTCGTTCTTTCAACTCGTGCAATCAAAGCTTTAGCTTGCTTTTCAGTCACGCCTTTAAGTGAAAGCATTGGAGTTAAATCGCCATCTCCAGAGATTTCAAGCATACGCGATTCGCGATCTCCAGCAGCTCCAATTATATAAGCGCAAGCAAGCAACTCCTCTATTTGCGCACGAGCTTTCTGCCAAGATCCAGATTTAATACGAGCTTCAACCATTCTAGCTGCAATCACACCTTGCGAATGACCAAGTACAGCATATGGCTTATTAACTTCAAAGTTATAACCGAGATTAGTTAAATCTAAAACCGCTCCCAATTGCGCTAAAGCGATTCCAGGCACACTTAATTGAGCATCAGATGCATGAATATGCTTATTTTCGATTGCATCAAAAACATTCATATCTCCACCGGCATTAGCCAATAATTCTGCATAAATTGGAGATAATAACGCTTTTGCACCATTTTCATAACGGTGAAGTTCAGCGTCTAATTCATCATCCTTGCACAATGAAGAAAGGCATTCAACCCATGGTGTTGATTGCCCGGCGAAAGCGAGCACATGAGGATCTTTAGCAAGGCGATCGAAAAAGTATGTTGTCATGATATTTCCTTCTCGTTTATATCTGATGTATATCTTTTATAAATCTGATGTAAATCTGATATTGGTTTATATTTAGTTAAAAATTATTAGGATTTTGTAAATCAGAAGACTTTCTTCTTTCTTTTACATAGGCTGATTCCCATGATGTTTTCCAGTTCTTTTAATACGCTTTTTACTACGCAAAAGACTTAAAGAGCCAGATATCATATCGCGCGTTTGCTCAGGATCAATCATCGCATCAATCTGACCAGTTTCCAGAGAAAGATTTGCATTTACAGTAGTAGCTTCATATTCATCAACAAGCTTTTTACGCAATGCATCTACATCTTGCCCGCGCTCTTTTGCTTTATGCAAATCCTTACGATGAATAATATTTACAGCTCCTTGAGCACCAAGCACTGCAATTTGGCTTGTCGGCCACGCGTAATTAACATCTGCACCCATAGATTTCGAGCCCATAACAATGTATGCACCGCCAAAAGCTTTACGCAAAATCACAGTTACAAGAGGAACTTGAGCATTTGCATAAGCGTAAATCACTTTTGCACCTCTGCGAATAATGCCAGCATGCTCTTGATCAGATCCAGGCTTATATCCAGGAGTGTCAACTAAAGTCACAACAGGCAAATTAAACGCATCACACAATCTCACAAATCGAGCAACTTTTTCAGAAGAATTAACGTCCAATATTCCAGCGTTCACTTTAGGCTGATTAGCTACTATTCCAACTGGATGGCCTTCAATGCAAGCAAATCCAACCACTGCAGAAGCAGCATACAATTCTTGTACTTGTACAAACTCGCTATAGTCTACAATTCTTCGAATTACATCGAGTACATCGTATGGCTGTCGATCGTTATCTGGAACGATATTCGCTAATTCTCGCGCAGTTTCTCGATCTGCACGCGTTGCGCAATAAGCAAAAGTAGGAGGATTAGATTCGCAACTCGAAGGTAAATAAGCTAAAACAGTTCTAGCATAATCGATTGCATCAGCTTCATCTTCTCCCAAATAATGAGCGACTCCTGAAGTTGCGTTATGCACAAGTCCTCCGCCCAAATCGTCCATGCTAATCGCTTCGCCTGTTGCAGCTTTAACAACATCTGGACCAGTGACGAACATGTTGGAGTGCTCGCGAGTCATAATAATCAAATCTGTTAATGCAGGACAATACACAGCACCACCAGCGCAAGGTCCAAGAATAAGCGAGATTTGAGGAATTAAGCCGCTTGCTTCACAAGTTTTCTTAAAGATTCGCCCGTATTGCATAAGCGCTCCAACACCTTCTTGAATGCGAGCGCCGCCGGAATCTATTACAGCAACTACAGGTACTCTAAGCTCTAAAGCCATATCTAAAAGATGACAAATTTTCTCACCTTCGGCTTTTCCAAGAGTGCCACCTCTTACAGAAAAATCTTGTGCATACACGGCAACTTTTCTGCCATAAACTTCACCAAAACCAGTAATTACAGCACATCCAGCTACATCATTGTTAATATCGCCGCCGTTAAAACGACCGATTTCCACGAAAGAGCCAGTGTCAAAAAGCAAATCCAAACGCTCTCTAGCAGTTCCTTTTCCTTTAGCATGCTGTTTATCACACGCGCTCTGTTCTGCATCTCTAGCTAATTGAGCAGCGTGTTGCACAGCAGCTTTACCTCTACGAGGTTGTAAATTATTTTCTACAGTAGAACTAGAAACAGTTTTTGTATTGATTCCAGAAACAGCAGAAACCTCAGAAACAGCAGATTTTTCTTGCAATAAATTGCTCATTTTTGTGCTCCTTCAGTTTTATTCGAAGAATTCTTATCACTATCTCCAGCAATTTCAATAGTCACAATCTTTGCGCCTGCTTCCACGCCATCGCCAGGAGCAACAAAAATACCAGTAACAGTTCCTGCAGCTGGAGCATAAACGTAATTTTCCATCTTCATAGACTCAAGAACAGCTAGTAAATCGCCTTTAGCAACTTTCTGACCTTCAGCAACATTCACGCGAGTAATAACAGCTTGCATTGGAGCTGCAATCACACCTGGAATCTGTTTTTGCTCTTCACCTTTATGCGTATCTCCTCTAAGTCCACGACCTCGCAAAGGTTGAGAAACTCTAGAAACGTTGCGAACGCGAGCAGAACCAGTAAGATTATCAACAATATCTTGAGGAATCGTGAGCTTTACACGCTTGTTATCAACTTCAATTACGAAAGATTCCATTGCAGGTTGCTTATTTTCGTCACTATCAGAAGTTTGTCCTGAAACAAGCGAAGCTGGCTGACCTCCCAAAGACGCAGCTGGAACACGATTCAAATATTTGCGCTCCAACCACTTAGTAGATACGTCAAAACTGTGATTTTCTGCAGTAAACTCAGGATCGTTGAAGATTTGTTCAAATAATTTTGCAGGAGTTGGCACACCTTCAATACACAATTCTTTTAATGCTCTTCGAACACGAGCAACAGCAGCTTCGCGATTTTGCGCAGTTATAATCAACTTACCCATCATAGAGTCAAATTTTGGAGATACGTTATCACCTTCTTCTACTCCAAAATCAACGCGAATTCCAGGACCAGAAGGCCACTTTATTTTCGTTAAAGTTCCAGAGCTTGGAGTCAAATTAGTAGCAGGATCTTCAGAAGTGATTCGCAACTCAAAACTATGACCTCTAGGCTCTGGATCTTTAGTAAGATTCTTGCCGTCAGCAATATTGAGCTGTTCGCGCACTAAGTCGAGTCCGCTTACTTCTTCACTAACAGTGTGTTCCACTTGCAAACGTGGGTTTACTTCAAGGAAATAAACTTTATGCTGAGAAGTCACCATATATTCACACGTGCCAAGACCTACGTAATCAACAGCTTCAAATAGGTTACGAGAATATCTGCGAAGCTGCTCATTTTCATCGTCCGTTAAGAACGGTGCAGGAGCTTCTTCAACCAATTTCTGATTTCGGCGCTGCACAGAGCAATCGCGCGTGGAATATACGGTGAAATTCCCATTAGCGTCACGTCCGCATTGCGTTTCAACGTGACGAGCTTTGTCTATAAAACGTTCAATAAAGTATTCGTCTAAATCTCCGCCTTGCAAAGCATCGTGATTCATGTAAAAACCGCGCAATTCGTCATCGTTATGCACGACTGTAATACCACGACCACCGCCACCATCTGTGCGTTTCATCATCACAGGGTAACCGTGAGTTTGAGCAAACGTTAAAAGCTCTCGAATATCTTTTACAGGCTCAGAGATTCCAGGAACAGGCGGAACTTTAGCTCGCACAGCAACCCTGCGAGCAGTAATCTTATCTCCAAGGTCAATCAAAGCTTCCGGACGAGGACCGATCCAAATCACACCAGCATCATTGACTTTTTGCGCAAAAGACGCAACTTCAGATAGAAATCCATATCCAGGATGTACAGCATCAGTGCCACTTCTTTTAATAATTTCAAGAATCGCATCTTCATTCAAATAAGTATCGCGATATGTATCTCCAGAAAGTGCGTAAGCTTCATCTGCCATTTCTACAAATTGAGCACTGCGATCAGTTGGTGCGTAAATCGCAACAGTAGAAATGCCCATTTCATGCGCTGTGCGGATCACTCGTAAAGCAATTTCACCGCGATTAGCGATAAGTAATTTTTTGATATTCGTAACCATAAGATAAAAAATATCTGAAAAATCCTGTTTTAGTATGAGCCAACATACACAAAACCTAATGCAAAATTTTGTACACTTCTCCAATGCACATGATTTTTAGTGCACGTAATGTTTTTATCAACCGGAAAAATAAACGAAAGAAGGTTAATCATGAGCAATTTAGATAACACTACTAAATGCACAACATCATCACGTTTATTAGAAAATGTTAATTATGCAGCTCGTTGGATTGCAAAACCAGCTCTTCTTACTGTGCTTTTAGCATTATCTACAATGGCAGGCGCAATCTATCTTCCTATTACACCTGTGCCAATTACATTGCAAACTCTTGTTTTATGCATTATTGGCTTAACATTAACATGGCGTGAAGGTATTGCTTCAGTAGTTATGTATCTTGCTCTGGGTGCTACAGGATTGCCTGTATTTGCAGGATTTAAAGGAGGTTTAGCTGTATTAGTTGGACCAACTGCTGGATTCCTTGTTGGCTTTATTTTTGGCGTTGCAGCAACTGCAGCTTTGAAACGCATATTTGACATTGCTCTCGATGCAATGATGCCAGAGCGTTCATTCAAAAAGACTTTCGTACGATTCTGCACTTACTCCGTGGCTTCTATAATCGGCACTATCGTGATTTACGCATTCGGCATCTTTGGACAAAGCTACTTAACTGGAATGGCATTACAAACTGCTGCATCTACTTTGATTATTTTCATGATTGGAGATTTGATTAAAGCTTTCGCAGCAAGCGCTATTTGCTCAGGATTATACAATGCTTTAAATAAAAAGCGCGCTTAAAAGATTCGCTTTATAATCTAAAAAGCGTCATAAATTTTACATTAAAATAAAAGCTTATTCGCACGGAAAGTCCAATGGATTCCCCGTGCGAATTTATTTTCCAACATTGCTAATCAACATAAGATCTAAACTATAAGATCCAAAATCTAAGATCTAAACTCTAAAAACCATAAACTCTAAAAACTAAAAGCTTGGATGCTAAGCACTAAACTCTAAAACAAGTCTTCACTTTCATACGCAACAGCATGCACATCTCCGCTTTTAACAACTACTTCGTTACCAGAATCTTCTCGAATCGCAATCGAAGCATCTTCGCCAATTCTAAACGCTAAACCTTTAATAGCGTTACCATTAACAGGATGCACGCTAACAAAACGATCAAGCGTCCAACAAACTTTAGTAAATTCGCTAAGCAAATCATCATAGTTATTTGGATATTTTTCTATAAAATCACTTAATCGCAAACGCAAAGCGCTAACAATATGAGAAGCAATAAAATCTCGCAATTTTAAAGATTCAGGCAAAGAAGTCATATGCATTTGCAAAGAAGTTGCCATTTTTATAGGCAAAACAAATTGCGGAACATGCAAATTCAATCCAATTCCAAAAACTACTCCAATATAATTATTGTCAGTCGAAGAAACTAGTTCAGTTAATATTCCGCCTTCTTTACAATCATGCAAAAATATATCATTTGGCCATTTAAGTTTCAAAGTACATTCATCACCGTGAATCGCTTTACTTTTATATTCGCTAAAAGTTTCAAGTAAAGAATCCCTCGCGCAAAGACCTGCAATTATTGGAAGCCATCCATTCCTACTCGCGTCCATGACTATATTTTTAGGCAATAAAACAACGAAAGAAACTAGAAAACTTTCTCCAGGTCTACTAACCCATTTGCGTCCAAGACGACCTCTACCTGCTGTTTGATCATCTGCAACTATTGCATAAACAGTTAATTTTCCATCTTTACTAGCACAAATATCGCCATTCTTAATCATATTTCTTGCAATATTTTGAGTAGAATCAGTGCAAGATACGTAAACCAATCCATCTGCTTGCCTTTTAGTCAAAGGCAAAACTTCATAATCTGCTTTAGAAGGCAATTTCGTTTCATCTGAAAAAATAGGAATATTCATAATATTTATTATATGAAATATTGACAGTTATATATTTATTAAATTGCTAAATTATGATTGTATAAAATTTACAAAATCAACAAAAAAATAAGAACAATCATACAGTTGAAAAAGCAAATACATAAACACAATCACGAACATTGCAATCACAAACATTGCAATCACAAACATTGCAATCACGAAAAATAATCACAAAAAATAATCACAAACACGATTCACGCAAATATTTGAAAAACACAAACACACAATTTAGTAAGTAAAAGATGTAAGCTAATAAAGTAGTTTTTATTACTAGCATAGGTAGAATATGAAAAACACTTCCACGCATAGCAAAAGCGCTATAAAAATTGCACAAGCAATAGCAATCCATATTTTTATGGTCCTACTATGCGCATGGTTCGCTTTATGTACAAGCATCGGACCTATTTTCCGATCACAAGATTATAAGTACATATCACATAATGACGATTTAGTTTTCGCTTCTATCGCAAATTTCCGTTTACAACATTTCTTAATTTTTGTTATTTCTTTCGCTTTATATTATTTTATACTTTGCGTAATAGTTCATTTTGGTAAAACTTCTCATTTGCCAAATCATATTATTCGATTTTCTCACAAATTTTTACTCTTATTAAAGCACATAAAATCTTTTGTATTAAAAATAGTATCGAAATTCTCGCATAAAAATTCACAACACTTTTTAACGTTTTTACACACATTCACAAAAGCTTTAAATAATCTATTCAAAATCTTATATAAATTCGCGCGCGCGTGCATAATACACATGACACGAACGCGTAGAAATATTATGATTACGCTATTTATAGGATGGCTATGGATTCCAGTAACGCTTTTGGCTGCTTACGGAGCTGACATCTGCTCACAAATAAGAGAATATAGCTGGGCTTGGAATCAAGTTACAGGATTAAAACAACCTTATATTGGATTCTTTAGCTTTGTGCCTGCAGATATTTATCCAACTGCACATTATTTATGGCCCAAAAACCCAACATATTTAACTGATCAACATAATATTGTTCTTACTGTTATTTACGGATCAGTTACTGCAGTTTCTAGATATTTTACAAATTCAAATGATGCTGGAATTGTTTTATTAGCAGCACTTCAATTTTTATTCGCAATATGGTGCTGTTCAGCGAGCGCAAATAGATTTCTGAATCAACCATGGAATAACAGCATAAAAGACATAAAACAAACATGCATTACATCTAGCGAAACTGGTGGAACTAGTACGGTGTGCGAAACAAGCGAAACGATCGCAGATGACGCAACTAGCACACAGAGCACACCAATCTCATCGAACACAACAAGCACACCCGTTTTTATTAGATTAGCAATACTTATTACATTCTTATTTAGCCCACTAGTAACTTTCAGCACTATATCTTTAACGAAATCACCATTATTCGCGTTCGCATTCGTGTGGTGGTTTGGAACACTATATGAACTTCGAAATAAAAATTATCGATACCACACAATATTTGAGCTGATTATATCTGTATGCGTAATGCTAATAGCAGCAAAATATGCATGGTACATTTTAATAATTCAATTCGTAATATTACTTATAAGCGAAAGAAAACGTTGGCGCATATGGGTTTGTTGCATACTTCTTCCAATTATTGCCATTCACGGATCAATCTCATTGCTCATACACAACGGAGTAATTATAAGTGGAGATCCTATTGAAAGCAAAGGATTACAACTTCAACAAATAGCTAGAACCGCAAGATTAAATCCAAAAAGCATTCCGTACGAAGCTAGAAAAGATATAGAGCCGATTTTCAACCTAGATCAGACTGCAGAAACATACAATCCGCAAGACGCAGATCCTGTTAAATCTTCTGGGCTACAATCAAAAAAAGTAAGTTATAGATGGCGTTACGTAACTAAAAAAGATTTACAAAAGTTTAATCGAGCATGGTGGCTGATTGTTAAAAACAGTCCGCTTACAGCAATAGACGCATTTTTGGCTAAAACTTATGGGTACTTTGATATAACAGATAAACCTTATGTTGGTCCTGAATATTATATAAACACAGATAATATTCAAAATTCAACTTGGATTCGCTATTGGATGCCTGATTGGAGAAATAAAGTTTATAGGAACGCAAGCGATTTCAGTGATAATACTGAATTAGGTTGGCTAATTCACGGAAATACTTATGTTATTGCAACTTTGCTGATTGGAGCAGCTGAAATTATTTGTAAACGATGGAAAACAGTTGCTTTACACATACCTTTAGCTCTTTTAGTTGGAGTTATGATGTTAGCTCCAGCAAATAATTTTGAAAGACACATGTTACCTATAACTTTTGTTTTTTGGTTTACAGCTTTAACTTTCTGGAATGAATCACAATCTAGCAAAGAGCAGAAATCTAGTAAATCTAGTAAAGAATCACAACTCAGCAATAACGAATCAAAATCTAGTAAATCTAATAAATTTAGCAAATCTAGCAAATCTAGCAAAGAGCAGAAATCTATTGAACTAAATACTAAAAAATTATTAGAAGAAAACAAAATGCCGATTGAAAAAGAAAATGGCATGAATGTGAATAAAATAGAAGAAACTTCTATGCTTACTACAAATAACAAGGTGTGCAATGATTGATGCAATTTCGACTGATAGCCATGATTCTCAAGATGAGAACAGCCAGAGAATTGCGCAAAGCGACTCAAGCTCTCCTAGAAGTTCCGTACCTAAATCTATTAAAAATGACTTTGATTTTCTTTCTTTGCTTACAGGCATTAAAGCAGATGGAAGTAGTATTTATTCAAACAATATTGAAACGCAACTTTTAGAAAATTCGTCTTCATCATCTGAATCTGAATCATCTTCTTCTTCATCTTCTTTAAAAGAAACAACATTTGATGAATCTGAACATAAAAACTACAAAAATACACAACAAAAAGATTCGCAAATAGAAAACACAGAACCTTCTGAAGATTATACAAAAAAACATAAGCATCGTCTTTGGCATTTTGGATCTAGAAATTCACAAAAAACTCAAAAAACTCAAAATAATACAAACAGCGAAACTCCACATTTTACTGTATTGCCAACAGCACCAATATGCGAACAACAATTTGGTATTTACGATAATCGCGATGGAAAAGTTTTTGATTCAACAACACGACTTCGTTTACACACTCTTATTGCAACTTGCCTTATGAATGGAATTGCAGATCAGAGAGTAAGCGCATTGATGCATCTTTTACAATGGCAAAATAATCCTAAAATTATTGTTATTGCAGGAACATATGGGGCAATAAAGCATAAAGATAATGGTCCAACAAGGCATATTGCTACACATGAATTCGCAAACAACACTGACTCATTGCGAAGAGCAGTTTGGCCAATGTTAGGATCTTGTAATGCTTATGATGCAATAGTTGAAAGCGTTCAAAATGATGCAATAGAGCGCATAGCACATGCATGGAATATTAGTTCAGCTACGCGAACTTCAAGTTTTTCAGCTCCATCTCATATTATTATTCTCGCAATTCGAGAAGATCCATCAGATCAAGCTTTAGAAAAACTATGTCAGTTATTTGCTCCTTCTAAAAAGCCGATTGCAGTTAGTAGAATAGCTCAAAACGTAAATCAAGTTGCGGACGCAATCACAGCTACTTTAGCATCTCTTGCAGTAGCACCAGCTGTTAATCATTTGCCAAATATTATTCACACAGATGACGTTCTTCCAGAAAGAGCGCTCATTGGAGATTCATCTGCAATAGAAACTCTATATAAATCTGTTTATCAAAGCTTAGCGCCTTACAGCACAGATGATCCAACTCTTCCTACTGTAGATATGTTCCTAAGATTTGGCGGAGCATTAGATCAAACTGCACATGAGCTTAATGTTCATCCAAATACAGTGAGATATCGTTTAAGAAAAGTAGCACAAACAACTGGTTGGGATGCCACAGATCCGCGTGAAGCGTACGTTTTGCAAACAGCAATTACTATTGGAAGAATACGTGACGCACTAAATAACTAGCTTTCTTAACTAACTAGCTTTCTTAACTCATATTTTTTAACAGTGACTATTCATTAAAGCCAACGCTTAAAAGTAATTAAACGCAAGCATTCTAAAGTAACTAAAAGCCAACGCTTAAAAGTAATTAAACATCAACTATCCTTCACAGCACAAGCAAACTATAGTCATATTAAATAGAAATATTTAAACACTAAACAACAACTCTCTTGAGTTTAAGCACAATACTTATGCTTGACGCTCAAGAGAGTTGCGAGCGCAAGTAAGGAACAGTAATACATGAAATTAGTGTTTCATAAAAATTCCTCCATTACGTTTATAAACAACATATCCAACTACCAACACAGAAACGATGCTAATAATTACTACTCCAATTGTTAGCAAAATAATCATAGAATTATTAGAATTATTTGAATGCGAATCCGATTTTGCGTCAGAAATAAGTTTTTGCGTGTCTTTATCTAACAATTCCTCAGAATCATCATTAGAATCTTTTTTATAACTATCCTCGCTATCATCTCCACTAGATTCATTCTTCTTCATATTTCCACTAACCAAATCTTTGTCATTTTTATTAGCATCTTTACTCTTATTTCGCAATTTATTTTGCGAATCATATGTTTTATCACTAAAACGAGAGTGAGCAACATCAGCATTATGTCTGCTATTCTTATCATTCCCATTACTAACATTTTTAGAACTATGCAAATGTATAGCATCAGCTAAGTCATGCGATATAACTCGATTACGTTCTTTTAATATTGCTTTCCACCTCGGATGCAACCTATAAGAGCTACTCAAAATACTATTCTCATTCTCGCTTACATTTTTATTTTTTGAGTTTTTCTTATCTATTGGACCATAAGATTCATCATTTGAATCTGAATTGTGAGCTTTGCTATCTCCTCCACTTTTTAATGAATCTTTTTCATTTGGTCCTTGACTCTTGGACGGATCTTTAGTTTTAAGCGAAGTCTTTTGATTCTTCAAATGTGAATTATCTACACTATTACCATTGTTAGAAAGTATTTTCTTCGGACTTATAGAATGATGAGATAATTTTTTAGAAGATTTTTCACTTGAAGCAGGCTTTTGTTTACCTAAATTCCCAGAATTTACAGAATTTTGATTCTCTTGATCAGTATTAGTTATTGGTTTATCTGTAGAAACTGGAATTTTAATAATTCCACGCACAATATTGTAAAGTTTATCAAAAGATGATTCACTATCATAAGAATCGTTCACAACTTTGTTACTATCAGAATTTGAACTATTGTTAGAACGCGATTTAACTCTAACATTTTCAATTTTCTGGAACACAGTACGACCAACAAAATCCGTAGTTTCAACATAAACATCGTATAGCTTTTCGGAAGGTTCTAACGTGTAAGTTAATAACTTTTCTGAATCTGAAACATTTTTTACTACAACGCCATTAGAATAACTAGAATCTTCAGAATCAGAGTTAATATTATTACTTTCAGATTTAGAACTAGAATTCCACTTTATAACCACTTTTCCGTTAACGCGCATAAGAAAAGACTTCAATCGCATATTATCGCGAACAATCGCTTTAAATGGAAAACCAGAATTTTCTACTTCGTAAGTTTTATTGCTCGCAATATCAGAAATTTCAACATTAGGATCTTTAGTATCAACAATAAATGAATTTTTTACATACTCCGATTTATTACCAGACATGTCAGTTACTCTGTAAATCACACGCCAATCGCCATCATCGTAGTTCAAAGTAGAATGCCATATTTCACTAGATTTATTATCTTTTATAAAATCAGATGCACTAATAATAACTTGAGATTTTTCATCATCTGTACGAGCTATTGCATCATTTTGCAATAGTTTCATTAAAGAAAAATTCGCATCTTTAACAGTTATATGCGCGATTCGATGATGATTAAAATACTTAGTATTACCATCTTTTTTATCTTCATACATAACTTTCATAGAAGGACGCGTGTTGTCGATTACTATGAAACGAACACCAGTAGGATTTTGTATAGAATCAATTATGGAACTATTAGTATTCTCATAAGAATTTTTCACAAAGCTACTATTAGTGAAGTATCTATTTGCTTTTGGTATGCTTTTAAGAGCAATTGCGCGTACTTTTAACGTTCCAATATCGTATACACCTTCACCACTAAGAGTTAAATTGATTGTATAACTAGTTGGAGCATCTAAAGTCAGACTCTTCGTTTGAGGATCTTCCCTATAATGAACATCAACGCTTTCTGACAATAATTTTGTTGGCTCAAGAATGCGAGAATCACCTGTAACTTTATATTTTTGTATACTTACACGTAATTTTTGCAAACGTTTTGCAAAAGCACGAGTAAAACCATCAATAGTGATTTTTAAGCGAACAGACGCATGCGCAAACGCGAAAGCTCCTTTATTCAATATCTCAGTTGAATTTTCTCCACAAAAATCAACATTCTTAACATGAATATAACGCAATCCAAGCATACTAGGTTGCATTTCTTCAATTGAACTCGAAATCGAACTCGAATCAATATATTCGCCAATTGTCCCAGAAGAAACAGATTCTGTTGCCATAGCAGAAGAAGATTTTGTATTATATACAAGCGATGCAATATTTTCACTACCAATGCATATCCAAGACATAATAACAACGCAAACTATAGCAGCATAAACCCATCTCCTTAGCGATGATTTTCCATAAAAAGTATGCTTACTCAACTTTCTCATCATCACATTTCCCCCAATAAATAGTGATATTTTCTATACAATCATTCGAATAGCGCACTCAAACAAGAGCACGCAAACGCTTTTTAGCACAAGCAGAACGAGATTTTGAAGTAACTATATTCGACTTGTTTACGTCACTCATATAATTCGCGCGATTCACACTAGTTAAATTATTAACTCTATTCTTGCGATTCATATGCCTTATACTTACAGCATGATTTACATCAGCCAAAGACGTATCAACTGAATACGTATCAGCAGAACCCTTATCAGCAGAACCCTTATCAATCAAACATGCACCTGCAAGATTCGACTTACAACGAAGAAAAAGCTTTCTAGAATTTAAAGATGATTTATGACTATGTCTTGCAGAAGTGTATAAAAACGAACTTATATATCTAATCGCACGTTTTATCTTTATGATTTTTGACACAATAATTGCACTAAAGCATAGTAAAGCTCCAATTATTAGCAAAAAATACCCCAGCATGCTCCACATTCCAGCTGTCATAAATCCCCCGAAACTCATGCAAATGAACTAAATTTTATGAAGAAATCTAATTCATTTATTTTTCTTTTTATATTTTTGTTGTATTCAACTCGCGTACTACTCCAATTCGTTCCTTCAGAAATATTATTAAGATTTTCTTTATCTTCATTTATTTCATAGCTATCCACGCCTCCCATCTTTTCTAGGCTCACAAATGATTTTTATCTCTTTTCTGCAAGATCCTTTATTTTCAGGTTTCAAATCTTCCTTCTTAAATTTCTTAACTTCCTTTCTTAAATTTCCTTCTCAACTCCCTTCTTAACTCCCTTCTTAACTCCCTTCTTAAAGTTCTTAACTTTCTTAACACATCCCTACTTAACACATCCCTACTTAACACACCCCTACTTAACACACCCCCACTTAACTTCCCTCCTTAGCTAACTTTTTCTTTCTTTAACTTCATTCAATTTCCTTACTTTCTTTCCTTATTTTCCCTTCTTAGAGCCTTTACCAAATGCTTTACGCGATGCTTTATTATCTCCTTTCTCAGAATCTTTCTCAGAATCTTTACTGTCATCATTGATAATTACTCCACCAGTATTTGCATATTTATTTGAACTCAAATCTTCTTTTTTAATAAGAATCCCTTTTACTACATCGTGATTAACATTCTTGCTACTTTCAAAAAGTTCAAAAACACTAAGCAATTGTTTTTTACGTGATTCTGTTACATAACTTGTAGTCTTAGTTGATTTAGCTATATCAAGCGAAAGATTATAAAGCTTTTCTATAGAATTACTATCTTCTTCAGAACTTAATTTTTTCTCCAAGAATTGAGCACTATCTAATGCAACTTCTGCACTACCAATACGAACAACTTCATTACTGCTATTACGATTTACTTCAAGAAAGTCGAGAAGATTCATACAAAAATTGCGATAATACGAATCCGTATAAACATCTTTTACACTATTACTCTCTTTCTCATTATCGCTAAAACTTTTATCAGAATTTCCAACATTTTTATCTCCAATAGCACTATCTTCTTTAGAATCAACTTGAGAATTTTGTATTATCTTAAAATATGCACTAGCAACAGATTTATATAACGAAATAAGCTCATGCTGCTGATAACTAACATCATGCGATGCTTTATCAAACCAATCTAATGCTTCATGAACATATTCAACATACTCATTTTCTAAAGCATCATCTTGAGATGAAGAATTCTTCAATTTATCATTTCTATCAATTAAGAGTGAATTATTCCCAACATTTTCTGATTTAGTAAAATCAAAAGCATAAAACCAATACGCTTTACCAATCTCAAAAGAAAGCTTAGACCACAATTCACTTTGACTACGCAATCTAGAATCATATTTCGAAAGCAATTTATTAAATACGCGCCTTTCGCGAGAATCCCAACGAAAATCTCTACAGTGATATTTCAATAATTGCAATAAAGGTGTCATAGGCATAGACTCATCACTTATTGCACGCTCGCAATACATTTCAGCATTTTCAGAATCCAATGCTAAAGAACAATTGCGAATATTTCTGTCATAATTCTCATTACGAACACGCTGAGAAACAGCAAAACTTACTGGACTAAGCACAAAACACAATAACCCAGAAATCGCTAGAACTAAAACATAAGCAAAATGCCTACGTTTTCTAGCCCTAATTTCTCTTCTACTAACAAATGATTTCTTAACTCTATTAGACTTTCTATCAAACTGACTAAAACTTGAATTATCGATACCCGATTCATGAGATGATGATTCACGAACACCAGATTCACAATCACGAGATTCACGAGAATTTAACTCAATATAATTTGATTTTTTAAGATCTAAATTACTAGCAACTGAACTATCTGACTTAGATTTTCCGGAATACGATTTACAATCGCTAGATTCACAATCACGCAATTTGCTATCACGCGATTCGCAAGATGACGATTCGCAATCCAGAGATTTACAACCATGCAATCCACAATCACGAGATTCACAAACATGCAATTCACAACCCTGAGATTCAGCAATTTTCATATTTTTATTGCAATATTTATTTTTGATCAATAATTCTTGCAAATTTAGCAAATCTTCCATCATGAAATCGCAAGATTTATATCTGTTCTCTGGTTTTATGCACATACCGCGAGCTATAACACTACATAATTTTGCCATTACATAATTATTTAATAACAAACTTTCATCAAATCCATCATTAGACTTTCGACAAAAATTATTTTTATCATCCGCATAGCCATCTCTATCTAAAGCGCTCACTCGCTTATAATTGCCATCATGAAACATGCTAGATGTTTCGCACGCATTAGATACGCTACGAGAACTAGAGGCACCCAGAACACTAGAAACACCGGATGTAGAGCAAAAGTCTAATTCATTACAATCATCTACAGTGCAAAATCGCGAAAAATCAATCTTCCCATTAACTTTTCTACCAAAAAGCGCATAAGCTAAAGTTGCAGAAAGAGAATAAATATCTGATTGAACACTTACTAATCCTAAATTAGAAAATTGTTCAGGAGCAGCAAAACTTTTAGTTCCAAAAGTCACGTTACTACTATTCATTAAGTTTTCTCGCTGAATTGTACGCAATTCTTGAGCAGCACCAAAATCTATAAGTTTTACGTGACCATCATGATTTATCATCACATTCGATGGCTTCATATCACCATAAACAACAGCAGGATGCAAATTATGCAAATACTTTAATATTTCACATAATTCAATACCAATACGGATCACAAATTTAATATTTTGAGCACCATTCTTAGAAACTATATAAGAAAGTGGATTTCCTTGAACATAATCACGAACTATGTAAGCACGATTCCCTTCTTCAAAATAATTGACAATACGTGGTATATACGGGTTATCACAGCGATTAAGAATAGCGATTTCTGCACGCAATGCCTGTTTCAATACATCTGCAGACTGATTAGACTGTTCAAGAACAACTTCTTTCACAGTCCATTTGCATTGCAATACATTATCTACAGCGAGATACACTATAGACGTGCCACCTCGCCCCAACTCGCCAAGTAGCTGGTATCTACCACCTACGCAATTCATTATTCCCCCAATTTTCAGCAATTCGCATATTGCTATGTGCGCTTCCAAATAACATCTACTCTCAAACAAAAACCATAAAACCAAATACGCAAACTTTTTTACTCTAAAAACAATTATTTAAAGCAGCTACACTTCAATGTGAATATTACTTTAATGAAGATTTTTTACTAAGCCAAGCTTTTTCCGCCAATGTGGTCGAAAGTTTAACACAACATTTTTATTACATAAACAAACTAAATATTACAAAATCTAACACTAATGTAAAACAAAAAGCGTTCACAAGAATCTTGCGAACGCTCTAAAACACCTAGAAAACTATAACACACAGAAACATATGACGCTTTAATAGACAAACATCGCTTTAGCCACTTAAAAAACTAAGATTCAGCAGCTTAAAAAACTAACAAACTAATAGCTAATCAATATTTGCACCTAAAGCAAGCAGCTTGCCACGAAAATCAGCATAACCGCGATCAATCAACGAAATTCCGTGTACATTAGACGGACCTTTAGCAGTCAATGCAGCAATCAAATGACTAAAACCACCACGCAAATCAGGAACATCAATATCTTGACCAGTTAAAGGAGTAGGTCCAAAAATCACAGCAGAATGCTTATAATTACGCTGCTGGAAACGACACGGCAAAGATCCTAAACATTCTCTATAAAGCTGAACTTTTGCACCCATATCAACCAAAGGCTTAGTAAAACCAAACCTGTTTTCATACACTGTTTCATGCACAATACTCAAACCTTTTGCTTGAGTAAGAGCCACAACCAAAGGCTGCTGCCAATCAGTCATAAAACCAGGATGCACATCTGTTTCAATCGCAACAGGTTGCAAGTCACCGCCCGGATGCCAAAAACGAATGCCTTGATCAGTAACATCAAAACGACCGCCAACTTTACGAAAAACATTCAGGAAAGTCATCATTTCAGGCTGAGTTGCACCTTTAATAAACACATCTCCATGAGTTGCTAATGCAGCAGAAGCCCACGATGCAGCCTCAATACGATCAGTTAAAGCAGTGTGAGTATATCCATGCAGCTCTTCAACGCCTTCAATACGGAAAGTCCTGTCAACATCAACCGAAATAATAGCGCCCATTTTTTGTAATACAGCAACCAAATCCATAATTTCAGGTTCAATTGCAGCTCCAGAAACTTCAGTACGTCCTTCAGCTAAAACAGCTGCTAATAATGTTTGCTCAGTTGCACCAACAGACGGATAAGGCAAATGAATTTTAGTTCCATGCAAACCGTAAGGAGCAGTTATATGTATGCCATCCTCGTGATCTTTATCTACATTAGCGCCCAATTTTCTCAAGGTTTCTAAATGAAAATCAATAGGGCGTCCACCAATATTACAACCGCCTAGTGCAGGTATAAAAGCTTCCCCTAAACGATGTAACAATGGACCAGAGAAAAGTATTGGAATACGAGAAGAACCTGAAAGAGTATCAACATCTGCAACGTCTGCTAATTGAACTTTTGCAGCATCAATTTCAACAATACCATCAGAAACATTTACATCAACATTAACACCATGCAAACGCAATAAATCTGAAACAACATGCACATCGCGAATTTCGGGAACATTTTTTAATGTAGATTTTTCAGCAGCAAGCAGTGCCGCAACCATTGCCTTACTGACGAAATTTTTCGCACCACGTACCTTAATAGTGCCATTTAAGGGCTTACCACCTTCAACATGTAACACATCTAATGCGTTATTATCGCTAGTATCAGCTACGCTCTGTGCAAACACATTTACCTCTTTCGTTTACGCGCGTGCATAGTCAAAACTCCCATAAGCAATCGCTGACAAGAAAACTCACATTTTGCATGAAAATTGCAGCGCACTCAAAATACTATATATATAATAGCGAAAGACTTACCCACGAAACAGACTTTCAAAACGCGCGTACAAAATGCGCGTATGAAATACGTATATACAAACGCACGAAACTCTCGCACGACAGCAATAAGCACTAAAAATTAAAGCAAATCAGCAAATCTAATCAATAAAGCACTAAAACAAAAACTAAAACTAAAACAAAAACTAAAACAAAAACTAAAACAAATCACCTTTTACGTAATCTATGAATTAAACGCGCAAACATAGACGGCTTGCGCAATAAATCAACTTCAGGAAGATTGTGTTCAGATTCTGCAGTTAGACCATAAGTATAGGCTTTACGAGATGATGGCTTACCAACTAATTTACCAAACTCAAGCATCTGAGTACGAGGTTCAAATGGATGACGTATATCAAATTCAAAAAGACGAATACCGCGCTTATAAGGCTCAGGACCATAAGAAGCAAATCCACAAGTTGGAGTAGAAACAAGCAGCATATTATGTGACTTCTCTCTACCTGCAAAAGAATTACGGTGATCATGCCCAGAAGCAATAGAAAACGTGCCATTTTTACGCAAAATAGCAAATTCACCACTATCTAGATCTGGACAGCTTACGCCTTCACTCAGATAACAATCAGATAAAACTTTAGACTCATCTAACACATAGTATTTTCCACTAAAAGCACGATACCCTTCTATCGCACGCTCAGCACTTGCATTTTTCTTAGGTACTTCTCTAAGCAAATCGTAATATTGCTTAAGAGCAAAATGCTGGAATACACAAAACCTTGCAGGCAAAAAGCTAGAAATTTTGCTCAAAAAATCGAGAGCTATTTTAGATGGCTCACCATAACCACCCGCGCGAGAATAGTCACCAGAATCCACTAACACTAAAGAAAACACTATATCTTTATTCTTACAGTCTTTTACAGGCAAAGCTAAAGTACCGGGTTCACAAGGAAAAATCACTTGATTAGGCAATATTCCATGCACGCGTTGTACACCTTTTGCATGTTGTACTTTTACAGATTTAAAGGCAGATTCTTCACTAAAATCACAATTTTTATCTTCATATTCCATTCTATCGGAAATATTTCCGCTATGATTTAAACAACCCGGAAATTCTCTATATAAATCATCTAATTGTGCATTGCTCAAACCACACTGATTGTCATGATTTCCATAAGTTACAACCCACGGAATCCCCCTATCTTCCAAGGGTTTTACAACGCTACTTATATGCTTGCGAATTTTTTCACGCGTATCTTCTAAATCAGAATCTGAAAAATCTAAATTATGTTCCCAACGACGGCGCGTAAAAGTATTAGAAAAATCTTTATCATATCCCGCAATCTGATTTCCAGTGAAAATAACTATATCTGGTCTAGCCTCATCACAAGCAGCTTCAATAAGACGAATAGTATCTTTTGAAACTTTAGAATTTTCTTGTATATCAGCACACTGAAGCACACGAAACTTTCCAGAAAGATGGAATTGCAATTGACCCAGTCGCGCTGAAATAGATAAAGGTAACTTAACATTAGACTTTACAACATCATGAGTAGTAGAACTTTCAACACTACTTTTTACAACGTTTACTTCATCTGAATCATTTTCACTAACGCGACTACATGCAAAATCATTTTCATCAACACGGCTATCATAAAGTTTAGAATCATTAGAAATATTCAAATTTGCATTCACACCAACATTAAGCAAGTCACATTCGCCATATCTACTATCTACGTCTTCACTAAGCACACATTCTCTATTCGCATGCGAAGGTTCATTGCAAAGTTCACTATTTGCATGCAAATGCTCACCATTAGACTCATCGCAAAACTCTCTATTAGACTCACAGCAAAGCCCTCTATTTGAATTTTGTAAGTGATTTTCTTCGGGCTTCACACCATCGTAAGCTGACTTCTGAGCTTCACAATTAGACGAAATATCTTCAGGCATAGTTCAAGCATACGGCAAATTAGAGAATTACCAAAATTTAAGATCATTACTCGCAAAATCATACACACTAAATTACAAATCATTATTCAATCAATCACAAATTATTACACTATCAATCAATCGCAAAATAATACAAGTGTACTTAATAACAAATTCTCACACATGTAATCACAACTTCCCTATTTACGATTAGCAAACGTCATTGCGCGACCTATTCGTTATTCTCGTCTACTTTAGATCATTTTAGTGCGGAGCAATCTTTACTCGCAATGTGGCGTTATTTACACGCAATTATCGCTTTATTTACGATTAGCAAACGTTATAACTGTTCTCATGCTTTAAATATATAAGTAAGAAATAATATAAAATATAAAAAATAAGAATCTTAGATAATTAACGTTGTTTTTTCAGGGTTTTTTAAGGGTTTGGTATTCTTTTGTTCAGGATAGTGTGGTTTTATTTTTAATAGGATTTAAATCATTGAGTTTAATGTTTTGAGTTGTGTTTAATATAATTTAATTTTCTTCTTCTCTTTTAGTTAGAAACCCTGGGACTAAAGCCCCGGGGTTTTTAATTTAACTCATAAACCGTGCTTAACTTATAAGACTGCTCAACTTATAAGCCGGTCTATAAAACGTGTTATAAGCGAAGACTAGCGTTTCGAGTATTTATAACGTGTTCATTGTTTAGGCTTTTAATTG
>NZ_KQ961857.1:174739-243331 GCF_001563665.1 Gardnerella vaginalis | reverse complement strand
TCCCACACCTCACTAGTACACAATCTATACTTAACTTACTTAGTAAAAATCCTATAGGATTATTTACAAACTCACTACTGTTTTGCTGTTTTGTGAGTAGTGGTAATTACTTCGTAAACAAAGCTATAATTTCACTACCGTGAGTTGCAAAAATCAAAGTAACTAATACCATAATCCACACAGCATCAAGCATTAAATCATAATGCAATCGGTAATATGATTTTAACCATGGAGCCGCGCGCAATCCTACTTCTTGAACACATATAGTTGCATGAGAAAGGGAAATAAATTGCACTGTAGTTGAGAACATCAATACTAAACACCATGGGCATAATACGTTGATTACGAATAGTGATTGAGAAAACAGCCAATAAGCGTATAAAAGCGCGAATAATCCTCCTAACCAAGAAGCTGATGCAAGCCATTTTGGGAATTTCATTTTAGCTAAACCGATTATTGCGATCGTAAGAAATATTGCTTCTGCAGCGATACCAAAGAATGAGTTTGGGAAACTTAATTCTCCAAAATGTATGAATTCTGCTTGCCAAGTTTGAGCTACTTTTGAACAAGATATTGCTCCGCTAACATCGCAAGCAAGTTTTGAGTGAGGTGCTCTTGCTAAAGCTAACGTTTCTGATGAAAGAATAAGTGATGTTAATAACGCTATTGCAGAAACAATGAACATAATCCCGTAAGTCCATATGTTAGTATGCCGCCAGCCGATAAATTGAGTATTATTATTCTCTTTTTCTTCAATTAAATTAGTTTGCTGCATATGTTTCCTCGTAAAATTGTTAGAATTACGCTACATTGTGTATAAAAGTTTACATACTACAGTCTACGATAGTTATATGACTGTAATTGTTAGTAACAATAAATTTTCTAAAGATTATTCGCAAGAAGAAAAATCTTCTAATGATTGCGTAAACGATTGCGTAAACGATTGCGTAAACGATTGCGCAAATGATTCTACGGATGATTGCAACTCTTGCGGATGGGATTTGCATTGTCACACAACATATTCTGATGGAACGCAGACTCCGCAAAGTTTAATAAATATTGCTAAAAATCTTAATATTGAGGGTGTTGCCATTACAGATCATGATACGTCAGCAGGATGGGATGATTTCCGTAAAGCTGCTAACGCTGCTAATATGCCAGTTTTATATGGTTCTGAAATTACAGCAGAAGATTACGGTATTTCAGTTCATATGTTAGCTTATCAATATAATCCTCAAGATGATTATGTAAAGAAAATGTTTGAAACTACGAGGAAACGTAGAATAGAACGCACTCGTGCAATGGTTGAACGAATGAGTAAAGATTATCCGATTACTTGGGAAGATGTGTTATCTCAAGCTAGTTATGGAGAGCTTACAACAATTGGCAGACCGCATATTGCAGACGCGCTTGTTGCTGCAGGAATTTTCAAAACACGCTCACAAGCATTTTCCGGACCGGTTTCACCGTGTGGACCGTATTATATTCCTACGCCTTCGCCGACAGTTTATGAAGTTATTGACGCAATCAAACATGCAGGAGGAGTGATTATAATCGCGCATCCAGCAGATTATAGTAGAAATTCACTTTTACTTTCAGACGATCAAATTACTGCTTATGCTTTCTCAGGTCTTGACGGTTTAGAAGTTTATCATCGAGGTAATTCTTTGACTCAACGTCAGCGTCTATTAGGATTAGCAAACGAACTAAATTTGATTGTTACAGGAGGATCAGATTGGCACGGAAAAGGCAAGCCGAATCTTCTTGGGGAGGAAAAAACTAGCCGAAAAGTAGTAGATGAAATATTAAATCGCGGATATAAAATATAGCAGATAAAGATATAAGTAATTCCCACTACTCACAAAACAGCAAAATGGTAGTGAGTTTGTAAATAATGCTATAGGATTTTTTTACAAAATATGACTGTTGTTGTAAGGCGTGGGAATTACCTTACCTCACAGGAGCTTCAACTTTTTACGCATTATCAAATGTTATTGCTTGTAGTAGTAAAAGCTAGATTTTAGCTTACTTTAGTTTTATAAATAGCTTGGATCAGGTGTAACTTATTCAAAATACCGTTTCGCTTTTTATTGTTCGTTAAGTATTTCCCACACCTCACTAGTACACAATCTATACTTAACTTACTTAGTAAATAATCCTATAGCCTTTTATAAAAGCTACAGGATTATTATGTGATTTGTTAATAAACTAGTTCAGTGCGCCAAATCCAACAGTATGCTTTGGCGTATCTCCGATAAGAGCATAAGATAGGAACTCTTTTTGCATAAGAATCTTGCGATTATTGTTATCTGTAAGCTCAATCATTGAATCTACATTAGCATTTGCGATTATATTTCGCACTTCTTCTGCGCTTTGTTCAGTTTCAAAGTCAATAGAATCAGAACTGTTTTTTACTCCAAGTACTACTCGCATATTAATCTCCTTCTATTCATCTAAATCCGCCTTAGCATCTCTCATTGCGCGCTCTTCGCGTTCAAGCAATGGGATTGCAACAGTTTCAGGCGCATCGTCTGTTACTTCACTTTTTGTTTCAGTTAATTTTTCTTTTTCTTTATAATTGTGTTTTTTGGAATTTTCTTCATTATTATTTTGATTTTTTGAAATTTTGCTGTTATTTCCATTATCGCTATCACTGGAATTTTCGCTATTGCTTTCGATATCGCTATTGCTACTGCTTTCGCTATTTTTAATATTTGTTATAACTTGTGTTGCAATATCATCGTAGTTATTAGAAGTAGTGTTAGCTTGATTAGAGGATTGCGATTGATTAGCTAAATGTTGTTCATTTTGCGATTTTGTAGCAGATGTTTTAGATGCGCAAGACTCATTTGTGCTATCGTCTATTTGAACCACGTTCTCGTTAGTAGGATCTTTAACTTGAGTATGTCCTTCAAGTGTTATATCGCTTTCTTCAGTATTGTCACCAATAGATTGAGTTGCTGAAGATTTAGAAGCTACTTGAGTTTTGCGTTCAGATGAATAAGTATCATCGTTTACTAAATCGCCGACTGTAATAGTCGAGTCGAGCTTAGATCTACTTGCATTAGATGTTTTCGATGTTTTAGAGCTATTTATACGCATAAGTTCATGTGCAAGTCGTTCAACTTGAGCTTTGAATCGCATTATTCCAGCATTATCTGCATGTTGCAAAGCTTGTATAAAATCTCCGACTTGTTCCATTTGAAGCCATAAGTTTGCGCGAAGCATTATAAGACTATCTAAATGAGATCCTCTAACGCGCCCGTATGCAGAAAGTAAAGCATTGCGTTTTTGCTCATTTAACTTTGCGAAAATCCAAGCTAAATCTCTTGCTGGATCGTTAATTTGCATGCTCTGCCAATTGGTTATTGCGCTAATAGTAGAGCCTGAAAATAGAAAGTCACCGTCACAAAATCCGCCATGTACAGGACAAGTGTCAAATGACCATAATCCTTCTGTTTCTAATACTCTAGACCAACTATCTGTGATTTCTGAAGGAATGTGACCAGCAGCTCTCAAGCGTTTAATCCATCCTGTAAGTTGTGCTCTAATATTTCCTGTAGTAAATGAAGGATATTTTGCTCTTTGAAGGAAAGTTGGACGAAGCCTGTGTATTGCTCCTAAAGCTGTTCCAACATTAGTGCAATCGTCAGTTGTAAGTAGATTTAATTCTCTTGCACATCCATTTAGATGTGAGCAAATTAGCACAGTAGGTTCTTCATTATTAAGTTTTTTACCTAATCCTTGCATAATTTCGTAATTAAAATTAGAAGAATTAGTTTGAGAATCTTCATTTTGAGAATTGTTTTCGCTAGGTTTGTGCAATGCTCCAGGGTAAAAATTCAACATCTGATCGTATGCAAATCCCAGTGCAGCTAATCCCTTAGTTTGTTGTAATGCCCATGCTGCTCTTGCGCGATCTCGCAATCTATGACGACCCTGTGTTTCTGTGCTAACGAAGATGTCGTAAAGGCGTCCTGAAACATCTTGTATAACTGCATGGGAGATTCCCGCAGCGGCATCAGTGGCGTTTGCCTGCTCGCTTTTGCGGGTTCCAGCGAACTGTACTTCTGGCATGACCGATGAGGCCAATGCTGCTAACTTGAATCTACTTAACTGTGTCACACTCCCACAGTAATACAAAGTAACGAAATGCGACAGTTTTTGACAACTTTTATAAATTTTGTATCAATATTGTTAGCTTGATTGTTAGCTTGATTGTTAGTCTTTCGTAAATATTGTTAGCTTGATTATTAGCTTCTTATAAGTATGATTATTTTATTGATCTTCTGAGCAATATGTTTAGTTTCTGTCTAGTATGATGAACTACAAATATTATGAACTACAAGTACGTTTAACCATAGATATTATTGACTTCAAATATTATGAACTTCTGACCACAATAGTAATAAAAATTTTTATATGGCTAGAATTTCTGTCACAATATAAGTATGAGTTTTACGCAAGAGCCTGATTTATTATTGCAAGGTTTAGATGATAATCAACGTGCTGCAGCTATGTCAATACATGGACCAGTGCGTATTATTGCGTGCGCTGGAGCTGGTAAAACTCGTACTATTACTAGAAGAATTGCTTATGCTTGTGCTACTAATCAATGGGATTCTAAAGGAGTGTTAGCAGTTACTTTTTCTGTAAAAGCAGCTCAAGAAATGAGAGATAGGTTAGATAGTTTAGGCGTAAGTAGTGGCGCTCGAGTTTCAACTTTTCATTCAGCAGCATTACAACAAATACGTAGAGTATGGGATGATGTGTGTTCTGCTCCTTTTCCGAATGTAATTGCCAATCCACGTAATATATTGCGAATAGCAGCGTCTAAATGTGAAGGATTATCTGATATTCCTCCTGTTTATATTAGGGATATTATGTCGGAAATAAATTGGGCAAAAGTATCTCTTGTAGCGCCTAAAGATTACGAAAAAGTTTGCTCTATAATGCATCGAACTGTGCCTGCTGGGCTGGAGGCTCAAAAATTTATTGATATATATGAATCATATGAAAGAGAAAAAAATAATAATAATTTTATAGATTTTAATGATTTATTATTGCTTGATTGCCATATTATTGATGCTTTTCCTCAAGCTGCTCGTAAAATACGTGATTCTATTAAATGGCTTACAGTTGATGAATATCAGGATGTTTCTCCGCTGCAGCATGAACTTTTACGATTGTGGTTGGGCGAAAACAGAAATATTTGCGTAGTTGGTGATCCTGCTCAGACGATTTATTCATTTGCTGGTGCGAGTAGTTACGATTTATTGCAATTTCCAAAAGAATTTGCACCTCTTAATGCGGATATTAGTTTAGACACAGATTATCGATCTACTGAGAGAATTGTTGGATTAGCTAATCGTGTGCTTTCAGCATCTGATTATTCGAAAGATTACGTTAAGATGCGTGCTTTAAGTAAAGGTGGAAAACGTATTTCTAAGAAAGTTTTTCTTAGCGATAAAGATGAAGCGTTAGCTGTTGCTCAAACTATTATGTGCATGGTCCGTGATGATAAAGTTGTGCCAAGTGATTGTGCAATATTGACTCGAACTAATGCTCAGCAAGATGTTGTATGCAATATGTTACGAAATATTGGTTTGAGTGTTAAAGTTCGTAACGACATGAGTGTTCAAAGAACTGTATTAGATAATGCTGAATTGCGTGATTACGAGAATTCTAGTGAGAGCAATAGTGAAAGCAATAGTGAGAGCAATAGTGAAAGCAATAGTGAAAGTGTTAGTGAGGATTCTGGCGTAAATTCTGGTGAAAATAATGGCGTAA
This sequence comes from Gardnerella vaginalis, assembly GCF_001563665.1. Taxonomy (GTDB): domain Bacteria; phylum Actinomycetota; class Actinomycetes; order Actinomycetales; family Bifidobacteriaceae; genus Bifidobacterium; species Bifidobacterium vaginale_A. The sequence continues at coordinate 237,541 of NZ_KQ961857.1, read as the reverse complement.
ATTCTGGTGAAAGCGCTAGTGAAAATTTGCAAATTCCAGATTTGCCTTTAAGTGTTTCAGAAATAATGAATAGCGTTCCACATAGTGAAGAATCGCGTATGCAAATACCTGTGAATGTGTCCACTATACATGCGTCTAAAGGTCTTGAATTTAAACACGTATTCATTATTGGATGTTCAGATGGGCTTATACCTTTTGGTACATGTGATGAAAATAGCGAAAATCTTGAAGAAGAGCGGCGACTTATGTATGTAGCTATTACAAGAGCAGAAAAGACGCTTCAGCTTTCGTATGCTTTACGTAGAGAACTTGACGTTGGAGCAACACGTAGTCCAAGTAGATTCTTATCGTAAATTTTTGAGCGCACTGAACTTTGAATTCTTAAATGTCTTGAATTCTTAAATGTCTTGAACTTTGAACGCAAGTTTTAAGAATTATTTATTAGGCATTGAATGTCTTAATTTTGTATAAAAATCCACTATTCTTCTTGCGCTCGCTGTGTTCATGTGTTGTGCTGATATAGTGCTAGTGATTTCGCAATTTTTGCTTTTTAGTCAACATTGTTATCACTGTCACTATTCTAGGTTGTTGTCGTCTTTATTTTCGCTTTTGCTGTCATTATTATTATCATTGTTATTGTTATCAAGATTCTTATTGGCGCAATTATTAGAATCTGAATTATTAGGATCTGAATTATTGTTATCGTTCTTTTCGGAATTCATATTTTCTAATAGCTTACTTAATTCATCATCCCAATTGATTGAATCCAGGTTATCCAAGTCTTTCAAGTCTTTCAGGTCTTTTAGATTTTCAGAATCTTTTTCCTTTTTATCTTCATTTAGATCTGTAATACTTTCAGAATTATTTATATCATTTGCATTTGTATCTGTGTTGTTATCTGTGTTGTTTTCTGTGTTATTGTGATTTTCGCAATTTGTATTTTCGTTTTTTGGATCGATATTAGATATTTGTAAATCGTTTTCATCGTTAGAAGAAATCTCAGATTGCGAATTAGTTGAATTAGTTGAATCAGTTGAATTAGTCAGAGAATCGTTTTCATGCAATTCTGGCAATAAATCTGGATGAGCCCACAAGGAATCGCGTTTTTCTATTCCATTTTCTTGGGTGATTTTTTCCCACAAATCAGCTGCCTCGCGCATGCGCTTAGGTCTTAGATTAAGTCCAAGCAATGATTCAAAAGTCACTTCTGCAGGACCTCCTGCAGCTCGTTCGCGTCTTGTCATTTCGCGTAATTGATCTATGTGAGGAATGTGAGCCATTCCTGCTCTCCACGTTACGCAATCAACCCATCCTTCTGTTAAAGCTAATAAAGTTTCAAAACTTTTCAAAGCTTGTTTTTGTTCATCTGAATCGTTATTTCCAACTTTAGAAAGATTAACAGCTCCGCTAATTGCTTCAGGATTCATTGGATCTACATCGCGTAATTGATCTTCCATTGCATCTAAATCAATATTTATTCCATTAGAATACTTAATTATTAGCGCTTCAAAACGTGTCATAAGCCAAGGAACTGAAGCAAATAATCTAGCGTGAGCTAATTCTCGTAAAGCAAGATAATCCATTACTTCTGTAGTATTTAATCCCCAAACTTTAGCGTAATCAATGCAATTATATGGTATTAATCCGCCTGCTGGATTCTTTAATAGTGCAATACCTTGATCAAAACTTCCATGTACTTCGTGAGATAAAGCTCCAGCAGCAGAACCCAGTTGCATTGCAAAGCTTGTGTTTGCTAGCAATTTCATAAGTTGTACTGGATTATTCATTCCTTTTGGCAGGGGGATAGGTACAACTCCGGCAAAAACTCCAGAAATTTCAGCATCGTCAATATCTGAAAAGCGATTTGCAATAACTGAAGTAAAAGCATCGCTTATAGCGCGCGCAACAGGAGTAGCAAATTTAATCCATGATTCAATAGTTCCTTCAACCCAATTTCCGCGCGAAAGAATATCGGGATTACCTGGAGCAGGATTAAAATTGGTCGTTATATCTAGCCATAAATTTGCTTTACTTATTGATCTTCTTAGCCCGTCTGCTACATCTGCATTAACTGAACTATTGTCTCCTGTAGCTTGCTGTAAAGCTAGTGATTGCGCGAGTTTAGCGTTAATAGGACCTTTTTGAAGTGTATCGGTCATTTCTACAGGTGAATTTAATCCTCCATCACTGAAAGCTTGCATCATAGTGCGAACTTCTTCTGGATTAGGAAGATCGTCTGGCTTTTGATTCATCAACTGGTTTCGTACTTCAAAAGGTAGCTGATTTAGCTGTTGCCATGCTTCCTCGCCTTGCACAGGACCAAAGCATTTGATAAGCCATTGACGAATTTCTTCTTCATTCATTTAAGTGTCCTCGTTAGTTATGCTAGCTAATCGTGATTTATATTGATACACTTCTACTATTCTACTAGATAATTTATACCTTGCTTTTAATTACATTATTTGACATTTTAGATTATTTTTTCTGTGCATGAATATTTGTGTAGTAAATATATCTATAATAAAAGTGAATATTGATGTATCAAATATATTCATAATAAAAGTAAATATTTGTGTAGTAAATACATCCATAATAAAAGTAAATATTGTTCGTACAAAAGAGTACTCTAAAAGTGTGCTAATGATAGATTTAAACGATTAGTAATAACTGTTATTTTGCATTATTAAAACAAGTTGGTTTTAACTATGCAATGATTTTATTTGAGTGTAACAATGAATTGTTATGAAAAGAATTGAATAAAATCAAGAATTAAGGTTGTATGTAAAAAATTAAGAATTGAAATAAATAATCAAACAAAAATTAAATATGTGCAAGATAGCGATTTTGATACTTTCAAAACAAAATGCGTATATTCTAATTCGAAAAATGCATATGTTTTGAAAGTTTCAACATTGTTTATTTTGCATGTATGTTTTAGTTATAAGTAAGGAGGAATGCTTAGACGTGCAAATAGTAATTTGAATATTTGGATTGCTATTGGATGCATGAATCTACAGCTTATTATGGAAAAGATACAAACGCTTTTAGAAGCGAAAGAATTAGGATTAAAACGATTTAGAAAATCACCATTTTGTAACGTTTCATTAAAAGTAGAGCCTAATCAAATTGTTGCAATATCTGGAGAACATGGTTCTGGAAAATCAGCGTTATTGCTTACATTATCCGGATATATGAAATTTACAAGCGGTTCTCTTAAAATTGCGGATATAGATCTTCCTCACCATTTAATGCAATCTAGAAACTATGTTGGCTTAGGCTTATTTGCTGGAATTAACGACTTTTATAAAACTCAAACTATAGAGGAAGCGTTAATAAGCGAATTAAAACTTGCAAGTAAATCGTCAATATTTAGAGAGCAATACAAAAATAATATTGAAGATTGTATTGCACTCAAACAATACGCGTGCGATGTATTAACATACTGGAAAGTGCTTTCTCCTCTAAATACACAAGTGGGAGAGTTGACTCCATGTGAACTCATGAGATTAGGCATAGCATTAGCGCTATTGAAGAAGCCATTTCTGCTTTTTGTTGACAATATTGAGTCAGAGCTTACAAGTGAGCAAAGCGATTCGCTTATTAAAGATATTCGTTCATATGTAAGTCAAAATTATTGTTCTTGTCTTGTAAGCGTTTTGCAAAGCGAGTTAGAAAAACAAGCAGATCAAATTATTTCACTAAGCAATGTAAAAGCTAATAGTGTGAATAATCGTAATTTGTTAAATGAGGGTGGTAATGATGCGCGCTAATACTATTTCTCTTGCATTTCGTGAGCTTAATAATTCTATAAAAGGAAATGCTCGTAAGTTAGTAATCGGAACTGTAGCTTTAATACCACTTTTGTATGGTTCTCTTTATTTGTGGGCGTTTACTAATCCATATAAAACATTAGATACTGTGCCTGTTGCTGTTGTAGTAGAAGATAGCGGTGCAGTAATTAACGGAAAAATGCGAAATATTGGGCATGAAATCAAAAATCGTTTGGAAAATATAAAAGATGGAAGTCAAGGATTTCAATGGAATTTTGTAGATAGTTCAAAGGCAGATAAAGGTCTTAAAAATGGCGATTACTTTATGGTCGCAACTATTCCATCGTCTTTTAGTAAGTGCATTGCTTCAGCTGAATATGACACGCCAACTAAAGCAAAACTTCATGTGAAATACGATCAAGCAAGCAATATGCTTGCATCCCAGATTGGCAAAACAGCTTTTCATACTATGCGTAGTGAAATTAGCGAGGCGATTACGGAAGAATACTGGGAACATATGTTTACAAAAGTAAACTCTGCTTCTGATTCGCTTGGTGTTGCTGCAAACGGTGCTGGCAAATTACATGAAGGTTCAAAATCTTTGCAAGCCGGAATCAATAAGCTTGCTGATGGTTCAAATAAACTTTCTACTTCGCTTAGAAGATTGCAAAGTGGATTAGGAGAGCTTCAAAAAGGTGCGGATACTCTTACTCATGCAAATGCGCGCAGCAAAGAAGGAGCACAATTATTAGCTCAAAAAACTCAGGATTTAGCAAATGGAGCTAAACAATTGAGTGATGGAACACAAAAGTTATCTGCTGCAACAGACGAGTTTTATGAAGGAGCTCAAAAGCTTGCTGATTCTAGTAATGAATTAGAAGAACATGTTAAAGCAGGTAGCGCTCAAGCTAAGGAACAGCTTAAAGCTTTGCTAACTGTATCTCAAAGTTCTGATGTAACTAAGAGTGATGTGCTTGAAGCTTTGCAAAGTTTAGCTAGTGGGTTGAACGAAAATTCTAATCTTTTACAAACTAATCTTTCAGCTCTAAGCGCTGGAGCAGATAAGCTTTCTCAAGGAAGTTTGCAAATAAAGGGCGGTGCTGACGCTCTTATGCAAGGCATGGAGAAAGTTAATGTTGGTTCAAATAAGTTAGTTGCTGGCACAAACAAGCTTGCTGACGGTTTGGCTCAAGTAAGTAACGGTAGTGAGAAGCTAAATAGTGGCGTGAATGAAGCTGCACAAGGTTCTGCGAAAATAGTGAACGGTTCTAATCAGCTTAATTCCGGTGTTAAGAAGCTATCTGATAACACTCCAAAGCTTGTTGATGGTGCTAAGAAATTGCATGACGGGCTTAAAAATGCCCAAAAGTCTGGAAAAATAAACGGTATTGTTCAAAAAAGTAAGATGATGAGCGCACCAGTTTCCTTGGAGGAGCACGAGTATTCGCACGTTGAAAACTATGGAACTGGATTTGCTCCTTACTTTATTTCAATCGGTCTTTGGGTCGGTGCTCTTATGGCTACTTTTGTTTTAAGAGTTATGGATAGGCGAGCGATACTAAATGGCATGAATCCATTTAAGAGTACTCTCATAAGTCTTACGCCGTTTGTGTTTATGGCGATTGTGCAAGCAGTTATTCTTATGGGTGTTGTTCATGGAGTGTTAAAATTGCAAATCGACAACGTTTTTGCATTCTATGCGATCGGAATTGTTGCCTCTATAGTGTTTATGGCTATTATGCAAATGATTATGTCTGTATTTAAGATACCTGGAAGAATTGTTGCTATTGTGCTACTTATGTTGCAAATCACTAGTTCTGCAGGAACATTCCCGGTGCAGATGACGCCATCATTCTTTAGAACTGTTCATCCGTACTTGCCTATGACGTATTCGATTATGGGATTGCGTCAGGCTATGGCAGGTAAAAATAGTAGTGAAATAGTTTCTGGAATTTGGATGCTAGTTATCTTTGGAGTAATTGCTATTGCTATTACAACTATTGTTGCTTCCATGAAACGTACAGTTACTATGGTCGATTTGCATCCTGTAATTACGCTTGAGCCATGAGTTGAATTTGGTTAGTGTGCTGGTTGTTAGTTGAATTAAGCTGGTTGTTAGTTGAATTAAGCTGGTCTTAGTTGACTTCAGCTAGTTGTTAGTTTTAGTTGAATTAAGCTAGTTGAATTTTGTATTTGCTAGTTGAATTTGCTTAAAGCGTAATCAAATAATATAATCAAATAGTGTAATTACATGGAAGAATCAAATAGTGTAATTACATAGAAAGCTAGGGCTCCTCTTACCCCTTAAGCTCGTAACGAGTTGGTTTGAGGGTATGACTAGCTTTCGTTTTTGGGAGTATCGTTCTTTACGAGTTATTGTCTAAATCTGGGTTATTCTTAAAAACATTTGGTTTAGGAAATAATTTAGGTGTTGACTGCATTGGATTTTGGGAAATAACCCTATTTTCAATATTAAAAGCTTTTGAGTCTAAGGCGTTGGTAACATTGGGTTTTGCTACAAAAAACGCCACTGTTTGAGCAGTGGCGTTTTTGCGTTTGTGGAGTCGCGGGGAATTAGCATTTAATAGCCCCTAATGCCTTATTTTTCTAAGAGTTTCATAGAATAACGTTTTAGTGCCAATGCGCTCAATATCGCCTTATCTTGAGTTTTTGTGGTAATATTAACAAGATATTCTTTAAAATATATTTTACTCTTGTATGTGTAATAAGTTTGTTGAAAGGAGATTAAATATGAAAGCTTTAGATATAGCATCAATTTTTATTGATCGATATGGAAAAACTCTAGCATTAACCAATCTCACTTTGAATAAACTAGTATATTTTGCGCAGGTGGAATCGTTGCGTAATAATCCTGAGTGTCCGCTGTTTACGGATGAGATTCAAGCTTGGGAATATGGTCCTGTAGAACCTAGTGTTTATAACGAGTTTAAGCAGTTTGGGCGAAATCGTATTTTCAATGCGCCTAATCATGAAACCAGCCAGTATGCTGATTGCATTGTAGATACTGTTGTTGAAAAATATGCTTGGATGAATGCGTTTGATTTAGTAAATTATGCTCATCGTGCTGGCGGTGCGTGGCATAATGTGTATGATGCATCGCGCAATAAACCGATTCTTGTACAGAATATTCTGCAATCGTCAGATGTTACTTCGTATCCTGCTAAGAAAAATACGTTTATTAGTGCTGTAGATGCTGTAAAAAAACAGTATCCAAATACTTTGCGTATCCTTGGTGACGCATGAGCCAGTATGATGCTCTTGTTTGGGACGAGGAACAGATTATTGCCTTCGCAGGAATAGTGTGTTCTATTCAACGAGAGATTGTTGATACAAGCCAAGGACTGGCTACTGTTAAGCAAGAAGTTCAGGGCAGTGTTGAAAATGTTTTGTATTCTTCATTTGCGATTATTTTTGATAGACCTCCAGCCGATCGAAATAATTATACGGATATTTTTGACCAAATTGCTGATTTTGCTACGCATCTTGCCAAAGATCATATTTTCCCTGATGCGAATAAGCGTACGACAGTATTAACGTGTGTAGCTTTACTTCGCAATAATGGGATTATTCTTGATATTGAGGATAGTGTAAATCCTTTTGACAATGCTTTATATAAGTGGATTCAGAATATTGTTGAAGGTAAGATTGCGCGTGCGAGTTTAGCTGAACAGTTACGCTCGCACGCACATTTATTATCGAATGAATTTAATTATTAGATAAAATTTCGAACAGTCGAGGTGTCTTGGGAATCAGAATTTCTTTACTTTATTATAATTATTATGTTATAATAATATTGTAATCAATAGAAGAAAGGAGGATGATGAAAGATATCTTGGAAATCATAAAGCTTATTCTTGAAATCTTAGCAATAGTAATAACACTCATTGCAACATTTAAGAAGAAGCGATAAAGAAAAGGGGTTCCAACCAATAGTAGTGGCTAGAACCACACTTTCCAAGATACTTCATCAAAACGTTATGAGCAAGAAATACTTGTATATTATTGCGAGTGTGTTAAGTTCAGCAGCATCACTCTTAGGCGTTGCTATAGCGTCAACGTTTGTTAATTATGCAAGTGGCATTGTGTTTGCAGTATTATCGCTTGCGTTAGCTTATAGAGCTGGAGGTGAAGATAAATGATAACGTACATGAGTTTTACTGATATAGCAAATTATTTAAATGTTACAAAAGGAGCTTTAGCACATTATAACTTACCAGAGCCAGATGCTATGGTTGGCAAGGCGCGCGGTTGGAAACGTGAGAATATTGAAGCTTGGAACGCGAGCCGTCCGGGGCATGGCGGACGCCCTTACAGCCGTGAGTGCGACCAATAAACGCGTCTGGATCTGGAAAATCGTAGTTGTCAAGCGTACTAGTTTTTACGCAAATAAGCTTAGCAACTTCCGTATAACTCAAATAACGCTCATTCATGTTACTTTTTACGCTTTCTTCCAGCGTCTAACGCGCATACGGCACTGATTACAGCACAGCCGGTTATAAGCCAAGGCGAAAAATGGCACCATATTCCAGCGATAATAACAAGTGAGAATATAGCTGATACTATTGCGTCTAATTTCATAATGAGCCTGCAGTATAGTGGGTAGTGAGTCCCGGACACCTCGATTGTTCGGGACTCTTTATTTACTCATTGCGTTTGTGGAGTCGCGGGGAATTGAACCCCGGTCCGGTGACCGTACCCTCGGTCTTCTACGTGCGTAGTCTGCTTGCCGTTCGGCAGTTTTTCTGCCCCCATGTTATCGCAGACAATTCATGGCGAGCATATCTACAGTAAAAGTCCCTGAATTGCCCTGCAGCTCGGCAATTCAAGCAAGTCTTCTAATGACGTTCAGCACCACTCCGAAGACGTGAGTGGGTGAACGGAGCAGCTGCTCACTGGTTAATCCTGGCGCGAAGCTCAGGCAGCGAGAGCGAACTCAGTGCGATTAGATTTAGCACTTATTCTTTTGCGAAAGGACGTTTACGAGTGGACTTTCGCATTCTCGGCACGCTTCCCCGCGGCGAACAGATCACCGTCGAAACCGATCGACCCCTTTTGAATTTTCAAATAATCGTCATTATAATGCAAATATTTTATACGTTGTTATAATACAAAACTTTTATGCATTAAATCACACTTTTTCATAATACAACATTTTATGCATGGTTGTCATGTGGGTTGTCATGTGGGTTGCGATGCATGGTTGTGATGTGGGTTATTACGCGTTGGTTGTTATGTGTGGCTGTTACCGTGTGGGTTGTGATGTGGGTTGTGATGAGGGTTGTGATGAGGGTTGTCATGTGGGTTGTAATGTGTGGTAAAGATGCTATGTATGTGGATGGTGTGGGTTGTCATGTGGGTTGTAATGTGTGGTTAATTATTTCATGTTGTGTTAAACATTTCATGCTTAGTTGATTATTTTGTATGTAGTTAAATATTTTGCGTATGGCTGATTATTTCATGCGTAGTTGCAATTCGTTGCTACTGAAAAATTAATATAAATATATAATTTACAAAAATATGCTTGGGGGGGAGGTATAATACTCAAGGACATGTTTGCGATATGTTATGTTTAAGTTATTAGTAATTATTCGCTACCATTTATTTTATTACATGTGAGTGCAATATAAACAAATGTTTATTTTTTGCATGTATACTGTATACTAGTGCAGTGTGTATGGGCTATAGTTACGCACTGGCTTGAACATGGCGAACTTAAGCATAGCGAACTTAAGTATAGAGTGAACTTAAGAGTATAGTGTTTATTTACTTTAAAAGTGGTTGTTCTAAGGAGAAGAACGGTGGGTCGTAAAGGTTTGCACAGTGAAGCATACAAAAAGCAACTCCGCAAGGCTGAAAAAGCTAAGTCTGAGAGTACTTCTAGTGCTTTACATCGCGGTGTTGCAGGCGTTGCTGTTGCTTCTACTTTGGCAATGATGCTGCCAACAGTTTCAGCTGCAGCATTACAAGCTAATAAGCATGATGAAACTCCCGAGGCTCATATTGTTAGCAGTGCAGGTAAGAATAACGCTCAATCTAAAGAGCTTAATATGCTTCGCTGGGGTGCTGGAGTTCGCAATCAGAGCGCACAAACTAAGAGATTAGTGCAGATTGCTCGCAAAGATATCGAAGCTAAAAAACTTGAGTATGCTAAACAGTCTAAACTTGCTAACTTGTATAAGAATGATGAGCATGTTGAGAATCTTGATCAAGATGATAATTCTACAGATTTAGACAATAATCGTGTTTTGAACTCTGTGCGCTCAGCGGAAAATCAAGCTCTTAAAGCTCGGGCAATTGAGAATCAACGCGCTGCAAATAATACGTCTGAAAATCATTCAGAGGATAAAGAGGATAATAAGCAAGCAAGTGCGCAGCCTACAACTGAGCAGAATTCAAGTGTGAAGCCTGAAAATGGTGAAAACGCGCAGCCTGAATCTACGTCTGATGCCACTGCAGATAATACGACTGAGCCATCTGCAAATAATGCGCCTGCATCATCTGCTCCTATTTCTGCTAGTACAGGATCTAATGCTGATGCTGGAAGTACAGCGAGACCAAGTGCAGACGGCAATGGCAATACGCAGGGGCAAGGTACGCAAGGGCAAAGTGCAGAAAATCCAACTACACAAGGTTCAAATGCAAGCGGCTCAAGCGAAAATACAAACAGTTCAAGCGAAAATACAAACGCTGCGCCTTCAGCACCTGCTCCAGCTCCTGCACCTGCTTCTACATCGAACGCTGGCACACCGTCCACTGGCACACCGTCCACTGGCACTCCAAACGCTGGTGCAACAAACACAGCAACTGATCCAAATAGCCAGGTAATTAAGCCGAATGAGCAGAATCCAACGGCTGATGACCAACAAACTGCCAACGAACAGGTACAAACCGACAAAAAGCCGGAAGTAACGTACAATTTGCAAATTCGCTACACTATTGGTGGCGCTGCGAATAAGCAGCTTGTGCAGCCGTATGAGCTTACGATTGATAAAGACGACTTCGATAATCTTGGCAAAAATGGCAAGTATGACTATATTAAGCTTCCAAAGTCTGCTGGATACCGCCCGTCCGTATATCATTCAGGCACATACAAGTACTACATTATAAACAGCGAAGGCAAGTACGTTATTGACGATGGCACGGATGCGGATGCTGTTCGCTACTTGCGTATAGACAAAAATCTTATTAAAGAATACGCTGTGAAGAGAAGGCAGGCTGTTGAAAGCAACAATAGTGCGCAAACTTCGCAGAATACATCGTCTTCGCAGTCGGGTTCAGACGATGGCATTCAGTACTACGGCGAGTTGAACATCAACTACGCTCCTAAAACAGCTAAGTACTATGTGCGTCACTTGTTGCAGCAAATTGACAATAAGAACGAGTTTAAGGAAGCTGCAAATCTTGGTATTGGTAAGGTTATTATACCAAAGCACAGAGTGAAGGATCCTGTAACAAAAAAGTACGAATATAAGGACGGGGATCCTATTCACGTCACTGAAGTTACTGGCACTGTTGGCTCAGATGTGAGCGCTATAGCTTTGTATATTCCAGGCTACGAACCAGAGCACAATCTTATTAGCTCACCGCTTTCGGATTCGGATAGTGAAAGCGACAAGCTGATTTTGAACCTTCGCTACTACCGTAAGGCTTACGATGTTACTTACGACACTGATGGTGGCACGGATGTTACTGCTCAAAAAGTGTATTACCAGCAACTTGTACCACCAGTTAAAGATCCAACTAAGCGCGGATACACGTTTAAGGGTTGGTCTGTAGTCGATCCTAGCAAAAAGAGTGATCCGCTTTATGCTGATAATACTATTGTTTCTCTTGGTGACTATAAGATGCCGGATCACAATGTGCAATTTCGCGCTAATTGGGAAGCGAACAATACTACCAGCTACCGCGTGAACGTGTGGGTGCAAAAGGCAGATTTGGTTGATAAAGAGCATCCGGATTCGCTTAAAAACTACGACTTTGTTGGTCTTGTTGAGCGCAAGAATGTTAAGACAGACAGTGAAGTTGCGCTTAATAATATGGATGATGCTGGCGTTGCTAAGGATACTAGTAAGCTTAATGGCGCAAGCGTAGATGATTATGTAGAGGACCCGGAACTCGGTTTAACTAGAGAAGAGCTGCAAGGCAAAAATGCTGACCATAAGGATGGCTTAATTGCAAAGTTCAACTGGATGAACGAAACGCCTGTAACAAGCTTAGAAGGGTATGATACTGAGCATCCTGGTGATTCTAAAAACAATGGTAAGGATTTATTCACGCGCTACTTCCATGTGAATAAGAAGCTTACTAAAAGATTCACAAAAGATACTAATAATACAAGCAATAAGCTTTCTGCTAACGACTTAGATAATACTTTTGATTTAGTTTACGACCGCAAAGAGTACGAGCTTATTTTTGCTAAGCCTGCTGTACTTAAATCTTCAGAAGATGCTGAGCGTTTAAACAATGCTGCTATAAAAAGAAAAGACAAAGACGGCAAAACAACTATTTATTGCTATGCTGGCGGCGGCAATTGCTCAGAGAAGTATGATGAAGTAAACGAATATGAGGATAACAATACAATTAACCACAAAGGTTACCGCGTAAATGTTCGTTATGGTCAAAGTCTTACTGATATTTGGCCTAATGTAAATGAATTAGATTTTAATGATGATACAGGCTCTCTTGGGTGGCGTATTGGATATGCAGGGGGAATAGAGTTTCGTGATACTCCTCCATTTCGTTTTACTAAAAAAGAATTTGCTGACCCTAAATTCCGTGTAGTGGGTAATAATCACAAGCTTAAAATTAGTGATAATCCTGATAGTGATCCAAATAATACATACGAGTTAAAAGATAATCAGCGTCTGATTACAGCTGATACCAGTAATACTCAGGTTATGCCTATTCAGGTAATCATTGAAAAGCAAAGTATTGCCTCTGCTAAAAAACATAAAAAGGGTGATACGATAAGCGATGACGATTATGTGCTTTCAACAGATTCGTATAGCAAAGATGATACTAGTAGCACGGAATACCCTCATAAGTCTTCATTCATAGCTGGTTTTAACTCTGTTGACAAAGAGAAGCGTATAGAGACACATGAGAGTGATGATTTTGATGATACGCTATTATCAGATTTATATTCACATTCTATTGAATATAAAAAAAATGGTGAAAAAGACTGGGATGATCTAGATGATGATGTAAAAGAAGCTTTTAAGAAAGAGTACAATGTAGGCTTCCGTAATCACTTAGCTGGTGGAGGCGAAGACTCACAAGAATATGAGGAAAACGGCTACCTTGTATTTAAATACAACCGCCAGTCGTACGATGTGCAGTTTTATAATGCGGACGGCAATGCTATAAAGGATGGCGATGTCGCTGCTATAGAAAGCTTGCCGTTCGAGTATAGCTTGACTAAACGCGGCAAAAAAGATTTGAAGGGCGAAGACAAAGAGCTATACGGAAAAGATACGTCTTACGATGCTTCTGTAACTAAAGACGATGCTAACGATACGTCTAAGAAGTTAGATGGCAAGTACACTTTCACGCTTAACGGCATTAATTATTCAATCATTCGCCCTGATTACTTGCCAAAAGACTACGTGTTTAAAGGCTGGGCTCTTGATCAGGCTGGCACTCGGTTTATAAATGGCGAAGACAAAGATATTACAGTGCCAGTCAATGGCATTAAGCTTTACGCTGCGTGGGGTCTTCCAACAAATATTCAGCACACTGTAACTCTTGACTACCAGATGCATGAGATTGGCGAAGACGGAAAAGAGGGACCAAACGTAATTAAAACGTTTATGTGTAACCACAACGATCCTATTCACGAAAATGATATTAAAATTCCAGTGCGCAAAGGCTTCGACTTCTACGGCTGGGAGCTTGTTAAAAAGGGCAATGAGGTAGTAGAAGCTAATACTCCTTACGCTTTTGGTAACAAAGTAGTAGAAGATATAACGCTTAGAGCAGTGTGGGTTCAGGATACTCGCTACAACGGCACTTTTACGCACATATTCTTAAAGCCTGGTTACACGTTTGCTGACTATAATAATGCTGCTGATGATACAGCCAAAAAAGCTATGGTAGACCACGTTTCTACTCAAACGGTTTCCGGCTTGCGCGAGCATTTGCGCTACAATGCTGAAGCAGTCTACAGCGATGAAACGCACTTCCCGGATAAGCATTTCACGAGCTTTGAAGCATCGAGTGATGAAACTGATAATACTGGCGAGTTTGTGTACCAAACGTACAATACGCGCAAGTATAGGGTTCGCTATGTAACTATTGAGAATGGCAAAGAAAAGGATCTTCTTCCAGAAAGCGAAGTCAGCTCTGTAAATCGAAAGTACGATGTAGCGTTCTACAAGCCGATCGAAGGCTTTATGCCTAGAACTACGCAGCAGAAAGTTTTGTATAGAATTGGCAAAGATGGCAAGCAGATTGGCGAAGATACATTCAAATTTGTATATGACGATGTTCGCGTGCTTAAGCGCCAGGATGATGCTCAGCATCGTCCGGATCACTACACGCGCTACGTGTTCAAAGTAGCTGATAACCAAAGCTCTATGGGTAGTGTTGTTGACTGGCAAGGAAACAATGTAGCTGACGGCTCTGCTCTTGTGTATGACGCAATTAAGGGCACGAAGGCATACCAGATGCCACTTCCAACAGTGGAAGCGAAGCCTGGATTTGAGTTTGATGAATGGACTTCGAAAATCGGTTCGTCTGCTCCTGGTTCTACGGAGCTTCAGTATTCTACTGGCGTAAATCGTTTGCCGATTCGCTCCGAAGAGCAGAACAGCCCTGAAGTAATTTACATTGCTAAATTCAAGCTAAAGGCTCCTGTTGCTGCAGCTCCGCAAGTGCTTACGCCACTTGAGAATATTAGTACTGAAAGTGGCGAGTCTGCTAAGAAGCTTATAACGAATGCTGATGAGTATCCAGAGGGTGCTACGTTCTCATTCGCTGATGGCGCAACATTCGACAGCACTCCAGGCTTGCACAAGATTAAAGTGCAAGTGAAGCTTGAGGGCAACACTGCTGAAGCTGAAGTGCTGTACCGCGTGCTGCCAGACTTGGTGTACAAAAGCGATTGGGATAAGTTTAAGACTAGCGACTACGGCAGCAAGCATGAACAAGAGTACGCACCGATTACCTTTACCGGCAAGAATGATGAAGGCACTATTATTGGTCACGATACGACTGGCACTACTCCTTCTACTGACGTAACAACTACGCTTACTGCGTACGTTTATAAAGGTAAGCAGGTTAGAATCCGCGTGCCGCAAGCATTCGGTAAGGATCACAGTGAAAATAATTACCACTATGTGTTCAAGGGTTGGGCAACTAAGGTTGTACAGCCGACTCCTGCTGAGCCTAAGCCAGAGCAGAAGTACGATATCGATTCTGAAGGTCGTTATAAAGATGTTAAGGTTGACGATAATTCCGGCAAAACTTACACCGCTGTTTACAAGCGAATCGACTACTTCTCGAGTTCGTCTGACGGTGGTGAAGTTCCTAAGGATGCTGTAGTTGCAATCTTTAAGCCTGCTCCAGGGCGATTGTGGAAGGACGGCACAAGCGGTCCTAAAGTGTTCTACGTAAAGAAGGGCACTGATATTTCGAACATTCCTTACAGCTCTAGCGACTCTACTAATGCTTTGGTGAGACTTAAAGAAAACCTAACCAATGCTACTGGCACCTGGAAACGAAGCAGCATGCTTAATGACGGTAAGAAACTTGCTGAAGTTAAAGATGTTGCTGACGTGACTGGTGAGTGGAAAGACGGCTGGAAAGTCAACGAATCATTCCAAGAGTTCGTGGCAGATCAAAAGGATTGGACAGAGCCAGCAGTGCAGACTGATTACTTGGTTGCTGTGCAAGATGATGCTGACTCTCTTCCAAAGCTAACCGATTTTATAACTAATATGCCTGAACTCAAAGCAGAAGCTGCTTTGAAAGATGGAGTAGAAGACATAAAAGTCGAATACGATTTGCCAACTGAAGCTGAGAAAAATAAGTTCAAGCAGAAAATGCTTAAGAAGCCTGCTTTGTACACTGTTCCTTTGAAAGTGACAATCAAGTATAATGATGCAGCAGATTACAAGACTTATAAACTTGTAGGACGCTTAAAGGTGCTTTATAAGTTGATGTATCCAGACAGCTTGCCGAAGGAGAATACGCAGGGTACTGACCAAACTGGTGCTAATGCTGAACGCAAACTAGTTTTTGATAAAACTAAGTATGTTGAAGTCAAATTTATAAACGCTAAGAGTGATACTGAGTCACCAAATGGCAAGGGTGAATTTGCTGAAGGTTCGCGCACGTTGTACTACGCGTATAAGGATTCTGCTAGTGGCGTTCGCGCGCCGCAGGTTATTGGCAAGGATTACGATGCAAAAGGCTACCATTACGAGTTCCAAGGCTGGGAGATTCAGGAAGATACTACATTTGTAACAAATACTGCTACGTCAGTTCCTGTTATGACACTATTTGCTGCTATGACACCAAGCACTACTACTGTGCCTAATCCACAGAAAGTTAAGCTATATTCTAGTGCTGAAATTGCTAGTAGGAAGTTTGCTAGGAACACTAATATTGTACCGCATTATAAGCTTGTTAAAAACGTAATTGACGCTTCTACACAAGAAGAGATTCCAGACGGTTACGTTGCAACTATATTCCTTCCAGGATTTGGTAGAACGTGGGCTGACGGTTCGTATAAGCCAAAATTGCTGTATATTCGTCACGGAAAAGATAAAGAAGATAATATTAAGTTTGCTCAAAAGGTTGCAAGCGACACTGCTGCAAAACTTTCCGGTTTTACAAAGTGGCAAATGTATAATGCAAGAGGCGATAAGTCGAACATACTCTTACATGACAATTGGAATATCAGTAAGCCGCGCATCTTCGTTGCTGAGCAAAATAGCGTTGACGATGTAAAGATTCCAGAAACAGTTATTGGCGTGGGTGAGAGTATTACAAACGTTAATAAGCTCGTACATAACACTGACCCTAAAGTGAGTGTATCTATAGATGATAGCTCTACGGTTGATGTTTCAAAGCCTGGAATTTCAACAATTATGGTGAATGTAACTAAGCCTACTGATGAAATTGATAAGACTACAGGAAAGCAAAAAACTGTTACAACTAAGTTGCCTGTGCGCGTGTACGTTTTGCCAAAAGTTATTGCAAATAATGATTTGCCAGCTAAAGGCACTGCTGCAGCTAAGTTCATAGAAAAGAACTATACGAAGGTGACGTATGTAGCTGGAGATGGCGGAAGTTTGCAAAAATCACCTCTTGGCAATGCTGGAAACAAGCCAGTTTCAGTATATTGGGTGCGAAATAACGCGAATGGTTTCCAAATGCCGATTCCAGATGTGCTTGCAGATAATGGTTACGTGTTCAAGAATTGGACTTCTATCACGACTGAGACTCCAGCAGATCCAGCAGATCAACGTAAGGCTACAGAAGAAGAACGAGAAGCTTTGGCTCGAATGGCTAAGATTGACGGAATGCACTATGTTGCAAAGCTGATCAGTGATTCGCGTAACTCTACGCTTGCTGCTTTGCAAAATATGCTGAACGAAGCGCGAAAGAGTCGTGCGGAGCAAGAAGCTTACAATGTCTACAATGCTAAGCGCGAAGAATTAGCTCAGGTTGCTGAAAGAAAGGGTAACACTGATCTAGCTTCTGAAATTCGTGGGTCTCATGATTCCTTGCAAAAGATTAAGGATCAGCTTGTCAAAAATGGCATTGATGTTGACGAAGTCATTGAACAACTTCATGAAAAGGCTTTGTTTGCAAAAATTGCTAAAGAAGCTGGAAAGTCATGGCTTGCTAAGCAAATTTCCAATTCCAAGCGTTCTTCAATAGAAGCTTTGAAGAACTTGATGCGAGAAGCTGGAATAGACATAGCTGAATATAACAAGATTACTTTTGATAAGAAGAAAGAAGCGTTAGCTCAGGTTGCGGATATTAACGGCTTACATTACGTAGCTAGTATTATTCGCGCTAGCCACGAATCTTCTTTGGAAGCTTTCAAGAATCTTATAAAATCTGCTAATCCAGATGTGAAGATTCCAGACTTTACGGCAAATGAAGAAGATTACGCTTCGGAAGAACAGCGCGAGCTTCTTATACAAATTGCAGAAGAAAATGATAAGCCTGATATTGCAGCTAAAATTAGGCTTTTGCGTAGTTCGACTTTGCAAGATTTGAAGAAGCTTTTTAAGGATGCAGGTGTGGATTTGTATGCTATTCCTGCAGCTAAGCCAAAGCATGAAACCACTATTACAGCAAACTTCGAGCTAATGAAGACTATGAACTTTACATTTAGAAGTTCTGCTGTTTCAGGCGTTCCTGCAACGTTTACGCTTGCAAACTTAACTGATAATTCGAGTGGTAATACGATTGTTAGAGTAGATCGCAATGATTTTGTTATTAACAAACTTAATCCTATTACAAACGGTTCTAACGGTCTTACTCCTTCTTGCAATGGAACTACTTGCACTATTTCCGGCACTCCTAAGATTGTTGATGGAACGCCGAAAGTAGAAGTAACGTTTACTACTATTGATCAATACGGTCGAAAAGCTAATATTACTGTGTATATTGATATAGTAAATTCAAGTGAACAAACGTATATACCTGATACGAATACTCAAACAACTGTAGTTGAAACTTCTGTTAAGCAGCAAAAGCAGCAAAAGCAGCAAGAAGTAGAGTCTAAAGATCAGTTGGCAAGTACAGGTAGTGACGTGTATAGTGTTTTGAATATTGCAAGTTTGTCTTCAATATTAGTTGCATTAGGGTTTGCTGTGAATATATCTCGCCACCGCCGTAAAGATCTTAAGTAACTGCTTAACTAATAAGTGATATTGCTAAAGGTTTGAAGAAACTTAAGTGACTTAAGTGATTTAAGTCACTTAAGTGTAAAGCGTAGTCACGAGTTGCAAAAGTTTTTTGGGAGAGTTATGTCTAAAGATAAATTTATCTGTGAAAGTGCAAAATCGCGAGTAAATTCTAACTCCAGTAATGCTTTTGATGCTTGTGATTCTGCTAATATCCCAGTCAGTGATGCTTGTGATGCATCTGCATCTGCATCTGTTACTAAAGATGCTTACGATAATCCTGAAATGGTTAATAAAATAGCAATTCGTGCTCTTATTTTACTTTTAATAGCTTATGTTTTTGGGACGCTGTGCTTACAAGGTTTTAATTTGTTGTTTAAGCAAGTTGGTACTGATGTTTCAAGTCCGGAGCAAGCGTCTTTGATCACAGGTTTACCTGGAATAGTACTAGGTATTGCTTGTTTTATTTACGGCTCTTTAGGTGATTTCGTATCTTTAAGAAAACTTGTTACAGTTGGACTGTCTACTTTATTTATTGGCTCAATATTCGGTTTCTTAGCGAATTTCTTCTTTACTCCTCATTTGTGGAGCGTTATTTTAGCGCGTATGATTCAATCTGCTGGGGAACAAGTAGCTGGTTCTGCGTATCTAGTAATTGTGTCGAAATATTTACGTAAAGATCTTAAAGTTATTTTCTTCGGATTATTTACAGCAGGATATCAAATTTCAGCGGCAATCGGTATTTTTACAGCTGGATTATTGAGTTCAATATCTTGGCGATATTTCTTCCTTATTCCAGCAATAACTATATTCTTCCTTCCTGCGCTAAGAAGATATTTGCCGCAAAATAACGGTAATGGCAGAAAAATAGATCGAATAGGTTTCGTGATTTTCGGTGCTGCTGTTGCTATTCTTACTGTTTTCTTCTCATACCACGTATGGTGGATGCTTGTTATTTCAATTGTATTGTTTATAATTTTCGGTATTTATATCAATAAAGCTAAAAATCCTTTTGTAACTACTTCATTCTTCAAAAATAAGCGTTGGCTTTCTGCAATGCTTGTGCTTATGTTCCTTTATTTCACAAATTATTGTTTTACTCCAATTTTCAATCGTCTAGGCGGAGAATTATATAAACTCACTACATTTGATGTTGCTCATTATGTGGTTTGTGCTTTTGTTGTTGCTGCTCTTGCTGGAACGAGTTCCGGAAAGATTATTGCGAGAGTAGGTCGTAAAAATGCTGTTATTCTCGCATCTGTATTGATGGCTATTGGGTGGGCAATATCTGGATTCTTCGTTATGAGCGGATTTTTTGCGTTGACTTTTGGCGCATGTGTATATTATGCAGGTTGTGGTCTTATGTATTCTCCGCTTGTGTCAATAATATTGGATTCTTTGCCTGTTGAAGAAACTGGACGTGGTTGTGGTATGAACGATCTTGCTATGAGCGTCACTACATCTATTGGAATAGTAATTTTCTACGGTTTGATTAACAATCGATCTTTAGAAGGGTTCTCGTTAATCGGATTAAAAGGTTCAGCTGCAGGGTTCTCAAATGTTTTACTTATTGGCTCTGTTGTTTCTTTACTAGGATTATTTGTGTTTGTTATTAGAAATTACGTGTATTCGCGAAAAACTAAAAGAAGTTCGGATAGTGCTAAAGCGTAAACTATAGGATTTTTACGAAATATCATATTTTTCGCATACGTTGAATACTTATAGGATATGCTGTTGTTAGTTCTTGAGCCCATAGTGAAACGTAAAATTCTTCACACATCCACTTTAATTTCTCAGCTTTTTCCTGTTCTTCGTCATGCGTTTGTCCCAAAGGCGTAGATTTAGCTTTTTCTTGAGCTTTCTGAACTATTTTATTAGCTTCTTCAGCTTCCCATGCCCATTGAACATCGCGATTTTTATCTATTTTAGCTTTAGATAGTCGAATCTCATCTGCATGCAAATATCGTTCGATTCTAGGAAGATATTCTGCTGGAGTGTTTGAAATAAATCCTTCGTAAATAAGTTTTGAAGTGTGCTCTCGAATTGATTGTAATACAGATAGCATAGGCAAATCTGCTTTACCTGAAACTACTTTGCTTAATTGCGCTTGGCGTTTTAGTATTTTAATCACATCATGAGCTATTGCGTATACAGTATCTTCATAAATTTGAGATACGTTAGCTACAGATTCTTTTAATGAATCGTCATCTAAAATTTGCTCAGGATGCTTTATTAAGCGTTTAACTGCTGCCATTTGTAAATCTTCAGCTAAAGATTTTGATGTTTTATAGGGTGCTGCAGCGAGCACTAAAGCCTCTGTGCCTAGCCATCTGGATGTAATGCGATTGCAATCTAAATGTAGCATGTTAAGAGCGCCTTGCCATACCATTTGAGATCTAGAAATATTTGTAGCTCCTGCTTTATGTAATAAATCAGCTTGTTCTATTATTTTCCCAGCTTTTTTAGCTTTAGTAGCTTTACGATTTATTGCTTCTAAAGCAGATTCTTGTGCGAGTTTTGAGAATCGCTTTTGTAAAGCAACAAGAGATTTATCGTTTCCTAGTACAGTGATTGTTGTTCTATTGTTTGTGTTATTGTTTGCGTTATTATTTTCGGTGTTATTATCGCCGCTGTTTGCGCTGTTCTTCTGTTTTCTAATGAATCCTTGAGAGTGTGTTTTTATATTTGTTTTCTCTACGCTAAAAGTCATTCGAACATAAGGAGTAAGGCGATTCATTTGTTCATCGTCAAAAACTTCAGGATGAATTTGCGCTCCGATTACTTGTATAGCAGCTTTAGTAAATATTTCGCGAAAATCTTGCCATTCAAAGGAATCTTTACAATCTTCAGAAATACCGGGGAGAGTATCGTAATGATCGTCAATCCACTCGCGAATCTTCTTAGCACTATCTGGAGCAGGCACGAATTGAACGCGTAAACTTTTAGGTAAAGATTTAATCATTCCAAGAATTAAGTCATCTAATAGTCCTGGAACGTTCCATGTAAATTCTTCAGGTGTTAGTCTACTTAACACGTGAACAGGAATATGAATAGTAACTCCATCAAAAGGACTATTCGGATCGTAAATATAACTTAAACGTAATCGTATAGGTTGCCCGTCTGTGCAAATAGTATTCCAATGGTCTGGATAATCTGCTAAATCAGTGCTTTGCGCGCTCTGTAACCTCTCAACTTCTTCAGGATTAAAATCTAGCTTATGCGGATTTTTTGCATGAGCATTTTTCCACCATTTTGCTAAATCTGCAATATTAGTTACATCTTGAGGCAAGTTATTGTCATAAAAAGCAAATAAATCCTCATCATTTACTGTTTCGCTTATTTGCCTAGTGCGATTAGATTGATTTTCTGCGTCTTCAAGCATAGAGCGATTTGCAGAAATAAAAGTATCGTATTGGAAACGCTGTTGCACATCGCCTTCAACTAGAGCGCAACGAATTAAAAGCATCCTAGATTCATAAGGGTTGATTTTAGACCATTGAACAGTGCGATTTTGTACAATAGGTAATCCGTATAAAAGCACTTTTGATTTTGCTATTGCAGCACCTTTAGACGCGCTCCAGTGAGCATCTGAATACGTGACTCGAGTAAGATTTTTTGCAAGAGATTCAGCCCATGCAGGATCAATTTGCGCACAATATCTAGCCCAAAGTCTTGACGTTTCTACAAGTTCTGTGCAAATAATCCACGAAGGTGAAAGCTTACAAACACAAGAAGATGGGAAGATTGCAAATCGTGTACCTCTAGCTCCTTGATAGTCGTTCTTAGCCATTTTTTGTGCACGTTTAATAGCGCGAATTTTTGCAGCTCCATGTAAACTAGCAAAGTCGGAAGCTTTAGGTTCTCGAATAACTTGCATTCCTATCATTGAAAGCAAGCCTGAAAGCATTGAAGTGTGTATTCCCTGATAATCCCATGAACAGCACAAACTATGAGAAGATTGTTGATTGTTAGGAAGTTGTCTGATCTCAAGTGATGGCCTTTTTAATGGCAGCGCTTCTCCAACTCTATAATTCAATTCTTTACATAAGTCTTGCAATTGATTAACTAAATCTTTCCACTGTTTTAGGCGTAAAAAGTGGAAAAATTCCGATTTGCATAGTTTACGAAGAGCGTTGTTGCTCATATTTCCGTCTGCTTGGAAAATATAATCCCAAATATTTAGAGCAGTTAAAAAGTCGCTGCTTTCATCAGCATAACGATTATGAATCCTATCTGCTTCTTCATGTTGCTCAACGGGTCTTTCTCTAGGGTCTTGCAAGCTTAAGAATGCTACTATTACAAGAATTGCTGCAAGAGTATTTGGAGTATTCATTCGCGCAGCTTCAATAATCATTCGTCCAAGACGAATATCAATAGGAAGTTTTGAAAGCTCCCGTCCGGTATGAGTAAGTGTAATTAACCCTGATTTTCTGCTAATAGCTCCAAGTTCGCTAAGCTCATTAAGTCCATCGCTTACAGCTTTTATATCTGGAGGATCAATAAATCCAAAAGTAGTAATATCTTCTCCAGTTTTAGCAACTCCTACAGAAAGCATGTGCAAAACTACAGCTCCAAGAGAAGTGCGCAAAATTTCAGGATCTGTAAAACGTGGGCGCGATTCATAATCTTCGCGCGAGTATAATCGAATCGCAATACCATCTGCAATACGACCGCAGCGTCCAGAACGCTGATCTGCGCTCGCTTGAGAAATAGGTTCTATAGGGAGTCTTTGCACTTTTGCAGATTTAGAATATCTAGAAATCCTAGCTAAACCTGTGTCTACAACATATCTAATTCCTGGAACAGTAAGAGAAGTTTCTGCAACGTTTGTTGCTATTATAATGCGCTGATGCGTGTGTGATTCAAAAACTCTATGCTGATCTTTTGAAGAAAGACGTGCGAAAAGTGGGACTATTTCAATCGAATCTGTGCGATGCATGTCATTTGCGCGCTCGCCAAAATATGAGCGTAAACTTGATTCAAATTCGCGAATATCTCGCTCTCCTGAAGCGAATACCATAATGTCGCGTGCACCAAAATCATGACTAGAATGAATAACAAGCTGTGCACATGCTCTAGTTACAGCAGAAGCAATATCTTCATCGGAAGAATATTCATCGGAAGATTCTTCGCTATTTTTTTCGTTAGACTTGCTTTCTTCAATAGTTTCTTCGCTCATTGAAATATCTGCAAATCCTGGAACATGTTGCATAAGTGAAGGAGCGGAACCAAGCGGTTCGTATAGTACTCGTACGGGATACGTCCGTCCTGAAACTTCAATAATAGGCACTTTAATGTGTAAAGCTTGTTCGAAATGATCACAGAATTTTTTTGAATCAATAGTTGCAGATGTAATAATAAGCTTCAAATCTTTGCGTTTTGGCAATAAAGTTGTTAAGTATCCGAGCAAAAAGTCGATGTTAAGACTTCTCTCGTGTGCTTCGTCAATAATAATCGTATCGTAACGATTTAAAAGTGGATCGCGTTGGATTTGTGCAAGTAAAATACCATCTGTAACTATTCTAAGTTTTGTTTTTGGGGAGCTTTCATCCGTAAATCGTACTTGATATCCGATTTCTTCTCCTAGTTTTACTCCCATTTCGCTAGCAATTCGTTCTGCTACTGTGCGAGCAGCTAATCTGCGAGGTTGAGTGTGTACGATTTGCTTGCCTCTGCCGCCTCTTCCGAGTTCTAGCGCCATTTTTGGGATTTGAGTAGTCTTACCAGAGCCTGTTTGACCAGAAATAATCACAACTTGAGAAGACTTAATTGCTTCTATTATTTCGTCGTGCGCTGCACAAATAGGTAGTTCATGTGGATACTCAAATTTCATAATAAATAGTTTCTTTACGTGTTTTTACTATATTTAATTTTTATTGTTTTAATGTTTAACTGTTTTTATTGTTTTTTTTTTATTGTTTTTATTGTTTCTAATTGTTTCTAACTATTTCTATTACTCTGTAACCTTTTGAGCTTGCGAATTTCATAACGTTAAAATTATCTCCAAGATTTTTAGTTAGCCATGGTATAAGAGAATCTGCTCCAAGATTTTTTTGAACAACTAGATAAGCTTTTCCTTTTACATTTAGACGAGGAATCCAAGTAAGAAGTATTTCATGTAGTACTTCTTTTCCAACGCGAATAGGCGGATTAGACCATATTAGGTCTATATGCTCCAATTTTTCATTTTCAAGCGCATTTTGTGCAATCTCAGTGTGAATATTTTTAAGCCCAGCGTTTTTTGCGTTTACTTCACTAAGTTCAATAGCGCGCTCGTTTACGTCAATTGCGAAAATTTCAGCGTTTTTAGATTCTAATCCGAGTGAAAGAGCAATAGGACCCCATCCGCATCCAATATCAAGGAATACGCCATTTTCTGGAGGTTTAGGCGCGTGCTTGAGCAATACTGATGTGCCTAAATCTAATCTAGATGAGCTAAAAACGCCATTAGAAACTTGCACGTTTACGTCATGACCGCGCAAATTCACATGCAACGTATGGCGTTCGTCTTTTGATGATGGAGATGCATAAAAATATTGCTCTCCACTTTTGCTATTAACTGTTTTAGTGTTGTTCTGATTATTGTTCTGATTTTGGTTTTTATTTTGGTTCTTAATCATTGTTGTTAGTTGCAATCCGTTTTACACTTTTTTCTGTTTTATTACTGTTTTATTTCCGTTTTATTCTGTTTTTCTTGTTGTTTATTTTGCTTTATTATATTCAAGTTTTATTATGTCTTCTCAAATCACAATAATAAAACAAACGTTGTAAAATGCTAGTTGCGTCAAACTAGAGTAGGGGACAAATGGTAGATTTTAATGCTAATAGCGAGAGTAATTCTAGTTTTAGTAATTCAAATGCGTTTCTTTCAGAGCATTCAGAAGTCCTACTTGATTCGTCTTCTTCTAAAGAGAAACATGATGAAGCTTGGCAGAATCGTGAATCACATAATGCGTTAAAACGAGTTGCGGGACTCGGTGAGTTGCAAGATGTTACTGAAGTTGAATATAGAAAACTTCGTCTTGAGCGTGTTGTGCTAGTAGGCGTTTGGTCAAGTGTAAATAGCACTCTTTCTCAAGCGGAAGAGTCATTAAGAGAACTTGCAGCTTTAGCTCAAACAGCTGGTGCAGTTGTTTGTGATGGTTTATTGCAGCAAAGATATAAGCCTGATGCTGCTACTTATGTTGGTTCTGGAAAAGCTAGAGAGCTTGCGCAAGTAGTTTCGCTAAATGATGCGGATACTATCATAGTTGATGATGATTTGCCACCAAGTCAGCGCAGAGCTTTAGAAGATGCTACTAAAGTTAAAGTTGTTGACAGAACTGCTGTGATTTTAGATATTTTTGCTCAGCATGCTACGAGTCGTGAAGGTAAAGCTCAAGTTGAACTAGCACAATTGCAATATATGCTTCCTAGACTTAGAGGTTGGGGCGCTGCTCTTTCTAGGCAGGCTGGAGGTAGAGCTGCAGGAGATGCTGGAATCGGTTCAAGAGGTCCTGGTGAAACAAAAATTGAAATGGATCGGCGTGCTATTAGGAATCGTATTTCTAAATTGCGAAAAGATATTGAACATATGGCTCCAGCTCGAGATGTTAAACGTGGATCTCGTAGACGTCAAAATATACCGACTGTTGCTGTTGTTGGATACACTAACGCTGGAAAATCTTCCATTATTAACAAAATTACTGGTTCAGAAGAACTAGTTGAAAACGCTTTATTTGCTACGTTGGATACTGCTGTTCGCCACAATCGTAGTAAAGACGGTCGTAGTTATACCCTCGTAGATACCGTAGGATTTGTTCGTAGACTTCCTACTCAGCTAGTAGAAGCATTCAAATCTACGCTAGAAGAGGTGAGTCAAGCTGATGTGATTTTACACGTTGTTGATGGTTCTCATCCTGACCCAGTATCTCAAATTGAAGCAGTGAACGAAGTTTTAAGTTCAATTGATGGAGTAGAAGATATTACGCAATTGCTTGTATTTAATAAGTCTGATTGTATGAGTGAAGCTAAGAGAGAGCGTTTAGAAAAATTATATCCGGATTCTCTTATTGTTTCTGCTGTTTCTGGAGATAATATTCTTCGACTTCGTCAAAGAATTGAGTATCTATTGCCTTCGCCAAAAGTGCAAGTTAATGTTAAGTTGCCTTACACAGAGTGTGCTTTGCTTTCTCAAGTTCGTGAAAATGGTGTAGTAGAAAAAGTTGATTATGAAGATGACGGAGTTTCTCTAGTTGCATATGTTAATGATTCTTTGGCTGCAAAACTTATGAAAGTATCTTTGTGAAAGTTTTAAAAGTTTGGTTTATTAAATTAAGAGCTTGATTTGTTTTTACAAATTCCGGTGGTGCGATTAGAGTAAAAGTGTTCATACCCACAGGCTCTTATAAAAGAGCTACACTTCATAAAAATATTGTGTTTCATGCATTATTAGCATGTTTCAAATACATTATGAAAGTTGTAATAGGTTGTTGAAAAGAGGTTGTTTCGCATGGTAAATTCGCAGGTTAAGCCAACAAAGCTGGCGATTATTGGTGCTGGTGCAGTCGGTTCTACGCTCGCCTTCGCTGCCGCTCAGCGTGGTGTTGCCCGTGAAATTGTGCTTGAAGATATTGCTAAAGAACGTGTAGAGGCTGAAGTGTTAGATATGCAACACGGTTCTAGCTTCTATCCTGCAGTATCTATTGCCGGTTCGGACGATGTTGAAATTTGCCGTGATGCAGACATGGTGGTTATTACCGCTGGTGCTCGTCAGAAGCCTGGTCAGACTCGCTTGGATCTTGCAGGTGCAACCATTAACATTATGAAGTCTATAATTCCTAATGTTGTAAAAGTTGCTCCTAATGCTATCTACATGTTAATCACTAATCCTGTTGACGTTGTGACTCATGTTTGCATGAAGCTTTCTGGACTTCCTGCAAATCAAATGTTTGGTTCTGGTACAAATCTTGATTCTGCTCGTCTTCGCTTCCTTATTGCTCAGCATACAGGTGTTAATGTTAAGAATGTTCACGCTTATATTGCCGGCGAGCATGGCGATTCAGAAGTTCCACTTTGGGCTTCTGCAACTATCGGTGGTGTTCCAATGTGTGATTGGAATGCTCTTCCAGGTCATGAGCCATTGGATGCTCAAAAGCGTGAAGAGATTCATCAAGAAGTCGTTAATGCTGCTTACAAGATTATCAATGGTAAGGGCGCAACGAACTATGCTATTGCTATGTCTGGCGTAGATATTGTTGAAGCTGTGCTTAGAGATACTAATCGTATTTTGCCAGTTTCTTCGTTACTTGACGATTTCCATGGAATTTCAGACGTTTGCATGTCTGTTCCAACTTTGTTGAATCGTAATGGCGTGAATTCTCGTCTTAATACTCCAGTTTCTGATCGCGAGTTAGCAGCTTTGAAGCGTTCTGCTGAAACTTTGCGCGAAACTGCTGCAAAGTTTGGTTTCTAAACTTTGTAGTTTAGCGTCATTAGAAGCTTCATTAGAAGAATAATTTCATATTGAAGCAATTAAACCGCTTCTTCACAATACGTGGGGGAGCGGTTTTATTTGTAAACAGCATACAGCGATCGTAAACAAAATACCGTATGCAGAGATTGTAAACAACATACTGTGTTTGTAAACAACATACCGCGTCGTTATTTCTTGTGTCTTAGATATATGATTGTCATATGGCTGATTTTTCTCATATTCTTGCTACACGTCCAGATTTTGACGATAGTGATCGCGAATGGCTTCATCATTTAGTTGCAGATTGGCAAGTTATAGCTGACTTAAGTTTTGCAGATCTTCTATTAGTCATTCAAAACGGAGATGGTGATTATGTTGTTGCTGAACAGTGCCGTCCTTCTACAGCAATCACTCTTAGAACTGAAGATTTACTTGGTGAAAAGTTAGACATATCTATGCACGATGAGCTTTCTGAGGCTATGAAGTCAGAAACAAGTTTCCATTCTTCTGTTCTTCGCTCTGTTGGAAGAGCAACTGTATGTAATGTTTATGCTCCTATTCGTCATAATGGTAAAACTTTAGGTCTTGTTTTGCGAGAAACTAACTTAGCAACTCGCGAATCTAACGGCAGATATGAAACAGAAAGTATTAACGCTGGCAAAACGCTTTTCGACATGATTCCACGTAGTCAATTTCCATATCATGATTCTGTGTTGAATCAGCGTCATAATGCTAGAGTTGCTGACGGATTTATTGTCTTAGAAGCAAATGGAATTGTTCGATATGCTTCTCCTAACGCTATTAGTTGCTTCCGCCGTCTTGGTGGATTAAATACTATGACTGGCGAATATTTAAGCGAATTTGGTACTAGGCTTTTACATGTAAACGATGCTGTGCCAGAAAGCTTACCGCTTGTTTTAAGTGGTAAAGCAGATATTGATTGTGAGCTTGAAGCAAATCATTCTATTGTGTCTATGCGCTCTTTGCCTCTTTATGGTCCTAGTGAAAGAACTGGTGCTGTAATATTATGCCGCGATGTTACAGAGGTTCTTCGCCGCGAACAAGAATTGCAAACAAAGAATGCTACTATTTCAGAAATTCATCATCGTGTGAAAAATAATCTTCAAGCTGTTTCAGCGCTTTTGCGTTTGCAAGCGCGTAAAACTAAGTCTTCTGAAGTTCGTAAAGAGTTGGAAGAAGCGCAAAGAAGAGTTCAAACTATTGCTCTTGTGCATGAAGGTTTAAGTCAAACTGCAGACGAAGTTGTTGATTTTGATAAAGTTATTTCTAGTTTGCTTAAAATGTCTATAGAATTAGCTTCCCAAAATCAAAAGATTAGCATTGACTTCGTTGGTAAATTCGGAATGTTAGCAGCTCAAGATGCAACGCCTTTATCTTTGGTTCTTACTGAATTAGTTACTAACGCTGTTGAACATGGTTTTGAAGATAAAGAATCAGGTCATATTAAGATTTCAGTTGGTCGCGGAGGAGATAACCTGAATATTATGGTTGAAGACGATGGAGATGGAATCGATAGCGAGTCTTCTCACGGCATGGCGCGTTCTTCAGGATCTGGATTAGGCACTCAGCTTATAAATACTTTTGTTACAAATGATTTTGGAGGAACGGTTCGCTGGGAGCAACGTCATGAAGGTGGCACTCGAGTAGTGTTAGATATTAAACTTCGCGTTCCAGGAGTTATGTAACCTTTAAGCTTTATAAGTCTGATTCGTGATGTCTGCGCGCGCGCATTGCGCGTCTTTTGAGCGATCTGCGTTCTTCTTCGCTCAATCCGCCCCAAATTCCATAATCTTGGTTTGTTTCTAACGCGCACCTTAAGCATGAGTCAGATACTTTGCATGAGCGGCATACGGACTTTGCTTCCTCAATTTGCTGGTATGAAAGCCCTGTGTTACCAACTGGGAAAAACAGCTCTGGGTCTTTATCTCTGCAGGCTGCTTTTGTACGCCAATTAAACAAATTGCTCATGTGTGAGTAAACCTCGCTATCTAAAAGAGTAAAAAATCCCCCGTATGTAAGGAAATCATGAATAATAATTTTTTTCAAGAGTTTTGCAAACTTTAGTTAAATATGAATTTATTTGCGAGGTGTTTTATTTCTTGACTCTAAGCTTAAGTTGTAGAATATTAAATTCACGCGAATAGCTATTTAAGTATTTTCACAATAAGCTAATTGAATTAAATAAGCGTTTCCAGAATAGATTAGAATAGCGCGCCCTGAAGTATTATAGTCGTCAGCGCATAAAGATTGTTGTATTTTTGTAGGTATTCCAAGCATTGTATCTGTTCCTGAATCTCCAGTTGGAAATATTATGCGAACTGGAGCTTGATCAGGTAATCGCAATCCTCTAACTGTTTTAACGCTAAAAATAACTGTGTTTGAAGAAGTTAATTCTTTTTGGAATTTTAATGCATTTGGATTATTGCTTAATGGTTCTATGAGGCAATCAGCATTATCAACAATAATAGTAGAAGCTGTATTTTTCTCATAATATCCATCTTGCATAGGTTTATTTAATAATTTAGCAATAAGTTTAAGCACATTAGTTTTTCCGCGACCGTGTGATCCGATAATCGCTATGTTTCCAATGTTTAACGGTAAAAGAGCTGAGTATAATTTTATGCCATCATCCAATAATCCTATTCTTATAGAATTTCCATTTAATGTAGAAATTTCGTTTTGTACACTGTATTTTTCTAATTGTTTTTCAGTAACGAATGATTGTAAAGGTGCGCTAAATAATTGTTTTGCTTGAGCGAAATTATAAAATTTTCCTGCGAGTAAGATTCCTTTTATAAAAGTTTCAATATTTGCTATTGGAGCGCATCTCATTGCTATTATCCCTTCTCCAATATTGCAATATGCTCCACCAGGATATTGTGGATTTATGTATGCTGCACACGAAGATCCTAATAATTCGTGAGATTGTAAGGCATCTCTTACTCGTAAGCATAAGTTAATAGACATATTTGCTTTCATATCTGCATTAACTTGTCCTAAAGGATTTTGCGTGCAAGCAATAATATGCATTCCTAAAGATCTTCCAACTGAAGCAATTCGTATGAGCCTGTTCATATAGTGCGGAAGTTGATCTTTTAATGCGTGAAATTCGTCTATAACAATAACTATAGAAGGTTCATAAGGTTTTACTTGAGTAATATTGTTGCATCCTTGTTGAGCTACTAGTCTTTCTCGTCTATCTAACTCTTGTTCTAATCCTTGCAATGCTCTAGTTGCATGTTTAAGATTCAAATCTCCAACATTTCCAATGCTATGTGGAAGATTCGCTAAGGAATCGAAAGTTGCTCCTCCTTTAAAATCCATAAACACGAATCTCAATACGCTTGGCGGATATTTGAAAGCGAGAGATAAACACCATGTTGTTAGTAAAATTGATTTTCCAGATCCTGTTGTGCCTGCAACTAAAGCGTGCGGTCCATTTTTAACTAAATCAATATTCATGTATCCGCAATTTTTGACTCCGATTGTAGCTATAAGTTGCCTTTGCATAGATTTAGCTTGTGTTTGCGCTTGTGGTGTGTTGTATCTGCTCTGATATTTAGTGTTTGTGGAATTAAGTGAAAGAAGCCATTGTCTTACTATTTCTCTCCAAGGAGGCATGATTAAAGCAATATTTTTGTTATGAAAATTACTTGTAGCATTGCTTTTATTATTTAATAATATTTTTTCTAAAATTATTGGATTTATATTGTCAGGATTATTTTCGAGTTTGTCGTTGTTAGCACTGCTGCTGTTAGCGCTGTTGTATTGTACAGATTCATTGGATTTTGTGACTAATTCAGAGCTTTTTGAGCTTGCAAAACTATTAGCATAATTAGTATTATTTGCTTTCAAATTGCTTATTTTGCAATAGCTTACACAGGATTTACTGCCGTTAGAATCACTTTCTTCGCGTTCGCTTTTATTTTTGAGTGAATCAATAAATGTAATATTTTTATCAATTGATGCATGTTGTTGTATTAGCTGCGGAATAATGTTAGCGAGATACATCATTGTGCTTGGTATTATCATAGCAATCATCATCCATTGGTGTTGTATGAAAGATATAACAACTATAGTTATATTTGCAATAATTGGCATAATGCTCGCTATTATTTGCATTTTTATAAGTGCTCGTTGTGTGCTAGTTTTCATAAAACTATGATTGCGTTGAGCTCTCTTAAAAGCAAGAAAAATATGTTTATGTGGTCAGAAGTTAGCATAACCTATATTTTGTTCATTGAACTACATTTTTGTCTATAACACATAGTTCTATTCAGTAACTATACATTTGTTTAGTGGCTACACATGTGTTAGTAATTATTTACTAACACACAATTTTCTTCTTAGCGCGTTTGAGCACAACAAGTTGACTATTTAATGTGTCATTTCTGCAAGCGTACCAACGCTTCCTGGAGCATGAGTTCCTGCAGATAGTTGATTAAATAATTCAATATTCTTCGAATCGTCTAACAATACAGACGATCCGATTCCTCGAATAATATAATTTGGATTCGTCCAGTAAACGGTTCCAGATATTCCGTCAGCTCCTGTTGCATCTTTAAACGCGAGCTCCATATCTATTAAAGACATTGGAGTTGAATTTTCGTCAAATATTATAGAATTAAGTCCTGCTTGAGAAAGTTTTTTAACTTTATCAAAGTTAGTTAGAGTGTCTTTTGATGAAGCTTTCTTTATTATTGCAGAAATTACCATTCGTTGTCTTTTCGCGCGTCCAAAATCAGACTCTGGATCGCCATGTCGCATTCTCGCAAAAGCTAATGCTGTAGCTCCATTTGAATGATGGCATCCAGCTTTCCAATCGAGTCCGCTAAATCTATCTTTAACAGTGCGATTGTAACAAAGCTCAACGCCGTCCATTGAATCAACTACTCTAGTTAATCCTTCAAATCTAATTTCTGCAACATGATCAATATGATGACCTGTAATACTTTCTACTACTTTTGTTAGTGCAGGTTTGCCAAATATTTGTGCAACAGAGTTTATTTTCATTCTTCTATTATTTATAGAAACTAACGAATCTCTTGGTATTGATATGAGTGAGCTGTGTCCGTTCACAGGCTTTGTTAAAACTAGAATAGTGTCCATTCTAAATCCAGTAATCTCTTTAGCTTCTGCTCCTTCGCGCTGGTCAGAACCTAATATAAGCCATGTTTTTTCTTGAGTGTCTGGAGTATTCGTAGTCCATGCAGTTTTTTTCATGTTGGATTCAACGAAATGGTATGCGTTAAAGCCTAATATAGCTGCAACAATAAGCAGTATTGAGAGTAATAAAGATATTGTTATAAGCACATAATGTTTTTTACGTTTTTTGTGATTGCTATTATTGCTGTTATTGTTAGTACTATTTTCGTAAATATATGAATCTGAATTATTTCTTGAAATATTTGCACTATTTGCATTATTTGTGCTTGAATTTTGCGTGCTAGCATAAGCGCTATTACTCGAAGCGTTTTCGTAATTTGATGTACTTATCACATTACTAGACGAAGATGTTTTACGTTTAGCAGAGTTTGGAGCAAAGCTAGGCGGAATATTAGCATTTAGTTCATTTGAATTTTGGTATGCGCTTGCTTTTATGCTGTTTGCATTATGTCTTTTAGAAGATCTTTGCTTAACATTTTGTGGA
Source organism: Gardnerella vaginalis (assembly GCF_001563665.1). Taxonomy (GTDB): domain Bacteria; phylum Actinomycetota; class Actinomycetes; order Actinomycetales; family Bifidobacteriaceae; genus Bifidobacterium; species Bifidobacterium vaginale_A. The sequence continues at coordinate 203,761 of NZ_KQ961857.1, read as the reverse complement.
GAAAATTGCGGCAGCACAGTGTTATCATAGCCGTTATCATAGCCTGATTTAGAAGTATGTCTTTTAGAGCTAGGCTTATACGATGGTGGAAAACTCGGATTCTGCTCACTTTTATAAGCGTCATCTGAACTTTTGTCACTCATTATATGCCCCTTTAATTCTTATAAAAAAGCTATGCTAACTTCTAGAATTATATGCATCTACTTTTACTAGAACGTTACTCTATAAATGTCAAACTTATGATTTTGGCACAGCGCATATAGTATTGTTCAAATATTTATCTGCAATACCCATATAGTATCCAGTGGAAGGATCTCGTATAGTTCCATCTTTTGGATTTACAATTCCGCCTGTATTAGGATCTACTAGTCTTCCTAATCTATCTTTTGCTAAGCCTGTATTAGGATCTATTTTTCCATATTGAGATTCTTGCGAAGAGTTGCTTTCATCTTTTGCATTTTCGCTAGAAGATGACTTTTCGTTAGAAGAATTGTTGCTATTAACGTTTTTACGTTTTTGTGACTTTCCTTTGCGCTTAGGCGATGCAGAAGAATTTGCATTTTCTATAATAGGCTTATTTTCGCGCATTGCTTGCCATATGTTTTCTGCAGAGTAATCCCATACAACGCGATTAGGATTTGTAGGATCAGTTGTAATCGGTATTGTTCTAGCGTATATCTTTGAAGTATCCAAGTGTCTTAAGCTTACTGCTATTCCAACTAAGGTAGCAGGATTTGCAAGTCCTGAACTGATATTCAAAGAATTTAAAGCAGATTTAGCGAGTTGATATAGTTGCCCTGATTGAGTAAATAAATTCTTAGATAAAGCTTGATGTACTAATTGTTTTACTAAGTATTGCTGACGCGTTGTGCGCATAATATCAGAGCCATCGCTTGCAGTATCGTGTCGCATTCTAGCGTATTGAGTTGCTGTAACACCATCGAGATGTTGCAATCCGCGCTTTAAAGTGATTCCAGTGTAACGGTCATGCGTATTAGCAGGAATACATAGTGTAACGCCACCAATTGCGTTAATCATTTCGCTCAAACCGTTGAAATCAGCCACAATAAAGTTATCAATGTTAAGTCCAGTAAGAGTATTGACGGCTTTTAGAGAGCAGCTTGCAGCTGATGCTAGATCTCTTCCGCGAGAATATCCAGCAGCGAATATTGAATTAAACATTACGTTTCTTCGAGCTGGAACGTATCCTCTGGAAGTGTTGCATCCAGGCGCATTTACTATAGAATCTCTTGGAATAGAAACTAAATTAACATAAGAACGATCTGCGCTAATTTGTACAACCATTGCAGTATCTGATTGGTGGTTTTCTTCGCCATCATGTGCAAAATTATTATTTTTGCCTTCGCGAGTGTCTTGTCCAAGAAGAAGGAAGTTTATAGGTTTTCCAGCATTAGGATCAACAGGTTCTTCAGCTTTTTTGCTTCCAGGATTATGAATTACTTTTATAGATCTATTGCTTATAGTCGTGCTAAAGTCTGACCATACTGCGGTTGCAATTGTTGAGAAGAAGGTCAATATTGCAACAATGCTCATGCATATTATTTTTCGTAAGCGATTGTTGACATTAAAATCAAGACTATGTCTTGGAGAACGGAATCTTGAAATGCTCTCGTTCCTCTCATAGTTTTGAGGGTGGCGTGAAGTCACCATGTATACCTTCTTTCAAAAAACCATATCTTAAGAAAACATGGTCTAAAGTATATTTTGCGTATCGTTATACATAGTATTTAATGCTCAATAACAATTAGATACAATGTACATAACTATAATGCAATCTATTGAGATTATTTACTAAATTATAGTGTTTATGTTGATTTTTATGTAACATTTTGTGATTTTATTTAGATTATTTTAGATTTACGATTATTTATTAAGTGTTTATTAAGTGTTTTATTGAGTGTTCTATTGATATTTAATAAGATTTTATGAGCGTTTTATGAGCGTTTTATGAGCGTTTTATTTGTAGTTACCTACCCCTTGCGTACACTGTAACTATGGATTCAATAATTGCTGATGTAGATAAGTTTCAACATGAAGTTCTTCATGCCTTTGCAAATCTTAAGAATGCTAGGCCAAGAGATGTAGACTCATCTATTATGGCAATGATGTGTATTGAAAGAGATACACGATTTTACAAGGAAACGCTTAAAGCTGTTGCCGATCAAAGTATACTTCCTGGCACAATTGTGATTGTTGATTGTGCTCGCCGTGTTAAAGATATTAAACGTTCGTATATAAGCGTTAATTGCGTTACTAGTGCGCTAGACGATGTTATTGAGAAAAATTTTGCATCTTCTAGAAATTCTAATAATTTAATCGATTCTGCTGATTCCAATGATTCTTATATATATAAGCGTTTAAGCGAAGATAATTATAAAAAAATCAATGTAATCATACTTCCTGTAGTTTCAGCACATTCTTTTGGTAATGCTATTGATAAAGCTTTACATCAACTTATGCCGTGTAATGGAATAAAAGCAATGTGGCTTTTACATGACGATTCTCGCCCAGCTGATTCTAGTTGTTTAGAATCTTTGAGAGAAACATGGCGTAACACTCCAACGGCATCTGTTTTAGGAGCAAAACAAGTTGATTGGGAAGGAAAAATCTTACACAATGTTGGAATGTATTCGTGGCATCATCGTTTGCATTCTTTAACTGTTGAAGGAGAGTTAGATCAAGAACAATACGATAATCGCAAAGATGTGTTCAGTGTTTCTTTTGCAGGAGCTCTTATTCCTTTAGGAACATGGCAATCCATGCATGGAGTTCAACCTTGGATGACAACTTTTGGAGAATCTCGCGATTTTTGTCGTAGAGTATGTTTGAATGGTGGCAGAGTTGTTGTAGTTCCTTCTGCTCGTATTGCTCATAGGCGAGCGCGATTTGAGGGTATACGTACTCGTTCCGGTGATGCTCTAGCGGAAGAAAAATCGGGTATGGTTCACAGCATAGCTTTATCTCTTAAAGCTTTGCAAAGATATCTTTATACGGATATTCGTCTTGTTTTATGGCCTATTATTTGGCTTATAAGTATTCCAGTTTCGCTTGTTATGGCGTTGCAATCTCTATTTGTTAAACAACCTTATACTGCTTTAGTGCACTTATGGCTTCCGTGGTCTGCAATACTACAATTACCTAAAGCTATTTTTGCTAGACTTCGTGTTGTAAGAGCTACTAGAGTATCCATAAAAAATTTGAACGCTCTTGTTGCAAACCGTAAACAGATTGCTAAGTGGAAAGATCGTTGTGCTGCTTATAAATCTCAAAAGCATGGGATTTTGCTAGGACCGCTTGCTAGGAAGCATCTTCATAGAAGAATATTATTGCGTTGGAGCGCTGCGTTAGTAGCTGCAATGGTTGCCTTGTGTGCAACATTCGTGTTCTATGGTAGTTCATGGCGAGAGATTCTTGAAGGCTCAACGATTTACGCTCAACAGTGGGTTCCTACTGGATCAAGCATTGGTCAATTATGGAATGCTGCAATAGGGTCTTGGGTTCCAGATAATGGTTTTGGCCCTGCTTTGCCGCCTGCTCCATTATTGTTAATGTGGTCGATTGCATCTGCTATTTTTGGCGGAAATCCTGCTTTAGCAGTCACTTTCTTGTTCTTCTTGTCAGCTCCTTTAATGCTTTTAAGCTTCTGGGCTTTTGCTGGAGTATTTACAAGATCTGATTCTATACGTGTATGTTCTGGAATTTGCTGGTCAGTGCTTGCAATGGCATTCGGATTATTTGCTCGTGGTGATATTCCTATGCTTGTTGTAATGGTGTTTTTGCCTGCAGCATTAGCGTTCTCTTTCAGAGCAGTTGGAATGTATGTTACAGAAGATCCTGTTAAGCCTGTTCCTTCTACGCAATCTGCAGCGTGTGCTGCTTTATGCTTTATGCCTGCTGTTGCAGCTGAGCCACAATTATTACTTGCTTTATTAGTTATTTTCGTGATTGCTATCGTAATGGTTCGTTCACATAGAGCAATGCTTGTTCTTATGCCGATACCTTCGATTCTAGTGTGTTTGCCAACTTTAGGTAGCGTAGTTAGGTATTTCAATGCTGGAATGTGGCGTCAAATATTTGGTTCTATGGCTTTAGCGCATAGCAATATACAAGGTTCGCCTCGTTGTGATGGTTATATTGAAATATTATTGCGAACTTTTAATATGAATGTTGGTTATGTTTCTTCTAATAATCAATTACTTTCACTTCGCGGTATTTTGATGATTGTATTTGCAATAATTGCAGTTGTTATGGCTATTATTTCGCTTGCTTTACCATTTTCTTTGCGTCAATCTCGCGTTATGTGGGGAGTTATTATATCTGGAATGGCTCTTTCGCTTATTTCTGTAAGAGTTGTTGTTAGTTCTGATGTATTAGGTCCTGTTGCAGGAAGTGCTCTTCCTGGAGTAGTTCTTTCTGCTAGTGGTGTGCTTGCATGCATATGCATGGTTGCAGGTCATGCTGTAAGCCGTTTTGAGCCGTTGAAAGTAAAATATAGAAATGAAGTTTATAAAACTAGGGTAGATAAGCGTGCTGCTATGCGTAAATCTGCTGCTTTAGTTTTGAGTAGAGTTGCTTATTGTGCTAGAGGGATTTTATCTTGTGGAATTTTCGCTATGGCTATACTTCTAGCAATTTTCGCTATTCTAAGTGGTCCTTTGAGTTCAGTTTCCGCCAGTGGTGATGGATTGCCAATGGTAGTGACTGATTATTTAAATAAAGATAGTAGTCGTAGAGTTTTAGCTGTTCGAGCTATTAGCGATAAAGATATTGAGATTGCTATTATGCGTACATCTAGAGGAGATGCTATTGATGAATCCCCAGCTTTACGTGTGCGTAATGTGCTTTATGGAATGTCTAGGAATGATGTTGCACTTTCTTCTGCTGTTGCAAAGCTTATTTCTCACGCTGATCCTGGAGCTATTGAAACTCTAGAACAATTTGGATTTGGCGGAATTTATATAGTAAATGATTCATATAAAGCGAAAAAGTCACCATATAATTCTTTGATATATGGTGAAACTTTTGCAGATAAAGCTGCAACTGAACGTCTTATTTCTAATGTTAATGCTTCTGAATCTGCACAGCTTGTTGTCACTTCTAAGCAAGGCACATATTGTCGCTTTGATAATCCTGCTACTGTTACTTCTAAATCTTCGTTCTATTATCGAATGAGACCTTTAGCGTGGAGAGTTTCATGGATTTTAGTATGCGCAATAGTTTTGTTGTTATATTGCTTAGTTGCTGTTCCTCGGTTTGGCAAATATAACGTTTTAGAACGTAATGATGATAATAGAGAGGAGAGTATTGATGAGTTGGCGTAATAGTGATAGCAATACTGATTCTGCTGTGGATTCTGCTGTGGATTCTGCTGTAGATTCTGCTGTAGATTCTGCTGTGGATTCTAATAGTGAAACGCATCAAAATATTGGTCAGCATAGTGCTGACATTGCACAAACAGTAGAGCAAAGAAAACGTCATATGCATAATGTTTTCGTGACTTTATTAGCTTCTTTAAGTGCGATTATTTTTATAGCTATATCTGTTATTTTCGCAACCAAGTCATTTTATACTCAATTCGTTGATGATGCTTTATCTCCTTCATCTTCAATAACTCAGCGCGTCACCGCTACGAATTTAAAAATGGTTTGCCCTTCCAGATTAGCAATATCTGAATCATCTGATTATGGTGATAGTCAGTATCGCGAATCCGATGGAAATATTTCTTCTTATGCAAGATACGGTGTTTTTGGAAACATGCACAATGCTACTGTTCGAAATGCTAGAGATAATGGAGAATTTGCTAGTAAATTACATTCTGTTAATAGCATAAAAGTCGCAAATAATAAAAGTAATTCTAATAGCGATGATTCTAGTGTTAATAGTGATGATTCTGATGATTCTTCTTCTAGCTCTAGTGAAGAGTTAAATGATGATTCTGATGCCGAAAACAGCAACAATAGTGATTCTAGTGTTGATAATAGCGCTCGCGTTGTGTTTTATGCGAATAAAAAAATTGATAAAGATTCTCAAGTTTTAGAAGGAAAATTATCCGCATCAGATTCTGGAACTGGACTTTCTGCTTCGTCTGCTTCTTGGGCAAGTGATGGAGATTTGCGTGGGCTTTCTGCATCATCGTGTGTGATTCCATCTAGGAGCCAAACATTTTTAGTTCCTGAAGTTGATGCTGGTACTTCAATTCGTTTAGTTTCAGTAAACAGCTCTGCTAAGCCTACTATTGTACAAATCAGAATGTGGTCAGTTGAACATGGAAGTAGCGTTTTAGGGTTATCTACTGGAAGTACTTTTACTGTTGATGCTAATAGTGAATCAACGTTTGATATTGCAGCTGCTGCGAGTTTAAGTAAAGGCTTATATGTGCAAGTCTTGAGTGAGCAAGCTCCAGTTGCTTCGTTTATGCAATATAGAAGAATGCAAGGTTTAGTAGTTAAAGGTGTAGATATTATTCAACCATTAGAATCTGATTGCAAATCTTCTATTATCCCTGGAGTTAGTCAGTCAGATAACGCAAAGTTATATATTTGGTCTAGAAAATCAAGTAATGTAAACATATCTTGGATGGATGACGAAGGTTCAAAATCTATTAAAAATGTGCCTTTACAATCTCAAGAATTGAAGGTAATAGATCTTGGAAAAGTTCCAGATAAAGTTAGCGCGTTAAAACTTGATTCAAATAATCCTATTGCTTCCATGGTTGAATTAAATCGTAAATCAGATGGCGGTCAAGAAGATGTAGCGTTTGCTACTCGTGTTAATGGCGAAGGATATAGAGCAATAGTTACTCCTGTTAATCCTGAAGAAACATCACTGTATTTAGCATCTTCTGGCTTAGACAATACATCTGTGAAATTAAAAGCTTTTGATTATAAAGGTGATTTGCTTAAAGATGAAACTATAGATATTCGCGCTAATAGTTCGTTAGAATTGAAAGCAAACGATATTGATGCAAATGCTGTTATGTTTGAAATCAATTCTAAATCGAATGTTGCTTTTGCTGCTCGTCTTCATAAAAAAGAAGTAGACGATGCTCATCTTGCTGCTGTTGCGTGGATTAAATCACAATCTTTAGAGCCTCAACAAGTTTCTGTAAAAGTTACACGAACTCAAGGAGTTGTTAAGTAATCTTCTTTTACTACATTCCCCAATCTGGGTCTATTTCTTCAGGTCTTCTACCGTATAATTCAGCTAAGCGTTGAACTATCTCATCTCGTATAGCATAATTTAGTTCCGCTCTGCTTGTTACATGATTGCATAATGGGAGTCGATATAACACAATTCGCGCTTTAATTCCGTGGCTTGCTGGAAAACATTGAGATAAAATCCTCTTATTGCTTTCCCAAATAAGCGGTTGAGAAGGCGGAACGTCCTCTACAGCAAATTGAATGTTGCGCGTCAGCTCGCTCCAAGCTGAATTAAGTCTACGTATTTGAGAAGCAACCATAGAGTCAAACATTGCGCTCGCTGTACGATATCGTGGTAGTCTAGTGCCAAACATAGGAGCGCGCATACCACGTCCATGACGGTTTCTATAACGGCGTTGATCCCATATTAAAGTTGTCATATTTTCCAATGTAAATTATGCTATAGGCAAAGTTTTCAAAATGCGCGGCTGTTGCTTTAGTAAGCTATAGCTTTACTTACAAAATTTTACTGTTGTTGTGAGGTGTGGGAAATACTTACCTCACAGGAGCTTCAACTTTTTACGCATGTTTAATTGTTATTGCTTGTAGTAATAAGATTTAGATTTTAGCTTACTTTAGTTTTATAAAGAGTTTGGATTAGGTGTAACTTTTTTAAATACCGTTTCGCTTTTTATTGTTCGCGAAGTTTTTCCCACACCTCACTAGTACACAATCTATACTTAACTTACTTAGTAAAAATCTTGCGATGAGAGAAACTCTGAGAGCTAAGCCACAACAAATAGGGGAATTTTGTAAGTAAAACTATACGATTTTTACAAGTTTAATTATTGGCGAATCTGATCTCACGCAATACGCGCTTGCATAATTCAACTGTATCTTTAGGATTTTGTACTTCAACTGCAAGAGTGCCAGTAAAAGCAGTAGGGTAGTCGTTTCCGCCTTCGCTCATCCGATCCCCAATAAATACAGTATCTTCCACATCTATGCCACAAATATTGGAAAGAGTAGTCAATGCGTGAGCTTTATCATCGCCTTTGCAATAAACATCTACGCTTGTATCTCCTCCTTGACGAACAGCAAAATCAGGTAAGTTTTCGCGAATAGCATTAGCTAATTTAGCTTTCAAAACACCGTTAGGATCCCAAGCTTTTTTACGAAAAGCTGGAGCATTTTGTCCTAGTGCTGAAAATGTGACTTGACTTCCACGATTTTCGATTTGTTCGCCCCATAAATCTAAATCCCCAGGTTCTTTTAACAATCCTAGATTTTTAGCGCAAACGCGTATAACTTTAATGATTTTATCGATGTCTTCATCTGGAATATTGTGAGCATAAACACAATGCAATTCTCCATTGCCTTCAATGCGATAGTATCTAGTGCCATTCGTTGGCATAATATGTAAATTTTCCAATTTCGTATACGGATTAAGAACGTCTAAAATTTGAGTTTTCACTAAGTTCATGCATCCGCCAGTGATAATCGCTATCGGCTTTTCGCATATTAAATCGCTTAATATAGATGCCATATCTGGGAGCATTGGTTGCCTTGAGCACGCTAAAGTATTATCTAAATCGAGCGCGATAAGCGATGATTGAGCTATGCGCTCAGCAAGAAGATATTCATTGCAATCATGCACTATAGCTTCTAACACAGCATGCCCCCTTTTAGATATAACGCAACTATTTCAGTATTGCATATAATTTTAATCTTGAAAATGATGACACAAAAATTTATATTTTAAAAGCTTGAATTGCGAAAAATATTAAATGAGCTTATATGCGTTTTGCAAACACAGTTTAGATATGATTAGAGTGAAGCTTATAAAATCTAATGGATTTTTGAAGTAGTAATTGCCAATGCAAATCCTGCTATAACTGTTGCTCCTGATTTTTTTAAAGCATTTGTGCAATTGCTCATAGTAGATCCTGTAGTAACTATATCGTCAACTATTATTACTTTTCGATTTTCAACTAAGTTTTTTGTAACTATAAAAGCGTTGGCACTACGCGCAAGCCGTCCTTTAATTCCAGATGTTTGAACAGATTTATTACTAACGCTTTTATTCATGCGGATTGCACAGCATACTCTTGATTTTATTTTGTGACAGTTAAGAGTTGATTCTATTGCTTTTGCTAGTGGTATTATGTGTTTTCTTCCGCGATTGTGTAATGATTTTTTAGAAGATGGCATTGGAATGATAATGATTTCTGAGTCGTTATTTTGAAGTGTTTTATTTGATTTTCTATCAATACAATGCGAAATATTTCCACTTATAGTTGTGTATTTAGTGTTTTCTTTCTGTTTGTGATTTGCAATCACTGTATAAGTTAAAGAAGATATTACTTTAGAAAATGGAGTATCACATTCAATATCGTTGTGATCTTTCCATGAAAGTATGGCTGTGCGAATTGGTCCTTCGTATAAACTGCAAGCGTATAACTTTTTATATTCACTTCCAGGTAAATCTTTTGAGTACACGTGATTCATTAAATTTAAACAATTTTTGCATAAAATTTCATCTGGCTTATTGCATCCTGCACAACCTCGTGGGAAAAGCAAAGTTTCTATAGCTTTCCAGAAAGAATACCAGTTTGCGCAAAACCATTGATGTGTGCGATTGCATAGCGAATACTCGTTGAAACTTGTGCAAATTAGGTGTTTTTTAGAGTGTGAGGGAGTGTGTTTTTCGTGCGCGTTTGCGCTTGCGTGCGCGTTTATGCTTGTTGTTGTGCTTGTGTGAGAGTTTGCACTGTAGCGTGTGCAAATGTGAGAGTGCTCATGCGTGAGGGAATGTTCGCGTTCGTGTGTGCGTTCGTGTGTGCGAGTATGAGAGTGTTGTGCACAAGCCCCCAATTCTTGTGCACTTGAATTTAAGATGCGTCCTCCAACCATGTTTTTAGATTATTTGCAATTTAATTTTACATCAAGAAAATTCTTTGATTGTGGTTAGAAGTTTTGATTGTGGTTAGAAGTTTTTCAGCGTTGAATAAGTTTTTACGAAGTTGAATAAGTTTTGACGAAGTAAGAACTCTTTCGAAAGAAGAAAGTTTTTGCGAAGTAAGAAAGTTTTTGCGAAGTAAGAAAGTTTTTAGCGTTAAATAAATTCAAAAAGTTTGAGTTCAATTTCTAAAATCAAAAAGTGCGCGGGATGGGACTTGAACCCACACGTCATAAGACACAGGAACCTAAATCCTGCGCGTCTACCATTTCGCCACTCGCGCATAAATCCAATCAAGGAATGTAATAATTGTTTACATGCTCGAGTGGATTTGAGAGCCACTTGACAGAATCGAACTGTCGACCTTCTCATTACGAGGGAGACGCTCTACCGACTGAGCTAAAGTGGCAAGTTGCCCGAGAAGCATTCGCGACTCGCGCACGAATCAAACAGTTTACTGTATTTTTTAAAGTTTGTCTACTTGGCGTGGCGTGTGAATTTTGTGTAACTCTGTCCGCTTTTGTGAGTATCTTGTGAGGTGGAAGATAGTGATGTAGGCGGTCGAGTTATGTGCGAAATGCGCGAAGTCGTCTTATTCAACTGTTGAATAAAACCGAGCATCACGTCACTTCATCAAATATGAAAGGACCTTGAAATGGCCATCAATCCGCCAGTTGACGCCGTAAAAACCCCAGAATGGGCTGCATTAAAGAAGCATTACGACGAGTTGCAGTCAGAAGGCGTCTGCCTGAAGAAGTGGTTTGCAGAGGATGCAAATCGCGTGGATAAGTTGAGCTTCGAAGCTGGAGATCTTCACTTCGATCTTTCTAAGAATTTAATCAAGCCTGAAACTCTTAGGCTTTTTGCTGATCTTGCAAAAGCTGTAAAGCTTGATGAGCGCACAAAGGCTATGTATACAGGTGTGCATATTAACAATACTGAAGATCGCGCTGTATTACACACTGCTTTGCGCCGTCCTGCTGAGGATTCAGGTAAGTTCATTGTAGACGGTCAAGATACTGTTGCAGATGTGCGTGAAGTATTAGGGCGTATTTACGATTTTGCTAATGAAGTTCGTTCTGGCGCTTGGAAAGGCGTTACCGGTAAGAACATTAAGACTGTTGTAAACATTGGTATCGGTGGATCTGATTTAGGTCCAGTGATGGTTTACGAAGCTTTGAAGCCATACGCAGATGCTGGTATTAGCGCTCGCTATGTTTCTAACATTGATCCAAACGATATGGCAGAAAAGACTAAGGATTTGGATCCAGAAACTACGCTTTTCATTATTGTTTCTAAGACTTTCACTACTTTGGAAACTTTGACTAACGCTCGCACTGCTCGTACATGGTTGCTTAACAAGCTTCAAGAGTCTGGTGCTATTGATGGAAGTGACGCTCAAAAGGCTGATGCTGTTGCTAAGCACTTCGTAGCTGTTTCCACAAACTTAGAGAAGGTTGAAGAGTTCGGAATTAACCCAACCAACGCTTTCGGTTTCTGGAGCTGGGTTGGCGGTCGTTACTCTGTGGATTCCGCTGTTGGTACTTCTTTGGCTGTTGTTCTTGGACCTGAGCGCTTTGAGGAGTTCTTGCATGGCTTCCATGCAATCGACACTTACTTCGTTGAGACCCCATTCGAGAAGAATGTTGTAGTTCTTCTTGGTATGCTCAACGTGTGGTATCGCAACTTCTATAAGGTTGCTTCTCACGCTGTGCTTCCATATGATCAGTACTTGCATCGTTTCCCTGCTTATTTGCAGCAGCTCACAATGGAATCTAATGGTAAGTCGGTTCGTTGGGATGGAACTCCTGTAACAAGTGAAACAGGTGAAATCTTCTGGGGTGAGCCAGGAACTAACGGTCAGCACGCTTTCTACCAGTTGATTCACCAGGGCACTCAGCTTATTCCAGCTGATTTCATTGCTTTCGTGAATACGCCAAATCCTACTAAAGATGGCGATCAAGACGTACATGAGCTATTCTTGGGCAACTATCTTGCACAGACTAAGGCTCTTGCTTTCGGTAAGACTGCAGATGAAGTTCGCGCTGAAGGAACTCCAGAAGAGATTGTTCCAGCTCGCGTATTTAGCGGCAATCGTCCAACAACTTCTATCTTCGGTGAGGCTTTGACTCCATTTAGCTTGGGCGAGTTGATTGCTCTCTATGAGCATATTACTTTCGTTGAAGGCACTGTGTGGGGCTTGGATTCCTATGATCAGTGGGGAGTTGAGCTTGGTAAGCAGCTTGCAAAGCAAATTACTCCTGCAATTTCTAAGGATGATGAAGCTTTGGCAGCTCAGGATGCTTCTACTCAAAGCTTGATTCGTTTCTATCGCGCTCATCGCAAGTAAGTTAAGTTACTAGACTGGGGTTGAAATTCGCGTAGATTTTTAGATTTCTTAGCTTGTTTGATTAGCTTGTGAAATCGAATATATCGAGTTTACATAGCTTGAGTTTCAAGTTTATAGTGAAATTCGAAAGTCTATAGTGGATTTCAGCCCCAGTTTTGTATATTTTTTATTCTATTTTTGTAACAAACGCATCAATGGAGATGCGATTGTTATGTTTAATTCTCTAGGTTTAATTTTCTCGTTTAGTTCTCTACGTTTAATTCGCTATGTTTTTTCAAATTTTCTGCGTCTGGTTTTCTATGTTTATTGCTGCATGAATAAATTTCGCTATGCAGATTTATGTTTGTGAGTGTATAATACAAGAAGAGTGTGTAAAGATTGTGTTCGCCGGTGAACTTTCTTGACAGATGCGTTTTGTGCCATGTTTATACGCCGGTAGCGGATTTGTTTACATTTGAGAGGTAGTTTGATGAAGAGGAGTAAGAAGCATCGTATTCTTTCGGCAATCGGCGCCGTTTCGTGTGTAATTTCTATTATTTTAAGCGTAACTGTGTTGCAGGGGCTTGCTTATGCAAACGTAACGAAAAATCCATTGTTTGCTGCTGTATTATCTGCTGTTGCTGAGAATAATAGAGGTCAAAATAAGTCAGGTGAAGGGGGAGTTAAAGGGGAAACTGTTAAGGAAGTGGATAAAGGGGATAAGAATTATAAAGATGGGAATAAAAAAGAAGGTAACAGTGCAGCTAATGGGGTAGCTGGTGAAGAATCTAATGGGGGGGGGTCTGTAGATAACAGCAATGCTGGCAAGGATGCCGGGAAAATTGCTGGTAAAGGTTCTGGCAAAGATGCCAATAAAGATGTCAGTAAAGATGCTGTAAAATCTGGTAAATCTGACAAAAATGCTGACAAAGCTTCTAAAAAAGATAGCAAAGACGCTAAAAAAACTAAGGGTCAAAATCGCGCCTCCGGTGATAGTGAGAAATTAACCCTAGAGCAAGTTAAAGCACTTCCTGCTTGCGTGGCTACTGCCTGGGCAACTAATTCAGATGGAACAATTGGGACTCTTGCAATCGAACCTCCATCCGGAGCAAACAAATGTGCTGTTAGTGCTGATCAACACAGTGATGAGTTTGATGCAATTATAAATGAAATAAAAAAACTTGCTCCTACAGATAGCTCGCTTAGTTTTTACGGTGGCAAAATGTATGCGTACGGGCGTTTGTCAAAATTGGACGGGAAGAATTATGTAGGTCTTTTTTCAGGGAAAAATATTAGTAACATTGATAATATCGAAAAGTTTGATATAAGTTATGTTACAGACATGTCCTATCTTTTTAAGGATTCCTCATTAACTAATCTTAGTTTTTTGAGTGATTGGGATGTGAGCAAAGTTACGAATATGGAGGGCATGTTCGAGGGGTGCACGAATTTAAATGATATTGACGGTTTGAAAGATTGGGATGTGAGCAAGGTTACGAACATGAAGAGCATGTTCTCGGCTGTTATTGCGGACGAAGATAAACGTGATAGTTTTAATCTAGCCGGATATGCAGGTTTGATGAATATTACTTCGCTTGAACCTTTGAAAGACTGGAATGTTAGTAACGTTACGAATATGGATAGCATGTTCGAGGGTTGTGGCAGTCTAGAAGATTTTACTGGTTTGGGAAACTGGAAAACTAAAAAAGTCGAGTCAATGAACAGCATGTTCAGATACTGTATGAATATTGGTAAAAATTTGAATGCGTTTCAAAAGTGGGATGTAAGTAAAGTTACAGGCATGAGGGCAATGTTTGCGGAGACACAGATTCAAAATACTGTTGGCATAGAAGATTGGAATGTCAGTAACGTTACGGCAATGGATGACATGTTTGCAAATTGCTTTAATCTTAACAATATCAATGGATTAGCTAGTTGGAATACAAAAGGTAAGAGCAGCACAAGCAGATTAACTAGCACGTTTAGAATGTTCTATGGATGCAACAATATTAGTAGCATTGAGCCTTTGAAAGATTGGAAGGTTGACAATGTTAAGAATATGCATGATATGTTCAACGGTTGTAGTGGCTTAACGAGTCTTTCATATATAAAAGATTGGAATGTTGGCAATGTTACGAAAATGGATGGCATGTTTAAAGGTTGTAAGGGCTTAAGTAGCCTTTCAGATCTAGCAAACTGGAAGGTTGACAATGTTACTGACATGCATGACATGTTCAACGGTTGTAAGGGCTTAAGTAATCTTTCTGGTCTAGAAAACTGGAATGTTGGCAATGTTACGGATATGAATAGTATGTTCAACGGTTGCGCTGATTCCGACTCTGACACTAAAACTGGATTGACTAATATAAGTGCATTGAGTAATTGGGCAGCAAAGGTTGGCAATGTTACGAACATGTCTGGCATGTTCAGTGGTTGTGAATTGTTGAATAGTATTAGTGATTTGAAAGACTGGAATGTTGACAATGTAACGGATATGCATAACATGTTCAACGGTTGTAAGAGCTTAAGTAGCCTTTCAGATTTAAAAGACTGGAATGTTGGCAATGTTACGAACATGTCTGGCATGTTTGCGGATTGTAAAAAGCTTACTAGTGCAGAGAAGTTGAGTAATTGGGCAACAAAAGTTGGCAATGTTACGAACATGTCTAGCCTGTTTAGTGGTTGTGAATTGCTGGCGAACATTAGTGATTTGAAAGACTGGAAGGTTGACAATGTTACGGATATGAATAGTCTGTTCAGCGGTTGTAAGAGCTTAAGTAGCCTTTCAGATTTAGCAAAATGGAAGGTTGACAATGTTACTGATATGCATGACATGTTCGAGGGGTGTATTGGATTAAGTAATCTTTCAGGTCTAAAAGATTGGAATGTTGGCAATGTTACGAATATGTGTGAAATGTTCAGCCACAGCCTTGCTGAAGGTACTGATAATTTGACTGATATAAGTGCATTGAGTGGTTGGAATGTTAGCAATGTTAAGGACATGTCTAGCATGTTTGCGGATTGCAAATCTCTTACTGGTTCTGCGGATTTGAGCAAGTGGGATATTTCAAAAGTTACGAATCTTAGTTTGATGTTTTCCAATGCAGGAGCCGGAAGCGGCGACAGTCTTGTATTAGATTTCAGCAATAAGACTTTTACAAAGTCGAGTACACCTTTGGTTAATGCTGACCCTGATGATGAGAGCAAACATTACTTTTCTGTTGATAGTATGTTTGATGGTTTTAAAGGCACACTGATTGCGAATAACTTGAAGTCTAGTGGTTTTGAGAATAATCCTGATGATGATCCTATAGCAAAACATTTTGCTAGTGGTGACATATTCTCCATCGATGAGAAGGGTCACAGCAATAATATAGTCGTAACTAATAATGTTACGATTTTAGATACAATTTCAAACGATGATGATCTTAAAAAGATTACATACTACATTCCTGTTAAAGCCAAACTAATGGAGCCTGGCGATATAAAAAATGACAATATGACATGTGATTGCAATAGAGATTTGAGTGGAACTACTTATACGTACTATGTTCCTGCACTGTATAATTCGAGTAATTTAGAGAAGAAACAGGATGAAAAATCGCAGGATTATGCGTACAGAATTGTAAAAAATAGTTTCGCTTCAAAGTTTAGAAGTGCTATAGATTCTCAATCGGGCGAAGTTACTGGTGGCGAGGAACCTGGTGGTGAAGGTGAAGGTGAAAATCCTGATGAAAATCCTGATGAAAGTGAAAGTACTGGAGAAGGTGAAGAACACGATTCTGATTCGCGTAGTGCAAAGTTGAAATCGCGTGTAAAGGAATTGCAATCCGCAATAGAATCGCGATCTGTAACAGATGACGGTGATGAAGGAAGCAAAGAAATCGAAGGAATCGAAGGAGATGCTGGCGAACAGGGCAATGCTTATAAAATCTTGTTTAAGAAGCAAGCTAAAAGCGGTTGTGAATGGAGAGAACTTGGCGATAGTGATGATGCTGTGCCTGTTAGTAATCCAAAGTCGCCTTTGATATTCTTTACTACAACGTACTATTTGGAAACCTTTGTTAAGCCGGTGCCTTTGCCGCATACTGGAGGTCAGTCGGCTGTTATGTTTACGTTCTTGTCTATCGGGCTGTTCTCAATATTCGCTGTTTCCGGTGCGTTTGCTCGTCATGGATGGGTCGAGTCTTTGCTCACCACTGCTTTGGTAACCTTCGGCAAGCGCACTAAACAGCGCTAAATCGGAGCGCTACTCGTTGAACAAGTCAGAGTGCGTTCCTGTGCGAGAAGCTGTTAAAACAAGCTCGTTTTCCTTAATTATGTAAATCAATAGCCAGTCTGATTTTACATTGCATTCGCGGAATCCTAAATATTTTCCTTTAAGAGGATGATCTTGGTACGTTTCGTCAAGAATCTCTTCGTTGCGCAACTTCTCAAGTAATATATCAACAAGATGCGTGTCGTATTCGCGTTTTCTGATTCGCTTCATGTCTTTTTTAAACTGCGAAGTGTATGTTAAAGTAAGCATAATTAGTCTTCCTTAAAAACGTCATCCATCATCTCGGATACTGAGTTATAGCGTTTTGCTGGAATTTTCCCAGATAGAATATCTTCTGCTTCCTTAAACGCGGCGATTGTTTCTTTATTGTATTTTGGCTGTTTTAAGTCGAAGGGGAGTCCTTCTACCATAAGCGATTTGTGTAAGAACATGTTGATTGCTTCGCTAAGAGTTATGCCGAAGCTGTCGAATAATTCTTCTGCTTGCGCTTTAACATCCTTTGTGACGCGCACGTTGATGCTTGCTGTTTTCGCTTTAGCGTTTGATTTCCTTGTTGTTGTTGCGGTTGTTGCAGTTGTTGCTGTTGTTGCAGTTGCGCTGATTGCCATAATATGCTTCCTTATTTTATTAGTTTTACTAGTTTTTATTAGAGTTTATAAAAACTCGCAATTGTTTGTATTGTTCAGTGTTCAGTATTTAGAGTTCAGTATTAGTATGAGTATTTAACATTTCAGTAAATACTCAATTCATTTGTTATTCATTCTACAATGTATTGCAAAGTTTTACAATGCACAATAAGCGTTTTACATCGTATTACAATCGCATTACGTTTGCTGCATGTGTATGTTTTTGTGCAACTTACATAAAATTCAAAGTTTTTGAATCTCACGTTAAAAACTTCTGGATTTTGGAAAGTTTTTGAATTCTATTTCAAAAACTTATAGATTTTGATGACTTTTTGACGTCTGTGTTAAAAAGTGTGTTAGCTATGGTGCGCTGAAGACCTGCCTAAGCGCATTAGTGAGCCTGGAGTTGTATAACGTATTTCAAGCTCTTCAGTGCACGCTATATCGCAGTGCTCAGGCAGGTCGTAGCGCATCGTAATAATAACCGAATTCCCAATGAATTCCCACACAAATCTGCCCTGCTTTCGTCAATTGAGAAGAAGGCAGACCTCGCTTGCGTTGAAAGCACACTGTGCTTTCAACGCTGAGCAACTCGGAGCGCTTACAGATCTAAGAAAATCTGGTGAATTCTCGTATCTGTATCAAGCTCTGGGTGGAATGATGTTCCGATTTGGTTTCCTTGACGAGCTGCAACAATATGATTATCAACACTTGCAAGAACCTCAACGTCATCGCCGACTTCTGCAATATAAGGCGCGCGAATAAAAGTCATAGGTACTTTGCCAATGTTTATCGAAGTTTTATCGCTTCCAAAATCAGATTCGCAATGAAAACTTCCAAGTTGACGTCCATAAGCATTGCGCTTAACTGTAACGTCTAAAGTGTTGAATCCGGTTATTTTATTGCCTTTTGAATCGCCTTGTACGCTTTTAGCAAGCAATATCAGTCCTGCACAAGTTCCAAGAACTGGCATGCCGTTAGCAATGCGATTTTTCAAAGGTTCAAGCATGTTTTGTTCTAGAAGAAGCTTTGATTGCACAGTGCTTTCTCCGCCTGGTAAAACAAGTGAGTCAAAATCTTGTTCTAAATCGCGTTCTTGACGAAGTTCAATAACATGCGCTCCCAGTTTTTCTAACATCAATCTGTGTTCAAGAAAAGCGCCTTGAACTGCCAAAATTGCTACAGTGCGAGCATTATTAGATGTGTTAATAGGGGAGTTTGTCAAAATCATTCGCCTCTTTCAGCCATTAAAATCTTGATTTCCTGTTCGTTAATACCGACCATAGCTTCGCCCAAATTCTCGGAAAGTTTCGCAATCATCTTAGCATCTTTGTAGTTAGTAACGGATTTTACGATTGCTGCAGCTCGCTTTGCTGGATCTCCAGACTTAAATATTCCAGATCCAACGAACACTCCTTCAGCTCCAAGTTGCATCATCAAAGCAGCATCTGCAGGGGTAGCAACTCCACCTGCAGCGAAGTTTACTACAGGTAACTTTCCGTTTTGAGCAACGTATTTAACTAATTCAAATGGAACGCGCAAAGTCTTCGCTTCTTCGAAAAGTTCATCTTCACGCATGCTTGTGAGCTTGCGAATAGCTGAATTCATCATACGCATATGTCGTACTGCTTGAATTACGTCTCCTGTGCCTGGTTCACCTTTAGTGCGAATCATAGAAGCACCTTCGTTAATTCGGCGCAAAGCTTCGCCTAAATCTTTAGCTCCGCAAACGAAAGGTACTGCAAAATCACGCTTGTTAATATGATAAACATCGTCTGCTGGGCTAAGTACTTCACTTTCGTCAATGTAATCAATTTCAATTGCTTCAAGAACTTGAGCTTCAACAAAGTGTCCGATTCTGCATTTTGCCATAACAGGAATAGACACTGCGTCTTGAATTCCATGAATCATAGCAGGATCGCTCATGCGTGAAACTCCGCCTGCTGCTCGAATATCTGCAGGAATACGCTCTAACGCCATAACTGCGCAAGCTCCAGAATCTTCAGCAATTCTTGCTTGTTCTGGAGTTGTTACGTCCATAATCACGCCGCCTTTAAGCATTTGCGCTAGTTGGCGATTCAACGCAGTGCGGTCTTCGCAATTGCGATTTTGCGGATCTGAGGATTCGTTCACAGTTACTGTAGTATTCAAGTTTTCAGACATTATTCCTCGCTTTAGACTTTCTTTTTACGAATCTTTTACACGCGCTGGCTTCATGAAACTTGCATGCTAGATGCGTGCATATAATGCGTTTAAAAGTTTACGCTATGTTGGCATTTAAGCACATTCGTAGGATATACCCTTGTTAATACTACAACTTTATGTACACTACGAATTTTTCTACGTTAAAAAATATGCGGATTTAAGTTTATGTATATTTCTTCTGTATTTCTATTTGGACTCGCCAATAACAATCATGACATGCTAATGGTCTACGATTTAATAAAGCCGTTGACTTAAACAAATGCGCTAAAATACCAATTTTGGCTTGGCTTCATGATTAGAAAAGCTTCAGCTTTGCTTTTTGATTATTGGTGATTTATTGCGTATCTGCTAAGCAGCGAGCAAATTAAGATAATTAAAAATAAAAAGATAACTAAAAAGTAAGAAGAGATAACTAAAGATAGTTAAAAAATAGTTAGAAATAACTAAAGATAGTTAGAAATAACTAAAGATAGAGATAACTAAAAATAACTAAAAATAGTTGGAAATAATTAAATAAGTATGCCATTTAGAAAGGTTTATGGTATGTGTGACGAAAAGCACGAAGAAGGCGCGCACATTGAAAATGACGCGACCGAAGTATTTTCTGATTTCAAATCGCCTAAATCAGATTTACAATCGGAAAACTACAGCGATTCTAGTACCGATGAATCTTTGAGAATGAAAGAAAAATCATCAAAGATGCATTCGAAACGTAAACTAGCAAAAGGCTGGACTTTCACATTAGCTCTTGTAACTATTGTGATTGTGAGTTCTATTTTTGCAACGTTCACAACTAACAATAATTCTCGTAATAACAACGCTAATGGAGTAATTTCTACAAAAACAGTGTCGATTGGTCTTAAGCTAGCTCCTACAAATCTTGATATTAGAAATCAATCTGGCTCATCTCTAGATCAGCTTCTTATTGGCAATGTTTATGAAGGATTAGTAGCTAGAAATTCTAAGAATCAAGTTTCTGCATCTTTAGCTAAAAGTTGGAATGTTAGTAAAGATGGCTTAACTTACACTTTCAACATTCGTAAAGGCGCTATGTTTTCTAATGGTCACAAGCTAACTGCAAAAGATGCGCAGTGGTCTTTTAATGAGCTTGTGTCTAAAAAGTATCGCGGATCAAACATGGTTGGAAAAGTTGAGTCAGCGAAAGCAAAAGACGATTACACGTTTGAAATCAAGCTTAAAGAGCCTAATTCAAAGCTTTTATGGGCTTTATGTGGTCGTGCTGGATTAGTTTTCGATAAACTCGCAAAGTATGATCCGAAAACTCAAGCTATTGGATCGGGTCCGTATTTAGTTGAAAAATTTATGCCAAACGATCGCGTAGTTTTAGAAGCAAATCCTCGTTATAACGGTGTAAATCATGCTAAAACTAAGAAAATAGTTTTAAGATATTTTGTAGACGATAATGCTGCAATTGACGCTTTATCTTCTGATGCTGTACAAGCTTTAGCTCCTATTTCAGCACAGCTTTCTAAGCCTTTTAAAGATGATTCTAAAAAGTATGACGTTCGCTCGGGGGACGGTACAGATAAGTTCGTTCTTGCTATGAATATGAAAGGAAAGTATACGAAAGATAAGCGCATTCGGCGCGCAATTCGTTATGCAATAGATCACAAGCAAATTATCGCATCTCGTGGAGGTGACGATTTACCTCTTGCTGGTCCTATTCCTCGTCTTGACCCAGGTTATGAAGATTTGACGAAACTTTATACTCATGACGTTAAGCGTGCAAAATCTTTAATGAAGGAAGCTGGTTTTGACGAATCAAATCCTCTTTCTCTAACTCTCACATATCCGAATATTTATGGAACGCAAATAGGCGATCAGTTGCGCTCGCAATTAAAGCCTGTTGGAATAAATCTTAAGGTTAATGTTGTTGAGTTTACTACTTGGTTACAAGACGTGTATAAGAATAAGCAATACGATTTGTCTATGGTGGATCATAATGAAAGCCATGATTTTGGTCAGTGGGCTGATCCTACTTACTACTACGGCTATGATAATAAGCTAGTTCAAGATTTGTATGCTAAAGCAATGCTTAGTACGGATTCTAAAGAGTCGTACAATTTGCTTGCAAAAGCTGCGCGTATTGTTAGCGAAGATGCTCCTGCAGATTGGCTGTTTAATTATCGCGTGACGACTGCGAAAGTGAAGAATCTTGAAGGTATGCCTTTTGATATGAATCAAGAGGTTTTGCCATTGTATAATTTGCGTCTTGTTTGAGTTTGACGGCGAATTTTCCGCGAATTTTCCGCGAATTTGCTGGTGTGTTTTCTGTTGCAAACGCATCTGCTGGCGAGTAGCGAATAACGAGTTTGTTAGCGCGTTCATTCATGATTTTGAGCGCGCTAGCAAATTTGTTTAGCGTAAAGATGGTCAAAAAGATGGTCAAGATGTTTATTTGCTTGCTATAGGGGTATATTCATGTTGCGTATGATATTTGTGCGAATTCTACTTTTTATAGTTGCTCTGTTTTTCCTATCTATAGCAATATTTTTTGCATTGCGTGTGCTTCCAGGCGATGTAGCTCAAGTTATGGCTGGCTTAAATGCGCCTTCAGGAAAAGTTGAACAATTGCGAGCAGAACTTGGATTAGATAAGCCGTTATGGGTTCAATACATTAGCTGGCTTACTAGTGTTTTGCGTGGTGATTTTGGTGTATCAATGCTTACAGGTAAATCTGTTACTAGTATGATTGCGTCTAGAGCAGCAATTACTTTCCCTTTGATTTTATTAGGTCTTATTATTGCGCTTGTAATTGGCATACCGATGGGCTGCTGGCAAGTTATACGGATAGGTAGATTAGCTCAATCTTTTGCTCGTTTTGTTGCGTTGACTGCTGGCTGTGTACCTGCTTTATGGGGTGGAATGTTAATTATTCTTTTACTTGGTAAGGGTATTGGAATTATTGGTATTTTGCCTACTCAAGGTTTTCCTACAGATGGTTGGCAAGATTTTCCTTCCTGCTTCCTTTCTTTAATTTTGCCTGCTCTAACAGTTGGAATTATAGTTGGATCTAGTTTTATGCGATATACAGCTGCAATTCTTACAGATATTATGCAAAGTGAAGTTTCATCTCAAGCTATGGCTTGTGGAATGACTAGAAAACAGGTTATTTGGAAAGTTGCTTTAAGGCTTGCTATGCCACAGCTAGTTTCTGTTATTGGTTTGACTTTCGCACACATGGTTATGGGTGTGATGGTTATTGAAAACCTGTTCTCTTTACCGGGGATGGGTATGGGTTTGGTTCGCGATGTTGGATTGCGAGATTTGATTTTAGTTCAAAGTGAGCTGTTTATGCTTGCATCATTTTTCTTAATTATTGGGTTTGCAATTGATATATCTCATCGTTTGCTTGATTCTAGATTTGCTAATAATCAGAAAGTGAGCGAATAATAATGTTTAAGCTTTTTAATGCGATTTGGCGCTCAAGTTGCGGAAAATTTGTTTGCATAGTTTTAAGCTCATGGGTGTTAATAGCGCTAATTTCTATATTCTGGACTCCATATTCTTTACTAGAAACAAACGGATTTAGTGTATGGAACAAGCCGTCTTTTTCGCATTGGCTAGGCACGGATGGGGCAGGTGCAGATATTCTCAGCCATCTTATGGCAGGCTCTAGAACTGAACTTCTAATAGTAATTTGCACAATATGTGTTTCTACGTTAGTTGGATTTTCATTACTTTTATTAATGATTGCAAAATCGCATTTAATTCAAGGAGTTTCACTAATAATCGTTGATGCGCTAATTTCAATACCAACTGTGTTAATCGCGCTTATGTTAGCTGTGCCGTTAGGAACAACTGTTATTGTGATCATACTTGCATGTGGTATTGGTTATGGTTTTAATCTTGCTCGTATTGTGCTTCCAAGTGCGCAACTTGTTTTGCAATCTGATTATGTTTCTTTCGCAATTTCTAAAGGTTCTTCTAGAAATCGTGTGATTTTACGTCATGTTTTGCCTAATATTATGCCTGTTTGTTTAGTTCAGATCTCTCTTTCTGCAGGAACTGTGATTTTAGCTGAAAGTGGATTAACGTATCTTGGTGTTGGAGTTCCATCTGGTGTTGCAAGTTGGGGGCGTGTTCTTGCAACTTCTCTAACTCTTATTCATGTGAATCCTCTAGCTGTTTTGTGGCCTGGATTGATAGTTACTCTAGTAGTTGTTGCTTTAAATCTTTTAGGTGATTCTTTGCGCGAGGCTTTGACTCCTGAATCACAAAAATCTTTGCATAATAATGATTTATCTTTAAAGGATCAAAATGAGCGTTGATATTAAAAATCTTAGTGTTGATTTAAATGGCGTTCGATTATTAGATAATGTAACTCTTGAAGTAAAAGATGGCGAGCGCGTTGGATTAGTTGGATCAACTGGTTCAGGAAAGTCTATGCTTCTTCGCGCAATCACAGGATTATTGCCTAAAAATGCTGAAATTTCAGGTTCTTTAATTGTTGGAACTAAGCAAGTAGTTGGTGCTAAAGATGAGGATTTGGCGCTTATGCGTGGAAAATACGTTGGAGTAGTTTTTCAGCAAGCTAATCGCGCACTTAATCCTTTGCTAAGCGTTGAACAACAAGTTTCTTTACCTCTTTTAATGCACTATAATTTGGATTCGCATGATGTTCACGATCGCGTTATTTCAATGCTTCAGAAAGTTGGATTATCAAGCAAATTAGCTTCTAAACGCACGTATGAGCTTTCAGGTGGACAGCAGCAGAGAGTGGGTATTGCAACAGCTTTAATTACTTATCCGCGTCTAATTTTGGCAGATGAGCCAACTACTGCACTTGATTGTGTAACTCAACGCGATGTTTTGAATATTCTCACTTCGCTTGTGGACGATATGGGCGCGTCTATGCTTTTCGTGACTCATGATTTTTCTGTGCTTTCGCATGCTGTTAATCGTTGCTATGTGCTTGATTCTTCTCGTGTGGTTGATAGCGCGAAAGTTAAAGATTTGCTTGAAAATCCAAGCGTTAAGTCTACTAAGCAATTAGTGTATGCTGCTAGAAAGTTGAGTTTAAGCGGTGCTGGAGTCGGCGGTGGTGTTTGGTGTAGAGGTGTTGTTGGTGGTGCTGCTGGAAGTATAGTGGCTAATGATACTCGTGCTACTGAGTGTAGCTCTGTTAAAAATTCTGCTGAAAGTAGTCCTGCTGAAAGTAATTCTGCTAAATGCTCTCTTATTTGTGCAAAAAATATTCATGTTAAATTTGGGAAAAGCAAAAATTGTAGTGAAGTTTTAAGCGGAGTTGATTTAGAGCTTAACTCTGGTGAATCTTTAGCTATTATCGGAGGATCTGGAAGCGGCAAAACTACGCTTATTAAAGCATTACTAGGATTGCAAGAAACATCATCTGGAAGTATTACGTATGATTGCGAAAGCATAAAAAATAGTGTGTCCAAGCTTCGAAAAGAATCATCTCTAGTATTTCAACATCCTTTTGCGTCTTTAGATCCTAAGTGGACTGTTCAAGAAAGCGTTGCAGAACCGTTAGAAATTTGGAAAAAACAATTACATATTGATTCAACTTCAATACACTCAAAAGTTAAGCTTGCATTAAAAACAGTAGGATTAGATCCGCTAATTTTCGCTAAAAAGTATCCTTTCGAGCTTTCAGGTGGTCAAGCTCAGTGCGTTGCTATTGCTAGAGCGCTAATATCTAATCCGCGTATTCTAGTTGCAGATGAGCCGATGAGTGCTATTGACGTTGCAGAACGAATGCGAATATTAGATGTTTTTACAAAAGTTCGCTGCGAGAATAAAAACATGACGTGTATTTTTGTGAGCCACGATTTAGGAATGATTCAATATTTAGCAACACGAGTTATTGTTCTTAACGAAGGTAAAGTAGTTGAGTCTGGAAGAGTCAATGAAGTGTTGAACAATCCTAAGCATGCGTATACGAAATCTCTTATAAAAGCTGCAACGCTATACTAGCTTTGAACAGTTATAGCCAAGCTTCCTCGCATTAAGCTTACCTTTGTTGTTTAGTGTTGTACGGATTACGCTAAACGTAATCCGGTGCGCGATTGCGTGGAAAGCGCACTGTGCTTTCCACTTTGAGCAATCGCTTTCGCATCGATTTGCTTTTTCATGCTACGCTTTAAATGAAAAAGCAAGGCGATGCGACACTCCATTTGTTATTTGGTTTTATTATTTTTTACGATTTTATTATTTAAAAACGTTGATATTACTAACAAAACTGTGGGGGGGGGTATTCATTTGTTAGTATTAGTAAGCATTTGTTTATGATTTTTAGTTTAAATTTGTCCATCTTTTTAGTAGGCTAGTTAGTGTGTTAAAGGTCAAAAGTGTGCGTTTGACCTATAGCAGGTAGTCATACTGTAAATACGAACAGTTTATACATTGTTTGCGCTTACTCTAATTACTTTGTAATTATGACTATTTGAATTTTAAAAGATAAACAAATTTCACATGAAATTTGTGCGTAAAAGAGAGGGAACATGCGTTTAACAACAATCCCGTTAAAGCGCGCTGCAGCTGTGTTAGCTACAGTTTGCACATTAGGAACATTTTGCATTGCAGGATCAATTGCATACGCTGGAAATGAAAATACAGGCACTGTAGCTGATGCAGGTGCAAATACTGCAAACATCCAAAAGAAAACTACTTCTATTACTATCCACAAGTATGAAGGTCCTTCAATAACTAAAACTGGTTTTAAGCCTAACGGAACTGATATGACCGATGCTTTGAACGGAGAGGGTAACAAGCCACTTAAAGGCGTTCAATTTACGCTTTACAAAGTAACTCTTACTGCCGGCAAAACTGAAGATGATAATAAGATTGATTTATCTACGCCAGAAGGTTGGAAGAGGATTGAGGATCTTAAGAACCTTCAGGGCGACACATCAAGCTTCTTCACAGGGGAACATGCTAAATTCACTAAGACTCAAGTTGGTAAAGCTCAAGAAACTAATGAAAAAGGTGTAGTCGAGTTCAAAGATCTTGATGAATCGCTTTACTACGTTGAAGAAACTAGCACAGCAAACGCTCAAAAGGATTTTGCTACTGAAGCAAACAAACATGATTGGAAGCCTGTAACTGTTACTGTTAAGACTGATCCATTCTTCGTAACTACTCCATTGTCTCACAAGACTAAAGACTCATGGGAATGGCTATATAACGTTCACGTGTTCCCAAAGAACGATGTAAACAAAGAAACTCCTACTAAGACTGCATCGGATCCAAACAAGTACTACGTTGACGAAAAGGGCAACACTGTGATTCCATGGAATATTTCTATTCCTCTGTCAGCTCCTTCTGAAGGTAAAGCGTATAAGAAGATTGGTTTCGTTGATTCTCTTCCAGCAGGCTTGAAGTATTCAAGCGTAACTGGCGTAAATCTTGTTAAAGTTCAAAAGAAGGCTGCTGAAAATCAAACGCCTACTTCTACACCTATACCGTTGAGTCCTAAAACGGCTACTCAACAAGGATATTATGAAGCTAAGAACGATAATGGCAAAGTTACCTTTAACCTTACTGCAGACGGTCTTGCTAAGATTACTAAGATTGACGATTACACGTACACGTTGAAAGTCACTTTAAACACTAGTGTTACTAAGGGAACAAAGAACTTCACTAACTTTATTACCGGCTGGATTGACGACAGCAAGATTGGTGATGGTGACGAAAATACCCCATGCGTTCCAACTGAAGATGATTCACATAAGTGCGATAATAATCCTCACGGATCTTCTCACTTTGCTACTTTGAAGATTACCAAGGTTGCAATAGACGCAGACGGTAAGAACACCGATAAGAAATTAAAGGGTGCTAAGTTCGCTATCTATTCTGTGAAAGACCAATCTATTGAATTAACTAGTATAAAAGATTCAGCAACTTTGACTCAATACACTACTCCAGTTAAGACTGGTGTCACTGGCAATGATCAGTTGACAATTGAAACCGGTGATGACGGAACTGCAACTGTTGATTTGTTTATTGGCAACGATAAGACTACAAGCAGGAAGTACTGCTTAGTTGAAACTGATGCTCCTGCAGGTTTCAAGAAGGATCCAGCTCCTCATTGCTATAACGTTGAGGAAGAAACTAAGACCAATGTAACTGCTGACAAACCTGTTGCTGATGCTAATTCTAAAACTATTGGCAACGATCAGGCAACTGCATTGGACAAGATCCTTGCAGCATTGCCAATGACTGGTGCTCGCGGATTGTTGATTTTGACTGTTTGCGGCATCGTTGGCTTGGGCGGCACATTCTTCTACATCGTGTTGAAGCGCCGCAAAGAGCAGAATGCTTAAGTAGTTCACATTCGATGTGGTAGTTGAATAATCTTTAACTACCACACTTGATTTCGCGTAAATACACAAACTTGGCTTTAAAAAAATTCGACTCTGAATTAAAATGCGAGTCAAGTTTGTGTACTAGCGAAGTGAGCAATAACACTTATATAAACGCTTATACTGTTCTTGAAATCAAGCTAGAAAAACTATGATTTGCTTTAGTGCTTTGCTTTAGTGCTTTGCCTGCGCAATAGTCAGTTTTGCCTGATTTTTAGTTAGTTTCAGTCAAGTTTTGTTTGCTGTATAACAAGTTTTGCTGTTTTCTTACATAAGTCTTGCTTGTTGTGGGCGAAGCTTTGCCATTTTGCAAAACGCTTCGCTTGCAGAAACAACACAGTTTTACTTTGCATAACGCAATTAGGCTGCTTTCTGCTCGCGCTGAACAGAATTGTTGTTGCACACTGATTACTGGCTGGTTTTTAGTTGTTAGCTGATGACTGTTGCTAGTTAGTTGCTAGTTAGTTACTAGTTGAAGGTTACTGGCTGTTAGTAAGTTGAAGAAATTTACTAAAAGTGAATAATTTTCGTTGTCGCTCACTAAATAAGTAGTTTTAAGTGTATTACTATAAGTTTTTTACGAATCTTTTAGTGATTCTGTTAGCAAAGCTTTTATTAGTGAAACTGTCAGTAATTTTGTCAGCGAAGCTTTTAGCAATTCTTTTAGTGAAACTTTAAGCAAAACTTTAATGAATTTTAATAAGTACGCGTTGCTTTGCGCGTATGGGTTGGTTGTGCGTTGGAGCGCATTTAAGAATTATGAGAATGTTTAAGTTAAGTGAAGTAATGAGCAGCATTAGGACGATTACGCGAGATGCTTTCGCCTTTATAAGTGCGCGTGCCCAAAGTATAGCTAAAACTATTCTTATTTGTGTGATTTCGGTTGCGATGTGGCTTCCGATGTGCATTGCTCCAAGCACTGCTATTGCTAGTGAAACTGTTGTATCTAAAGCAAACGATTCTAAAACTAGTGCGTCTAGCTCGTCTTCTTCATCCAATTCTTCTCGTTCGTCTGATTCTACTGATTCGTCCACTTCTTCAACTTCGTCTTCTAATTCTTCCGACTCTTCTAAATCGTCCAGCTCTTCCGATTCCTCCGATAGTTCAAACGCTGTATCT
>NZ_KQ961857.1:90579-174639 GCF_001563665.1 Gardnerella vaginalis | reverse complement strand
AACTTAAGCGCAAATTCAAATAATCCTTTTACAAGAGCAGCCCAAACGCAACCTGTAATCTCTCCGTTTGCCAATCCGGAGTTTGCCAAAACCAATAATGACACAGCAAGTCTTGTTAATAGTGCAATTATGAGCGCTGCTGAAGGTATGGCTTCGCAAAGCGGAGCGGACGGTGCTTTTGTCAATACTGATCGTGCAAGCAATAGTAATCGTGATAGTAATCGCAATAGCAAAATGGAGTTCCGCCCAGGTTGTTATAGACAATACTCACGTTCCGAATGCATTACTGATGACGGCGACCAAATGGGGCATCGCGCATCTAATGGTGCTGATATGGAACGCGGACAAAATCCTTGGAGTACTGTATATAGCAATTTTGCTAGTCCTCAAGGTATTTACACTGAAAATGATCCAAACTTTACTCCGTATCCACGCGGAACGTATTTACAAAAACGTCTTCGTAATTTGCCGTATGATGCAGGCAGAAACGGTGTTGATCCTTTGGCTTTTAATCAGCTTGATGATGTTCACGACTACATTTTTATGAAGCGTACTCCTAAACGCGATGGCAAAGGCTATATCTGGGATGTGCTCGTCAACATGGGTGCACGTATTCATGGTGCTGCTAATGCTTTAACATATTTCGTTGTTCCTAAAGATCAGAGACTCGATGAAAGTAACGGTCAGTATGACCAGTATGTAGAGCGCTTGCATTTTGATGCAACTAAGCGCACTTGCTCAAAAGATTGGGTTAATCCTAACGGTTTTTGCGTTGATAAAGGTGTTAAAAGAGAGCCACTTAGTAATGGTGAAACTCTTGATAAAGCTTGGTATCGCCTTAAAAATAATAATGTCATTAGTGATGATGCAGCTGTTTATAATGGCGGAACTCAAAGCAAGAATGAAAATAAAAATAGAGGCCTTGGCTTGTGCCATACTGGTTATGGCTTTGATTGCTATCACAGCACTAACTATGGTTTCCCAAGCGATGGGGAACATCTTACTGGTACTCGTCTTCCTCCGGATGGTAGACAGCGATTCAACCAAACGTATATTGATTTGATTGATCATTTGTATCTTGAAATGCGCGGACCAGATAGTCCAGAAAAATCAAAAATATTTACGTTGACTAATAACATTGAAAATAATCAAACATCACCTTATAGTTACCATATTCATTATACGACTTCAGATAATGGAAAATATGGAGCTTTGAGTACATCGTATTATGGTGCAGGAACTTATTATGGTGATAAGTGGGGTGGTCCAGCAACTAGATATGGTCGTTCTGATCCATATGGTCGTTCTAAACCATATTCACTCTGGCAATGGCGCGGTGGTAAAGGCCATACTGATTACGAGTACACGACTTTGTACCAACAGTGGTACGGTATACCAAATCTAGTTGATATGCGAGTGCCACATTTCCAGTTCCTTCGCGGTACTCATTTAGGACCTTTAACAAGCAATAATGGTCAATTATTAGCTCATACTAATAATATTGGCGTTACAAGCTTACTTTTCTACCCTTCGCAGCAAAGAGTGTGCGATAAAGCTGATGAATCTCAGTGCAAAGGTCAAGTGTGGGCAAAGGGTCAGATTTCACTTTCTCCAAAATACAATTCCGCAGATAATAAGTATGCGAGAGGAAACCGTTGGTGGAGAATCCCGTTAGATCCAAACACTAATATTAACACTCAAGATTCTTCTTTCGGCTCTCACCAGATGACAGTAAAGTATTGGAACGATAAACTTCAAATGGGCTCGAGTATGCCTTTTAAGTACGATATTATTGGTCAAGCGGACGTGTTTAGACCTTTGCAGACTGAAGAATGGCATGATAACGCTAAGTATCGTTCTCCTAAAACCAGTTTAGGTAAAGCAGAAGATTATGTGAAATACTTTGATAGTAAACTTAAAATCTATGATTTTGCTATTGCGTTAAATCCGCGCATATACATGCCTGATGCTCATACTCAGAAGAATATTGACAACTATGATAATTATTCAGATGCAGAGGACTCTGTTTATTACGGTTCTATTAAAGATGGCAAAACTCCAGGGGATACTCATGGCTTAGAATATCCGCTCAATGATAGTTATTCCGATGGCGGATCCGGAGCAAGCAAAGCTATTAAAGATCGCGCAATTTATAGCGTTGAGTGGACTGATAAAAAAGGTAATGATAAAAAGTCAGACACTTTGCAAGATGCAGAAACAAAGGTTGCTGTAAAAGTTCCTGTAGTAAACGTAGTAAATCCTTGTAATGGCGATGATGATAAAGCTGCAGATAACGCTGCTGCAAAAAATAAAGACGGTCAAGAGTGTCAATTTAGGCCATTGAACGATACGAAGCGTTATATTTGGAAACTTTATGATGCGCCTCAAGGTAAATCTGTTGACCAAGCTTTGACTGACTCTGAGAAAGCGTATTATGCGAACCTTGCGAAAGCAGACTTCTCAAAGCCAGTAAAAGAAGAATACGCAACTCCAACTAATACTAATAACGAAAATCGCATTATGCTTCAATCTGGCGCGAATCCAGAAGTAAAGCCAGTATACGTATTAGCTAAGTATGCGAAGATTACATACTGGGATGAGTCTAAGGATGTTTTGCCACTCGTGTTCACACATGTTGATGCTGAGAAGCCGACTATAGACGTGAAAGTGAGCGTTGATGGCGGTGAGCCTCAGTCAGTTCCTGAAGGTGGATTAAACGTCTCTGTTGGTAGCCGTGTTAGATTCTTGGTAACAGGTCATGACGATATGCATGTGCATATGGGTACGAAGGAAAATGTGCCTAATACTAGTAGCACAGATGTTTTGGAAGCTAGTAAAAAATGGTCCGGCAGTTTTAGTAAATATGATCAAAATTCAAAATGTGGTAGCACGGCGTGTGCTAATACTCTTAAAGATCAATCCGGTTATGTAACTACAAATGATCCTAATGGTTCTCCGGCTTCTGCTAGTGATGTTCCGTCCAAAGAGTTTACATTCCACGCTTGGGATGATGCTGGAAATAATGTTCAAAAAACTGTGAAGTTGAATATTATTGATGGCAATTTTATTGTTCCTAATGTGCGTTGGCAAAAGCAGAATGATGGTAAGTATGTTGGTAAAGTGACGCTTTCTAAAAACGCTACATCAGTGAAAATGCTAGTAGTGCGAATTTGGGGACGTGGAAAAACTAAGCCTTTTGAAGAAAAAAATGGAACTTCAACAGATATTTACAATACATGTAATGCTCGCGCTGATGGCTGCCAAGGAATAATCCTTAATCGCCAAGACGAACACCACGATTGGGCACAGATAAATTCTCCTAATGCGTTTTTCACAAAAATTATGCCATATGAAAAAGAGATTACTTTTAATCCAAAAACTGGTGAGATTACTATTCCAGAAAACTTAGCAGAAATCGGTTCGAGAATTTATGTTGGCATAGGAAGATCTGACGGTGGTATTAATACTAGTGACCACGCTGTTTCTCAGCCACTTCCACTTGAAATGAATTGGCCAGACGATGGCATGGTTCAAGTGAACCCGTATGAGCTGAATCCTTCTGAAAAACAGGGTTTGATAGATAGAATTAAGCAAAAGAATCCGCGTTTGTTCCAATACCGACAAGACGAAATTGGTTGGTCAAAAGATGAAACTAAAACTCTTGGCGGAGGAAACGATAAGTATTCTTGCACAAACGACACAAAGCAGTATAAAATCTGTCTTTCAGTAACTCCTGACACTAAAAATACAGCTCAAGGTAAGTCTGGTTCAGAAAAAACTTTTAAAGTAGTAAAAGCAACTGGAATAGGCAATGACACTAAAGATGATCAAAAGCAAGACACTGTGCTTGATCCAAAGCAGAAGAAAATCACGCGATTTGTTGATATTCGTAGAGATTATGATTGGTCATACAGTGGAAAAATAAAGGGTCGTGACAGTGATGATGGTTTCATGTGGTATGGTCGTGATGAAAATAGTACACAATTTTTAGTGTACAGATTCAACATCAACCAAGGTCGTGATTTCAATACAAATGATGCTTTAAGCTTATTTAAAGGCACAAAGAAAACTAGACGGCTTGGAAGCCAAATACAGCCATCACTTTACCCGTTGAACACTAATGCTGCTGATTCTACTAATAAAACAGCTATAGAAAATCTATGGGGTGGATACAACAGTATGCCTAAGCGTGGTGATGGAATTGGCTACGCTCGTAAATTGACGAATGGCTCGCGCGGAGAATGGGTAAACGTTGTTGACTTAGTAAGACAAGACAGTCTTGGCGGTGGACTCGGTATAAATACTAATGGTATTACTGATAAAAACAGTTTCTTGCAGCCGCAAGGTTACGTTATTCCTGGTGGAGAAGATTACAATCAGCAAGCTTCAGGCGCAAACTTAGGATCTGCAATTCTTAGGAATGGTCAAAAAACGCCAATGCGCACTCAGCTCTATATTTTCAACGGTAATCCGTGGAGAGAATTAGAAGCTAGAGGCGAAGGTGATAATAATAAAACGCCAAATGTAATTAACGTGTGGTTCGTGCCAGTAGACAAGAACAAGCCGTGGATTTCAGTAAAAGATGCTAGTAAGAAGCTTCTTGGCGAGTGCAATCCTACTAAAGAAAAGGCTGATTCTTGCAGAACTGCTACGACTATTGATATGAACACGACTGATTACACAAAGCAGTCGGGATTATTCAACGTAGTAGATTTGCTTGCAATGGATGATGATTTCAATGTTGCAAATCCTGATACGCATGTAAGCGAAGCTTTGAAGAATACTCTGAGTATAGACATTGAAGCAGAAGGAGTAACAGATCCGAAAACTAAGAAAGCTCCTCGCGTAAGGTTTGTGACAAACGGCAATATTAACAAGGAACTATTGCGTGCGTTCATAGAAAAATGGCGTGGGCAAGATGTTAAAAATTCACCAACTTTCAAGATGATTGCTCAAGTGACTGACGACTCTGGAAACAAGAGCAACGAAGCAGTAGTAGGCAAATTCAAGTTCAATTGGACTGTAGCTGACGCTCCAATTGTGCGCGCATACGATGGTCATCATTATGATAATTTATCTTCCTCTAAAGTGTGGCTTCATGATTGGGAAGGTGCTGTTGCGAAGGATTACTATAATGCTGTGTCAGTTGTTGCAGGTGGGAATGCGACTCGACTCGTAGTGTATTTCACTCGCGCACAAAAAGCAAAACTCGCTAGTTTACAATCTAGCAATAATCTAATGTCTAGCTTGCGTGCACAGGATAACTTGAGTAGTAATAATGCTAATTCTCAAAGCGATACTGACACGAGTGAAGCATTAGCATTATGTAGATCGAAGTCAACGGATAAGTGGCAAGTTTGCGAAGGTTATACGCTGCCTCAAGGCGTTACGTTGAATTCTAATGACTATGGGAAAAATAATTCTGCAATAATATTTAATCCTGAAGTCTTAGCTCCTGGAAGCGTAGTGCGTGCAAGGAATCGCGCAGGATCTTACGGACCTTGGTCTAATATGCCTGGCGTTAAATCTGAAAATTTGGATGAGTTATCGAATAACATCAACTCATCTCAATCAGACGGAAGTATAAATTCAGATCATGCAAGTAGTTCTGTAGATAGCACTCAAACAGGTGGTAATGAGTCAAATGCGCTAAAAGAAGAAGATATGCGCAACGTGCTATCTGCTGACTCAATGGTTGCGCAACGTAGTAGCGTGTGTAGGCCTGAAACAAAAGCACCAAAAGAGTGGAGTTCGCCTTCAGATTGCGTATTCTTCCCAGTCGTAGTCAATAAGAAAGTAGTACAAGTGCATCCATTGCTGCTGAATGACTCTGAAAAGCATGCTGTAAATTACGTGCTACGCAATGGCAATTCCGGCGGCAAATGGCTTGGTTTTGGAGATGCTGACAGTCTTATAAGCGTGGATGATGATGATACGCTTTCTGCAAACCAGTCAGAAGTTGCTTGGAAACGCGGGGAGTATGTTGCGCCTCAAGAGCAGGCGGATAAGCGCAACAATTACTCCCACGCAGGCAATGAGCAGGATTCGTTTATTCTTTTGCGCGGATGGCGTAGGCGAAATGTAACGCCAGAGCCAAGATATAATGTTGTAACAAGATTCGCTAGGTTGCGAAGTGTTGGTAAGGATGCTGCTGACTCTGCCGACTACACGATTACTTGGGATAAAGATAAGCCATATATTGATGGACGTTCTGACGACCCAGGATTTGAGTTGGTTGGCAATCATCCTGGTCATCAATCGCTTGTATACCGTTATAACGCGAGCACGAAGGGCAGTCAAATCAACTTAAGTCAATTACAGAATGCTCTCACTCTTAAGCCGAATATTCCAAATGGCATGAGTGAAGATGAGTTTAAGAAGATTCAACCATCTTTGCGTGTTGTAAGTGGTACAGATAAGGAAAATGGCGAGCATAGCAGTAAGGTTACAGTACAGCTTCCTGACAACAAAACTAGGGTAGATCAATTCGGTCATGATGATGGTTACTACTTCTTCACGTTTAACGGTGAGTATATCAATATACCTGATTTAGTATTAGGTAATGGAAACTATGGTGGTGGATTAGGTGTTCCTAACACTAATGGCATGAATTACAGTTCGTTGGGTACTACCAATTATTCGAATATGAGTCCTCAAGATATTACTGTGAACAAATGGTGTGAGGGTAGCGATACTGCAAATCCAAATTGCAATACTGTCAATTCTGATTCCTTTAAGCTTACGAAAGTTTTAGGTGGAAATAAGAATATAGAAACTGCAGATGATGTAGCTGGAACATCTAAGAAAGCTATTGCTCCAGTCTATGCTTTGTCGCTTTCTAATGGTTGGGCAATGAGAAGCTTAAAGAATACTTATGGCTATGATGCGCAAACTCATTTTAAGAATGTTGCTTCTGCGACTTCGCTCATTCCAGTGTACGTAGTGCCGGTTGATGTAGTAAAGCCTAAGGCTGAATCTATAGGTTCGCTTAAGACTTCGACTATGGATAATCCTTACGAGGTTATTGCTAATGACATTAACTTCACTTTCACGGGTAATCCAGATAGTCAAGGCAAAGTAAGTGGTAAAGAGCTGTTAGTAAACGCTAGCGATGATTTTGATTCTAAAGATGTAGTTGAGAAGAATCTTCAAGTATGCGTGCGAAAGTTAAACAATCGCAAGCCTGTTGATGATACTTGTACGCCTATTTTGAAGCGCGATGCCAAAGGCAACGCAAGCGTAGATGCTGACGAATTGCAGAATTTGCTTATATCTAATAAGAATACGGCTGTGTATGCAGTATACGCGCAAACAAAAGATCAGTCAGAAAATAAGAGCGATTACTATGATGCTGGCAAAGATGATAAGAAAGCAATCATCGGCTATATAAAGATTACTGGCATTAACGTATCTCCTATTGCGATGCCATTTACAGGCGGTCAAGCTGCTATTACGTATACGATTATTTTCGGCATACTTCTAGCGCTCTTCATCGCGTCTGGCGCATTCGGTAAGCGCGGATGGTTAAACTCAGTGCTTAAGAATAAGCGCAACTATCTTATTGCAAGTAAGCATTGCGATGAGTCTTCTGACGCGTTACGCTATGGAGGACTATTCGCTAGAATGCGTTACATGCATTAAGTGAGTTTCAAAACTTGAGCTGTTTTGAGCTATTTCAAGCTATTTCAATCGGTTCACTCTTTTTGATCAGTTTCACTAAGAGTGAGCCAGATTGAGATAGCTTATTCTGTTCGAGCCATCTTGAGCCAGTCATAGCCATTCCTATTCTGTTCGAGCTAGTCGAGCCATCTCGATACATCTTTAGTCATATCGATACATCTCAAGCCATCTAGATACATCTTTAGCTATCTCGAGCCAGTTAAAGCTATTCAAGCCATTTCGAGCATATTCGTATTGCAATGCAAACAACTCTCATATTTCTAATTACGTAAATAAGCAATATGAGTGTAAGATTTAAGTAAATAAATAATATGAGTTTATATTAAAAGTAAAGGCGCGATTTATGTGCACTAATCTTCCTTTAGAAGCAATGTTACGAGAAAACTATGTAAACGCATTAAGCACATATCCAGGTCAAGTAATAGTTGATTTGCGTGCTCTAAGAGATAATATGCGTACGCTTGTTTCTATAGTTTCGAAAAATTTACAACCTAATCAAAATCCGCCTGCTGTTATGGGAGTTGTTAAAGCCAACGGTTACGGTCATGGGCTTATCCCAAGTGCTTTAGCAGCTCTTTCTGGTGGAGCTACTTGGCTTGGCACTGCTCAACCTTTTGAAGCTTTGAAACTTCGTAAAGCTGGCATAAATTCTGATCGTTGCCACATATTAACTTGGCTTACAAGTGCTAAAACAACGCCTTTTGAAGATTTAATTAAATCCGATATTGATATTTCAGTTGGCTCTATTGATTCACTTGATGCTGTTGCGCTCGCTGCAAAAAACTTATGCAAGTGCGCTCGTGTGCATGTAAAAGTAGATACAGGTTTTGGCAGAAATGGTTTTACTCAAGAATCTTTTGATTCTGCATTATATAAGCTTAAAAATTACGCTAATAGCGGTTTTATAAACGTAGTAGGGCAGTGGAGTCATCTTGCAGTTGCAGATAGTCCAAATGTACAAGAATTTATTAAAGCAACAGATGAGCAAATAGAGCAATTCCACGAGTTTACGCATCGAATGGAAAATGCTGGATTGAAGCCTAAAATACGTCATTTAGCAAATACTGCTGCAACTCTTAGTCGTCCTGAAATAAGATTTGAATTAGTTCGCCCAGGCATAGGTTTATATGGTTATGAGCCTGATCCTTCTATGGGAGTGCCACAAGATTATAATTTGACTCCAGCAATGACTTTGCAAGCTCAACTTGGAACAGTTAAAAAAGTTAAAAAAGGTCATGCAATATCGTATGGACGCACGTATTTAGTTCCAGAAGATACAAGCACAGCTATAGTTCCTCTAGGATACGCTGACGGAATTTTAAGATCTTCTTCAGGATTTGATACTCAAGGCTCTAAGAAAGTTGATAAAAGTGGCGCGCCTGTACGTTTTGAAACGAATTCAGGACCTAAAATTCTTCGCGTTTCAGGTAGAGTTTGCATGGATCAATTTATTGTTGATTTGAAAGCATATTCTGAAGATATTGGAGTTAAAGAAGGCGATACTGTTAGACTTTTCGGACCTGGTCGCGGAATAAAATACGCAGAGCCAACTGCAGATGATTGGGCTGAATCTGCTGGAACTATTAGTTATGAAATTATGACTAGTATAGGCTGTAGAGTGCCAAGATTATATAGAAATGCTTACGAAGTTCTATCTCAAAACGATATTGAAAAACTAGACGAGCGCAGTCTTATATGAGCTAAGCCTTATATGAGCTAAGTCTTATATAAGAGCAACCTTATCTAGACTAAGCCTTATATAAGTACAGCCTAGTAAAACAACAATAGTCTTAGTTTTATGTAAGTTTAAATAGCGAAGATGTATTAAATCTGCAATAAAGCGTGTAGTGTGGATTAAATCTGCAGTGAACCGTGTAGTGTGGATTAGATTTGTAATGGAGTGTGAATTAAATGTGCAATGAAGTGATTGCTTCAGATAATGAAGTTGTTGGAGAATATGATTTGCATGATACTGAGCGATGGGCGAGTGAGCCTCATCATACGCGAGTTCGTACTCCATTTGAGCGCGATCGTGCTAGAATAATTCATTCCTCAGCTCTTAGACGTTTAGGTGCTAAAAGTCAAGTTCTTGTTGCAGGTTCAGATGATTTTGCGCGCACTCGTTTAACTCACACTCTAGAAGTCGCACAAATTGGTAGACAGATTGCTGCAATGCTTGGTTGTGATCCGGATGTAGTTGATTGCGCGTGCTTGTCGCATGATTTAGGGCATCCTCCTTTCGGGCATAACGGCGAGCGTGTTCTTGCTGGAATCGCAAAAAATATTGGTGGTTTTGAAGGCAACGCTCAAACTCTTCGTCTTCTGACGCGTTTAGAAACTAAAGTTTTTAATGAAGATGGTCGTAGTGCAGGAGTTAATCTTACGCGCGCAGCATTGGATGCTACTGTGAAGTACCCTTGGAGTCTTAAAGAAGCGAAAGCTCACGATAAAGGTGAGCGTGATGATAAATTCTGTGTTTATCCAGACGATACTGATGTGTTTGAATGGCTTAAAATTGGAGCACCTCTTGAGGCTCGTCCAATGGAATGTCAAATAATGGATCTTTCAGACGATATTGCTTACAGCGTGCATGATATTGAAGATGCAATTGTTGTAGGTGCTTTTAATCCTCGTAGTGTAGATGATCCTTCTTTAGCAGATAGTGTTATTGAAGAAACTCACGAGTGGTATGGAAAACAATGGGATTGCGATAAGCTTTTAGCCGCTTTTCAACGTTTGCGTAAGCTTAATGTATTCCCTGAAAATTTTGATGGTTCTCGAAGATCTTTAGCTAAGTTAAAGAATATAACAAGTATGCTTATAGGTCGTTTTGCAATTTCTGTTGAGCGAGCTACTCGTGAACAATATGGTAAAGGTGCGTTAATTAGATATCGTGCGAATGTTGTTGTTCCAGAAGATACAAGTTATGAAATGGTTATGCTAAAAAGTTTAGCAGTTCATTTTATAATTGCTCCGCGTGAGCGCGAGTTTTATAGGCGTGAGCAGAAAATTATTACTGATTTAGTAGAAGTTTTTATGAGTAAATCTCCTCGTCCGCACGATGCTATGGAACCAGTTTTTGTGGATGATTGGAACGAGTGCACTAACGATGATGAGCGTTTAAGAGTGGCAATAGATCAAGTTGCAAGTCTTACGGACGGATCTGCTACAACTCTTCATGCTGCATTATGTTAATTGACATGCGTCTAGTTATAAGCCTTAAGATAGAGTAAACATTATGGCAGGAATCATTTCACAAAAAGACGTTGAGCGCGTGCGTGGGGTAGCAGATTTATATGACATTATCTCTGCAACTGTTACATTAAAAACTGCTGGAATTGGTTCTTTTGTAGGTCTTTGCCCTTTTCATGACGAAAAAACTCCAAGTTTTAATGTTCGTCCTTCTTTAGGTGTTTGGCATTGTTTTGGTTGTGGTTTAGGCGGAGATGTATTCGATTATGTTGAGCAAAAAGAGAATATTGATTTTCGTGAAGCTGTTGAATTATTAGCAGATAAATATCACATAGAATTGCATTATGATAATTCTAAAGACGATAAAGATAAATCTCATGTTTCAACTAAGCGCGCGCGTTTGCTAGAAGCAAATGATGCTGCTCAAGAATTTTTCGTTAAAAATCTGCTTATTCCTGAAGCCTCTTTTGCGCGCAAACTATTAGCAGGTCGTAATTTTACTCAAGCTCAATGTGAAAGATTTGGTTGCGGATATGCTTTACAAGGTTGGGATAATCTTGTTCGATACTTATCTTCACGTGGTTTCACGCATCAAGAATTATTAGATGCAGGTTTAGCTAGATCATCTCAGCGCGGAATTTATGATTATTTTAGAGGTCGTCTTACATGGCCAATTCGAGATTCTACAGGCAGAACTCTTGGATTTGGTGCTAGAAAACTTTATGATGATGATTCTATTAGCGCGAAATATATAAATACTCCCGACACATCGCTTTATCGTAAAAATCAAGTTTTGTATGGCATTGATATAGCAAAACCAAATATTGTAGAAAAACGACAAGTTGTGATAGTTGAAGGATATACAGATGTTATGGCTTGCCATTTAGCTGGAATTGATACTGCTGTGGCAACTTGCGGTACTGCTTTTGGCGTTGAACATGCGAAAATGGTTAGGCGCTTAATAGCGGACGATTCTTTAGGTGGTATTCAGCTTGTTGGTCCTCTTAAAGTTAAAGGTCAAAATGTAAGTTCGCGAATTGTTTTTACTTTTGATGGGGATGCTGCAGGTCAGAAAGCTGCAATTCATGCTTTCGGCTTAGATTCAGCGTTTTTAACTCAAACTTTTGTTGCGGTTGCAGATAATAATTTAGATCCTTGTGATTTGCGTATTCAAAGAGGTGATGAAGCAGTTCGAGCGCTGATTTCTAGCGCTAGTCCGCTTTATGATTTCGTTATCAACACTGTTATACGTAAATTTGACACAACTTTTGCAACTGGTCAAATGGGAGCTGTAAAGGCTGTTTCGCCATTGGTCGCGCAAATTAGAGATAGATCCTTGCTAGATATGTATACGCGTAAAGCAGCGAGATTTATTGGAATTGATTTGACTATTATGCGCCGTGAAGTTGAATCCGCGAGAAGACGACTTCATATTAAAACAGAGGATGCTTACGCTCCAAGATTCGAGTCGCAATCTTCATATTCTTCAGCATCTGCGTCTGCATCTGCGTTTTCTGGAGGATCTGCTGTAAATTCTGTTTCTCAAAAATTTATGAATCCTGCAGAACGATTGAATATTATGCGAGAAGCATATCATTCACAAAGCTATTATCGAATTGACGACACAGTTTTCATGTGTGAGCAGCAATTTATGTCTGTGTTAGTTCAAATGCCTTTAGCTTTTCAAGAATCGCTACTTTCGCGTTTGACTTTAAATAATTTTATTACTCCAATTTTCAGAACGCTTTTTCAAGCTTTTATAGCTGCAGATGGGTTCCCTGATCCAAATATAACTCAAGGGCTTTGGTTACATAAGCTAATGAAAGCTGGTGGACCTGTTCTTGAACCTGTTATTACAGAGCTTGCTGTTACACCATTGCCGCTTGCGATTTCTAAAAGAGAAGATTACAACGCGTCTATTGGATTTAGCGCTTATGCTAATCAAGTACAAAGTCAGACCATCGCGAACAGTCAAAATGCTCAAAATGCTCAAAATGCTCAAAACATTGGTTCTCCTGCAGATACTCTGAGAAGACCAAGTG
Organism: Gardnerella vaginalis; assembly: GCF_001563665.1. Lineage (GTDB taxonomy): Bacteria > Actinomycetota > Actinomycetes > Actinomycetales > Bifidobacteriaceae > Bifidobacterium > Bifidobacterium vaginale_A. The sequence goes on along the minus strand of NZ_KQ961857.1, from coordinate 161,725 downwards.
AAAGTGAGTCGCAATACGCTAACGAGTTGCTTATTAAACTTTTAGACATTGGATATATGCGTAGAATTGGTGCCGCTAAAATTCGAATGTCAAAATTACCTGATTGCAAGGAGAAACTAAATCTTCTTGGGGAAATTAGCTCTATGGAAGCTGAGCGCAAAAATCTTAGATCTCTGACTAACTAACTAACTAACTAACTAATATAAAATCAGTTGGTCTTAATTATTTGCGCCTGCAACCGCTTGCTTTAAGATTTTGAGTTAATCTGCGTTAAACAGGAAAATCTTATAAAATGTGCAAGTATTACAATTAAGCTAAATTGTTTATGCGAGCAGATATAGCAGCTCCTAGTGCTCCAACAGGCTGATTAGATGGCACAAGCACAAGTCTTTTAGTAACATTCAAGCTTTGTAAAAATGGGCAAGTACTAGCGCGATTGTTAAGCTCTTCGCAAATAATTTTAAGCAACTTCTCGCCAGTTCTTGCAACTCCACCGCCAATAGCAATAATTTGCGGATCGTAAGCGTGTACAACGATTTGTACAGCATCAACCATTGCGTGAACAACCATATCTAGCACTCGTTTTGCTTGAGGATTCCCATCTTCAGCTTTCGAGATCAAATCTGGCATAGCTGGATTCGCGTAAGGCCATAAGCGAGATATTGCACCTCCGGAAGCAACTGTTTCTAAGCATCCTTTTTGTCCGCAAGGGCAATCGAACATATTTGCGTCTACTGGTATATGTCCGATTTCTCCGTAAGCTCCACTAAAACCATGTAAAGCTCTTCCGGATTTCACAACACCAGCTGCTAATCCTGTGCCAAAATTAAGCATAACTACTGTTGAATCACAATTCTCAGTATTGATATTCTCGAAAGTATTGTTCTCGTAAACTAAACTAGCAGCTCCAAGTGCTGCTGCATTTACATCGTTTTCAACATGAACGCTAGCGCCATATTTAGCGCAAACTTCAGAGCCTAATTCTAAAGTAGTAATACCTAAATTGACAACGTTTTTTACGCATCCAGTATTCCAATTAACTTGCCCTGGAATACCGATTCCAACAGGTATAGGAGTTTCAGATAACTCTTTAGCTACACGCGTAATATCATCTACAACCTGTTTTTCGCCGATTCTAGAGGGTATTCTTAATTCTTTAAGCACGTTATTATTCTCATCAATAACAATGCCTTCAATTTTTGTACCGCCAATATCAATCCCTATCGTTAAATTATGATCTCTATTCGGCATTTGCATATTCATAACAGCTCTTTTCTATATTTTGCATAGTTTAAGCACGTCATTTTGTACCTAATTCATATGCATTTTTACATAATTTTATTTTTCGTTTTCTTGCATAAATCCTAAAGAATTAAGGAAAACAATAAGATCTTGCTTATTTTTGAACACAGCTGTATTTATTAGAATGCGTTCGCATATGCTTGCAAGTTCTTCTCGAATAGCATTTTTAATAACATTCTTATCTGTATTTCCTTGTAGAGTTTCACGCAATTCATCCCATACGAGTTTAAACTCAGACTCGTCTTCTGGAAGTTTCGCATCTTTGCCGTATTCTAAAGCTCTTTCAATTTCATCAAGTTGTTTCACTAATCTTCCCGGAAGTATAAATAATCCTTGAGCTTCGATTAGTCCAATAGGCTCTTGTTTTACAGCATAATATTCAGGATGAGCGTGGAAAATCCCATCAGGGTACTCATTGCTTACAGCGTTATTTCGGAATATGAGATTCATCTCGTATCCGCGCGCTGTTTTAATAACGCTTGGAGATAAAGCTGATTGAGGATTTTGATTCTCATCTTTTGAAGAAATGTTTAACTTAGGATTATCGTAATCTACCCATGCTTTACGTATATAATCACATACTTCAATAATGTTTTCTCTATTTTTAGACACGACTCGTATAGCAGTTCCAGGCCAATCTAAAACTTCAAGTATTGTATCTTTATAATTTTCAAGGTGGAGAGTTTTTAACGCCGGAGCATGATGCATAGGCATATGCTCTCCACCTCCTTGGTAATGATCATGAGCAAGAACTGATCCGCCAATTCTAGGAAGTGCTGCATTGCATCCTAAGAAGTAATGTGGAAATTCGTCTACAAAATCAAGCAAATTAACAAAAGTATTGCGATTGACAACCATAGGAGTATGTTGTGAATTTACGCATATTCCATGTTGATTGAAGTATCCGTAAGGGGAGAATTGCCAGAACCACTCTTTTCCGCCAAGATTTAGAGATAGCGTGCGCAGAGTGCGTTTATTTCTACCTGCGAATCCTTCATTTTCTCGGCAAATAGTGCATTTAGGATATCCTCCAGATACGCTATTTCCGCTTGCTGCTTTACTCATATTCTTAAATTCAGGCTTAGCTAAATTGATAGTAATTATGAGATTATGTGAGTTAAATCGAATATTTTTCTTTAAAGCAGCTTGTTTAACATAAGTATTATTTACGCAATAGTTGTAAAACCATTGTTGAGCGGCACTAGAGCCTTCTTTTTTCTTAGTTTGCTCAAAAAGTTGCTGTATTTTAGAAGGGTTCGCGCTTAATAATCCCATAATCGTATCGCTATACGTATCTTCTTCGCTTGGATCGAGAAGATTCGCATTATAAGCTGCTTGGAAGAAACGATTTAAAATATCATCAATTGAAGAATTACTTGCGCCTTCTGCACATTCTGAGTCTTCTTTTGATCTCGCTTTGTAATCTTCGTCTTCTTCAATGCTTTTTTGCTTATCTAAAGAAGATGATTTATAAGAATCTAAATTAAATAATGCAAAAATGCGATTCTTCGTAATATTTGCATCAAGTGGATCAAGATTCAATGATTTTTGTGCAAAGTCAATAAGCTCATCAATACTTTCATACACAGAATTCAATGCAACTGTCATAATACGCCTCTTTGTTTGTATCACTTTATGAACGACTTTGTTGGTTGCATGCGTTTTATAAAAGCTTATATACAACCAACAAAATCATTTGCACCAATTACTTTTAATCTTCTAAAACGCGCTTCTTTTTGTGATTTTGAATAAGTTTTATATTTATTATTGTTATTCAATAATTTATTCATTCATAATATCGTCTATTATTTCGCGTATTTCAGTTGATTTTTCTTCCATTTCTTGAACTAATTTAATTTGCGTACGAGTTCTTACTAAATTGTGATCCTCGTAGTGAGTTGCAAAATATGTATCTCCTTGCAAATAATCAGTTAAGAATCGCATTCCGCACTCTAAAGTGAGCATATTGCCTGCAATAGCTAATAATTGCGTTTCGTTTTGCGTAATATTGTTCTTCTGCTCGCTAATAAATCCTTGAGCATAAGCTTTGAAGAATTCAGTGCTAAAATGAACTTTCTCAATATCTTTTTCGTCTTCTAACGCTGTTGAAGCGCCAAAGCGAATAGAGTCTCCAAAATCATAAAGCATGCTACCAGGCATAATCGTATCTAAATCTATAATCGCACGTGGCTTATGAGTAGTTGCATCCATTAAAATATTATTCAATTTAGTATCGTTATGCGTAACTCTTAAAGGAATTTCTCCACTTGCTAAACCGCTTGTAATAGTAGAGTAGAAATCAGCGTGTGACATATAGAAGTCGATTTCTTTTTGGCAAGTTTTCGCTCTATCAAAACGATCTTCGCTCACAGCTTTTTTGAAGTCACAAAAGCGATGAGGAGTATCGTGGAAGTGAGCAATAGTTTCAACTAATTTCGAAGCGTCAAATTCAGCAAGATAATTTTGGAAACTACCAAAAGCTGCACCTGCATCTTTAAACACTTGCGCATTTGGAACTAAATCGTAAGAAATAGTATTTTCAATAAACGCATACATTCTATACATTTCAGGCTTATTATTTCCATCAACGTATTCGTAGTAGCTTTTCTTATTATGAGTAGGTATGATTTCCAAAGTTTCTTGATTTTTAGATCTCAAGAAATTGGTTACTAGCTCAATATTTCTCATTAGATTGACTGTATCTGGGAAGATATCAGTATTCATCTTTTGTAAAATATAGCGGCGATGCTTGTTGACTGCTAGATATGTTGTGTTAATGTGACCGCTACCATAAGGTGTGATTGTTGTAAAAGAATCTTCAACATTAAATTGTTGTGCGATTTCGTTAAGTGTTTCGTTATTCATAATAATAATTCCTTTTTAAATAACACATTGAGCTACAAGCTGCATTGCAAGCAGCTCAATGTGTAGTGACAAACCATTGTAGAGTGTGTTGCGTTGAGAAAATCTACAATGTTTGCCATTTAATGGCGCTTGAATCAAGATGGAATTGATCAAGAGTGCCATCAGCTCGTTGTACGGTAGTATCTTGCGGTTTATCTGTGTTGTTGATAACGCAATACATGTTATCTTCTGGGAAGTGAGCTACTTCGCACTCTGGATTAGTTGAACTCCATGCTGCGTAGCAATCTTCTTTATGGCATGCATAGAAGAGTATGCGTTCCAAAAGACGAGCATTTACAGCAGAATAAGGAAGCCCAGAAATATATACTCCTCTTCCTTTTCCATAGTTATTAGTTGCAAGCTGAACTTCTCCATTATCTGCTCGCAAAATTTCAACCTTTTCGTTAATAGGGTATGTGTTTAAAATCACTTCACCAAAATCAATATCATTTAACGAAGCAGGTTGTCCGCCACCGCAGCCACTCAAAGCAATAGCGCGTTTGCTATTGGCTTGTTCGATTTGGCTTTCACTTGTTGGTATATCTTGAGTTATGAAGTGTTTGCTAACTAAAGCAGGGAAGTACTTGTCAATTGAAAGAGTCTGGAATCTTTCTTCATCAACTCCGAAAACATCAGCTAGTTTGAAGAATCGAGTATCGTTTGGCTGATAATATGAGCTTGGTTCGCCAACGCCAATCAATCCTCCTCCATTTAGAACCCATTGACGCAAAGTTTCAACGAGTTGAGGATTCTTCCAAACTTCTCCGCCGCTGTATGAAGTATTTACAGGACCTCCTGTAACAACTACGTCAATATCGCTATCTATTCCGTGAGCTAATACATCTTCAAAACTAATGAATTTTACATTCACTCTCATTCCTGAAAGCGCTTCGAGAATTCCGTAGTATGAATATGTTTGCTTGTTTGGAAGTGCGTGTGCAACAGTGTACGCCATCCAAGAACGCATGCTTCCCCAAGCGTTTAGAATAGCAACATTTAATTCGCCTTCAGCTGCATGTCCGTGAGTTCTATCATGAATATCGCGGAATTCGTTTGCAATATTTGTAACAGTATCTACAAACTTAGGGAATTTTGCAGCTAAAGATAAGTATCCGCCGTATCCCATTCGAGAAATCGGGGAGCGAAGAATAGCTCTACGAGCTTTACGCCAATTGTCTAAACCTTCAATGCTAGGATCATTTCCTTCATAGAAAGTATCTGGGAAGAAGTAAGGAAGGAATCTGCCTTCAGTGTATTTGACGCCTGGAATGTCTGCAATCATGCGAGTTGTAGTTCCATCTCCAATTGATCCAACTACAGCGTCAAGTCCAAGTTCGTCAAATCCTTCTTTATATGGCTCTGTTCCAATCCACTGGTCGCCAAGGAACATCATTGCTTCTTTGCCATGAGCATGAGCCATGTCTACCATTGTTTTTACGTTTTTGCGCACGAATCGTGTTGTGAAGTCAATCCAATCACGTTGAGCTTTACGCGGGCAACGCCATGCGGAATTGTATGATCCTGCATCCACGAAATCTTCAGGTCTAAGTCTATACCCGTATTCTTTTTCAAAATCGTCAAGTGCTTCAGGTGAAACTGTGCAAGAGCATCCGAACCAATCAACTACTTTTTCTCTGTGTGATTCATCGAAAAGCAGAGTGAATTGATAGAAGAATGTAGTGAATCGCACAACATCTGTTTGAGGATTATCTTCTAGCCATTTCTCAAATGTTCGCATAACGAAATCGCGAGTTTTTTCATGATAAATATCAAATGGAATCTCGTGCTCTTTATCTCCCCAATTATTTGTGAGGTGATTATACATTTCAACAGGATCCCAAATAATATATGCAAGGAATGAAGCAGTGTATTCATGCATTGCAATAGTGTTATCTACTATTACGCTATGAGTTGATTTTTCTACTCTCCAAGATTCGCAAGGTACTATTTCTCCTGTAGTACGGTCGATTACTTCCCAATATTTATGAGGATTTGCATCATAATTTGGAGTTAGTTGCTCATTGAAGAAATGTTCCATAAGAGGGATGGTTGTGTTATTTGATTCCGCAAGTACCCTTTCACTTAATAAGTAGACTTGCGGAGTTTCATCCATGTGTAGAGTAATCCATTCGTTGTGTGCGCGAGTAGGGAAGTAAGCGCTGTAGATTTTTTTACCTAAGCTAAGAACTTCTTTATCTAATTGAGTTCCATCTGAATTGCGAATGGCATCTGCGCCCCATAATTCCGCGAGCTGCTTGGTTTTTTCTGCGAAGTTTGATTCGCTTGGCAACGTAAAACGTCCAGTCGAAGCCATAATAATCTATCCTTTCTCTCCCCATTGTGAGATTGAAATAAGTCCGCAACTACCTCGATTGCTAAAGTAAATGTTAGCATCCATAAAGTATTTTGTCAACGTTGCTGACATAAATATTTTATAATATTTTTATATAAAATTATTTGTGTTAAAGCCTTTATTGTTGTGCATGTAAATAAAATTTATCTTGTTATTTATTTTATATGTAATGGTAGTGTAATAGTTTTTATTGTATTGATGATATTCATAAAAATGAGTAATTCAAAATCGTAAAAAATAATCTTAATTTTATTTGTAAAATTAGTGTCATATTTAGTTTTGGCGAAAAATAGCTAGTTATAATAACAATAATAAAAGTAAAGAGCATTGACGAAATGATTGAAAAATGTATAATTATTTATAAGTATTTTTTGTTATATCACGTGTTGCTACAGTGTGGTAGTGTGATGCTCTTGAGTGGAGGATGAGATGAGTAATGAGATAATGAAGAAGTTACCTTCAGATATTAGGGTTAATAATATTTCAGCAATTTTTAGTTTGCTTTTCCCTACTAAACAAATGCCTAGAGTAGAGCTTGGTAATAAAATCGGTCTTTCACGCATGGCAACAAGTGAAGTTACAGGTGAAATGATACGAGATCATATTCTTCGCGAAGTCGGGGATGACGATCGTGAAGGACGCGGTAAACGTTCAAAAGTTTTGGCTATTGACACATCCTATTGGCGAGTTATAGCTCTAGATTTAACTGATTCATACGCATTTAAAGGTGCGATTATGGATTTGTGTGGAAGCATTATTAAGAGAATAGAAGTTTCTAGCACAAACAGCAGTGAAGAAAAAGTAGCTAAAATAATCGAATTATATAAAAGTTTGTCTTCTGCTACTGAAAGAAACATTTTAGGTATTGGCGTAGCTTTAGCTGGAATTGTAAATGAAGAAGGAACAGTCGTAAAATCTGTGCGTCTTGATTGGACTGATTTTCCAATTAAGAAGATTATTGAAGAAGCGACTGGTATTCCAACAATTGTCAGTCACGATACAAGTGTTTCGCTTGTTGCAGAAAGATTCTTTGGAAGAGCTACGCAAAATTCCATGCTCATAACTGTTGGCGGAGGTGTGGGCGCAAGCCTTTACATAAACGATAAGATTGTTACTGGTTCAACATTTTCTGCTGGTGAAATTGGACATATTATTGTTGATCCAGAAGGCGAAATGTGTGGTTGTGGACGCAAAGGGTGTGTAGAGTCCATGATTTCTGAGCCAATTTTGAGAAATCGTATTGCTAAAAATCCTTTAGACAGAGAAAATATACTCAGAGACGCTGGACGTACTCTTGGTCGAATAATGTCTGTACCTGTTGGATTACTTAACTTACATGATGTTGCTATTTATGGCGCATCAGATATAGTTTGCAATTGTTTCTTAGAAGGAATACGAGAAGAATTCCACAATAATATCTCGAATGGATATTGTGAGCCTCCAATTGTTTATCGTTGTTCTCAGGGAGAAGATTTGGTTTTGCGTGGACAAGGAGTGGAAGTAATTCGCAGAATGGTTCCTCTGATACATCGCGAAGGAATTGTTGCAAAAAAGTAGAAAATATAAATATTTTATTTTCATACGTTTGTTAAGCTTATCTCATATTGCTAAGTTTGTTCGTACGTGTTTAAAAACGCCGTCCTTTTATCAATTAAAGATATAAAGACGGCGTTTAGTTAATAGTCAATATGATATGAATTGCAATTTATTAGTTTTAAAAGCTTTATAAGTTTTATAAGCTTTATTAGCCTTATAAAGATTTATTCAATATCTCCTAATTTCTCAATCAACTTCATATTTTCGCGATAATCCACAGGGCATGCGATTACGTCAACTCCAGATTTTTGTGCTAAAGCTTCGCTTAGCATATTGTATAAATCGTCAGGGTTTTTAACTACAGATCCTCTAGCTGAAAAGCTTTGTGCAAGCTTTACTACATCAGGATTTTTAAAATCAACGTATTCGTGTTCGCCAGCATGCAAATCCATTTTCCATTTAATTAAGCCATAAGCGTTATCTTCCCAAACTAAAATCACCATGCGCGCTCCAACTCGCACAGCGGTTTCAATTTCTTGCACATTCATCATGAAACTTCCATCACCCATAACTGCTAGTACAGGCTTTGTGTTCATTTTTCCTTCGCTATTTCGTATGAACGATGCTCCTACAGCTCCAGGAAGAGTCCAAGCCATTGTAGAAAGACTGTTATCTATTATGCAAGTATTCGGATGCATAGTTGGATACAATCGTGCCATCCACATTTTTAAAGCACCAGTATCTACAAGAACTGTTGTGCCTTCTGGAACTGCTCTACGAGTATCGTAAACGATTCTTTGCGGTTTCATAGGCATGCTTTCATCATGCTCAAATGAATGAAGCTCATCGCTTAACATTTGACGAATGCGAGGGTGGCTGACGTCAAAACTAATATTTTGCTGTTTTAACGTATTTGTAAGTGCTAACAAAGTCTGACTTATATCTGCCATAATATTCAGTGCAGCTGGATAGTGAGCATCTGTATCTTCCACAAAAGTATTTATGTGAATAATAGTTTTATCGTTATGCGGATTGATTTTCTTCGGATCAAATTGCTGAATTGAGAATCCTACTGCAATAATTAAGTCAGCTGTATCAAATGCAAAATTCTCATAATCGCGGTGCATGAATCCAACTACACCCAAAGCATTAGGGTGATTGTCTGGAAACACGCCTTTGCCTTCAAATGTAGTTGCTACAGGTACGTTAAGTTGTTCTGCGAATTTACGTAATTCTTCTTGCGCGTGCGATCTTGCAACACCGTTTCCTGCAAGTATGATTGGACGTTTTGCTTGCTTTATAATCGAAGCAGCTTCGTTAATAGTGTCTTGAGCTGGAAGAATATGTAAAGGACGAGGTAGTGGAAGTGGCTTTGCATCTACTGGCGCATCCATTTCACTAATATCTTCAGGTATAACAAGGCAAGTAGCTCCCGGGCGTTTACGTTGTGCTATAGAAAATGCTTTTCTTACCATTTCAGGAGCGGAAGCAGGAGCTAGCATCATAGAAGACCATTGAGTTATAGGTTGGAATAATGAAACTAAGTCAATAATTTGATGTGATTCTTTATACAAGCGAGATACATTTCCTTGAGCGCATAATGCTACAAGCGGAGTAGTGCTTGCGTTTGCTTGTGCAACAGGAAGAGTTAGATTCAAAGCTCCAGGGCCTAGAGTTGCTAAACATACACCAGGTTTTCCAGTGATATGTGCGTATGTTGCTGCCATGAATCCAGCGCCTTGTTCGTGTCTAGTGACTATAAAACGAATATGCCCATTTCTTTCTATAGCTTCGAGAAGAGGAATATTTTCTTCTCCTGGAATTCCGAAAATAACTTCAACGCCTTCGTTTACTAAACATTCAACAATCAAATCAGCTGTATTCTTAGTATGCTCAAGATTTTGCTGCTGATTATTCTGCTGATTATTCTGCTGATTATTCTGCTGATTTTGCCACTTTGACGCTTCTTGATTTTTAAATTCAATAGCTTCTTGATTCAGATTATTTTCCATAACAGTTGCTCTCGCTTTTTATGGGCTACTTAATTCTACTTCATTATATTAGCTATATCAGTATTATCGAGCGATATTACTTTTGCGCGTGTCTTAGAAAAAGGTCGGATTTTACGTTGTCTTATTTTTACTATTAACGCTTGTGTTTAAGGCTATGATATGTTGCAATTTCAACGATTTGGTCGGAAATAAAAATAAGAAATATGTGTAGTTTACGATACAATTAGGAAAGTTGTGTAAATTGTCACGGAGGAATAATGCGACGCTGGTTGCTGAACCTAGTCAAGTGTGAGACTATCCTTATCGTGGCTGCTATTTTAGCTATAGTTTCTTGTTTTTTTGTACCTCCGGATTCGCATTATCTCAGCTATATTCATACGAATACAATAGCTCAACTTATTGGTTTAATGATGGTAGTATGCGGATTTCAGCGTATCGGCGTTTTTAGAAGTATAGGATCTCGCTTACTTAGACATGTGAAAACTGAGCGCGGATTAGTTATAGTGCTTATGTCGCTTACTTTCTTTTCATCTATGTTTATTACAAACGATGTTGCGTTAGTTACTTTCGTGCCTTTTGCTATTTCTGTACTAGTTATGGCTAATGCTGAAAAACATGCTATTTTAGTTATTACTCTTATGACTATTGGCGCAAATGTTGGAAGTATGTTTACGCCTATTGGAAACGCTCATAATTTGTATTTGACTGCTTTAACGAAGAAGTCTGCAGGAGAATTCATTAGCATTATGGCACCTTATACAATCACTTCAGCATTGTTGATGATTGTTTTTGCTTTTGTGTTTTTTAAGTCTACGAACGTAAAAGAATTTTCTGGATTGCATAGTGACGATATTGAACAAGGCGTTCTTGCTCCTTCTCAAGGTAAACCTAAACCAGATGAGATTCGTCTTATGGGTTATGGAGCAGGATTCAGTAAATGGCGTGTGTTAGTTTATTGTGCTTTATTTGCAATATGCTTGTGCGGTGTTGCTGGCTGGATTCCAGATTGGGCAATGATACTAATAATCGTGATTGCTTTTATTATTTTCGATAGACATGTATTCCGTTCGCTTGATTGGGCTCTTCCTCTTACATTTATTATGTTCTTTATTTTTATTGGTAATATGCGTAGAGTCCCAGGATTTACTGAGCTTGCTCAAATGTGGGTTGGAACGCATCCAATGGAAGTATCTATTGCATCAAGCCAATTTATAAGCAATGTTCCAACAACTATTTTGCTTTCTGGTTTCTGTGATAAGTGGAATCAACTTATTATTGGAACTAATTTAGGCGGAATGGGAACGCTTATTGCATCTATGGCTTCATTGATTTCATATAAAGGTATTACGCATAAGTATCCGCATAATAAGGGACGCTATTTGCTTATGTACACTTTAGTTAATCTGCTTTTCCTTGCTGTACTTGTTACGCTTGCGTGGATTATAGAAAAATAGTTTGTTTTGGTTTTGGTTTTGTTTTAACTTTGATTTTTGATTTTATTTTTGGTTTATTTTGAGTGTGTTTTTTGCGTGTTTTTGATTTGTTTTTAACTTGTTTTTGAGTGATTTTAAAATTTATTATAAAATTTGCAAAATTTATTTCAAAAAATGCGAGTGTTATATTGAGTATTTGCTATACTTTCTTTTTGCGCCTCTGTAGCTCAATGGATAGAGCAACGGCCTTCTAATCCGTTGGTTGCGCGTTCGAATCGCGTCGGGGGCACGAAATCTGCTTTTTGCCTGCTTTTTGCTTGCATTTTGCGTACTATTTTCTTGCTATACGCTTTTTATTTTATTTTTTATTTGAGTATTCGTTTTATAAGTAATATATTCCACTTATTTTATAAGTAATATATTCTCCTTAGCTTTGCGTAAAGTTAGCATTGCATGTCATGGGAGGTTATTGTGCAAGAAACAAAGCCAATTGTTGCAGTCGTAATGGGTTCCTCTAGTGATTGGGAAACTATGCGTCATGCTTGTGAAATTCTCGACAAATTCAAAGTTCCTTATATGAAACAAGTTATTTCTGCTCATCGTACTCCAGAGTTGATGGCTGATTTTGCGCATAACGCTCGTAAAAATGGTTTACACGTTATTATTGCTGGAGCTGGAGGAGCAGCGCATTTGCCTGGTATGGTTGCTGCTCAAACAACTCTTCCAGTTATAGGTGTTCCAGTTAAATCTCATGCTCTTTCAGGTTGGGATTCCTTACTTTCTATCGTGCAAATGCCGGGAGGAATTCCTGTTGCAACCACTGCAATTGGTAATTCTGGAGCAACTAATGCAGGCTTGCTTGCTGTAAGCATTTTGAGTACTACAGATAATGATCTTGCTAATGAACTTGAAAAGTATCGTGCGCAATTAAAAGCGAAAGTTGAGGAATCTAATGCCAACCTTATCTGAAGTAACAAATGGTACTGTTGAGCATTTAATGCCAGGAGCAACTATTGGAATTATTGGTGGCGGTCAGCTAGGGCGTATGATGGCTCTTTCTGCTCGATATATGGGTTTTCGTGTAGGAGTACTTGATCCAACTGAAAATTGCCCTGTATGCCAAGTAGCTGATTTTCAAATTGAAACAGATTACGATGATTTAGATGGTTTGCGTGAACTTGCGAAGCGTTGCGATGTTCTTACATATGAATTTGAGAACGTTAATGCAGATGCTCTTGATAAAGTTCGCGATTTGGTTGCTGTTCCTCAAGGAACTGACTTATTGCGTATAACGCAAGATCGTGTTTTTGAAAAAGAGTTTATAAATAATCACGGGACTGAAACTGCTCCTTGGCGTGAAGTCAATAATTTAGATGATTTAGATTCTGCTATTAGTGAGATTGGATTGCCTGCGATTCTTAAAACTCGTCGTGGCGGCTATGACGGTCATGGGCAAGATGTTCTTAAGACTCAAGAAGATGTGTCTAATATTCATAAACGTGTAGAAAAAGGTGAAAAATTCCCTCCATCTATACTTGAAGGATTTGTTGATTTTGCTTTTGAAGCTTCAATTCTTGTTTCTGGAAATGGCAAGGATTTTGTGACTTATCCTCTTGTAAAAAACGTGCATCATAATAGTATTCTCCATATGACTATTGCTCCAGCAATAGTGGATTCAAATGTTCTTAAAACTGCTCAAGATTTAGCTTTACGATTAGCTAAAGGATTTGAACTTGCAGGAACGCTTGGAATAGAGCTTTTTATTACTAAAGATAATCGCGTAGTAGTTAATGAGCTTGCGCCACGTCCTCATAATTCAGGACATTACACTATTGAAGCTGTAGATATGGATCAATTTGAAGCGCATGTTCGCGGTATTGTTGGATGGCCTTTGAAAACTCCTAAACTACTTTCTCCTGCTGTAATGGTTAATGTATTAGGTCAGCATGTTTGCGCTGTTCGCTCGATGATTTTAGAACATCCGCAATGGCATGTTCATGATTATGGTAAAGCTGAAATTCGTAAAAATCGTAAGATGGGACACATTACTGTTCTTTGCGATGACCCGATTAAGGCTGCTAAAGAGCTAGATTCTACTGGTTGTTGGGATGATGAATTAGACTAACCTAATATTGTGCGTCTTGTGCCGCATAATTTTCCTCTATTAAAGTTGAATTAAAGCAGAATTAAATCTGAATTAAAGTTGAATATTTATTTGTTTAATCAACATTATTTAACTTATGTAGAGGTTTGTTATGCGGTATTATTGTTTTTTAGAGTTGTCGTATTTGTGAAAGGAACGCTATACATGGTAGGTTCTCAGCCAGTGAGAAGGCATACAAAGCAGAAAGAAACCTTATTGGGTTTTTTGCGGCAATCTCGTAATTTTGTTTCTGCTCAAGATTTACATAGATTTTTAACTGATAATGGTGAGATTATTGGTTTAGCTACTGTTTATAGACAACTTAATACTCTTGCTCAGAGTGGAGAAGTGGATACAGTTAGATTTAACGGTCAGCAATTATTTAGAATATGTGATGAGAATACTCACCATCATCATCTTGTTTGTGAACATTGTGGTAAAACTGTTGATATAGAGCCTCCGGATGACGAAGGTTGGATTCATAAAATCGCTGATTCGTATGGTTACACTGTTATAGATCACACTCTCGAAGTTTTTGGATTGTGTTCTGAGTGTCGTAAGTGACTTTTTAAGTTGCCAAACATAGGCAAAAAATAATATAAAAAAGGGAGTCTATAAGGACTCCCTAAACATAAAAATTATATTTACGTCATGCGAAGAAGCATTTTGCTGCTATGCAAGCGAGTATTACTAATACGATAGACGCTAAGAAACTTGCTGCAAAAGCCCAGCGACCCTTCTTGAAAATAGCCTTGAAGTTTACGTTAATTCCGAGAGCAGCCATAGCCATTCCGAGGAAAATGTATCCAGCTTCAACAAGAGTTGAATGATGTGCTGCTATGAAAGGTACGTAAGTTCCAATAACGGATGCTGCAATGAAACCAAGCATAAACCATGGGAAACTAATTTTATGCTTTCCACCATTTTCAACTTTGCTGTGACGAGCATTCCACCAAATTGCAATGAAAATTGATGCTGGAACAAGCATAAGAACTCGCGAGAGTTTCATTATTGTTGCAGCATTGATACTAACGGATGCTCCGCCAGCTGCAGTATTGATACTATCGAATGCTCCGCCAGCTGCAACAGCATGTGCGATTTCGTGAAGTGAAGCGCCAGAAGCAATGCCAAGCTGCTGCTTAGTCATACCAAAATGAGGAAGAATGAAGATTTCAGCAAGAGCGTAAATTGTACCCATAATTGCAACAGTTGCAACAGCCATAACTTCGTTTTGTTCTTTCTCATCTTCCTCTTCTGGAAGAACTGGCATTGATCCCGAAAGTCCCATAACTGCGGCTGCACCACAAATGCTTGTGCCGCCTGCTGTAAGCATTGCAAGTTGTGGGTTTACTTTCATAAGTTTTGCAATGTTGTATGTTACGAAAATCATTATTGCAACTAATATTGCTGCAATCGGTAAGCATTTAATGCCTTTCGTAAATAGATCATGCAAATTCAGATTAAAGCCTAGGAGAATAATTCCAAGGCGAAGAAGTTTGTTTGCAATCAAGCCTGCTGCGCTTTTAACGCCTGCGCGTCTTGAATCATTATTCTTTTTGTATGCGTGCAATGGCAGCTGCAGAGCCATGCCAACGAGCAACGCAATAATAAGAGCACCCAGTAATTGTAATCCTGGATAGTGTTTAAGCCAGCTGCCAATAAAGGAAGCTAGAAGTGTTAATACAGCAATGAGAGCCATATCGATGGTGCAGATTTTCTTTTTCCATGTATCAAAGAAATTAACCATTTAGCTCATTATTCTCTCATAATCGGACAAAAGATAACAAAATAACAACTAAAACTTTGATTATCTATTTTTAATTGCATATTTGTAGCGAAAAGTTTAACAACACGCCGAACATGAAAATTACAGAAATGAACATAATAAATCATTATTTATCTTTTCGTTTTGCGTGTTAGTTTGATGTGTGAGTTTGAGTGTGGAGTATGTTGCGTTTTACAGGAGTTATTGGATCTTCTAGCTGTGAATATTTGATATTGAGTATTTTGCGCTCGCGAAGTTTGTTTGACTTTAGTTCCTGAATTCAGTTCTCTTAAACATAAGTGAGTAATTATAAACATTAGTTGGTGATTTTTGCATACTTTTCGACACACCGGTTTTGCTTGAAATTCCAACAAAATTTCGTTATAAATTTGTAATTTCTTTTTTGTACTCGACACTTAGCTTTTACAACATTAGAATGTCCTCTGGCATATGGGTCGGTGGTGCAATGGAGACCTCCCAGAAGCTGCCATCCCAGCGCTCGACGAGTGCTTGTTTTTTTAGCGACACTTGTTTACAAAGCATTTTATATAGCTTGTTTTTGCAAGGAGAAGAAATGAATTCGTTGTTCACGTGGCAGCTTCACGGCGATGGTAAAAAATTACAACCGGGCGAAGTTGTGGAGCCAGATGAGCGTTTAACATGGACTCGTACTGCTGGTATTGGTGCTCAGCATGTTATTGCAATGTTTGGTGCAACATTCTTAGTGCCTATTCTTACTGGCTTTGATCCATCAACTACTTTGATGTTCACTGCTCTTTCAACGGCACTGTTCTTACTTATTAACGCAAATAAGCTTCCTAGTTATCTGGGAAGCTCTTTTGGTCTTATAGCACCTGTTATGGCTGTGACAGCTGCTCATAAAGGCATTGCTGTTGCAAGCTTTGGAATTATGTGCACTGGTATTCTGCTTGCTCTTATTGGTGTGCTTGTACATTTTGCTGGAGCAAAGTGGATTGACATTATTATGCCGCCTGTTGTAAACGGTGCAATAGTTGCAATTATCGGTTTTAATTTAGGACCTGCTGTGTGGAGCAACTTCCAAAAAGCTCCAGATACAGCGTTAGTAACATTAGTTGCTGTTATGCTTATTGCAGTAATCTTCCGTGGTCTTCTAGGCCGTTTGAATATTCTCTTAGGTGTTCTTGTTGGCTATGCTTATGCTTGCTACAACGGACAAGTTGATTTTTCTAAGATTGAGAAAGCTCCTTGGATTGGTTTGCCTAACTTCCACACTCCAAAAGTTGATTTCTCTGTTCTTCTTATGTTCTTGCCTGTTGTACTTGTGCTTATTGCTGAAAACGTTGGTCATGTTAAGTCTGTAGCTCAAATGACTGGTCGCGATTACGATTCAAAGATTGGCACTGCATTGTTTGCAGACGGTTTGGGTACTGCTATCGCTGGATGCTTTGGTGGTTGTGGTACTACTACGTACGGTGAAAATATTGGAGTTATGGCTGCAACTAAAGTTTATTCCACTGCAGCTTATTGGTGTGCAGCAGCATTTGCATTCATCTTAAGCCTTTGTCCTAAGTTTGGCGCTGTAGTCAATTCTATTCCAGCTGGTGTTTTAGGTGGTGTGACTACTTTGCTTTACGGCATGATTGGCATGATTGGTGTGCGAATCTGGGTTGAAAACAAAGTGAACTTCGACAAGCCAGTGAATATTATGATTGCTGCAATCGTGATGATTATTGGTATTGCTAACTTCCAATTTGCTGTTTCTGGAATTCAATTCAATGGTATTGCAATCGGAACTGTTGTTGTGCTGGTTGTATACCACTTATTGAAGGTTATTGGTAAGCTCACTGGAACAATTGCTAAAAACGATCCAGATGTAGCTTAGTTTTATAATTTGATTTAATTTGATTTAACTTGATTTAATCTAATTTAATCTGATTTTCTTTAGCGCGCTCGTATTTTGAGAATTAACTCAATTTACAGCGCGCTAAATTTGTTATAACGTGCTTACCATAATGTATACTTAAAAATCTTTGAGTCGTATATTGAAGATAAGGAAGTGGAAGTTGTTAAATTCTGTGTCAAAAAAACAGGATTCTTCTTCTAAAGAGCATTCGAATAGGAAATTAGTAATATTTAAAGCATTTGATACTGCTTTTCCGTTCACTATACCGATTTGTGCTGGATACATGTTTCTTGGTATTTCTTATGGAATGCTAATGCATGCAAAAGGTTTTTCAATATGGTATCCAATTTTAATGAGCATACTAATATATTCCGGAACAATGGAATTTATTACTCTTGACTTATTCTTCTCTTCTTTCGACCCATTTTCTGCGCTAGTTTTAGCATTAGCTGTAAATGTCAGACATATTTTCTACGGCTTAACAATGCTAAAACCATATAAAGGTGCTGGAATAAAAAAGTTCTTTATGATTTTCGATATGACTGATGAAACATTTGCTGTAAATTCATCTGCTAAAATTGCAAAAAACGTAAACAGACAATGGTTTATGTTCTTTGTTTCTATTCTAAATCATTCCTACTGGATTATTGGTGCAATAATAGGCTGGCTTGTTGGTAGCATTTTGCCAATCAATATGAAAGGTATTGAGTTTGTTTTAACAGCATTGTTCCTAGTTATTTTTATTGAGCAGTGGCGTTCTAGTAAACATCATATTGTACTTATTCTTGGTGTTGTTATTTCTGTTGTGGCACTTTCATTTCTTGGCGCGAAAATGTTTATGATTCCTTCTCTAGTAACATTTTTGATAATATTTATTATTTTTAGAAAATATTTTGAAAAATTATGCGTAAATTATAGTGACGATCCAGTTGTATCTAGTGAAAATTGCGAATCAAAAAAGGCGTAAATGTTATGAGTATGAACGTTTTTCAAAGCATAATAATTATTATTGTTGCAATTATTGGAACAGCATCAACTCGTTTTGCGGCATTTTGGATATTTCCAGAATCTAAAAAACCTCCTAAAATAGTGCAGTATCTTGGAAGTATTCTTCCGTATGCTATGAGTGGTCTTTTATTAGTGTATTCGCTTAAAACTACTAATATTTTAAGTGGTTCTCATGGTATTCCAGAAGCAATTTCGCTGATAGTAGTTGCATTACTTCATTGTTGGCGTAAAAATATGCTACTTTCAATCGCGTCTGGAACTATAACATACATGTTTTTAGTGCAATGCATATTCGTGTAATCAATTTTTGTGATTATTTAATAAAAGGATGCTTTATATAGTATTCTTAAAAATATGATTTACTCAATTTTGAAAGCTTTGCTTATTGTAGCAGGATTTGTACTTGTTTCTGTTATAAAAAAATATGGAAACAGTAAAAATAGTAATAGTTTTTACAATAAAGCTAGTAAACTCATGTCTTTCAATAGTAGTGAGTCTTCTAAAAATAATTATTCTAAAGATGACGAGTTGGATGACAATAATCAAGATCCTGAAATTTTAGATATTAGTAGTGATAATAATAGTAGTACGAGTGATTTTTCTATGAAAAGTAAACTAAATTCCGCAAAAAAGTGGCATTGGATTATTGTTTGTGCAGTATTGATCGTAGTTTTTGCTATAGCTGCAGTATTTGGCCTTGCAAAGTTTGTAACTGATTGCATGTGGTATTCTCAACTTGGATTTGAGAGCGTTATTTGGATTCAGTTAGCCTCAAAGGTGGGAGTATGGGCGCTTTACACTATTTTAATGGCTGCATTTGGATATCTTTCAGCATCTTTAGCTATTCGTAAACGACCAGATAGTTCAGATGGAACTCGCATTAGCATTAAAGGTAATGTTATTGAAATCAAGAAAGGTGTAAGTTCAAAAATTGCATTCCATGTTGCTGGAATTGTTTCTTTAATAGCTGGAGCGATTTTTGGATCACAATTTTACACTCATTGGGCGCAAATTTTACTTATGTTCCATGCTCAAAAATTTGGAATTAAAGATCCTCAGTTTGGTATTGATAATGGTTTTTACGTGTTCGTTCTTCCTGGCTTAAGATTGTTTATAAAAGCATTCGTATTACTTTTAGTATTCGCTTTGATTTTCTCTATAGCAACTCACTTATTCATGGGTGCAATTCATATAACTATGCCTATAAAAGGTAAAGGTATATTCAGTATTACTAAAAATGCTCGTCATCAAATAGCTGCTTGGTTTATGCTTGTTATTACTTTCTTCACTGTTTCGCAAATAATAGATATTTTTGGAACAGTTACTTTAGATGGTCCTAGAATTACAGGCGGATTGTATACAGACATGAACGTTTCAGTTCCGCTAGATATTGTTATGGCTGTATTGACGTTTATTGCTGGCGTTGTTATATGTGCTTGGTTATTAAAATCGCATTCTCTTCGCGGCGATGTTCCTTTAGGCACTCGTTTTGTTGCTGCTTTGAAAGCTTGGAAAACTCCATCTATAACAATTGCTTCTCTTTTAGCTTCATCGATTATATTGACTTTAGTTATTCCAATGCTGACTCAGCGTTTTAAAGTTGCTCCGAATGCGCAAGAGCTTGAAGCAAAGTATATACAGCGAAATATTGACGCAACAAAGTTTGCTTATGGTTTGAATGATGTTAAGAAGGAATCATATAACGCAACTTCTACAGGAAAGTCTGGAGCTCTTGCAAAAGAAGCAGAATCCACTGCGCAAATTCGTTTGCTAGATCCTCAAGTTACTTCTCCAACATTCCGTCAATTACAACAATCTAAGCAATACTACACTTTTGCAGATACGCTTTCAGTAGATAAATACGATATTGATGGTGTGAGTCAAGATACAGTTATTGCTGCTCGTGAGCTTGATTTAGACGGTAATGACAATCGAAATTGGGTGAATGATCATACTGTTTATACTCACGGTTATGGAATTGTTGCAGCTTATGGTAATAAAGTGACAACAGATGGTCAGCCACAATTCATGGAATATGGAATACCAACTCAAGGCAAGCTCACAAAATTGCAAAAGTATGAGCCGAGAATTTATTTCTCTCCAAATGCTCCAGAGTATTCGATTGTTGGTTCTCCGAAAGGTACTTCTCCTTGGGAATTTGATTATCCAACAGGTTCTAAAGGTGCATTAACTACTTTTAAAGGCAATGGTGGACCAAGTTTAGGTAGTTTCTTATCTAGACTTTTCCATGCTATTCGCTTTGAATCAGATCAGATTCTATTTTCAGATCGCGTGACTGCAAATTCTCAAATTTTGTATGATCGAAATCCTAAAGCTCGCGTATCTAAAGTTGCTCCTTACTTGACTTTAGATGGTAGAGTCTATCCTGCTGTTGTGGATGGCAGAGTTAAGTGGATTGTTGACGGATACACTACTTCTGATGCTTATCCATACTCTCAAATGACTGATTTTGGTAAAGTAACTCAAGATTCTACTACTACAACGTCTAATTCGATTAAAGGTTTAACTAATCAGCGTGCAAATTACATTCGTAATTCTGTAAAAGCTACAGTTGATGCTTACGATGGTTCTGTTGATTTGTATGTGTGGGATACTAAAGATCCTGTTATTAGAGCTTGGAGATCGATTTTCCCTGGTCATTATCATGATATTTCAAAGATTTCTGGAGATTTAATGAAGCATTTACGTTATCCAGAAAGCTTGTTTAAAGTTCAACGTTATTTGCTCGCAAAGTATCATGTAGATAGTGCAAGTCAGTTCTTCTCTGGGGAAGATTTTTGGCAGACTCCAGTTGATCCTACTGAATCTCAGCAAGCTCAGAATGAAGATATTTTGCAACCTCCATATTATTTGACTTTGCAAACAGGAGATGCAAAGAAACCTGTATTCTCTCTTGTTTCTACATATATTCCTGCAGGTAGGATTACGCGAGAAATTCTAACTGGTTTCCTTTCAGTAGATTCAGATGCAGGGGATACTCCTGGTAAAATTTCTAAGGATTATGGAAAGATTCGTTTGCAAGAACTGCCTAAAGTTTCTAACGTTCCAGGTCCTGGACAAGCTCAAAATAATTTTAATGCGAATGCAAATGTGTCTAAAGAATTGAATTTGCTTGAATCTGGTTCTACTAAAGTTAAGCGTGGAAATTTGCTTACTTTACCACTTGGTGGCGGATTAGTTTACGTTGAGCCTGTTTATGTGCAATCTAGCGGTTCTACAAGTTATCCGTTGCTTAAAAAGGTTCTAGTTGCATTCGGCGATCAAGTTGGATTTGCAGATACTTTAGATGAAGCTCTTAATCAAGTATTTGGAGGAAATTCTGGAGCTTTAGCAGGAGATGCGTCTAATAATCCTTCTGGATCTAAGGATTCTAAGGATTCTAAAGATTCTTCTGCGAATGCAGATTCTAAGGGTTCGTCAAAGAATACTTCTATGAGCAACAAATCTAAAGCTGCGCTTAAACGTGCTGCTAAAGCTTTGAAAGATTCTGATGATGCGCTCCGTTCAGGTGATTGGAAAGCTTATGGAGAAGCTCAAAAAGAGTTGAAAGATGCTATTAACGAAGCTATGTTAGATGAATCTATAAAGCAATAATTTTAGTGATTTTGCGCTAGTAGTTTTTGGCTTTTATGCTAGTGATTTTGCGCTAGTAGTTTTTAGGAGATTCTATTCTAGTATCTTTTAGTATATCTTTTAGTATCTTTTAGGAGATTTTAGACGATTTATAATTGATTATCAGGATCTTCATCATCGCTTTGAGGTCCTAAAAGAATCCTTTCGCATACTCTAATAATTAGCATTAAAATTGCTGTGAGAGCAATTATTGCGATTGTAGCAGAGAAAATAAGCGGAGTTCTAAAAGAGTTATAAGCGAACTGAAGCCAAATTCCTAAACCGTTTCTAGCTCCAAGATATTCAGCTGTAGCGGCTGTTGAAAAAACATATGCTGCACTAATTCTTATTCCGCCAAAAATTTGTCTAGCTGCTACGCGTAATTTAACATGCCATAAAGTCCAAGTTTGGCTAGCTCCGCAAGTTAGCGCAACATCAGTGTAAAAACTTGGTACTGCATCCAGTCCGCGAATAGTTTGTACTGCAATAGGGAATACGCTGAAAATCATGACTATTGCAATCTTCCCTGACATTTCAAATCCAAACCAAATCAAAAAAATTGGCGCAATTGAAATAAGTGGCATAGTTTGAGCTGCACAAATAAGTGGGAATAGTGCAGATTTAACAAGCTTAAAAACGTGGAAAGTAACTCCTAAAAGAATGCCTATTATAATCGCAAGCGAAAAACCAATAATAGTTTCCTGAGCTGTTATTAACACAGCTGGAAATAATGTTGGCAATGTTTCAATCGTTGCTTTAGCAATAGAAGTTGGAGTTGGAATAAGATTTTCCGATATTTTGTTGCATTCGCAAGCTAGTTGCCATAAAACTAGAACAATAACTATTGATATTGGAGTTGGCAGATATTTTATAAGAATATTCTTTAAACGCGAGCGCGCCATATAGTTCTATTCCTTTCAATAATGCAATTGCTGCCCCAATTGCGTGTTCAAGCATGTTCGAATCGTATTCATTAAATTAAATTAAACCAAGTTTAGTAAATACATTCTATTAGTACCGTTGAACCAGATTTATTTTATATTTGTCGTTTGAATAATGCATAATCTAACTGTTTCGTGAGTCAATGTGTGGCAAACTGCGCGTATTTATAAATAAACGCGGGGGCATTGAACGGCGCGGGTGAGGCCCTTATTACCGTTTTCTGCCAATCTTGTGTCACTTTCCCAGAAAACGGTAAATGAGAATAAAGTAGGGAACTCATGAATATGCGTGCTATTAAACGCTTGTTTGCAGCTTTTCTTTCAATCTGTTGTTTGTATTCATTTGCTGCATGCACATCTTCTAATCAAAATAAGAATAAGAATCTTCAAAAAGTATCTTTTATGCTTTTTTGGGCGCCTGACACAAATCATATTGGTATTTATGTAGCAAAAAATAAAGGCTGGTTTAAGGATGCAGGTTTAGATGTAGATATTCTTGCTGTTGCTCAAACTGGTTCTGAGCACGCTGTTGATAGCGGTGCTGCAGATTTTGCTCTTAGCACACTAACTAATGTTGCTGATTTTTCAACTAAGGGAGCAAATCTTGAGCAAGTAATGCAAGTTCAACAAAAGCCAAGTGCTATTTGGTGTTCTCTTGCAAAGAACAACAAGATTCATTCTCCTAAAGATTTTGATGGACGTACTTTTGCTACATTTGGCTCTGCAGAAGGTGATGCAGTGATTCGCCGTATGATTCAACATGATGGCGGTCAAGGCAAATTCGATAAAGTGACAGTTGGTACTTCTACTTTCCGCACGCTTGAATCTGGTAAAGCTGATTTTGGTGGATTTTATGGTACTTGGGAAGGTGTTCAGTCGGAGATGTTTGGACCTAAACTTCGTTGCTTTAAGGAAGGCGATTATGGTGTTCCAGGTCAGCCGGATACGATTGGCATAATAACTAATAAGAAAACAGTAGCTAATAATCCTAAGCTTGTTCGTGCGTTTGTTAAAGCTGCAAAGCGCGGTTATGAGTATGCGTATGCTCACCCAGATGAAGCTTCAGATATTCTTGTCAAAGAAGCAAAAGATGCAAATCTTGATCCAAAGTTTGTTAAGCGTAGTATGAAGATGATTGTTGATGGGCAATATTGGGGAAGTAAAGCTGATCTTAATAGTGGAAAGTTTGTTTTTGGTACAAGCGATGTTAAGGGTGCTCAAGATTACTTTAATTTCTTAAGTAAAGAAGGAGCATATACTGATTCTAACGGTAAAGTTACTAAGCAATTGCCTGATGCTAAAAAACTTTCTACAGATGAGTTTTTGAAATAGTTAAAAGTCTGTTATGTGATATTTCTTAGTTAGATAATCATCAATTTTATATGATAACTAGTTTAGAAATAATTTAAAAATTATCTTACTATTGGCTAATCTCTTGCTAGAATAGGCAAAGGTATATGAGGGCGTATCGGCATAACGTTAATGTGTTATGTATTTGATTCGCCCTTTATTGTTTTGAGTTTGCGTATTGTTGTTTTAAGTTAGAAATAATAGAACAATATGAAGAAATGAAAATGGGGATATTATGGCATCAGATTTTTGGCTTATTGCAGGACTGGGAAATCCTGGCACAAAATATGAAGGAACTCGTCATAATATGGGTTTCATGGTTGCTGACGTAATAGCTGAGCGTTGGTCAATTTCATTTTCGGATCATAAAGGTTTAGCTAAACTCGGCAAAGGAGTTATGAATCTTGATGGTAAGATTGCAAAATTCTTCCTTGCTAAGCCGCTTACTTTTATGAATGATTCTGGAGCAGCTGTATCTTCAATTAGTTCGTATTATCAAATTGAGTCAGATCATATTGTTGTAATTCATGACGATATGGATTTAGATTTTGGAAGAATTAAAGTAAAAGAGGGTGGATCTGCAGGCGGACATAATGGTATCCGCTCAATCGATCGGTCTCTTTCAACTCCTCATTATGCAAGAGTTAGAATGGGAGTAGGTCACGCTCAACGTGGAGCTCATGCGCACGATAATACTGTTAATTGGGTGTTGGGCGGATTTGCTTCAGCTCAAAAATCTGAGCTTCCTAATTTTCTTGCAGATGGTGCTGATGCTGTTGAAAGCGTGATTTTCCGCGGTCTTGTAGCAACTCAGGAGCGTTTCAATGGTCGCTGATGATGAGTATCTTAAATCTCATTTTAAGTCGAGTGAATCATTTCAGCTTCCTTACGTATTGAATGATATATGTAAAAAAGATAAAGTATTTTCTTTGCTTGCTTCAGGAGATATATACGATTATTTAGACTCAGATTTTAAGATTCCAAAATCTAAAAAATTAGATTTTGAAAGCTTTAAAAATAGTAAAAGTGAATCTAAATCACAAGAAAATAAAGTTATAGATTCAAATAATTCTAATATTTACTCTCTTACTATTAGCGCTCCTTTAGGCATAAGACCTGCTTTAGCACTAGCAGTATCTAAGATTAAACCTGTTGTGATGATCGTGCCTTCTGAGCGCGATGCTAAAGATACTGTAACATCTCTTAGAGCTTGGGATAATGGTAATGCTCACAATATTGAACAATTAGCAGCTTGGGAAACTTTACCTCACGAACGTCTTTCGCCTAGAGCAGATACTGTTGCAAATCGAATGGCTGTTTTTCGTCGTCTGTGTCATCCTAATAATAATGATTCGATGTTTGGGCCAATAAAAATACTTGTAGTCCCTGTTCGTTCTCTTATTCAGCCTGTTGTTTCTGGTTTAGGTGATATTGAGCCTTTGGTTTTTAAGCGCAATCAAGAGATTGCTATGGAATATGTAATTCGACGTCTTATAAACCAAGCATATTCTCGCGTGGAATTAGTTATGGAGCGTGGAGAGTTTGCTGTTAGAGGTGGAATTATTGATGTTTTCGTACCTACTATGAGCCACCCTATTCGTATCGAATTTTTTGGTGATGAAATAGAAACAATTAAAGAGTTTCACGCTTCAGATCAGCGTACATATGGAGAAAATATAGACAGCGTATGGGTTACGCCTTGTAGCGAATTGTTATTTGATGATGATGTTCGCGCTCGCGCTAAAAAACTTATAGGTTCTATACCTAACGCAGAAGATATTTTAGAATCTGTTGCAAATTCTATACCTGTTGAGGGTATGGAATCTTTAATGCCTGTTCTTGCGAAGAATATGCAGCCAATGTTTAATATGCTTCCTAAGAATTCAATTATTATGATTTCAGATCCAGAAAAATGTAGGAGAGCTGCAGAAGATTTATCTAGAACAGCAAACGAATTTTTGGCAGCTAGTTGGCATGTTGCTGCAACTGGTCACGGATCGGGTGCACCTATTAGCTTTGATCAAGCTAGTTTCCTTGATTTTGATTCTTCTATAAATTCTTTGTCGTATGCAAATCATGATATTTGGAATCTCACATCATTTGGTATTGATAAAACTATTCCAAATAATATTGATTTGCCAATTGAAAATGCTAAAGAATTTCGTGGCGACGCGTCTAAGATTTCTAGTGGAATATCTGGATTGATTGACGAAGGTTATAAAGTTATTGTAACAGCTTCTGCGCCGGGTGCTTTATCTCGTATATCTCGTTCGATTTATGAAACTGGTGTTGCAAGTTTTAGCAAAATTGTTTCTTGTATTTCAGATGGTTTTGTAGATACTGCTGCGAAAATTGCACTTTTTACTGAGCGTGATTTAACAGGTCATAGTGCTAGTTCTAGCCAATTGAAAACACCTCAACGCCGTAAAAAATCTATTGATTTAATGGAGCTTAAACCAGGGGATTTTGTTGTACATGAGCAGCATGGTATAGGTCGTTTTATTGGCATGAAACAGAGAGAAATATCAACAGGTAATTCTCATGCAACTAGAGAATATTTGGTTATTGAATATGCTCCAAGTAAACGAAATTCTCCTGCTGATAAACTTTTTATACCAACTGATCAGCTTGATTTAGTGAGTAAATACATTGGTGCTGAAATACCAAAGCTTAATAAGCTTGGAGGTTCAGATTGGGCTCAAACTAAAGCAAAAGCGCAAAGTCATGTCAGAGATATTGCAGAAAATCTAATCAAATTATATTCTGCTCGTGCTTCTTCAAAAGGTTTTGCTTTTAGTGCAGATACTCCTTGGCAAAAAGAGCTTGAAGATGCTTTCCCTTATCAAGAAACTCCAGATCAGTTGACTACTATTGATGAAGTAAAAGCAGATATGGAAAAGTCGATTCCTATGGATCGATTGATTTGTGGGGACGTTGGATTTGGTAAGACAGAGATTGCTTTGCGTGCTGCTTTCAAAGCTGTTCAAGATTCTAAACAAGTTGTTGTTCTTGTTCCTACAACTCTTTTAGTTCAGCAACATTATGAAACTTTTACATCTCGTTTTGAAGGTTTTCCTATAAAAGTTGC
This sequence comes from Gardnerella vaginalis, assembly GCF_001563665.1. GTDB lineage: Bacteria > Actinomycetota > Actinomycetes > Actinomycetales > Bifidobacteriaceae > Bifidobacterium > Bifidobacterium vaginale_A. The sequence continues at coordinate 134,372 of NZ_KQ961857.1, read as the reverse complement.
TGCTATGAGTAGATTCCAAACGTCTAAGCAGCTTTCAGAAACTATTGATGGTCTAGCTGATGGAAGCGTTGATGTTGTAATTGGAACGCATAAATTGCTTAATCCTAGTATTAAATTTAAAGATTTAGGCTTAGTGATTATTGATGAAGAGCAGCGTTTCGGTGTTGAACATAAAGAAACGTTAAAAGCTTTGCGAACAAACGTTGACGTATTAAGTCTTTCTGCAACACCTATTCCTAGAACTTTAGAAATGGCTGTAACTGGCATACGTGAAATGTCAACTTTAGCTACTCCTCCAGAAGATCGCCTTCCTGTTTTAACTTATGTTGGTTCTTATGATGAAAAGCAGGTTGTTGCGTGTATTAAAAGAGAATTGTTGCGTGGAGGACAAGTATTTTATGTTCATAATCGAGTAGAAGATATTTCAAGTGTTGCATCTAAAATTCATGAGCTTGTTCCTGAAGCAAGAGTAGCTGTTGCTCATGGTAAGATGGGCGAAAAGCAGCTTGATGCAGTAATACGAGATTTTTGGCATAGAGATATTGACGTTCTTGTATGCACTACGATTATTGAAACTGGTCTTGATATTTCTAACGCGAACACGCTTATTGTTGATCATGCAGATAGATTTGGCCTAAGTCAATTACATCAATTGCGTGGAAGAGTTGGTAGAGGACGCGAGCGCGCTTATGCTTATTTTCTTTATGATCCTTCTAAGCTTATGACTCAGCAAGCTCACGATAGATTAGCAACAATTGCTCAGCATACTTCTCTTGGTTCTGGTTTTGATGTTGCAATGAAAGATTTAGAATTGCGCGGAACAGGTAATTTATTAGGAGATGCACAAAGTGGACATATTGAGGGAGTTGGATTTGATCTTTACGTTCGTATGGTTTCTCAGGCTGTTGAAAAGTTTAAAGAGCCTGAGCGTGTGCAAGAAGTATCTACTTGTATTGATTTGCCAATAGAAGCTTCTATACCAACTTCTTATATTGACAGCGATAAATTGCGTTTAGAAGCGTATAGAAAGCTTTCTGTTGCTCGCAATGATGAAGATTTGAAGGAAATTAAAGACGAATTATCTGACCGCTACGGTAATCCTCCTAAATCTTTTGAAGCTTTGTGCGATGTTGCTAGATTGCGTTTTTCTGCTAGTAAATTAGGTATTACTCAAATTGCTGCACAAGGGAAATTCGTGAGAATTATAGGATTAAGCCCTAAAGAATCGTTGTTAATGCGTTTGAAGAGGATTTATAAGGGGATACAATATCGTCCTTTAACACATATGCTTATGATTCCTGCTCCATTTGAATCATCATTGGGTTCTGTTTCTATGAGCGAATCTGAAGTACTTGAATGGGCTAAACAATTGCTTTTAGATTTAGCTTGGTAATTTTTAGTGTGATTTATTGCAATGCGAGTCTAAGTTCGTCTTCTATAATCGTATGATTTTCTGGACGTTTTTGCGAGTCAAGTTTAGTGCGGTCAATATTCCATTCTTTAGCGATAACTCCATTTTTCATCATAAGAATTCTGTCTGAAAGACGAACTGCTTCAGAAATATCGTGAGTTACCATTATTACTGTCCAGCCATGTTTTTGTTTTAAGTTATCTAAAAGATCTTGCATGTCTAATCTAGTTAAAGCGTCTAAAGCGCCAAAAGGTTCGTCTAATAATAATAATTCAGGATTATGAACTAAAGCTCGTGCTAATGAAACTCTTTGTGCTTGTCCTCCTGAAAGTTCTGAAGGCCATTTGGATTCGCAATCGTTTAGTTGCATATCTTTAAGCGCGTTTTGTGCAATAGTTTTAAGATTAGATTTATTACCTTCCATTCCAAAAATCACATTTTGCCATACTGGTAACCATGGTATAAGTCGTGCATCTTGGAATCCTATTGCTTGATGTTGCGTGACTTTTATCGTTCCGCAATCTGGTTTTATTAAGTTAGAAATCACTTTAAGAAGTGTTGTTTTTCCGCAACCAGATCTACCTATAAGTGAGATAAACGTTCCACTTTGAATCGTGCACGTAATGTCTTTCAGTATTTCTTTATTTTCCTGAAAACTAACACGTATGTGCTGAAGATTAACGCACTCATAGTTATTTGAATCGTTAATTTCAATAGAAGATTTTGCCAAATCTTGTGATTTAGTTTGCAAATCAGCATACGAATTCTTTGTTATCACGTTTATCTCACTATGTTAGAAATGTAAAGTGTGTTTGTATTTAATCACTTAGTGCAATCAATAGTTGATTTAGTGAAGTCAGGAACGGATTTAATAAATCCATATCTAACTTCCTGCTCAGCTTGTTTTGTCAACATTTCGCGACCTTTTGCATCAATTGGAAGAATGTCTGGAACGTAGAACTTTGCGACTTCTTTAAGCGTGCTTTCAGATGCACCAAATTCTTTATAAGCGTTAGTGATCACGCTAGGATCTTTCTTTGCTTTTTGTGCTTCCTTAACTAATGCGCGATACATTTTCTTAACTAAATCTGGATGCTTTTTAGCAAATGATGCAGAAACCATGTGTATAGAAACGTTTAGATTTCCATAATCTTTAGCATTAACAATTCGCTTTGATCCTGGAGTCGCTATTGCTGCTGCTAAATTCTGGTCGAATGTTGCTAGTGCGTCAATCTTTTTAGTTGTGAAAGCTACTTGGAAGTTTTTAGGACTCATTTCAACTTCTTGAACTTTAGAAACGTCTAGTCCAGCTTTTTCAAATGAACGGTGAATTACGTAATCTCCAGTTCCACCTTTAGCTATGATTCCAATTTTCTTTCCATACAAGTCTTTTAGTGTTTTAATACCGCTATTAGGAGCTGCTACTATTCCTTGAGAATCTCCGTTGTAGTATTCAATAGCGAATGCAACCCACGGTTGATTTTTTGAAGCCCAATCAATAAAGCGAGTAGTTCCTGTTGAAGAAGCGTCTGCAGCTCCGCTATTTACTGCAGCATATGCGTCTAGTGGAGCGTAAGGTCCTGTAAATTTTACTGTTGATTTGCCAAATTCTTTTTGTGCAAAATCATCATTTTTCAAAGTTGTTAGATAATTAGCTGTTGAAAGATATGCTACACGCATAGTTCCATTGCTTGATGAAGATGATTGTTTAGATTGTTGAGCGCTACCACATGATGCAAGAGCTATCGTAGCGCAGAGGGCGCATGTTACAGCTAAAGCGCGTTTACTTATGTTTGACGCATTAAAATTAAACATAATTAGTTCCTTTTGTTTTATGTTGTTTTGGTTATTTTGTGATTATTTTTTAGTTTTTAATTTCTTCTTTTTTAGTTTTTCTTTTTCGCTTTCTTCGCTCTGGCATAAGAGCATATTCAAATATGTTTGCTGTAAATTCTGAGCTAAGACCTGCAATTGCATATAAAATAATGCATGCCATAGTTTGTTCCGGTCTAAAGAATTGTTGAGCGCGAGCAAGAATATATCCAAGTCCTATTGAAGAATTAACTGTTTCACAAGTTACTAAAGCTACCCAAGCAACAGATATTGCGAATCGTAAACCAGTCATAAAACTTGGTAATGTGCCACGAAGCAAAATCTTTGTAAAAATAGTTGATTTTTTAACGTTATAAGCTTGAGCTAATTCTAATAATTTTGGATCAATATTTCTAACTCCATCGCGGATATTTACATACATAGGTCCAAAAACTCCAACGGCGATAAGAGCAATCTTCATCATTTCATCTATTCCTAGAAAAATAATGAATAATGGAGCTAAAGCTGGGAATGGTATTGAACGTAGCATATGGCTTGGCTTGTCAATTATTGTATTGCCAAGTTTACTGCCTCCTGCGAGTAGCCCGGCTGGAACAGCGAAAGCGATACCTAATAATAGTCCTGCAATAACTCGAAAAATACTTATTGCCAATGAAGGCATAAGTATTCCTTCGTTATTTAAGTCAATAAATGCTTGCACTACCTCAAGAGGGGAAGGTAAAGCTCGATTTTCAATTGGAGAAAGTGTAGTGAAAAACCACAAAAGCAAAATTACAATTGTAGAAATCCAAATTTTGCATGAAGACAACACATTGCATACAATCTTCAATATCTTTTTTGCTTCGTCATGCGAATGGTAATTCATTCGACAATCCCTTCGATAGTGCTAACTATATCAGGTTCGACGAGTATAATCTCAGCGCAATACGCTATAAATTATTGGTTATAGCATGACATACTGCGCACCCCGTGTCCGTGGCTAATTATTGCTTATAGGTATGGACAAGTGTTGTAGAATGTAAGGATTTTTTAAAAGTTGTGTAGTTTTTATTTGTGTTTTTATTTGTGTTTTAGCGTGTGTATTAGCATGTCTTAGTTAAAGTTTTTGTTGACTCTTATTTAAAATTTTTTGAGATTTATGAAATCTATTACAAAGTTTATTTGTTGCTCTTAAAAATGCTTTTAGTTAAAATTTTTAAGTATATTTTGATTTATTTTAGATTGTTATTTAATTTATGTGAACGTTCACGGCATAAATGTGTGATTCTATCTTATAACGTCCATAAAACGCACTAATCTTGGAAGAGTCATCACAACCCATAAGTTATAAGGAGTAGTTGTGGCAGCTATTGAAAGCGTATATGCACGCGAAATTTTGGATTCTCGTGGAAATCCTACTGTTCAAGTTTATTTGGAAACTGAAGATGGTGCTCAAGGCATCGGTTTAGTGCCTTCAGGTGCTTCAACTGGTGAAGCTGAGGCTTGGGAGCGCCGTGATGGCGACAAGTCTCGCTACCAAGGCAAGGGTACTTTGCAAGCAGTTAAGGCTGTTAACGAAGTAATCGCGCCAAAGGTTATTGGCATGGATGCCACTGATCAGCGCGCTCTTGATGAAACAATGATTGAGCTTGATGGTACTCCAAACAAGGGCAAGCTTGGTGCTAATGCTATTCTTGGAGTTTCTCTTGCTGCACTTTATGCAGCTGCTGAATCTGCAGAACTTCCATTGTATCGTTATATTGGTGGCACGAATGGTCACATTCTTCCAGTACCAAATATGAACATCATGAACGGTGGTGCTCATGCTGATTTTGCAACCGATATTCAGGAATACATGATTTCTCCATACGGCTTCAATACTTATAGTGAAGCTTTGCGCGCTGGCGTTGAAGTTTACCATACTTTGAAGAACGTTTTGAAGAAGGAAGGCTTAGCTACTGGCCTTGGCGATGAAGGCGGTTTTGCTCCAAAGATGAAGTCCAATGAGGATTCATTGAAGTATATTATGGATGCAATTGCAGCTGCAGGTTATGAGCCAGGAAAGCAGATTGGTATTTCTCTTGATGTTGCTTCTTCCGAATTCTACAACAAAGAAAACGGAAAGTATCGTTTTGATGGTGAAGATCGTGAATCTGCTTATATGCTTGATTACTACGAGAAGCTCATTAACGAGTATCCAATTGTTTCCATCGAAGATCCATTCCAGGAAGAAGGATGGGATGATTGGGCAGAAATCACCAAGCGTCTTGGTGATCGTTTGCAATTCGTTGGTGATGATTTGCTCGTCACTAATCCAAAGCGTTTGGCTAAGGGCATTGAACTTGGTGCAGCTAATTCATTGCTCGTGAAGTTGAACCAGATTGGTTCTGTTACTGAAACTCTTGATGCAATTGAACTTGCAACCAAGAATGGTTTCACTTCTATGGTTTCCCATCGCTCTGGAGAAACACCAGACACTACAATTTCTGATCTCGCTGTTGCTAAGAACACTGGTCAGATCAAGACTGGTGCTCCTGCTCGTGGTGAGCGCATTGCTAAGTACAATCGCTTGCTTGAGATTGAGGAAGAGCTTGGCTCTACTGCTAAGTACGCTGGTTACGATGCTTTCAAAGCTTGCAAGAAATACGTTAAGTAGTGTTGCAAGTTAAGCATATTAAAATCTAATAAGTATTTAGTAAAAGCTATTAAATATTTATAAGACGGTCGATTGCTTTTGTAATTGACCGTCTTTGCATATTCGCTAAGTTTTATGTGTTCAATTTAACTTTCGAAGTTTTATGTGTTCAATTTAACATATATAAATAATTATATGAAAGTGTATTATTTAATAGCCGTATATAATTAAACATGGAAATGTTTGAAAAACAATTCAATTATTTGCTAATAGATAATTGAATAATTGAATATGTTATGAGTCGAACGTGTTCCTTTTTTAAAATCACAATTAGATACACTATTTTGGGGGGATTTATGAGTTCGTTAGTATACGTAAGCGCTGGAAGTAACATGGGGGATCGCTTAAAGAATTTGCAACAAGCTGTATCAATGTTAAAAGAAGATTCTCATATAAGCGGTGTTGTTGTTTCTTCCGTATATGAAACTGAGCCAGTTGGAGATATTGAGCAAGATAGTTTTTATAATATAGGTCTTAAATTCCGTACAGATTTAACTCCTTATGAGCTTTTAGATTTCATTCACGAAATAGAGCAACGTTTGCATAGAAAAAGAATCATTCGTTGGGGTCCTAGAACTATTGATTTAGATATTATTGATTACGATAGATGCGTTTTTGAAAGTGAAAATCTTACTATTCCGCATAAAGAGAGAGATAATCGCAAGTTTGTTATAATCCCATTATTAGAAATTAGTAAGGATGATCCAGAATATCATGAATTATTAGAAGAAAAATTGTCTTATATAAATGATTCTCATTGGATTAAAATTGTAAAAAGTAGCGAAGTTTTTAATTAAAGGCTGGAATATTTATGAAAATTACTTTAGTACAAAATATTGAAGCTAAAAGTTTTGCAGAGCAAGTGCTTTTAGATCAAGTTGAACAATCGCAGCAATTAGCATTGCAATGGGAAGATATTCCAGTTGATTACACTAAAAAAATAGTTGATTTTTTGCGTCATTTTGATGTTTCTTATTATGTAAAAGAATCTTGTGTTCAATTTATGTTACCTTTAATTGCGCTTAAGCCATTTTTAAGCGAATGCGAAAAATTATGGAACAATGACGCAGATTTGCTTGAAAGTATTCATAAAATTTTGCGTGAAAAATCTATAATTTGGCGTGCTGGAAGATTCTGTTTTGATACTCTCGATAAGCCTATTGTTTATGCGATTTTGAACATTACTCCTGATTCTTTCTATGATGGTGGAAAATATCAAAGCGAAAAAGAAGTAAAAGATCATATTGAAGAAATGATTGATGCAGGTGCTGATGTTATTGAGGTTGGTGGTCAGACAACTAAACCAGGTGGATATTTAGAAATATCTCCAGAAGATGAAATTAAGCGTGTTATTCCAGCTATACGCTATATTCACGATAATTATCCTAAAGTAGCTGTTGCAGTAGATACTTATAAACTTCCTGTTATGAAGAAAGCTGTTGAAGAAGGAGTGGATATTGTAAACGATGTTCGCGCATTTGATACTCCTGAAAAAGTAAAACTTATGGCTGAGTCTAATGTTGGTTTAGTCACAATGCATAGCAACAGAGATAAAGAATACGATAATTTAACTAGCTCTATGTGCGAATTTTTTAAAGATAATTTGCAAATGCTTATAGACGCTGGAATTGATAAAAATAGGATTATACTCGATCAAGGTATTGGCTATGCAAAAGTTGCAGATGGTGAACAAGATTATGCAATGATGCGAAACATAAATCAATTACATCGTTTCGGCAGGCCAATATTAGTTGCGATTTCTCGAAAAGGATTTGGAAAGAAATTATTTAATCTCGATAAAGAAGATAGATTGCCTGTTACTTTAGTTGCGCAATCAGCTATGTTTATGCGAGGAGGGCGAGTGATTCGAGTTCATGATGTAGCAGAAACTCGCCAATTAGTAGATATGATTGACATAATAAATCGTTCTTATTGGGTTAAATAGTGGTTTTAATATTTGATTTTATTTTGTGTTAATACGTCGAATATGACAAGTAGGTTAGAAGTATGAGTATGAGAAAACGTCGTATGGCGCTGAATGCTGATACTAAAGAAAGCAGGAAGAAAAATCTTAAATTTTTTTCTGGTCCTATAGTTTTTGCGGCTTTACTTTCTGTGATTATTTTAGGTTCTATAGAACTTATTGCTACTATTCGTAGTTATGCTCTAAGTTTAGCAGAATTCCACGCATTGCAGCATGAAAAAACTTTGCTTGATGCGCATAGAAATAATTTGATTAACAATATAAATCGCTGGAATGATAAGGCTTATGTTGCTACACGTGCTAGATACAGATTAGGATTTGTGTTTCCAGGTGAGCAAGCAGTTCGAGTTGAGCATCCGGAAGCTGTAACAGGTAAAGTGCTTAATGAATTTGCAGACAGTAATTCTAATAGCAAATTGCATACTCAGCTTCCTTGGTATAGTGATTTGTCTTATGCGCTACATAAAGCAGATAAACCAGATAATTTGACTATACAATCCTATGATAAAACTATTGATAGTACTGTAACTAGAACTAATGATTGAGATAACTTTTTCTTGATTTTTCTTGATTTAGTTTGATCTACTTGATTCGCAACTTGATCTAGTTTGGTCAGCTTGATCCGCTTGATTTAGTTTTATTTAGTTCATGTAAGTTTTAATTTATGTGATAAGTTTTAATTTATGTGATTGATTACTTTACTAGTATGGTTTTATTGGTTTAGTGTAAAAACAAAGATGTTTTAAGAGAATAAAATATAAAATATAGGAGTTTTGATAATGGTTTTTGATGTAGAAGATGCGTTAAATAGATTTTGTGCAACGCCTTTGCGCAAAGCAGATGTAGATATTGTTCATCGTCAGCTTTCTCGTATGCCCCGTGGAATGGTAGCTGTAGGTGCTCGTTGCGTGTGTGGTCGTCCTTTAGCTGTTATAACTCGTCCGTGCTTAGAAGATGGAACGCCTTTTCCAACGACATTCTATTTAACAAGTCCTGAAGCAGTAAAAGCTGTATCTCGCATTGAAGCTGAAGGGTTTATGCGTGAATGTAATGCTCTTTTGAAAAACGATGTAAAAATTGCTGAACAATATAAAAACGCGTCTGAATCTTATAAAGCTTTTAGACATGCTTTAGCATTGAGATTAAAAGATAGCGAAGAGCATATTTTAGATATTAGCGCTGGTGGTATGCCTGATAGAGTCAAGTGTTTGCATGCTTTACTTGCTCAAACGCTTGTTATGGGCAAAGGTGTGAATCCTATTGGAGATATTGTTCTTAATAGAATTGTAGATGAGTTTAATCCTTCTGTTTGCCGTTGCACTATTCCTTGGATCGATGATGTCAGTGATGATGCTAGTGATGATGCTAGTGATGATGCTAGTGATGATGCCAGCTATGATGCTAGTAAAGTGAGTGATGATGTGAGTAAAGACGTGAATAAAGTAAGTAAATGCGAAGTTTCAAACAAATCTGTATGTGTAGCTGCTATAGATTGTGGTACGAATTCCATACGTTTAAAAATTGCTAGAGTAGACAGTCATGGTATTACAGATATTGTTCCTAGAATGTTGAGAGTTGTGCGATTAGGTGAGGGTATTGATGAAACTCATCAATTTTCTTGTGATGCTTTACAGAGAGTTAAAGCTGCAGCACAAGAGTTTGCACAAGTATTAAAAGATAATCCTGTAGATGCGATTCGTTTTGTTGCAACGTCTGCAACGCGTGATGCGAATAATCGCGATGTATTTGAGCAAATGATGATAGACGAGCTTGGAGTTAAGCCTGAGGTAATTAGCGGTACTCAAGAAGCTGAATTGAGTTTCTTAGGTGCTACAAGCGTTGTTTCAAGAGATGAGTTGCCATCACCATATTTAGTTGTTGATTTGGGTGGTGGATCTACTGAATTAGTTTTAGGCGGAGATGGTAAAACTTATGATGCTAGAAAAGTAGTTGCATCTTATTCAATGAATATTGGATCAGTTCGCATGACTGAACGTCATCTGCATACTGATCCTCCAACTGATGATGAGATTTCTTCTGCTATTTCGGATATTGACGCTCATATTGATGAAGCTTTGAAAGTTGTTCCAGTCGGGAAGGCTCGTACGATCATTGGAGTTTCTGGATCTGTAACAACTATGACTGCGCTCGCTATGGGATTAAAACATTATGATCATAGTGCTGTAGATGGTGCTTGCATTGGATTAGAACAAGCTTATACAGTTAATGATCGATTTTTGCGTATGTCTAGGGATCGTAGGCGTACTTATGCGACTATTCATCCTGGGAGAGTTGATGTTGTTGGCGGCGGAGCTGTAGTTTGGAGCAGAGTTTTAGAGAGAGTATCTAAAGCTGCTTATGAGGATCATGGCGGAGTTCTAGATACTTTTGTTGCAAGTGAGCATGGTTTATTAGATGGAATAACTCTAGATTTAGGCAGGAAATTACTCGCCACACGCTGATTTGTGTTTATGCAGTTATTGTGGCATAATATATGTCTGTTGCCTCTGTGGCGGAATTGGCATACGCATCAGACTTAAAATCTGACGCCCTTTCGGGCTTGTGGGTTCGAGTCCCACCGGAGGCACGATTAAGCGCCGCGTAGTTTTTACTGTGTGGCGCTTTTGTTTAACTTTTTGTCCTATAATCCAGTTACAACCTATGCTTGGTTTGTGCTAAAATTCTAGCGTGATTTGTTAATGCAAATTTATTTGATACAGTGATATTACATTAGGAATTACAATGATTAGTGATAATAATAAGGCACTAAGGAAGTGCAATAACGTTTTTTGTTCTGAGGTTTGGAAATTACGTCGGTTAAGTTCGATTGCATTTATAATGCTAATTTCTTTTTCTTTAATTTGCTTCAGTGGATGTGCGAATTCAAATGCAGAATTTAAATCATTACAGAAAACTTGTGAGAATTTGAAAGTTAAAGTGAATGCTGAGAGTAAGTCTCTAAAAGATGCTGTAAATGATGCAAAAAATAAAACTAGTCAGATTTCTGCCGAGGATGTAGAAGATTCTTCAGTGCTTGATAACTTGAATTCTCTATTTGATGAAGTTAAGAATGAAGATTTTTCCACAATTTCATGCTTAGTGGGTAATGCTGATGATATTAAAAAATCAAATAAAGAACTTAATAATCGTTTAGAAAACTATAAAGATAAAACAAAGCAATTACAACAAGCTTCCGATGATGTTCAGGTTTCATATAGAAAGCATGTTCTCAGTGAAGCGAAAAAAATTGCGGATGATGCAGTAGGTAAAGTTAAAGATCCTAAAGTTATTGATAATCTTAATGAAGCAATAAACAACAACGATACTGATGCAATTCCTGATGCTGTAAAAGCTGTTAATGAAAGTATTGAGGCAAAAAACAAGGAAGATGAAGAGGCTCGTAAAGAATCTCAGAAAAAGCGTCTTCCAACTACCGTAAGGAAGCAGCCTACAAATAACGTTAATCCACATCCTCAGGGGCAGCATTCTCAGGGGAGGCATCCTCAGGAGCAGCGGCCTCAGGAGCAGCATCCTCAGGTATCTCAAAAGTATGTGCATCCTGGATCTTTCTGCTCACGAGAAGGTGCTACTGGTGTAACAACTAAAGGAACTCCAATGGTATGTATAAGCCGTGACGGTGATAGGCCTCGTTGGAGAAGAGGATAGTTTTTACAAGTTATTTTTTAAATTATCTATTGATGGACAGTAGTGGTTGCTACTGTCCATCAAGGTTATTTATATATTATTTTTTTTTTAAACTCTCTACTTTTATAGACAAAGAGAAAGTATTTAGAGTTAAAATTATTCCAATTGAGTTGTTACCAACATTGCTTGTGAGGTAAAGAGCAGATGGAAGCCAAACAATTAATTGAGTTATCTAAGCGTATAGATAAATGGGCAGAACAATTATTGGATACTGGCAAGCGAAATAATCTTATAAGTTTTAAAGATCGTAAATTGTCTATAGAAGTATTGAAGCCAAGTGCCAAAGAGATTTTCCAAGAGTTCTCTTCAGGTAATCCAAAGTCTTTTGAAATATTTAATCCTCCGCAGATTTTTTACGCTGATAATAGTAATGACGACTCTTCTGTACAAAATACAGGCTTAGATAGTAAAAGAAATAAACGTATTTATAACAAAAACGATTTTCTTAATAAATTCTCTAATGAAATAAGTTCCTCACAAGTTCTTGCGTACAGCATTTCCGGTAATCCTATAGTTGCTGCAAGAAAGATTATGAAAACTTCCGATGAAATTATGAAAGAGACCGGCATAAATGTTGTATACATGGCATTTGGATTTATTCATTGGAAAGATGTTAATTATGCTGACACTGTTTATGATGCTCCTATACTTTTAATTCCTATTCAAATAAAAAATAAATCTATTGCTGATCCGTTCATAATATCCTTATTTGATAATGAGGTTATCATAAATGAAACATTTTCGCTCAAACTCAATAACGAGTATGGCATAACTCTTCCGGAATATGAAAATGGAACAACTCTAGAAGAATATTTTGAAAGTGTTCAAGATTTAGTTTCTAAATTAGGCTGGTGTGTAAGCAAAGAATGTAAGATCGGACTTTTTTCTTTCGCAAAAATAAATATGTATATGGATCTTAAGAATAATAAAGATAAGATTCTTAATAATTTAATTGTCAATAAGCTTTTAGGCTGTTCTACAGATTCTTATGACGAATCTGATGAAGATATAGATGGGTCTGAGGCTGGTAAGGATTCAATAATTGATTTATGCAATGTTGTTGACGCTGATTCTAGCCAAATTGATGCTATAGAAATGGCTAAAGCTGGTAAAAGCTTTGTTTTGCAAGGCCCTCCAGGAACTGGTAAAAGTCAAACAATTACAAATATTATCGCTGAGTGCCTTAATGATGGTAAAAAAGTATTATTCGTTTCAGAAAAGCTTGCTGCGCTAAAAGTTGTATATAACAAAATGCAGCAGACAGGTATTGCTGACTTCTGCCTTCAACTTCATTCAAATAAAGCCAATAAGAAAGATGTTATCAAAGATATATGTAATAACTTCGATATTCAAAAGAATGAAATTAATCAACTAAAAGTTGATGAGGAAATAAATGTTAAAGTAAAAGCAAAAGAGAAATTGGATTCTTATGACTACAATCTTCACAAAGTAAATCCTGTAATTAATAAGAGCTTGTATGATTTATATGAGCGTCTTGCAAAATTTGATAAAGATCCTGATGTTATATGTGAGGTTCAAGATATATCTAAATTAGGACCAGATTATCTCGATAATGCCACTAATCTTTTAATAAAATATGTAGATTATCTTCCTACTATCGGATATGACTATCATGACAATCCTTGGTATGGGTATTTGAATCGAAATCTTTCTATTATGGAAGAAATGCGGATAAAGAATAGTGTTTCTTCTTCTGTTGATACGTTAGAAAGGTTATCGCAAATATCTAATGATATTTCTAAGCGTTATAATATTTGCTGCAAAAATTTGGTAGATATTTTCTTTTGGAGAAGTTTCTTTGAACTTGTTGGTGGCTCGTATTTAATTACTCCTGGTCTTCTAAATAAGCGTAATTTTGATATAGCTTATGATTCTTTGCAAAAATTGCAGTCAATTAGCAATTGGATACATGCTTCGATGCAAAATCTGTCTGACTGCAATGATGATATTTATAAGTTAAATGGTGTAGAGAATTACAGTGACCTGAAACACTTTAGTGGTGCATTATCTAGGATTTTTAACTCGAATTATAAAAAGATTGTTTCTGATATACGATTGTGCAAAAAAGTAAATAAAAAACCTAAATATTATGAATCTGTTCTTTTAATGAAGAGCTTATCTGATTATCAGAATGCAATGAGTGAATATATTTATATTGAATCTTCTATCAAATCATTGCTTGGTCCAGCGTATAAAGGAATTTATACTGACTGGAATTATGTTAATAACCAGATGGAAGCTCTTAAAAATCTTATTGATAGAGGATACTCATTTGAGTCATTAGAAAAATATTCAAGTTTCTTATCTGAGAATAAATCTTTCATTGAATATTCTAATCAGATTGCTGGTATTCTAAGTGAAAATAATCTTCAAAATCTAAATTATATTTTCAATAGTTTTGACAAGAAGATTGTTGATTTTAATGTTTTAACTTTGGAAGATGCTAAAACTAGACTGAACTGCTGTCTTTCATCTATTAATGGACTGAAGTATTGGTGCGGTTTTAGAGATTTACTTGTTGATATTAAAGAGATTGGGGTCCTTACATTTATTAACGATGTTATAAAGAATAATGTTAATGAAGATAGCATTGTAGGGACTTTTAAGAAGCAGTTCTATTTGCAATGGATTGACTTACTTATTAGGCAGAATAGTTCTTTGTTGCAATTTAGTAGGCTTTCTCAAGATAGGGCAGTAAAAGAATTTGCAGAGAAAGATATTGAACAGTTTAAGATAAATCAAATAAAATTACGTGAGAAGCTTTCATCTGCATGCCCTGAGTCTAATTGCGCTTCATATGGAAGTCCTCTAAGCATGCTACTGCGTGAAAATCAGAAATCAAGAAGCAAAAAGAATATACGCGAACTTATTAAAGAAGCTGGAGAGCTTGTTCAGAAAGTTAAGCCGTGCTTTATGATGTCACCTTTAAGTGTGAGTACGTATCTTGACTATGATTCTATGCAATTCGATATTGTAATATTCGATGAAGCTTCGCAGATGTTTCCTTGGGATGCTATTTGCGCAATAAGTCGCGCGAAGCAAGCTATTATTGTTGGCGATTCTAAGCAAATGCCACCTACTAATTTCTTTGCTACTGTTATAAATAATGATGAAGATGATGACGAAGATGATGATGATGATGTAAGAAGCTTTGATTCTATATTGGATTTAGCTTCTGTTGTTTTGCCACAGGTCAGATTGAGCTGGCATTATCGTAGTCGCTGTGAACAACTTATTGCTTTTTCTAATAAGAATTTTTATGATAACAAGCTTATAAGTTTCCCATCTGCTGATGCTGATTCTGAAGGTTTGGGTATTGATTATTACTATGCAAATGGCGAATTTGATCGTTCTTCTCATAACAATAGAGAAGAAGCTGAGTATGTTGTTGATTTGATTTATAAGAACATTGATAAATACCCTAATAGAAGTTTGGGCGTTATTGCATTTAGTCAAAGTCAACAAAATCTTATTGACAAATTGTTGTTCAGGAGGCGTCAATCTACTCCAGAAAAAGAGTTTTTCTTTGATGAGAACAAAGAGGATGCGTTCTTCATAAAGAATCTTGAAACTGTTCAAGGAGATGAGCGTGACACTATTATATTCAGCATTGGATATGGTCCAGATTCTAAAGGTGTTATTCTTCTTAATTTTGGACCTTTAAATAAAGAAGGTGGCGAAAAACGCTTGAATGTTGCTGTTACAAGAGCAAAATATAACATTCAAGTTGTTTCTTCCATGCATGCGATGGATATAGATCTAAGTCGCACTGAATCAGAAGGTGTTAGACTGCTAAGAGAGTATCTTGATTTTGCAGAAAATGGTGAGATCGCTTTACGGCGCAGTGAAAGCGTTGGAAATACGGATCAGTTTGATTCAGACTTTGAATATGAAGTCTGTGAATTCTTACGAAATCATGGGTTCTCTGTAGACACGCAGGTAGGATGTTCTGGATTCAGGATTGATCTTGGATTAAAGATTCGCGATAGTTCCGACTATGTTTTGGCGATTGAATGTGATGGTGCTACATATCATTCGTCTAAGAATGCTCGTGATCGTGATAGACTTCGACAGACTATTTTGGAAAATATGGGTTGGAAATTCTATAGAATTTGGTCGACTGAGTGGTTTAAGAATAGGATAGTTGAGCAAGAGAAGCTTTTGGCTGCTGCTAACGAAGCTGTAAAAATGAAATGCATTCATGAAGAAGATTCTTCTGATAGTAGTGCATCTTTGTCTGATAAACGTATAGTTTCTTCGGATAATAATTCAGTTGATTTACTTGATTCTGTTCATGGTAAGAATGTAACTCATGCAGATTCTCATCATGAATATATGGAAAATATGAGTAGGGTAGAAGAAAAATCTTCAGCAAATCTCAATAATATTACACAACCGGTTGATACTAATCATTTTTCTTTTGAAAAATACAAGATGGCTGATTGCAAAAATACTTTTGATGAGCATAAAAACATAGGTTTTAAAGAAATTGTTAAGGATATTCTAGAAGTTGAAGCTCCTCTTTCAGAAGACCTTCTTTTGCAGAGGATTGTTTGGTATTTTCAACGTGAGAAAGTTACTTCAGTCGTGCAAAAAAGTTTTGATATAAAAATGCGAGGATGCGAATATTTCGGTATTATTCGTAGGAATGGGTTTATGTATTTAGAAAATAAGCCTATTGTTTTCAGATTACCTGGCGACATTATTCGCAATTTTAATCAGATTGCACCTGAAGAGATTGGCGAAGGAATACTAGAGATTATTCGTAAAAATGTTAAGGTAACAAAAGATGGTTTATATAAATTTATGGCCGAACTATATGGAAAAAAGAGAATAGGGAAACATGATATTGAAGCTTTAGACAATGCTTTGTGTATGTTGCTTGAATCCGGTAAAATTAGTGAAAACAGCGGCATTATAAACCTTAGTTGATACAGCTATGGGATTCTGGCAAGTGTTGTGTTAAACGTCACTATAAGCACATATCTTTTCACACGTTTTACTAAAATCATGGTTATATGACTAAAATAATTGGTCGTATGCCAAATTCATGGTTATATGCCCAAAAATTCATTGGTCGTGTGTCCAAAAATCAGGGGTTATATGCCAAAATCATGGGTCATAGCGCAAAAATAATAATCATAAATATTTTGTGATTTATTTAACTGATGTATGCTCATATAGGGGGTGCTTAATTTATGCATAATCATGATATTTCAACGCAATCTAGCTCAAATGAATCTTATGCTAATACTGATTTTTCGCAATATTCTATTGAATCTAATTCGAACGAATCACGTAATAATAGCTATAATCCGCATCGTTCGCATCAGAAGCGCTTGATTCTAACTTTATCTCTTACGTCAATAGTTTTCTTTGCAGAAGTAGTAGGATCTTTCCTTACAAATTCTCTTTCGCTTCTTATTGATGCTGGGCATATGCTCACAGATATATCAGTTCTTGTTGCTTCGACTCTAACTGCAATACTTATGCAGCGCCGTCCTAATAGGAAACGTACATGGGGATGGGCGCGTTTAGAAGTTATTACAGCTGCAGCAGGTGCTTTAGTATTACTTTTCGTTGGAGTATATGCTCTTGTTGAAGCGTGTATGCGTCTTTTTGGTAATGGGCATAGTGGTATTCATGATGTGAATCAGCTGCTTTTCTTTGGTCTTCTTGGTTTGATTGCCAATGTTGGATCTATTATTATTTTAGTTTCTCGTTCTAACGACAATATGAATATGCGAGCTGCTTTCTTAGAGGTTATGAATGATGCTTTAGGGTCTGTAGCTGTAGTAATTTCAGCAGTTGTTATGATGAGTACTAATTGGAGTGGATTTGATGCTTTAGCTGGTGGAATTATTGCGATTTTGATGATTCCTAGGGCAATAAAATTATTAAAAAATGCTATAAAAGTATTATTGGAACAAACACCTGAAGGTTTAGATTTAGATTTAGTTCGTAAGCATTTAGAAGGTGTTGAGCATGTAATAGCTGTGCACGATTTGCATGCTAGTACTGTTTCTACAGGTATGCCTATTTTTATGGCTCATGTAGTTGTTGATAGAGATTTGAATATGGATCAGTGCGCACAAATTCTTAGTCAACTTCAAGATTGTTTACGTGAGCATTTTCCTGTATCTGTTTCGCATACCACTTTTCAACTAGAACCTGAAGGATACACAACTCCTAGCTCATCTGAGCATCATGAGTAATTTAATTAGCATTCTTAAGCGTTGGTATGAGTTTAAAGTAAGGTGATATTATGCCTTTGAAAGAATTGATGGATAATCCTCATAGCGATAGAGTAAAGCGTATTTGTGCTATAAAACGTATAAAATCACATGAAAATTTAAAGTTTTTAGTTGAAGGACCTCAAAGTGTACGTGAAGCTGTTCGATATGCTTCAGACTTTATTTGTGATATTTATGCATTAGATGATGCTGTTTATGCGCTTGAGTCTTCGGATTCGCTTGAGTCGCCGAATAATAGTGCAGGTTGCTACGTTTCAAATGCTGCTAATAGTAATTCTTCTTCTACAATTTCTTCTACAGACGCTTCTACAAACATTTCCACAAACACTTCTATCGTTCGCGAATCTTTGGAAAAACAGTGTTATGTTCATCCTGTAACAAGTGATGTAATGAAAAAAATTAGCACTGATAGTCAAGGAATTGTTGCTGTTTTGGACGCTAAATCTTTAGAAGATTCCTACGAATCGGATGTTAAGAATTTAGAAGATTGTGCGAAAAAAAGTAGTAAAACTTTGCGAATTGCAGCTTGTTGGCAAGTAAGAGATCCAGGTAATGCTGGTGCTATTATTCGTGTTGCTGATGTTGCAGGATGTGATGCTGTAGTATTTGTTGACGATTGTGTTAATTTACAAAATCCAAAACTTGTTCGCTCTACTGCAGGTTCGTTATTCCATCTTCCTGTAATTACTATGAGCGAAAGTGAATGGTTTGATTGGGCTTCATCTGCTGGTGTGAAAATAATTGCTGCGGATATTTACGGAACGAAAAATCGCAAGCCAAAAGATTTTCCTCTTGTAGTTAAAGATAGTGAACTAATGAAATCTTCTTTAGCTGTTTTATTTGGTAATGAAGCTCGTGGTTTGAATGAGGAAATTCTAAATAAGGTTGATGAAATATCAATAATACCTATTTATGGTAAAGCTGAATCAATGAATTTAGCTACTAGTGCAGCAGTTATGCTTATGGGCTTAGCTATGTCTAGTCATGAGCGAAAAATGTAGCTTTGTAGCGTAACGATTAACTTTTATATGAATAGGAAGGGTGCTGTGACGGGTAATAAGCCATTTGATTTGGATGCTGTCAAAAAAGCAGTGGAAGAGGGCATTGCTTGTGTAGAGTCCGCTCAAAGCATGGATGATTTGAAGTCGGCAAAAACAAAATATGCTGGTTCGCAATCTGTTATGACTTTGGCGAGTAAAGAGATTGGTAGTTTGCCTGCTGAACAGAAGAAGGAAGTTGGCAAAGTAATGTCACAATTGCGTGCAGATTTCGGTCGTGCTTTCGCAGTTGCGTCTGAACGAATTAAATCTCTTGAAGAAGCTCGTATTCTTTCTGCGGAAACTGTAGATATGACGCTTCCTATAAACCGTAAGCCTTTGGGTGCGCGTCATCCTATTTCGCGTATTATTGAAGATTTTGAAGACTTTTTTGTGTCTATGGGTTGGCAAATTTCTGCAGGTCCTGAGGTTGAAACTGAGTGGTTCGATTTTGATGCTTTGAATTTTGGACCAGATCATCCTGCTCGCCAAATGCAAGACACTTTCTATGTTCAAGGTAATCAAGCTCAAGATGCTGCTGGATTTGTTGGTTCGAACATGGTTTTGCGTACGCAAACTTCATCTGATCAAGTTCGTGCTTTAATTGAACGTGGTGTTCCTCTTTATATTGCTTCTCCAGGTAGAGTTTTTCGTACTGATGAGCTAGATGCAACTCACACTCCAGTGTTCCATCAATGCGAAGCTTTGGCTGTAGATAAGAATCTGAGTATGGCTGATTTGAAGGGTGTTCTTGATCGTTTGGCTGTTGCTATGTTTGGTCCAGATGCAAAGAGCCGCTTACGTCCTAGCTATTTTCCATTTACTGAGCCTAGTGCTGAGCTTGATTTGTGGTTCCCAGATAAAAAAGGTGGTCCTGGCTGGATCGAGTGGGGCGGCTGTGGAATGGTAAATCCTAATGTGCTTAAGTCTGCAGGATTAGATCCAGAAGTTTATACAGGTTTCGCTTTTGGAGTAGGTTTGGAGCGTACTTTGTTGCTTCGACACGATATTAACGATATGCATGATTTGGTTGAAGGCGATAAGCGCTTCGCACAACAGTTTGTAATGGGGGAGTAATACTCATGCCAATGGTAGATATTGACTGGCTTAAAGATCATGTTGAAGTGCCAGATGGTTTAACTTGTGAACAACTAGCTAAAGATTTAGTTCGTGTTGGTTTAGAAGAGGAAGAAATACACGCATCTCAGGTTACAGGTCCTATTGTTGTTGGCTACGTAGTTGATGCTACTCCTGAACCACAAAAGAACGGTAAAACTATAAACTGGTGCCATATTGACGTTGGAGATAAGTATAACGATGTTGATGCCAACGGTAAGAAGGTTCCTCGTGGCATTATTTGTGGCGCTCCTAATATGGCTGCTGGAGAAAAGGTTGTTGTGACGCTTCCTGGAGCTGTGCTTCCTGGAGATTTCAAGATTGAGCCTAGAAAAACTTATGGTCATATTTCGGATGGCATGTGTGCTTCCGAGCGTGAGCTTGGATTAGGTGACAGTCATAATGGAATTATTTTGCTACGCGAGTATGGGTTCTCTAAAGCTGAATACGATGCTTTGAAACCTGGCGATGATGTTATGGATTTGCTGCATCTAAATAAGCCGATTTTAGAGATTAACATAACTCCTGATCGTGGTTATGCATTCTCATATAGAGGTGTTGCTCGTGAATACCATAATTCAACTGGAGCAGTTTATAAAGATCCTGTTATTGAATTAAATAAAGATATTCCAGTTTTAGATGGTCTTCCAGCAGGAGAGCCAACTGATATTGATGTAAGTATTGAAGATAATAATCCTATTCATGGCGTTATTGGTTGTGATCGTTATTATGCTCGCGCTATTAGGAATGTTGACGCGAATGCTTCTAGTCCTCAATGGATGCGCAGACGTTTGACTCGTGCAGGTATGCGTGGAATTTCCCTTGCTGTAGATGTAACAAATTATGTGATGTTGGATCTTGGTCAGCCTTTGCATGCTTACGATTTAGATAAAATCGATGGTCCTATTGTTGTTCGCCGCGCTAGAACAGGTGAGCATTTAACTACTTTAGATGGTAAAGATCATGAGCTTACTGAAGAGGATTTAGTGATTTGTGATTCTCCAAGTGGAAATCATGGCTCTCGCGTGTTAGGTCTTGCTGGAGTTATGGGTGGAATGTATGGAGAAGTTACGAGTGAAACTAAGAATGTGTTGATTGAATCAGCTCACTTCGATCCTGTTTCTATTGCTCGTACAGCTCGTCGCCATAAGATTCCTTCTGAAGCTTCTCGTAGGTTTGAACGTGGTGTTGATACTGAGCTTCAGCCTGCTGCAGCTCAAATGGCTGTTAAGTTATTAGCTGATTTAGGTGGAGGTAATCCATCTAAGTATCCTAATGACGTTAATAACACTCAACAGCGTAGTGTTATTGTTTTCAAAGCTGATGAAGTTAAGCGTGTTGCAGGTCTTGATGTTGATTTGAATCGTATTAGCGATATTCTAACTGATATTGGTTGTTCAGTAGCTGGTGGTGGAAATGGTTCGTTTTCAGTTCTTCCTCCTACTTGGAGACCAGATTTGAATGAGCCTTGTGATTTAGTTGAAGAAATCGCTCGTTTAATTGGTTATGACGAGATTCCTGTTAAAGTTCCTGCTGTTCCTATTGTTGGTAAAACGGGTTTGACTGCTGAACAATCTATTCGTAGAGCTATTGCGTATGAGCTTGCAGAAATGGGACTAGTTGAGTCTTTGAGCTATCCATTCGTTGGAGAGGAAGATTTTAAAGCTTTCCGCCAAGATGTTGATGAAGTATCTAAAGTTAGCGTTAGAATTGCTAATCCTTTGGCTGAGAATAGACCTTGGCTTCGCCGTAATATTCTTACTACTTTAGCTGGTAGCGTTCGTAGGAATCTTCATCGTGGTTTAAGTGATGTTTCGCTTTATGAATTAGGTCACGTGTATCTTGCAGATCCTAAAGCTCCTGCTATTCCAGCTTTGCCTGGTTGTGTGCGCCCTACAGATGCTGAACTTGCTGCATTGGATGCAGGTTTGCCAGATCAACCTTTGCATGTTTCTGCTCTAATGACAGGTAAAGCTGAAGAAACTGGTTGGCTTGCAACTCATAGAGATGTAGATTGGAGCGATGCTGTAGAAGCAGTTACACGTTTAGGAAAGCGAATTGGTGTTGATTTTGAAATTCGCCAGCTTTCTGCAAATGTTGTTCCTGCTTCTTGGCATCCCGGTCGTACTGCTAAAGTGTATGTTCCAGTTGATGGAAGTGACGGAGTTGAGATTGGTATTGTAGGAGAGTTGCATCCTCAAGTTGATGAGAATTTAGATTTGCCTAAACATTCTGCTGCTTTTGAGCTTGATTTAACTGCTTTATTTGCATCTATGTGCATTAAGCCTGTTCAAGCTAAGCCTGTTTCAACATTCCCTCCAGTTAAGCAAGATTTTGCTTTTGTTGCTCCTTCTTCTTTAACTGCTAAGGATTTGGAAGATGCTATTAAAAAAGCTTCTGGTGATTTGCTTGAGTCTATTGAGCTTTTTGACGTTTATGAAGGCGAGCAGCTTTCAGATGGCTTAAGATCTCTTGCATATTCTGTGACTTTCCGCGCGAAAGATAGAACTCTTTCTGGTGAAGAGATGGAATCTGTACGCGAATCGATTACAAAATCTGCTAAAGAATTGCATGCTACTTTGCGAGTGTAGTATTTAATATTCTAAATTACGCTTAAGTGCTGTTAGTCAATGCTTTTCGTAGCTTTACTAGCTAATGGCTTGTTAAATAGTGTAACTGTTCGTTTTCATTCGTTCAGTTACACTATTTATGTGTTTTAGAATTATTTTGATTTTATATATTGATTGTTTTTGATTTATATAAAATTGTGTAAAAAATTAAATATTTATTAGTATTTTAATGTATATTAGATTGGAATAATCTGTAAAAAGGTATATAAAAGGTGCATAAATATTATGACTAAATCTAATAAAACGTTTAAGAATGTAAGCGTAAATGATTTTGATAGTTATGATTATGCAGATGACAATAATGGAGCAGAAGAATTTAATACTAGTAAATCAGTTGGAAAGCAACGCCCTGTTACTAAAGCTGCACGATTAAATGCAATTGAGCAAGCTATCTTAAGTGAGGTTATTACTTCACAATCTCAGCTTTCTAAGATTCTAGCTCGTCACGGTTTTTATGTTACTCAAGCTACTTTGAGTCGTGATTTAGACGAAATGAATGCTGTTAAAATACGTCTTACTGATGGTAGAATCGCATATGTTTTAGGTGATGGTACTGGAAACCGCCATGCTATGGATACTGTGCGTATTGATCAGCAAGTTGCGCGTGTGGTTTCAGGACTTATCACAGAAGTTGGTTTCGCAAATAATATTGTTGTAATTCATACTCCATCTGGAGCTGCACAGTATGTTGCTAGTGTTATTGATAAGCAACCATTAAAAGGTATTCTTGGCTCTGTTGCTGGAGATGATACTGTGATTATGGTTTGCGTATCTAATGAGGAAGCTGAAAAAAGAGCAAACTGGTTACTTTCTGTTGTTTCAAAATAGTGTCGTCATCTACTGACAAAATTGAAAGGCTTATAGCGCTTTAAGCGCATGATATTTTCTGTAATTTTTGCAATAAGGAGATACGAATGGCTCAGGTCAGGAATTACAAAGAGGCTGGGTTTGCTTCTTTGTTTGAAGAGCTGAAATGGCGTGGATTGATTTCGCAATCTACTGACGAGAAGCAGCTTGCTCAAGCACTTGACGGAGAACCATTGACGTATTATTGCGGATATGATCCTACTGCTGCTTCTTTGCATATAGGTAATCTTGTTCAGCTTATTAATATGCGTCATTTGCAAGTTGCAGGACATCATCCTATTGCCTTAGTTGGTGGAGCTACCGGTTTGATTGGAGATCCTCGTCAAAGTGGAGAGCGCACGCTAAATTCTAAAGATATTGTTTCTGCTTGGGCTGATCGTTTACGTAAGCAAATTGGAAGAATTTTGCCGCTTGATGGAGAAAATCCAGTGCGATTCGTAAGTAATTATGACTGGGTTTCAAAGATGTCTGCTATAGATTTCTTGCGTGATGTTGGTAAAAATTTCCGCGTTGGTACGATGCTTTCTAAAGATATTGTTGCTAGGCGTTTGAATTCTGATGAAGGTATTTCATTTGCTGAGTTTAGCTACCAAGTTTTGCAAGGAAATGACTTTTTGTACTTATTTGATAATTACAACGTTACTTTGCAACTTGGCGGTTCAGATCAGTGGGGTAATTTAACTTCTGGAATGGATTTGATTCGTAAAGTTCGTGGAGCATCTGTGCATGTGTTTACAAGCCCGATTATTACAGATAATCAAGGTCGTAAATTCGGCAAATCTGAAGGTAATGCCATGTGGCTTGATCCTACTATGCTTAGCCCTTATCGTTTCTATCAATTCTGGTTTAATCAGCCTGATGATGAAGTAGTGAAGCTTTTGAAGGCTTTTACGTTCCTTCCAAAGAGTGAGATTGAGCGTCTAGAACAGCAAATACAGGAAGATCCTGGTAGTCGTGAAGCTCAGAGAGTTTTAGCTTGGGAAGTTACAAGTTTTGTGCATGGCGAGGATGTTACAAATCAGGCTATTTCTGCTTCATCTGCTTTGTTTGGTCGTGGAGATCTTAGCAATATTGATGAGCAAACTCTTGAAGCTGCAATAGATGGCGTTAAAGTTAAAAACGAAGATGGAAATTTGGATTTTGCTAAGTCTAGTGTAGGTAATCGTATTGTTGAAGCATCTGTTGCAGCAGGATTGTTCAGCACTATTTCTGAAGCTCGCCGTGCTATTACTTCTGGCGGCTTGTATTTGAATAACGAGCGCGTAAATAGTGTTGATGACGTTTTAGGTGAAGATTCGTTCTTGCATAATCGATTTGCTTTACTTCGTAGAGGTAAGAAAGCTATTGGTGCTGTTGAGAGAATATGATTTGTTTTTAATGTAATCTTGAATTATTAGAATTATAAGCAAATTGTATAAGTATTTATTGCTAGATGTGCGAATATTTCTGTGTCTAGCATTTATTGAGTTTAATAAATAGTTGAATTATGCTTTTGCAATTATTAAGTTGCAATTAAGCGTTAGTGAGAGGTATGCCAATAATGGGCGAAGAACGTGGGTATTCTAGAAGCGGTGGCAAGTCGTTTAGTGGACGAGGAAAATTTGGTGGTCATCGTAGAGGTGCCAAAAGTGGAGGTGCTGAGAGACATGGCGGTTTTCACAAAGATGGCTTAAGACGCGATGGTTTCCACAAGGGTTCCTTTAAGCGCGATGGCGAGCGCAATGATCGCAATGAGCGCCGTGATTTTGATAGCAATGATACTAGACGAGATGGTGCTAGAAAGTCTTTCAATAAGAGCGGTTTTAAGCGCGATGGTTTTAAGCGCGATGGTTTCCATAAGGGTTCCTTTAAGCGCGATGGCGAGCGCAATGATCGCCGTTTCAATCATCGTTTTGACAGCAATGATGAATCTAGATTTGAACGTTCTGATGCTTATCGTTCGCAAAATAGCGGTTCAGTGAAAAGCGGTAACCCACGTTATAAGAAGTCTGATAATAATCGTTTTAATGGCAATGATGAACGTTATGATAATCGCAAGTCAAGTCGTGATGGTTTTAATAATGGCGATTTTCGTAAAGATGGAGTAAAGCGTAATGGTTTCCATAAAGATGGTTTCCATAAAGATGGTTTTAAGAATCATGGTGAGCGCCGTTTAGAGAATCGTGATTCAAATCGTGCTTCTCATAGCGAAAATCGTTATAATCGCTATGATAAGCGCGTTGAAGATCGTAATTTTAATTATGAGAATGGTCCGCGCCGTAATTCTGATGGAACTATTTCGTATCCTTCGCAAAATCCATATACTGCGCGCCGTCCAGGCGAGCCTAAAATGCCTAAGGGTATGGAGTGGGCAATGCTTTCTAAGGAATCTCGTGAACGTTTGCGAGGACTTTCTAAAGAGCATGCAGAAAATATTGGTTTGCATATTCTTGCTGCTTATGCGTTGGAAGAGGAAGAGCCGAAGTTGGCTTTAGAGCATGCTAAATGGGCTGCTAAGCAAGCTTCTCGTATTGATTTTTCTCGAGAAACGTTAGCTTTTATTGCTTATCGTCAGGGTGATTATAAGTTAGCTGCGAGAGAATTTCGTACAGCAATGCGTATGAATGGTTATCTTGATTATTTGCCTTTTATTGCTGATTGCGAACGCGGAATTGGTAATCTTGATAAAGCATTAGAAATATGCATGTCTGATGAAGCTAAATCTGTTGTTGGAGAAGTAAAAGCTGAATTATTCTTAGTTTATGCTGGAGTTTTAGCTGATACTAATCATATTGATAAAGCTATTGAGCTTGTTCATGTTATGGGACGTTCAAAGGGTTTGCCTGGAGAGTATCGCATGCGTGCTATTCAAGCTGAACAATACTTCTTAGAAGAAGCTGGAAGAAGTGATGAAGCTCTTGAATTAGAAGGATTGTTAGATCGCTTAGAAGAGCAATATGCGGATATTGAAGATGATGAAGTTAATCCGGAAGATATTGTGATTGACTATGATTTGGAACATTTCAATGAGTCTTTGTTAGAAGATATTGGAGTTAGTAAAGATGATGCAAAATTTGCTCCTGAAGATTCTGAAGATTCTTATGACTCTTATGATTCTGAAGACTCTGAAGATTCAGATGATTCTGAAAGCTTAGATGATTCTAGTTTTGAGGAATCTAAATCTGATTCTCTAGCAGAATCTGAAAATTCTGAAAAAGATAATAATAAATTAAGTAGTTCAGATAATGTTGAAACTACTTCAAATGGAACTGTTGATTCTAAAGAATAACATTCAAAACTAATTTTTGTGCCCGGCTACTTTGTGTTGACAATAGTGAGTCGGGCAATTGTTAATTTGCGATTAAATTATGCGAGGAAGTCTTATGCAATTTAATAAACGAACAAATTTATTGTCAAGTGAACGATTTTTAAGTGAATCCTTTAATTTAGCATTACTTGATTTAGATGGTGTTGTTTATAGAGGTGGAAATGCTGTTGCAAATGCTTGTGAGGCTATTGCTGGTGCGCAAAATCGCGGTATGTTTATTGAATATACAACTAATAATTCTTCTCGTTTTCCTACTGTTGTTGCAAAGCAATTGGAAAGTTTTGGACTAAAAGTAGAGCCATGGCAGATTATTACATCCTCAGTTGTTGCTGCTCGAATGGTTGCGCGTCACGTAGATCGTGGTGCGAAGGTCCTTGTCTTGGGTGCAGAACATTTGCTCCAAGAGGTGAAAAAAGTAGGACTTGAACCAGTACTTTCATGCGAAGATTCTCCTCAAGCTGTAATTCAAGGCTGGTATCCTCAAATGACGTGGCTTGAAATGGCTGAAGTTTCATTCGCTATTGAGCATGGTGCGAAATATTTTGTTACAAATCGTGATTTAACAATTCCTCGTGAGCTTGGAATTGCTCCAGGATGCGGTTCTATGATTCAAGCTGTAATTAACGCTACTGGAGTTGAACCAATTGCATCTGCAGGTAAACCAGAGTCTGCAATGTATGATGAAGCAAGATTGCTTGTTGCTGCAAATGCAAATAGTAATGATTTAGCATCTATTAAGGATTCTTGCGATTATACAGAAAAAGATGAGTGCGCTAATCCTGTTATAAGCATAGATGATTCTCTTGCTGTTGGAGATCGTCTAGATACAGATATTGAAGCTGGTACGAGAGGTGGGTATAAGTCGTTGCTTGTTCTTACAGGTGTTACGAATCCTAAAATGTTAATGCTTGCTCCAGATTATTTGCGCCCTAGCTTTGTGTCTGCTGATTTAAGAGGTTTAAACGAATCTCATGAAGCGCCAAAACGTATTGACGAAAATACTTTTGTTTGTGCTAATGCTAGAGCGAAACTTGTTGATAATCGTTTAATTGAAGTAAGTGATTCTAGTGATTGCAATGCTTTGCGTGCTGCTTGCGCTTTGACGTGGAGTTTGAAAGATAGTGGAGAAAATCTAGATGATTATATTCTTCCGGAGTTTTGTTTATGAGCGCGAGTAAAGATTTTATAAATTTTACTAAAGTTGAATCTAATTTTCGCGAAAGTGGTTCTGGCTTTGAGTCTTCTGAATCTGATTCGTGTTCTCGTGCTATCTTTCAAACGTCTGGTTCTCGCGCGAGTAGTTCTGATTTTTTTGAGCGTTTAGATTGTGCGCTAGTAAATCGAGGTTTAGCTGAAAGCAGGACAATTGCTCAGCGTTTAATACGTTCTGGAATTGTTAATGTAAATAATCGAAATATTAAAAAACCATCATTTTTAGTAAAAACTGACGAAAAAATAAGTTTTAATGAGTCTAAAAATGTAGATTCTTGTCTTAAATATGTTTCTAGAGGAGCTCTTAAATTAGAAGGAGCATTTTCGTTATTTGAAAATCTTGGTCTTGAAATCAATTCATCAACTAAAGCTTTAGATATTGGTGCTTCAACTGGTGGTTTTTGTGATGTTTTATTACAAAGAGGAGTTGAATCTGTTATAGCTTTAGATGTTGGGCATGGACAGTTGCATCAAAAAATCGCATCTAATCCAAAAGTGATTGAAATGAGTGGAGTAAATATTCGAGATGTTTATGAAGAAGATCTGCCATATAAGCCTAATTTGATTGTTTCGGATGTTTCTTTTATTTCTCTTACTTTAGTTATTCCAGTAATTGCTCGTATTGCTGATTTGAAAACAAACGTTGTTCTGTTAGTTAAGCCGCAATTCGAAGTAGGTAAAGGTAATCTTGGCAAAGGTGGGATTGTAACAGATGAAAATCTTCGAATTAAAGCGTTAGAAACAGTTATAGATTGTGCTAAAAATAATGGTTTTCAAGTTGTATCTACTCATGAATCTCCTATAGAAGGTACGCATGGCAATATTGAGTATCTTCTTTATGCGCGTGTTAATTATTGAATAAAGTTTTTAATTAGTTTTGCACAATGTGTTATGTAACAATTACAATAGTTGTTGTTATGTTATGAACAGTGTGATGGGGGGCTGTGCAATGCCGGAACAATTCATAGGAGATGTTGCTTCGGGTTCTCGCCGTGCGCTAGTTGTTACTCATGCGAGATTAGATAAACACAGCGCTGTTGTTATGCAAGTTACTAGAAGACTTGTTGATGCAGGATTCAATGTTGATGTATTTAATAGTGCTTCGCTTTCAGATTTTGCTCAAAAGCCTTGCTGCATAGTTGATGAAAATACTGAAATTGTTGTTGTTCTTGGTGGAGATGGCACTATGCTCCAAGCTGCTGAGTTAGTGCATTGTACTCCAGTTCCAATTATCGGTATAAATCTAGGGCATGTTGGATTTTTAGCTGAATTTGAAAGTTTTCAAATTGATGAAGCTATTCATAGAATTGCTAAAAAAGATTATTTTTTGGAACATAGAATGGAAGCGCATGTAGATGTATGGCTTCCTGGAGAAAGTGAACCATTATGTGATTGGGCGCTTAACGATATTACGCTTGATAGATCTGACAGGGGTCGTATGGTTGAGCTTTCAATTCGTGTTGACGATGTAGAAATGTCTTCTTTTGGTTGTGACGGAGTAATAGTTTCAACTCCTACAGGTTCTACGGCATATGCTTTTTCTGCAGGAGGTCCAATTATGTGGCCAAATGTTGAAGCTTTACAATTAGTTCCTTTAGCTGCTCACGCGCTTTTCGCTAGGCCTCTTGTTATTGGTTCAGGCTCTACTTTTACAATTGACATTCTTGACAATTCATCTTCAGGTGGTTGGATTTGCTGTGATGGTAGACGTCAAAGAGCTCTTCCGAAAGGTTCTAGGATTCAGATTCGTCAATCTAAAGATGAACTATTTTTAGCTCGTCTTTCAGGCGTGTCTTTTACTCAAAGATTAGTTACTAAGTTCGATTTGCCAGTTGTTGGTTGGCGTGAAAATAGAGGTATCGCATGCTCGAAGAATTAGAGATTCGTAATTTAGGACCAATTTCTCACGCATTGTTCACTCCTTCTCATTCTATGACTGCTATTACTGGAGAAACTGGAGCTGGTAAATCAATGTTATTAAGTGCTATTTCATTGATTTCTGGTGGGAAAGCGCAATTGTCGAGAATAGCAGCAAATGCTGATGAATCATGGGTACAGGGCGTATTTTGTACATATAAAGATAGTTCTTTAGCGAATTTATTACAATCGTCTGGAATTTATTTAGAAGAATCAGATACAAATAATTCAAAATTAGATGTTTACGTATCTCGTAGCATTCCTAAAAATGGAAGATCTAGAGCAACGGTTTCTGGTAAAGGTGTTCCTAAAACTTTATTAAGTCAAATTTCTTCTTATGCAATTACAATTCATGGTCAAAGTGACCAATTGCGAATTGCATCTAAAGCAAATCAGCGTGATTTTCTTGATATTATTGCAAACGATAGTGCAGAATTAAAAGAATATTATAATGCTTTTCAGGATTGGAAAAGCGCTAAAGAATCATATAATCGCATTATAAATCAAGAATCTTCAGTTCGTCAGCGCGCTGATTATTTGAGAGAATCATTAGAAAAAATAGATCATATTGATCCTAAACCTAATGAAGATATAGATCTTATTGAAAAAAGGAATCGCATAGAAAATGCTGCTCAAATTATTAGGGGAGTAAGTGATGCAGTTTCATCTATAGATGCTAGTCAAATTGATTATTCTTCTGATTCTATTGATATATTGCATCTTATAGATAATGCTATTAAAGCACTTAGATCTATTCGCATTGAAGGCTTATACGATGATATTTTAAATCAGCTAGATGATATTTCTGCACAACTTTCAGATATCGTTATGCAATTAACGCAGCAATTAGATATTGATGAGAGTCAAGAAGATTTAGATTCTATCAATGCTCGTATTCATGATTTAAATGAGCTTACTAGAAGATGGGGTCCTAAAATAGAGGATGTTCTTGAGTGGTCTAAAAAAGCTAGATATGAATTAGAAGATTTAGATGATTCTCCAGAGGCTATAAAACGTGCTAAAGAATTATGCAATGAGAAATATTGTAATGCTTTGCGTTTAGCTAAAATATTAACTGAAAAGCGTGTTGATGCTGCAAGAAAACTTAGTGATGATGTTACTGAAGAACTCAAATCTTTAGCTATGCAAGATGCGCTCCTCATTGTGAAAGTTGTTGAAAATGAAAAAGATGGCTCTGGTGATATTCGTTTAGATAGTCATGGTGCAGATAGTATTGAGTTTTTATTTAAGCCATTTCCAGCATCTTCAGATTTACCTATTGCTAGTAGTGCTTCAGGTGGAGAATTAAGCAGATTGATGTTAGCTATGGAGCTCGTTGCTGCTCGTTGTAGGCGTAATGATAATCACGAGATGACTTTTATTTTTGATGAAGTCGATGCAGGTGTTGGAGGTGTTGCTGCTCTTGAGCTTGGAAAACGATTGGCTCAGCTTGCTAAGAGTTGTCAAGTTATTGTAGTAACTCATTTAGCTCAAGTTGCTTCTTTTGCTGATACTCAATATGTTGTACAAAAGACTATAGAGCACAAAGAGAATAGTTTGAATCAAAATGATTCTGCTGCTGATTCTGCTGCTGCTTCTGATTCTTCTACGCTTTTAGCAGATACTACTATAACTAAATTGGGGTATGAAGATCGTGTTCTAGAAATTGCTCGAATGCTTTCAGGAAGTGATTCTAAAGCTTCTTTGCAACACGCTAGAGAATTGCTGGAAAATAGTAAAATTTAATAATTTCGTTGTTCGTGTTTCGTATTGTGGGATTTTTATGTAGGGATTTTTATATGAGCGAAAATATTTTATTTGATAATTCTAATTGCGCTGCAATTTTTGATTTTGATGGTACTTTACTTGATTCATTAAATGTGTGGGACGATATAGATAATGAGAGTTTTGCAAAACGTGGAGTAGCTGTTCCAGAAGATTTTGCGAATTCTACAGCTACATTCACTCCAAGGCAGGTTGCTGATTACGTTATAGAGCATTTTGGCTTTACGGATTCTCCTGAAGATTTAATGAAAGAGTGGCAAGATATGGCTGCTGATGCGTATGCAAATCGTTTAGAGTTGAGAAAAGGCGCGAAAGATTATGTTATTTATTTACGTAAAAGTCGTGCAAAATTAGTTCTTTTAACTTCTCTTTCTAAAACGTTGTGTGAGCTTTCATTGAAACATACTGGATTGCGTGAATATTTCGATTTTATTATTTTTGGAGAAGATTTAGAAAAAACTGGGAAAAATAGAGCGCAAACCTATATAGATTTAGCGAATAAAATTGGTGTTTTACCTAATAATTGTACTGTTTTTGAAGATTCTGATGTAGCATTAAGCTCTGCGAAGAAAGCAGGTATGAAAATTTGCAAAATTTTTGATTGCGTGCCAGCAAAAAGCTTAAAGAATAATGCATTTGATGGCTGCTGTACAGGTTTTTCTGATTTTTCGCTTGCGCCAAAAAATCTTAAAGAATAATCAATGTTGAGGTGAGGTTTCACATACCCCGGGTTTTGTCGCGTGAAAATTACACGCGGATGACCATCCATCTCGATTTGACGTTACCGCCAAACTCTAGCAGTCTACCCGAAGACTTGAGCGAGCAGCTCTTAACGTCTTCTGCTTGACCTTGCTCCCAATGAGGCTTGCCATGCGGCTAACTGTTACCAGAAGCCCGGTGGTCTCTTACACCGCCGTTTCACCCTTACCTAACGAAACAATAGAACGCTAGGCGGTTTACTTTCTGCTGCGCTATCTCTCAGGTCGCCCTGGGCGGACGTTATCCGCCATTGTGCTCTTTGGAGCCCGGAAGTTCCTCAGTCGCTCCGAATGAACATTGCGACCGCGGTCATCGTGAAACCTCAACCTTCCTAAGTATAGCAGAGTTAATTCGTATAGTAAAAAAAGTTAATTTTATAGCCAGATTTCCTTGTAAATGACGCATTTTTAACATATTTTTTGTGCAATTTTTAACACTCGCTAGGCTCTTGCGAATAAAAACTGTATAATGGGTTACATCGATAGCATCGAGGCTGTCGATTTGCATACAAGTCGAGTTTAAAGCTCGTGTTAGTTTAGGAGGTTCGCATGGAAATCGTCATAACCGGACGTCATACACAGATTAAGCCAAAGTTCCGTGACGTTGTGGAAAGCAAGATGAGTCGTGTGACCGCCATTGCTCCGGATGCGCAGCGAGTACAAATCGTTGTTTCGCATGAGGGTAATCCACGGCAAGCAGATACAGCAAAACGAGTAGAGATTACAGTTGTTGCTGGAAGTACAGTTATTCGTGCTGAGGCAGCGAGTACTGATCAATACAGTGCTTTGGATATGGCGCTTGATAAGTTGACGTTACGTTTACGCCGTACTCGTGATCGCCGTAAGGATCATCGTCGTGGATACACTCAAATGGCTCCAGTTGATTTAGGTGTAGTTACTCCATCTGTTGAAGATGAATTAGATGAAGAATCAGAAATCGAAGAGAACGATAACAATAGCGCTGATGCTGCTGTTGCATCTGATCTTGGTCCTGGTGAATCTGTTGAAGTGAGTGTAGGAAATACTCCTATTGTGATTCGCCGTAAGCTTCATATTGCTGAACCTATGAGTATCGATGAAGCTTTGTATGAAATGGAGCTTATAGGTCACGATTTCTTCCTGTTTGTTAATAAGGAAACCATGCGTCCATCGGTTGTATACCGTAGACATGGTTGGAGTTATGGAGTATTTGAGATTGATACTCCTGAGAATGTTAATAAGTGATAAAAGACGAGATTTTAAAATAAAAATCGCGATTTAAAAGAATTGCGGCAAATGGATATGAACAATATGCCCACTAGGTGTAAACTTAGTGGGCATTACATATTATTAAGTGGGAATCGTCGTTTATTCGTGCGAATGAGTCTTTAAATAACGCGCTTGAGTTTTTAAAAATCCCAGCTGTCGCGTAATATAGGCTCAGTTTCGTCTATGCTGGCTAAGGCGTCTGCATAGACACGACCTAAGGGAGTGAAACGTGGTAGATATCGTCGACAAAGCCTTGCGCATGGGTGAAGGCCGTCAGTTGAAGCGCCTTGAGAATGTGGCGAAGGCTGTGAATGCGTTGGAAGAAAATATTTCTGCGCTTTCAGATGAAGAATTGAAGGGGCAAACTGCCAAGTTTAAGCAGCGTGTAGACAATGGTGAATCGCTGGATGAACTTATGCCTGAAGCTTTCGCTACAGTGCGAGAAGTTTCTAAACGTACCCTTGGTCAACGCCATTTTGACGTGCAGCTTATGGGTGGA
Source organism: Gardnerella vaginalis (assembly GCF_001563665.1). GTDB lineage: Bacteria > Actinomycetota > Actinomycetes > Actinomycetales > Bifidobacteriaceae > Bifidobacterium > Bifidobacterium vaginale_A. Next base: position 100,114 of record NZ_KQ961857.1, on the reverse strand, counting down.
GCTGCATTGCATTGGGGAAATATTGCAGAAATGAAAACTGGTGAAGGTAAGACTTTGGTCGCTACTTTACCAAGCTATTTGAACGCTTTAGAAGGTAAAGGCGTACACGTTGTTACAGTCAACGATTATCTTGCTAGTTATCAAAGTGAGTTAATGGGACGTATTTACAGATTCCTTGGTATGAGTGTTGGATGTATTATTACAGATCAGCAGCCTCCTGAGCGCCGTAAGCAATATAATGCTGACATTACTTATGGAACTAATAATGAGTTTGGTTTCGATTATTTGCGTGACAACATGGCTTGGGAAAAGAGTGAGCTTGTTCAGCGTGGTCATCATTATGCAATCGTTGATGAGGTTGATTCTATTCTCATAGATGAAGCTCGTACTCCTTTGATTATTTCAGGTCCTGCTGAAGGAGATGTAACTCGTTGGTATCGCGAGTTTGCAAAACTTGTTTTGAAGTTGGATCGTGACAAAGATTACGAGATTGATGAAAAGAAGAAGACTGCTGGTATTCTCGATTCAGGCATTGAAAAGATTGAAGATTATCTAGGAATTGATAATCTTTATGAGCCAAGTAATACAGCACTTGTTGGTTACTTGAATAATGCTTTGAAAGCTAAAGAATTGTTCCTTCGCGATCGTGATTATGTTGTAACGAATGGTGAAGTTTTAATTGTTGATGAACATACTGGTCGTGTTCTTCCAGGACGTAGATATAGCGAAGGCTTGCATCAAGCTATTGAAGCTAAAGAAGATGTGGAAGTTAAGGCAGAAAATCAGACTTTTGCAACAATTACTTTGCAAAATTACTTCCGTATGTACGATAAACTTGCAGGTATGACTGGTACTGCAGAAACTGAAGCTGCAGAATTTATGGGTACATACAAGTTAGGCGTGTTGCCAATTCCTTCTAATCGTCCTGTAATTCGTATGGATAAAGATGATTTGATCTTCCGCACTAAGAAAGAAAAGCTTGCTGCTATTGTTCGTGACGTTGCAATTCGTCACTCTAAAGGTCAGCCTGTTCTTCTTGGTACAGCATCAGTAGAATCATCTGAAATAGTTTCTTCTTTGCTTGATGTTGCTCGTATTCCTCATCAGGTTTTGAACGCTAAGCAAAACGCTAAAGAAGCTGCTGTTGTTGCTGTTGCAGGTCGTAAAGGTGCTGTAACAGTTGCTACTAATATGGCAGGCCGTGGTACTGATATTATGCTCGGCGGTAATGTTGAGTTCCTTGCTGATGCAAAGTTGAAAGCTGAAGGATATTCCCCAGACGATACTCCTGATGAGTATGAGAAGCGTTGGCCTGGTGTTTTGGCAGAAGTTAAAGAACAAGTTAAGGATGAGCACGAAGAAGTTAAGAAACTTGGTGGCTTGTATGTTCTTGGCACTGAACGCCATGAATCTCGCCGTATTGATAATCAGCTTAGAGGCCGTTCTGGTCGTCAGGGCGATCCAGGAGAGTCACGTTTCTACTTGAGCTTGGAAGATGACTTGATGCGTTTGTTTAACACTCAGCTTGTTGCTCGTGTTATGGCAAAAGGATTGCCAGAAGGTGAGCCAATCGAGTCTAAGTATGTGTCTAACGGCGTTCGTACAGCACAAAAGTCTGTTGAAGCTCGTAACTTTGAAATGCGCAAGAACGTTTTGAAGTATGACGATGTTATGAATAAGCAGCGTACTGTTATTTATTCTGAGCGTCAAATGGTTCTCAAGGGTGAAGATATTCATAGTGATATCTTGAAGTTCATTTCAGATACTGTTGAAAGCTATGTTCGTGGTGCTAATAATGGATCTGATAAGCCAGAAAATTGGGACTATGATGGTTTGCAATCAGCTCTTGAAATGGTTATGCCTGTGGAGCTTGATTGGGATGATGTTTGCGGTAGTATCTCTAAGCTTAAAGGCGAGAAGGCTGTTATAGCTTTGCGTGATATTATCGTTGATTGCGCTGAGGAAGCTTATGGCAAGTTAGAAGATCGTCTAGGTGAAGAAGGTCTTCGTCAGCTTGAGCGTAGAGTAGTGTTATCTGTGCTTGATCAGAAGTGGCGTGAACATCTTTATGAGATGGATTATCTTAAAGATGGCATCGGTCTTCGCGGTATGGGTCAGAGAGATCCACTGGTTGAATATCAGCGTGAAGGGTATCAGATGTACAATTCCATGATTGAAGCCATTAAGGAAGAATCTATCCAATTGCTATTCCATATTGACATTGATCAGATTGCATCTAGTGATTACGATGACGATTCTGAAATTGATGACGATATTGCTGATGTTTCTTCTGAAGTTGAAGCAGAAGATCAAGCTGTTGGAGTTGTTGGACCTGCACCTTTGAGCCATGCTGAAGGCGAAGTTCCATCCAGCATGCGTCCAAAAGCTGAAGAGTGGAAGACTCCATGGTCTGATGGACGTACCTTCCCTGGAACTAACAAGAATGATGAATGCCCATGTGGTTCTGGACGAAAGTACAAGTTATGCCATGGTCAGAATGAAGTAGAAGAATAATATTAAATTTGTTATACTTCGTTTGATAATTCAAAATTTAATAAAATAAAATGAAATGTGGAGATTAGCTTTATTGCTTTTCTCCACATTTTTGTTTGTTTATCTATCTGTTTGTTTGTTTATCTATTTATCTGTTTGTTTATCTATCTGTTTGTTTATTTATTTATTTATATCTATCTATATCTGTATCTGTTTATCTACCAATAAATAATTTTGAGTTCGTTTTATCTATTAGACTCGTGCTCCATTTCCATAATCGCTATAATCATTGTTATCGTGTCTATCTTTACGAATCATCAATAATCCAACTCCTGCAATGATTATAAAAACTATGCTTATTGTTGCTGCAATAGAAGCGATGATTGGAATAAAAGCACTTGTTATAATTCCAGCAATTCCTACGAGTAATACGAGCCATAATATGACTACGCTTTTACGAATATTTTTGAAATGCGGATTTGGCGCAACGAAGTCATCTGAATATTCTTCCATTGTATCGTCAACGTCAAGCCAGCTTGAACGTATATTATCTCTAGGTCCGTGAGATAAAAATATTTCTCTTTCAATTCTTAAATTTCTTATCGCATTTTTTCTCGCCTCTTCCTCCTTCCTTTTAATATTGCGTTTATCTTCTCGCTTTGCGTGCTTTTCAAATTCTTTTGCGCTTTTAGATTTCTCTATGTCGTTAAAATCTTGTGAATGTTCCGATATAAAACTAGACCAGTCATCTTGAAAATCATTTGAATTATTATTGCTGTTTTTGTTATTTTCAAGGTGAGGGGAGTTGGTATTCTTAGATGATGTCATGAGTTATACTGTATCAAGTCTGCTTGATAGCGTACGTATAAGAGATTAAATATTATGCGTTATGCTAAGAAAGGATTTCGCATGCTTTATTGGTTTTTTGTAAAAGGGTTGGGATTTATAGCTCGTATGAGGATTCATCCGAGTGTAAAAGGCGTTGAAAATATTCCAAAGAAAGGTGGCGCTATTATTGCAGCTAACCATCTTGCTGTTATCGATGATGCCTTATTACCTTTAACTTGTCCTAGAATGATACATTTTATGGGCAAAGCAGAATACTTTGAAGGCAAAGGCTTGAAAGGTCGTTTTAAGAAGTGGTGGTTTACTTCTGTTGGAGTGTTTCCTGTTGATCGTTCAGGTGGAGCTCGTTCTGAAAGTGCATTAAAACATGCGCGCGCTATACTCGAAAAAGGTCAGCTTTTTGGTATTCACGTGGAAGGCACTAGAAGCCCTGATGGACGTTTATATAAAGGTCATACTGGAGCTGCTCGTCTTGCGTTAGAAACAGGATGTCCTATCATTCCTGTCGCTATTATTGGAACTAGGCAATTGCAACCTAAAGGTACTGTTATACCTTTATCTGGTAAGACTCAAGCAATTTATGGTGAGCCAATTCATGTTGAGCGTGTGACAAGTGATGAAGAAATTACGCGTGAACGCTTGCGTGAAATTACTGACGCTATTACTCGTTCTATTGCATCTATGAGCGGTCAAGAATATGTTGACGAATATGCTCAAACTGTTAAACAGCGTATGAATGAAGAAAAGAAGTGCAACTAATCAGCGCATTCTATTAGTTTACTTGTTATTGTTAATAACAAACCTATGTGATTTGTATAAGATGTAACTCCAACATATTACAAAACACTGAAACAACAGCGAAAAGCAGTAAAAATAATAGCGTATGCTCATACTACTGTAAGTGTAATAACAGTTGCATTGCCGCTATTATCTTTTAGACGTACTTCTTTGCCAGGGCTAGTAGATTGAAGACGAACAACATGCGTAAAATCTCCAAGAGGAGCTGAAATCTTCACTTGTAATCCTAAATCTTCCAAAATCTTACGAGCTTCATCTTTATTTTTCCCTCGTACGTCAGGCATGATTACAGTTTGAGGTCCTTTTGAAATAACAATTGAAACAGAATCGCCCCAATGGAGTTTTTCTCCTTTAGGCTTGGACGCACTTATAACGTTTCCTTTGCTAACAGTATCGCTATATTCTTCGCTATATGTTGCATTCAGTTTTAAGTCATTTAATGACTGTTGAGCATTATCTTTACTTTTGTTTACTATATCTGGCATTTCAACTGGCATAGGGCCTTTAGAAAGTATTACTGTTACAGGTTTATTATGATCTGTTGTTGTTCCAGCTTGTGGTGAAACGTCAATAATCTCACCTTTTGGAACATCCAAAGAATACATATCGAGAATATCCCTATGAATAATATTTGTGAATCCAGCTTTACGTAATATTTCTATAGGTTTATTAGATTTAGAAGAAAGTATGTCAATAGGAATAGTTGCTTGTTTAATGCCGCGAGAAACAATGATTTTCGCGTATTCGTGATTGTGTTTATTTATATGACTTCCTACGAGATCAGGTGTTGTTGATATTACGTTTCCTGAATCAATGTCATCGCTGTATTCTAATTCAACTTTGTAAGGTATTCCAGCGACTTTAAGAGTACGCTCATAATTTTCCCACTTGATATCAGCTATTTTGCACGTTTTTGTTCTGGAACAAGATAAGTCATCTGGTTTTGGCAAAGTCCAATAACTATTTGGTCCATAGAAATACCAAATTATTGCGCATGCTACTATAAATATTGAAGCTAAAATTGTAATAGCAATAAATATTACTTTTTTACGAGATGTTTTGCCTTGTGTTTCTTTCGTTTTAGAAGAGTTGCTGTATATTTTAGATTTTTCTAATGCAATAGTTGGAAGATTACTATCATTAAAATCTTCTAATGGATCATTATTGTAGTTGTAATCTACATCACTAGTTTTTGCGCTACGCCAAGGCATTGCTTGAGTGATATTATTGGTTGAACTATTTTTCGCTTGTGTATTATCTTTGCTAATTAAATTATTTTCGGATTCTGCAATATCGTAGCTTTTATCTTGATTAAGTTCATTATGTTCATTAAGTTCATTAGATTTTTTAGATGGTGGTAATGGAATATCGTCATCGTTTACGCTTCTAATATCATTATCAAGAAAATCTGGTAAGTTAATAATATTTTCAGATTCGCTAGTTTCGTTTGCGCTGTCTTTAGCGGTTTTTTCGTTTAATTCGCTAGTTTCTTCGCTATTAGACGGATTTTCTATAGTATTTTGATGCGTATAACTAGTATCTTCTTCATTTGCATTTTCAACTTCGTTTTCATTAGAAATCTTTAGATTATCTAATTTGCGGCTATTTATAAGCATAGTTGAATCATCTAATATATCTTCGCTTTTAATTTCAGATTCTTTAAAACGGTATGACCAATCTTTTGATGTAAGCTCTTTACTTATAGTTCGTAATTCAGCTAACGCTTCAGAAGCATTATCAGGTCTTAAATTCATATCTCGAGATGTAAGTTTTTCTAAGAATTTTGCAACTTTAATATTTATTCCAGTACAAACTGTTGTAATAGAAGGAGTATCTTCGTGGACATGCTTAAAAACTAGCGTAACAGGGTTATCTGCTGTAAAAGGCACTTTTCCTGCTAACATTTCCCATGCCATAGTTCCTGCTGAATATAAATCGCCTTGTGGTGTTGCAAGATTTTTTTCAATCATCTCTGGTGCCAAGTAAGCAGCTGTTCCTAAAAGCAATCCAGTAGAAGATAATGTTGCTTGAGAAATAGCCCTAGCTAATCCAAAATCTGTGATTTGAACATTTCCGCGATCGTTTATAAGTATGTTTTCTGGTTTAATATCTCTGTGTACAACACCGGCAATATGAGCTGAAGCTAATCCATCGAGAGTTTGCGCAAGTAAACGAAGAGTATCTTTTACGCTAAAAGTTCCGTGCATATTCATTTCATAGCGCAAATTAACGCCATGAACATATTCCATAACTAAATAGTCAAGTCCTTCAAATTCGCCTGTGTCATAGACTTGTACAATATGAGGGTTAGCAATCTGTGCTGCGGACGTAGCTTCTCTGCGGAATCTGGCTATAAATTGCTCTCTGTGCACGCCTTGAGCTAATTGTGTATGCATTATTTTAATCGCAACAGGTCTGCTAAGTCGTTCGTCTTGCGCTTGATACACTGTGGCCATGCCGCCTTCAGCTATTTTTCGCACTATGCGATATCTGTTTTCAATACGCATACCTTTTTGTACTTGTTTCGCGTCACTCATTGTTGCAAATCCTTATATGCGAATCATACTTCACTATTTACGAGTGTACAGGCATGTAGGTAGAGAATTAAAGTTTTAGTATTATATTCTCCACTGTTCTGGAATAAAACGTTCAATAATTGATTGCATAATATTTTTAGCTTCTTCGCTTAATTCGCTATTTTGAAGAGCTTGTTGAGATTGTTCCCAAAGATCCTTAATGCGTTTCTTTGATTTTTCGATTGCTCCGCTTTTATAGAAAATATCTATAATTCTCTTCACATCTCCGCTGCTTCTATGCTTTTTAGTGTATGCTTTCTTCAAATAAGCTTTATCTTTTTCATTGCTATTTTGAAGTGCGTCTGCAAGAAGAGTTGCACGTTTTCCTTCTCGTATATCTCCTCCAACTGGTTTACCAGTATGTTTAGGATCTGAAACTACGTCTAATAAATCATCTGCTAATTGGAATGCGATTCCTAAAGGTTCTCCAATTGAATAAGCTAGATCGTTTGCGAGTTTAGGGTCTAATCCTGCAGAAAGGAAACCTAATTTTATAGGAGATATCGTTGTGTAACTAGCAGTCTTCCATTTAAATACGTTAAGAGAAGATTGTGCAAGAAGTTCAGTATTATCTAAGTCCATCATTTCAATAGATATATCTAGTACTTGCCCTACGCACACGCTTCGTTGAGTATCTGAAAATGTTAGAAGAAGTTCTTGAGTATTTTTAAGATTTTTTGCGCAATTGCCAGCTATGTTAAAGCTTTCTGCTGCTAACAAATCGCCTAACATAATTCCTAAGCCAGTGCCTATACGTAAATTGTTATAGACTTTAGAAAATGCGCAATATGCACTTGGTATACCTCGTCTTAAAGAAGATTCGTCAATAATATCATCGTGTATTAAAGCTGCTGTTTGAAAAACTTCAATAGCACAAGCTAAGTCAATCATTGATGCGCGATTGAAATTTTCTTTTGAATTTTCGCTAGAACTTTTATTAGAGGAAATCGTTGAATTTGCTGCATCATATGATAATAGCGACAATAATGCTCTTAAGCGTTTGCCGCCTTTGCTAGAAGTTAAAGCTTGATTTACTACTGTTTCCATAGTGTCTTTGCATGAGGAATGTAGATTTTGGCATGCAGGCATTTCAAATTGTTCTGATGTGAGTGTGCAAATACGTTGTTCTATTTGTTTAAGTTCCGCATCAATATCCATAGTATGAAGTTATACACATTGTTTCGACATTATTCCAGTCGAGAATGTATTTCTGTGTGTCTGTTTTATTGGTTGATTTAGCGTAGATCTTGTTAGTTGTAAATAGCATGCGTTCAAGTGAAACTGTATGTGTGTAAACAAGATTGTATTCACGAGATTGTATTCACGAGATTGTATGCGCGAAACTCTATGCGCACAAGTTTTATGAACTTCTGAATGAACTTCTGACCACAATCGCAATTTTTTATTGCTACATTGAAAATTTCTTGAGAAACTTCTTTTACAAAACTTAATAATAAATGAATTATTGAGTTGATTTAGTTGATTATTAAATATTGGGGGAGTTATGGGGATTTTGGCTGTAGACGATATTGATACAATTGGGAAAATTGACTTATTAAGTGATCATCCTATAAAAGAGAATATTATTGATGATTCTTTATCTCGATTATTTGATTTGTCTTATATATCTAAAAATCATGATGAAGATTCTAATTGGATTGAATCTATACGATCAAAAGTAGGTAGTTGTATAGAAAAATACAATAGTTTTGCTAATAGATTCAATAAAAGTATTGCAAATAAAGTATATGCGAATCAAGCTTTGCACAGATGGTACAATACTTTTTCTTACAAAAGTAACTATGAAACTAAATATTATGAATCTATTGAATCCATTGAATCAATTAACAAATGTGATGGCGAAAAAACGAGTTTGAATAATGGATTATTAGGAGTTGATTTTATAAATTTAGCTTTGGCTATGAATAGTAATATAAATGTTCGTGATGCAATGCTAATCGCTATTTTAGATTGTTATCACGAATGGTATGACTATGATAGTTTATGCGCTGTAGCTTTTGAACCTCATACAAAAAGTGTTTCTGAATATCTTCATAAGTGTTTGGAAGATAAATTTATTAGATATACTCACAAGCCCGATATGCTTATGGTTTCAAATGTTATTGATACTTTAACTGCAATGGCTTATATTATGCGAGATGCGCGAGAGTTTACAACTCATATTTATGCATTGATTGCTTATTTAAGTTGGTGGTTTAGATTCGGTAATGTAGAGTATTACACTAATCTTGCTTTAAGCGTATGTTCAGATTGTTCTATGGCAAGAATTGTTCAATCTGCATATAGAAATGGCGTAGAGGCGCCGTGGTTAAAAGAATACGATAAAGATAAAGGTTTGTGTTTGACTAGTCGTATATAAAGTCTGATTGAAAATTGGGAGCGTGTTGTTATTAGCTAATTATTTTGCATTTTATTTGTGTTTTAGTTTGTCTTTGCAATGTGATTAACTTACAAGACGCAAAAATTTGACCTTGCTATATCTATGCCTATATGCAATTATTAGTGCAGTAAGGGTTCTATCAGGAGGAATAGTTGACGAGTGAAGAATTAGAAATTGATGAACTTGCTAGTGAAGAAAGTAAGTCAACAAAAGCTCGTAGAACTAATGGTACTCGTAAAAGTAGTGCTCGTTCGTCTTCAAAAAAACTTGCATCTTCGCGCTCGCAAAAGAAATCTGATGAGTCTTATGATGAAAGTGACAATGATGAATTTATGAAATCTGAAAATGATATAGATGAATCAGATTCATTAGATTCCTCTGAGAGCAATCTTGATGATGTTGATTCAATTGACGATGTTGA
>NZ_KQ961857.1:45841-90479 GCF_001563665.1 Gardnerella vaginalis | reverse complement strand
CTTGATGATGTTGATTCAATTGACGATGTTGATGAGCATGATTTAGATATGCATTTAGATGATCTTGACGATCTTCACCACGATGATATTGATGATCTTCATCATGATGATCTTGATGATGTTGATTCAATTGACGATGTTGATGGTCTTGATGTTGATGATGTGGATCAAGATTTTGATGAAGATTCAGATATTGATGATGTAGAAGAATCTGATGAAAATACAAAATCCGAAGAGCCTGTAGTTCCTCAAGCTAAAGGTGCTTTTGTTGTTAGCGATGATGACGATGACGACACATTAACTTCTACTCCTGGAAATCCAAAGCGTCGAGTTATTGCTACTGGTGCTACTGCTGATCCTGTTAAAGATTATTTGAAACAAATTGGTCGCGTTAGCTTGTTAAATGCTGAACAAGAAGTTGATCTTTCAGAGCGCATTGAAGCTGGATTATATGCTCAGCATTTACTTGATACTCAAATTGATCAAATGGAGTTTAAGCGTAAGCGTGAATTAAAATGGGCTGCTGCTGATGGTAAAAAAGCTAAAGATCATCTTTTGGAAGCAAACTTGCGATTAGTTGTTTCTCTTGCTAAGCGTTATACAGGTAGAGGCATGCTTTTTCTTGATTTGATTCAGGAAGGCAATCTTGGCTTAATTAGAGCAGTTGAAAAATTCGATTGGAAAAAGGGCTTTAAGTTTTCTACTTATGCTACATGGTGGATTCGTCAGGCAATTACGCGTGCAATGGCTGATCAGGCTCGAACTATTCGAGTTCCAGTGCATATGGTTGAAGTGATTAACAAACTTTCGCGTGTTCAACGTCAAATGCTTCAAGATTTAGGTCGCGAGCCTACGCCTGATGAGCTAGCTAGAGAGCTTGATATGCCTGTAGAAAAGGTACAAGAAGTGCAAAAGTATGGACGTGAGCCTATATCTTTGCATACTCCTTTGGGTGAAGATGGTGATTCTGAATTCGGTGATTTAATTGAAGACACTGATGCTATTGCTCCATCTGATGCTGTTGCATTCTCACTTTTGCAAGAACAATTCAGACAAGTTCTTGAAACGCTATCTCCTCGCGAAGCTGGCGTTATTAAGATGCGTTATGGTTTGGAAGATGGACAGCCTAAGACTTTGGATGATATTGGGCGTGTTTATGGTGTAACTCGTGAGCGTATTCGTCAAATTGAATCTAAGACTATGGCTAAGTTGCGCCATCCTTCTCGTTCTCAAACATTGCGTGATTTCTTGGATCAGTGATTATAAAATAATGCATATTGAAGTGTCGTATTTTTGCATTTAAGCAAGAGTGCGACACTTATTGCTTGACTGAATAGTTTTATTACAAGGGGTAGAAGTGGTATCTCGTAAAGAGCAAGAGCAATATGATGCTGACAGTTTAACTGTGCTTGAAGGTTTAGATGCTGTTCGTAAGCGTCCAGGTATGTATATTGGTACTACTGACAGTCAAGGTTTAATGCATTGCCTTTGGGAGATTATTGATAACGCTGTCGATGAAGCTTTAGCTGGAGCTTGCAATCATATTGTTGTAACTTTACATTCTGATGGGTCTGTTGAAGTTGCAGATAATGGTCGTGGTATTCCGGTTGATGTTGAACCTAAAACAAAATTAACAGGTGTAGAAGTTGTTTTAACTAAACTTCATGCCGGTGCTAAATTTGGAAATTCTTCGTATAATGCTGCAGGTGGTTTGCATGGTGTTGGATCTTCTGTTGTTAATGCATTGAGTTCTCGTTTAGATGTAGAAGTTGATCGCGATGGCAAAACACATCACATGTCTTTTCATCAAGGTCATCCTGGAGTTTATAGTGACGCTGATCCTGAGCATCCATCTCCATCTTCTCCTTTTAAACGTACTCGTAAGAATCGTCCTACAGAGCTTGAAATTATCGGTACTGTTTCTCCTAAAACTACTGGCACTAGAGTTCGCTATTGGGCAGATCCTGAGATTTTTAATTCAACAGCTCGCTTTAGCTATGAACAGCTGATTGCACGTGTTAGACAAACAAGTTTTTTGGTTCCAGGATTACGCATAACTGTTATAGATGAAAATGTTCCTGAAGGTGAGTTTAGTGATATTCAAGAGATTGATGAGCTTAACTTAGATAATTCTCAGGAACAAGTAGATGAGTTTTCTACATCATCTAATAAATCAGAGGATTCACACAGCGAGTTTACAGAAACTGAGAGCTATGAAGACAGCCAGAATTTAGATAACTCAAGCGATCTAAAAGATTATGATGATTTAGATAATGAGTATGAATCTGAAGAATTACATGATTCTGATGATTCTGACGATTCTGACGATTCTGAAACTTTGACTAAGCTTGATGATTCTGATTCTGATTCTGATTCTTTAGATTCTTCTGAAGCACAAGCAGTTACAAATGCTGAATCATATAAATCCATTCAAAGAAATCATCATCCTAGAATAATTGAATTCTTACATAATGGTGGCGTTAAAGATTTCGTTGATTTTCTATCTCACGGTCAATCAGTTTCGGATATTTGGCGTATTTCTGGTGAAGATACGTACTTGGAAGAAACACAAGCTGTTGACGAGTCTGGTGAATTGCATGCTCAGCAGGTAACGCGCAAGTGTGGTGTTGACATTGCAATGCGTTGGGTAAATGGATATGATTCAACGATTATAAGTTTTGTCAATGTTGTTGAAACTCCAGGTGGAGGTTCTCACGTAGACGGATTCTTGCAAGGATTAACTAAGCAAATTCGTAAAGCTGTTGAAGATAACGCGCGCAAGCTAAAAGTAAATCTTAAAGATTCGAATACGAAAATTGAACGAGATGATATTACAGCAGGATTGGTTGCTGTTATAACTGTTCGTATTGCTGAGCCTCAATTCCAAGGTCAAACTAAGGATGTTCTTGGAACTGCTCAAGTTAAGCCAATCGTTACTAAAATGACTGACTCTCAGTTCGGGGAGATGATTACTGGTTCTAAGCGAGGATTTAAAGAGCAATCTGCTAGAGTGCTTGAGAAAATCGTTTCAGAAATGCATGCAAGAATTCAAGCGCGTAAAACAAAGGAAGTTACTCGTAGGAAGAACGCACTTGAATCAGCTTCTATGCCTCCAAAACTTTCAGATTGTCAACCTGGAAATGACGATGTTGCTGAGCTTTTTATTGTTGAGGGTGACTCTGCTCTTGGTACTGCAAAAGCTGCTAGAAATTCTGCTTTCCAAGCATTATTGCCAATTCGCGGTAAGATTTTGAATGTTCAAAAAGCAAGTCTTTCGCAAATGCTTTCTAATAAAGAGTGCGCTGCAATTATTCAAGTTGTTGGAGCAGGATCAGGCGCAAGTTTTGATATTTCACAAGCTCGTTATAACAAGATTGTTATGATGACTGATGCTGATGTTGACGGTGCTCACATACGTATTTTGCTTTTAACGTTGTTCTATCGTTATATGCGTCCGCTTATTGAGCACGGGCACGTTTATGCTGCTGTTCCTCCGCTTCATAGGATTGCGCTCGCAGGAAAGCACAAAGGTGAGTATATTTACACTTATTCAGACGATGAGCTAGCTGGAAAGCTTGATGATTTGCAAGCTAAGGGCATTGATTTTAACAGCGATATTCAGCGTTATAAGGGCTTGGGTGAGATGGATGCAGATCAGCTTGCAGACACCACTATGGATCCTAGAACTCGCATGCTTCGAAGGATTCGTATGGAGGATGCTCAGCAAGCGAGTGAAGTATTTGATCTTTTAATGGGCGATGACGTTCCTCCGCGTAAACAGTTTATTGTTGATAACGCAGACGATTTCGATCGCTCTAAAATTGATACATGATTTTCTGCACTATGCTGTTTTATTTCTTTAACCAATGTGAGCTATTTGAGAAACAAGTTCTGTTCCAGAAGCATCTCTTCGCATATCTGGTTTTGGCAATTCAACATTAGCTCCTCCAGGAGTTGTTGCATAAAGCGGATAATGCCCAACATATGCGTTTAATAAAGTATTTTGACCTTTTAAGAATCGTTGCGATCTTACTCCGCTTGTTCCTCTTCCTTTAGTTGGATACATTGTTAGTGGAGTTAGCTTAGCAGATCCGTTATCTGTTCCAGGAAGAGCGTTTTCATCTCCTGCTAAAGTAAAAACGATTGTTCCAGATGCGGAGAATAATCCATTTTCACCTTCTTCATAATTCCATTCAACGAGATCTTTTGGAACTACTGCGAAAGCAACAACTTTGCAATCTTGTGCTAAACGAATACCTGCCATTCCTGCAGCAGTACGTCCTTGAGGTCTTACTTGCTTTGCATCGAAAGTTAGTAGTGAAGAATCTGAACTGATGAATACTAAACGGTCGTCATCGCCAGAAATTGCAGCGTTAATTACTTCATCTTTAGGCTTTAAATCTATTATGCTCCAAGAATCCATAGTTGTAGGGGATTGACCATTCCAACGTTTTACTACTCCGTCTTTTGTTCCAATAGCTATTGGATTTGGTTTATCTGAATTAAGTGGTATAGCAGATACAACCTTTTCTCCAGCAACATGGTCGCTGCTTTGAGTAGATAATAGTAGTTCGTTTGCGCTAACGCCTTTTGATAGAAGCTCAATATTTACATTTTCACTATTTGCTATTGAATGAAGTTGAGGTAAGTCAGATACATGTGCGAGAACAAGTCTTCCAACAGAAGTAATTAAACCATATGTTGAGCGAGTTGTAGTCGTAAACATAGTAAGACATGGAGTATCGAAAATATTTCCAGTATTTGTTTTCCATTTGTTGAAAGTATCTACGCTAGTTCTAGCTATAAACCCAGATGCGCTTAAAGCTATTGCGCATGGATCATCGCTTAATTGTAATGCTTGTTGCGCTACATCTGATTGTCCTGCAAGACGTGCTGCGTTTGCAGCTGCAACGTCAGCTTGTACAGATGTCATTTTATTTGCTTCCTGAACAGCAATAAGCGCCGAATCTGTATTTGAATTTTTATCATTATGTGTGCGAACTGGTGTAAAACTTCCATCAACTTGTTCATCTAAAATAATTGTTCTACGAGGAGAATCCCATTGTTTTACAGCAGAATCCATTTCTGATATTACAACTTTATCTAGTTCGAGTTCAGAGCTTAATATTTTATCTAATTCTTCTATTTTCTTTAATAAGTCATTGCGTTCAGACTCAAGTTCTATTCGACTCATTTTCGTAAGTCTGCGCAAACGCAAATCAAGAATATATTGTGCTTGAACATCGTCTAAGTCAAATACTTTAATCAATTTTGCTTTAGCAGTATCCGCATCTTGGGAAGAACGAATTACTTGAATTACTTCATCGATATCTAGCATTGCTAGAAGAAGTCCTTCAACAAGATGTAAACGTTCGCCCGCTTTAGTCTTTCTGAATTCACTACGTCTGCGTACTACTGTTCTGCGGTGTAAAATCCAAACATCTAAAAGCTCTTTCAATCCCATAGTATGAGGTCTGCCGTTTACTAGAGCAACGTTATTGATTGTAAAGCTTTCTTGTAAAGGCGTGTGTTTGAAAAGCTGTGCTAAAACAGCGTTAGGATCAAATCCTGTTTTAATTTCTATTACTAAACGAGTTCCGTTATGACGGTCTGTTAAATCAATAGCTCCAGTAATTCCGTCAAGTTTTTTAGCTTTAATTCCTTGAGAAATACGTTCTAGTACTCGTTCTGGACCAACCATAAAAGGAAGTTCTGTAACTATAATAGCTTTTTTACGTGCTGTAATATTTTCAATATGAGCTTGTGAGCGAGTTATGAATGCTCCTCTACCAGTTTTATAAGCTTCACGAATTCCGGATCTTCCTACAATAATTCCGCCGCTTGGCCAATCTGGTCCTGGAACAAATTGCATTAAATCATCTAAAGTTGCATCATTGTGTTTCATTAAATATTTTGCGGCTTCAACTACTTCTCCAAGATTATGTGTTGCCATGTTAGTTGCCATTCCAACAGCGATTCCAGAAGCTCCGTTTACAAGCAAATTTGGTATTGCTGCTGGCAAAACTGTAGGTTCTTTAAGTTTATTATCGTAATTTGGAGTGAAATCAACAGTGTTTTCGTTAATATCTGCATTCATGCCTAAAGCAGCAGGTGCTAAGCGTGCCTCAGTATATCGTGATGCTGCAGGACCATCGTCAAGAGAGCCAAAATTTCCGTGTCCGTCAACTAAAGGAATACGCAAAGAAAAAGGTTGAGCTAAACGAACCATTGCTTCGTAAATTGCGCTATCGCCATGTGGGTGTAATTTACCCATTACTTCGCCTACTACTCGAGCAGACTTCATATAAGCGTGATCTGGGCTTAAGTTCATATTGCCCATTTGATACACGATTCTTCTTTGAACAGGTTTCATACCATCGCGCGCGTCTGGTAAAGCTCTGGCGTAGATAACAGAATAAGCGTATTCCAAGAAGGATTTGCTCATTTCTTCATTTAACGGCGTTTCAACAATATGCTCTTTAACTTTTCGTGGGTCAAAAGCAGGTGCTGTTGAATGGCGGCGTGAAGGCATTATATGAACTCCTTGAATGACTTTTATAGACTACTATAGTAGCAATTTACGTGCACAAGAATGTTGTTCTTCGTTGTGATTTTAGTAAACTTATTTAAAATTTTCAGTAATTTTATGAATTTTTTACTTATTTTATTATATGAATTTTTTAAAATATATGAGTTTTCTTCACGAAGTGGTTCAATAATATGTATGAGCGTTGAAATGCCGTCTTTTAAAGAATTATTGCAATTCGTTGAAAAAGTTGAATATGGGGATTGGTATTCGAAAGATTTAGCTGTTTGTGGTGTAACTGATGTTAGTAGTGTAACTGATGTTAGTAGTACTAAAGTTAGTAACTTTGCTAATGATGGTACTAAATTTAGTAGAGATGATTCTGATTATGCTAAAGTTGGTGGAGCATTACATTTATCTTCTGTTCTTCCAGCTGTTTGTGATGCTATTGGAACGCCTGTAAGCACTGCAATACATCATGATCCTTCATTTTTGCGTAAATCATTAAATATACCTTCTGCTAGTAGAGCTATTGTTGTTCTTGTTGACGGTTTAGGGTACTGGAATATTGTTAATAGGATTGGACACGCTCCTTATCTCCGTTCTCTTATGAAAGAACCTTTGAATCAGCGTTTTATTTACTCGTGTTTACCAAGTACTACTGTTGCAGCAATGGGTACTTTTGGTACTGGTACTTGCCCAGGTCTTACTTGTATGACTGGATACACTCAAAAAAATAATGAAACTGGTGCTTTAGCTCAGTTAATTCAATTTAGAGATGCTCCTTTACCTGAAAATCTTCAACTTCAACCAACTATATTTGAATTATTAGTTAAGCAAGGTGTTCGTGCTGATAGTGTAAGTCTTCCTAAATTTGAAAATTCTCCTCTTACTCGCGCTGCTTTGCGAGGTGCACGTTATATTAGCGCAAAAACGCCTAGAGCACGTATTTGCGTTGCTGCAAACACAACTTTAGAGCCTGGATTAACTTACATGTATTTACGAGATACAGACAAAGTGGGTCATAACTACGGTTGTGATTCTGATGAGTGGATTGCATCTTTTGAGCAAGTTGACGCTCAATTACGCTTATTGCGGAAAAAGTGTGCTCCTGGAACTTTGATTATTATTACAGCAGATCATGGAATGATACAATCTGATCCGTCTATGTGCATAGATATAGCTAAAAATCCTAAATTAGCTGAAGGTGTTTCCATGGTTGCAGGAGAGCCTAGATCTGTTATGATTTACGCAAAAGATGGTGTTAGTGTAAACGATTTAGCTAAGCGTTGGGCGGATGAGCTAGAAGATAAAGCACTTGTTAGAACTAAAAGACAAGCTATTTCGGATGGTGTTTTTGGCGAAGTTTGTGATAGAGCAAATGAAATTTTAGGTGACGTAATTGTTCAAGCTGCAAATCGCGTCACCATAGTTGATTCTCGAACACAAACACAAAAGGCTATGAGTTTACCAAGTGTTCATGGGTCTATGACTCGTATGGAACTTGAAATACCTTGCCTTATTGATCTTGTTGATTAAGATATCAGCCTTCGCCAAATAAGATTTCATCCCAGCTAGGGACTGCAGATCTTCCACTTCTTCTTTTGTGCTCGGTTGAGTGAGATTTTTCTACTGTATTCGCATTATTTTGTGTTTCATGCGTTTTCGAATTTGAATTAGAAATAGTGGAATTGGAGTTGTTTTTAGCGCTGTTATCCTTGCTATTTCTGTTATTCTTGTAAGCATTGTTTGAATTGTTGCTATTTGCGTTTGTACTCGAATTTTCGTTCGAATTTTCGATCGAATTTTCGCTCGAATTCGCTACTTGTGAATACGTATTTTTATTCGCGCTTGTAACGCTTGCACTATCATATTCTTTATTAGATCTATTATCTTTATTAGTGTGCTTTTTTGACTCACTTGAGTTTATTTCTGAAATATCATCTTTTTGCAATATAAGATTTTCTTGTGAATAATGAGAATCTCGTGTATTGGATTGCAATTTAGGTGAATTGTTTGCATGATCTGAGTTATTAGAAAATTCGTAATCACGATTTTCCTTTTTAGATAAGTGTGAGTCAGACTTAACTTTTGAAGAATTATCTAATATAGAAGATTTGTTTACATAATCTTCTAAAGTATGAATTTCTGTTTTATTTCCAGACTTATAATCCGTTTGATTATCTAATTGAGATATATTTTGCGAATTATTATTCTCTTCAGAATTTGAATTTTCCCATTGAGAAATTGCGCGCTCTATTCTTGCAGAGCGTATTGAATTTCCTGGTATTTCGTTATTTGTAAACGGGAAGGATATATTTACAGTATCTCTATAAGTGTTATTAAACGATGTTTTACTTGAGTTTAAGTTTGTTGCAGAAGCTATTTCTTCACCGAGTAAAAGTCTAGAAGAAGTATTCATGCACGAAACAGTGTTGTCGTGCATATTCCAAGTCCATTCTGCTTTGATTGTGCGAGTCGCTGTATTAAATTGCGCGATTATACGCCATGGCTCAAGACCTCTTCGAGTTGCGCGCCATTTTACTGTTTCCATTCCAATTCTTGCTTTTGCTAAAGTGCGTTCAATCAGATCTGAAAGTGTGCGCATATTGCTTTGTTTTGGAGCTGGAACAGATAAGAATTGTTCAATAGCGTATTGTTTTTCAGTTTCGACTCCAGAAGAAAAGCGTCTAACTTGTGCTTCACTTATATGATATCGTGCTGAAACTTGAGATGGCTCAATACCTGCTCGTATGAGTGCTTGTATTTGTGATATTGGAAGTGCTGCACTTGATTGAGAAGTGTTGCTTTGAGAATCTGCATCGTTTACATTCTTAATACGTTGTGATTCTGATATAGCGTGCTTCAGCGTGTCGTCCATGTAAATTTTTAACGGCGTGTTTTCGTAAATAAAAATTAAATCTCCGTTTTCATCTACATGATCGAAACTCGCCGTTTTTGGCGGATTTTCAAGCATTGTGCACCACTTTCCTCGCTTTTAACAATACTATATATATACTTTAGTCTATAGTATGCCTTCTTTAGCATTTTACATATATTTAAAAGAGTGTATTCTATGCGGGGTGGCATTCATGTATGCTATGCGCGTAGGAGCTTTAGAGAACGAAAGGACCATAATGGCACAGGATTATGATTCCCCTCGTAGTAAAGATGAGGATGAGGAGTCGCTGCAAGCACTGATTAAGGGTTCGCAGAACTCTTCTAGTGAGATTGACGATGATGAGAATGCTATTGCTGAAGATTATGAATTACCTGGAGCTGATCTTAGTGGTGAAGATGCATCTGTTACGGTAATTCCTATGCAAGGTGACGAGTTTATTTGCTCTGAGTGCTTCTTAGTGAAGCATCGTAGTCAGCTTGCTGAATCTTCTACTGAAAGTCAGCCTGTATGCAAGGAGTGCGCTGCTTAAATGGCATATGATGAAACTTATAACAGCCCAGAGCAATTAGAAGTACTTATACAATATTTGGATAAAGTTGCCGAGCATATTGAGCCTCTTCGTTATGCGCATGCTTCAGATGCTGGAGCTGATTTAAGAACCACACAGGATTTTGTTTTGAAGCCGTTTGAAAGAGCGCTTGTGCCTACTGGTGTAGCAATTGCTTTGCCTGCTGGTTACGTAGCTCTTGTACATCCTCGTTCTGGTCTTGCTGTAAAGCAAGGTGTAACTGTTTTGAATGCGCCTGGAACAGTGGATGCAGGGTATCGTGGAGAAATAAAAGTCCCACTTATAAATTTAGATCCTGAGCATGTTGCTGAATTTCATAGAGGAGATCGTATTGCTCAATTAGTTATTCAGCGTTATGTTGAAGCAGATTTTATTCAATCGGAAAGTCTTCCTTCATCTGATAGATCTGATAAAGGCTTTGGTTCAACAGGTTTGCAATAAATTTTAAATAAATCCGACTAGCGTGTGCTATGTCGGATTTATAGTAATTTTTTTTGTAAATTAGCTTATTCTTAGTGTATTAGTTGTTGATTTTTTACATTATTTAACAATTTAAGTGCTGTATTTTGTTGAAACATGTAGGATAGTGTTACGCGGGAGGTGATGTGTGATGGGTGAATCACAAGAAGAGATTAGGTGTGCTAATAAGCTTGGATGTGAAATTAGCGAAGAACCAAATAACCCGTTGTGCCCAATTTTACAAATGTGTCAATGGCATCATCCCGGTGAAAATATGGATATACTTCATCGTGCGTATAAACGAGCAGTGAAGCAACATACTGGTCAGCGGCGTAAATCAGGTGAGCCATATATTATTCATCCTCTTGCAGTTGCACAAATTCTTGCAGATCTAGGTATGGGTCCTGTAGTTGTTGCAGCTGGATTATTGCACGATACTGTTGAAGATACTGATTACACTTTAGAAGAGTGCAGAGCTGATTTTGGTGATACAGTAGCAGGTTTAGTTGATGGCGTTACCAAAATTTCAAATATGGAATACGGAGATAATGCGCAAGCTGAAACTATACGAAAAATGGTTGTAGCAATGAGCAGAGATGTTCGTGTTCTCGTTGTAAAACTCGCAGATCGCTTACATAATGCTCGTACGTGGAGATATGTTAAATCTCAAAGTTCGCATAAAAAAGCTAGAGAAACGCTAGATGTATATGCTCCTCTTGCAAATAGACTTGGTATGAATGCTATTAAAACAGAACTTGAAGAGTTAAGTTTTAAAGTATTGTATCCAAAAATTTATAATGAAATAGTTGTTTTAGTCGCTCGTAGAGCTGGTCAGCGTGAAGTTTATTTACGCCAAATTCTTGAAGAAATCAACGAAGATTTATCTGAACAGCATGTAAAAGCTTCTGTTAAAGGTCGTCCAAAAGATTATTTCTCAATCTATCAGAAGATGATTGTTAGAGGTCACGATTTTGAAAATATTTACGATCTTGTTGGAGTTAGAATAATAGTTGATTCTATCCGAGATTGCTATGCTGCATTGGGTGCTGTGCATGCAAGATGGAGTCCTGTTCCTGGGCGCTTCAAGGATTATATAGCAACTCCTAAGCTGAATATGTATCAGAGTTTGCATACTACTGTTGTAGGTCCAGGTGGAAAGCCTGTTGAAATTCAAATTCGTACTTGGGATATGCATAGGCGTGCTGAATTTGGTATTGCTGCTCATTGGAAGTATAAGGCTAACGGTCAAGCTGGTCGTGCTTTAAGTAAGCCAGATAATGAAGATTTGAAGCGTGAGCAAGAGGATCGTAAAGAGCTAAGCGAAGCAGATAATCTTAAATGGATTCAACAATTAGCTGATTGGACTAGTGAAACTCCTGATTCAGATGAATTCTTAGGATCTTTAAAGCAAGATTTAGGTGCTGCAGAAGTATATGTATTTACTCCTAAAGGAAGCATTGTTGCACTTCCTCAAGATGCAACTCCTGTAGATTTTGCTTATTCAGTGCATACTGAAGTTGGACATCGTATGATGGGCGCTCGTGTAAACGGCCGTTTAGTTCCTCTTGATACGAAGCTAGTTAATGGAGATACAGTTGAAGTTTTGACTTCAAAATCAGATACTGCTGGGCCATCAAGAGATTGGCTTAGTTTTGTAAAATCTCCGCGTGCTAGAAATAAGATTCGCCAGTGGTTTAGCAAAGAGCGTCGTTCTGAAGCTATTGAAGAAGGTAAAGACGAGTTAACTCGTGCTATGCGTAAAAGAAACTTGCCTATATCTACTTTAATGACTCCACAAGCTTTAATTGGTGTTGCTGACGAGTTGAATATTATGCCTAATGTTGATGCAGTTTATGCTGCAATCGGCGAAGGTCAAGTTTCGACTCAAAATGTTATTTCTAGACTTGTTAAAGACGCTGGAGCTGATGAAGTAGATGAAGAAGTTGAACAAGAAGCTTTGCCTTTAAGGAGACCTGAGAGAGCCAGAAAGTCTAATGGTGTTCTTGGTGTTTCTGTAAAGGGAGTTGGAGATGTGTGGGTTAAGCTTGCTCGTTGTTGCATGCCAGTTCCTGGAGATAATATCGTAGGGTTTATAACTAGAAATCAAGGCGTATCTGTTCACAGGAATGATTGTCAAAATATGATTGATTTGCAAAAGACTCAACCTGAACGCGTTATTCCTGTTCAATGGACAAGTGATAAAGGCCTGTTTTTGGTTAAAGTTCAGGTTGAAGCTTTGGATCGACAGCATTTGCTTTCAGATGTTACTAAAGTACTTTCTGATCATGGTGTAAACATTCTCTCAGGAAATATTGCTACTGGGGATGATCGAGTTGCAACAAGTCAGTTTACTTTTGAAATGGCAGATCCTCAGCATCTTAATACATTGCTTGCTGCTATTCGTAAGATTGAAGGCGTTTTTGACGTTTATCGTATTACTGGTGCAAAAGATAGTGCTGAGCCTCGGCTTAGAAAGATGGAACGCGGCTGAGTAATTGGCTGAGTGGTTAGCTGAGTGATTAGCTCTAGTGATTATTAAGTTATTAAGCGATTAGCTTCAGTAATCTTATATAATTATGTGCTTTACATATTCATGTTGAATACGTAAAGCACATTTTTTAATGCTCGCGATGATTTATTTTATTTGATATTACATCGCCAATACTTTGTGCTATTTGAACTAAAACAATGCATAAGATTACAGCTACGCCCATAACATCATATTGATATCTTTGATATCCGTATCGTATAGCAATGTCGCCAAGTCCACCTGCTCCAACTGTTCCTGCCATTGCAGAAAAACCGAAAAGTGTTATAAATGTGAGAGATACTCCACGAATTAAGGATGGAAGGCTTTCAAAAAGTAATACTTTGAAGATTATTTGTATATTGCTTGTTCCAAAACTTTGTGCTGCTTCAATAAGACTTCCATCAACTTCTGCTAAAGATTGTTCAACTATTCTAGCTACGAATGGTGCTGCTGTAACAACAAGTGGAACAATAGCTCCTGGAACACCTAGCGAAGTTCCTACGATAAGTCTAGTAATTGGTATCAATGCAACTAGAAGAATGATAAACGGTACAGATCTGACTATATTAACTATTCCGCCTATAATAGCGTGAATAGTCGCGTTTTCTTTTATTCCTTTCTTTGAAGATACTATTAGTAAAACGCCTGCTGGCAATCCTATTGCATATGCTAAAAGTGTTGCAATAGAAGTCATTACTATTGTGTCTAGAGTTCCTTCAAGCAGTAAGTCACCATATTCTTCAAAGAAATTTGTTACAGCATTAAGCATTTTTGCTCCCAGTTTAATTTTGCAGATTCGCCTTTATTGATTCTGTTCGCTTGTGTCTTTATTGCGATGATTTTCAACAAGAGAATCAGCAATAAGAGTAGTTAGAATTTCGCTATGAGGATTTTTAAATAATGTTGATGTGTCACCGATTTCAACTATTTTCCCACCGTCTATCATTGCTACTCGATCGCAAATATTTCGAGCTACAGATAGTGAATGAGTTATTATAACCAAAGTTACGTTTAGTTCTCTGTTGATTTTACGAAGCAAGTCTAAAATTTGCGCAGTAGTAGTTGAATCAAGAGCACTTGTTGCTTCATCACACAACATAATAGAAGGGTTATTTGCAAGTGCGCGTGCAATAGCTACACGTTGTTGTTGTCCGCCAGAAAGTTGGCTAGGGTAGCTGTTTTCAAAACCTTTTAATCCTACTAACTCTAATAAATATTGTGCTCTTTCTTCTCGTTTCTTTTTAGGAGTATGGTTTAGCTCTAACGGGAATGTGACATTTCGTAATGCTGTGCGCTGCCCAAATAAGCTAAAGTTTTGAAAAATCATGCCTATATTTGAGCGGATTTTAGAAAGCTCTAGATTTTTAGCGTTTGTTATATCTTTTCCATCGATGATTATTTTTCCGCTTGTAGGTCTTTCTAATAGATTTATGCATCGGACAAGTGAGGACTTACCTGCTCCGGAAGATCCAAGAATTCCAAATACTTCACCTGATTCAACAGTTACGTTTATACCATGTAATACTTCGCGTGACTCTTTGCCGTTTGAATAGCTTTTATGAAGATTTTCAATTTGAATCATATGTTCTCACTTGTTCCGATCTATAGTTTTTTGCGATTTTAGCAATATTGTAAAATTTCTACTCGTATAAAGTAAGAAGTACCTTATACGAGTTTGAAAAGTTTAGAAAACAGGTAATACTGCTCCATTGTAATTTTTGTTAATGAAATTACGCACTTCGTCAGTCTTTAGAGCTTTAATCAAAGCTTTGATCTTGTCTGTGTTTTCTGAACCTTTTTTGACAACAATAATATTTTCATAAGTTTTTGCTGCAATTCCGCCAACTTTTTCTGAAATTAGTGGATCTTTTATAGGATCAAATCCAGCTTGAATAGCATAATTTCCATTTAATGTAGCAAAATCGACATCTTTAACAGCAGTTGGAACCATTGCTGCTTCAAGCTCTTTGAACTTCAAATTATGAGGGTTAGAAACAATATCTTTAGTAGTGGAATTCACATCCTTTGGATTCTTTAATTTCAACAAACCTGCATCTTGAAGAAGTAGCAATGCGCGTGCCTCATTAGTTGCGTCATTAGGAACGGCAATAGTAGAGCCATCTTTCACATTTTTAAGAGATTTTAATTTTCCTGGATATAATCCGAAAGGCTCAAAATGTATTCCTGCAACAGAAACAAGGTGTGTTCCTTTTTCTTTATTGAAATTATCTAAATAAGGTAAATGCTGATAATAATTTGCATCAACTTCGCCTTCTTCAGTTGCAGTGTTTGGCTGTACGTAATCTGTAAATTCTTTTACAACAAGTTTGTATCCTTGTTTTTTAAGAATTGGTTTTACTACTTTGTTTAATATTTCTGAATGAGGTGTAGGAGAAGCTGCGACAGTAATTGTATGGCTATCTTTATCGGAAGCTTTTTGAGAACCACATCCTCCGAGAGTTAATCCTACGAGTGCGCTTAAAGCAATTGCTGCTGAAATAATTTTCTTATTATTCATATTTTTCTCCTAACATTATAGATTTTATTTTTCTTTTTCTTTTTCTCTTTTTTCAGTTTTCTGTTTTATTTTTCTTTTTCAGTTTTTTCTTTTCTCTTCTTCAGTTTTTAGTTTTCAGTTTTCTGTTTCTCTTTTTCTTCTTTTTTCTTCTTTTTTCAGTTTTTCTTCTATCTCTTTTTATTTCTCAATATGTTCCCCTTCGCGAGTACAAAATCCAAATATATGGGAGAAATCTGCTTAATGCTACTGTTTTATTATTTGTATTACTTATGACTGGTTAGAAAACGTTGAAAATAAAAGGAAGTGAAAAAATATCTCCTTTTTAAAGTATTTGCATTTTTTCGATTACACTTATAGTCATGAGTGTAATTCGTTTAGCATTAGCGCAAATTGATACTTGCGTTGGAAATATAGAAGTAAATAGCGAAAAGATTTTGCAATATTGCAAAAAAGCTAAAGAAAATAATGCGCAAATGGTCGTATTCCCTGAAATGACTTTAACAGGATATCCTATTGAAGATCTTGCATTGCGAGCGACTTTCCGCAAAGCAGCTAATAATGCTATATTTACTCTTGCAAAAAGGTTATGTAGTGAAGAATTATCTGACTTATATGTAGTTGTTGGAACAGTAGGATTAGATGAATCCTCTGGAAAACCTCGTAATAGACTTGTTGTATTGCATAATGGCAATATTATTCTTCATTACGATAAGCATTTTTTGCCTAATTACGGAGTATTTGATGAGTTCCGTATCTTCTCTTCAGGAAATGAATGTTCAATTCTAGAAATTGACGATTTTCGCATCGGATTCGCTATTTGTGAAGATATTTGGCAAGACGGAGGTCCTGTTGCGCAATTAGCTAATAAAGGTATTAACGTACTCGTCACTATGAATGGCTCTCCTTATGAAGAAGGTAAAACGCATGTGCGCGTAAAACTTGCAAAGCAAAGAGCATCTGAAGTCAATGCACCAGTAGTGTATGTAAATCAAGTTGGTGGTCAAGATGATTTAGTTTTTGACGGCGGAAGCTTTGTAGTTGATCGCGATGGAAGTTTGCTTGAACGCTCTAAAATGTTTAAAGAAGATATTTCTTATGTTGATATAGATTCTTCTGTTTGCAAACAAAAAGTTTCTACTATTGCGAAAAAATTGGAACAAGACGAAGAAGTTTATTGTGCGTGCGTTTTAGGTCTTCGTGATTACATGCGTAAGAATGGTTTCAAAGGAGTGTGTTTAGGGCTCTCTGGTGGTATTGATTCAGCTTTAGTTGCGACTATGGCTGCAGATGCTTGCGGTGGGCAAAATGTTTGGGGAATCTCAATGCCAAGCATGTACTCTTCAGATGGTTCTAAAGATGATGCTTATGATTTAGCAAAACGTATATGTGCTAATTATGATATTCAACCTATTGAACCGCTTTTCAAAGTTTTTCAGACTCAACTTGATTTACAAGGTATTGCTGCAGAGAATTTGCAAGCTAGAGTTCGTGGCGTAATCGTTATGGCGTATTCAAATTCTAAAGGATTGCTTGCGCTCGCAACTGGTAATAAGTCAGAACTTGCATGCGGATATTCAACTATTTACGGAGATGCTGTAGGTGGGTATGCTCCTCTTAAAGATTTATTCAAAACTCGTGTTTGGGCTTTATCTCGTTGGCGTAATCGCGCTGCAGCAAATGGTGTTGGAATTGGCATGTTGCCGATTGTTGGTTTTGAAGATTTAGAAAATCAAAAAATTCCAGATGATGGATTGTTGATTCCAATAAACTCAATTATTAAGCCTCCTAGTGCAGAATTAAGGCCTGGTCAGAAGGATTCTGATTCTTTGCCAGAATATGATCTGCTTGATCGAGTGTTACAAGCGCATATAGAACTTGCTCACGGTCGTGCTGATTTGCTTTTAGATGGTTTTGATGAGCAAACTGTCGATACTGTTATGCGTTTAGTTGATCGTGCTGAATGGAAAAGGCGTCAATATCCTCTAGGTCCTAAAGTTAGTTCAATTGCTTTTGGAAGAGATAGAAGAATGCCTATAACAACAGCATTCCGTGAATAAAAGCTCAAGTACTTATGTTTATTGTTGTCAATCAGCGTTTCTATATATAAATGTGATGTAACTCACTTGAAATTTTAAAAAATTCGACTTGTTTATTGACTATTTGCTTTAACATATTACTTAGAGCAACGTGAAGAAGCGCTGCAATTATAAAAGGAGTTCAGATATGACACCAACGGATACCTCCGTTCTCACTGACGAGGAGCTTCGCACAAAGGCATGGGATGGCTTCGTCGAAGGCAATTGGAAGAACGATATTGACGTTCGAGACTTTATATTGAAGAATTACACGCCGTATGAAGGCGATGAGAGCTTCTTGGCAAACGCCACTGAAAAAACTAAGCATATGTGGAAGTACCTTGACGACAATTATTTAGCAGTTGAACGTGAGCGCCGTGTTTATGACGTTGAAACACATATTCCAGCTGGTATTGATGCGATGCCTGCAGGCTATATTGAAAGCCCAGAAGTAGATAATGTAATAGTAGGTTTGCAAACAGATGAGCCATGCAAGCGTGCAATGATGCCAAATGGCGGATGGCGCATGGTTGAGCAAGCCATTAAAGAAGCTGGAAAAGAAGTAGATCCAGAAATTAAGAAAATCTTTACTGTTTATCGTAAAACTCATAATGATGGCGTGTTTGGTGTTTATACAAAGAATATTAAGATTGCTCGCCACAACAAGATTCTAACCGGTTTGCCAGATGCTTACGGACGTGGTCGTATTATTGGTGATTATCGCCGTGTAGCTCTTTATGGCGTTAATATGCTTATTGAGTTTAAGAAGCGCGATAAGGATTCGATTCCATATCGTAATGATTTTACTGAAACTGAAATTGAGCATTGGATTCGTTTCCGTGAAGAGCATGATGAGCAGATTAAAGCTTTGAAGCAGCTTATTAACTTAGGCAAAGAGTACGGTTTGGATTTGACTCGTCCAGCTCAAACTGCTAAGGAAGCAGTGCAATGGACTTATATGGGCTATCTTGCGTCTGTTAAGAGCCAGGATGGCGCTGCAATGAGCTTTGGACGTGTATCTGCATTCTTTGATTGCTACTTTGAGCGTGATTTTAAAGCTGGTTTAATTGACGAAACTGATGCTCAGGAAATTATTGATGCTCTTGTTATGAAACTTCGTATTGTGCGTTTCTTGCGCACTAAGGATTACGATGCAATCTTCTCTGGAGATCCATATTGGGCAACTTGGTCTGATGCAGGTTTTAGTGACGATGGACGCACTTTCGTTACTAAGACATCATTCCGTTTGCTTAACACTTTAACTCTTGAGCATTTGGGACCAGGTCCTGAACCAAATATAACAATCTTCTGGGATCCAAAACTTCCTGAAGCTTATAAGCGTTTCTGCTCACGTATTTCTATTGATACTTCTGCTATTCAATATGAGTCAGATAAAGATATTCGTGAGCATTGGGGTGATGATGCAGCTATTGCTTGCTGTGTTTCGCCAATGCGTGTCGGTAAGCAAATGCAGTTCTTTGCAGCTCGCGTGAACTCTGCTAAGGCTTTGCTTTACGCTATTAACGGTGGCCGTGATGAGATGACTGGCATGCAAGTTATCGATAAAGGTGTTATTGAGCCAATTCGCCCAGAAGCTGATGGCACTCTTGATTATGAGAAAGTTAAAGCTAATTATGAGAAAGCTTTGGAATGGCTTTCTGAAACATATATTGAAGCTCTTAACATAATTCATTACATGCACGATAAGTACGCTTATGAGTCAATTGAAATGGCTTTGCATGATAGGGAAGTCTATCGCACGCTTGGTTGCGGTATGTCTGGCTTGTCGATTGCTGCGGATTCTTTGTCTGCTTTGAAGTATGCAAAAGTTTATCCAATTTATAATAAGGATGCTAAAGAAACAGAGGGTCACGAATACGAGTACATTGAAGGTGGCGACGATGATTTAGTCGTAGGCTACAAGACTGTTGGTGAATTCCCAATTTACGGTAACGATGATGATCGTGCTGATGATTTAGCAAAGTGGGTTGTAAGTACTGTTATGGGTCAGGTAAAGCGCTTGCCTGTTTACCGTAATGCTGTTCCAACTCAGTCAATCTTGACTATTACTTCTAACGTTGAATACGGTAAGAATACTGGTTCGTTCCCATCTGGGCACAAGAAGGGTACTCCGTATGCTCCGGGCGCAAATCCAGAAAACGGTATGGATGCTCACGGAATGCTTCCATCAATGTTCTCAGTTGGTAAGATTGACTACGATGATGCTCTAGATGGTATTTCGCTTACGAACACAATTACTCCTGATGGTTTGGGTCGTGACGAAGATGAGCGTATCACTAACTTAGTGGGCATTTTGGATGCAGGAAACGGACATGGCTTGTATCATGCAAACATCAATGTTTTGCGTAAGGAACAGCTTGAAGATGCTGTTGAACATCCAGAAAAGTATCCACATTTGACTGTTCGAGTTTCTGGATATGCAGTGAACTTTGTAAAGCTCACTAAAGAGCAGCAGCTTGATGTTATTTCTCGTACGTTCCACCAAGGATCTGTTACAGAGTAATAGCTAGAGATTGTTTATAAACCGCCGGAGTGAGTATTATTGCTTCGGCGGTTTATACCATATTTTGCGGAATATAGGAGGGCAGCTTAATGGCTGATAATACAGCGTTTCGAACTACAACGCAGCATATGCTTAAAGAGTCGAAAGAGTATGCCCGACAGACTTTAATGGGTGGGCTTTCCGGTTTTGAATCTCCAATTGGATTAGACAGAAAAGATCGTTTAGCAGCTCTCAAAACTGGCGATATTGGGTTCGTGCATTCGTGGGATATTAACACTTCTGTTGACGGACCTGGAACTCGTATGACAGTGTTTATGAGCGGCTGCCCGCTTCGCTGCCAATATTGCCAAAATCCTGATACTTGGAAAATGCGTGATGGCAAGCCAGTCTACTTGGATGCGATGATTAAAAAAGTAGACCGTTATCAAAGTCTTTTTAAAGCAACAGGAGGCGGAATTACTTTTTCTGGTGGAGAGTCCATGATGCAGCCTGCTTTCGTATCTCGAGTATTTCGCGCTGCTAAAGAAATGGGCGTGCACACTTGCTTGGATACTTCCGGATTTTTGAATCGCAATTATACGGACGAAATGATTGAAGACATTGATCTTTGCTTGCTTGACGTTAAATCTGGCACTGAAGAAACGTATAAGAAAGTTACTGGTGGCTTGCTTCAGCCAACTATTGACTTTGGTCAGCGATTGGCGAAGGCTGGTAAGAAGATTTGGGTGCGTTTTGTGCTCGTTCCAGGTTTGACTGACAGCGAAGAAAATGTTGAAAAAGTTGCTGAGATTTGCGATTCGTTTGGGGATGCTGTTGAGCATATTGACGTTCTTGGCTTCCATCAACTAGGCCGTCCAAAGTGGCATGAGCTCAGAATCCCGTATCCTCTTGAGAATCAAAAAGGACCTTCTAGAGCTCTTAAAGAGCGAGTTGTAAACCAGTTCAAAGATCATGGTTTTGTAGTGTACTAGATTGAACCTCGATGCGTTTTAGGCAATTTTTGCGTATTTAATTGTTTTTTTGAAGGATTTTTGTATAATTATACAAATACTTTTTTAGAGATAAGGATACGCAATGAAGCGCAGAATAGGTTGTTGGATTGCATTAGCTTTTGCGTTTGCACTAGCTATTTTTGTGCGGTATAGCGATAGATATGGTTTTACTAGCGCGATTGTTATTTTCGCTATTTTGCCGCTAATTTTATTTCCGATAAACATTGTTGCATCTTTCGATAAGAAACTTCTTATTGAAGTGCCGATAATATCAATTTTAATAACTTTTGTTTTAGAAGTTTTTACTTTCAAATCTGGAAATGATTTTGCTGGATATTTTGGATACCTTCTTCCAACGCTTATATTATCAGCAGTTGCATTTACTCTTACTAGATTCCTTAAAACTAAGCTTGTTAAACGCATAAATGACGAAATAGCAAACAATAAAACAGATTGATTATTTATTTGATTTTTTATTTTTGAATAGTCGTAGTTGTGTGCGAAAGTTGAAGCCGTGTTAAAAGATGCGTAATCTATAACACGGCTTAAATATTTTTTACAGATATTTTGCAAAAATTGCAAAGTAAGATGTAAAAAGCGTAAGAATTTGGCTAAAGCATGCAAATCGGGAGGCGTACTTGTTCGAGGAACCAAAGCTCTTAAAAGAGCCTAGAGAAGGAGTTCCAGAAGTCATTGATACGCTTGAAGCATATAAAAAATATTGCAGTTTGTTGACTGAAGGCTCTGGACCTTTGGCTGCAGATGCTGAGCGAGCTTCAGGTTTTCGATATAGTCATGAAGATTGGTTGATTCAATTCAAGCGCAAAGGTGCAGGAATTGGGTTATTAGATCCAATAGAACTTACAAAACTTGGAGCCGATTGGAACGAATTTAACAAGGCAGTAGGGGATGCGCCTTGGATTATTCACGATTCTATGCAAGATTTGCCAGGATTTTTCGACATTGGTTTACGCCCACGTGCTTTATTTGATACAGAAATCGCAGCTAAATTACTTGGAAGAAAGCGTTTCGGATTAAGTTCTGTAACTGAATATTATTTGGGATTGACTCTTGCAAAAGAACATTCTGCAGCGGACTGGTCATATAGACCTCTTCCTAGAGATTGGCGAAATTACGCGGCTTTAGACGTTGAATTGCTAATCGAATTAGAAGAAGTGATGCGTGCTGAACTAAAGAAACAAGGTAAGCTTTCTTGGGCTGAAGAAGAATTTGCACACTTGTTGATAGCTGGAGCAAAAAAGAAAGCTAAGCATCCTCGTCCTTGGCTTCGAATATCTCATATTAGTGTTCTTATGCACGATAAAATCGGCTTAATGATAGCTAAAGAGCTGTGGCAAAAGAGAGATGAGCTTGCTAGACAATACGATATTGCTCCAACTCTATTGCTATCTGATGCTGCAATTATTGAAGCAAGTAAGCGCAAGCCAAATAATTCAAGGTCTTTCCGCTCAATACGTATTCTTAATGAGAGAGTTCGAATTCATACTGGTTGTGAGCAAGATAAGATGTTTGAGCGATATGCTCCAATTCAGCGTAAAATTAAGCCCAATGTCTGGAAACTTGTTATTGAAAAAGCTATTTCTAAAGCTAAAAGTGGCATAGATGCAATGTCTATTGACGATGATTCAAGTGATTGTAACAACTCTAATAACTCTAATAACTTTTATAGATGTTTAGTAAATTCTTCTAGCAATCATGCTGATTATGCTAATCATGCTGATACTAGATTTTACAGTGATAGCGAAAATTATAAAGATTCTGAATCTTCTAGAGATCATATTAAAAATAATGAGAATATTGCGGATGATGAGCATGTTGAGCATAAAAATATAAGTGATTTTGAGAATTCTTTTGAGCAAGATTGTCAATGCGCTCCCAAATCAATGAAATACTGGCGTGAGCATCATCCTAATCGTTTTGCAATATTGCAAAAAGTGAAAGCTGTTGTTATGAGAATCGCTGAAGATACCCATACGCCTATGGATGTTTTAATTAAACCGCAAATAATTCGAAATCTTTGCTGGAATGATGATATAAAAAATATTGATGTACGTTTATTCCTTATTGAGCAGGGAGCTAGAGTTTGGCAAGTGGATTTAATTTCTGAGTCCGTGACTCGCGTTATCATATAACGGTTGTGCCATACGGCAGAGATAAGAAAACGTAATTTCAGGAGCGCAAGCGTGAAAATCAGCGTCAGGAATCTTGAGCCAACTAAAGTTAAGCTCACCATTACCGTAGAACTCGAAGAATTCAAGCCTTACTTAGATAAGGCCCGTAAGGAAATCGCCAAGCAAATCAACGTGCCTGGTTTCCGTAAAGGTCATGTACCTGGAAAGATTGTAGATCAGCGCGTAGGCTTCGCAGCTGTTGCCGGTGAAGCTGTGAATTCTGCTGTTCCAGAGCTTTATTCTCAAGCTTTGGAAGAAAAGAAGATCAGTCCTATGGATCAGCCAGAGTTTGAAGTGCAAGAAGTGCCTGAATCAGCTACTGGCGAAGAAAAGTTAAAGTTCGTTGCTACTGTTGAGCGTCGCCCAGAGTTCAAACTTAATAAGTTTGATGGTGTAGATATCGAAGTAGAAAAGCCTGAAGTAACTGATGAAGATGTAAATGCTCGTCTTGAAGCATTGCGTCATCGTTTCGCAACTCTTGTTGGTGTCGATCGTCCAATTAAGAAGGGTGATTTTGCCAATATTGACTACACTTCTTCATTCGGAGATGAAGTAGTAGCGAGTAGTGAAGGTGAAAGCATTGAGGTTGGAACTCATCGTATTCTTAATGAAATGGATGAAGCTTTGGAAGGTCTTTCTGCTGGCGAAGAAGCTATTTTTGAAACCGATCAGTACAAGAACAGCAAGCATGAAGGCGAAAAAGCTCAAGTTAAGGTTAAAGTTAATTCTGTAAAGACACAGGAATTGCCAGAACTTGACGATGATTTCGCTAAAGAAGCTTCTGAGTTTGATACTTTAGATGAGCTTAAAGAAGATGTACGTAAGGCTTGCGAACAGTCTAATGAAGGTCGTCAAGCAACTATTGCTCGTGATGCTTTTATTGCTAAGATTCAGGAAGAAGTTGAAATTCCTGTACCAAAGGGCGTAAAAGAAAAGGCTGTTGCTGAGCATCTTAAGGGTATGACTCCAGATCCTGAGAAAGCTACTAAGGATCAGAAAGAAGAAGCTGAAAAGGCTGCCGAAAAAGAACTTCGTGATCAGATGGTGTTAGATGCTTTAGCTGAGAAACTAGATGTATCAGTTTCGCAAGCTGATGTCACTAATTTCCTTATTTCAGTTGCACAGCAGTATGGTATGGATCCAAGTCAGTTCATTAGCGCGATTGTGCGCAATGGTCAGCTCGGTTCAGCTGTTCAAGAAGTTGCTCGCTCTAAGGCGTTAATCGCTGGTATGCGTGCAGTAAAGTTCGTTTCTAATGGTGAAACGATCGATTTGAGTGCTTTCCTTACTGAAGATGATGGTACTTCTGAAGAGGAGAGTGTTAAAGCTGCTTCTGCTGCAGCTGAAGTAGCTGATGAGCTTTCTAAGTAGAAGTAACTAAGTTCTACGTTACTTAAAAGTAACTGTTTTTAAGTAAGACCTAGCGGAATTATTTTCTGCTGGGTCTATTTATTTTTATTTATTTTATTTATTTTTTGCCTATAACTCTTATCTTTATTTATTTATTTATTTATTTATATATTCGTTTTCGTATATTTGTAATGTAATCTCATGTAAATATGATCTTCAATTTGATCTCATATAATTTAGTGAAAGTATAAATAATGAAAAGTACTATCAAAACTAATGTGAAGAATCGCAGTTGCAATAGTAGAACAGTGCTTTTTAAGTTTTTAAATTTTGCTTTCTTAGCTTTATCTGTTATTTTTATTGGCATTCTCACTGGTTTAGGTGCGACTCTTCTTACATTCATTCTTTATGCAGTACAATACATTGCTTTTGGATCAATCGAATCTGCTAAAAATACTGTATTTTCATCTCTTCCTTGGTATCGTTACGTGCTATCTTGCACAATTTCGATGACTATTGCTGGCGTATCTTGGTATTTTCTTCGCAAAAGAGAAAATCCTCCTCGTATTGTCACAATCCCTCAAGCTGTTTTCGGAAGTGTTATGCCAATTTTTTCTACTATTGCGCATGTTTTGTTGCAAATCGGAATTGTTGGTTCTGGAATTTCAATAGGCAGGGAAGTAGCTCCTAGAGAATTAGCTGCGCTTATTGCTCAGCGTTACAGCAGTGTTTTTCATATATCTTCTAAAACTCAGCGCGTACTTATTGCATCTGCTGCTGGCGCTGGTTTGGCTGCAGTGTATCACGCTCCTTTAGCTGGAAGCGTGCTTGCTTTAGGATTACTTAGTAAAACTCAAGGTTTTGGTTTTTACGCATGGCTAAATCGTGAAAATGGTTCTGTAGTAGCTAATGTAATTAAGCATATTTTGCGCTCTGATCGTTTGTATTGCTTGCCTTTTGCGCTTTCTATGAATTACGTTGCTGCTTTTGTTGCTGAATTTTTAATGCATCATTCTAGATACTACAATATTTCTCAATTTTCGTGCGATATTTCTTGGCAAATTTGTGTTTTGGCTGCTGTTGTAGGTTTAGTGTGCGGTTTAGTTGGTTACGTTTTTCGCTTGTGTATTATTTGGTGTCGTACTCATGCTTTGCGTGGCATAAAAATGTTGTGTTTTATGCCAATAGCCGGCTTAACTATTGGTATTGCAGCTTGCTGGTTTCCACATATCATGGGAAATGGTAGATCACTTTGCCAACTTGCATTTTCTGTGTCTAGTTCTCCGCATTTTTTAGCTTTCTCGAATATTATGATTATTTTGCTGATTCTTGCAATAATGAAAATGGCTGCTACTTTGCTTGTTTTGCGAGCCGGTGCTTCTGGAGGCATTCTTCAGCCGAGTATTTCAACTGGAGCTTGTATTGGGCTGATTGTAGGCATTGTAAGCATGAAACTTCCATTTATTTCTAGCTTAGTATTAAGTCAGCCTAATGCATTGATTTTGGCTGCTATTTTTGGTGCTGCAAGCTTATTGACTGCTAGTAGAAAGTCATTATGGTTTGCGCTTTTGCTTGTAGCTCAATTAGTAAACGTTTCGCTTATTGTGATTGTTCCTATGGCTGTAGCTTGTGCTGTTTCTAGAAGTATAACGTTTCTGTTCGCAAAACTCTTCGAAAATAAAAATATGCGCCTTTGATATTTGTTTATTCAACGAGTAGCAAAAGCGCATATTGTATTATTTAGTTATCGATAAAGTCATCTTTAAAAATAACACTGTCATCATTATTTAAGAAAGTATAGTGTAAATGTATTGGAGAAATGACTTTATTTTTAGCTTCTTCAACTTCTGGAAACATATTTGTTAGTAATAGTCTGTCAGAAAACTCAGCTTGAGTCTTTGAAATTCCATAGTCAGGTACACGATCTGTGAATTTAATAGTTATATTTAGGTCATCTCCTTTAGCGTCAAATGTTGCGGATACGTCATCGTCACCCCTCTTTTCAAAGCTGGATGGGTGACAATGAAAATATTCCTCTATGTTTGCGCTTTTTTCTGCAGAGCAATTGTAATTTGGTTTAAAAGTTTTTACGATTGCGCTTCCAATAAGTGTTAGTGCTAAAACAGCAGCGACAATTAAAGCGATCATTTTTTTGCGATTATCTACTAGTATCGCATTTACTAAACTTGTTGTTCGTTGAATAACGTTTTTATATGTTCTTATTAGATTATCTCGGTTTATATAAGTGCTTATTGGATTATTGTTGTTTTGATAACTGTTGTTTTGATATCCGTTATTCATATAGTTATTGTTTTGGTAACTATTGTTTGCATAAGTGTTGTTTTGATAAGTGTTATTCGTATAAGCGCCGTTTTGGTAAGTGTTTGTTGGATTTGTGCCGTTTGGGTATCTGTTGTTTTGATAACTATTATTCATATAGTTATTGTTTTGATATCCGTTGTTTTGATATCCGTTATTCATATAGTTATTGTTTTGGTAACTGTTATTCGTATAAGTGTTATTCGTGTATCCGCTGTTTTGATATCCACTATTTTGGTAAGCGTTATTTTGGTAAGAGTTGCTCTGATAAGTGTTTGTTGGATTCAAGTTGCTTGCGTTGTAAGTGTTAGTGTTGTTTGTATTGTCAGTATTGTCAGTGTTGCTTGCGTTGTCGGTATTGTTAGCGTTGCTTGTATTGCTTGAACTATTAGTGTAGATATTGCTATTATTGCTGTTATTTTGTTCTGCATATTGAGGATAATTGTTGTTTTGCAAGTTGCTAGAATCCATGACTTCTCCTCTATGAGTGAATTTACAGTCATAAAAAAATATACTAAATATTTCATGCTAAATCTATATAATAGTTAAATAATTATTTGTATTGTATGTAGAAATTCAGTGTGGAATATTTCGCTGATTTCATATCCGCAATATTTTCTATACAGTCACGCGCACACGATAATGTAGAAACAATTGACAAATGTAAGGAGATAAAGTGAATAATCTGTTTACGTCTTCTACTGTTATGCAACAGGATGAAGCGCCAGCCCAAACAGATTCGATTTTTAATCGATTGTTAAAGGATCGCATTATTTGGCTTGGCTCTGAAGTTAAAGATGAGAATGCTAATATCATATGCGCTCAAATGCTTATGCTTGCTGCGCAAGATCCTAAGAAAGATATTTGGCTTTACATAAATTCTCCAGGTGGTTCTATCACTGCTGGTATGGCTATTTACGACACAATGCAGCTTATTGAGCCAGATGTTGCAACTATTGCTGTTGGCATGGCTGCTTCTATGGGACAGTTCTTGTTAAGTTCTGGAACGCCTGGTAAACGTTTTATTACATCGCATGCTCGTGTTCTTATGCATCAGCCTTCTGGTGGAGTTGGTGGAACTGCTACTGATGTTAGAATCAATGCTGAATTGATTATGGATATGAAGAAAACACTTTCTGAACTCACAGCTAAGCAAACTGGTCATACTGTAGAGGAAATTTACCGTGACAATGAATATGATCATTGGTTTAATGCACAACAAGCTTTGGAATATGGTTTCGTAGATAAGATTGTAACCACACCAGCTTCAATGCGAGGTGAGGAGTAAATATTATGGCAAGTGAAGAAGCAAAGTTTGTGTATCGCGCTCAGCGTTTAGCTGGTTATGAGGGTATTTCTTCTGCTCAGCGTTTTAATAACCGTTATGTTTTGCCTCAATTTGGTGAGCAAACTCCTTATGGAATGAAAACGCAAGATCCGTATACTAAGCTTTTTGATGATCGAATAATTTTCATGGGTGTTCAGGTTGACGATACGTCTGCCGATGATATCATGGCTCAATTGCTTGTGCTAGAAAGCATGGATCCTAATCGTGACATTATGATGTACATAAATTCTCCTGGTGGATCTATGACTGCTATGACTGCTATTTACGACACTATGCAATATATAAATCCTGATGTTCAAACTGTGTGCTTAGGCCAGGCTGCTTCTGCTGCTGCAATCTTGCTTGCTGCAGGTACTGCAGGCAAGCGCATGATTTTACCTAATGCTAGAGTTTTGATTCATCAACCAGCTATGGGACAAGATTTTGGTAAAGCAACTGAAATTGAGCTTCAAGCTAAAGAAATGCTTAGATTGCGTGAATGGTTGGAAAATACTCTTGCTAAACATACTGGTCAAGATGTTGAGCGTATTCGCAAAGATATTGAGGTAGATACTATTTTGACTGCACCTCAAGCAAAGGAATATGGAATTGTTGACCAAGTTCTGAAGCATAGAGATAAAACTTATACGCAGCAGAATTTGTAAAATAATATAAGTAGAAGAAATCTAGAAAATATACATATAAAAACACAAGCTTTGCCGACACGCCGAAGTTTGTGTTTTTATCTTATAAGTTGTATATTAGTCAAGTTGCCGGAAACGAGAACAATGTGTTTGAGTTCGGTAATATGCGCCAGTAGCCCAACGGATTAGAGCATCTGACTACGGATCAGAAGGTTGCAGGTTCGAATCCTGTCTGGCGCACGCGTTAGACGTAGATTTTGACTGCGTCTTTTTTTGTTCTTATTTCAATTCTCATTTTGGGGAATAGCCCGAATAACCTTTATTTCAACTCGCTCTGTTTATCCCTCTAAGTTATACTAAATAATGCAAAATTAAAGTGTTTCGCATATTGCTTTTTGCATAATGGTTTTGTGGAGGAAATATTTACAATATGATACGGCGCAGTTTGCTAACAGCTCGCAATATAGCTAATAATGAGCGAATATCTGGCTTGATTATGCTTGGTTTTGCTTTAGCTGGATTATTGCTTGCTAATTTGCCTTTTACGTCAACTATATTTGAATCTGTTTCTCATACTCAAATTGGCATACCTTACACTAATATTTCCATGTCTATTGGCCATTGGGTGCAAGATGGTGTTCTTACTATTTTCTTTCTTACTGTAGGACTTGATTTAAAGCATGAATTAGTAGCTGGCTCTCTTTCTGATCCTAGAGCTGCAGCTATGCCTATGATTTGTGCAGTTGGTGGTATGATTATGCCTCCAATATTATTTGTAGGAACAGTTACACTTTTTTCTGAATTTCATGCAGGTCAAGAAATTATGCGCTTGACTTCTGGAGCGTTGCCTTCTCTTGCAATGGTGCGCGATGGATGGGCTATTCCTACAGCAACCGATATAGCATTTTCTTTAGCTGTATTAGCGTTATTTGCGGCATATTTGCCTAAATCCTTAAGAGCGTTTTTAATGACTTTAGCTACAGTTGATGATTTGCTTGGTATTGCTTTAATTGCGCTTTTCTTCTCTTCATTGAATGATTGGTATTGGTTTGTTGGCGTGCTTGTTTGCGGATTGCTTTGGACAATGCTAGTTCGATTGAAAAGAGTACCTTGGCCGCTTGTTGCGATAGTTGGTATTTTTGCATGGATTATGATGTATCAAGCTGGAGTTCATCCAACTCTAGCTGGTGTTATGGTTGGATTGTTTACTCCTGCTCATCTAGTACATGGTGAAAAAACTTTGCGCGCTGAAAGATATCGTGAGAAAATTCAGCCTCTTTCTTCATTATTTGCTTTGCCTGTGTTTGCGCTTTTTGCAACTGGCGTTCATTTTGAAACTTTTACATTAGAATTGTTTATTTCTCCTATTGTTATTGCAATCACGATTGCTTTAGTTATTGGTAAGCCTCTTGGGATTATGCTTACAGCTTGGGTTGCTAAAAGTTTTATTGGATTGAAAGTTCCAGATAAGTTACGAGTATTCGATTTATTGCCTACAGCTTGTGCATGTGGAATTGGATTTACTGTATCTTTGTTAATAGCATCCTTAGCTTATAGTGATGCTGACCTTTCTGGAGAAGCGAGATTTGGAGTATTGGTTGCTTCTCTTATTGCTGCTGGAGTTTCTGGATACTTACTTTCTGCGCAATCAAAGGCAATGCATAAGAGGAGCTTAAAAAATTCAAAAGATAATAATTCTGGCGCTAAAAATGAAGTTTCGAGAAATAATGAAGTTGCGAAGTAATGAAGTTAAAAAGTAATGAAGTTAAAAAGTAATGTTTTAGCTTGTTGTTTTAAGGAGTGAATTTTTTGATAGCTAAAAAATCTCATGATGTTGAGCAAATGGATAAAGCGTATTATAGAGGTGCATCTGTGTTAAAAGGTCCAATGATTCCTAGTGAAAGTAGTACTGAAACATTGTTAAAGCACGATTCGAATTTTCAAGCTAATGACGAATCTTGTTTGCGTTGCGAAGACCCTTGGCGAGTTCTGCGTATACAAGCAGAATTTGTTGATGGTTTTGACGCGCTTTCTAAGTTAGGTTCTGCTGTAAGCGTATTTGGTTCTGCTCGTATTAAGGAAGATGAGCCGGAATATAATGCTGCACGTATTATGGGCGAAGAAATTGTAAAGCGTGGCTTTGCTGTTATTACAGGTGGTGGACCTGGAATTATGGAAGCAGCGAATCGTGGAGCTAACGAGGCTGGTGGAACTTCAGTTGGGCTTGGTATTGAACTTCCTCATGAGCAAGGTCTTAACAAGTGGGTAAATCTTGGTATGCAATTTCGTTATTTCTTTGTGCGTAAAACAATGTTTATGAAGTATTCTTCTGGGATTATTGTTTGCCCTGGCGGATTTGGAACTATGGATGAGATGTTTGAAGCTTTAACTCTTGTTCAAACTCACAAAGTAGCTAGTGTTCCAGTAGTGTTGTTTGGTAGTTCATATTGGAAGGGACTTACAGATTGGTTACAAAATAGCGTTATGCAAAGAGGTTTGATTTCTTCTATTGATCCTAATCTTTTTGCTATTACAGATGATCCTTTACAAGCAGTACGTATAGCATGTAGAGCTTAGATTATTTTAAGTTGAGTATTTAACTTTGAGCCTTTTGTTATCGCTTATAACTATTACAGATGCGAGAATGTTAGTTGATCTTTGATTTTTAAGATTTTTCGTTTGCGAGTGTAGTTAATTGCCAAATTTCTTCGCCTATATCGATTCCTCTAGGGCATTGTTTTGAGCATGCTCTTACTGATTGGCATGCACTTATTCCGTCTGCGCTATTTATTAAATCCAATCGATGTTTTCCAGCATTATCTCTCGAATCGTAAATAAATCGTGCAGCGTTAACTAAAGCAGCTGGTCCAATGAATGCTTCTCCGCTTGCATATATAGGGCAAACTCCTTCGCATGCTCCACATAAAATGCAATTACTTAAAAGCTCAAATTTTTGAAGTTCTTGAGGATTTTGCAAAAACTCAAGAATGTTAAGATTTCCTATATTATTTGCTTGTAAGTAAGGTTCTAAGCGTTTTATTTGAGAGATCATTGGTGTGATATCGCATATTAAATCTCTTTGAACTGTAAATCCAGAAAGTGGTGAAAGTTCAATAATTCCAAAATTATTATGCGTATTCTTTAAATAAAGCTTTTTATTAGTGATTGAATCATCTGCTGAATTAGTGGTTGAGTTAGTGGTTGAGTTAGTGTTATCTAAGTCATTAGTTGAGTTATTAGTTTTAGATCCTGTTTTTCTAAATCCATGAGATTTAATTGTTGAGCTTTCAATTGTGTTTCTAGCATGTTCTCTAATTGTTGCAGTGCATAATAACGTTGGCATTCCGTTTACGTTTGCAGCATCTGAACCGCATACTCCATGACCGCATGAGTATCTGAAAGCTAGAGTTGGATCTAAAGTACGTTTAATTTTAAGAAGACAATCTAAAATCGTATCATTTTCATGAGCACAAATAGTGTAGTCTTGAATCCAATGTTTTCCTTGAAGCTTTTTGTTTTCAGACTCATCTAATTTTGAAAAAGGATTATTGTGCTTTGTTTTTGCGAATGGGTTTTCCTTATGTTTTCGTTTATGTACTTTATTTGTGGATTGTGTATTTGAAAACTCTTGTTTTACATGTTCTTGATTTTCGAAATTAGATGTTATAGGTGTAAAACGAGATACGCGCAAAGTAAGTACCAAAGCATTATTATCTTCGCTTTGAATAGTTTTGCGATTGTACTCTTTGCACATCTAATATCCTTCCTTATTCTATTTCTAGTTTGCCACAATCGTTGCACAGAATAAATCCTTGGCTGCTCCTCAGGTTAGGCTTGAACTATGACTGACGCTTTATTTTTATTAGATATTGATCACGATGATGCACCTATGCTTGCAAATGGCATTGAAGAAGGTTGGACTTTGAAGTTGCCTGATCGCATAAAACGTCATGCTATTAGCGCTATGAGATTGAGTGTTGGTGATGATTTGCAACTTTCAGATGGTAAAGGCTTGCGAATTCGTGCTACTGTTACGGATGAAGAAAATGGTTTAGTTCGTGTTAATTCTTTTTTGCGCCAGCCTCGTACAAGTACTCGTTTAGTTCTTGTACAAGCACTAGCTAAAAGCGGATCTGATGAGCAAGCAATAGATATGGCTACTCAAATTGGTGTTGATGAAATAATTCCATGGTGTGCAGATAGATCTATTGCAAAGTGGAAGCAAGGTCGAAGTGACAAGCGTTGGAGTAAAGTACTACAATCTGCTAGTGAACAATCTAGAAGAGCTTGGATACCTGAACTTAAAGATTGTGTTTCTAGTAAGAATATTTTGTCAATATGTAGAAGAGCTTGCGTTTACGGTAATTTAGTTGTTGTTTTACATCAAGATGCAACTTGCTCATGGAATAAAATAGAGTCATATGTTAATTCTCTTACAGAACGTTGTCTTTGTGATGGTCGCGAGCGCTCAGTTTATGTGCTGGTTGGTCCTGAAGGCGGAATCAGTGATGATGAAGTGAATAGTTTTGTTGACGCTGGTGCTAAAACTTGCGTATTGGGATCTAATATTTTGCGCGCATCTACTGCTGGTCCAGTAGCTTTATCTCTGCTTTCTTATGCATTAGGAAGATATGAGTAAATGGCATGTTTTTGTGTAAAATAGTAAGAAGTGTGCTAATAGCATAATTATTAAGTATTTGTTATATGAAAATAATCTATAGGGGAGAGTTATGAGCGATTCGGTATGCAATAATGACAATGATTGCATTTTTTGTAAGATTATTTCTGGAGAAATTCCAAGTACTAGAGTGTATGAGGATGATTGTGTTGTGGCTTTTAAAGATATAAATCCTCAAGCTAAAGTGCATGTTTTGATTGTTCCTCGCAAACATTATGAGAATGTTTTTCAGCTTGCAAATAATGATTCTTCAACTTTGGCGCATATTGTTGAAGTAGCTCAAAATATTGCAAACGATGCTTTTAATGGACAGTATCGTCTTGTGTTTAACACTGGTATAGCTGCTGGTCAGACTGTTTTCCATGTTCATGCACATGTGTTGACTGGCGAAAAACTTGTAGAAGGTAGTTTGTAAATCGTGGTACATACTACAACGCGAATAGTGCAAATTCCTGATGAATTAAGTTCTGTTGCTGTTCTTGGTGTTGCTGACGCTGGTTTAAGAGAAGTTGAACATGCTTTTGCTAAATTAGATATTAGTGTACATGGTAAAAGTGTGAAAATTGTTTCTCGCCAAGCAGCTTTTGAAGAAGATGCTTCAAAAGCTGAGTATGCTATACAGCGAATGATTGATGCTGCGTATGAGCGTCCAATGGATGCTTATTCTGTTAAGCGTATGCTTGAGAGAGATATACTTAAAAATTCTGAGCATAATGTTGGTTTGGCTCATATTGGTCATAATGGTGGTGTTTTAGATAATTCTTTTGTGCCATCTTTAAGAAACGAGTTTTCTTACATAAAAAGTGATTTATTTGATTCTGATCGTGACTCAACTAGGAAATCTTTGAATCGCAAAGCTAGAATGTCTAAAGGTGTAATCACTTTTGCAAGCGGCTATCCTGTGCGAGCTAAAACTCAAGGTCAAATGGCTTATATTCAAGCAATGGATTCTAATATTGTAACTTTTGGTATTGGCCCTGCTGGAACTGGTAAAACGTATTTGGCTGTAGCTAAAGCTGTTAGAGCATTAGAAGATGGGCGTGTTCGTAGAATTGTTCTCACTAGGCCTGCTGTAGAAGCAGGTGAGAGTTTAGGGTTTTTGCCTGGTACTCTTAACGATAAAGTTGATCCATATTTAAGACCTCTTTATGATGCTCTTTCGGATATGTTAGGTGCTACTCAATTGAAGCGTTATCTTGATGAGAATGTTGTAGAAGTTGCTCCTCTTGCTTATATGCGTGGGCGTACGTTAAACGATGCTTTTGTGATTTTAGATGAAGCACAAAATGCCACTGTTCAACAGTTGAAAATGTTTCTTACTCGTCTTGGTTTTAATACTACGATGGTAATTACTGGAGATATTACGCAAGTTGATTTAGCTGTGCCTAAGTCTGGTTTGCTTTCAATTGAACGAATTTTGAATAGTGTGAAAGATATTTCTTTTGTACATTTA
This sequence comes from Gardnerella vaginalis, assembly GCF_001563665.1. Lineage (GTDB taxonomy): Bacteria > Actinomycetota > Actinomycetes > Actinomycetales > Bifidobacteriaceae > Bifidobacterium > Bifidobacterium vaginale_A. Next base: position 55,422 of record NZ_KQ961857.1, on the reverse strand, counting down.
CGTTCAGAAGATGTTGTTCGTAATGCTTTAGTTGGAAGAATTGTGGAAGCTTATGATCGTTATGATTCTATTTTAGAGCGTAAGAAGATTGAGCTACGTCAGAAATCTCAAGAACTTAAAGAAGTTAAAGAATCAAGCGAATTACAAGAATCTAAAGGGATCTAAAAGAATCTAAAATTATTTTTAGGAATCTAATGAGTCGTTTGTTGCAAAGATATATTTTGCTACTTTTGAGAGGATAGTAAATTATTATGAGCGTTGATGTAATGAATGAAACTGTATGGAATATTGATTCTAAGATTTTCTCAGATTTAGGCATGTGGGTTTTACAAAAAATGAAAGTAAGTACTCAATCTGATTTGTCAATTACTTTCGTAGATCCTGAGCCTATTGCAAGTTTGCATGAAAGATGGATGAACTTAGAAGGTCCAACAGATGTTATGAGTTTTCCTATGGACGAGTTGACTCCTGGAAGTGATGATAAAGTATCTGAAGGGATGCTTGGTGATTTAGTGATATGCCCTTGGGTTGCACAGCAACAAGCTTTAGCTTCAAGTCATAGCACTATGGAAGAAATGTTGCTATTAACTATTCATGGAATACTTCATCTACTTGGATATGATCACACTACGCCTGATGAAGAAAAGCAAATGTTTGGTTTGCAACGGCAATTATTGCTTACTTTTTTTGCTGCTCGTTCTGGAGAACTTTATGATGCTACTCTTCCAGATGGCGTTGTAAATGAGTTAGAACGATACGAGCTTGAGCATGCAAAAGATAGTAAAAGATAGTAATCGATAATAGGAATAGTAAACGATAGTAAAAGATAGTAAGCGCTTTTTGATTTTTTGATTTTTCGAATTTTTTGTTTTTCGTCCGATTTACTAGGATTTAAATAAATCAATAAAATACTTAAAGCTTAAAATAAAATATAATAATAAAATAATTTTACTTAATCTAGGCGATGATAACAGTTATGAGCATATTGAAAAATCTTACATTCCATGCTTTTCCTACGCTATCTATGAATATGTGGATAATAGTTTTTACTTGTGTTGTAATAGCTGTGTGCTTCGTGTGGCTTTCACTTTCAATGGCTGCTGCAGAGGGTGCAATACCGCGAGTAACTCGTGCAAGTTTGAACAATATGGTGATTGAAATTCAAACTAATGAAGATGAAATTAGTGCTATTGTTCGTATGCGTAAAATTGCGAGAATACACAGAGTAAAGCGTTTAATTTCAGATCGCTATGCTGCATCTAGCGCGTGTGTTTTTGTAAGAATTTTTTGTAATGTTTTAGATGGAGTATTGATTGCGTCCCTTGCTAGTGTTTTTGATTCTCCATTATGGCTTACTGTTCTGCTAGGTGTTATTGCATCAATATTAGTTGCTATCGTATCTTTATTTGTAAGTCCTAGAACTGTTGGAGCAGCTCAGCCTGTTGCAAAGCTTATACGATTATCTCGTATTGTTTCTATTGCGATTGCATTAAATCCATTTGTTCGAATTACCAATGATGTAGATATTTCGCGAAAAAAACATACGGATCTTTCAGAAGATGAAGCATTAGAAGACATACAGAGAGATCAAGCTAAAGCAAGTATCGATCGGCTAGTTGAAGCAAATGATTTTGATCCAGAAGTTTCAGAAATGATGAGGAATGTTCTGACTCTTTCAGATACTTTAACTCGCGAAATCATGGTTCCTCGTACGGATATGATTTGTGTAAAAAGTGATGAAACTTTGGAAAACTTCCTTAAATTATGTTCTCGCTCAGGATTTTCTAGAGTTCCTGTTATCGGCGATTCTGTGGATGATTTAGTAGGGATTGCATATTTGAAAGATGCTGTGCGTGCTACAGTATTTAATCACGCTGCTTCATTAAGACCTGTTTCTACTATTATTCGTGAACCAATGTTTGTTCCTGAATCTAAGCCTGTTGATGATTTGTTCCATGAGATGCAACGTATCCGTCAACACGTAGCTGTCGTAGTAGATGAGTATGGCGGTATCGCTGGTTTAGTTACAATTGAAGACGCTATTGAACAAATTGTTGGTGAGTTAGAAGATGAGCATGATCGCACTCAAAAAGCTGATCCTGTTGAAGTAAGCGATGGTGTGTGGCGTATGCCTGCTCGTACTCCTATTGCAGATTTAGAAGATTTGTTTGAAGTTCATATTGATGAAGATGATGTTGATACAGTTTTTGGATTGCTTACTAAATTGCTTGGGAATGTGCCTATTGTTGGCTCAAGCGCAGTAACTAGGGGTCTTAAATTAACTGCTGTTGATTCTGCAGGCAGGCGTAAAAAAGTGTCTACTATCCTAGTTGAACGCGATGTTCAAGGTTTGCAAGAAACTAACGAAGAACAAGATAATAGTGAAGATAAAACGATATAAACTGTAAATAAGTAATAGTTTTGATAAAACTGTAAATAAGTAATAGTTTGTGTATAAGTTAAGTGTTTAAGTAATGTATTTAGGTAATGTGTCTATTAACTTAAGTTAAGTATTTATGTAAGGTGTATTAGATGGATAGTGTGAAAGATGATTATATGAATAATGAAAATTATTTAGACGATAAAAAGTCTAATGAAACAACTGATTTAACTTCATTTGATTCAAATTATTCAAATGATTCTATTAGTGATAATTTAGATGAATCCGATAATAATATTGTTGATGACGATGATATTTTCTCTAATCTTGATTCTTCTACTCATGTAACTATTTCTAATAATGATTTTCATGGATATCGTTCAGGATTTGTGGCAGTAGTTGGGCGCCCAAACGTTGGTAAATCTACTCTTATGAACGCTTTAATTGGTACTCATATTGCAATTTCTTCATCTAGACCTGAAACTACTCGTAAAGCAATTCGCGGAATTGTAACTACACAAAATGCTCAAATGGTAATAGTTGATACTCCTGGTATTCATAGACCTCGCACGCTTTTAGGTCAGCGTTTGAATGATATTGTAGATGAATCACTTTCAGATGTTGATGTTATTGCATTTTTACTTCCTGCAGATCAAGAGATTGGACCTGGAGATAGAAGAATTTTAAGTCGGCTACGTGCTGATTTTGCGAAAAAGGATGATTCTCTTAAATGGTCGTGGAAAATCCCTGTTATAGGTATAGTTACGAAAATTGATACTTTGAATCGCAGTGATCTCGTTTCTCATCTAATAAAAATTCAAGAATTTGCTGATTTTACAGATATTGTTCCTGTGAGCGCTATTGAAAATGACAATGTAGATGAAGTTAAAAAAGTTTTGATTGATAATCTTCCAGAAGGTCCACAAATGTATCCTGAAGATCAGCTTAGCGAAGAAAGTCCTTCAGAGATGATTTCAGAATTGATTCGTGGAGCCTTTCTTGAAGAGTTAGATGACGAGTTGCCTCATTCGTTGGCTGTAGTTGTTGACGATATTGTGTATCCAGGAGAAGATTTAGAAACTAAATACAATGATTCTAAAGCTCACGTACTCGTATCTGTATATGTTGAACGTGATTCACAAAAACCGATTATTATAGGTCATCGTGCTGAGCATTTAGTGCGCGTTAAGAAGCGTTTACGTACAGCTGTTAATCGTATTACAGGTTTTAAAGCTGTTCTTGAGTTGCATGTTAAAGTTGCTAAAGGTTGGCAGAGTGATCCGAAGAAACTTGAGCGACTCGGATTCTAAGTGTTTTGCAAAATAAAGTGTTTTGCAAATAAATAGAGGAGCAGATAAATAACTTATTTGCTCCTCTATTTTGTATTAGAAAATGTTAATATTTATTTTTTACGAGAAGTATACATCTTTGTGTTAAGAAGAGTTGAATATCTTTTAATAACACGAGGGCGAATTATTTTCATAGATGCTGTTAATAAACCATTTTCTTGAGTGAATTCTTCTGGCAAAATAATGAATTTGCGCACAGATTCAGCTCTAGAAACACCTTCATTAGCTAGATCTATAAACTTTTGTACTTCAGCTCTTACAACAGCGTTATTTGACGCGTCTTCCATGCTCATAGTTGCATCAAGACCCTTATTTTTAAGCCATCTACGCAACGTTTCTTCATCTAAAGTAACTAATGCTGAAATAAATGGACGTTTATCTCCAAGTACTAAAGCTTGAGAAACGATTTCGCAACGCTTAATTATTTCTTCAATAGGACTTGGAGCAACATTCTTTCCGCCTGCTGTGATAATCAAATCCTTTTTTCGCCCTGTAATGTAAAGGAAACCTTCATTATCAATTCTTCCGAGATCTCCTGTAGCATACCATCCGTCTTGCGTGAAAGATGTTTCAGTTGCTTCAGCGTTCTTGTGGTAGCACTTAAATACGCATGCGCCTTTAATCTGAATTTCTCCATCATTTGCGATTCTCAAAGTAAATCCAGGGAATGCGATTCCGACTGAGCCTTCTCTAAAAGGCACTCCTAGAGGGTTGAATGCGCATGGAGCTGTTGTTTCTGTTAATCCATATCCTTCATATACAGGTACTCCTGCTCCTCTAAAGAATGAAAGAAGTTCTGGATCTAGTGGTGCTCCGCCTGCAACAATCCAGCGAGCGCGCCCGCCTAAAGCTTGACGAAGAGGGTAGTAGACCATAGGATCATATGCTGCGCGTCTTGCTTTAGTAAGAGCTTTAGCGCTACCGTACTTCGCAACTTCTTTCATATATTGTTGAGCTGTAACGACAGCTCCTTGGAATGCAAGTCCTTTTACGCCATGTCCAGCTTTTTGAGATGCAGCGTTATAAACTTTTTCTAGAACTCTAGGAACTACAATCATTACAGTTGGTTTTGCAATTTGTAAATCAGATATAAGAGTTGAAATACCTTGAGCAATATAGATGCGTAAATTACTTGCAACAACTATGTAATTGATTGCTCGAGCGAATGAGTGTGCTTGTGGTAAGAACAACAACACAGATCCGTTTGGTTCGCTTAACAGTTCAGGTAAATATGTTGGCAAATTCAATGCTGTAGTGCAATAGTTTTCATGCGTCATTTCCACGCCTTTAGGAGCTGCAGTAGAACCTGAAGTGTAAACAATAGAGCACAAGTCAGTCTTTTTTACGGAATCTATGCGCTCGTCAAGCTCTTCATCGCTAACAGAATAATCAAAAGCTTGAAGTTCTGCTAATCCTCCTGTTTCAACGCAAATAATTCTTTCAAGAGTAGGGCAATCCTCAATAGCGCCATCTGCTTTATCTCTCATTTCCGTAGTTCCAACAATAAGGAATCTGGAATCTGAGTTGTTTACAATATTTCGAATTTGTTCAGGAGAGTCAGTGTCGTAAATAGTAGCTAACACACCTCCACATGCCATAACAGCTGCGTCAATAACATCCCACTCGTATGATGTTTTGCACATTAGAGAAACAGAATCACCTTTTTGTAATCCATAATGGATTAAACCTTTAGCAGCTTTTCTTACTTCTGAAAGAAACTCATTCGCTGTTTTAGTAACCCATTGATCTGAATTTTTATAAGTGTAAAGTGGTTCATCTCCCATTCTTGAAGCTCTATTTGCATACAAATCATATATGCTTGTGCCTTCGTCAAGAGGCGGATTTCCTTGAGTGCATGTAGTTAATAAGCCTGTTTCAGGATCTAACATTGTTGTAGTTGGCATATCTGGACCCCATTCATCAACGCGTGGAAGAAGTGGGTTGCCATTAGATTCTGATGTGTTGTGTAATTCTGGATAGTCTGGACCTCCAGCACGGTCATCGCTGACAGGATGTGCAAAATTACTTCCGATTCTGAGTGCTTTTCTCGCTAGATCGTATGCCTGTTGTTGGAGTTTATTAAGGACGGACACGTCTGCTCCTTCATCATGCCGAAAACGGCTCCCTGTAAGCGCATTGTTTTGTGCGCTTGTATTGTTAATAACTATGATAATAGCTCCAGTGCTCAAGTACTATTGTCAATTGCTACAATATTTTGTTTTATATTTTATAAAACGATTAGTCTTAGCTTATGTTTATACTTACAAAGTTGCTTTGGCGAGGGAATAGTGCGCGTATTTTTAATGTATGCGTTTTAACAAGTTCCGTTATCGACTGGGCTGATAGCCAACTTATGGTGGTTTTCGGCGCGTCGGTGCGCCTGAAGCTGGAATAATAACCAGACCATAAGGAGACCGATATGGCTACAAAAATTACTCTTGAAGGCAGCGTACGTAATGAATTCGGCAAGGGTGTTGCTCGCCGTTTGCGTGTAGCTCAACTGATTCCAGCTAGTATCTATGCTGGTGGAGCTGAACCTACACATGTTACTCTTCCTATGAAGGAAACAACTTTAGCTTTGCGTCACGCAAATGCATTGTTCACAATTAAGTTTGGAAATGAATCTCGTATTGCTGTTGTTAAGGATGTTCAGCGCAATCCTGTAAAGCGCATCGTTGAACACGTTGACTTCTATGAAGTTAAAGCTGGAGAAAAGATTGATGTTGAAGTTCCAGTCTTCGTTGAAGGAACTCCAAAGGGTGCTGCTGTTGCATTCATTGATGTTCAGGAACTTAAAGTTCGCGCAGATGTTGCTAATTTGCCAGAGCGCTTGGTTGTTAATGTTGATGGATTAACTGATGGAACTAAAGTTTTCGCTAAAGATGTAAAGCTTCCTGAAGGCGTTGTGCTTGATATGGACGGCGAGGAATCTGTTGTAAGCGTTACTGTTCCTGAAGATGCTGCTACAAGTGAAGAAGCTGAAACTCCGGCTTCTGCCTCTGCAGCATCTGATGCTCCAGCATCTGACGCTAAGTGATTTAATAACAGTAATCTAAATACTTTTTAGAATAAATTAGGCTTGCATGATTAATTCACGCAAGTCTAAATTTATTGTTAATAGTATTCGTAAATTTCGCAATAATTTATAGAATTATTAGAAATGGATTCATGTGCTTTAAAGCTTTAAAGAAAGAGGAGAAAATGTCTGATTCAATGATAGAAGCAAACTCATTATTGGCTCAAGAAAATCATTATAATGCTTGTGATTTAGACGATTTAGCAAGCAGATTTACTGTCCTTTATAATGATAATCTTGTGAGCGATTCCAAGCGAAATGAACTCATAGATAAGCCTTCTTTTGGAGAAGTTTTTTCTGATAGTATGGCTCACATGTCTTGGACTAAAGGAGAAGGATGGTCAGACAGGCGAATTGAGCCATATGCTCCTTTGAAAATGGATCCAGGATCTGCTGTTTTACATTATGCATTAGAGTGTTTTGAAGGTCTTAAAGCATACAAGCGCAAAGATGGGTCAATATGGCTGTTTAGACCTGATGTAAACGCTGAAAGATTCAAAAATTCAGCTCGCAGACTTTATCTTCCAGGGCTTCCTATTGACGATTTTCTTGGTTCAGTTGCAGCTTTAGTTAGAAAAGATAGAAATTGGGTTCCTTCAAGAAGGGAATACACGCTTTATCTAAGGCCTTTCATGTTTGCTTCTGAACCATTTTTAGGAGTTAGAGAAGCCAAAGAAGTTGATTATTGCGTTATAGCTTCTCCATCTGGACCATATTTCAAAGGTGGTTTGAAACCTGTAAGCATTTGGATTGAAAATCAATGGTTTAGAACCGGTCCAGGAGGAACAGGTTTCGCTAAGTGTGGTGGTAATTATGCTGCATCATTGCTTGGAGAATATAAAGGTATTGAGCATGGTTGTGAACAGGTATGTTTCGTTGATGCTGCTACGAAAACATACTTGGAAGAACTCGGCGGAATGAATGTATTTGTACTTTATAAAGATGGTATATTGAAAACTCCTTCTTTAACTGGAAACATTTTGCCTGGAGTGACACGTCGTTCAATTATTGAACTTGCTAAAGATCGTGGTCTTGAAGTAGTTGAAACCATGATTTCTTTAGATGGATTGCTAAATGATATTCGATGCGGAAAAGTTAGTGAAGTATTTGCTTGCGGAACTGCTGCTATTGTAACTCCAATCGGAAAATTTAAATCAGAAGATGGAGAAGTTGAAGTTTCTGGAGGAAAGATTGGTGAATTAACTAAATCATTGCGAGATGAATTACTTGGTATTCAACTTGGAGAAGTTGAAGATAAGCATAATTGGATGTGGAAAGTTTGCGATTAGATTTAAGTTAATAATATTTGTTTTCTAAAAAATTATTGCGAAAGGAAATTTGTGGAAGGGGCATTAGGCGATAATATCTTTTTCCTTGTTGTTGAGTATGTGGCAATGGGATGTTGCGGAATGGTTGGTGGAATGTGGGCGATACGCAAAAAATATGATCTTTTTGCCATTATTACAACTTCTTGGATTACAGCTCTAGGCGGAGGTATTGTGCGCGATGTTTTATTAGGCGCACTTCCTCCAGTTGGTATTTCAGATCGCGGATTTGTTTTAACAGGTCTATTAGCAGGTGTCATAGTAGCAATTGCTCATCCTGAAATAGAAAAATGGAAATGGTTTATGCTTACTCTAGATGCGCTCGCTCTAGGTCTTTTTGCTGTTAATGGTACTGCTAAAGCTTTAGATTATGGTATGTCTGGTATGGCATCTGTATTTTTAGGCATGTTTACTGCATTAGCAGGAGGCTTAATCAGAGATATGATGCTTAATCAAGTGCCTGTTGTTGTAAGAGATAAACATTGGTACGCTTTTCCTGCTGCAATTGGATGTGTATTAACTGTTTTTGTTTGGAAGTTTGCTCATTCTAGAGCGTTTGATGTTACTACAGAGATGATTTTAGATACTTTTATTGTGATTATTGTTGTTTTAATGCGAATTATTTCTGTAAAATTTGATTTAACTTTATTAGGCGCTGTTAAAAGAACTGAGGCTATTAAAGTGCGTGCTCCTAAAATTAGGATGCATGCGCATAAGATTCGTTTGCATAAGAATAGTGAATCAATAGATGAGAAAAAGAATAGCAATATTAAAAACATATGATAGTAATGCTAGTTAAATGCTAAACTAAAGATATTATTGCTGTGCGTGAAAGGTAACAGTCATGTCGCTAATAGAGATTCTTATAACAGTGATTGCTTTTGTATTATCTTTAGTTATTGGAATTTATTTCGCTGGAATACCTTTAAGAATGTCACAAATGACTAAAATGCAAAATATTATTCAGCAAGTTTTGAGTGTTGTTTGCATTGTGCTTGCAATAGTTTTGTTTATGTTGAATATGAAAATTGCAACATTATGCGTGATTTTTGCGTTGTGTTTTGGAATGTTTGTTGGAAAGATTCCTCCAATTCATAGTTGGCTTCTAAGTCAATTCCCTTATATGTTTTTGAGCAATAATGATCCTAGACGTAAAAATTAGTTGATTGTGAAGATTGTGGCAAGAAAATCTGCTGATTCTTTGAGTGATTCTGCTTATATGGGTAATAGTGATTCTGCTCAGGATTCGTTTATTAGCGCGAGAAGTCTTATTAGAGCAGGATTTTTGCGACCGGATTCAGCGAGAGATGCAATAGAATCAATTTTAAAATCATGCGAATGCATATCTTATGAAATATTATTTAATTGTCTTAACGTAGTTGAAGATCCGGATGCAGCGATTTTATCTTTGAGGGATCTAGCTAATATTTATCCAGATGTTATAAAAGACA
>NZ_KQ961857.1:0-45741 GCF_001563665.1 Gardnerella vaginalis | reverse complement strand
ATCCAGATGTTATAAAAGACATATTTTCTCGCAATTTGCAATCTAATGATTTTACTTCTCTATTACAAGTACTTGGAGCTTCTAATGCTTTTGCAATGCTAATGAGAACGCATCCTAATCTTATAAAAGCTGCTGCTAGTGATCCTGAACACTTGCTTCATATGACTCGTCAAGAGCGTTGTAAAGATTTATTGAACGCAATACAAGCGTATAGTGCAACTGTAGTAGTAGCAGAAAATAATGATTCTTCGATAACTATTCCATTGACTTCTTTAGGATTTGCTCAAGCTGTTTCTTCTTTAAGATCTAGATATCGTGAACATGTAGCTGCAATCATGTCTGCTGATTTAGCTAGTGCTGATTGTGTAGAAGTTCAGCCAGATATTAGTCATAAACTTTCTGATGCTGCTGATGCTGTATTAGAAGCAGCGCTAGCTATTGCTAGAGGACAAGTAGAAGGATCTTCATCTTGCAAGTTTGCGATTATTGCAATGGGAAAACTTGGATCTCAAGAAATCAACTATGTTTCAGATATTGATTTAATTTACGTTGTTGCTCCTGTTGAAAATCATCAAAAAGACTATGCTATTCGTGTTGGTACTTCAATTGCAATGGTTCTGCAAAAAGTCTGCCAGTCTGTAGTTCTTGGATCTAGCGAGCCACCTTTGTGGAAAATTGATACAGCACTTAGACCTGAAGGTAAAGATGGTCCGCTTGTGCGACTTCTTGAATCTCACAGAGAATATTATGAAAAGTGGGCTAGTAGTTGGGAATTTCAAGCATTACTGAAGTCACGTCCGTCTGCTGGCGATTTAGAGCTTGGTAAATCTTATTGTGATATGGTTGAGCCTTTAATTTGGAAGGCTTCTAGTAGAGATCATTTTGTTTCAGATTGTCAACATATGCGTCAGCGCGTAGAATCTCTTATTCCTGCATCGGAGCGTGATCTTGATATGAAGCTTGGTAAAGGTGGATTAAGAGATGTTGAATTTACTGTGCAAATGTTACAGCTTGTTCATGGAAGTGACGATAAGTCATTGCGTGTTCGAGATACTCTTTCTGCTTTGCAAGCGTTAGCAATTGGAGGATACGTTTCAAGATCTCAAGCCTCAACTTTAGCTGAACATTACCGTTTTGAACGTGTTCTTGAGCATCGGCAGCAAATGTGGAGTATGCATCGCACTCATTTATTCCCAGATTTAGGTCCTCAAGGCAATGGTGGATTAGATCGCACGCGAAATATTTCAACTGAAAAGTTAAACAGCAATGAGCAAATTCGCAGGCTTTCCAGAGCTGTGAGATTGCGTCCTGAAGAATTAGTTGAGCGTTTCGATAAAGCACGCCGTGAAATTCGTCATTTACATAAAGATATTTATTATCGACCAATGTTGCCTATAAACGCTCAAACAGATTCTGATCCAATTGTGCTTTCTGCTGAAGCTGCTAGAGCTAGATTTGCTTCAATTGGTTTTGCGGATCCTAAAGCTGCTAGTTTGCATGTTAAAGCGCTTACAGAAGGACTTTCAAGAGCTGCTAAAATACATAGGATTTTATTGCCTGCTGTTTTGAAGTGGCTTGGAGATGGTCAGAATCCAGATATGGGATTACTTGCTTTTAGAAAGCTTTCTGAGCGTTTCGGTGGTAAAAACATGTATCTTGGCTTTTTGCGTGATTCTCCTTCAGCTGCAAAAAGATTGTGTCATATTCTATCTGATTCTCGTTATTTGGGCGACGCTATGATGCAATCAATGCAATCGATTACGTGGCTTGGAGATGATGATTTATTATCTGCTAGAAATAGAGATAGTTTAGATATGCAAACTCGCGCTATGCTGGCAAGATACGCTGGAAATATTGAAGATTTTGCTCAATCTTTGCGCTCTTTGCGTAGGCAAGAAATCGAGCGTTTGGCTATTTCTTGGATGTGTGGCTTAATTGATGATGACACTTCTATGAGTGCTATGAGTGATGTTTTTGATGCTGTTTTAGATGCAGCGTTGAAATGGTCTATGCATCAGGCAGCTTTAAAAATGAAATTAGACTCTCCTGTATCTTCTATTGCTATTATTGCAATGGGTCGTTACGGTGGTAGAGAAGTTAATTTCTGTTCTGATGCAGACATTATCGTTGTATACGAGCCAACTTATGCTCACGGTGATTCTGATTCAGACTATCTTGCTTTTAGCTTTGCTCAAACTACAGTCGATATTCTAAGAAATATTTTGCAAGGATCTATTACTCTTGAGCCCAAAATTATGCTTGATTTAGACTTGCGTCCTGAAGGAAAAGATGGGCCGATTGTTCGCTCTTTAGAGTCTTGTGAAAATTATTATCGTAATTGGGCTAGCATTTGGGAGAATCAAGCGTTACTTCGAGCGCGTTTTGCTGCAGGTTCTAAAAACTTAGCAGATTTACTTCTTAACGGAGTAATAAACGATTTGCGATACTGTACGAATCCACTTAATGAATCGCAAATAGCTGAAATTCGTAGGCTTAAAGCACGTATGGAAGCTGAGCGTTTACCTAGAGGTGTTAGTAGAGATCGTCATCTTAAACTTGGTCGTGGAGGATTAAGTGATGTTGAGTGGACTGTTCAACTACTTCAATTGCAATATGCTCATAAATTTGAATCTTTAAGAGTTGTTGGAACAATTAAAGCTTTGAAAGCTTTAGAAGATGAGAATTTAATAAGCAAAGAAGATGCTGAAATTTTTCGTCGCTGTTGGCATATGTGTTCTTCTGTGCGCAATGCAAACTTTTTATGGTCTGGGTCTATGTCTAGAGCTGATGTGATTCCAACTGATTCTTATTCTCTTGGTGGAATAGCAACTTATCTTGGTTATGAGTCAAATCAAGGTAGAGTATTCGAAAATGATTTGTTAGCAATAATGCGTCAATGCCGTGAAGCTATGTCTAGAATATTTTATGGTTGCTAGTTTAAACGCTTTATTGAAAGTATTTTGTGTCGTAGTCTTGTAAATCTTGTACAATCTACAAGGTCGCGCAATATGTGGCCGTCTTTCTACAGAGAAAGGAAAGCCCGTGAAAATTTCCGCTAAATTGCTTGCATCAGATGCCCAATCCGAAAATTCTGGTTGTTTTCTTCCAATTGAGTCAAATATTTCTCAGTCTTTAAGTGGTAAAAGTGTTGTTACGTTGGATGATATTTCGACTGCGCAAATTAGAATGCTTTTAGATAAAGCGCGATACATTGATTCGCACCGTAAAGAAGTGGCTCACACCTGCGATGGCAGATTGTTAGCCACTCTTTTTTATGAGCCTAGTACTCGAACTCGTTTGAGTTTTGAAACTGCAATGTTGCGTTTAGGGGGTAAGGTTATCGGCTTCGCTGGTGCTGGTCTTTCTAGTGCTAGTAAAGGTGAAACAGTAAGTGACACTTTGAAAGTCGTGTCTAATTATGTTGATGTTGTAGCAATGCGCCACCCGAAAGAAGGTGCAGCTTTCGTTGCAACGCAAGCTGTTAATACACCTATTATTAACGCAGGAGATGGCGGACATATGCATCCTACGCAAACTCTTGCAGATTTAGCAACGATTCTTGAGCGTTTTGGTAGATTAAATAATTTAACAGTTGGATTGTGTGGAGATTTAACATATGGACGCACAGTTCACTCACTTATTGAAACTCTTTGTCGTTTTGGAAACGTTCATTTTGTGCTTATTAGCCCAGATGAGCTTAAAACTCCTCAATATGTAATCGACAGAATTAAAGATACTCCTTCTTGCACGTATGAAGAAACTCGTGACTTGATGAAAGTAATCGGCGAACTTGATGTTCTTTATATGACTCGTGTGCAAGAAGAGCGTTTTACTGATCGAGATCAATACTTGCGACTTCGTGATACTTATATTTTGACTGAAGAAAAATTAAATAAAGCAAAGCCAAATACTGCTGTTTTGCATCCTCTTCCTCGAATTAACGAGATTTCAGTTGATGTTGATTGCGATTCTAGAGCTGCATACTTTGATCAAGTAAAGAATGGAATGCTAATGCGTATGGCGTTGGAAAGTTCTGTTCTTGGAGATGAACTTGATGGCTATGAGCCTACAGATTTTGTAAGAGTACCTTTAGAAGAGAATGAATCTAAAGATGCTAATGGAATTTCTCTGAGCCTTCCAAGAATCCACAATAATGATATGAATGCTCCAAAAAATATGACTTGTTCAAATCCTCGCTGTATTACAAATAGTGAATTGACATTAGTTAAAAAATTCTACAAATCAGAATCTGGAATGCATGAATATCATTGCTTATATTGTGATAATAAGGCATAAAGAAAAATAAAATCTATTACAATATATTAAGTATAAAAATTTACGCAAACTAGGAGTTATATGGACGAGGCACGTACCTTAAATTTGCGCAATATCTCTGTGTGGGATACTGGTGAACGTATAGATCTTATAGTTGATGGTGTTCGCCAAGATGCTTTGATAGAGCCTAATGCGCGATTAAGTGGAGATATTGATGCAAGTGACATGATTGTCGCTCCTGGTTTTGCTGATCCGCATGTGCATTTTAGAGATCCTGGTCAAACTGACAAAGAAACTATGCAAACAGGAAGCGAAGCTGCATCTGCTGGTGGTTATACGCAAGTTTTAATCATGCCAAATACGATTCCTGCAGTTGATGGTGAGAAATGGGTTGATGCTCCATTTGATGTTGAAAATGTTATAGATTATTTGCAACGATACGGATGTATCTATGGAGTGAAATTACCTGTTCGCTACGATGTAACTGTTTGCGCTTCTCTTGGTCGTAAAGGATTAAAGCCTAGCAATATAGAGCATTGGGAAAAATATGTTCTTGGAATAAGCGATGATGAAAAAACTTCTCCAATGCGTAAGCATCCTGTTACTGCAATAAGTGATGATGGTGCTGCTGTACCTGAATCTATCTTGTTAGATGTTCTTGATATGGCTAAGAAAACTGGTTTGCCTTTCGTAGAACATTGCGAACATCACGAAAGTGGATGTATGAATGATGGTCCTGTTGCGAAAATGCTTGGTGTTGAAGGTATTGCATCTTCTACAGAATTATCAATTGTTCAAAGAGATATTGACGCTGCTCGTAAAACTGGTGTGCATGTTCATTTTCAGCATGTAAGTACTGCTGCATCTTTTGAAGCTATACGTAAAGCTAAAAAAGAAGGTTTGCCTATTACTTGTGAAACAGCTCCTCACTATCTTGCATTATGTGATGAAGATGTATTGCGTTACGGTTCAATGGCAAAAATGAATCCTCCTCTTCGTTCAAAAGCAGATCGTCAAGCAACACTAGCTGCTATTGCAGATGGAACAATTGATATGATTGCAACAGATCACGCTCCTCATACTAAAAAAGAAAAGTCTGGTGATTTTGCTGTATCTCCTAACGGAATTATTGGTCTTGAATGTGCATATGCTGTTTGCAGAAAAGTGTTAGTAGATGCAGGATACACAGATGATAAACATTTGATTGAGTTGATGTCAGTCAATCCTATGCAATTGATGAGTAGAAGGCCAACTGATATTGCTGCATTGCTTAACGTATCTTCTAGATGTGACACGAAGCGTACTTTGAGATTGAGCATAACTGAGCATCCTGAAAATGTTGATTTAGTTTTGATTAACACAAAGGAAAGATGGACTGTGAACGCTGAATCTTTCCATTCAAAAGCTCGTAACACTCCATTCGATGGATGGGATGTTAAAGGACGTCCAGTAGCTACAATTATTGGATCTGAAATTGCGTTTTCAAGAATGTGAATTTAATTTATCTAATTTAGGGGAAATTGTATGGACGAACTTATAGAAGCAATCGAATCTAAACAAAATCCTAGCGTTGTAGGGTTAGATCCTAAAGCCGATATTGTTCCTATTGAGATTATTAACGGACTTGTTGATGAAGTTTTACAAGAAGTTGATGATTCTGAGGCTCTTTCAACTCTTATGGCTACAGCGTATTTCGAATTTAATCGTTCGATTATTGATGCAATAGCAGATGTTGTTCCAGCAGTAAAACCTCAAATAGCTATGTATGAAGCGCTTGGTCCTGCTGGAATAGATACATACACTATGACTTGCGAATATGCAAAATCTAAAGGATTAGTTGTAATAGGGGATGCTAAAAGAGGAGATATTGGATCTACTGCAGCTCAGTATGCTGCTCATATAAGCGGTTTTACAGATATTACATCTTATTTGACTTCAAAAAATGAATTATTGAATGATTCTTTAACAAAAATTTTAGAAAAATCACAAAATAATGATGTTTGGCATGAAGATTCATTAACTGTTAATCCTTATATGGGTTCAGATGGCGTGAAGCCTTTTATAAATAATGCTGTTAAGTATAATAAGAGCATTTTTGTTCTTCTTAGAACGTCAAATCCTTCTAGTAAAGAGTTGCAAGAGCTTGTTGTACAAGATGGTAAAGCTGTATACGAGCATATGGCTGATCTTATTGAACAATGGGGTGAGTCAAATATTGGAAAGCATGGTTATTCTAGAGTCGGTGCTGTAGTTGGAGCTACTCATCCTGAAGAAGGTAAACATTTACGCAATCTTATGCCTCATACTTTCTTTTTGGTTCCAGGATATGGTGCTCAAGGCGGTACAGCTCAAGATGTTGCTGGCATGTTTGACGAATTTGCCTCTGGAGCTATAGTTAATTCTTCTCGTGGAATTATAGGATCGTGGAAAAAATCAGAATCATATATAAAAAATAAGGGTTCGTTATCTATAGATAGTGTTCTTGAAATTGTTAGAGATTGTGCTTATGAATCTGCATGTGATATGCGCGATAACTTGCGTCAAGCTGTGTATCGCTAAAATATGTTGATTAAAAGGTGAATATTCGTGAAACTGTTAAGTGCAAATAATAGTAATTTGATATAACTTAAGAATAATTTAAAAGATAGCTTAATAAATTGTTTATAATAACTAAAATTTAAGCTTTTTAGATTTAAAAATAAAAATTGATAGCAATTACTACAAGAGTAGGGGTATCACATGAGTGATGGCATGTTTATGCATACGCGAAAAGCTTTGGAAAGCTCCATATTTACTTTTCGTAATAATAATGCTGATGATATAGGTGGTAGTCCCTCAAAATCTAATGATGACGCAAAATATTCACCTCTTTTAGCAAGACGTGCTATAGAAGTAATAGACAATCAGAAACTTGATGATGGTGTATATCGTTTGACTTTGCGAGATTCTGCTATAGCTGAATGTGCGCTTCCTGCTCAATTTGTAAATTTGTATTCTCCTGATTCAACAACTATGCTTCCTAGACCTTTTGGAGTTGCAAGTGTTGAAGGTGATACTTTTACTTTAATATTCGCTGTTGTAGGAGTCGGTACGAAAGCTTTTTCTCGCCTTCGTGCAGGTGATAGTGTTGATGCGATTGGTCCTTTAGGAATAGGGTATGATATTTCTAAATCTGCTCATTATATTCTTGTAAGTGGAGGATTAGGAGTTCCTCCTTTGATATGTGCTTCTCAAGCATTAAGTAAGTGTGAGAATTCTACTGTAAGCGCGATTCTTGGATATAGAGATAAGCGTTTTGCGGATGATTTAATGAAAGAATATATTAGTGATGTTCATAGTATTACTAATTCTGAAGGAACTGTTATTACGCTTCTTAATAAATTAGAGGAAGAAAATCATTTTAATTTTAATGATAATTTGCCGATTGTAATTCTTTCGTGTGGTCCTCTTGCAATGATGAAAGCTGTTTCTCATTGGGCGCATGAGCGTAGTATTGAATGTCAACTTAGTTTAGAGGCTCGTATGGGTTGTGGCTATGGCACTTGTGTTGCTTGTGTAGTAGATACTCTAGAAGGTCGATTGAAAGTTTGTAATGAAGGTCCAGTTTTTGATTCTAAGCGATTGGGTTGGGAGTAAGAAGTAAATATGAACGCTACAAATTCCGCTGCAACTTTAGGTTTTGACACAAGTCACGTGTGGAAGCATCCAACTCAAGTTGCAGGTGTTAAGTGGAAAAACATGGTTGGAACTGCTTCTGGAACTTTTCAGCTTGCAGCATGTCGTCGTTTTTATGATGTTAGTCAGCTTGGTGCAATATGTACTAAAGGTGTTTCACCTGTGCCTTGGCAAGGAAATCCTGCTCCTAGAACAGCAGAGTCTCCTTCTGGAATGGTAAATGCAGTTGGTTTACAAAATCCTGGAGTTGACCATTATTTAGTAGATGAGCTACCTAAGCTTAAAAAGATGGGAGCGCTTGTAATTACTAATGTTGCAGGCCATAGTGACGATGACTATGCTCAGGTTGTAGCTAAACTTGCAGATTCTTCTGCAGATATGTTGGAGATTAACGTTAGTTGTCCAAATGTCACTCACGGTGGTATGAGTGTCGGCACGGATCCAGTGGCATTACACCGCTTAATTACTCGTCTTCGCGCAATGACAGATAAGCCGATGATTGTGAAAATGACTCCGAATGTTACAGATATTGTGACAATTTGTAAAGCTGCAGTTGATGCTGGTGCTGACGCTCTTAGTATGATTAACACTTTAGTTGGATTGCGTATTGATATTCGAACTGGTGAGCCAATTATTGCTAATCGCACTGGTGGTGTTTCTGGGCCTGCTGTTTTTCCAATTGGTTTAGGATTTGTTTGGCGAGTTCGTCAAGCTATGCCAGATATTCCTATTATTGGTATTGGCGGAATTGATTCTGGAGAAAAAGCACTTGAATACTTGTATGCTGGCGCTAATGCAATAGAAGTTGGTGCTGCTGCTTTAGTTGATCCTACAGCTCCAATCCGTATTGCTAGAGAATTAGATGATTTGCTTGATTCTAGACCAAAATTAGCATCTTTGCTTGCTGAAGGTAAGACTTGGCGTTAGCGATTTTGCAAAACTTATAAAAATATTAAGAAAGTGAGTTAATAATGGAACAGTTAGACGAACGTTTTACTAAGTTTTTACTTGATTCAGGAGCTCTTAAATTTGGTGATTTCACATTGAAGTCTGGTAGAAAATCGCCTTATTTCATAAACGCTGGAGCATTTGACGATGGAATGAAAATTGCAACTCTTGGAGATTATTACGCTAAAAGAGTTGTACAAGCAATAAATAACAGTCAACTCCCGAAAGATATTGATACTGTATTTGGTCCAGCGTATAAAGGAATTCCTTTGGCTGTTTCTACTTCTATTGCGTTGACTAATAATTACAATATGCCGGTTGGTTTTACTTTCGATCGTAAAGAAAGAAAGGATCATGGCGATGGCGGTGTTATGGTTGGAAAGCCTTTGAAAGATGGCATGAAAGTTTTATTAGTTGACGATGTTATGACTGCAGGAACAGCTGTTCGTGAAACTTTACCAAAATTAAATTCTGAAGCAAAAGTTGAAGTAGTCGGTTTGATTTTAGCAGTTGATAGAATGGAGCGCACAAAAGATAGCGATCTTTCTGCAGTAAAAGCAGTCGAGAAAGAATTTGGCTTCCCTGTTTTGCCAATTGCTAACGTAAGTGAAATTTTTAATGCAGCTCAAAAGCTTACAAATAGTGATGGAAGTGCTGTTATGGATGAAAATCTTGTAAGAAGCGCAAAAAAGTATTTGCAAGAGTATGGAGCGCGTGAATAGCATTAAAAATTAAATTTCTTTATATAGTTATATTATTTACGTTATTGTTGTGTGAATTTTACTATGAAATGACCGATTATGAATGATCAAAATAGCAACTTCGATAACCCGGAAGATATGCCTCCTGAATTTATACCTGCTGATTATGATAAAGACACGAGCGAAAACGGTTCTAGTTATAATGATGATTTTGATAATTCATTATTTGGTGGTAAAAGAGAAATTGCAGCTGTAGTTGCTGTTTGCGTTATTGCAATTGCTATTGTTGCGTCAATTGTATTTTTCTTGTTTACTACTAATTCTAATAGCATAAAACATAATAATGTTAGTGAGCCTACTAAGAATTGCGTTCGCTTGCGTAAAGATTTGCTTTTTGAGCAAAAAAATCTAGAGGCAACTCTTTCTAGTGACGATGTTAGTAATGCTACAGAAATTAAAACATATGATTTCGTAGTGAATTCTGATGAAGCTAAGAGCGCTTTTGATGATTTCGAATCTTCTTTAAATTATGTTAAAGCGGATTTAAATGAGAAGATTCAAAATTGTCCAGTTGGTGCTGATTCTAGCAATTCTCCTTCTGTGGAAGATAAGTTTTCTGGGAAAATTGAAAATTTCCGTCAAGATAATGATTCCCTGAAAAAATCTGCTTATAACGCTGTTAAAGCTGCCAAGAGTGTTATTTCAGCAAAGCTAGTGAAATTGGTTTCTAAAGGCAAAGATCTTATAAATAAAACTAAAAATATTCCTGTTTTATCTCAAGCTAAAGATGAATTACAGAAAATCGTTGATTTAGCTAATCAAGCTCTTAATAATAGCAATAACAATAATATTAAAGAGATGAAGCAATGCATTGACGATTTAAAGAAAGCTTTTGATCAATATCTTGAGAAAATTAAAAATTTGAGTTCTAATTTTCTAAATCGTGATGGTAATGGATATCCGCTTTCTTCTCAACATCAAAAAGATGATGATGGAGGATACGTCCCGTCTGGTCGTGATGATAATTCAGACTCTGTTGATCCTGATTATATTGACACTCAAGATAGTCAAGATAGTCAAAGTGGTCAAGATGGTCAAAATTAAGAAAAATATGCTATTTCGTCTTTAGTATTGTTTTTGGATTTTAATTAGTTGACGCTTTGTGGCATAATAAGCAAGGTTTATTTCTTAAGCTGCGCTTGCAGCTTTATTAGCGAAAGAAACAGGTAACTCGTGGCACAGACTACCAATGATATTAAGAATGGATCGGTTTTAAACCTTGAAGGTCAGCTTTGGACTGTTGTTAAGTTCCAGCATGTAAAGCCAGGTAAAGGTCCTGCTTTTGTGCGCACTACTATTAAGAATGTGCTCTCAGGCAAGATCGTTGATAAGACTTTTAACGCCGGAATGAAGATGGAGTTTGAAACTGTTGACAATCGTACTTTGCAATATTCTTATGAAGATGGAGATAATTTTGTCTTCATGGATATGACAACTTACGATCAAGTTTATATTCCTAAGGACTTGGTTGGAGATCAAAGCAAGTATTTGCTTGAAGGTACTGATTGCATAGTAAGTTTCCATGACGGCACTCCTTTAAGTGTTGAGCTTCCAGCATCTGTGATTTTGACTATTACTCATACAGAGCCTGGTTTGCAAGGTAATCGTTCTAATGCTGGAACTAAACCAGCAACTGTAGAAACCGGAGCTGAGATTCAGGTTCCGCTTTTCGTAGGTGAAGGTGAAAAAGTTAAGGTCGACACTCGTGATGGATCTTATCTTGGTCGTGAGAACTAATTAAATTTTCAATATTGGGCGGCCTGGTAACGATATATTTTACGCGTTGCTGGGTCGTTCTTTTCGATTTTTAATATAGATTTTCTTTATTTTCTAAATATTTAGCGTTTGAAAATTTTATTAAGAATAAAAAATCGAATTAGTAAAATTCTTTATTGGATAAACGATTAAGTTTAATGTTAAAGTAAAACTTAATAAAGATTTAGTTAAATACAATATAAAACGAAGGACTCTACTATGGCACGCTCTACAGCTCGTAAGAGGGCTTTGAATACGCTTTACGAAGCAGATGAAAAAAGTCAGAATATTCTTTCTTTACTTGATGAGCGCGTAAAAGAGCCTGGCGCTCAAACTCCTCTTCCAGAATATGCAGTTGAGATTGTGCGCGGTGTAGGTGAACGCCGCCATAGAATTGATAAAGTGCTTAATTATTGTTCAACCGGCTGGAAAGTTGGAAGAATGGCTGTTATTGATCGTAATATTTTACGAATCGCAGCATGGGAAATTCTTGCGAACGATGATGTTCCAGATAAAGTAGCTATTGATGAAGCTATTGCACTTGCAAAGATTTATAGTGATGATGATGCTATTGCTTTCATTCATGGATTGTTGAGTGCAATTGTTTCTTCTAAAGATGATTGTTTAGCTAGATTAAATGGTGATGTAGTTTCACAAGACGCTGATGAAACGGATGCTAGTGAATCTGAAACTAGTGAATCTTTGCAAGAATAGAAGAATAGTAAATTATTTTCTAGATTTAATGTAGTTGAATAATTGAAATTTTGTTAATCCGCTTAAAGTATTTGCTTAAGCGGATTTTTTATATCCACAATTTCGGCGAGTCGCGGTCCTACAATCTGAGTAGACTTGCCACGAATAACCTAAAGCCATAAGGGGGTTAAGGTGGACTACAATGACACCTTTGCTGGATTCGACAGTGACGATGCAGTATTGGTATTAGAGGATGGTCAGGTTTACGTTGGTAAACCTTTTGGTGCTAAAGGTTCTACATGCGCTGAGATTGTGTTCTCAACAGGTATGACAGGCTATCAGGAAACACTAACTGATCCAAGTTATGATCAACAAATCGTTGTTCAAACGTTCCCACACATAGGAAATACAGGTGTTAACCTTGAAGATCCAGAATCTTCAAAAATCTGGGTTGCTGGATATGTTGTTAAAGTTCCAAGCCCGGTTGTTAGTAATTGGAGATCTACTGGTTGCTTGCAAGATGATTTAGAAAAACAAGGTATCGTTTCAATCAGTGGTATTGATACTAGAAAGCTGGTACGTCATTTACGCTCGGTAGGCGTTATGCGTGCCGGCATTTTTTCTAGTGATGCGCTTATTGACAGTACAACTGGAGCAATACGTACAGTTGCATCGTTTGTTAATGAAATTAAGAAAACTCCTCAAATGCAAGGCTTGCGTTTAACTGATGAAGTAAGTACTAAAATTACTTATACTATTGAGCCATCTGGAGAGTATGAGGGCAAGAAACCGTTATTCAGTGTTGCAGCTGTTGATTTTGGAATTAAAGCAATGACTCCGCATCGTTTAGCTGAGCGCGGATGCAAAGTATATGTTGTAAATTCAGGAATTTCTTTTGAAGATCTTCAAAATCTTAATGTTGATGGAGTATTTTTCTCTAATGGTCCTGGAGATCCATCTCAAGCTAATCGTGAAGTTGAGTTGTTGCGTAAAGTTTTGGATGCAAAATATCCATTCTTTGGAATTTGCTTCGGGAATCAGCTTTTAGGTAGAGCGTTAGGATTCGATACTTACAAGTTAAAATTTGGTCATCGCGGAGTAAATCAGCCTGTAAAAGATTTAACCACTGGAAAAGTTGAAGTTACAGCGCATAATCACGGTTTTGCTGTGGATGCTCCTATTGGTCAGCCGGTTCAATCTCCTTATGAGAATGGTAAATTTGGTAAAGTTTTGGTTTCTCATATTGATTTGAACGATAACGTTGTTGAAGGATTGCAATGTTTAGATATTCCAGCTTTCTCTGTGCAATATCATCCTGAAGCTGCTGCTGGTCCTCATGATGCATCTTATTTGTTTGATCGTTTTATAGAGCTTATGCGCTTGCATAATAACAATTGCGTTAAATCAGAAAAGTAATAATAAGGGGAAATTTACTATGCCAAAACGTACTGATATAAAGTCTGTTATGGTAATTGGTTCTGGTCCTATTGTTATTGGCCAGGCTGCAGAATTTGATTATTCAGGAACTCAAGCTTGTAGAGTTTTGCATGAAGAGGGTATTCGCGTAATCTTAGTCAACTCTAATCCAGCTACGATTATGACTGATCCTGAGCTTGCTGATGCTACTTATATTGAGCCGATTGACACGTCAATTTTAGAGAGAATAATTGCAAAAGAGAAGCCAGACGCGCTGTTGCCAACACTAGGCGGTCAAACGGCGCTTAATGCAGCGATGGATTTAGGTCGTGCAGGAATTCTAGAGAAGTACAACGTTGAGCTGATTGGCGCTTCTTTGGAAGCAATCGATAGAGGAGAAGATCGTGAGCTTTTCAAGAAAGTCGTTGAAAAAGCTGGAGCGGAAAGCGCAAAATCATTTATTGCTCATTCAATAGAAGAAGTAGACAAAATTGTTGAAACTTTAGGATACCCAGTAGTAGTACGTCCAAGCTTTACAATGGGTGGATTGGGCTCTGGTATTGCTCATAATGAAGAAGAGTTGCATCGTATTGCAGGAGCAGGCATACATTATTCTCCAACTAATGAAGTTCTTATTGAAGAAGGAATAGAAGGTTGGAAAGAATTTGAACTTGAGCTTATGCGAGATTCAAAGGATAATGTTGTAGTTGTTTGCCCTATTGAAAATGTTGATCCAGTAGGAGTGCATACAGGTGATTCTATTACTGTAGCTCCATGTTTTACTCTTACAGATCGCGAATATCAAAAGATGCGTGATATTGGTATTGCTATTATTCGCGGTGTTGGTGTAGATACTGGTGGATGCAATATTCAGTTCGCAATCAATCCTCAAACGGGTCGCATAATTGTAATCGAGATGAATCCTCGCGTATCTCGTTCTTCTGCTCTTGCATCTAAAGCTACTGGCTTCCCGATTGCGAAAATTGCAACGAAACTTGCTCTTGGATACACTTTGGATGAGATTCAAAATGATATTACTCGTTCTACTCCTGCAAGTTTTGAGCCAACGATTGACTATGTTGTTACTAAGATTCCGCGTTTTGCTTTCGAAAAATTCCCAGGAGCAGATACCACTCTTACTACTTCTATGAAGTCAGTTGGTGAAGCAATGGCGTTAGCTGGAAACTTCCAGGAATCTCTTGGTAAAGCAATGCGCTCAATTGACAAGCGTCATGCATGCTTTAGCTGGGATGGTGAGTGTCCAAGTAAAGAAGAAGTTGAGGATCTTCTAAATGAGATTCATACTCCAACAGAGCATAGATATTTGCAAATTCAGCGTGCTTTGTGGGGAGGAGCTACTCCTGAACAGATTTTCGATGCAACTAAAATTGATCCGTGGTTTATTCATCAACTTGCACAAATCAATAAAACAGCTTTATATGTTAAAAATGCTGAAACTTTAACTCCTAAAGTTTTGAAGAATGCTAAGCTTGCAGGTCTTTCGGACGTTCAAATTGCACATTTGCGTTCTCTTGGTGATGAGGGTGAAAATATGGTCCGCGAGCTTCGCTGGGCTTATGGATTGCATCCTGTTTATAAAACTGTAGATACATGTGCTGCAGAGTTTGATGCTATTACTCCTTATTACTATTCTTGCTATGCTGATGAAAGTGAATTGAAGAAGCGCAATCGTGAAGCAGTAATTATTCTTGGCTCTGGTCCGAATCGAATTGGACAAGGAATTGAGTTTGATTACACTTGTGTTCATGCTGTTCAAGAACTGGGTAAGGATTACGACACTATTATGGTTAATTGTAATCCTGAAACTGTTTCTACAGATTATGATATGTCTGATCGTCTTTACTTTGAGCCTCTTACTTTCGAAGATGTTCTTGAAATTTATGAAGCTGAAAAGAAACTTGGACCAGTTAAAGGCGTGATTGTGCAGCTTGGTGGTCAAACTCCACTTTCGCTTGCTGCTCGTCTGAAAGCTGCAGGAGTTCCAATTTTGGGAACAACTCCTGAAGCTATTGATTTGGCTGAAAATCGTGAACTTTTCGGTGAAGTTCTTCGTCAAGAAGGAATGAATGCTCCTCGATACGGTACAGCGTTAAGTTTAGATGAAGCAAGGGATGCTGCTCACGCAATCGGTTACCCGGTTCTTGTGCGACCAAGCTACGTGCTTGGCGGGCGTGGCATGGAAATCGTGTACGATGACTCTCAGCTTGCAAAATATGTTGAGCGCGCATTGAATGAGGCTCGTGCAGACACTGTTGTTTCTGGCAGGCTTCCTTCTCCTCTTTTGATTGATAAGTTCCTGCAAGACGCTATTGAAATTGATGTTGACGCGCTTTATGACGGCAATGAGCTTTATATTGGCGGAATTATGGAACATGTTGAGGAAGCTGGCGTGCACTCTGGTGACGCAGCTTGCACTCTTCCTCCAAGCACACTTTCGGACGATCAGATTCGCCGCCTTCGTGAGGGCACGCTTTCGATTGCTCGCGGCTGCTCAGTTCGCGGTCTTATTAACGTTCAGTACGCTTTTATGGCGAATACTTTGTACGTGATTGAGGCAAATCCTCGAGCATCGCGCACAGTTCCGTTTGCATCTAAGGCAACTGGTGTAGCGCTTGCTAAAGCTGCTGCACGAATTATGGCTGGTGAAACAATCGAACAGCAACGTAAACGTGGTCTTCTTCTTCCTAAGGGTGACGGCGGTGATATTCATCAAGGTCAACAAGTTGCTATTAAAGCTTCCGTGCTGCCTTTTAAGCGTTTCCGCACTCCTGTTGGACGTACTGTTGATATTCTTCTTGGACCTGAAATGCGTTCAACTGGTGAAGTTATGGGATTCGATAGAGATTTTCCACACGCTTTTGCTAAAAGCCAGCTTGCTGCATATAAGGGAGGATTGCCAACAAGCGGAAATGTATTTGTTTCTGTAAGTGATGCAGATAAAAGACAATTGCCATTATTAGCTGTTCGTTTAGTGGAACTTGGTTTTACTATTTGGGCTACTGAAGGTACTGCTTCTGTATTGCGTAGATACGGTATTGATTCTGTTATTGTAGATAAAATTTCTAGTATTGGTGATACCGCTAAAGATGTGCGTGATAGCGAATATTCTAAAGAAAGAATTGGCAAAAACGTAGTAGAACTTATTGAGAATGGTAAGATTGATATGGTGCTGAACACACCGAATTCTAGAGGATCTCGCACTGATGGATATGCAATTCGTGCTGCTGCTGTTGCTGCAGATCTTCCTCAATTCACTACAATTACTGAGTTCGCACCTGTTTTAATGGCTATTGAAGCTGTTAAAAACAATGATTATCAGGTTATGAGTATACAGGAGCATGCTAAGCAACTGTTTGCAATAGAATGTGCTGAAAACCAAAAGTAGCTTTAAGAAAGTCGAGCGTAAAATCATATGACTGAAAGCATATGCGATCAAGAATTACAAGCACAAAGATCTGATTTTGGTTTGCGTTTACAAAATGCAATGGCAAAATATGGACCTCTATGTGTCGGTATTGATCCTCATAGGAAAATGTTGCTTAATTGGGGATACAATATGGATGCTCAAGGTGCTGAATTGTTCTCTATGCGAATGCTTCAATCTATGAACGGTCGTGCTGCTGCAGTTAAATTCCAATCGAGTATGTTTGAGCGCTACGGATCTAAAGGTTTCGCAGCGCTTGAACGTGTTCTTTATGCGGCTCGTCAAATGGATGTTATTACTATTGTTGATTGCGGTCATGGTGGTTTATCTACAACTATTTCAGCTTTAGCAGATGCATATTTTAAGCCTGGAGCACCATTAAGAGCAGATGCTATAACTCTTCTTCCATATTATGGCGCTCGCTCTATGAGTAGTCTTATAAACGAAGCTTTGAATAATGGATGTGGAGTTTTCATGGCTTCTCTGACATCTAATCGTGAAGGAGCTAATCTTCAAACAGCTATTCGTCAAAGTGGAAGTTATCGCGGGCATACTGTTGCTCATGGTATTGCTCAAACTGCTCAAAGCTTTAATGAGCACACTAAAGGCATGGGTTCGGTTGGCTTAATTGTTGGAGCTACTATTGGAGATTGGATGAATGGTGGAGATGTTGATCTTACTAGTTTTACAGGTCCAATTCTTTCTCCTGGATATGGTTGGCAAGGAGCTGAAGCAAACGATTTGAAAACTGTATTTGCTGGAACTCACGGAAATGTTTTAGTTACTGTTTCTAGATCTATTGCTTCTCATGGTCCAGATATCGGCTCTCTTTCAGCTGCTACTGAGCGTATTGCTTGGGATATTCGTCAAGCTTTAATGGATTGACGATTCTCAACATTAAGCTTGACGAAAATATTAAATTAAATTGTTGGATTTAAGAGCAAATAAAAATCAGCAATAAGGCATTAACAGAAAACGAAGTTATAATTCATGTAAGAGTGGTAACGTGTTTATATGTTTATGTAATGTATTTTTACGTAAGCTATAGTAAACAAAACATGATTTTAGTGGAGCACGATGTTACGATGGCCAATACAACTTATACATACGGTGTTCGTAAGCGTAGGCTTATTGTTCTTACTGGTCCTACTGCCGCTGGAAAAGGTACTGTTGAAGGCGTATTGCGTGAAAAACACCCTAATATTTGGCTCTCTGTTTCTGCAACTACTAGATCTCCTCGCCCAGGAGAGTTTAATGGCATTCATTATTGGTTTTTAGATGAAGATGAGTTTAAGCGCCGTCAGCGTAACGGAGAATTTTTAGAAACTGCACTAGTTCATGGAATGGCTTATTACGGAACTCTTCTTCAGCCTGTTTTAGATCATTTAGAGCAGAATATTCCTACTCTTTTAGAGATCGATTTGCAAGGTGCTAGGCGAGTTAAGCAAGAAGCTTCCCGTTTAGGATTAGAAGTTGTTTATGTTTTTATAGCTCCGCCAAGTTTTGAAGAACTTAAAAGAAGATTGATTGGTCGTGGTACTGAAACTCCTGAGCAGCAAAAGCGGCGTTTAGAAACTGCGAAAGTAGAGATAGCTGCTGCTAGCGAATTTGACGTAGTTATTGTTAATGATGATGTAAATCGTGCTGCTAACGAGTTATGGAATATAATTGCTCAAGAATATGATTTGAAGTGAGCGAAAGCTGTTTTTCTCCTTTAGTCTTAGAGCATAATAGTATAGAACATTTAAAATTTTTTATTTAAAAGGAAATCGATGCTTGCAATATCCAAGCTGTAGCATATAATAAGCAACTTGGAACTATTGTGGCACCATAGAATATGGAGAACATTATGGCATTGGGCACTCAGCCAACACCTACGGGACTTGCGAATCCGCCGATTGACGATTTGATGGAACATGCGGACTCCAAGTATGCGCTTGCCTTGTTTGCCGCAAAACGAGCACGGCAGATTAATTCTTATTTCACTCAACTCAATGAGGGCTTATTGCAAAATGTTGGTCCGCTTGTTGAGTATCAAAATCAAGAAAAGCCTCTTTCTATTGCTTTCCGTGAAATCAACGAAGGCTTGTTAGAGGAAACTCTTGGTGACGATGATATGAGTGAAGGCAATTAAGTTTTATTTCTTTGTTAGAACGATCGCAGTCATATAAGGTAGCTCCTTGAGTGATTATATGGCTGCGATTTGTTAGTTTATGCGTGATTTTGCTTAAAAATATGGAGGGTACATGAAAGAACGCAAGTTAATTTCTGCAGAATCTGTGACAGAGGGGCATCCAGATAAGTTATGTGATCAAATTGCTGATTCGATTTTAGACGATATGCTCAGCCAAGATCCTAGTGCTCATGTTGCTGTAGAAGTGTGTGCTTGCGTAGGTCAATTCGTAGTTTTTGGCGAAGTTCGTGGAGAAGTTTATACAGATATTCCTGGAATAGTTCGTAAAGTTGTTAGAAACGTTGGATATACGAGTTCTACTATTGGTCTTGATGCAGATTCATGCGGTGTTATGGTATCGCTTACTGAGCAAAGTTCTGAAATAAATCAAGGTGTACAGCGTATAGATTCTAAGAATGATTCAGTTTCTTTACAAGATCGTTATTCTTCTCAAGGTGCTGGTGATCAAGGTGTTATGTTTGGTTATGCTAGCGATGAAACAGATTCTTATATGCCTTTGCCTATTTATTTAGCTCATAAGCTTGCGTATAGATTAGCAAAAGTTCGTAAAGATGGTATTATCCCGCATTTGCGTCCTGATGGTAAAACTCAAGTCACTATTGAATACGGTGAAGATGGTAGTCCTAAGCGTGTTGATACTGTTCTTATTTCTACTCAACACGATCCAAATGTTTCGCATGATTGGCTTCAAAAGCAATTAGTAGAAAATGTTGTTAATCCTGTTTTTAAAGAAACTCTTGAAAATAAAGTTAGTTACGAAAATTATAGGATGTTAGTTAATCCTACTGGCTCATTTGTATTAGGAGGGCCTGCTGCAGATTCTGGTTTGACAGGCAGAAAAATTATTGTCGATACATATGGTGGAGCTGCTCATCATGGTGGCGGTGCTTTTTCTGGAAAGGATCCAAGTAAAGTAGATCGTTCTGCTGCTTATGCTGCTAGATGGGTGGCAAAGAATATAGTTGCGGCATCTTTAGCTCATAAAGTAGAAGTGCAAGTAGCTTATGCCATTGGTATTGCTGAGCCAGTTAGTGTAAATATAGAAACTTTCGGTACTGAAACTTCTGGAATAAGTTGTGACGATATATCTAAAGCTGTTCGTATGGTATTTGATTTGCGCCCTGCAGCAATTATTGACGAGCTTAATTTATTGCGTCCAATTTACGCTAAAACTGCATCCTATGGTCATTTTGGCAGAACTGATGTGCAATTCCCTTGGGAGAATTTGAATCGTGTTGAAGATTTGAAACATGCTATTTCGTCTATTCATCAGCAGAATTGTTAGACTGTTTAGCATAAGAGTGAAGGTGTGATTTATGCTGCAACAACCTGAATTAGAAGGTTTAGCGCACAAGAAGAAGCGTAAAAAAAGCGCATCTTATAGTGTGCCTGCACATTCTAATGCTGTTGCTCATGTTATGCTTGATGTTCAAGCTGCGCATTTAGGTCATACTTTTGATTATCTTATTCCAGAAAAATATGATGATATTGCGCGCCCTGGAGTATTAGTTCGAGTTCGTTTTGGCGCAAGACGTGTTAATGGAATTATTTGGTCTAGGTCAGATGAATCTCATACTACAAAAGATTCCTTGAGATTTATTGATCGTGTTTTGTCAAATGGAGTTTTATTATCTTCTTCAATGCGAGCAGATATTCTATCTATAGCTGATGCTTATGGTGGAACTCCTGCAAATATTATTAGGTTGGCTGTTCCTCAAAGAATAGCAAGTGTTGAAGACGATGCTTATTTTTGTAATCGCTCTCAAAAACTTAGGATTAAAACGCTTCGAGAAAAAATTCTTCCATCGCTTAAATTTCACGAAGACTTATCAAGTAATTTAGTTGAATATAACGGCTCAGAGCGTGTATTTCGTACAAGCGATGAGAGGATGATAGCGTCTTATAATAATGCTTTATCTTTGAAGAAAGCATTATGTCATGTTAATAATCCATATTCTTATATTTCTTGTGATGAGCTCAATGAGCTTCGTGATTTTTCTAATGAAGTTAATAACGCTAGTCAATCTTCTTCTTTTATTTTGGATGCTTTGCCGGGCTCTGGACGTTGGGCGCAAGATTTGGCATGGATTATTACAACAGCTATCGGCTCTGGACGACAAGTCGCAGTAGTATTGCCTACATTGCGAGAAGTGAATGATGTTATGCGAGCGCTTATGGTTTGCGGAATCAAACCATATAAGAAGTTAAAAAATGGAGAATTTTCTGGTGATGTTGTGCGACTTTGTGCTGCAGACACTCCAGCAGATAGATATAGGTCTTGGATTGCAATTTCCAAGGGGATTGTTCCGTGTGTATTAGGAACTAGGGCTGCAATGTATGCGCCAGTTGAAGGAGCTGCTCTTTTCGTTATTGTTGAAGATTGTGCTTATCAGCAGGCTGACGGTATGCAACCGTATGCTCAAGCTAGAGGTGTTATGCGATTGCGCGCTAAAAGTCATGGCGGTGTATTCATATCTATGTCTTTTGCGAGGAGTTTAGTTAGCCAATATGAAATTGATAGCGAAGATTATTTAAGATCTTCTCTTAAATCAAATGAATCAAACGAATCAAATAAATTAAATGAATCCAATAATTCAAATAATTACCAAAATTCATCGTTAGTTTCTGGAAAAAGTGAGATTATTACTCCTTTTAATTCTGTTAGATATGAAGCTTCAGCTTGGGTAAGATGGCTTAATCGTGAGACTTTAGAAAAAATTGGCGATGAAAGTGCAGGATTAAGAGTTCCAGATACAGCAGTTAGGATTATAAAAGATGCATTAAGCATTGGTAAGCCTGTGCTAATGTCGATTCCTCAAGATGGAGTTACTCAGTCAGTTATTTGTACTAAATGCCGTCATCAAGCTAGATGTCGTCGTTGTACAGGTCCAATTGATTTTGGTATAGATGGCGCTCATTCAAGGTGCGCATGGTGTGGTAATAGTTTAGCGAATTGGTCGTGTACGTATTGCTCAGGTAAGTCTTTGCGCGCAATTCGTGTCGGTGCATCTGGCACGATTAAGCAGCTTTCAATGCTATTTCCTGGTGTTAAGTTGATTGTTTCATCACCTCATTGTTCAAACGGTATTGTGCATTGGATTAACGAGGAAGCTGTAATTGTAGTTGCAACTCCGGGTGCAGAGCCTAGAGTTAAACGTTTAAATAACAATTATTCTTTTGAAAATAGTAGAAAAGATATTGATTTAGAACCTGATTTTAAGCGTGCTGCAGGCGATGATTTTGTTGATAGCAGTGATCGTGATAATAGTATCAATGGCGTAAGTGATGTAGAAAATATAGGCGAAAATCTTCAAAGTAATCTTCAAAGTAATGCGTCAGATGTTGTATATCTAAATAGAAGTCAAAAAAGTGATAAAAATCACAATAATATTTCTAATATTTCTTCTATTGCATATGAAACATTTACTGGAGAATATCAAGTAGTTGCTTTACTTGACGCGTGGACGAGTTTATATTTGACTAATTTAGATGGTTCATACGATGTATTGGAATCGTGGATGCGTGCTTCTTGCGCTTGCGCTGCAAAATCTCGTGGTGGATGTGTGATGATATTAGGTGAAACTCATAGTGCAATTGCTAAGTCACTTGAATCGTGGGATTCATCTATTTTGGCATCTTATGAGCTTTCTGAGCGAAAGCGAGCTGCTCTTCCTCCAACAGTTTGTGCTGCATGTGTTTGGGGTAGTAGACAAGCTGTTATGAGAGCATTAAAAAATATTGGTGCTATTCATAATTATTGTGATGAAATTGAGTCTAGTAAAATAAAAAATAATGATAACAATGCTGATCATTATATTTCTAGCGGATTTAATAAAGATATTAAAAATAATGATCTTCCTAATATTTTTGTTGATAATGTTGCCATTTCGCCTTTGCTTGGAATAGTACCTATGCATACGCCTGTTAGCGATCACAATTTGCATTTCGAAGAATTGCATGATCGTGTTAAAGCAGTAGTAAGAGTTCCTTTAGAATTTAGAGGGGAATTAGTTAGAAGATTGCGTAAAGAGTTATCTGAACATAGCGCATTTAATTATAAAGGAGAATTGCGTTTTAGTTTTGACGCTAAGGATTTATTGGCTTATTGATAGGAGAGAATATGTGTGAGATTTTTCATTGTGCAGTATTAGGAGATCCTATTTCTCACTCACTTTCTCCTGTATTGCACAACGCTGCTTATAAAGCTTTAGGTCTAACAAATTGGCAATATAGCAAAGAAAAAGTGAGTGAAACAGAGTTAGCTGATTTTATTTTAAAACTTGACGATTCTTGGAAAGGCTTAAGCCTTACAATGCCGCTTAAAAAAGCCGTAATGAAACTTGGTACTCCTTGCGATTATTGGTCTAGCGCACTTAGAGTCGCAAACACAGTGATTTTTACAACAAATCCTGCAATAGCATCTCCTTGTCAAATTGAACTGTGCAACACTGATGTAAATGGCATAATTGCAGTTTTTATTCGAGCTTTGCGAGAGCGCATAAGCCAAGTAAAAAAGGCTGTTATTATTGGTAGTGGTAATACTGCATCATCTGCAATGGCTGCACTTATAGAAATCGCGCAAGCTTCAAAACTTGAAAAAGTGCAAGTTGTTGCTAGAACTGACAATAATGGTAGTGTAAAAGGCGTTGAACGTTTTAATAATATTTTGCGTACCTATTGTGCTGATTTTCCAAATAGCAGAAGTATAGAACCGTGCTTAGAAAGTAACAAAATTCAAAGTAACGAGAATCATGGAATTAAAAGTAACGGAATTCACGATTTTCAAATTAACAAAATTCAAAGTAACGCAAATAATGCAAACTACGAATCGGTTCAAGGCATTGAATTCCCAATATTTAGTGAAGACGTTACAGCGAAATTTGCTGACTATAGTGCGAAAAAATTGTGTGCGGAAAAATTATCTGAATATGATGAATCTCTTATTTTGCAATCTTTAAGTTCACTAGACGCAATTCGAGCAATATCAGAAGCAGACATAGTAATAAGCACTGTTCCAGCGCACGTTGCAGATTTAATAGCTCTAGCTCTAAAAGCTTACTGCCAAAATAGGTGTGTAAAAAGTCTGGGAGTATTGCTTGACGTTGTGTATGATCCTCGCCCAAGTATGCTTCTTAGTGCTTTTAGTCAATACGGATTGGCAATTGGCGGCGAAGAAATGCTTTTATACCAAGCGTTAGAGCAAGTAAAGCTTATGACATTTGCTTACCGGAATTCTAAAGAAAATTTTGCAAATTGTTTTGCAAATTGTGGCGAGAATTGTTTTGCAAATGCTTTAAAAAAAGATTCTGACAAGGCTACAGATTACGATAAGCTAAGCAGTTATATGCGTAAAGAGTTGGAGGAAGCATTATGAATGATGATTCATTGCTTAATGATCGCCATGATGTTGATATGCATAGCGATAGTGTTAAGAGTGAAAATTTTCCAGCTAATATTAAAAATAATGAAGATGATTTTGTAAATCATTCTTTTACTCCGCATAATCATGCACGTAATAGTTCTTTAGCTGATTTTGAAGTAATGCTAATAACTGGAATGAGTGGTGCTGGAAGATCTCATGCTGCAAATGCTTTAGAAGATATGGGATGGTATGTTATTGATAATTTACCGCCTAAGCTGCTTATTCCTTTAGTAGATATGATGACTTCTTCTGGCTCTAAAGTTCATAAACTTGCTGCTGTTATAGATGTTAGATCTCGAGGATATTTTGACGATCTTTTCGCTGTCTTAGCTCATGTTGATGAGTTGGGTGTTAAGACTCAAATACTGTTTTTAGATGCTCATGATGATGTTCTTATTAAGCGCTATGAATCAGTTCGTAGACCGCATCCTTTACAACGTGGTAGACGTCTTATTGATGGTATTCGTGAAGAACGAGAGCTTTTAAGTCATTTGAAAGATTGTGCGAATATTATTATTGATACTTCAACCTTAAGCATTCATCAGCTTTCCACAAAACTTTATGAAAGTCTTCTTGGAAAAGGCTTATCTACTGTATCGGTTCATATTTTTAGTTTTGGATTTAAATATGGAATGCCTATGGATGCTGATTTTGTAGCTGATATGAGATTTTTGCCAAATCCTTTCTGGGTTCCAGAATTAAGAGATTTAACAGGTAAAGATAAAGCTGTGCAAGATTACGTGTTATCTAATCCTCAAGCTGTTTCTTTTTTGGATTCTTATGAAAAAGCATTGCGTACTGCAATTGATGGTTTTGCAAAAGAAGATAAACATTATGTTACGATTGCTGTTGGATGTACTGGTGGTCAACATCGTTCTGTAGCTGTAAGCATTGAGTTAGCAAGAAGATTGCGTATTCATGGTTTACAAGTTACTGTTTCTGCTCGCGAGTTAGCACGTAGAATATAACAATAGTGTTGTAATATCTTGATGCATAGCAATTATTGATGTGCAAATTATTGAGATTTGTTCGAAAATGTCCAAGTCATTCGGTATCACAGAAAGCCGAGCATGTCGATGTTTTGCGCATCATGCACGAATCAAAAAACGCATACTTGAAGAAGAACAAAAGTAGGAGGTTGTCTCTTGGCTCTTCTTGACGACGTCAAAAATGAACTCGTATCGAACGACAACGAGCTCCCGACTGTCATTATGGCTCAAGCGGCTGCGATGATGCGCTTTGCTGGCGGTTTGCGACCAGTTAATAATAAGGCTGTAATTCGTGCCCAATTCGACTCATTGAGCGCTGCTCAGTGGCTTGTCGATGTTTTACGAATACAGTGCAAGCGTGATGCTAGTGTTTCTCAGGTCACTCGTCAAACACCTAACGGATCTGTAATTCGTTATGACGTTCTTGTTGAACATGGCGCTACAGCATTAGCATTGCAATCTGGTTTATTAGATCGTCGTATGCGTATTGTTGCTGGGTTAGCTCCTGAGATTGTTGGTGGAAGTATTGCTCAAGTTAAAGCAGCTTGGCGAGGAGCTTTTTTGGCTCACGGTGCTATTTCAGATCCTGGTAAAGCGAGTTATTTAGAAATTGTTTGCCCTACAGCTGAAGCTGCTACAGCTTTGCAAACAATGGCAGCTCGTTTAGGAATTAGTGCCAAAGCTCGTAAAGTTCGTAGTTCTGAAAGAGTTACTTTAAGAGATTCAGATGCTATTGAGCGTATGTTGAATCTTATTGGAGCTCCACATTCTGCTAGAGAATGGACTGGTAAGCGATCTGATGGTGAAGCACGCGGAAAAGCTAATCGTTTAGCTAATTTTGATGATGCTAATATGCGTAGAAGTGCTCGTGCTGCGACTGAAGCTTGTAAGAAAGTGCGTCATGCATTTGATATTTTAGGCGATGATATTCCAGATAATTTGTTGATGGCTGGACGTTTGCGCTTAGAGCATGCTCATGCAACTTTGGAACAGCTTGGACATTTAGCTAATCCTCCTATTACTAAGGATGCTATTGCAGGACGTATTAGAAGACTTTTGCAGCTTTCAGATAAAGTTGAAAAATCTCGTTCTTAAGATAGTTCTTAAATTTGCACGTGATTTGTAAATGATCTTACAAATTATTTCTGTGTTCGAGCGTAAAGACACAAAAATTATTGGGTTATAAGCGAAATGCTTGTAACCCCAATTTTATATATTTTATTGTGATGCAATTGCAATGTGTATTCGTTTTTTATTACAAATAAAAATGCTTTTTTGTTGGGTTTATGCGATATAATCGCACTTGGCATTTGTAGATTTTCGAGGCAAATTAAACATGCTTCGATTTATATTACTTGCATCATGGTTTTGAAAGGATACCAATGAAGACACTTAAGGATTTGGGAGATTTGAGCGGTAAGCGCGTCTTAGTTCGTGCTGATTTTAATGTTCCTCTCAAGGGTACGACTATCACCGATGACGGCCGTATTCGTGCAGCTCTGCCAACAATCAATGCTTTGCGCAAGCAGAATGCAAAAGTTATTTTGATGGCTCATCTTGGACGTCCAAAGGGACAAGTTGTTCCTGAGCTTTCTTTAGCTCCAGTTGCAGCTCGTCTAGGTGAGCTTCTTGGTGTGAAAGTTGCTTTGGCTGCAGACACTTATGGTGAAGATGCTCAAGCTAAAGTTGCCGCAATGAACAACGGTGACGTTGTTTTGCTTGAAAACGTGCGCTTTAACGCAGAAGAAACCAGCAAGGATGCTTCCGAGCGTGCAGCTTATGCTAAGAAGATTGCGTCTCTTGGTGAAGTATTTGTTTCTGATGGTTTTGGTGTTGTTCACCGTGCTCAGGGCTCTAATTACGATGTTGCTGCAGATCTTCCTTCAGCTGCCGGATTGCTTGTTGAAAAGGAAGTTAAGGCACTTTCTCGTGCAACTGAAAATCCAGAGCGTCCTTTGACTGTTGTTCTTGGTGGTTCTAAAGTTTCCGACAAGCTTGGTGTTATTGAGAACTTGCTCTCTAAAGCTAATCGTTTAGTTATTGGCGGAGGTATGGTATTCACATTCTTGAAGGCTTTAGGTCATGAAGTTGGTACTTCTTTGCTTGAAGAGGATCAGCTTGAGAAAGTTAAAGGATATATTGAAACAGCTAAAGCAAATGGCGTTGAGCTTGTTCTTCCAACTGATATTGTTGTGAACGCAGGTTTCCCAGCAGGCGATACTCCAGTTGCTCCAGAAGTAGTTCCAGCTGATTCTATTCCTTCAGACAAGATGGGCTTAGATATTGGTCCAGATTCACAGAAGCTTTTCCACGACAAGATTGTTGATTCTAAGACAGTTGTTTGGAACGGTCCTATGGGAGTGTTTGAAGTTCCAGAGTTCGCAGATGGCACTCGCGCTGTAGCTCAAGGATTGGTTGATGCTACTAAGAATGGTACTTTCACTATTGTTGGTGGCGGCGATTCTGCTTCTGCAGTTCGTAATCTTGGATTTGCAGAAGATGGTTTCTCTCACATCTCAACTGGTGGCGGTGCTTCACTCGAGTTCTTGGAAGGTAAGACTCTTCCAGGCTTGAGCGTGCTTGACTAGTATTCTTGTAATAAAGTTATTTGTAGATAGTGTGTCGACTCTTAAATATAGGGTCGGCACACTGTTAATTTTTAATCATTTAAGCATTTTTGAGAATTGCTATTAAGGATGAATATGATTCAACGAAGAAAGCCGCTTGTTGTAGGTAATTGGAAGATGAATTTTAATCATCGTGAAGCTACTTATTTTGTTCACAAGTTTGCTTTACTTTTACATGATTTTCATTTTGATTATCGCAAATGTGATGTAGCTATAATGCCATCTTTTACATCTATTAGAAGCGTGCAAGTATTAGTTGAATCAAATAAACTTCCTATACTTTATGGTGCTCAAGCAGTATCTGTAACAGCACAAGGTGCTTTCACAGGTGATGTTTCAGCAGATATGCTTGCAAGTCTTGGATGTTCGTTTGTGATTGTTGGGCATTCTGAGCGTAGAAAATATCATCCTGAAGATGATGCAAATATTGTTGATCAAGTTAGAGCTGTTCTAGCTGCTGGAATGCAGCCGATTCTTTGTGTTGGCGAAAGTTTTGAAGAGCGTAAGCAAGGCATTGAATTAGATTTTGCAGTTGGACAAGTACATGATGTTACTCGTGATTTAGATTCTCAGCAGGCTGAACGTTTGATTATTGCTTATGAGCCTGTATGGGCAATTGGAACTGGCATGGTTGCGAACGCGCAATCTGCACAAGAAGCTGCATATGCTATTCGCGAAGATTTAAGAAATACTTTTTCGCAAACAGTCGCAAATAATGTGCGAATTCTGTACGGTGGATCCGTTACTTCTCAAAATGCATCTACTCTGATACAAGAAGATGATGTAGATGGTTTTCTTATTGGAGGAGCTGCTTTAGATGCAGATGAACTTGCTGATATTGTGAATATTGTAAATAAATAGGTCAATGGTTAGTATTATGCTCAATCAAAGTACTCTATAACGGGAGGTTAGTTGTGAACGCTGTCAAGATTGTTTTGCAAGTATTATTAGTGCTCGCAAGCATTTTGCTCACTCTATTAATTTTGATGCATAAGGGTAAAGGCGGCGGTCTTTCCGATATGTTTGGTGGCGGCTTAACAAAGAACGCTGGTAGTTCTGGTGTCGCTGAGAAGAATTTGAACCGTTGGACTGTGTTTATCGCTTTGTTCTGGGTTGCAATTATTGTGGCTTTGGATTTGATGAGTAAATTCATGTTGATTTAGTGAATTTTATTGCGCGCGGCTTTTTAGTCGCGCGTTTTTTTTTATTTATAAATCTATAAATTTTTATATGTTTCTTTTCTAGAATATAGAACCTGTTTAGTGTGTAAATAGCGTTTTCTTGTAGTATATTGGATTATGTACGAGAGCTAAACGAGGGATTGATATGTTTTGTATAAATTGCGGTAAGAAAGTCGAAGATGATTGGTCTTTTTGCGATAATTGTGGTTTTCCTGTAGAAGATACAGCAGCTACAACATCTACAACCAATTCAACAGCTCCATCAGATACAACAAATGCAGCAAATACAAATTCTGAGTCGAGCTCGCCAATAAATAATAAAAATAATAAAAAAACTAAGCGTAAAGTTATTATAATCTCTATTATTGTTTCACTTGTAGTTGTTTTAGCTGCTGCTATTGGAGTATTTGCCTATTTTGCAAATAATAAAGTATATATTCCTAAATCTTCACAATTGAAGAATATGCCTGTAAATACAATTGAAAGTAATCTTAAAAAACAAGGTTTAACTGTTGAAGTTAAAAAAGAATTTAATAAGTTGAAGAGTGGAAGCTATATAAGATTAAACGGCGCAAATCCGGGAAGTTATGTATTAAAATCTAATAAAATTACGATTGTTGAATCTATTGGTCCAGGAGTTCCAGAAAAAGGTGTAATCGGAGCATCTCTTTCTTCTGCTAAAGAAGTAATTAAAGATATGGGTGTTGAAATAAAGATTCATCAAGTTGTATCTAATAATAAGAAAGATGGAGAAGTTATTGGAGCTGATCCAATGCCTGGAAATTCTGTTATAAATCCAGACCATGACGCTATTCATTTAGCAGTTGCTAGTAAAGGAAAAGGCATACCTATTGATTTATTTGGAATGGATAAAGAAGCTGCTTTAAAGAAACTTGAATCCCTTGGGTTCAAAGACGTTATGCTAACACCTCATTTTTCGTCAAAGAAAATGTTAGGAAAAATTGTTGGTTCTTATCCATCTCTCGGATCAAGCGTAACAAATGGACATATTGATTTGTTATATGGAATTGACGCTTCTAAAACTAAGGAAGCTCTGAGTTCATATGTTGATCATGGTAAATCTTATATAATACAGTTCCTTGATCCACTTTTAGGAAAATGGTGTACTAAATCTGGTAATTGCATAAATATTGAAAAGGTTGTTAAACAATATTCTTCTTTGAAGAATTTAAGACTATCTTTATACACAGTAAATGGTAAGCCTGATTTGAGCGATGACAATCTTAGTACTTCTGCGAAATCATATGTTCCTAATTCAGATAATATTGATGTAGATAAAGTTGATGCTAATAGTTCTGATGAAGTAATTAAAAATATTTTTGATTCATTAAATTTGAATATTACTGTTTCAAAAGATAAGAAAACTAATATGAGAAATCATCTTATTGCGGGAGATTCTGGAGCAGTAGAATTTTATAACGGTAGTTTCCCGTATTGTGGAACTAGTCCATTGATCAATCCTTTTAATTACAAGAAGATTTGTGATCATGGCGTTCTAAAAGATCTTAATGCAAATGAAATAATGGATATTTTCCATGCGATGAAAGATACCTCTAAATGGTCAGGTATGAATTATAGGATTAACGATTTTTATGTAGCTTTCCCTGTTAATTCTAAGTTGAAAAAAGTTGAAGATAGCGGTTACTTTAAGGGAAGTAGTTCTAATCAACCGGACTTAAATCGTCCATTCATTCTTAGAAGAGATCCAAAGTTATATGATAAGAAAGTTATTCCATTTACAGGAACATATAATACTGTTAATAACCCGTTTGTGCCTACAGTCGCGCATAAACCTGTTCCATTTGCGCCTGCTCCTGATGACAATAATGCATACTATTTTGTAGAGCAACCATTTGATTGGAGTTCACTTAAGTAAATTATTAAACTGTTAAATTATTAAATTGTTTACTGTTTACTATTTACTGTTTATTGTTTATTGTTTTTACAAATATAAGTCTTGTTATGCTAAATGTGTAATAGATAAATTAGTAAAAGTAAACAGTATTAAATTTTATTGTTTCAAATATCTTTTTAGCGTATTGATTCTGCGTTCTATCTACTTATTGAGTGCAATTTATTGAGTTATAGATAAAAATAAATAAACCGCATAATGTTTAGGAATATTCCTAATTCAAAATGCGGCTTATTTATTATGTTTTAACTTAAAAAGCTATAAATCATGCATTCACGCGATCAATTCCAGATTGCACGTCAGCAATAACGGAATCCCAAGACTTGATGAATGCTGCAACGCCGTCAGCTTCGAGCTTGTCGGTAACGTCCTTGATGTTAATGCCAAGCTCAGCAAGCTTGTTCATAACAGCGTGGCTCTCTTCGTAAGTGCCCTTAACGGAAGGAGCGCCGTTGCCGTGATCAGCAAGAGCGTTCAAAGTCTTTTCTGGCATAGTGTTGACAACATGCTCAGCAACCAACTCGTCAACGTACTTGCAATCTGAGTAAGCTGCGTTCTTTGTGCCAGTAGAAGCCCAAAGTGGACGCTGCTTCTTTGCGCCCTTAGCTTCAAGAGCAGCCCAACGTGGGTCAGCTGCGAACTTCTTCTCGAAGAGTTCGTAAGCCAAGCGAGCGTTAGCAACAGCAGCCTTGCCTTCAAGAGCCTTAGCTTCTTCGCTTCCGTTAGCTTCGAGGAGCTTATCAACAGCAGTATCAACGCGGGAAACGAAGAAGGAAGCGACACTACCAATGTGCTTCAAGTCATGGCCGTTAGCATCTGCCTGAGCAATACCTTCGATGAAGGCATCGATAACCTGCTCGTAGCGCTCGAGGGAGAAGATCAAGGTTACGTTCACGGAAATGCCCTTAGCAAGGGTAGCAGTGATAGCTGGAAGACCTTCCAAAGTTGCTGGAATCTTGATCATAACGTTTGGACGATCAACCTTTGCCCAAAGCTCTTCAGCCTGCTTCTCAGTGTTAGCAGTATCGTGAGCCAAGCGTGGATCAACTTCGATAGAAACGCGACCGTCAACGAAATCAGTCTTTTCAGCAATCTCGCGGAAGATATCGGTTGCGTTACGAACATCGGTGGTGGTCAACTCGCGGATAGCGGTTTCTACGTCTACCTTGCCGAGTTCCTTAAGCTGTGCATCGTATGGGCCAACCTGGCTTAAAGCCTTCTGGAAAATGGATGGGTTGGTGGTAACGCCAACAACATTCTTGTGAGCAATAAGATCCTGCAAAGAACCGGATTCAATGCGGGTGCGGGACAAATCGTCCAACCAAATAGAAACGCCGGAATCGCTAGTGCGCTGCGTTGCTTCAGTCATGTTATCTCCTTAACACTGTGCTCCACCAATTGGGGCACGTCGGTATTTTGGCGTTTTTACAAGAAACAGCGGTTGATGTCAAACCAACGGTAGCTCGGCATCAACACGCCTTTGCTGCTTCTTGTGAAGTTGCTAAATTAGCACTTCGAGTTTTGTGATTTATCAATACAATGCATTAGCAAAATAGTAGATAAATCAAGTTTTATTTTATATTTCTTGTGCTTAAGCGCGAGCTTCTTCGATAGAAGCCTTAGCAGCTTCTACTACGTGCTCAGCAGTAATGCCCAAGTCAATCATGTTCTGACCGCCGTCACCCTGCAAGCCGTACTGTTCGATAGAAACAGCCTTGCCACAATCGCCAAGATACTTGTACCAAGGCAATGCCAAGCCAGCTTCGATGGAAACGCGAGCCTTGACGGACTTTGGAAGGATTGCTTCCTTGTACTCTTCGTCCTGCTCTTCGAACCATTCGAGGGATGGCATGGAAAGAACGCGAGCCTTAATGCCTTCAGCAGCCAAAGTCTTGGCGCCTGCAACAGCCCACTGAACCTCAGAGCCAGTAGCCATGATGATTACGTCTGGAGTGCCTTCGCAATCAACCAAAACGTAAGCGCCGTGCTTCACGCCTTCGCGAGCCTTTTCAGCAGTCTGAGCGAGGGTTGGAACGCCCTGGCGGGTCAAAATCATGGCAGTTGGGTAGTTGTTCTTCTTTTCGAAGAAGTAGCGGTAAGCTTCAGCAGTTTCGTACTCGTCTGCTGGGCGCACGACCTCAAGCTGAGGAATAGCGCGGAAAGCAGCCAAGTGTTCGATTGGCTGGTGAGTTGGACCGTCTTCGCCCAAAGCTACGGAATCGTGGGTCCAAACGTAGAGGTTTGGAATCTCCATCAAAGCAGCCAAGCGAACTGCTGGGCGCTCGTAGTCAGAGAACTGGAAGAATGTGCCGTTGAATGGGCGAGTGTCAGAACCAAGCAAAATACCGTTGGTAATAGCACCCATTGCGAACTCGCGCACACCAAAGTGAAGCTGACGGCCGTACTCGGAAACGTTTGGCCAAGTGCGTGTTGCGTCTTCAGATGGACCGAAGGAGTCAGCTCCCTTAATGTTTGTGTTGTTAGAGCCGCCCAAATCAGCAGAGCCACCCCAAAGTTCTGGCATAACAGCAGCAATTGCGTTAAGAACTGCGCCGGAAGCTTTACGGGTAGCAACCTTAGAGCCAACTTCGAAGCCAGCAACCAAGTCGTCAATAGCCTTGTCGAAGCCTTCAGGAAGCTTGCCAGCCTTAATGCGCTCGTAAAGAGCAGCCTTATCTGGGTTGGCAGCAGCCCACTTTGCGAGAGCTTCATCCCAAGCCTTATGAGCAGCTAAGCCACGTTCTGCAACCTTGCGAGCGTGAGCCAAAGCTTCTTCATCGATTGGGAACGAAACTTCTGGGTCGAAACCGCAAAGTTCCTTCAAGCCTTTCACAGCTTCTTCGCCAAGCTTGGATCCGTGTGAAGCTTCGTTGTTAGTCTTGCCTGGTGTTGGCCAAGCAATCAAAGTATTAACCTTAATGAAGTGAGGCTTATCGGTAACTTCCTGAGCCTTTTCTATAGCTGCAGCCAAAGCCTGAACGTCTTCCTTGTAGGAGCCGTCTGGCTGGATGAAGCTAACTTCATCAGTGTACCAACCGTATGCACGGTAACGAGCAAGAATATCTTCAGAGAAGGTGAGCTTTGTATCTCCTTCAATCTGAATGTGGTTTGCATCGAAAATAACAGTTAAGTTACCGAGCTTTTGGTTTCCAGCTAAGGAAGCAGCTTCAGAAGAAACGCCTTCCTCAACATCGCCTTCGCCACAAATAACCCAAACTTTGTGATCAAATGGGGAAGTGCCTTCTGGAGCTTGTGGATCAAGAAGTCCGCGCTCAAAGCGTTGACCATAAGCAAAGCCAACAGCAGAAGCAAGACCTTGTCCAAGAGGACCAGTAGTCATTTCAATTCCTGGAGTTAAACCATATTCTGGGTGACCTGGAGTACGTGTGTCTGCACCGCCACGGAAATACTTGAGATCATCAAGAGTTAAGCCGTATCCAGAGAAGAACAATTGCACGTATTGCGTAAGTGAAGCGTGACCACCAGAAAGAATAAAACGATCGCGTCCGGCCCACTTTGGGTCAGCTGGATCATGCTTAATGAAATGCTGGTACAAGGTGTACGCAATTGGTGCTAATGAAACAGGGGAGCCAGGATGTCCATGTCCTGCTCGCTCAACAGCATCAGCCGAGAGAACCTTCGCCATTTTTACGGCGCGCTCGTCTAATGCAGACCAGTTGAAATCGGTCATGTGATCTACTTTCCTTCCAATAATTCGGGTTTTTAAGCACAGCTCACGCTGGCTTTTTACCCTCACATTGCGATTTCATCCTATCTTTTGCATCAGACTAAAGGTTATAAAGTGTGTCAAGAAATATTTCTTACGATTGCTTTTAATGATTATAATCTGATTATAATTTGGTTATAATCTATTGGAATTTATTTACTCTATTAACTTACAGTTAGTGACTGTAAATAGTAGTATTTTTTGCTAACATAATAAAAACGAAGTTATATTACCTAATTGAATATGAGAGGAAAGTCAATGCAATCACGACGCATGATGGTACTTCGAGCGGTCGTTGAAGATTATATTCGTTCTCAAGAGCCTGTTGGCTCTGCATCTTTGACTAAGAATCATCATTTA
Organism: Gardnerella vaginalis; assembly: GCF_001563665.1. Classification (GTDB taxonomy): domain Bacteria; phylum Actinomycetota; class Actinomycetes; order Actinomycetales; family Bifidobacteriaceae; genus Bifidobacterium; species Bifidobacterium vaginale_A. The sequence goes on along the minus strand of NZ_KQ961857.1, from coordinate 10,340 downwards.
GGTGTTAGTTCTGCAACTATTCGCAACGATATGTCTGCTTTAGAGGAAGAAGGATATTTAGTTCAGCCTCATACATCTGCAGGTAGAATTCCTACTGAAAAAGGATATAGATATTTTGTTGACGGTTTGGCTTCGATTATCCCTCTTTCTGAAGCTCAGCGTAGAGGTATTCGCAACTTTTTAAGTGGATCTGTAAGCTTGCAAGATACTTTACAGCGTTCAGCTCGTTTACTAGCAAGTATTACTGGTCAGATTGCTTTAGTAGCATCTCCATCCTTATCTAAATCTCGAGTTCGGCATATTGAATTAGTGCAAGTTTCGGAATCAACTTTATTAGCTGTTATTATCACAGATACCGGCAGTGTTGCACAACATATGTTGCCTATTGGAAATATTCATGTTGACGATTTTTCATCTTTAACAACTGTCATCAATAATAAGTGTGTTAATGCTCCTTTTGATTTAGCTGCACGCTATGTAAGAGATTTGTCTTTACATATTGACGATTCTAATATGCGAATTGTTATTTCAAGTTTGGCTGCAGCAATAGATGATATGTACGCTGGAGAGCATGCTCATGATTTGTATGTTGCTGGAGCTTCTCAACTAGCACATAAACATCATGCTAATGATTTTGCACAATTATTTGATGCTCTAGAAGAACAAGCTGTAATCATGCGTTTGATGACTTCTTTGAGCGAAGAAGCTAGTGATTGCGTAAACGGAGTAAGTGTTGCTATTGGATCTGAAACTCATACTCCTGAGTTATTGAACGCTTCTGTTGTAACTAGCGGATATGGATATGATTCGTCTATTGAGTGCGATGAAAGTGAATCTTCTTTATATAACGAAGATAATATTAAAGATAGTAGTAATGAAGATAGTAGTAATGAAGATGCGACTTTTTCATCATCAACTTATAGGTCTAAAACTTCTAATAGATTTAATGAATCTAATGAATCTAAAGTGTTAAGCTGTGATTACTTAGTTAAGAAAGAGAATACAAAAAATTGCATTGATAATATTTGTATTAGCACATTAAAAAGTTCAGATGATTATAAGAAATCTTCTAATAATAAAGATATTAGTGATAATTCGCTTAATAACACTTCTCATACGAATGTTCCAGTTGCTTTTATAGGATCAATCGGTCCGCAACACATGGATTATGCTGTTACAATGTCTGCTGTTAGAGCAGTTGCGCGTTATCTTAATACTTTCATATCTCATAATAGCTGAAAAATAATATGCTATATTTGAACTTTATTTGAGTTAATAAAATAAAAGTAAGGTGACTGAAAAATAATAAAATAAAGTAGTAGGATTCGCTAATCAAATATAATTAAATATAATCTTAAAACTAATAAAAATATAATGTTAAAACTAATAAAATTGATGTAAAAACTGGTGAAACTTCAAGCAAAGCTCACGGAAAACTTCAATAAAACTACAAGAAAAACTAAAATATTGCTGAAAGAATTTACATCAGTTAAAGATTTCTATGCTAATGTTGACTTTGCCTAATGCCACAATAAGATGACGTTGGAAGTTAGAATAAGTTTCATTGCGTGTTTTCGATGAAATAAATGAGGGATTATAGTGACTGATTATTACGAGATTTTAGGCGTTGATCGTAATGCAAGTGATGATGATATTCGTAAAGCTTATAGGAAGATGAGTCGTAAGTATCATCCTGATCTTGCAGGTGCAGAATTTGAAGATAAGTTTAAGGAAGTAAATAACGCTTACGAAGTTTTGTCAAATCCTGAAAAACGTCGAATGTACGATATGGGTGTTGATCCTAATAATCCATCTTCAGGTTCTTCTGCTGGTAATCCATTTGATATGGATATGGGTAGCGTTTTCTCGCAATTCTTTGGTGGAACTACTAGCTCACCAATTTCGAGAGTTCAAAGAGGTTCTGATTCGTTAGCAGAAGCTAATATCGACTTAAAGACTGCAGTTTTCGGTGGAACTGTAAAGATTAAAGTATCCACTTTTGGATTATGTAAAGATTGCAATGGAAATGGCTCTAGCGATGGAAATTCTCCTGTTACATGCCCGCAATGCCATGGAACTGGTTCAACTCAAAAAGTTATTCATACTTTGTTAGGTCAAATGATGACTTCTATGCCTTGTGGAATGTGTGAAGGTCATGGAACTATTATTAAAAACGTTTGTTCTCAATGCCGCGGAACTGGTCGCGTTCGCACTGTTCGTGAAGTTGGAGTAAATATTCCAGCTGGAATTAACAATCAATCTAGACTTCGTTTAGCATCTCAAGGCGAAGTAGGCGAGTGTGGCGGACCTGCCGGAGATTTGTACATTGATGTTTTAATCCGAAATGATAAACAATTTACTAGAGAAGGTGATGATTTACATTGCTGGATTGAAGTTCCTATGAGCTGGGCTGTATTAGGACACAATACAACAATTCACACTTTTGACGGAGATAAAGAAGTTGCTATCCCTCAAGGTTGCCAAAATGAGGATGTTATTACTTTACAAGGCTTAGGATCTAGAATAATGCGTTCTGAAAATAAAGAACGTGGCAATTTACTTGTTCATGTAAACGTTAATATTCCTACTAAATTGAGTTCTAAAGAACGTGAGTTAATGGAGCAATTTGCAAAGATTCACGATTTAGAAGTTAAAGATATAAAGCAAACTTCAGTAAAAGAGAATTTAAATCGTAAAGGTTTCTTTAGTAAGCTTAAAGATGCTTTTATAGATTAGCTTTAGCTAGTTTATATTGGTTTTATATTAGTTTTAGTTAGTTTTAGTTGGTTTTTTTAGTGGAGTGTTTATGGTATTACCATTGTTATTCGCTGGTACTCCTGAAGTTGCAGTGCCATCTCTTCGCTTATTAGCTGAAGATCATGAACATTTTGATGTGCGCGCTGTTCTTACGCGCCCTGATGCGCCAACTGGACGAGGAAGAAAATTAGTACAAAGTCCTGTAAAACAGGCAGCTTTAGAATTAGGTTTACCTGTATGGCAATCAGATCCTAGTGAAGAAGAGTTATTTATTAAGCAATTAAAGGATTCCGGTATTAAAGCTGCTGCAGTAGTAGCATATGGAAAGATTTTACGCGAACCTGTATTAAATGCTTTGCCTTTAGGATGGTATAATCTTCATTTTTCACTTTTGCCTCAATGGCGTGGAGCTGCACCTGTTCAAAGATCCATTTGGGCTGGAGATGATGTTACTGGAGCTACAGTATTTCGTATTACTAAAGGTATGGATTCTGGTCCTATTCTTTCTCAATACACTACTGAAATCGGATCTCATGAAACTTCTGGAGATTTGTTAAAACGACTAAGTTTAGATTGCGCTCCTTTGCTTTGCACTTCTCTTAAAGGAGTTGAATCTGGAACTATTATTCCAATAGAGCAACCTTTAGGATCGTATGAAGTAGCTCAAAAAATCACAGTTGAAGATGCCCATATTCGTTTTGATATTCCAGCTTTTGCTCTCGATCGTCAAATTCGTGCTTGCACTCCAAATCCTGGTGCTTGGTGTAATTTAGTTGATACAACACATAATGAATCAGAATTAAAGTTGCATATTATTAAGTGTGCTTTAGCTGATAACAATGATTTACAAAAAAAGGGAGTTGTAAATCTTTTACCTGGAAGATTATTTATAGATAAGCATCATGTTTGGGTTGGTACTTCTAATGGAGTTTTAGAGTTGCTAGAAGTAAAAGCACAAGGGAAAAAGTCTATGAACGCTGCAGATTGGGCTAGAGGAGCGCATTTAAGCGATCAAGCACATTGTGAATAATAAGCTATATTTTTTTGCTAATAAACTTCAAAACTTCACGTAGATCTCGCTTATCTATGATGTTTGGAATTTTGTTTTTAACTATTTCTTTAGCACAAAATGCGATTCCTGTTCCTGCACAAGTTAGCATTTTAATATCGTTAGCGCCATCTCCAATTGCAACAGTGTTTTCTATGCTTATGTTATTTTCATAAGCCCATTTTTTCAGCATATAAGATTTATAATCTTTGTTTACGATTTGCCCCGCCACGCGTCCACTTAATTTCCCATTTACAATTTCTAAATGATTTGCTGCCCAAAAGTCTATAGAAATAGAAGATAATATATCATCTATAACTTCATGAAATCCACCGGAAACAGCTCCAATTTTCCATCCATATGAATGAAGAATCTCAATCAATTCTTTAGTTCCATAAGTTACATGTATTTTTTCGCGTATTTTAGTTAATATTGATGAATCTGTATTTTTAAGCATTGAAACTCTTTTAACTAGTGAAGTATTAAAATCAATTTCTCCTTGCATAGCTTTATGTGTTATATCTTCTACTTCTTTTGCTACTCCAGACTCTTGTGCAAGCAAATCAATTACTTCTTCGTCAATAAGAGTTGCATCAACGTCCATAACTAAAAGCCCGTGTCTAAAAGCTTGAGTTTGGCACTTTTTATATTCATCCATATCTGATACTGTATATATGATGTACAACAAATCAAATAAGAATCTTTGATTGTTATATGTTTGTTCTTATGAGTTTTATGAATGGATGTAAGTCTTACTTGTAGTAAAACTTAGTTTTATATGTTTTATATGTTTTATATGTTTTATATGTTTTTATTGTGATAATTGTGAAATTTTATTGGAGTGTTTGAAATATAATGTGTATACGCTTTGTAACATGCTAAAACTTGAGTAAAATAGATGCAAGATTTTAAGAGAATATGTGGATACAGATGAGATACAGACGATAGAGAGGTGAGAATATGTCAGAAATAAATTTAAGAGAAGCAGCATTAGAAGTAGCTAGAATTTTAGAGGATGTTGGGAAACACGCTTATCAAGATCAATTAAGTCCTAGAGATATGAGCTCTTTAGCTCTTGGGGATCCAACGCAGTCATCATCAGAGTTTGGCGATAAACTTATTCGTTTTATTGAGAATCGTTTAACATACATTAACGCATTCCAAGGTTTTTGGCGCAATCGTCATGAGCATTGTAAGCCTGGGGAGCGCTTTTGGTGCGTTGGTAGTATTGATGGAGCAATCAATTTTAATAGAGATATGGCAGAGTGGACTCTTACTGTTTCTTTGTTTGAATTTAATGAAGAAAGCTCAGCTCAACCTGTTTTAGGTGTTGTTCACGCTCCTGCTCTAGGTCTTACATATTTAGCAGCTAAAGGTCAAGGTGCTATTCGAATACGTCGTACTCCTAATGGTGAAAAACGCGAAAAAATTACTCCTTCTACAACATCAACCTTACAAGGATCTGTTGTGTGTTACGGAATGTCGTATATTCCAGAAGAATCTAAGAGAGCTTTAGATGTTGTGTCTTCATTAGAAGGTGGACCTGCAGATATTAAACGTATAGGCCCTGCATCTCTTGATTTGTGTAAAGTTGCAGACGGTACATACGATGCATATTTCGAGCCGCATCTTCATTATTGGGATATTCCTGGTGTTTCTGCAGGTGCAGTTGTTGTAAAAGAAGCACAAGGAACTGTATGCCAATGGGATGGAAGTTCTATACATTGGCGTAGAGAAAATGATGTAGTTGCCTCTAATGGTTTAGTTATTAAAGAATTACAACAATACTTACATTAGAAAAAATTGAAGGGACATAGCAACACAGCGAAATGTCCCTTCAATATTTTTTATTTTACGCTTTTAGTGTAAAAGTGTGATTCAGGCAGTTACAGCCTTTTTCAACAAAGAACCAGCAGAGATACGCACACCGTAGGATGCAGGAATCTTGATGGTTTCACCGGTGCGTGGGTTACGACCAGTGCGCTCAGCGCGCTTTACACGCTCTGCAGAGAAAAGACCAGTAAGCTTCAAACCTTCGCCGGACTGCAAAGCCTCAACGAACACATCCTGGAATGCGTTGACGGCGGCTTCGGCCTGTGCCTTGGTCAAATTGGACTTCTGTGCGATCTTCGAAACGAGATCAGACTTGTTGTATGCCATGCAGCATCCTTTGTGTCAGGGGCCTTTCTCTTTCAAAGGCCACACTCATACTTGATATTAGTACATTTTCCCTACAAATGTAGCCATTTTTGATGATTTCTTAAACTTTTTTAATATTTTTTTCAAAAATGAGTCTTTAGTAAATAGCAAAACTATTATTTAGTGTTCTAAATTGCGTTTTTCTCTATATATTGCCAGTTTTACTAAGCCATCTCATAGACATAGCTCCTAAAGGTATTCTTAACCAATAAAACATCAATCTATAAAGAAGTGTTGCAGATAATGCAATTGTCGGCGGAACTCCAACTGATGTAAATGCGAATGTCAATGATGCTTCTACAGCTCCTAATCCTCCAGGAGTTGGTATAGCAGAGCCTGCAGCATTTGCAACTAAGAATAGCAATATTGTTTCTAAAGGATTTGCATAATAGTCGAAAGCAAGAAGTGAAATCCAATATCCTAATCCAACTGCTATAACTAATATGATTGCTCCAAAAATACTGATAAAAAGTTGTATTGGCTTAGAAATCATTTCTTTAATTTGCTGTCCATAAGCAAAAAGAATTGGTAAATAGCGCTTTGTTATTTTTTTACGAATAGGAGCAATTGCCATGCATATGCTTACAATCAATGTAACTAATCCAATTACTGTAATAAACATATGCGTTGGGATCATTCCTGAAAGTACATTTCTTCCAGTAAAAATACCGATTGCGAACATAACAAGCGTTGTCATAATAGCTTGGATCATCCAAGTTGCACTTGTAATAGCTGTAGCTGCAGTAGGAGAGTAGCCTTGCTTTTTTAGAAGTTGAAGATTTACAAACGCTGGTCCTACTCCAGCTGGCATAGAAACAGCTGTAAAACCTGATGCTACTTGTGAGCAGAATAAAACCCAAGCAGAAGGCTTAGCGTCATCCATGAATGAGCTTAATGTTATTGCTGAACCAATCCATGCTGCAATGCTGCATAATAAGCATATTAAAACTAGTAGAGGGTTCGCCATTCTTAGAGCTTTAACTAATTCTTGTAAATGTAATTGCGTGATTATAACTACACCAGCAATAATTGCTAAAACTATACTTACAAAGAATCGAATATTGAAACGAGAAAGACGTATTGCTGTTACATCTTCTTCGTTCACTTGCTCTATAACATTCGCGCTTATTTTATTATTTAATTCCTCAAGCATTTTCTTATTAACTGAAGGCAATGCTCTTGTAGATGCAGGTATAGCAGCTTTTTGCATAAAAGGTAGCAAATCAGCTAAAGTGTTACGTCCCCATGATTCAATTGCTGCTTGAATCGCATTATCTATGCCAATTAAAGCTGCAATAAGTGTTAATAATTGTACTTTATCTAAAGCAATATTGTTTTTATCACTAGCAACATCGCCATTATGCCATCCAGCTATAATTGGCGTTCCATCTTCTAATCTAGCTAAAGTTTCTGGAGTAATTCTCCTATGAGTAATACCTCTACTATTAGCAATATCAAGATATCTCATAAATCTAGCAGCATCATCAATAGTCATAGTATTAAGATTGCATGGGCTAGGAGTGTTATTAGAGTTAAAAACCATCATTGATGACTTTTCAAAATCTGTAACTCCATAAAAATTAGCTGTTGCTAATCTTAGATTTCTTAATGCAAGTAACATTGAAAGATGATGATGAACTGTATGACGAGCTGAAGGATCTCTTCTAACAGGAACGTCAATAAGTCTAATCCATTGCCAAAGCTGATTTATGTATCCTGGTAAGTGAACTTGATTGTCTAAAACAGAAATTACGTAACGATTGCCATGAATATCGGTCGCATCATACATACGAGAATTTTCTATTAAATCGTCATCTAAACTAGAGCGAAGCATTCCAGAATGATCTGCTTGTTGGTTTCGTCTAGTTAATTGCACTAAATTATTGATTCCTATATTGCTTAAAGCGTCAACAATATCGTCACCCCAAGCACCTTTGCTTTTAGTTCCTTTAATAAATCTAACTAAAGTTCCAATAGTTCTGCCAATACACCATGATGCTAGTACTCCAGTTAAAGAATTCCATGATGTCATAATCAAAATAGGAGCAGTGACAATCAAAGTATTCCAAGATATTTTCAGTATTCTATTATCTCTTCTAGGACCACTTACAGTAAGGAAAGCTACTAGTACTGCATACATATCTGGCAATAATTCAAATACTTCTATACCTTGAGAATTAGAAATTGAAGTAAGGGATGCGAAAAGAGAAGGACTATTTAATTTTGCAAGCATATAAGAAATTGCCCATGAAATTAAATATGTTAAAAGCAAAGTGATAGTTGATATTGATATATCAACCCATCTTTTTGCTCTAATCATACTCGCAAGAACAACTGTGACGATTATAATAGTTAAACCTTGTTGCATAAGAGATGAAGGAACATCTGTTATAATCCACACAATAATTTTGCCAGCATTTCTAGCATCGTGCTCGACACCTGCAGTAGTACCAGAAAGATACATTGCTGAAAGAATTACAACAAAGCTTAAAACCAATGACAAAATCGCATAAAGTAAATCTGCTAGATTTCTCACTCTACTAGGCTGAGTGTCATTGATAACAACATCTGTATGTGAAACTACTTGCGTTTGCATTTGAACGTACCATCAATTGTATGCGTATTTAATGTTATTCTGCTCAAATTAGAACAGGAATGCATAGCGTGCTATTGTATAACACACTATGCATAGTTTACATGATTCTTAATAATATTCCTTATTCAAGAAAATCAACTAATTTTGAAGCCAATCCTGTATAAGTTTCTGGCTTTAAAGAAGTTAAACGTTTAGATGTTTCAGAATCAAAGTTTCTAGAAGAAATGAAGGATTCAACGTCTTCTTGGTTAATCTTGTTTCCTCGCATTAGTTCTTTAACTTGTTCATAAGGGCGTTCCATACCCTCAACTCCAGCAATCTCTTCAGCTCGCATAGCAGTTTGTATTGGTTCGCCTAAAACTTCCCAATTGTTATTCAATTCTTGTTTCATAAAATCACTATTAGGATGAATTGATTGTAATCCTCCAAATAGATTGTTAAGAGCAAGTATTGCATATCCAAACGCTGAACCAATATTTCTTTGCGTTGTTGAATCTGTTAAATCTCTTTGCCATCTGCTCTCAGTAAGAGTTGCACAAAGAGTGTCGAGTAAGGAGCAAGAAATTTCGAGATTTGCTTCAGCATTCTCAAAACGAATAGGATTTACTTTATGAGGCATGGTAGAAGATCCTGTTGCGCCTTTAACTGGAACTTGTACAAATACTCCTCTAGAAATGTACATCCATATATCAACAGCAAGATTATGTAAAATATGGTTGATGTGGCTAACAGTGCTATATAATTCAGCTTGCCAATCGTGACTTTCTATTTGAGTAGTTAAAGGATTGAAATCAAGATTCATGCGATTTGTTACAAATTCTTTTGAAACGCTAATCCAATCGACTTCCGGGAATGCTACTACATGCGCTCCAAAAGTTCCAGTAGCACCATTTATTTTCCCAAGATAATCTTGATTATCTAAATGCTTTTGCTGTCTTTGCAAGCGATAGGCATATACAGCAAGTTCTTTTCCTAAAGTAGTTGGAGTTGCAGGCTGACCATGAGTAAGCGAAAGGAGAGGCATATCGCGATATTCTCGTGCTTTTTTAACTAGATAATCCACTATTTGGTCTAATTGCTTTCTATAAACATTTTTCACAGCGTTTTTTACGCATCGAGCAATAGAAAGATTATTTATATCTTCACTTGTGCAAGCAAAATGAACAAGAGTTTTAAGCGAAGAAAGTTGAGTTTTATGCTTTAACTTTTCTTCTGCTTCGTCTAAAGCGTCATCAATGTAGTATTCAACAGCTTTTACATCGTGATGAGTAATAGCTTCATGAGCTGCATGACGTGCAATTCCTTCTTTATCAAAATTTTCTGGAATAGAACGCAAATATTCACATTCTTCATCGCTTAAACGTTCAACGCCTTTAACGATTGGCATAAAGTTATTTGCTTTATAACCATTTGCTAAAAGAATCATCCATTCTACTTCTACTCGCATGCGTTCGCGATTTAATGCAGGTTCGCTTAAGTATTCAACTAGAGGAGAAGTTTGTGTATGATAGCGTCCATCGAGTGGAGTAAGAGCAATAGCAGGAGAAATATCAGTAAGCTTCATAGTTTTACCTTACATCAAACTAGGAATTAGACTAACAAGTTTTAGTTTGCTATAAGTTAAATCTCTGCCTAAACTAATTGGGAAGTATACACTGTAAATAAAACTATAGGTTTATTTACAGGATTTTCCTATTAAATGGGGTTGAGCTCTCGGAGTTTCTCTCATCGCAAGATTTT
>NZ_KQ961856.1 GCF_001563665.1 Gardnerella vaginalis | reverse complement strand
CTTATTTTTGTCTATTTCCAAAATCTAATAAAATGTATTGCTATATACCAAAATATAAAACAAAAAGCCCACTGCGGTGGAATGAATGCAGTGGGCTTCGTGGAGCTAATGGTAATCGAAACCACGACCTCTTCGATGCGAACGAAGCGCTCTACCAACTGAGCTATAGCCCCAAAGTCTTACGACAACTCGACAAGTCTACTACAAAGTAAGTTTAAGCACAATATTTATAGCAGATTTGTGAAATTGGAGTGTTGTTCTTGGCTTTAACTTTCTTGATTTTTCTTTGCTTTGCGTGCTGCATGCGCTTTATATAATCCAATGAATGTTGGTATAAGTGACATTAACAAGATTGCAACGATTACTAGTTCAAAATTATTTTGAACAAACGGTATATTCCCGAAGAAATATCCTAATAATGTAAATAGTGAAGACCATGTTATGCCTCCTATAACTGAAAATGGAGTGAAACGAGTCCACTTCATTCCAGAAATTCCCGAAATAAAAGGCATGAACGTACGAATAAATGGGAAAAATCGTCCTAAAAATACTGCTGCAGGACCCCACTTATCTATCATTTTTTCTGTTTTTTCAATTCTTTCAGGAGTAAGAGCCTTAACTATTCCTGATTCAATGATTTTTTTGCCGAAGAAGTGACCAATTAAATAATTGCATTGATCGCCAATAATTGGAGCAAGCCATACAACAGCAAGCAATAATGGCAAAGGTAGCGCGCTGTGACCGGTTTGCGCGTCTGGAGCAGCGAAGAATCCGGATGCAAATAATAGCGAATCGCCTGGTAAGAATGGGAAAAATACTACGCCTGTTTCTATAAAAATAACTAAGAATATCAATCCTAATGCTGGAGCTATGCCCATAGCAATCCATCCAGCTATTGCTGAGCGCGGATCTTTTAGTAAGTTGATAATAAAGTGAATAAATCCCATAAAAATCCTGTCGTTGGCTGCAACGGGTAAATAAACGTTGCATTGTCAATAAACTCGGATTACTAATTATATTGCAATGCTTCAACTTGTTGTTTTAGCTGTTTTAGTTGTTTTAGTTTTTCAAGTTGTTTTAGTTATGTGGTGCTGTTTTAGTTATGTGTTGTTGTTTAATTTTAACGACATCTTGAGTTTAGTTAAATAAAATGATTAAAATAAAACGAAACATGTAAGTAAAATATTTGTAAGTTTGGGTTGGAAATGCAAAAGGAGTTTTGCGAAGCATGAAATCCGATGTGAATAGTGATGAAAAATCTAAGTCTGATTCTGAAAATTATACTATTTCCAGTTCAGTGGATTTGTCAAAATCAGATGACGAACTTTCTATGGCGGATATTTCTCGCAAAAATGCGAATCCTGTTAGTTTTGTGTCGTATGCAATTGTTTTACTTATTGCAATTATTTTTCCGTATTGGGCTGGACGAACTCTCGCTGCTCAAAGTACAACTTGGGTTATAAATCATACATCTTTTCTTTCTCCTATTGGAGTTTTGTTTATTTCGTGGATTATAACTGTATCTTTATTTACTTGCATAGCTATGGCTGTTATTGAGCCAAAACAATGGATTTGGAGATGCGCTCTGATTGTATTTTTGGCACTTGAACAGTTTATTGCTGGATTGTGTTTATTGCGTTTAAGTTTTTGGTATTCAACTCATGTTGTCTATGGATCTGCAGCTTCACTAGCTAATGCTGCTAATTTAGGAATTATTTCTGCAGGTTTGTCTGTTGCTGTGTTTGCTATATTATTTGTAGGCTTGCTTGTAGTTGTTCCTAAAAAATCAAAATTGAATGTATTTACTCGAAGCTGGGCATCGTTTATTCTGTTCTTTGCTATTGAAGTTATTGCAATAATAATAGTAATTTTTGGCGGTTTTATGACTGCTATGTAAGTTTTATTCTTACATATACGTAAATCTTGTGTTTATCGTATTTTTGTAAGTTTATTTGTATTGTATGATTCTTGTAATTCTTTCGTATGCGTGTGTTGTGTAGCTTGTTTAGCTTTATTACTTTATCTTTATTACTTATAGTTTTAGTTTGTTTTAGTTCGTTTATCTAGGTACTAAATTTATAAGATTTTATATCTATTTTCTATATGTTGCATTGTACTTTTGTTCTAGCGTGTCTGTAGTATAGAGATTTGGCGTGTAACGCCCGCGGATTCACAAGCGCTACAGCAAAGGTTGTAGCACCGCGCAGTGATTATAAGGAGGACGCCGTGGCATTAACGGCTGAAGATAAGAAGAATATCATCAATGAATACGCGACGCACGAGGGTGACACGGGTTCCCCAGAGGTGCAGGTTGCTTTGCTTAGCAAGCGTATTGCTGACCTCACTGAGCACTTGAAAGAGCACAAGCACGATCATCATTCTCGTCGTGGTTTGTTGCTTATGGTTGGCGATCGTCGTCGTCTTCTTGATTACTTGAAGCGCGTTGACATCAATCGTTATCGTTCTTTGATTGAGCGACTCGGATTACGTCGATAGTCTTGTGACCCAGGTGTTATTATGCCTGGGTCTTTTATTTGATTTCTGTGATTTGTTTAGTATTGTTCCGTTTGTTAAGATTTTTGATTTGTTAAGATAAAATTTGTGAATTCGTTAAGATGAATAAGATGAAATAACTTGTGATGATTCGCGATGACTTGTGATTACTCGTGATTTTGTGGATATTTAAGATTTATAACTGAAGATTTAAAACATAATTGAATACGGATGATTGAAGTAACCGAAACAAAAAACACTACGAAATATTGGCGCATAATATTCAAGCATTGTGAAATTTGTACAGATAGCAACAATACGAAGTCGCCAATGTTACTACGCATGTTGGTTGGTTAGGTAAGTTAAAGAAAAGGAGGAACCCGTGGAGGGTCCCGAAATTAAGGCTGTAGAAGCCGTTATTGATAATGGTTCATTTGGTAAGCGTACGTTACGCTTTGAAACTGGTCGCCTTGCACAGCAAGCTGATGGAGCTGTGGCGGCATATTTGGATGATGATTCCATGATTTTGTCTACGACGACTGCAGGATCTAGTCCAAAAGAAAACTACGATTTCTTCCCTCTAACTGTTGATGTGGAAGAAAAGATGTATGCTGCTGGCAAAATTCCAGGATCTTTCTTCCGCCGTGAAGGACGTCCTTCAAATGAAGCAACTTTGGCATGCAGGATTATAGATCGCCCATTGCGTCCATTATTCCCACATACTCTACGTAATGAAGTTCAGGTTGTTGAAACAATTTTGGCAATAAATCCTGACGATGCATACGATGTAATCGCATTGAATGCTGCATCTGCATCTACTATGATTTCTGGTTTGCCATTTGAAGGTCCAGTTTCTGGTGTCCGTTTGGCGCTGATTGACGGTCAGTGGGTTGCGTTCCCACGTTGGAGTGAGCGTGAGCGTGCTGTTTTCGAGATTGTTGTTGCAGGTCGAGTGATTGAAAATGGCGATGTAGCTATTGCAATGATTGAAGCAGGTGCCGGTAAGAACGCTTGGACTTTGATTTACGATGAAGATCAAACTAAGCCTGATGAGGAAGTTGTTGCTGGTGGTTTGGAAGCTGCTAAGCCTTTTATTAAAGTAATTTGCGATGCTCAAAATGAGTTGAAGCGTATTGCATCTAAGGAAACTAAGGAATTCCAGCTTTTCCCAGAGTATACTGATGAGCTTTATTCTCGCATTGATGAGATTGCTCATAAAGATTTGGACGAAGCTCTTTCTATTGCTGAAAAATTGCCTCGTCAAGAGCGCATTGAGCAAATCAAGGAAGGCGTTCGCACAACTCTTGCTGAAGAGTTCACTGATATGGATGATGCTGAGAAAGAAAAAGAACTTGGCAATGCGTTCAAGGAATTGCAACGTCAAATTGTTCGCCGCCGTATCTTAACTCAAGATTATCGTATTGACGGTCGCGGCTTACGTGATATTCGTACTCTTAGTGCTGAAGTTGATATCGTACCTCGCGTTCATGGTTCTGCATTATTCCAACGTGGTGAAACTCAGATTTTGGGCGTAACTACTTTGAACATGTTGAAGATGGAGCAGCAGGTTGATGCGCTTTCTGGCCCACAAACCAAGCGATACATGCATAATTATGAAATGCCTCCATATTCCACTGGTGAAACTGGTCGCGTTGGTTCTCCAAAGCGCCGTGAAATTGGTCACGGTGCGTTAGCGGAAAAGGCTTTAGTTCCAGTTCTTCCAACTCGCGATGAGTTCCCATACGCTATTCGTCAGGTTTCTGAGGCTATTGGATCTAATGGTTCAACATCTATGGGTTCTGTTTGCGCTTCAACGCTTTCCTTACTAGCTGCAGGAGTTCCTTTGAAAGCTCCAGTTGCAGGTATTGCTATGGGCTTAGTTTCTGGAGATGTTGATGGAAAGCATATTTTCAAAACATTAACAGATATTTTGGGTGCAGAAGATGCTTTTGGCGATATGGATTTCAAGGTAGCTGGTACTTCTGAATTTATTACTGCTTTGCAACTTGATACCAAGCTTGATGGTATTCCAGCTGATATTTTGGCTTCTGCTTTACAGCAAGCTCATGAAGCTCGTGCAACTATTCTTGAAGTTATTAACGAGTGCATTGATTGCCCAGCAGAAATGAGTCCATTTGCTCCTCGTATTATTACAACAACAATTCCTGTTGATAAGATTGGCGAAGTAATTGGCCCTAAGGGTAAGATGATTAACCAGATTCAGGAAGAAACTGGCGCTGAGATTGCAATTGAAGATGATGGTACTGTCTATATTTCTTCTGAAGGCGGTGAAGCTGCTGCTAAAGCTAAAGAAATCATTGATTCTATTGCAAACCCTCGTATTCCAAAAGCTGGTGAAACCTTTACAGGTAAAGTTGTTAAAACTACAAGTTTTGGTGCGTTTGTTAATTTAACTCCTGGAACTGATGGATTATTGCATATTTCTCAAGTTCGCAATTTGGCAAATGGTTCTCGAATCGACACTGTTGAAGATGTGCTTAAAGAAGGCGATAACGTTGAGGTTATAGTGCAGAGCGTAGATGAGCGCGGCAAGATTTCCTTGGCTATCCCAGGCTATGAGGATCAAGAAACTTCTGCGCCTTCTCCTCGTGAGAATCGTGGGCGTTCATCTAGAGATGATCGCGAAAATCGTGGTGATTCTCGTGGAGATTATCGCGCTACTCGTTCTCGTGCTTCGCGAGATGATCGTGAGGATCGCGAGGATCGTCCGCGCCGCCGAGTATCTCGCGAGGATTTAGACGATCGTGAGAATCGTGAGAATCGTGAAAATCGTGAGAATCGTTATAGCGATCGTGATAGTAGATATGATGATCGTGATTCTAGAGATGCGCGAGATAGTCGCCGCGATAGTAGATATGATGAGAGCGATTTTGAGGATCGTCCGCGCCGCCGCGCGCCGCGAGAGGATCATGATGATTTAGATTCTAGAGATGCGCGAGATAGTCG
This sequence comes from Gardnerella vaginalis, assembly GCF_001563665.1. Classification (GTDB taxonomy): domain Bacteria; phylum Actinomycetota; class Actinomycetes; order Actinomycetales; family Bifidobacteriaceae; genus Bifidobacterium; species Bifidobacterium vaginale_A. The sequence goes on along the minus strand of NZ_KQ961856.1, from coordinate 13,188 downwards.
TGATTCTAGAGATAATCGTGATAATCGCGACAATCGTCGTGATAACCGCGAAGAAGATCGTGATTCGCGTTATGCAAATCGCTCTGATCGCACGAATCGCCGTGTTTCAATGGATCGTAGATCAACAGAACGCAATCCTCGCTATGCTGCTGACGATAATCATTATGATGAATATCGTTCATCTCGCGAGAATCGCACTGAGCGTCCGCGCCGTAGAGTGCGCCGCGATTTTGATCCGTTTGATGAAGACTAATCTCATTTAACGAAGACTAATCTCATAAAACTTATAAAATTTTAGATTTTAAAATCTAAAGTTATGAAATGCCTTCAAGCTTTTTGCGCTTGGAGGCATTTGTTATTTCGCGAATAGTTATTACTTACAATTATTATTACAACTAATACTTATCATTTATAAACATGGGGTGCAGATATGCTTATGAATCGCACAATAGGCTCTTTTAATACAACAGCTATTGGTTTTGGTGAGATGCCTCTTACGATTGAAAATAATCTTGGTCACAATATGGGCATTGAAACTATTCATGCTGCTCTTGATGCAGGTTGTACGCATATTGATACTGCATGGGCATACTATTGTTCAGGAGGAGAAGAGCAAACTGGTGAAAAACTTGTGCGCGAAGCTTTAAGCACGTGGAATGGTGATAAATCTTCTATTTTAGTTGCAACGAAAGTTGGACATTTTCGTAATTTCACTGAAGGACGTCCAACGTGGGGTAAAGATGGTAATCCTGAACATTTAATACTTCGAGCTAAAGAATCTGCTATGGCTCTTGGCGTAGATACAATTGATTTACTTTATTTTCATAGGCCAGATCCGTGTGTTCCGTACAATGAGTCAATTGAAGCTATGAAGCAGCTTTTAGATGAAGGAGTTGCTAAAGAAATAGGTATATCAAATGCGTCTGTTGAGCAAATTGATATTGCTCGCAGCATTCTTGGCAAAAAGCTTGTTGCAGTTCAAAATCAATATTCTCCAGTTCATCTAGAAAATGAAGATACTTTGAAATATTGCGAAAAACTCGGTATTGCTTTCGTTTGTTGGAGTCCTTTAGGAGGATTTCGTCACCCATATGACGATCATCTTTTTGATCCTTTCCGTAAAGTTGGTGAAGCTCACAAAGTAAGTTATCAGCAGGTTGTTTTGGCGTGGGAGCTTGCAAAAGGAAATCATGTGTTTGTGATACCGGGAGCGCATCGTCCTGCAACGATTTTGGATAGTTTGAAAGCTTCGCAATTGCAATTAAGCGATGAAGAATTAGCTTATTTATCTTAATAGAAGAATTAGCTTATTTATCTTAAAAGAAAGCAGAAAAATGCAAGAAACTAGTGTAACTGGTATGCCTATTGCTCAAGTTGACGATGAAGGTATACCAATTCCTGTAACTATTCCGATTGTTTTAGGTGAGCGCACTCGTGCTGTTTTTACAACGCGATTGGGTGGTGTTTCTGAAGGTGATTTTGCGTCATTAAATCTTGGTGGTCGTGGCGGAGATAATCCTGAAGCTATTTTTAGTAATCGTTTTGCGTTACGCAGGACTTTGCAAGCTGACTTGTGTTTGGTTAGTCAAGTTCATGGGAAAGAAGTTTTTGATTCTGATAATATAATAAATTCGTTTAACACGAATTATGGGTTTGATGCTACAGGTTTTGCGGATTTAAAATTAAAAATTGATGCAGATGCACAAGTTTCTACTTTAAGTTCTCTAGCTTTAGGTATGTTTGCAGCAGATTGTTTGCCTGTTTTGCTTGCAGATGATTATGCTGGTGTGATTGCTGCAGCTCATTGTGGAAGAAAAGGTCTTATGGCTGGTGTGCTTGAGGCTACTATTGATGCTATGTGCAAAAAGGGTGCTGATCTCGCGCGCATAACAGCAGTTTTAGGCCCTTGCATTTGTGCAAATTGTTATGAAGTTGGCAATGATATTGCTCGCGATTTTGAGCGTAGATATCCGCAAACAGTTTCACGCACTAGATTTGGTGGAGTTGGTATTGATATTGCTGAAGCTGCACGTATAGATTTAGCTCTTGCTGGTGTTTCTAATATTGTTGATTCTTTGCCTAGAGTTGACGCTGCAACAAAATATTTATCTGAAGATGTTGAATTAAAAGAAATTTGTGATTCTGATTGTGAAGGATCTTCTTTGGAAGAAAGATTGAAGACTCTTGATAATCCTCTTTGCACTTTTGAAAATCCGCTTTGGTATTCTCATCGCCGTGCAGTTGTTTCTGGCAAATCTCACGAAGGAAGATTGCTTGCGCTTATAATCAAAGACAAGTAGAAGGCTAAAATTATGCAACAAATAAACATAGTGATTTCTGGATTTGGGCCTTATGCGGATCTTGAAATAAATCCTTCTTTTGAAGTCCCGAGTGCGCTATCAAAAATGGAAAGTGATCAATTTTCTATTTCAAGTGATGTGAATATAAGAGTAACATCTGTGATGCTTCCAATAAGTTTTGCTAATTCTTGGCCTGAATTATTAGAAACAATCGAGAAAGAGAATGCGAATATTGTGATTTCGACAGGTGTAAAACATTCTGCTCGTGGAGTGCAATTAGAGCGTTGCGCAACGAATATGATGGATACAAAAATGCCTGATGTTGATAATCGCCGTCCTCAGCGTATGTCTATTGTTGATAATGGTCCAGCTGCTTATTGGACTCGTTTGCCATTGCGCATGATTTTGAATGATTTTGCTCGTGAGGGTATTGCATCTACTTTAAGTTCTGATGCTGGGACTTACGTATGTAATTCACTTTTCTACAGATTATTAAACTGGTCTACTAATAATCACGATAGGAAATTGTTAGCTGGATTCGTTAGTTTTCCTCCTGTTGTTGCATCTCATGATGCTCGTCATGGTTTACCTTTGCAATTGCAAATTAAAGCTGGTCAAGATATTGTAAGTGAAGCTGTGAAATATTATTTGAAACCTTCGTCTTTAAACATGCTACTTGAGTAGTTTATTGAAGATGTATACAGAGAAGAATAAAAGATATTTTTCTAAAATACGTAGTGCGCGACACGCCCGAGTCTTTTGTGCTAGTAAGTGATAGCGTTAGTGCTGATATATGCGTGCGCAGCTTAGCATGTTGCGCTATGTTGGTTTGTGAAAGGAATGCCATGGTGGATCGATTTTCCGTTGCTTTACGCGGATACGACAAAGAAGAAGTAAATAAAGCTATCGCAAACTATGAGCGCACGGTAGCACGTTTGCGAGAACAAGTACGTTCTAGTGATGAATCTATTTTGCAACTTCAAGCACAATTGCAAGAAGAAAAGAATAATGTTAAGCGTGCAAAAAATGGTAGTACTTTTGCTTCTCTAGGTGCTAATGCTCAGCAATTATTGGCTTCTGCAGAACAAACAAGTGCTCAATTATTAGAGCGTGCTAAACAGGATGCTGCATCTATTAAAAAGAATGCTCGTGCTCAAGCTGGAACTTTATTAAATAATGCAAAATTAGATGCTGAGCATTTGTTGCAGGAATCGCAAACTAAAGCAGATACTTTACTTTCAAATGCGACTAAAAAATCTGAACAGATGTTGAACGCTGCTAAAGAGGATTCTGAAAGACTTCGTTCTTCTGCTCAAAGGGATGTTGACGCTCAACGCGATTCAACAACTTTGGAATTAAATAATGCTCGCGAAGAACATAATAAGAAGATGGCTTCTGAATTATCTCAGCAGGAGCGAAATATTGCTGAAATGAAAGCAGAGGCTGCTAAGGCAATAGCTCAACAGCGTTCAGCTGCAAATGAAGAGATTGCGCACGCTAAAGCTGAAACTAATGATCAAATTGAAACTGCTCTTTCTGAAGCAAATAAAAAGTTAGCTGATATGCGAGAGCGTGCTTCAAAAATGATGGCTGAAGCTCAGCGTAAAGCTGGTGAAATTACTGATGCTGCTAGCGCTAAAGCACAAGAAATTGCTGATGCTGCTCAAGTAGAGCGAACTAAGACTATGAGTCAAGTTAGTGCAGAAGTTGAGCAGATTCGCGCTGATATTGCTCAACAGCAAGATGAGGCAACTAAAAAGGTGGATGCTTTACTTTTAGGTTTGAAAGATCGGCAGAGAGCTGCACAAGAAGAAGCTGATGCGTTAATTGCTCGTGCAAAATCTATTCATCAAGATGCAGATGATTATGCTGCTCAAACTCATAAGTCTGCAGATGAGCAAGCTGCACAAATAGTTAGAAAAGCTATGAAAGAAGCAACTGAACAAGTTGAAGAGCGTAGGGGTGCTGCTCAGCAGGAGCTAGATGGCATGACTGCTAGATTGAATCAATTGCAGCATCGTGAAGCTACTATTACGCAGCGTGTTACAGAATTGCGCTCGCTATTTACTAACGCTTTTGCAGGTTTTGATTTTGGAGATTCAAAGCAGCAAAATTCTGATGATGAGTCTACGAATTTGAATGATAGTTTTGAAAGTTTAGATGAGTCTGCAGGTAATTCTTTGGCTGATTCTGTAGAAGGTTCAGCTGATGTGCATAATTCTGGTGTGAACGCTGAAGTGGACTCTGATGCTCAGCGTGAAGTTCGGCGTGATGCTCAGCGTGAGGTTCAGGCTGCTCTTGCTGAATCAGCTGAATCATCTGAATCAGAAGATTCGCGAGAGTAAGTTTGCTCTTTGCTCTGGCTGATTATTATAGTGCTAGTTGATATTAGCTTTATATGGTTGATGTTGTTTTATGCTAGCGCTTACTTGTGTTTTTAAGAAAACAATTAAACAATTTAGATAATTAAATAGTTAGAAAATTAGATAATTAGAAAGGTTAGAAATTGGTTGCTCTTACTTCTTTAACTAGTGAGATGTTACAGGATTTGCGTGAGGATTTTGATAATAATCCTTTGAATCGCTTGGCAATGAACAGTGTTACTGCTGCTGGTATTGATAAAGTTGCATTAAATTATGATAGATCTCGTCTTTTGCAGCGCCGTTTTTCAACAATTGTAGATAATGCAGATGCAAGGCATCAGGATCATTCTGGTCGTTGCTGGTTGTTTAGTTCTTTGAATGTTGCGCGTTTTGTTGCTAAGAAATCGTTGAAAGTTAAAGATTTTGAGTTTTCTCAGAATTACGCTATGTATTATGACAAGCTTGAAAGAGTAAATTATTTCCTTAATGATGTTGCTGCTCTTGTGCGTGCTGGCGAGCCAAATGATTCTCGTTTGTTGCAACATTTGCTTCACGATGTTATGGGCGATGGTGGTCAGTGGACTATGGCTATGAACGTCTATAAGAAGTATGGCGCTGTTCCTAAAGATTTGTATCCAGAAACTGAGTCTTCTAAAGACACTGATGCTATGAATACTCAGTTGCGTAAGTTGTTACATACTGCAGTTGCGCATATGTATGCGAATTCTGCTGATATTGATGACATTATTTCAAATACTGTTGCAGCAGGGCATAGGATTTTGACGATTCATTTAGGTCAGCCACCAAAGAGTTTTGATTGGGAGTGGACTGATGAGGATGGAAACTTCCATAGAGATGGCGAGATTACTCCTGTTGAGTTTTGGAAGAAATATGTTACTGCTGGTTTAGAGGATTATGTGTGCTTAGTAGACGATCCTCGTGCAGAACATCCTAAGGGTAAGAAGATTGCTATTGAGCACTTGGGTAATGTTGCTGGTGGGGATGCTACAGAGTATTTGAATGTTCCAAATCAATTTATGAAAGATTGTGTGAGGAAGATTCTTGTTGAGCAGGGTATTCCTGTTTGGTTTGGTGCAGATTGCCATCCTATGATGGATCGCGTTAATGGTGCTTGGGCTACTGACTTATTTGAATATGATCGTGTTTATGGCGTTGATTTTGATTTGAATAAGGAAGATCGCGTGCGTTTTGCTGATTCTGCTATGAATCATGCTATGGCTTTTGCTGGCGTTGATGTTGCTGATGATGGAACAACTACTCGCCGTTGGCGTGTTGAGAACTCTTGGGGGGCGGATATTGCGGATAAGGGTTACTTCACTATGAGCGATGATTGGTTTAGTGAGTATGTGTATGAAGTTGCAGTGCCTAAGTCGCTTTTGCCGGAAGAATATCGCAAAGCACTTCAAGAGCCAGCAATTGTTTTACCGGCATGGGATCCAATGGGCGCATTAGCATAGCTTGAAATCATTAGGATTTCAAGCTAACCTAATGCGCCGCGCTCACTATTGTGAAAAGCACGGTGTGCTTTTCGCGTGAGCGCGGCGGTACGCGTTCTTAAAACGCGTACCGGCCACATTAAGTTGGTGTTTTGGTTTGGTTCGCGATGTTGTATTGGTTGGGAGCTTTGGAGTAGGCTAATTTCACTAGGAAATTAGCCTACTCCAAAGCTCTGAGCCGCTTAGTGCAGAAGCACGGTGTGCTTTTCGCGTGAGCGCGGCGGTACGCGTTCTTAAAACGCGTACCGACCACATTAAGTTTGTGGACTTACAACGCAAGCTCGGACTATGCCGAGTGTGTTTTTATTAGGATGGTTGTAAATGGAATCTACTTTTGAGAAACGTAACGCACTTGCTGTTAAGAAAGCTGTTGAAGAGGAGAAAGATCCATTTAATTCTGCTAAATTCATGCGTTGGGAAGATAGAGTTGGTGTTGATCGCATTATTAACCGCCGTGTACTAGAGCTTGAACCGTTGCCAACTCCTGCAAAAGTTCTTGGAGAATTGCCATTATCTAAATGTGCACAAGATATTGTTGCTCAATCGCGTGATGAGATTCGAAGCTGCTTGAATGGCGATGATGATCGTTTGCTTGTAATTGTTGGACCTTGTTCTGTGCATGATCCTAAGGCGGCGCTTGATTATGCTGAGCGTTTATCTAAACTTCGTAAGAAGCTTGAAAATGAGCTTTTAATAGTTATGCGAGTGTATTTTGAAAAGCCTCGTACGGCTCTTGGTTGGAAGGGTTTGATTAACGATCCAGATATTGATGGCACTCACGATATTCATAAAGGTTTGCTTTTAGCTCGCCGCACTTTACTTGGAGTTTTGGATGCTGGTTTGGCTGCAGCAACGGAGTTTTTAGAGCCAACTAGTCCACAGTTTATTGCTGATGCTGTAAGTTGGGGAGCAATAGGTGCAAGGAATACTGAGTCGCAGATTCATCGTCAGCTTGCTAGTGGTCTTTCTATGCCTGTTGGTTTTAAGAATGCTACTGATGGATCAGTTGTTGCTGCTGTAAATGGTTGTTTGGCTGCAAGTCAGCGTCATACTTTCTTTGGTATTGACCATCTTGGTAGGGCTTGTGCTGTTCAAACTCTTGGTAATCCTGATTGTCACGTTGTTTTACGTGGATCTAGTAAAGGTCCAAATTATGATGCTGCTTGCGTTGCTGCTGCAGTTGCATCTGTCCGATTAAGGCTTGGTACAAGTTGCATGGCTTCTAACGGTGTCGTGGTTGATTGTTCTCATGGAAATTCTGGTAAGGATGAGCATCGTCAAATTGAGGTTGTTCGTGAGATTGCTAAGCGTTTGGCTGAAGGTGAGCAGGGTATTAAAGGCGTTATGATGGAGAGTTTCTTAAAAGGTGGTAATCAAGATCCTGCTCCTCTTAGTGAGCTTGAATACGGCAAGTCTATTACTGATCGTTGTATTTCTTGGGAAGATACTGCTGCTTTGCTTAATACTCTTGCTTCGTCTGTATCTTCTCGCCGTAAATTGTAATCAAATATTTTGTTGAAAAATCATCAAGCTCAATGTAAAGGAAATAATTTTATGCATAATGTCGAAAGAGTTGCTATTGTTGGCGCTTTAGAAGAGGAAATTTCACATATCGCTAGTGAACTTAATGATGTAACTCATAAGAATTTTGCTAGTCTTGATGTATCTCAAGGGCAGCTTTTTAGTGTAAATCAAAGAAAAATTGATGTGGTTGCTACTGTTGGCGGAATGGGTTTAGTAAATGCTGCTGCAACTGTGCAATATCTTATTGACACTTATAATCCTCAAGCTGTAATTTTTTCTGGTATTGCTGGAAATCTTAATAAAAATTTACATACAAATGATGTTGTGCTTGGGCAAACATTAAAATATTTAGATACGGATATGCGTTTGATAGGTCAATGGAAACCTTTTACGAGCGAGTTCCATTCTGATGATTATTTGTTGCAAGTAGCTAATCAAGTGCTTAATAAAATGGGAATTACGCATATTTCGGGAACTATTGCTTCTGGTGGATATTTTGTTGATACTCCTTCAAAAGTTGCGGAAGTAATTGAAAAAACTCATGCAGATGCTGTTGAAATGGAAGGAGCTGCTGTACTTCATGTAGCAGCGCGTAATGATGTTCCAGCATTGATTGTGCGAGCAATGAGTGATAACGCGGATACAGAATACGAAACTTTCCATACTTTTGATATTTCAGAATATGCAGATACTGCTGCAAAAATTACAGTTAATATTATTCGTAATTTGTGATTTATGTTCGTATTAAAAATATATAGCTTTAATTGTTATATAAACGTTCGCCAGTAACTTTTCGACACGCCGTATTGGTTGCCGACTCCTTTCTTGTGCAAGTATTGAAATTCGTAGTGCTAAATGCCGTCACTTTTTGCAATATACGTATTTTTGCCGGTTAGGTTTAACCCACCTATTTATGATGATTGCGTTAATAAAAAAAGATAGGGTAAGTTAAGAAAATGCGCTCAATTCGCAATACGGCTATAGGAACGCGAAAGTGTGGTGGAGCGCAAGGCAATTCTTCGCGAAAGGAAAGAAGAATATGCGTAAAAATATGAACAAAATGAATATAATCAAGTTAATTCCAACAAAATTAAGTACTACAAAGCTAAGTACTACAAAATTAAGTACAAATAAAAGCATATTTAAGTTTCGCGCTGCTGCTGTAGCAGCGCTTACATTTGGCTTGTGCGCAACGTGCGCTGCTTGCGGAGATAACGTTCCTGCAGATAACACATCCGCATCCGGGTCTGCTAACACTAAAATTTCTGGAAATTTCCAAGGATCTGGAGCATCTTCTCAACAAGTTGCTGTGGAAGCTTGGATTGCAGGATTCCAAGCGAAAAATCCTGAAGCTAAAATCGCATATAATCCAACTGGTTCTGGCGCAGGAGTTACAACTTTTATGACTGGCGCTACAGCTTGGGCTGGATCAGATAAATTCTTAAGTAATGATGAAGTAAAGCAATCTAAATCAGTGTGTGCAAATGGAACTACTGCTTTCGATGTGCCTGTATATGTATCTCCTATTGCAATAGCATTTAATCTAAAAGGTGTTTCAGATGCAGGCAAGCATATTAACATGGATGCTTCTACGATAGCTAAAATTTTCGATGGGAAAATCACAAGTTGGGATGATGATGCTATTAAATCTCAAAATCCAGATATTTCTCTTCCGAATAAAGCTATTACTGTTGTACATCGTTCAGATAAGTCTGGCACAACTCAGAATTTCTTAAGCTACATAAAAGATGCAGCACCAAATGATTGGAAATATGACCTTTCTGAAAATTGGCCTAATAGCGTAGGTCAAGGAGCAAAAGGCACTTCTGGAGTAGTTTCAACAATACGTATGGCAGATGGCGCAATTGGATACGCTGATTTCTCTCAAGTAGGCAAATTAGGAACAGTTGCTGTGAAAGTTGCAGATACTTACAGTGCGATTTCAGCTGAAGGAGCATCTGCTACTCTCTCTGATTCTGATGTAGATACAGAAGCATTTGGTAAAAATCGCGTAGTTGTTAAAATAAATCATTTAACTAAAAAGCAAGGAGCTTATCCTATACTTCTTGTGTCTTATGACATTGCTTGCAATGCGTACAAAGACAAATCTACAGCGAAGTTTGTGAAATCATGGTTAAGTTATGTAGTTAGCAATGAAGGTCAGAATGCTGCCAGAAGTGCATCTGGTAGCGCGCCACTTCCACAAGATGTTGTAAGTAAAATAAACGCATCAATTCAATCTATTAAATGATAATTGTTATAAAGCTATAACATAGCTGAAAAAGCTAGAACATGTCTGATATTATTAAGACATTATCTGTAAAAGGAGCATGAGTGAGTTCTACGATGAATGTAGTTGCGGATGCGGATTCAAACAAGCAAGGTTTTTCGCGTAATCGTAGTATGCATACTTTAGATCACATATTTAAGTATGTTGCTTGTATTTGCGGTATTTTGATTTTGTTGATACTTGCAGCTGTAGCTATATTTTTGCTGTTTCGTGCAACTCCTTTGATTTTTGCAGATCGAAATCAACTTTCTAGCGTTTATGCGGATTTTACTGGGGGGAAATCACATAACTTCTTAAGTTATGTGATTCCTCTCATCTTCGGAACTGTTTTAATGTCTGCACTTGCTTTATGCTTTGCATTCTTTGTAGCTATTGGTATTGCGCTTTTCATATCTCATTACGCGCCTAAAAAAATCGTTCCTTTTCTAAGTTCAGTAGTGGATTTATTGGCTGCAATACCATCAGTTATTTATGGTTTATGGGGCGGGCTAGTTCTTGTTCCAGCTATGTACCCATTTTGGGATTGGATTTCGCGATTTTTGTCTTGGATTCCTTTATTTGCTGGTCCTGTTGCAAATCCTTCTAGGTGTGCTGCAACGGTTAGTCTTGTGCTTGCAGTAATGATTCTGCCAATTATAACTTCTATGGCTCGCGATATTTTCCAACAAGCTCCTCGTTTGCAACAAGAGGGTGCGCTCGCGCTAGGTGCTACAAAGTGGGAGATGATAAAGCTTGCAGTTTTGCCGTTTGCTAAATCTGGTATTGTTTCTGCTTCAATGCTAGGTCTTGGACGTGCTCTTGGTGAAACAATGGCAGTTTTGATGATTCTTTCTCCGGGATTTACTTTCGGAATCAATATTTTCAAGGCATCTCAAAATCAGACTATTGCTGCTAATATTGCAGCTCAATATCCTGAAGCAAATGGTTTAGGTGTGAGTGCGTTAATTGGCACAGGTCTTGTATTATTTGTTATTTCGTTTGTTGTAAATTTTGTTGCTAGAAAAATTGCTGTTAATACTAGCGCGAATCGACTAAATATATTTGCTAAATTTAAAAAGTTTGTTAAATCTATAAAATCAAAGAAACTTAATCAAGTTTCTTCGTCTGTTTCGTCTGTTTCGTCTGATTTAGTTTCTTCGTCTTCAACAAGTCCAGTTATAGATTTTGATAAATTTAGCCCAACAAGGTCATCTATTGCATTGCGTAAGCGCAAAGATTTTTTGATGCATGTGTTGATTTTTCTATCTTTTATTGTTGCAATTATTCCTTTGGCATCGTTGCTTTTAACAACAATCGTCCATGGTGTTAAACGATTTAACATAGATTTTTTGACTCATAATATGACTTATGTAGTTGGTGGAAATGCAACTGGCACAGGCGGTTATGGCGGAATTTTGCATGCTATTATTGGCACGCTTGAAATAACGCTTGGTGCTATGGTTATTTCAATTCCAATTGGCTTAATGTGTGCTGTTTATTTAATTGAATATGCTCATGGAAAAAGAATTGCGCGTGTAATTAACTTGATGGTTGATGTGATGAGTGGCATACCTTCTATCGTGGCCGGCTTATTTGCATTTTCTATGTTTGCTATTCTTTTAGGTCCTGGAACTATAAATGGTTTTGAAGGTTCAGTTGCACTTTCTATTCTTATGATTCCAACTGTTGTGAAGTCTGCTCAGGAAATGCTAAAAATTGTTCCTAATGATTTGCGTGAAGCTTCGTTAGCTTTAGGAGTAACAAAACAACGTACTATTACTAAAGTGGTTTTGCGTACAGCGTTGCCGGGAATTGTATCAGGATGCATTTTAGCTGTTGCGCGTGTAATTGGTGAAACAGCGCCACTTTTGATGGCTTCTGGATTTATTGCATCAACTAATTTTAATTTGTTTGAAGGTCAGATGACTACTTTGCCTGTATATGTTTATCAAGAGTATTCAAAGCTTTCTGCGAATTGCCCAGTTAATGCTCCTGATTCGTGCGTAACTACTATTCCAATGGAACGCGCTTGGTCTGCTGCTCTAGCTTTGATTGTGATCGTGTTATTGCTAAATATTATTGGTAGGGTAGTTGCTCGAGTGTTTTCAGTTAAAGCAAAATAGATTGAAATAGAGAAAAATAGATTGATTAGATTGAAATAGAGCAAAATAGAAATACAGAAGACGAAATAAGACGTAACAAGACTAAATAAGACGTAACAAATTTTTAGAAAGCGAGGATCGTAATGGGTCAGCGGATTGATGTGAAAAATTTGAACATCTATTATGGTGATTTTCTTGCTGTAGAGGATGTAAACATAAGCATTGAGCCTAATAAAGTTACGGCTTTTATAGGTCCTTCTGGCTGCGGAAAGTCTACTGTTTTACGAACTCTTGACAGAATGCATGAGATTACTCCTGGAGCGCGCGTAGAAGGTCAGGTCTTACTTGAAGGACGTGACTTATATGCTAAAGATGTTGATCCTGTAGCTGTGCGTAGAGATGTTGGAATGGTTTTTCAGCGCCCGAATCCTTTTCCAACTATGTCTATTCGTGAAAATGTTCTTGCTGGCGTTCGCTTGAATAATCGTAAAATTTCTAAGCAAGATGCTGATGATCTTGTTGAATGGGCTTTGCGTGGAGCGAACTTATGGAATGAAGTTAAGAATCGCTTAGATAAGCCTGGTATTGGTCTTTCTGGTGGTCAACAGCAGCGACTTTGCATTGCTAGAGCTGTTGCTGTGCATCCGCAAGTATTGCTTATGGATGAGCCATGCTCCGCACTGGATCCTATTTCTACTCTAGCTGTGGAAGATTTGATTAACGAGCTTAAAAATGATTACACGATTGTGATTGTAACTCACAATATGCAGCAGGCTGCTCGTGTTGCTGATTACACAGCATTCTTTAACTTGAAAGCTGTTGGCAAGCCGGGTCATTTAGAGTATTTTGCAGACACGACTACTATGTTTAATAATCCGCGTAATGCTGAAGCTGAGCGTTATATTTCCGGTCGTTTTGGGTGATTTTTACGTTTCTCTAAGATAAACTCCGAGAGCTCAGCCCATTTGATAGGCAAATCCCGTAAATGAACCTATAGGATTGTTTACAACGTATTCTTTGCTATTAGTTAGGCAGAGATTTAAGATTTTTCACACATGTTTTTTCCATATGTGTGTATTTCTACATACTAGTGAGTAATGGCTGTTACTTGTC
>NZ_KQ961855.1:19250-24145 GCF_001563665.1 Gardnerella vaginalis | reverse complement strand
AAGTACATCAAGAAAATAAAAGTTTACGAGGACAAGTTCAGTATAACTTTTAAATCAGAGATTAGTGTGGATATTGAAAGGGCATCGTAAAAGTCAAAAGAATGTGAGCATTTGAAATGTTACAAAAGTCAGCCTAGGGGGAATCCTCTCTAGGCTGTTTTTTATGCTCAAAAATCAAGCTATTAAGCCAATCTTAAACCTTTTAACGATAGCTTTTTCTATCGTTAAAAAGTGCACCCACTATCAATAGTGTGCACTCAAAAAAGTGTAGCTATACTACCTGTTCTCTCAATCCATACAGAATCAGTGGCGCTCCTTTACAAATCGCACTTAATCAAGATATCGTTTTGATGACATCTACTATGCGTGCAGTCTAGTTGCTGCGTTTTAGTCCTTGTGTAGCAGGGTTTAGCGAGGGTTATCGTTAAAAGGTTTAGCGTTTGTAGTCATGAAAGGCTTCGTGTTAGTTTTTTAAGCAGCCGATAGGAACTACGCAAACACCGTCTTTGCGGCAATACGCAAAATCGCCTGTTCCAGTCAAAACCATAAGGAAAGATGGCTCGTTCATTTTACTGGTGTCGATTTTTTCTTTCATCGCTTTAAGGCTTTTTACTCCTTCTTCAATGAGCTTTTCGCCTCCGAGTTTAATTTCAATAAGACCGTATTTACCGTTTCTTAAATGAATAACCGCATCGCATTCCTGTCCGTCTTTATCTCTGTAGTGGTAAACTTCGCCGCCTAGAGAATCTGCAAAAATTCGCAGATCTCTGATGCAAAGTGTTTCAAATAGAAAACCGAAAGTATTTAAGTCGTTTATCAAGTCGTTTGGTCCAATTCCCAAAGCCGCTGCAGCAATAGATGGGTCAATATAATAACGCATATCGGATGAACGAATGGCAGTTTTTGATCTTAGATTTGGATTCCAAGCAGGCATATCTTCTACAACAAATATTTTGCGAAGCGCATCAACATACGACGCAACGGTTTCCTCGCTAATTGTCTTATCTTCATTAGCAGAAATATCTCGCGAAAGCACAGTATTTGGTACTTGTGCTCCTTGATTCCTTGCGTATGAGCGCATAAGACGCTTAACTTTTTCAGCATCTTTTTTTACGTCATCGGCACGATTAATGTCGGAGTGTACAATAGCATCGTAGTAATCAAAAGCTTGATCTAAAGCAATTTCATCACGCATATCCACCGATTGTGGCCATCCTCCACGGCATACAAGAAAAGCTAGGCGGTCAATACTTAAGTTTGAATCACCCTCAATACTTTTAGTTCCCGCAAAAAGGTTTTCCAAGCTAGCTTCGCCCGTGGAATCACCGGATTCATATAAGCTCATTGGTCTCATTGTTAGCCACGTGAAGCGCCCAGTACCAGAGTGAGTAATTTCTGTAGTGTTTGCAGGAACAGCAGAACCAGTTAGTATAAATTGCCCAAACTCACTACGATGATCAACCTCAAACCGTATTGCATCCCAAAGTTTTGGAGCAAGCTGCCATTCGTCAATTAATCTTGGGGTAGCTCCCTTCAGTAATCGCTTTGGGCTTAGTTCCGACATAGCGATATTCTGTTCTTTCTTTTCGGGGTTGTCCATATATAAAACGCTTGCTGCAAATTGTTCTGCAGTAGTGGTTTTCCCACACCATTTCGGCCCTTCAATCAGTACCGCGCCTTTGCCTTCTAGCTTTCTTTTCAAAATATCGTCGGCAATTCTTTTCCTATATTTTTTCAACTCTGTCACCCTGTTTTTTAATTAAGTCTGCTCGTATTTTCTGCTGATAATATGAATTCTATCATCATTTTCCGACGATTGTCGGAATTCTGTCCCGACGATTGGCGAATTTTCATTCCGATGATTGGCGGGATATTAGTACGACGATTGGCTTTGTTTAGAAATGTGGTTGTAAGGACTAAATGTTAAAAGGCATAGTTTGTGATGGTAATTCGTGACTCCCATTTGTTTTTAACATGAGCTAAGTTGTATATGGTGAACTGTAAGCAATAAGTTTTAATTTTCGTACATTAATATGTTTTATCGATGGATACAATGAATTTATCGCAAGAAGGGATTATACACAAATATTTACCAGATTTTCTAAAGGAATAAACTATGGAACATAATTGCGGATTTATTAACGATAACAAAGCATTTAGATATAGAGCAGCAGCCATCATAGTCGAAGAAGGTTGTGTACTATTTGCAGGAAATGATGAGGACGACTATTACTACTCAGTTGGCGGAGCGGTTCACATGGGCGAGACATCAGAAGAAGCCGTTAAGAGGGAAGTATTTGAAGAGACAGGTCTTAATTATGAAGTAGATCACCTTGCCGTCATACACGAGAACTTCTTCATCGGCAGCTCTGGCTTAAAAGGAGTAGACTTCCATGAGATTACACTCTACTACATGATGAAGCCCATGGGCAAAAGAGATTTTACGAGCCAAAGCACTACAGAGTCAGGTGCTAAAGAGACAATGCATTGGTTACCTATAGATGAGCTTGATAAGTGCAAGGCTTACCCGACATTTATGAAAGAATATCTTAAATCGGAGCATAGTGGAATAGAGCATATAATTTCAGATGAAAGATATTAATGAATCCCGCTATTATGGCAAGAGATTGTTACATAAACATTATTTCTGTTTATGTTCGGACAGAACAATCAGCCGAAAACATTAGCCAGGATACCATTAGAGCAGTTCGAAGATGTACTCTCTTACATAAATTATGAAAACATAGATCATGATACAATTACGCTTATCTGAGTCTCGAAAGGCGCAGAATACGCGTTGATGCCGGAGCAATGATCATTGAATTCGGTGGAGAGGAAGAAGAAAATCAGAAGGCTAAAGCGGAGTCTCAAACCTTGATACTTGAAACACTTATGTTTTGGATTGATTACCGTAGTGCCTTTACACTGCCACGACGTTGAATATCAGATTGTATAAATTAGCATTTGAAGGAGAAATCAATGAGCTTAGATGAATTGAGGAATGATATCATCATAAAGCAGAAAAAAGGATTGCCATTTATCATGGCATCGGTGATTATATGGCTTCTGATAGTACTTGTGTCAATTTTAGATATCAATGTGGATATGAAAAATTTATTGGTATTTTGCTGTTCATGCCCATTATTACCGCTGGCTTGGCTCATTGGTAACCTTATAAAGGTTGATATCTTTTCAAAACAAAATCCACTTGGACAATTAGGCTTCATTTTCACCCTAAATCAAATGATTTATTTATTAATCGTTATGTGGGTGTTTAGTGCGGTTCCGGAAAAGATGATTATGGTGTATGCAATGGTCTTTGGCGCACATTTACTGCCGTATTCATGGCTGTACAAATCAAAGGGATATACAGTTGCTGCAATTTCCATTCCGATGATTTCCTTGATTTTAGGATGTGCATTAAACGGGACAACGGTTGCTGTTGCGGCATGTATTATTGAGATAGTATTTGCTTGTGTATTACATATGGAATTAAAGAAAATGGGAGATAACTACAACAAATCCCAGTTTGTAGAGCTTAGCAAGGATCAAGTTTCTATGAAATAGAAATCTAAATCTAAATCTAAATCTAAATCTAAATACGTTATGTGTAAATAATTAAGGCGGTAGTAATACCGTCTTTTTTGATGCCTAAAAAGGTTTCAGAGTTTCAAGCTATTCAGGATTCCTATAAATAGTTTCAGAGTTCAAGGCTAAGGTTTCATTGTATCCAACACGTGATGAAACTATACACGAAAACTGCCAACGAGATTGATGAACTGAAGGGTAAGAAACAGCAGCTTCTTATAGAAAAAGCAGGTCAAGAAGATGCTAAAAGACGAATCAGAGAAATGGAAGATTTTCTGAAAAGTGAACGTCACGATATTAGTGAGTATGACGAGAAGCTGGTAAGAAAGTACATCAAGAAAATAAAAGTTTACGAGGACAGGTTCAGCGTAACTTTTAAATCAGAGATTAGTGTGGATGTTCAAAGGGCATCGTAAAAGCCAAAAGAATGTGAGCATTTGAAATGTTACAAAACTCAGCCTAGGGGGGAATCCTCTCTAGGCTGTTTTTTGTTTTTATGCTCAAAAATCAAGCTATTAAGCCAATCTTAAACCTTTTAACGATAGCTTTTTCTATCGTTAAAAAGTGCACCCACTATCAATAGTGTGCACTCAAAAAAGTGTAGCTATACTACCTGTTCTCTCAATCCACGTCGAGAGTGTCGTATTGATGTCTAGGGCTGATTAGGTGGGTGCATTTTTGCCCTTATGTAGCAGGGGTTTGCGAGGGCTATCGTTAAAAGGTTTAATGCGAAGTGGCTTCAAGCTGGGTTCTCGCGGTTTTTGAGTGTGATTTTGCTGTTTGAGGGAAGATATCAACGCTCTAGGGTTGAGTGCACAGGATGTTAACGTTAAAAAGTGCACACACTTTGCACCCACCCTGTGAAGTGGGGATATACAGTATTACAAGCATAATATAGTAAGAAATAATATGATGCTCTAAATCAAAGTTTCAGAGTACAGAGCAATAGTTTCAGTGTTCAAAAGCAAAGCTTCATTGTATACAACACGTAATGAAGCTAGATGGGAGCGTAATGAAAATAGACGAGTAAAAATAACAAATATACAATATATAAAGGCTAGTCAATATAGATTTTTTCTTGTATAATTAGCACAAGAAAAATTAGCATAAAAGGTTGACAAGCCATGAAAAGACTGACAAAATCCTTGACAGACAGACAGACAGACAGACAGACAGACAGACAGTGTAGTTCTGTCTTTTTTCACGTAGACTTTTTTAATTGGCAGAAATATATACCTGATGGATAGGTATGTGTTTCTGCCTATTTTTATGCAATTTTTCAAAACAATAAAAAGAACATTATTAGA
>NZ_KQ961855.1:0-19150 GCF_001563665.1 Gardnerella vaginalis | reverse complement strand
TTTTTCAAAACAATAAAAAGAACATTATTAGATTGATAAGGAGGAAAATATGAAAACATTAGTAAAAAAGACGATGGGTCTATTGATGGCAACATTAGTAGCATTTGGTGTAATGGCCGGAACTACGCAAGCGTTTGCGGCTGAAGGACAACTTGTATATAAAGTTGATAGTCAATTAAACGTAAGCGGATCCTTTTTCTTAAAGAAAATTACAGGAACCGTTGATGTGAGTAAGACTGTAACTGCATCTCCCGTCACGCCAATTGAAGGGCAAAAAGACTCTTATACAGGTACTATAAGCGCAAGCGTGGAAGCTGCTGACCTTTTTGAAGGAGCCTACAAAGTATATGAGAAAGAAATAAAAGGACAAGGTTTTGGACCTTGGAAATTTGAAAATATAATCATGTCTAGTGAAGGTGAAAAGTTCCCTATTGCTCAGTATACGGTAAAATTCCCTTCTAACTTCCACGTTGATAAGACGGGAATTAAAGCTACGGAAAATTCATCTGCTATCAGTGGCATTGAGGCTGAATATGTAGAAAAGGATAATTCAGTTGTTATCACCATTCAATTAGGAAATTGGAATGATTATCAAGAATTCTTTAAGCTTGTAGAAAGTGAACGTAATCAAACTGGGCACGAAATTAACGTAAATATCCCATATACCGTAGAAGGAAAAGAAGAATTACTTGGAACTATAACTGGTTCAGGAATTTGTCAATTATACAAATTTGGCAATCACCCAGTTAGTGATCCAATCGTTAACATCACCTCCCCATTAAAGTCACTTGAAATCAAGAGACCGTAGGAGGCTTTGTATGAAATTACTAAAAAATATGGCTGTAACGATAGTATCAGCCACATTGATTGCATCAACAGCATTTGTGTCACCAGTGTTTGCTGCGGATAAGAGCGAACCGCTTCCATATTTAATTAAGGATTTGTTGGCTGCTCCGTCTGAATATTTGACCGATAGTGCACTAAAGAATACGTATTGGGTTGATGTGGAAAAGAAAGAGATAACCGATGGTTTTACAGGGAAAACTTATTATGGGGTATTCCCTAAGTATTTAACCTCTCCAAGTAAAACAGCGATTGCTGATTTTCCATTTAACTCTTTAGACGGCATGACTAGTACTCCAAATGCGGGGATAGTGAATAGCTCTAATACGTATTGGTTCTTGCCTGGGATGAATTTTGAAGAAAGATATGGTTATCTCGCAGGGCAAGATACGGCAGAAGGAGATACAAAACCAGGACAACATCCTACAAGCCCTATCGAAAAGCGTGTCAACCCATTTGGCTTTGGGAAAAATGATTTATTAACTCAAGATGAAATTAAAAATCCAGTTGATAAACTTAAAGTATACGGTGATCTAAAGCTCAAGGATGCAACGGATTCCAAAGCGGTTGGTGAACTACAGCCTGGGGATCAACTGAATCTTGATTTTTCAGTTAGTATCCCATGGTTTAAGCGTTATCTCAATGGTTGGACGCTAAACTATACAAGAGTTGGTGGTATGAATGACTCTGATGTTGAGAAATTCCACAATAGCTACGGTAAGGTTGATGCAGGATTTGCTTTTACGTTAGATATTCCAGATGGTGTAGAAGTAGCTAAGGATGTGTCTGCTAAAGTTAGTGGGCTTCAGGGGTTTTCAGCTAATGTAACCAAGACAACTAATGGTAAAACACTCATTGTTACATTGAAGAAAGATAATCCTGGAACAACTCAGAAATGGCAAGACATTATTAAAGAAGTTAAAAATGTAGATACCAGCAATATCGTGATTTCAGTAACTGGTCTATCTGTGAAAAAGACAGCTACTGAAGGTACAAAATATAGAATTCGTGGAACGGTATCCGGTTTCTATGATTTCGCCAATTCTTCCACAGAGAATTTTGTGAAAGCAACCACTGCAAGAGATAATAACTGTGCTAATCGCAATTATTTCTTTTTTGCAGCTGAACAGGATTCTAAAGGGTTAGATGCGAACGGAGAAGAAAATAAGTCTAAACAAATCTCTTATTCCTTCCAAGTGAAGAAGCCTGCTCAAAGCACGGTTACATTCAAGGACGGCGATAAGACGCATGCAACAGTAAAGGTAGAAACTGGTATGGCTATTGATACTGATGCGTTGCCTAATGAGTCTATGCCTGCTAATCCAACGAAGGCTGGTTGTACCTTCAAGGAATGGAATACAAAGGAAAACGGTAAGGGTGAGACGTTTACTGGAGCAAGCAAAGTTAATAGCGATATGACTGTGTATGCTATTTACACGAAAGATTCTGTGCCGACACCGGATCCGATTCCGAATCCTCCGGCACCAAATCCGGATCCAACTCCAAACCCACCTACACCGACACCGGATCCAGTGCCTAATCCACCGACTCCGGAACTTAAACCAAATCCTCAGACACCAGCTCCTCAGCCGCAGCCTGAAAAGCATATTGGCATGATTCCTAAGACGGGTGAATCAGCATCATTTGCAGGATTGCTTGCAGCTATAGGTTTCTCGATTGCTGGACTTGCAATTCTTCGTAAGAAGAAAATGATGGAAGAAAACAATAAGTAAGCACGCTTGTTTTAAGTAACGAGCATTGCTTATTAGAAGATGGCTCTAGCGATATGTTAGAGCCATCTTTTTTTAATGTTTCAAAGCTAAAACGTTATATTAAATAGGCAGCATAATAAGACAAAACAATATAGCATATCGGCTAGCTGCGGACGTGCTCTTTGCTGTTAAAGGGCTTATTTGTCACATATAATTAAGATAATGGATTTTTTACTTAGTTATTAGTAAAACAAAGGGGTGATTTTATGAAAGCTTATAGCAGCAAAGAAGAACTGAAATCAGAGATAAAGAAAACTTTCGAGAAGTACATTTCTGAATTTGATGTGATTCCAGAGATATTAAAAGATAAGCGTGTGGATGAAGTCGATCGCACTCCAGCAGAAAATCTTGCCTATCAAGTCGGCTGGACGACCTTGCTTCTGCAATGGGAACAAGAGGAGCAAAATGGGCGGAAGGTAGATACTCCGTCTGATCAATTTAAGTGGAATCAACTGGGTGAACTATACCAGTGGTTTACTGATACCTATGCTCACTTGTCGTTAGAAGAATTAAAAGCGAGACTAAAAGAAAATATTACGTCAATCTACATGATGATTGATTCCTTAAGTGAGGCGGAATTGTTCAAGCCACATATGAGGGTCTGGGCGGATGAAGCGACCAAAACAGCAGTATGGGAAGTGTATAAGTTTATTCACGTGAATACCGTTGCACCTTTTGGAACATTCAGAACCAAGATCAGGAAATGGAAAAAGGTGGCAATGTAGGAAAGGAATCAGCATAAAAATTAGGTCCCCAACGTGGATAGTCAGTATGGTTAAGGCGGTATCAATACCGTCTTTTTTGATGGATAAAATAAGGTTTCAGAGTTCAAAGTTAAAGTTTCAGAGTATAGATCAATAGTTTCAGAGTTCAAGGGCAAGGTTTCATTGTATCCAACACGTAATGAAAATAGATATGACTTTACAGAAAATGATACAAAGTTTGGTGGTTGTTGCTTAAAAGAACACTGTAAATAAGGGCTTATTGTAGGCTGACTAAGCAGAAGAACGTGAATGAAAGTCCGGCGTGAACTTACGCTAGACTTTTTCTTTTTTAGGTATATGTTCTTGATTTAGTGAGTATGTATTATAGCTAGTTTAATAGAACTTATGCATGAGAATGTACTATGTTTTAGATTTAGTACGGTAGTTTTGATGCTAAGAAAACAATAGGAATTCATATGCGTTGCTTAAAAGTTAGGTTGATTTTAGTCTAAAATTAGGCTAAAATTAACCTAGTAAAGGAGAAGACTATGACAGAAGAATTTATATATTTAGACACATATGTTTTACAGCAAGATATGAGAATAAGACTACCTAAGACGATTTTATCAAACTTAAATATCGAAAAAGGAAAGACAAAATTTGATATCTACTTAGATTCTAATAGTAAATGTCTAGTGCTAAAAGTGAATGGTAAGGAGTCAACTAAGTGAAACCGATAAAAGCAGTCTCTCTTTTTAGTGGTGCTGGCGGAATGGATGTTGGATTTGAAAATGCTGGTGTATCTGTAGTTTTTGCCAATGAACTTGTAAAAGAAGCAAGTGAAACATACCGCATCAACCACCCTGAAACAAAATTAGTGAATGACGATATAAATAATATAATGGATTGTTTCACTCAATATTATGGTGTAGATCTCGTATTCGGCGGTCCTCCATGTCAAGGATTTTCTGTTGCTGGTAAAATGAATCCAGACGACGATCGAAGCAAGTTGATTTTCAGTTTCCTTAAAGTTGTTAGTATTGTACAGCCTCGAATGTTTATCATGGAGAATGTCAAGGCGTTGGGCAAATTAGAAAAATGGAAGTCTGTTAGAGAGAGATTTTTAGATGAAGCAAGATCCATCGGATATAATTGTGAAATATATTTATTGAATGCAACTGAGTATGGCGTACCACAAAAAAGAGAACGGGTGTTTTTTATAGGTTTGAAGGGTTGTGATGATAAAACTTTTGGTGCTACTATGCACCAACTTTTGCATAGTCAGATAAATGCTGCTCCATGCGTTAGAGAAGTGTTAAAAGATTTAGGAAGGGCGGGTACCGAACGTAATCCAAATACCTGTACAGCTAAAATTACATTTGCAACAAATCCAATTATGAGAAAATCTCCATACGCTGGAATGTATTTTAATGGACAAGGAAGACCAATAAATGTTGATGAGTATGCTAATACGCTACCCGCATCTATGGGCGGTAATAAGACTCCATTTGTTGATGAAGAGTACTTGTATGGAAATGCAAATCAGGATTGGGTAACACAATATCACAAATCTCTAGAAAACAGCAGTACTAAACCAAAGTTTCAGGAAGCACCTAAGCGGTTACGGCGTATCACGATAAAGGAAGCAGCAAAGATACAGACTTTTCCTGACGATTACATTTTTTGTGGAAATAAGGGACGTATATACACTCAAATAGGGAATGCGGTACCTTGTAAGCTAGCCGAAGCAGTTGCTAAAGCAGTCATGCAGTATTTAGATGGGAAAAAATAAAAAAGAAGAACTTTTTAGGTTCTTCTTTTTTATTTTATAAATATCTATTTGTGTAGCTCCTGCCACTCCTTCTTCACTGATTCAGCAGTATTTATATCTGAAATATATAAATTTAAATCATAATAAAAATTACTTCTAGCTTTTGGTGTCATTCGCTGTAAAGTATCTGCAACCCATTCGTAAATATTCCAATAATAGTAAGTTATATCTTGATAGCTATAACTTCCCATAAAAAGATGGAAATCGCTTTTAATCATTTCTTTTGGACAATCTTCAGTGCGACAAATAACTATTATTTCGTTGACACTATCCTCGGTATTTTCATTATAAATTTGAACGCAGTCATATGAATCTCTAATACGAGCCAAATCAAAGGGTTTTACCGTTATTTCATAAACTTTATAGATTGTTCCATCTGTAGATTCTTCGTTAACGTCACCAGGTTTCTTGCTGGTGGTACTTGTTACAGATGCTCTGTCTTCTTCGCCTGTTACAACCACATTTGTGCACATGGACCTGTGGTAACTTTTCAGGAGTAAAGCCGAAATTTTCTGTGGTGTGTTTCCAGAGTCTGGTACTTTTGCAATAAGGTCGCAGCACAGTTTGCTTAAGTGTATAGGATCAGATGATGGATTGATGGTAATGCTAAGTGTTTCTAGCCGCTTAGATTCATCAATTAGTTTTCTTAGTAGCGAAATAGCAAGCTTATCGATTCTCGCTCTATCTTTTTCAATATAATTAATCAAATTAACTACTTCCTGAGCAACAGCTGACGGTCTACGTTGTGCTGCCCAAGTA
Source organism: Gardnerella vaginalis (assembly GCF_001563665.1). Classification (GTDB taxonomy): domain Bacteria; phylum Actinomycetota; class Actinomycetes; order Actinomycetales; family Bifidobacteriaceae; genus Bifidobacterium; species Bifidobacterium vaginale_A. The sequence goes on along the minus strand of NZ_KQ961855.1, from coordinate 13,241 downwards.
ACATCAAGACCAACAGTTGCTTTGGCAACATTCAATGGCCCGGATTTCCTATGCGGTATTTCTTTTCTTATTAGAAACTCTTTTATGGGTCCTTCATATATCGCACGTGGATTACAATCGTATAAACTGGTTGAGGCTCTAAAATTTGCATCTAGTTTCATACCTATTATCACAACCAGAAGGATTTCTCTGAACCCCCATGCGGTAGTTGAAAAAAGCATATCTAAGGATTTTTTATAATCCGTTTCATCTATCACATAATCATTACTAACAGCATTAGCATAAAAGTCATTTAGTATGTTTATTATTTTTGAATTTCTTTCGTCAGTACTACTCATAGACTCCTCCTTATATTGAGTGAATGAAAAGTTTTTAGTTGCACATAATTATTCCTTTACGATTTCAGCAATATCACTGATGTCACAATCTAAAACACCACATATTTTTACTAGTATTTCAGTAGTTACGTTTCCGCCATTGTTAAGTTTTGCCATGGAAGAGGAGCTTATTTTTGCCTCTTCACGGAGTTTGGATTTAGTCCAACCCTTGTCGATTAGTAATTTCCATAATTTGTTATAACTAAATTTCATTTTTATCACCTTTAATTTCTCTGTTCCAAGATTGTCCATATAGCTCGCCTCCACCACTGTATAGTTGAAGGACTTTGTTGTCTTGTAGAATTTCATATGTTTCGTTACTGTAGGAGCTTTGCTTATCAAATGCAATGAAGATTTGTTTATTCAAATTTGCCGTATCTTTGTATATTTTCATAATTCCGTCAATACCCTCGTCGTCAATATTCTTAAAGAATAATGAGTCATGCACCAAAGCAGGTAATGCCGAAGTGTAAAGTATAGCAAGGTCTAGTAGGATTAAACCTTTGAAGTTTGTACCAGTCCCAGTATCTTTTGGAGTGAAGAATCTATAACTGTTATAGTTTTTAAGTTCTATCTTTGGTGAGTTGCGTTTTTCAACATATAACCTATCGTTAAATTCATGCATCCTTGTATTGAGGTTGTATTCTATTTCAGAAAGTATATGTTCGACATTTTTCTCTAAGTTTTGTGTAGCTGATTGCTTTGCCTCTTGTAGTTGTGTTTCTTCAAGATAGGCTTTGTTTTGTTCTTCTAGGGCTTCTATTTTTTTGTTAAGCTCAGAGTGTTTGTCAAGAAAATCTTTAGAAATAGAGTTAGTAATATTTAATTCTGACATTTGTCGTTCTACTTGTTCTATAGAATCTTTTATTTCAGCAGTCTTTGTATCAAGTGATTCTTTTTCTGATTTGAACTGATCTTCTAAGATGGCTGAAAGTTTTTTATGGAACTGCTCGATTTCATAAATTTTCTTTAAGTTGATATCAGGGAAAAACTCGGCTAACGATTCAATGTCAGCTTCTGTCGGTAATAATCCAAACTCTATACTGATTTCTAATAGTTTAGATTGTCGTTGAAGTCGTTCAAGTTGGGTGTCTAAACTTAATTTGTTAGCTTTCAAATTTTCTCGAGCTTTATTGCTTTCGATTTCTTCACTGCTTGCATTTACCTCATAATTAAGTGTTAACGCATTAAGTTCAGCCCGTAGATTGGAAAGGATTTTAATGTTTTCTTCGTACTGTGTTTTGCCACCAACCAGATTGGAGATGAAACTATATTTTCTAGCGTTTTTAAATGTTTTGAGCTTGTCTATTTGTACGTCTAATTGATTGTGATATGGTTCTATATCTTTGTAGAAATCAAATAAGCTCATGAGAATTTTGATGGATTCTTTTGTTGGTTGATTTCTATATCCTTGCAGAGGATAATTTTCATCGTGATTATTCTTTCCATAGATTCTAAAAAATGTACTGGTTAATTGTCTAAAGGAAAGATTGGTTTTATTGCTGACGTATTTTTCTTTCAACCACTCGATGAATTCTTTTCTGGACAGTGTTTTGTCTGTGGTTTTATATTTTTCATTACATACAGTAATCGTATCTGCATCAGCTGTGCTTCTACTAAAAAAGTATTTCTTGTCAAACTTGAAACAAAAATATATAACGTGGTTGCCCACATATTTCACGCCATCGCTATCAAGGTAGGAGTTGCCGCCGAAAGCAAAATCTATTGCTAATAGAGCAGATGATTTGCCTATTGAGTTGGATCCTGTTTGTGTTCCTTGAATAACATTAAGCCCGTTTTTTAATTGAATGATTGGTCTAATATTGTTATTTTCTTTAAAGGCAGGAGAATAAATTTCTATAAGCATAGTTTCACCTCACCCTCATCTGTCATATCAATTGCATTAAGAGCGTAAAGACAGTCCATAACGGATAAAAAGTCTGTAGGTTCGTCTAAATAGTTCAAAGTAGATTGAAAAATATCTTTTACATTCGTTTTTCCGCTTTTTATTATTTTTAGCACTACTGGTAGTGTTGCCAGAGTGCTTTTTTCATATGGGTATAGCTTATTTGGTAATTGCATCGAACACCTCGCACTTCTGCACAAAGTAGCTCACAACGATTTGACAATAAATCAATTGCTGAAGAGTTAGTTTATGCAGTTTCTCAGAAATTTCTTCAAAAATCTCCATGTCGCTCCGTTTGGCTTTTTTAAGCTTTTTATAAATGGATCGCATTTGAGCTTGTAAGTCTTCATAATCGATAACATTACTTTTATCTAAGTTAATAAGGATTTCTTGGACTTTCACGAAGTAACTAGTAACTTGTTGTTTTACTGTTAGGTAAAGATGGAAATCTTTGTTAGGATCTATTTTTTCCTTTAATTCTTTTGGATCTAGAGAAGAGCCAAATAAATCTTTTTGATTAAGTTTAGTAATTTTGTAAATAACGTCTGTAAGTCCTTTTTCCAGCTGTGAGGAACTAAGTAAGCCTATGTTTGCCATGTGGTTAGCTAGGGCTTTTTTTCTTTTGAACAAAAGGCTTGTAACTTTTTTCCTATTGTCCATCTGGTATACAGCAAAACATTGAGGGCAAAGAGCTATAAGATTATCAATAGTTGGCTCCTTAGTCTTATCAATGCGACTTATTTCATAGACTTCTGAAACATTGGAATCATTAGAAAGTACGAGTGGTTTGGAACAACCGTTCATTACACAATGGTTTTCACATTCTTGCAATAAATATTTTCCGTATCTGGTTTTTAAATCAGAAGAGGATTGTAGTTGCTTTTTCTTTTCCAATACATCAGGTGCGATTATTCCTGCTGTTTCTCTAATAATATTGACGAATATATCAGCAAGTTTTTCAGCAACATTAGCAGTAGTAACATTCGGATCATACGGACGTAAATCTTGAGCTAATAATTTCAAAACTTCTGAAGGTCTTGAGTTCAGGCTTTCTATAAAAATTTCAGGGGTAAGCCTATAGCAAATTGCTCGAGCAACTTTTTTTGAAATACCTCTTTTAGCAAAATTACGATATGTATTCGTGCTTACGGATTCAGAGGGATCTTTTTTTGTGCCCCATTCACCTTCAGGCACGCTTGTAATCATGACAATTAAATCTTTCACAAATTGAGGAACATCATAATCGTCACTGATACGTTTGTATAGCATTGCACAAAACATTTTAAAGTCCAAAGATACCCCTCCTTTCTTTTTGAACCACATTGAACCACATTGATCCAAACAAGAACCAAATAAAAAATCCGATTTAATACAATCAAATCATCAAAGAAACAACTTTGCTGATGTGTAAATTATATCACGCAAAGATACCTTTGAGCAAAGCAAAAGTTCGATAAAAGGACGGTAGCTTTGCAAAGAGGCATCAGCCTCAACCTCTATGCGGAAATATCCCTTAGCTAAGGATTATTCGGAGTCCGCATAGAACAACTAAATAAGTACAGCAGTCTTACCGAATAAGGCAGCTGCAAGTCAAGATGAAGGAATTCTTCATTCTAGCTTGTGGTGTTTTGTCATGCCTTATTTGAGCTGAATTCAAGAAATTCCTTCATCGGAAATCAGATGGAGGATTTTTTATGAAAATTCGAGTTCGTTGTGACAAGCATTTTACAACATTCGACCTCAAGCTTGATGAGGTTAAAGGGTGGCTTAATATCGACCTTCTTCCCGATGAAAGCGAAGAAGAGTTTGAGAAGAGAGCACAAGAAAAGGTAGATGCTGAGTTTAACCGTCCCGAGTATAACTCTCTGCATAAATATGAGAGGCATAAAGGTTTTACTAGACCTTACAGCGGTGAAGACGGTGAGGAAACTGATGATTATGAGTCTTGCATGAGTGATGTTAGAGACTCTGGCATCTTTTTCAAAACAGTAAATCAGATTAAAGCTTCAGAAGAATATAGGGCAGTTGAGTCATTTGTTTACTCGATTTTAAAGCCGGATGTGGCGGATCTTTTTATGGCTGTCCGTATTAGGAATATGGCGATTAACGAAAAAGCTGCATCCATGATTAGCTGTGATGCTTTTGAAACAGAGGCTGATTATAAAAAAGCCGTGGATCGCTTGGCTAACAACATTACACAGAAACTTAAGCGGGCTGAGAAAAAATTAGTAAAGAATTTCAAAAAAGCGTCAGATTTTGGCATCCGCCGTGGCTACTTCATAGGAGGAACCAGTTCCAGTTCCTCCAATAAAAATTAGGAGGTAGCTACTATGAAAGAGCTAATCAAAATCAGTTATAACAATGAACGTCCGACTGTAGATGGCCGTGTTTTGCATCAAGCACTTAATATCGGAACACCTTATGATAAGTGGTTTCCAAGAATGTGTGATTACGGTTTTGTTGAGGATAAGGACTTTTCGACATTTTTGTCGGAAAGTACTGGTGGAAGACCTGCAACCAATCATCAGCTTACTATTGATATGGCAAAACAGCTATGTATGATTCAGCGTACAGAACTTGGCAGAAAATTCAGAGAGTACTTTATTTCTGTTGAAGAGAAGTGGAACTCGCCTGATGCGGTAATGGCACGTGCGTTGCAAATAGCCAATAGGAAATTGAGTCTGCTTGAATCGCAAAATCTGAAACTTACCAATACTGTAGCTTTGCAAACACAGCAGATAGCTGAGCTTAAACCGAAAGCCAGCTATTACGATGTTGTGCTTAAATGCAAAGACATAATCTCCATGCGTGTGATTGCAAAAGATTATGGTAAATCGGCACAGTGGATGAACAACTATTTACATGAACTTGGTGTCCAATTTAAGCAATCTGATACTTGGCTTTTATATCAAAAATATGCTGAGAAAGGCTATACCAGCACAAAAACGCATGCTTATGAAGACGCTAAGGGTATTACTCATTCAAAGGTTCACACTTATTGGACTCAGAAAGGCAGGCTTTTCATCTATCACCTCATGACACAACACGGAATCTACCCGTTGATTGAACAGGAGGCTAAAGATGAGTAAGTCTTATAAAAAACATTTAGAAACAACACCGAACTTTAAGCCTATCGTCTACATTTGTGCTCCCTACCGTGGAGATAAAGAAAGAAACGTGAACCACGCTATTCAGTGTGCGGCTTACGCGTATTCACGCGGAGCAATCCCTATCACTCCACACCTGCTTTTCCCATTCATGGATGATGAGAATCAAAAGCATAGAGGGGATGCGATGTTTATGGACATTATCCTCTTAGGCAAGTGCAACGAGCTGTGGGTGTTCGGAGAAAAAATCACAGGCGGCATGCAAGTAGAAATTGATCTGGCTGAAAAACGCAGGCAGCCGATTAAGTATTTTACGGATAAGGATTTGGAGGTGAATGGTGATGCGTAGTTTAGCTATCGCTTACGGTAACAACAGGCAGGCAAAAACATGGGTGAATAAGACCATCACCTATGGTGAGCTGAAAGACAGTCTTAAAGTGACGATTCGCACCTCAGAGTCAGCGGAAGAGTATGCAAAAATGAAGAAAACGGATCGTGATCTTGCAAAAGACCACGGTGGTTTCGTTGCAGGAGCGTTGGCTTACGGTAGACGAAAAGTCGACAGTGTTGAATTTCGCTCCATGCTCGCCTTAGACGGAGATCATGTTGCTAAAGACTTTATTGTACTCTACGAGAGTGTTGCGCCTTACACGTCTTTTCTGTACACGACACACAGCCACACGCCTGATAATCCGAGGGTGAGAATTGTTTTTCCTTTAACAAGGAATGTAACACCTGACGAGTTTGTAGCAGTGTCAAGGTATTTAGCTGACATGCTGGGTATTGACCAGTTTGATGAATGCTCTTACTTGCCTAACCAGCTCATGTACTGGCCGTCCACTCCACAAAACGGCGTGTACGAGTATAAAGAGGTTGAAAAAGACTGGCTTAATCCTGATGATATTTTATCCGCTCACCCCGAGTGGATAGATCCAACCAGGCTTCCGACCTCGTCTCGTGAGAGTAAAGCGAATCAGGTGCAAAAGCAGAAAGTGCAAGATCCACTCACAAAAAATGGTGTGGTTGGATTGTTTAACCGAGTATTTAACCCAGTAACTCTTGCTTTGGAAAAGTTTTTAAGCGACATATATGAGCCGACGGATAATGAAAACCGCTGGCATCTTATAGCCTCACACAGTATGGCAGGAGTTGAGATTATCGAAGACAAGTTCGTTTACTCTCATCATGCTAAAGACCCGGCGTATTTGAAACTGTGTAATGCTTTTGATATTGTTCGCACGCACAAATTCGCTAGCTTGGACGAGAAAGAGTCGTTCAAGAAAATGAGCGAGTTTGCGATGAGCCTTGATGAAGTAAAACTTCAAGCGGCAAACGAGAGACTCTCGGAAGCAAAAGATGATTTTGTTGATAGTGAGGATTGGAAGAAAAAACTACGCTACACGTCTAAAGGTGCGGTTTTAGAAAACTCGCTTTATAATGCGAAACTCATTATTAAACATGATCCTTTGCTTAAAGGAATCGTTTTTAACCAGCTGGCTGATGGTCTTGAAATTAAAGGCGATGTTCCTTGGCAGCATCCTGCGAAGTTTTGGAGGGACGCGGACGATGCGCAGCTTATCTGCTATGTGGACGACCATTATGGCTCGTTTTCACAGAGAAACTATGATATTGCTGTCACGAAAGTATCAGATGATAGAAGTTATCATCCGATAAGACGCTATTTTGAGAGTCTTCCTCAATGGGATGGTGTGAAACGTGTAGACACGCTTTTTATTGACTATCTTGGTGCTGAAGACAATGAGTATATTCGTGCAGTGTGTAGAAAAACACTGTGTGCAGCATACATGCGTATCTACCATCCCGGTATTAAATTTGACTACCTTCCTGTTTTTAACGGTGCGCAAGGTATAGGCAAGTCAACGTTTATAGCAAACCTTGGCATGGAATGGTTTTCAGACAGTCTCACGCTTTCAGACATGAACGATAAGACGGCGGCTGAAAAACTCCAAGGATATTGGATTCATGAAATCAGCGAGCTTGCGGGCATGAAAAAAGCTGACCTTGATAAGGTAAAAGCTTTTGTTTCAAGACGTGACGATAAGTATCGTGCTTCTTTTGGAAAACGTGTAGCGCCACACCCGAGGCAGTGCGTGTTCTTCGGTACAACGAATAGTGAAAACGGTTATTTAAGGGATGTTACGGGTAACCGGCGTTTTTGGAATGTGAAAGTGTCTGGAAACGGTAAGTATAAGCCTTGGGAAATGACGCGAGAACTGGTTGACCAAATATGGGCGGAAACCATGGTTATTTCCAAGGCGGGTGAAGAACTGTTCCTTGACAAGAGCTTGGAGGCTTTCGCTCAAGAAGAACAGCGTGAAGCCATGCAGCAAGACGACCGTGAAGGCATTGTCAGAGAGTATCTTAACATGCTTCTACCCGATACTTGGGATGAAATGGATATTTACAGGCGGCGGGATTACTTCCGTGACATGGAGGATCCAACACGACCTAAAGGCACGATTAAACGCATGGAAGTATCCAACATTGAAATATGGTGCGAATGCTTCGGGAAAGCCAAAGAAGATATTAAGCCTATCGACAGTTACGCAATATCGGCGATTATGAAACGTTTGAAAGACTGGCAAAGATCTGACAATCGTAGAACCCTACCAATCTATGGAAGGCAAAGAATTTATACCAGAATTTGAGTGGACAAGCGGCTAAAAACAGGACAACTGAATGTAGCTTGTCCTGACCTTGTCACTTGTCCCACCCATAACAACAGGCTTTGGATGAACAGGGACGGACAACACATGAAAATCTATATTAAATAAAATCTTTATTTATTACTTATAGCGTACACGTAACACGTGTATTCGCGCGTAAAGGGATTTTTAGCCATTTGTCCGTCCTTGTCCCGATAGAAAGGATGAAAAATTATGAGAAGTAAACAAGCAAGAACAATGGAGAGATACATGAAAGCAGGAGCTGAAATGAGACTGCTTAAGAGCCTTAGCGCAAGGCTTATCACAGATACAGGCTCTATCCTCTTAAAAACGCAGCAGGATAAATTGATGAGAGCCATGGATAAAGTTCGTCAGCTATGTTCAGTAGCAGAAGAAAACATGTTCAAAGATCACCCACAATTAAACAATCACTATATTGACGTGTTTTACGGTGATGTTGCTAATGAGCCGAGAAACGAAGTGGATAAGAAAATCATTGAGATGGCAAAAGAGGTATCTGATGGGCTTTTTACGAGAAAAGGAAACTGAGCGAAAACTCGTCCGTGATGTTAAAGCTGCGGGAGGCATGGCTATAAAGCTTACGAGTCCTTCTGTTGACGGGCTTCCTGACAGGCTGGTTTTACTTAACGGCGGGAAGATTGGTTTTGTCGAGCTTAAAGCACCAGGTAAAAAGCCTAGAGTTTTACAGGTGAAACGGATGAAGGATTTACAGGCTTTAGGTTTTAAGGTTTTCGTGGTTGATGAGAAGAGTCAGATTGGAGGTGTGATTGATGCGATACGAGCCACATGAGTATCAAAAGTATGCGACTGATTTTATTATCACACACCCGGTGTCAGCGGTTTTGCTTGAAATGGGACTTGGTAAGAGTGTTATAAGTCTTACAGCGATTAATGACCTGATGCTTGACTCGTTTGATGTTTCCAGAACTCTGGTTATCGCTCCTCTTAGGGTTGCGAACACTACGTGGCCTTTAGAGTTAGAAAAGTGGGAGCATTTAAAACACTTGACTTATTCTGTTGTGACGGGTAGTGAGAAGGAGCGGATTCAGGCACTAAAAACGCCTGCTCACGTTTATATTATTAACCGTGAAAACGTGGAGTGGCTGATAATGAAAAGCGGCCTGCCGTTTAATTTTGACATGGTTGTGATAGATGAGCTTTCAAGTTTTAAATCGTATCAGGCGAAACGTTTTAAAGCATTACTGAAGGCTAGGCCGAAAGTTAAAAGGATTGTAGGTCTTACAGGCACGCCTTCTTCTAACGGGCTTATGGATTTGTGGGCTGAGTTTAGGCTACTTGATATGGGTCAAAGGCTAGGCCGTTATATTACGTATTATCGGCAGAACTTTTTTGATCCTGATAAGCGTAACCAGCACATGATTTTTTCCTATAAGCCTAAAGATGGTGCTGAGAGTTTAATCTATAAACAGATAGCTGATATTACGATTTCGATGAAGTCGAAAGACTATTTGAAAATGCCTGCGTGTGTGATAAACGAGGTGAAAGTAGAGTTATCCGGTAAGGAGCGGAAACTTTATGATGAGCTGAAACAGGATATGGTGGTGTCGTTGGAGGGTAAAGAGATTGATGCGATTAACGCAGCGTCTCTTTCAAATAAGCTTCTTCAAATGGCAGGCGGCGCGGTTTATAACGAGAAAAAAGAAAGCGTTCATATTCATGATCGTAAGCTTGATGCTTTAGAGGATTTAATCGAGGCTGCTAACGGTAAACCGGTGCTTGTAGCTTACTGGTTTAAGCATGATCTTGAGCGGATTAAGAAACGTTTTAACGTGCGTGAGATTAAAACGAGTGCTGATATTGCTGACTGGAATGCCAGCATGATTCCTGTAGCATTGATTCACCCGGCTTCCGCAGGTCATGGTCTTAACCTACAGGCTGGCGGCTCTACACTTATCTGGTTTTCCCTGACTTGGAGTTTGGAACTTTACCAGCAAACAAACGCTAGACTTAACCGCCAAGGGCAAACTAGCACGGTTGTAATCCATCACATTATCACTAAGAACACGATTGATGAAGACGTGATGAGGGCTTTAAGCATGAAGGCTAAAGTGCAGGATGCTTTAATCGAGTCGGTTAAAGCAAGACTATCAATTAACGAAGTGAGGGAAAGGGGTTCTAGAGAGAACTTACCTCAAAATGGAGGTAAGAATGAACAAAAAAGAATACTTACGGCAAGCCTATCTTCTTGATAAACGGATTAAGGCTGACATGGATGAGCTGGTAAGACTGCGTGAGCTTGCTACAAGTGTTTCTTCATTAAGATACGACAGAGAGTATGTGCAGACGACTCGAAGTATAGAAGCTCCGTTTGTGAAAGCTCTTATAAGGGTTATGGATTTAGAAGCCAAGATTAACATGGAGATCACGCTGCTTATCAGTTTGAAAGAGCAGATTTTGGATGTGATTTCTAAACTTGAAAGCGTGGATGAGCAGATGATTTTACGCTACCGTTACATGAGTAACATGACGTGGGAGGAGATTGGCAACGAACTCCATGCTAGCAGAATGACGATTATCAGGTGGCATGGTAAAGCGTTAGAGCACATGGTTTTACCAGATAATCTAATCCAAATCTAAAAAATGGTACGGTTTGGTACGCTCTGATACGAGACGTTACAGCCTTCTATATGATATTATAAAATTAGCAAAAATTATAAATACTAAGCCTTGGAAGAGTAATCTTCCAGGGCTTTTTTCATGCCCAAAAGGAGGACATAACATGGATCAGATGGTATTGCAAACACAGCAATGGTTAAACAAAACCTATGGTGATGATACTCGTTATACGAAAGTAAAAGAGAGTGGTCATACTGGCTGGAACACTATCAATGGTTTGATTGTTGCATTGCAAATTGAATTAGGAATTCAGCATACAGCTGCTAATTTTGGTGCGGGTACAACACGAAAATTTAATCAACGTTATCCACACGGTGTTAAACAACAAGATGATAGTGATGAGTCGAAAAGTAATGTTTACTCGATTATTCAAGGTGCTTTATGGTGCAAGGGCTATTCGACAAGTAATAATATTACGCAACACTTTTACAGTGGAACAGGGCGTGCTGTTAAAGAGTTGAAGAATGATATGGGCATTGGTGGTGATTCTACTGTCACAATTGATGTAATGAAAGCACTTCTTTCCATGCAACAGTTCGTTTTACTAAATCGTTATGGTGGTACCGATGTTGTAAGGATTATTCAACAAACTATTAACCGAACCTATAAGAACTATACGGGCATTATTCCTTGTGATGGTTTGTATGGTCGAGAAATGAATACCGCACTTATCCAAATTTTACAGTCGCTAGAAGGTTATTCGCCTGATGGCGCTACGGGTAATTTTGGACATGGTACACGACGTAATTTGAAAACTATTAGCAGACAAAATGCATCTTCCTATGGTAAGTGGGTATGGTTAGCAAAAGCTGTACTTAATTGCATTAGATATGATTGTCTTCAAAATGAGAATTGGGATGATGATTTTGCTGAGCAACTCACCAAATTCCAGAAAGACTATAAGCTTCCAGTCAGCGGAGCACTTGATGTTAACACGTGGATGTCATTGTTAACTAGTAAAGGCAATCCAGACAGAAAAGCAAAAGCATGCGACACACGTTTTGAAATTACTTCGGAATTACTCAATACTCTTAAACGTGATGGATATGAAATTGTTGGACGTTATTTAACAGGTGGCTCGTTTAAAGAAATCCGTGAAGGTGAGCTGAAACGTATTGTTGACGGAGGCTTGAAATATTTCCCTATTTTCCAAGAAAATGGTCGTAACCTTAGCGACTTTACGTATCAAAAAGGTCTTGAACACGGTAAGAAAGCTAGTGAAGCAGCATTATCTAAAGGCGTACCAGCAACAGCAATCTATTTTGCGGTAGACATGGATATTTATGATTATCAGATTGATAGTAACATTATTCCTTATTTTAAAGGTATTAATGAAACTATTGATTCTCGTTACTCAGTGGGCATTTATGCGTCACGTAATGTGTGTACAAGGATATCTAATGTAGGGTTGTCTGTTTCTAGTTTCGTATCAGATATGTCTACTGGTTTTAGTGGCAATCTGGGATTCCCAATTCCTAAAAACTGGAACTATGATCAATTCCATGAAATCCCTGGCTATAAAGGTAAAGTGGACTTAGATAAGGTTGCTTACAATGGGAAAATACCAGCCTGTAATAGTGTGATATCATCTCAGAAATATCAGCAAGACGAAACTCAATTTATTAAATGGGTGACTACAACAGAAAAAGAATGTTTGAAAGGGTTTGAAGGTATTTCCAACCCATTAACTGGATATCGGTTTGCAGTTGGCCAATATATTTTCGAGTACTTACGGAAACCAAAATATTGGGGCGACAAATACTTTGCTTTGTGGAGATTTTATACTCCAGAATTTAGTGTTGATAAACATGATATTAAAGCACGTTCTTTATGTCATGCTGTATGTTCGCAACAGCCATCTATTAAAGATAAGGTGACAGATATAGATATTGCTCATATGTCTGCTACTGCCTTAGGCTATATTCACTGGGGAATTCCAAAAAATAAAGGTTATTATAGCTTAGGTGATTTAGGTGGATGGTTGTTAGATTTACTACAAATGTTTGGAAATTATAGGAGGGTTGCCAAAGATCAAGATTTATCGAAATGGTTAAAGGAGCATTTGGGTAGTAAAACTGATGGACAAGGATTTGGTTATGACGATGTACTCGCAGACGCAGATGCTTATCTCATTGTTTCTTCCATGAAGAAAGATAATAGTGATACAAGGTTTTCAAAATCTATATCACAACTATATCAGCTTAGTAAGCGTGAACGAATTAAGATGTTTTATCAAGAACGATTTAATTCGTCTAAAGATAATGTCATTAGTGCCTTCACAAAATTAGCTGATCGTATAGATTTTGCCCCGTTAGAAAATGTAAAGGAAGGCCTTTTGAAACAAGCTGCTAAAACTGATGTTTTGCCTACGAGGGCGGAAGCCAAGATATTAGGTCAAATGTATGCGGAGTTTATGGCAAGCTAATTATCATATTTCTATAGTCAGAAGGAGTTCATAGCATTTTAATGCTATGAACTCCTTCTTATTTCGAGTTACTTATTGCGG
>NZ_KQ961854.1 GCF_001563665.1 Gardnerella vaginalis | reverse complement strand
ACCACAAAGTCCAGAAAATACCAGAAAGAACATTTTCATTGAAAATATACTTAAGTACTATATTCCACTCGAATCTACGATTTGCAGCTATAGAATACAGTAAAAATACAGACACTACCCCAACGATTATGCCTGCAACGATAGGGCCAATTTTTTTAACTGGCAAAATCTTATCATTGTTATTCTCTTTAGAAAGCATACTCACAATATTACACTAGACACAATCAAAATCAGCATATATATTGCAAATTAACAAAAGCAAAAATCATACTTTAGGATTTATCTCAGGTTTCTTAATCATAATATCTTCAACTCCCCAAGACTCCATAATCTTTCTATAATCACCTGTTTGAATAAGTTTTTCTATACCAGCTTGAATTGCCTTAACAAGCTGCTCATCGCCTTTTTGCGTAATAATACCCATCAAAGCTTTATCCTTACTCTTACCTAAAGGCTCAAGTTGATTATCTGTTTGTTCAATAGCAAAACTAGAAACAGGAGTATCAGCATACATAACATCTACTCGCCCTGCTACTACAGCCGTTGTAGCATCAGTTTGTTCTTTAAACGGAAGAACATCAAGAGGAGAATCATTTTTAATCTTACACAAGTCACGAGCATCATACATTTGAGATTCACTTGTAGTTCCAACTTGAACAGAAACCTTTTTGCCACATAAATGATTAAGATTTACTTTCGTTGGATTTCCTTTACGAACAACAAATAGCAAACCAGCATCCGCGTAAGTCACAAAATCAACCGACTTTTCTCGCTCTTTGCTAACAGTGAAGCCAGAAACACCTATATCAAATTTAGTTCCAACAGACGGCAAAATGGCATCAAATGGAGCGTTTACAATATTTAGCTTAACTCCCATAAGCTTTGCCAATGCTTTATTAAGATCAATCTCATAGCCAACTACAGTTTTGCCATCTCGAGCATAAAATCCAGCAGGAGCATAACCAATATTCGTTCCCATAACGAGTTCTCCTCTTTCTAAAATCTTTTTAGGAAGAAGAGAAGCTATTTTCTCATCTTTTTTAATATTATTAACGTTATAACTGCGAGATAATAAAGGATCGCTACCTTCTACGTCAGATGTTCCACATGCTCCAGAAATACCTATTAGTGTTGCGGAAATAAAAGCAGCAATAGAACGTATCAAACGAGAAGGAGGTAATAAAGAAAACCTCTTTTTACGATGCAAATTGTTATTTGTAGCATCAAAACGTTCTTCAATCATAAGATCCCTTAAAGCAAGATAGCAAATACGCTCACAACTTTACCACTATCAACACATAAACAATCATAACTTTCATAAGAATTCATACAAAATTTATGTAAGCAAAGTACATGAAGTTTTGATTACAAGAAAAATTGCATAGCTATAAGCTAAAGCACATGCTTAAGAAAATCTTTCAATCTATCTGTTTTAGGATTGTCAATAATACTTGCATCGCCTTGCTCTACAACCATTCCATCATCCATAAACACAACCTGATCTGCTACTTCTTTTGCGAAACCAATCTCGTGAGTCACAACAATCATAGTCATGCCTTCTTTTGCAAGATCTAGCATAACATTCAAAACTTCACCAACAAGTTCGGGATCAAGAGCAGACGTTGGTTCATCAAACAGCATAATCTCCGGCTTCATAGCAAGAGAACGAGCAATTGCAACACGTTGTTGCTGACCTCCAGAAAGCTCAGCAGGATAATGATTCATGCGTTCAAGCATTCCAACTCGTTTAAGCTCTTTAATTGCTAAATCACGCGCATCCTGTTTTTTCATTCCTAACACATGAACAGGAGCTTCCATAACATTTTCTAATGCTGTCATATGTGGGAACAAATTAAAACGCTGAAATACCATTCCAAGCTTAGAGCGCTGTTTGGAAATTTCTTTATCGTTAAGAGCTCGAAGACGCTCTTTACCTTTATATATTACTTTCTTTACTCCAATACGCTTTCCATAAATACATATGCTCCCAGAAGTAAGAGTTTCAAGTTGATTTATTAAACGCAATAAAGTAGATTTACCAGATCCTGATGGGCCTAAAATAACTGTTACACTGCCAGAATCAACAGTAATATTTATATTTTTTAATACTTGAATAGATCCAAAAGATTTTTGAACATTCGTTAAAGATACTGCAACAGTTGAAGTACTATTTGCATCATCTAGACTATTGCTTGCATCATCTAGACTATTGCTTGCATCTTCTGAAGTATTATTCTCAAAAGACTTAGAATCATCTATATTTTTATTAACAAATTCATTATTTTCAATATCCATATTCACACCCCGTCATAACTACCATTGATAATACTACTAAATTATCATCCTTAAAATCACACAAATAATGTAAATATGCTATCACTAAGCATTAAAACCTAACATAGTAGCATCATTACGCTTTTGAACATTTTTTTGCTGAACTTTTAACGACTCATCTGTACGCTGATCCGTATTTGCATACAATTGCGTATGTTTTACAATATCTCGTGCTTCAAAGCCTTTACCAAAATGCTTTTCTAACATAGACTGCA
>NZ_KQ961853.1:60811-223028 GCF_001563665.1 Gardnerella vaginalis | reverse complement strand
ATGAGAGAAACTCCGAGAGCTCAGCCACAACAAACAGGATAATTCTGTAAGAAAACGTATATGTTGTTTTACAAAACTCATCATTTTGATTGCTAGTCAAAAAGTGTATAAAAATTATTTCGCAAACAATCACATAGTTGAAACATAATGCGTAGAATCTTTGTATTTTACGCATTATGTTTATTTTGTGAATATGAGTTACCTTGTATTCTGTCGCTTTGTAGTGCTGCAACTTGTCGAGAAAATACTATAATCCATCCTAAAAATAGAAGGCATGATAGTGCTTCAACATTTGTTAGAGTGTTGTGCCCATTTAACCATTGAGTTCCAGCTAATGAAGTAATAATTATTGCTAAATCGGATGCTATATAAAAAGTTCTTGAAAGCTGCGGTGCTAGCCATGGAAGTCCAATAAGAACTGCTCCTACTAATAGTGTTACACCGCGAGCGCATAAATCGTGTATGAATGGGTGAGGAGTATATCTAAATGTTCCAATTCCTATGAATGCTATTCCTCCAAGAATCAGTAGGGTAGCCATAATGCTAGTGCGAATATAAAAATATTTTATAGGATGATCTTTATGATTATTGCATTTGTTGTTTGTTTGTTCGTTTAGCTCATCTTGTGTTTGTGTATCTGATTGTATTTTGTTTTTAAGAGTGTGTTGAGCTTCTATGAATTCTTCAATTGCGAAGTAACTTGTAATAATAATGCAAATTCCAGCCAATATTAGTGTTGCGTTAAACATGCTAGCTGCAAATGTTGTTCGATCTCCTAATTGTGAAAAATTATTGTTATACCAGTATGGATCATCTGATGTTAGTCCAGCTGTTGCTGCTCCTGAGATAACAAAAATAGGTAATAATGATGCAACGGTTTTTGCTTCTAATAGTTCAGCTTGCACTAGTGTTGCGTATCCTACTATTCCTGAAAGACCTGAGCAAAGTATAGGAAGATAACTGTTGACAACTGCTCGTCCTACAATGCTATTGATTATTGATAGTAGTGCGAAAGACATGAGAAACATTGTTGCGCCGTAAATAGTTGATAATGCGCTTATTTCAAAAGTGTTTTTTATGATTTTTATTAAGCGTTTTTTGTCGAATTCTCCATGAGTGCGTAAATATCCTACTATGAAAGCTCCCATGCTGCATATTGCGACTGTGCCTGAGGCAACTGTGAATAAACGTTGGCTTACTTGCCAAATGGCTGGCATAGTACCCATGTAAATATACATGATAGCTATAGCTAGTATTGCGCAGACTAGGAATGATATAAGACCTGCTGCTTCTGCGCGTTGGAATTTACCCATCATTTAACCTTTCTTGTTTCATGTATATTGTATTAGTGCGTGTTGAAATGCTGTTTAGTGTTTGGGTTTGTTTAGTGTTTGGGTTTGTTTAGTTTGTTAGAATTATTCGTATATAAAACGAGTTTTAATAAGACGTGTTTTAAACACATATTGGAAATATATTTTTATAATTTATATATTTACAGCGTGTCGCATTTGTGTTGAGCGATGATTTGCGCTACACTAATCACTTGTGCTTGGAACTGGATTTCAGTTAAAAGCATCGGGGTGTAGCGCAGTTTGGTAGCGCGCCTGCTTTGGGAGCAGGATGTCGCAGGTTCGAATCCTGTCACCCCGACCATCAGTAAAGCCTAGGTGTGAATCCTAGGTTTTATTATTTCTTTCACAATAATTTGATTTTTTGCTTATAACCAGATTTTTTGACGTACGTCTTTTAATATGTCTTACTAACGTGTAATGTTGTAGTGTTAGGCTTTCGCAATTATAGATTTTTGCGTTCGCCTTGTTTATAAAAATATTGACTCGGGAGCCGCAAGGCTGAGAGGAAGCATTAGCTTCGACCGATTGAACGTGAGCTAAGCAATATTAGCAACGGAAGTCGCTCTTTTCCCGTGCCCAAATCTATCTATTCATAGAAAGAAAGGCACTTACTATGTCTATCGTTGAAAATTCAGAAGTAAAACATTCTAACCGTTGGCGAGTTATTGATATCGTTATCGCCGCTATTATCGCAGTTGCGTCTGGCGTATTGTTCTGGGCTTGGGACATTGTCTGTGCAGCTCCTATTGATTTTTCTGCAAGTCTTTTGCCTGGCGCTGAAGGTTTGTGCAATGGTTTTTGGCTGTTCGCTGGTCCTTTAGCTGCATTGATTGTTCGTAAGCCTGGTTCTGCTTTGTTTGCAGAAACACTTGCTGCATTTGTTGAACTTCTCTTAGGCAATCAGTGGGGTGTTGGTGGATCTTTAATTGTTGGAATTATACAAGGAATCGGCGCAGAACTTGCGTTTATCTTCTTCTTGTATAAGTCTTGGAATTTTCTTACAGCGTCTATTTCTGGAGCTTTAGCTGGCTTAGCTTGCTTCTCATATAACTGGTTAAGCAACGGACAAAAATGGAATGCACAATATGCTTTAGCAAATGTTGTTACTTCTATTATTTCAGGATTGATCATTGCTGGCATTCTTATGTGGGTTGTACAAAAAGCATTAGCTGCAACTGGTGTGCTTGATCGTTTTGAATCTGGACGTCCTCAAGCTTTAGTTTGATTAAGTGTCAATAATGTCATGAAAATCGCGCTTTATGGTCATACATGGCTTTAAAGCGCGATATTTTAATTATTTATAAAGCTTTTAAATGAAAGTTTATTATTATGCAACTTGCGGATAATGCTGCTTGGAATCCTGCTAGTGTTGTTGCTAAGGATTGGGGTTGGCGTCATGCGACTCGTAAAGATTTTGTATTGCGGCATATAAATATTAAGATTCAACCTGGTCAGAGAGTGCTTCTTTTAGGAGCTTCAGGAGCTGGTAAAAGTACGTTGATGTCAGCTTTAGCTGGAGTTCTTGGTGATGAAACTGAAGGAATGGCTGAAGGAAGTCTTTCTATTGACGATATTGATGCTTCTAAAGCTCGCGGAAAAGTCGGTTTAGTTATGCAAGATCCTGACTCGCAAATAATACTTGAGCGCATTGGTGACGATGTTGCTTTTGGTAGCGAGAATATTGGTGTTTCTGCTGACGAAACTTGGAATCGTGTTCGTCAATCACTTGAAGCAGTGG
Organism: Gardnerella vaginalis; assembly: GCF_001563665.1. Taxonomy (GTDB): domain Bacteria; phylum Actinomycetota; class Actinomycetes; order Actinomycetales; family Bifidobacteriaceae; genus Bifidobacterium; species Bifidobacterium vaginale_A. Next base: position 219,938 of record NZ_KQ961853.1, on the reverse strand, counting down.
GGCTTGAAGATATCACTTCTGGTAGTATCGGACTTCGCCGTTCTACTCAATGTTTATCTGGAGGTCAGCGTCAGCGTCTTGCTTTAGCTGGTGTACTTTCTATGCATCCTGGTTTGCTGCTATTAGATGAGCCAACTGCCAATCTTGATCCTGAAGGTGTAAAACAAGTTCACGATGCAGTTTCTAGAGTACTTAACAAAACTGGCGCAACTATGGTTGTTGTTGAACATCATATTGATGTGTGGATGGATTTAATTGACAGAGTTATTGTAATAGGAAAACCTTGGCAAGCTCAAGAAAATAATAGTTGTAAAGAAGATAGTAATATTGCTGATTCTTCGAATGAAAATAATTCTTGTGTAGTTGAAAAAAGTAATGATGTTTCTTCATGCTGTGTGATTGCTGATGGTAAGCCTGAAGAAATATTTGCGAAGTATGGAAATATGTTAGCTGATGGAGGAGCATGGGTCCCAGGTCGTAAGATTAAGTCTTTTGCTCCTAAAAAATCACATGATAATAGCTCTAAATTAGCTCTTTACACTGATGATTGTGCGTTTGGTAGAAACAAGCCATTAGCAGAGCATGTTAATATAGGTTTCCGATTTGGAGAAGTAAGCGTTTTAATGGGACCTAATGGTGCTGGAAAGACTACTTTAGCTCTTACTCTTGCTGGATTGTTAAAGCCTATATCTGGAAGTGTATGTTTAAATGAAGATTTAGTGCCAAAAGGGCGTAAAAACAATCTTTTTACTTGGAAAAGTCATGAGTTGCTAGGAAGAGTTGGAATGGTATTTCAAGAACCTGAACATCAATTCATTACTCCGTTTGTGCGTGATGAAGTTGCAATAGGTCCAAAAAAGCAAGGTAAAAGCAAGCAAGAAGCTTATAAAATTGCAGATGAAATGCTTGAAAGAATGAATCTTAAACGTTTCGCTCTAGCTAATCCTTATACTCTTTCTGGTGGTGAGAAAAGGCGTCTTTCTGTTGCGTCTTTGCTTGCTGCAGCACCTCGTGTTGTTATTATGGATGAGCCAACTTTTGGTCAAGATTTTACTACTTGGACTTCTATGGTTGAGTTGATTGCACAAATTAGAGATAGTGGTTCTGCTGTGATTATGGTTACTCATGATGATGCATTAGTTCAGGCTTTGGATGCTCGCGTAATCAGGGTTGATCATGAAGATTCTACAGAAAATACAAGTTGCGATGAAAGGAATGTAAAATAATGAAGAAAACATGCGATATCGCAACAGTTAAAAAAATAAATGAAGAAGATTTGCTAAAAGTTTCGCGTATTAACGTAACTCCATCATCGGATCGTGTAGAGCCTGAAAGACTTAAATCTCCATCGTGGTTTATTCGTAAACTTAATCCGATTAGTCGTTTTATTGGAGCACTATTTCTATGTTTACCAATGTTTATTACGCTTGATATAGTATCTTCTTCAGTAGCTTTCTTATTAGATTTAATTCTTCTAGCTATTGCTGGAGTTATGCCTTGGACTGTTTTACGTAATACGTGGCCAGTGTGGATTGCTGCATCTGGAAGTTTTATCTCTGTTCTTTTATACGGACAAAGTTCTGGAAAAATGCTATTTCAATTTGGCTTGATTCATATTAGTCAAGGATCAGCATATTTTGCTTGTAGCACATTTGTACGTGTTGCTGCAGTAGCAGTGCCTGGAGTTATTTTGGCTATTGGACTTGATCCAACTGATTTAGCAGATGGTTTAGTGCAAATCTTACATTTTTCGCCTAGATTCGTATACGGAGCATTAGCAGGATTGCGTATGTTTACCTTATTACAAGACGATTGGCGTGCTTTCGGTCTTGCTAGACGTTCTCGTGGTGTAACTGATAGTAAGGCGATACAGCGTATGTTTTCTCAATCTTTTGGTTTGCTTGTTCTTTCTATTAGACGTGGTACAAAACTTGCAACTGCTATGGAAGCGCGTGCTTTCGGTAGTGATATTAAGCGTTGCCCAGCTAGGGATTCAAAGCTAACAATTGTAGATTGGATTTTTTACGCTATATGTATTCTAGTTCCTGCTATTGCTCTTACCACTGCAATAAAAACTGGATATTATCATAATGCTTTTATACATATGTAAATAATAATAAAGGTGTGTTTGATACTTTAGTATGATTACAGAATTGCTTTTAGTGTCAAACACGCTTTTTATTTTTAAAATAACGCTTTTTTATTTTGTGTAAAAGACGCTTTTTTATTTTAAAACATGCTTTTTCTTTTTGCGTACATATTGCTAGATAGTATCGTAGTATGAGTGAGCTTAACGAAACAATGCAATCCGATTTTTGGTATGCTCCATATGTTTCTAATCCTTTGAATGCAACTGTAACTTTGCCTGGTAGCAAATCTTTGTCAAATCGATATTTAATTCTTGCATCTGTTAGCACTAAGCCAGTTGTCTTACAAGGATTATTGCGCTCGCGTGATACTGAACTTATGCTTAATGCACTATCTGTATTTGGTGTTAAAACTGAGTCTTTAAGTGATGATGGGACGAAAATTCGTGTGATTGCGCCCAAAGATGGAGTTTTTCATGTAAAAAATAATGCTGAAGTATATTGTGGGTTAGCTGGAACTGTAATGCGATTTGTTTCTGCTTTAGCTTTGTTTGCGGATAATTCAGTGCGTTTTGATGGCGACTCGCAAGCATACGCGCGTCCTATGAAACCTGTTCTTGATGCTTTAGAGCAACTTGGTGCAAAAGTAACATACCATAGGGAAGTTGGTTTTTTGCCTTTTACTGTTACTCCGCCTTCGAGTGAAATTCTTAAAAATAGTTTTAAAAAGATTGTGCGCATAGATTCGTCAGCATCTTCACAATTTATTTCATCATTGCTGTTAATTGGTTCACGCATTCCTGGCGGATTAGAGCTTGAGCATATTGGTAAAACTTTGCCTAGTATGCCTCATATACGTATGACTATAGATGATATTTGTAAAGCTGGCGGGGAAGTAGAAGTTCTTCAAAATAAAGTTTGGAGTATTAAATATAGCGATTTAACATTGCCTGATATTGTTAGCGTAGAGCCAGATCTTTCAAATGCAGCGCCATTTTTAGGAGCAGCATTGATTGCTGGAGGAAGTGTTAGCGTACCTAATTGGCCGCTTTCTTCAACTCAACCTGGAGTCTTGCTTCCTGAAATATTAGAAAAAATGGGTGCAAAAGTTAGTTTTGAAAAAACAAGTGATGATTCTGGAATAATTCATGTAGTAAGCAATGGTGTTATTAAAGCAATTCCGTATCTTGATTTAAGTCAAGCAGGGGAGATTGCTCCAAGTATTGCAGCTATTTTAGCTTTTGCAGATGAGCCAAGTGAACTTCATGGTATTGCGCATTTGCGTGGTCATGAAACTAATCGTTTGCAAGCTTTAGTTAAAGAATTGAATCGAGTTGGTATTGGCTCTAGAGAACTTGAAGATGGAATTCGTATTGAGCCAAGGAATAATATGCATGGTGAGATTATGGAAACTTATGCAGATCACAGAATGGCAACGTTTGCTGCAATGCTTGGATTGCGTATAGAAAACATTCGCGTCAAAAACATTTCCACAACTCGAAAAACTATTCCTGATTTTCCAGGCATGTGGCATAAAATGATTGAATAAACAAATACTTGAATAAAAAAATGACCGAATAAACAAATAATCCCGAGCCTAAATGGAGCCCGGGATTATTTATTTAGAATTTAGTAGACGCTAAAATTTTTGTTTTTAGCGCTCAAACTTGTTGCCGTAGGTATCTTCGCCAGCTTCAGCAATAGCTGCAGCCTTGCGTGCAATCGCCAACTCTTCATTAGTTGGAATAACAGCAATAATCACAGAGCTATCTGGAGTGGAAATAATGCGTGGCTCTTTAGAGCGAACCAAGTTCTTTTCTTTATCGAGCTTTACGCCGAATGGTTCAAGCTTTTCGCATACTTTAGCGCGTACGATTTCATCATTTTCGCCAACGCCAGCAGTGAATGTGATTACATCGACTCCGCCCATTTGAGCAGTGTAATTGCCAATGTATCCTACGATGCGATGAACGTATACTCCGAGAGCGAGCTTAGCGTCTTCATCGCCTTGAGCAATAAGTTTATGAATATCACGCAAATCACCATGACCAGTCATGCCCATCATGCCGGAACGCTTGTTGAAGAGAGTATCAAGCTCATCAACGTTCATGTGAGCATTACGAATAAGGTGGAATACTACTGCTGGATCGATATCACCAGTGCGTCCACCCATCATTAAACCTTCAAGTGGTGTTAAGCCCATAGAAGTTTCAATTGGCTTGCCGGAAATTTGAGCAGAAGCGGAAGCGCCATTGCCTATGTGCAAAACGATTTGTTTCAAACCTTCAGCAGGTTTTCCAACAACGCTTGGAACAACGGAACCAATGTATTCGTGAGAAGTTCCGTGAGCACCGTATCTGCGGATATGGTAGCGATTTGCAATTTCCTTGTTCAAAGCGTAAGTTGCAGCAACTTGTGGCAAATCGTGGAAGAATGAAGAATCGAATACCATAATTTGTGGAACGTCTGGCAAAAGTTCGCTCATAACTTCTGCTCCAACAGCTTCTGGACCGTTGTGAAGTGGAGCTAAAACTGCCAAGTCTTTAACTTTGTTAATTGTCTTGGCATTTACTAATGCAGGCTTAGGGAATGTTAAGCCACCTTGCACAACTCGGTGACCTACAGCTACAATGCCAGATTCAGAAAGCTTTGGACCATATTCTTCGAAGAATCCAAGTACGCGTTTCAAACCTTGCTCATGATCGTGAACTGGTTCATCGAATTCATGTTTTTCGCCATTGAATACGTGCTTATAGTGGCCATCAACTGGCTCACCGATTTTCTCAACTATACCGGAAGCAATACCTTCGCCGCTTCCAAGATCAACGAGTTGATATTTAATTGAACTAGAACCAGAATTGATAACAAGAACGGTTTTTGCCATGGGGGCATCCTCCATAAAGTATTGATAAGGCTAGTAAATTGCCACAGCCAAGTGTACATGTAAGTTTATACAACACTACTTATAGTACATTAAATGTTTGTAAGTAATTTACAGCATTTTAAAGTTTGTTAGTTTATTTATTTTGTTTGTTAGTTAGTTTATTTATTTATTTATTTGGATTGTGCTTCAATAGCTGTGAGGGCTACTGTGTTAATAATATCTTGTACCAATGCTCCTCGAGATAAATCGTTAACAGGTTTATTAAGTCCTTGTAATATTGGACCTACTGCTAATGCTCCGCTAGAACGTTGTACAGCTTTATAAGCAATATTGCCTGCACATAGATCTGGGAATACAAATACATTCACATGACCTGCAATAGAGTTTCCTTTAGCTTTTGATGATGCAACAGTTGGGGACCATGCTGCATCAAATTGAATAGAGCCAACAACTTGTAAATCTGGTGCTTTTTCATGAACTAATCGTGTTGCTTCTTCCACCATATCGACGTCTGGCCCTTTTCCAGATCCGAGAGTTGAGTATGAAAGCATGCCTACTTTAGGATCTAGTCCAAATGCTTTTGCAGTATTCGCTGATTGAATAGCGATATCAGCTAGTTGTTCAGCATTAGGATTTGGATTAATAGCGCAATCTGCAAATATTGCAACGTGATCTTTGAAGCACATTATAAACGCTCCAGAAACTAATTTTGTTCCAGGCTTAGTTTTAATTACTTGGAGTGCAGGGCGAACTGTATTTGCAGTTGAATTTATTGAGCCAGAAACAAGACCGTCAGCTTGACCTAGAACTACTAGCATAGTTCCAAAATAGCTCGCATCTTTCAGCTGCTCTCTAGCTTCCTGTTCGCTCAGCCCCTTCTTTGCACGTAGTTCACAAAGTTTAGTAATCATATGCTTAAGCATTGCTTCGTCATTCATAGATTGGAAACTTGCTTTGCATATATAATCTAGATTCAATTCTTCAGCGCGTTCTAAGATTGAATCGCGTTCGCCTACGATAATAAGATTTACTATATCTCGTTGCAAGAGGTAATCAGCTGCTTTAAGAATGCGATCCTCTTGTCCTTCTGGAAGAACTATTGTTTTTTTATTTTCTTTAGCTTTACCTAAAAGATTGTATTGGAAAGCGTAAGGCGTAATCGCGCGTTTGAATGTTTGGTGTAGTGCGTTTAATACGTCTTCTTCTTTAACTGATTCTTCGAAAGTTTTTATTGTTTGCTCAATATTATTGCTATCTATTTCAGGAAGAACCCAAAGCGGAGTGTTACGTATATGAGAAACTTTACCTTCAATATTTGAGCAATTTTGAGATGTATAATCTCGTATTATTTCAGAGCCTATTTTCTCGTTGCAATCCGTGACGAAAATGCCTATAACTTTTGAACTTTCTTTAACGATTCTTGCATTTTGTGCATCGATAGTTTTTAATACTTGTTTCGAGGTGCGATTTTTTGATGAAACAACAAGGAAAATTGGAGATGCTAAATCCGCTGATATTTGTGCATCAAAAGCGAAAATGTCAGGATCGTATACTGGAGTGTAATCGCTTGTAATAATTACGCAAGCTTGAGCTTGTGTTTTATTTAATAATTCGTTGTAAGATGCAACAATATCTCCTCTTACTGTTTCTTTATTATCTTCTACTTCTAAATCGCTTACACCTATAACATTATCAACGCTAGTGTTGATGTTAGTTAGTTTTAAAAGTGAAGCAGTGAAAGCATCGTCTTTATGAGCATATGGTCTAAAAATAGTTGTTGAAAGTCTGTGTGCTAATAAATTTGTGATTCCTATAGCAACAGCATTACGCCCATTATTGCATTGTGCACTTATGATAGAAACATTAGTTAGTGACACGCCTTTTCTCCTTTGATTCGGTTCGTGTTTAATATGCATTTAATCATATATTAAATTTTCTAGAACAAAGTTGTGTAATTTTGCATTGTATATGATTGTGCGAACTGCGCAACTTTATTTTCGTTATCATTCTAAACCATTTTAATAGTGTACATGCGAAGTATACGCGTTTTGTTTTAGTTTTATGTAGATTAGATTGTTTTGGTTTTGGTTCTATTTTTGGTTTTATTTTTGTTTGATTATGATTTTTAAGACGCGACTTATAATTTACAAATAAAAAAATAGTATTGCCAACATATGCTGACAATACTATTTTTTATATCGATTTTATATCGATTTATTCCCATTCGATTGTTGCAGGTGGCTTAGAAGTCACGTCAAGTACAACTCGATTGATTTGACGGCACTCGTTCGTTATGCGAGTGGAGATTTTTGCTAAAACATCATAAGGTACTCGTGACCAATCTGCTGTCATTGCATCTTCAGAGCTTACTGGACGAAGCACAATTGGAGATCCGTATGTGCGTTCATCGCCCTGAACTCCAACAGAATGTACGTCTGCTAGAAGTACAACAGGGCATTGCCAAATATCACGATCAAGACCGGCTTTAGAAAGTTCTTCTCGAGCGATAGCGTCAGCTTCACGAAGAAGTGCTAAACGTTCTCGAGTAATCTCTCCAATAATACGAATACCCAAACCTGGGCCTGGGAAAGGTTGACGCCATACAATCTCATCTGGAAGTCCAAGTTCGTGTCCAATAGCGCGAACTTCATCCTTAAATAAAGTTCGTAAAGGTTCAATAAGCTTAAACTTTAAGTCTTTTGGTAGTCCTCCAACATTATGGTGAGATTTAATATTTGCAGCTCCATCGCCGCCACCAGATTCCACAACATCTGGGTAAAGCGTGCCTTGTACTAGGAATTTGACTTCTGCGCCAGATTTTCCAGCTTCTTCAATAACTTGACGTTGAGCTTTCTCAAAAGTGCGAATGAACTTTTCGCCAATAATTTTACGCTTACGTTCTGGTTCGCTTACGCCTTTAAGTGCATCGAGAAAATCGTCTTCTGCATCTACTGCAATAAGTTTAATTCCTGTTGCTTTAACGAAATCGTGCTTGACTTGTTCAACTTCACCTTTGCGAAGTAAACCATGATCAACGAACACACATGTCAGTTGGTTTCCAATTGCTTTATGAACTAATGCTGCTGCTACAGCTGAGTCAACTCCACCTGAAAGACCACAAATAACTTGTGCATCCCCAACTTCGGCGCGAATTTTTGCAACTTGCTCATCGATTATATTTGAAGGATTCCAGTCGTTTTCTAATCCTGCGCATTTGTGTAAGAATGTAGAAATAAGCTCTTGACCCAATGGAGTGTGCTTTACTTCAGGATGCCATTGAACGCCATAAAGTTTACGAGATTCATCTTGCATTGCTGCAACTGGAGCGCCTTGAGTGTGAGCGAGTACCTCAAAGCCTTCTGGAGCACTCTCAACTGCAACGCCATGACTCATCCATGTGTTTTGTTCTATAGGAGAATTTGCAAGTAATCCTTTTGTGTTGTCAATTTTTGCTTCAGTTTTTCCGTATTCGCCAAGTGCAGCTTTATCTACGTTTCCACCTAATTCGTGTGCCATAACTTGGAATCCATAGCAGATTCCTAATACTGGCACTCCTGCTTCAAAAATTTTTGGATCAATATCTGGGGCTCCTGGCTCATAAACTGAAGCTGGTCCACCTGAAAGGATAATGGCTTTTGGATCTTTTGCAAGCATTTCGTCTACAGGCATAGAGTGGGGAACAAGTTCTGAATATACATTTGCTTCTCTAACTCTTCTAGCGATAAGCTGTGCATATTGTGCGCCAAAATCAACGACAAGCACTGGTCCTTTTGCCATGATTCTCCTTTATATATTTCAACACGATTCAACTTATAATAGTGGCGCTTTTAGACGTTAGTGTTTGATTATGTTGAATTTCTTATACAAATATATTATGTGTGTGCTTTATGGTTATTTTTCTTTATGTTTATGTTTGTTTAGAAGATTTCGCTGTTGTAAAAGCATATGATTTGTTAGTTTCTTGTTAGTGTGTTGTTAAGAATTAGGGTATTTGATATATAAAACGAACATAAAACTTAACATAATATATACAAACAACTATTTTTTTGTGCACTTAATCGCACATTTTTTCAACATAAGTGCACGAAGAAGTAACCAAATGAACAAAAGTCAGGCGTTGGAACTATACTGGAGCAGATGGAAAAAGAGGTGCAATACTTTTGTTTTGCAGCCTCTATAACCAAAATGGTAATGATCAAATGCACTGAAAAGTGCTTTAGTACAGGAGTACACATGACGAGTCCTGTTATTGGCACCCCTTGGAAGAAGCTCAATGCTCCAGTTTCCGAGGAAGCTATCGAAGGCGTAGACAAGTATTGGCGCGTTGCTAATTATCTCGCTATCGGTCAAATTTATCTTCGCAGCAATCCTCTAATGAAGGAGCCTTTTACTCGCGAAGACGTTAAGCATCGTCTGGTGGGCCACTGGGGTACTACTCCAGGTTTGAATTTCCTTATCGGCCACATCAATCGTTTCATCGCTGATCACCAGCAGAATACTGTTATTATTATGGGTCCGGGCCACGGCGGCCCAGCAGGTACTGCTCAGTCTTACCTTGACGGTACTTACACTGAGTACTATCCAAAGATTACGAAGGATGAAGCTGGCTTGCAGAAGTTCTTCCGTCAGTTCTCTTACCCAGGCGGTATCCCTTCACACTTTGCTCCTGAGACCCCAGGCTCTATCCACGAAGGTGGCGAGCTCGGTTATGCACTTTCACACGCTTATGGCGCTGTTATGAACAACCCAAGCTTGTTCGTTCCAGCAATCGTTGGCGATGGTGAAGCTGAAACTGGTCCTTTGGCAACTGGTTGGCAGTCCAACAAGCTTGTGAACCCACGTACTGATGGTATCGTTCTTCCAATCTTGCATTTGAATGGTTATAAGATTGCTAATCCAACTATTCTTTCCCGTATTTCTGATGAAGAGCTTCATGAGTTCTTCCACGGCATGGGTTACGAGCCATACGAGTTCGTTGCTGGCTTCGATGATGAGGATCATCTTTCTATCCACCGCCGCTTTGCTGACATGTTCGAAACTATCTTCGATGAGATTTGCGATATTAAGGCTGAAGCACAAACTAACGATGTAACTCGTCCTTACTATCCAATGATTATCTTCCGCACTCCAAAGGGTTGGACCTGCCCGAAGTTCATCGATGGCAAGAAGACCGAAGGTTCTTGGCGTGCACACCAGGTTCCACTGGCTTCCGCTCGCGATACCGAAGCTCACTTCGAGGTTTTGAAGAACTGGATGAAGTCCTACAAGCCTGAAGAGCTTTTCGATGAAAAGGGTGCTGTGAAGGAAGACGTTCTTTCCTTCATGCCAAAGGGCGAACTCCGTATTGGCGAAAATCCAAACGCCAACGGTGGTCGTATTCGCGAAGACTTGAAGCTTCCAAAGCTTGAGGATTACGAAGTCAAGGAAGTTAAGGAATTCGGTCACGGCTGGGGTCAGCTCGAAGCTACACGTCGTCTTGGCGTTTACACTCGTGACATTATCAAGAACAACCCAGATTCCTTCCGTATCTTCGGACCAGATGAGACCGCTTCCAACCGCTTGCAGGCTGCTTATGAAGTAACTAACAAGCAGTGGGACGCAGGCTACCTCTCTGGCTTAGTTGATGAGCACATGGCTGTAACCGGTCAGGTTACAGAGCAGCTTTCCGAGCATCAAATGGAAGGCTTCCTCGAGGGTTACTTGCTCACCGGTCGTCACGGCATTTGGAGCTCCTACGAATCCTTCGTACACGTTATCGACTCCATGTTGAACCAGCATGCAAAGTGGCTTGAGGCTACAGTTCGTGAGATCCCATGGCGTAAGCCAATATCCTCTGTGAACTTGTTGGTATCTTCTCACGTATGGCGTCAGGATCACAACGGCTTCTCGCACCAGGATCCAGGCGTAACCTCCGTGCTCTTGAACAAGACTTTCAACAACGATCACGTAATTGGCATTTACTTCCCAGTAGATTCCAACATGTTGCTTGCTGTTGCTGAAAAGGCTTACAAGTCCACAAACATGATTAACGCTATCTTCGCTGGTAAGCAGCCAGCTGCTACTTGGTTGACTCTTGACGAAGCTCGCGAAGAGCTCGAGAAGGGTGCTGCTGAGTGGAAGTGGGCTTCCAACGCTAAGAACAATGACGAAGTTCAGGTTGTTCTTGCTGGTGTTGGCGATGTTCCACAGCAGGAATTGATGGCAGCTGCCGACAAGTTGAACAAGCTTGGCGTTAAGTTCAAGGTTGTAAACGTTGTTGACTTGCTTAAGTTGCAGTCCGCTAAGGAAAACAACGAAGCTTTGACTGACGAAGAGTTCACTGATCTCTTCACAGCAGACAAGCCAGTCCTCTTCGCTTATCACTCCTACGCACATGACGTTCGTGGCTTGATTTACGATCGTCCAAACCACGATAACTTCAACGTTCATGGTTACAAGGAGCAGGGCTCCACAACAACTCCATATGATATGGTTCGCGTGAACGATATGGATCGTTATGAGCTTACTGCTGAAGCATTGCGCATGGTTGATGCTGCTAAGTATGCTGACGAAATCAAGAAGCTTGAAGACTTCCGTCTTGAAGCATTCCAGTATGCAGTCGACAAGGGTCTTGATCACCCAGACTACACTGATTGGGTGTGGCCAGGCGTTAAGACCGACAAGCCAGGCGCTGTCACCGCTACCGCTGCAACTGCTGGCGATAACGAGTAGTGTGAATACTGTTAGATTCATACTTGTTTAGCTAATTGTTAGCTTAATCGGGAGTTAATTTTTAAAGATTAGCTCCCGATTTTTATATCTGTAAAATGGTGATTTAGCACTGTAGGTCGCAATCTTCCAAACATTTTTAATAAAAACATGTTGAAAACTAAACAAATGTTTAGACAATAAAACATATGTTTAATTTTTTGAAAAAATGTAAAATAAATTTACAATTTAATTTATTTATGATTTTGACCTTATATTTTTCCGTTTTTCGGCGTGTCGAATCCGTATTTTTTCCATATAATATTATGAAAATCATAAATTTTTATAAGAAAAACGTTGTTATGTAGGTTTTTATATCGTTAAAAAGATATTATTAAAAAGTACATTAAAATACATGTGAGCTATACGATATTGAAGGTAGAGATTAAAGATAGAGTAGTTCTATCAACTTGTCATGTTCGCTTGCTTTGCACTTACTTTAATGCACTTTATTGATTCTGTTTTGCATTAGATTTGCTAAACAGAATATATCGTCATTTATTATGCAAAGTTTCGTTCAACTTCGTTATTGTTAGCAGGCTCAATCTTTATTTATAAATATAAGGAGTGAACCGTGAACGGTGTTCTATCTGTGTTGCTTGACATTTTTCGACAGCCAGCAGTAATTGTTGCGTTAATATCTATGATTGGCCTAATCGCACAGCGTAAGAAAATATCAGATATTTTGCAAGGTTCTATTCGTACATTAGTTGGTTTCTTAGTATTAGCTGCAGGATCTGGAGTTATAACAGATTCGTTAGCTCCTTTTGGAAGTATGTTCCAGCATGCTTTTAGAGTACAAGGTGTTGTACCTAATAATGAAGCGATTATTGGTACTGTATTGTTGAAATATGGTTCAGAGTCTGCTCTTATATTCTTCTTCGGAATGATTGTAAATATTGTTTTATCTATAACTTCTCGTTTTAAGTTCATTTACTTAACTGGTCATGTTGCATTTTATATGGCTAGTATGCTTGCTGTTATATTTAATGTATCTGGATTTGCAATGTGGGAAGTATTGTTGTGGGGCTCTATTGCTCAAGGCTTATTTATAACTATTTCTCCTGCTATTGTTCAGCCTTTTATGACAAAAGCTGCCGGTAAAGACGATGTTGCTTTAGGTCATCCTGCATCTGCTGGAGTTGCATTAGGAGCACTAATTGCTCGACTTACTTCTTCTAAAAAGAAGCCATCTAAGTCTACTGAAGATATTAAGTTCCCTTCTGCTTTAGGTTTCTTGCGCGATACTACAGTTCTTATAACAATTTCAATGGCAATAATTTATGTTGTAGTAGCTTTATTTGCTGGTTCTCAATATATTGAAAGTCAATTATCTCATGGTCAAAACTTTATTATATTTGTAGTTCTTAAAGCTGCAACGTTCTCTGCAGGCGTGTTTATTATTCTTGCAGGAGTTAAGGTTGTTTTAGATGAAATAGTGCCTGCTTTTAAAGGTATTTCTGAGAAGTTAGTTAAGAACGCGAAACCAGCTTTAGATGCTCCAATGACTTTTGGTTTTGCTCCTAATGCGGTTCTTATTGGATTCTTGTCAAGCTTTGTTGGCGGTCTTCTTGGAATGATTATTATGATAGTTTCTGGCTCAACAGTTGTAATACCTGGAATTGTTGCACATTTTATGGCTGGTGGAGTTGCAGGAGTTTTCGGAAATGGACAAGGCGGACGCAGAGGTTGCGTAATAGCATCTTTTGTAAATGGTATTTTTATCACGTTCTTACCTTTGTTGCTTTTGCCAGTGCTTGGCGATTTAGGTTCTGTAAATTCAACGTATTCTGATGCTGATTATGGAGTTACTGGTGTAGCTCTTGGATATGCTAATGTTTTTGGCGGTCGTGCTATCTTAGTTACTTCTGTAATCGTTTCAGTAATAATTTTCTATGTTGTTTCTTTTATTACGGCTCGCCGCAAAGTAGAAAATAATATCGAAAAAGTTGTTTTAGAATCGTAAATTATTTCATAAGATTTTCATATTGCTTGAATAAGTATCCGTAACTTTGATACTATTGATTCACATAGTAATAAACAAAAGCCGTTGTTACTGTTTTGATTGTATAGCGTTATTTTGCGCTTATGATTATTATTGTGGCAACGGTTTATTGTAGTATTGTGAAGCAATTAAGAAGATTTTAACTTTTAAGATTGTTAGATTTTAGATTTATTGTTATTGCAAAGGCTCTGTTTACTGTATTTGATTAAACATTGGAGAGTGATGTCATGCCTGATGGAGTGCCAAAATATATAGCAGTTCGAGATAATCTTCGTCAGCGCATAGATTCTATGGATCCCGAAGAACAGTTGCCTCCAGAGGTTGAGCTTTGCAAACAATATAATGTTAGTCGTATTACGCTCAGGCATGCTGTTGATAGTTTGATATTAGAAGGTTTGCTTGTTCGAGAGCAGGGTAGAGGTACTTTCAGAGCTAAAGGGATAATAAATAGCCAAAATAGGGAATTTATTTCTGATCGTATACAAGGATTTTATCGCGAAAGTGGTTCTTCTGGTTGTTCTATCAAATATAAGGTTTTGGAAAATAATGTTATAAATGATGAAGAAGCTGCTTTACAATTAGGCTTGAATGCCGATGAGGATCTTATTTGTTTAAAGCGATTGCGATATGTTGATAATATTTTATCTCATTACAGCACAGTGTATTTAAATGCTTCTCGTTTTCCTAAGATTTTAACGCATGATTTTTCTGAATCTTCTTTAGCTGATTTTCTTTTTAGTACGTATGCAATATCTCTTGCTGAAAATGAGATTTCAGTTCACGTTGAAAAACTTTGTAATCGAATGTCTGAAGTTTTAGAAGTTGAAGAAGGCACTCCTGCTCTTGTTGCTCAATCTGTTGTAAAAGATAAGTTTGGAACTATTATCGCTTTTTGTGTAGCTGTTTATACTCCGAATTATGGAGATATACATTTCCATTTGCACTCAATCAATTAGTTTTTGGGTATTCCTCGAATTTATTGATATTTTGGATTAAATCTTGATATCTTGATGTTTGCTGTGATATCTTTGGCTGATTACTTTGTTATCTCGTTTGTTTGCTCTGTTTTGCATTGCTCTGTTTTGCGCGTGACTTTAATGTTTAATTTTGCGTGATACTTAGGATTCTTACATAATTTACGCTTAATTTATGGCATTTAATCGTTGCATATGCATAAAGAAAAAATAAAATCACAGAATTTTGCACATTATTTACAAATTTAGCCTATTTTTAAGGTGTAAAAATAGGCTAAAAACGTTGATATATCAGCTCTCGCTGTATGGTGTCCGGAGCGGGAGTTGAACCCGCACGCCTGTAACAAATAGGCACTAGCACCTCAAGCTAGCGCGTCTACCATTCCGCCACCCGGACGTATTTTAGGCAACAGATAGAACTATAACACCTTTTTGTGAACTTTGCTTCGGCGTGTTGCAAATTATTTGATATTTTGAAGAATAATTTTAGTTGCATCTATATTCGGTTGAAAATCAATAATATTGACAGGTTTGTTATATATTTTATTTTGATTGTCAATAAAAGAATGCTGCGGAAGGATTGCGTTATTGTGATTAGGGTAGTCGAGCCTAGTGAAAGATCCGCGTGATTCGTGGCGATTTAACGAAGCGTAAAGTATTGCTTTAGAAAGAGTAATCATATTTTGTAATTCGTATATTGTTGTCATTTCTTGGTTGAATATGAGAGAAGTGTCGCGTGGTTTTAATTCTCTCGCGTTTTTTTCAATTTCGCTAATTGAATTTAATGCTTCAAGAATTGTTTTTTCACTACATCTAACAGCAATAGCATGTTCCATTACTTTCCCTAATTGTGTGAATAAGGCATAAGGATTACTTTCTGTGCTTTGTTCTGTGTTTTCTACTGTGTTATTTATTGTTTTATCTTTTGTTTCGCTAAGCATATGACGAATTATATTTGCTCGCTTAAATGTAAGATTTTTAAGTACTTCATTAGATGATTTATTTATTTCATGAGTATTTTCAGTATTTTCAGTATTTTCAGTTTCAAAATTTATATTATTTAGCTCATTGTTTGTTTGCGTGTTTGTTTGTAAGTAGTTGTCAGTTGAGTTGTCACTAGAGTTGTAACTAGAGTTGTCGTTTAAGCTGTCAGTCGTGTTGTTTTGCAAGTTATTTTTAGAGTCAATTTGTGAAGTTTTTATTGAATTTGCTATTGATATTCCAGCTTTCGTTCCAAAAAGACAAGCTTCTAGTAAAGAATTTCCTCCAAGTCTATTCGCTCCATGCACTCCAACGCATGAGCATTCTCCAGATGCATATAATCCTTGTATAACTGATTTTTGATTTCCATCCCACTTATATACTTCTCCGTTTAAGCTAATCGGGATTCCTCCCATAGTGTAATGTGCTGTTGGCTTTATTGGTATGAAATCATGAGATGGATCGTAATTGCCGTATTTTTCTATTGTTTCAAGAACTTGCGGTAAAACTTCTTTCATATGATCTTTTTGTATATTCGTCATATCTAGCCATACGCAATCTTTTGATAAGTTATCGCTATGAGTATCTTCTACGCCTCTGCCTGCATCTATTTCTGAAATAATCGCTCTGCTTACTACATCTCTTGGTGCTAAGTCTGAGTGTATGGAATCGTAATTTTTCATGAATGCTTCATTTTTAGAATTGCGTAATATTCCTCCTTCGGATCTAGCTGCTTCAGAAATCAATATTCCTGTGTGAGATAATCCTGTTGGATGGAATTGTATGAATTCGCAATCTTCTAGTTGTAATCCGGCTTTTAGTGCTAAAGCCATTCCATCGCCTGTTAAATCCCATGAATTTGATGTTGTACTAAAAAGTCTTCCTGCTCCGCCAGTTGCAATCAATAATGATTTAGTAGATATAGATAGAATGTTGCCATTTGATTCATTGTATGCAACAATGCCTTCAACTCTATTTGACTCGTGATTTATTGCAATATCCGTTACATAGCATTCTTCTGCAAAATTAATATTTTCAGCTACGCATTGTTGCCATAGACTATACAATATTTGATGTCCTATTCTATCTGCAGCATATGCTGCACGACGAATCGGTTTTTGACCGAATTTAGAAGTGTGTCCGCCAAAATTTCGTTGAGCTATGTGTCCATCGTTTGTGCGGCTAAAAGCAACTCCATAGTGTTCCAGTTGTATAACTGTTTTTGATGCTTCTTTTGCTAGTATTTTTGCAGCATCTTGGTCACTAAGCCAATCTCCTCCGTGAACAGTATCGTAATAATGCCATTGCCAATAGTCTTGATCAATATTGCTTAAACTTGCAGCTATTCCGCCTTCTGCAGATCCTGTATGTGCTCTTAAAGCTTGTAATTTAGATATAACAAGTACAGATGGTTTTTTGCCATTTTCTGTTAGTTTTTTATATGAATCTGACTTTACTATTCCAATAGCTGCAGAAAGTCCTGCTGCTCCTGATCCAATAATCACAACATCGCATTGCAATGATTTAATATTTGGATATGAACTTTTATTTGTAGTTGATTGTTCGCTAAGAGTTGATGGCATAGTTCTATTTTCTCACAATATTGAATTATTTATAGCAAAATATTCTAGATTTAACGTCAGGATTTCTTTGTTAGTATTAAGCTATCGTTGTATCTTTTAATAAAACCATTTATTTCGAGCATAGTTATTATTCCAGAAAATTCTGCAATAGATGGCATTGAGTTTAGAATTGCTGTTGAGTCTGGCATAGCTGTTGAGTCTTGCTGTGTTGGGTCTGGCTGGGTTGAGTCTTGCATAGCTGTTGAGTCTGGCTGTGTTTCAATTTCAGAATCTGTTGTTGATTTACTTTTCTCAAATCTATTTTCTTTTCCTTTTATTATTTCTAAAGTTGTGTTGTATATTGCATCCATATTTGCAATCATGTGACGTTTTTTGCATAGTTTGATTGCGTGCAAAATATAATTTTGTAAATTATTATTTATAGATTCTTCAAAATAGTTTTCTTCATTGTTTTTTGTTTCTTTCTTGAAATTAGATTCACAATTATTTATCAATTCGCTATTGCAAGACTTTGTGTGGTTGTTTGTGTGGCTGTTTGTGTCGTTATTGATTTTCTCATGCGAGTTACTGTTTGTATCATTGCTACTGTCATAGCGGTATTTTGCCTTAAAAGTCTTATTTTTAATTGAATCTTCTAGTTTTGCTTTATGCTTATTGGGGTATATAGATTCAATATCTCCAAAAGAACATATCATGATGGCTTTTCCATCGCTAATTAGCTCATTGCATCCTGTGTTATGTGGACTAGTAATATCTCCAGGTATTGCATATAGTTCACGATTTAGATTTGTTGCCCAGCAAGCAGTGTTAAGTGCACCAGATCTAATTCGAGCTTGAGCTACTATAACTTTAGAAGCGAGTGCTGCAATAATGCGATTTCTTATTAAAAATCTTCTAGCAATCGGTGTTGTATTTGGGCATAATTCGCTTATACATGCTCCACCATTTGTGATTATTTTTTCAAAAAGATTTGCATTAGAGCTAGGACCAATATTATTTAGTCCTCCTGCAAATACAGCAATTGTTGATCCAGAAGTAGTTGATTGTGATTCGCAAACTTCGCGTGATTCTAATGAGCCCCAATGTGCTGCTGCATCGATTCCCATAGCTCCTCCAGATATTACTGTATGACCTCTTAATGAGCTTTCATATGCTAATCTTCTTGCTATTTCATGTCCATAATCATCGCATCCTCTTGATCCAACGATTGCTATAGGTTGATTGCATTGTATTAAAGCTCCAGGGTTTCCTAATCCCCATAAGCATAGTGGTGGAGCCCATCTTCCGTGTAGCGCCAAGTCTTGAAGTTGAATTGGCCAATAAGAGCTGCTTGGAGAAATAATCCATTGAGTTTTGTTCATTGTAAACCATGAAGTTAGTTTCTGAATATTCCATGATGGTAAATGACTTAATCTCATACACCATTTTATAATTGAGCGATGTAAAGTTGATAAGCATTTAGTATTGTTGTATCCCCATGATGAAAGTCCTTGTAAAAAGTATTGTTCTAAAACATTAGTATGAGGATTGCTTTCAATTATCTTAATAAATTCTTTATTTGAGTTTTTATCTGTAGAAGAATCGTAATTTTTACATATTTGTGTTTCGTGTTTATATATCTTTGATTCATCATTGTTTATATTCTGTTCGCTATTTTCTAAGCTTGTATTGGATTTCGTTATTTGAGTTTCATCCAGTATAAGTTTCAATTGTTTATTGTCGTTTTTATGTGTAGATTCATATTTTTCGCATAAAATTGCTGTAATCATACGTAATTTTTGTACTATTGCGTAAGCGTTTGGTGCTCCAAGTATTAAAGCATACATAATTGCATCTGCTCCATCTAAGCAGAATGTCAATATTGCTCTTGATAACGTTTCTGCGTCAATTTCATAAAGATCATTTGAACTTGATTCTTTTACTTCGCTTAAATTATCTGTTTGACTATTATTATTTTGTTTAACGCAAAAATTGTTTCCATTTAATGATTCTTTTGTAGTATTTTCTGTTTTTTGCACCCTTGTGCGTAAATTATTTATTTTATAAGTGTTCATATTTTTTCCTTGTTTTTAAATGTATTGTTGTAGATACCTTTGCTGTATCATCCAGTTTGCATCTACATGTTTGTGTCTAGCAGAAACGCTATCGATGACGACTGTTTTTGCATGTTTTGTTTTGGCTGTTTTCTATGTTTCAGCTGTCGTATGTTTCCGCTGTTTTGTTTTACTTATATCCTTGTTCTTAAGCTAATTGCTTGAGCCATATCTGTTACGTCAGGCGAAACGTGACCTGCAATATCTGCAAGAGTCCATGCAAGTCTTAATGCTCTATCTGCTCCTCGTAAACTCAATTGATGTTTTTCTAGAGCGTTATTTACAAGCATTAAAGCATGTTTTGAAGTATATTTTCTTAGCCATGTACCAGAAGCTTGTGCGTTGCAATTCCAGCCTTGTTTGACGAATCTAACTTGTGCTATTCGTCTAGCTGTTGTAACATTTTTCCGCATCATTGCACTAGTTAGTATAGGCTTTCCATTGTAGAGAGCATTATTGTTTAAGTTATTTTGTTTTATATAACTTTGCTGTTCTAATTTATTAGTTTCATAATTATTTTTCTCATTATTGCTTAAATTAGAATTGTCAACGTTTGATCTTATATCGCGCGTATTTTGTGGAATTATTATTCTTTCAACTGGTGGCACATCCATTTGAATATCAATTCGATCTAAAATTGGTCCTGAAAGCCTAGAAAAATAGCGTATTCTGTCTTTCTCTTTGCACGTGCATCTTTCGCCGTTTCCATATGCATATCCACAAGGGCAAGGATTTGCTGCAATTATAAGTTGGAATTTTGCAGGATAAAAAGTAGTTCCTTTAGATCTCGATACTGCTATGAATCCAGATTCCAAAGGTTCTCGCAATGTTTGTAAAACTCGTGGTGAAAATTCTGGTGCTTCATCCATGAAAAGAACTCCACAATGTGCGCGTGTAATAATTCCAGGTTTTGCGATTCCTGTTCCTCCTCCTATAAGAGAAGCAGATGAAGAAGTGTGGTGAGGTGCTTCGAAAGGCGGTATGTCACTAATTCCGTAATATGGTAAAGTTCCGCATAAAGATCTTATAGATGCTACTTCTAGCTGCTCTTTTTCATTAAGAGGGCACATTATTCCAGGCATGCGTGAAGCGAGCATAGTTTTTCCAGATCCTGGAGGTCCAATCATCATAACATGATGTCCTCCTGCTGCTGCAACTTGCAAAGCCCATTTTGTGTGTTCTTGTCCAAGAACTTCAGACATATCTCCAATAGAGTGTTGTATATCTGATTCTAAAATTGATTTTTGCGCTGATGTGTGTTTTTGCTCAGCTTTTTTCTGATTTTCAGTATCATTTTTATTGCTATAGTCGAAATTATTACTATTATTTTCGCCTCTATTGAAATTTTTGTTGCAGCGCTCGCTTACTTGTATGTGCTCATATGAAGAGTTTCCAGTTGCTTGTAATGCGCGTTCTCTGTTTAATTGTGCATATTTTCTATTCTTAGAATCAAGTTTTCCATGAAGTTCATCAACTAAATCAAGAATATGTTTTATTCCAATTGCATCGATGCCGTCTACTAAATTAGCTTCATCAAGATTTGCTTGTGGGATAATCATCCTTTTTATTCCCATTTCTTGAGCAAATAAAGATATTGGTAGTAATCCGTTAATTGGAAGAACTGTTCCATCTAAGTTAAGTTCTCCTAAAATAACAGTATTGTCTAAAGATTGTAGAGGAATAATACCTTTAGCGCTTAAAATGCTTGATGCAATTGCTAAATCATATGAAGATCCGCTTTTAGGCATAGAAGCTGGTGAAAGATTGACTGTTATTCGTGATTCCGGCCAATCGCAATGCAATGATTGATAAGCTGATTTTACTCTTTCTCTTGCTTCGCTAAGTGAAGTATCTGGTAATCCAATAATAGAAAAAGCTGGAAGACCTGGAGATATGAATGATTGTATTTGTATTGTAAATGCTTTAAGACCTATAAGACCTACAGATAACGCGTTTCCGATCGTCATTAGAATGCTCCTTGAACGTGTTTGAATTGAATATTTTCTTCTATTGATTCATTGTTTTCGTAAAATTTCTTTTCGTTAGTTGTGCTTGTGTTTTTACTAGTTGTGCTTGTGTTTTCGCTGGTTGTGCTTGTGTTTTCGCTTATAACAGCGTTTTCTTTTATAATTTTTGTGTTATTTGCATTGTTGTTCACGTTTTTCGTTGCAATTGTTATAGATATTGCATCGAATCTTGTGATGTAGTGGCAAATTTTTGAGCCATTTTCTTGTAACCATTTCATAGCAGTTTTGCGCGTTTTTACACATTTTTTATAAGTTATTGCTTCCATTGGTGTTCCGCATTTAATGCTTCTTCTGGTTTTTACTTCTACAAAAACTAATATTTTTTGAGGAGTTATCATCACAATATCTAATTCGCCAAATCGGCAATGCCAGTTTCGATCTAGAAGTATCCATCCTTTTTGCATAAGTTTTAATGTTGCGTATGATTCTCCTAGAGCGCCAATTTTCTTGCTATCTTTTTCTTCGCACATAGATTTTGCTGTGTGCGAGAGTTGGTTTGAAATATACTTTTCCCAATTGTCGAGTTCATAGTTTGCTGAGTTGCTAGCATAATATGATTCGCAATCTGTGTTTGTTTCATAATCGTAATGTGTTTCTTCCATGTTGTTATTTCATCAATGAAAATCGAAGAAATCCAGTTTTTTGAATCTATGTGGTCAGAAGTTCTTTAACGGCGTGTTGTGTTTAAAATCAATAATTAAAACTTCAAATCATACTTAAGTTTGAGTTAAATTTTTTTATTTAATAAATTTCAATCTTTAGAACGATATCAATTCATAATAATTTACTTTAAGTTTGATTATTAGCAATAGGTTTACTATGCAATCAATTAAATCTATAAAGGAGCTGGAATGGATAGTGAATATGGACAAAATTCATATGCGAATAATACGTATGAATTTGGAATTGATGCAAAAGATAATAGATTTACTTCAAATAATATTGATTCGGAGCTAATTGGTGAAACAGCAGTTGCAGCTTTGCATGTTGTAAAAGATTTCGGAAAGGGTGCAGGTATTGTTCACGCTTTGCGCGATGTAAGCGTTAGCTTTGAGCGTGGTAAATTTACTGCAATTATGGGCCCGTCTGGCTCTGGTAAATCAACTTTAATGCATGCTTTAGCTGGTCTTGACAGCGTTAATTTCGGAAAAGTTTTAGTTGATGGCTTAGATATTACAACCATGAATGACAAACAGCTTACGCTTATGCGTCGTGAAATGGTTGGTTTTATTTTCCAAAGTTTTAATCTTCTTCCAATGTTTGACGCTGAGCAAAATATTCTTATGCCTCTTACTTTGGCAGGCAAAAAGCCAGATAAGCAATGGTTTAACACTTTGGTTTTAACTCTTGGCTTGCAAGATCGTTTAAAGCACAGGCCTGCTGAGCTTTCTGGTGGTCAGCGTCAGAGAGTTGCAATTGCTAGAGCTTTGATTTCTAAGCCTTCCGTAGTTTTTGCAGACGAGCCTACTGGTAATCTCGATTCTGCTTCTAGTTCAGAAGTTTTGCGTTTCTTGAAGAAGTCTGTAACTGAGTTTGGTCAAACTGTGATTATGGTTACGCATGATGCAGTTGCAGCGTCTTATGCAGATCGAGCAATCGTATTTGCAGATGGTCAAATCGTTGAAGACGTGCAAAATCCTACTGCACAAGGCATGAGCAAGATGCTTATGGAGCGAAGTGAAGAGCCTAGCGTATACGTAAATTCTGATGCATCTTCTAATTCTTATAATTCTGCTCAATTGCAATAACAAGGTGGTGAAGTTAGAATGTGGAAAATTGCACTAAAACTTATGCGTAAAAGCGTACGCATGCTAATCGCCTCTGGAATTGCAATTCTTATAGGCAGCATGTTTATGAGCGCTACTTTGCTTTTTGCAAATAGTGTTGACGACTTGGTTGTTCGCAATGCAACAGAAGAATTTGGTAGTGCAAATTATGCAATCTCATTTAAAAATCCTAACAGTTCTCCAAGTAGTGAAATTCATTACAAAGACCTTCATCTAGATGAAATATCGAAGATGCCTGGTGTTAATGGCATTCGCAGTGATGACGCGACTGCGCTTGTAAAAGTAGAAAAAGGTGATAAATCAGTTACGAGTATTGCTTGGTCTAGTGGTTTGTATGGAAATCTTCCTGTTTATAAATCAACAGAAGGTAGGGATCCGCAAAAAATAGGCGAAATTACGCTTATTAAAAGTATTGCTAAATCAATACATGCAAACGTTGGCGATACTATAACTTTGGTTAAAGTAGATGACACTGGCGGAGATAAAGAAAAATCGTACGATGTTCGTGTGGTTGGTCTTGTAGACGATGGAGAACATTCTCAAATACCAACTTCATATCGCGGTACGTATCTTGGTGGCGTAACGAATGATTTTTGTGCAAAACTCAATAATCTTAAGAATTTTGACAATCAAGTTGTGCAAAGCAAAGTATACATGAGTATTGATGAATCTAAAATAAACGATTTATCTCATAAGATTAACGCTTTGCTTCCAGAGCAATTCTCACTTATGTCTAGGCATGAAGTTGGTGTAAGAGCTGTTCGAAATATTTCCAACGGCACTAATTTTATAACTATGTTCCTTATGTCGTTTGGTGTTTTAGCTCTGCTGGTTTCTTCTCTTGTTATTGCAAACACGTTCCAAGTATTAGTTGCACAGCGTAGGAGAACTCTTGCACTTTTGCGCGTGATTGGCGCACAATCGCATCAGCTTTATGCAGCAGTTTTACTTGAAGCTGCAATACTTGGAGTTATTTCTGCTTCTATTGGCGTGCTTTGTGCAATTGGATTTATGGGCGCAATTAGTAACGTGAATATTAATTCTGGACCATTATCTAAGATTCCTTTGATTGTTTCACTTCCTGCGATTGTATGGCCAATAGTAATTGGCGCAATTGTAACAGTTCTTGCTTCTATGAGTGCTGCTCGTTCTGCTACAAAAGTAACTCCGATGGAAGCGTTGCGTCCAATGGATTTGATTAAAGATAAGCGAGCAAGTATTCTTCGTGCTGTTTTCGGAGTGATATTTATTGTTGCTGGTATTTTAGCTACAGCTTTAAGTATTAATATTTTAGCAAGCATGCTTGCTGGGAGGTCAGTTAATGCTGGTTCGAACTCTTGGATGACTTTGCTTGGAGCGATTTTTGGATGCTCGCTTGTGTTCATTGGTATTGTTATTACTGCAACATTCTGGATGCCGTTTGCTATGAGAGCAACTGGCGCAGTTATGGCACTTTGTGGGCCTTCATCTAAAGTTGCTAACGCAAACGTACAGCGAAATCCTAGAAGAGTTGCAGCGACTGGAACTGCTTTGCTTATTGGTGTAACGCTTGTTTCAACAGTTGTAACTGGCGCAATTTGCGGTAAAGCAACTCTTAAAGGTGTTGTTGACGATCGTTACAGTGTTGACATTATTGTTCAAGGTAAGAATGTTGATGAGTCTTTAGCTGCTGACATTTCAAAGATTAGTGGAATAAAGCATACTGAGTTGCTTCCTGCAGTTCCTATGACTTTTAAGAATGCTAAAGGTGAAACTGAATACACTCTGGTAGCTGGAGTTGATAATGTAGATCAACTTCGAAATGTAATGCACACTGATCTCGATGGCGTTAATATAAACAAGGATTCTGTGCTTTTACCTAAGCCTGATGAAGGTGAAGAACCTTTTGATCTTAAAAAGGGAAGTCTTAATTTGCAAGCTTACGTAGAAAAGTACAATTCTAATGACGATAATAATGATAATTTTACGCCATTTACTGGCATGAATACGGATTCTAGTAACAATAATAAGAGTATTACTGTAAAGCAAGTTCAGTTTAAGAAGTATCGAAATGTTTCAGTAGATTCAAACAATACTTCTTTTGTTAGCAAATCTTACTTCAATAACTACCTTAAGCCTACAACGCATATTCTGCTCATTTCGCTGAATTCTAGAAATGCGAATCTTATAGATATTGTTAAAAATATTCGAAATGTTACATCTAACTATGCGGAAGTTATGTCTACAGGAAGCGTGTTTGAGCGAGCGATGTGGGAGAGTGCTATTGATACAATGATGATGCTTCTCGTTGGCTTAATAGCAGTAGCTGTTGTGATTGCTTTAATAGGCGTTGCAAACACGCTAAGCTTGTCTGTTATTGAGCGAACTAAAGAATCTGCAACTTTGCGTGCAATAGGCATGACAAGGGGACAGGTTAGGAGATCTCTTGCGATGGAAGCAACATTGATTTCACTAACAAGCACTGTTTCTGGCTTGATTGTTGGAACAGTGTTTGGATGGATTGGATCCTACATGGTGTTTAGCGTAATTGGCAAAGTTCCGTTTGTAATTGATTGGACTATTTACGCGGTTCTCGCTCTAATTGCTTTGTTTGCAGCGCTTCTTTCCAGTGTGCTTCCAGCTCGTAGAGCAGTTAAGTCTTCGCCTGTTGTTGCTCTTGCAGACGAATAGTATTTACAGTAATTAAAGGGTTATAGGCATCTTGGTCTATAACCCTTTAATTATGCATATTTTTAACTAAATGATATTACTTTATTCAGCAGCTGCTGCAGCGGAATAAACAATGTATACAATAATTAAATAAAATATGTGCAATGAAAAATATTAAGTAATTTCTCATAGTGGCTGAAAATTTTATGTAGCTAAAACGTTTAAAGTAGTGCTGACATGTTTAATCACATGTTGGCATTATTTTTTTCTGTTAAGATTTCGACACGCAGAGTGTAAGCGGTTTTAATTTGTAAAAAAGTAAGTATTGTTTACGAATAACATTCAACATAGTGTATATTTATCCACTGTATAATCAAGTTTTTCAGTATATTCTTGAATTTGTTATGTTTAATATACGTAATCAATTTGTTAACAGGAAATATTCCGTATCTTTTGACTTGTTTTTGTATTTATTACTTTGTTATGCTCAGATTGACTGCTGACATAAGTTAGACATGAAGGCCGCTACGAGCAAGGAGTAGAAAATATGGTAACGGTCAATAAAAAATCTGCCGCAGTAATCGCAGGATTGTTGTTGTCTTTGCAAAGTCCAATGCCAGCATGGGCTAAAGATGCAGCGAACGAAGTAAAAGATAATACTCTTACGGTATCAGAGACGACTGTTAATGCGTCTACTGAAAATAAATTATTGCAAGTTGAGCATAACATTGAAGAATTAAAGTCCAAAATTGATGAGCAAACTAAAAATCTTGAAGATGTAGTCAATAAATTAAATAAGACTATAGAGGAAATTCAGACTCTAACAAAAGGTATTGCACAAAGACAAAAAGAACTTGATGGAATAAAGAAAGTTATTGGAACTGATTTAGCTCAAGCACAAGCTGCTATAAAAGATCTTAAGAAGCAAAAGCAGCGAAAAGAAGCAGAACTTAAAAATCTTGAAATTCAAAAAGAACAGTCTAAAGATAATTATGAAAAATCAAAAAATGAATTAGATTCTCTTATTTCTCTTGAGAGTGAAGAATCTTCTAAGAAAGATTCATACGAGAAAATATATAAAAACTATGAGAATAAGATGCAGGTTCTTAATTCAGACATTAAAGTTCTTTCTGAAGAAATAGAAAAGGATAGAGCTGCTCTGCTAAAACTTATTGCTAAAGTAGATGAAGCTTCGAAATCATTGGATGATGCAGAGCATCAAGATAATGCAGATTATGATAAATTGCGTTCTGATCTTGAAAATGCTGAAAAAGAGTTTAATTCTTTAAATCAGGAAATTGGTGTAAAGAAGCTTAAGCTTAGCGATATGAATTCTACTTTGAATCAGCTTGAGCCTAAGTTTAATGAAGCTGTAAAGTCGTTCGAAGAGCAATCTAAGCAGCTTGAAAGTATTAAGCAAGATTTAGAAATTGCAAAACAAGATACAGAAGATAAGCTTAAAGATTTGAATGATAAGACTAGTTCTATTGAAAACATTAAAGAAGAGCTTTCTGCAATAGAAGTAGATATCAACAGTTATGAGCTTTCTTATAATGAATCTGAAAGAAATAAAAAGATTGATGGTTTGCAAACAAATATTGCTGTACTTAAAGATCTTCTAAAAAATTTACAAACTCAAAAAGAAAACGGTGAAACAGCAAAGAATAATTTAGAAGATACTTTGAAGGATCTTAAGAATCAGCATAGTCTTGCATTAGCTGAACTTGAAGCTTTGAAAGCTTACAAAGCGGAAAATAAGAAGAAGAGCTCTGAAAGTGGCTCTACTTCATCTGTTCCTAAAAGAAATAATTCTGATTCTCAAACACAATCTAATGAATCTGAAAGAAGAATTGCTCCTAATAATCCGCAATCTTCTGTAAATTCAAAAGATAATTCTGATTCTTCGGGAGCGCCTTCTAAAAAGCATTCTGGAACTTCTTCTGAAACTCCTTCCGAAGCGCCTTCAAGTGAAACTAAAGAAACTTCTTCTAATCGTGTTAATAAAGTAGAAGAATCTGTTAAAGTAGTTAGCAAATCTAAAGAAGAAAAACCGGTTAAAGCAGCAGTAGTTCGTGTGTCTAAATCTTCGAGTAAATCGAATGATTCAGCAAGTAAAGCTCAATCGCATACGAATACTAATTCGAACAATTCTTCTAAAAATGGTAATTCTTCTGACTCTCAGGTTCCAGAATCAAATGCTAAAGAAGTTGAAAGCACTGAAGGAAGTGAAGAAGTTAAAGAAAAAGAGCCTGTTGCTAGAGATAAATCGCATACTGAAGCAAGCTCTGTAAGAGAGAATAAGGTTGCTGAAAATATAATTTTGGCTGTTGTAGCTATTGTTGCTTTTGCAGGTATTGCAGCTACTGGTGTTACTGTTATGCGTCATCGACGTAAGTAATAAGTACAGCAGAATCGAAATATTATGTAGCTTCTTTAAGCTTATATCACAGTTTGTGACTAGAAAGAGGTTGAAATTGCATAGTGCATTTCAACCTCTTTTGAATTTAGTAATATGTATTCTTATCTAATAGATAATGATAAAAGAATTGAGTTTTGAATGTTGCATTATTACTAAAACTATTGAGCAGATATGAAGATAAGTAAGATAAGTAAGATACACGCTTAAAAAATACTTATAAATAAGTTTTATAATAAATCGTAAAATTAAACTTATTGCAAGAATAAGATTAAAAGTATAAATTTAATGTTTAATTAAATTATTTTCGTATGCATAAACAACTGCTTGAACTCGATCTCTAGCATTTATTTTAGATAGAATATGCGCTACGTGTGTTTTAACTGTTGGTAGTCCAATGAATAATTTGCTTGCAATTTCTTGATTCGATAATCCGTGTGCAAGTTCTATTAAAACTTCTAATTCGCGATCAGTTAATTCTGATACTTTAGTATTCGTTATATTTTGTGAATTTTTATCGTTATTATTTGAATAATTGCTTGAATTATGTTCCATCATATTTTCAATCAAGCGTTTAGTTGCACTAGGTGCAATAATTGCATTTCCTTGATAAACAGTTCTTATTGAATTAAGTAATGTTTCTGGTTCTGTATCTTTAAGTAAAAATCCTGATGCTCCAGCATGAATTGCAGCCATAACATATTCGTCAAGATCAAAAGTTGTTAGAATAATAATTCGAGTATTTACGCTTATTTTTTGTTGCAAAATCTTACGAGTTGCTTCTAAGCCATCCATGCTTGGCATTCTAACATCCATTAAAATAATATCTGGTTTCTCAATTTCTGAAAGCTTAACCATTTGCTCGCCGCTGTTAGCTTGAGCTACAACGCGCATATCTTTTTGTGAGTTGATTACCATTGCAAAGCCAGCGCGTACTAGCTCTTGATCATCTGCGATTGCTATGCGAATTATTCCAATGTTTTCCATAATTTAATAGTATCAAGTTATTGTTGCTTATTTTCAATACTGTGTTGAATTTGTTCATCAATAGAAGATGCAGGATGTAATACTAGTTTATTGTTTTTTGAATTGTGAACATTTGTATTTTTATTTATTGCTTCATCGCTAGAGCCGGTTTCTCGTAAAATTCCAAGCAAATTTCGCATATATTTAAGAGCTGAGCGACCTTCGCTACCAATATTTTTGAATGCTTTTTCAATATCTTCTTTTTGTTGATCTATGTCATTTGAAGGTTGCAAATTGTTGTTCTCTATATTTGTGTTGTTGTTTGTGTTGTTAGCTTCGTTGTTGTCTTCGTTGTTGTTTTCGTTATCTTCTGTATTCTCGTTGTTTTTTGCTTTTTCGTATTCGTTTAGCATTGAAATTCCATTATTTGCAGCGTTTATAACTCTGTGCAATGTAACAGAAACTTCTTGTTGAATATTTGCGCTAATACGTTGTCTTTCTGCGTTAGCAATAAGAGTTTGTAATTGTTGTTGTTCTTTTTCTAATTCAATTTTTCTAGTTTTAAGAAGTAACAAGTTATTATTGTCATTTCGCTTATAGTATGCAAAAGCAATCACAATAAATAAAACTATAGAAAGTAAAAATCCTATAATAAGTCCAATTGCTATAATTTGCGTGAAATCATAAAAATTGGAAATATTATACTTAGAATCGAAAAATTGGAACAGAGTTACGTTCATTGTAAATTTTCGCGAAGAAATAGCAGTTTTTATGCCGAAAATAGTGCATTCAACAAGAGTGGCTGCGCTAACCCATTTCCATGTGTTCTTTTTCCCATATAGAACTGATGCATAGATAATAGCAGGCACAGTTAAGTTTGCATAAATAATATTTTGTAAGAAAATCAATTGTAATGCAGAACAAATTGAAACAATTATAGCGCATGCTGTTGGAGCTTTTCGCCGAAACATCATAGGAACTATAGTTGTTAGTGTAAATACTCTATACATTATATTAACGAAAATTGTATTGCAATTATCGTAAGGTACTGTATTTCCTAGAATTGAATCGTATGTTGGAATTATAAGGAAAAGTATGAGCCATGGAGAGTAACAAATAATATCTCCTATAAGCCAGTGTTGTTGCATCCATTGAGATATTTTTTCAATATTATTTTCTGATCTAACTTTTTTACTATTAAATCCTTTTCCTGTATCTTTTATATTTTTTATATTTTGCTCACTATTTTCTATTAAAGTTTGTGTTTCATTTTTATTAGTATTTTCTATATTGATAGGATTTGTTTTTAAGTTTGAACTAGTTGCTTCAATTCGTGAGCTTGAGTGTTTTATTTCTGATATTCTATTACCTAATAATTTTAGTGTAGCTTTATCGTTTTGATAAGAATATGGTATGAAAGCAATAATATTAAATGATCCATCTTCTAGTTTTCCGGAAGTTAATTTACCGTTTATGCGCTCAAGTCGTTCTTTCATTCCGATTAAGCCATATCCGTGTTTTGTTTTTGAGTTGATATTTTGAGAAGATTCTGATCCATTTTTATTTATTTCATTGTTAATTATTAAAGTTAAGCCTTTAAGATCCCATTGTTCATGAATTTTAACTCTAACGCTATCTCCAGCATGCTTTCGTATATTACTAAGTGCTTCTTGTATAACTCTATAAGCTACGGCTTGCGCTTGTGAATCAAGCATGTTTGAAGAGTTTTTCCC
This sequence comes from Gardnerella vaginalis, assembly GCF_001563665.1. GTDB lineage: Bacteria > Actinomycetota > Actinomycetes > Actinomycetales > Bifidobacteriaceae > Bifidobacterium > Bifidobacterium vaginale_A. Next base: position 189,006 of record NZ_KQ961853.1, on the reverse strand, counting down.
ATCGACAGTATGCCAAAAAATATTATTTGGAGATGCAACTCTAGCTTGCTCAATAAGTGAAGATATTTCAGAGTAATTATCTTCATGTGAAGAAGTTTCGCTTAATGCTTTTAGCATTTTCTTCATATCGTTAATTGCTCGTTCTGCTTCATTTTTAATTATGATCATAGTTTTTTTGGCAAGAGGAATATCGTGTGATGCAGCGTATCTTCCGCCATCTGATTGCACTATGATAATCGAAAGCGTATGTGCAACTATATCATGCATCTCTCTAGCAATTCTTGCACGCTCAGAAGTGACGGTAATATGTTGCCAGTGTTTGCGATTAGCTAAAATAGTTGCATTATTTTCTTGCAAAAGTTTAATAAAATGCAAGCTTGAGCGTTGCCAATAACCAATAATAACTGTGATAGTAGTTGCTATAATTGCAAAAATTACTGAAGGTAGCGCGAAATTCAAAATAATTGATGTGCACACAGCTGGATGGTTTGCTGAAGGATTATAAATTTTGCAAGCGTATATTATTCCTTTACTTGCTTTTCCTGAAAATGATCCTATTACTATTGACCAAGATATTGAAATAGCAGACAAAATAGTAGTTATATAAGCACTAATAACAAATGCTCTAGAATGTTCAGGTTTTCCTCTTGAAATAACGTTAGAAAGTAAAATAAATCCTAGAAAATCATCAAAAAGTAGAGATGGTCCTAAAAGCAAGTGGATTATGCAAACGCAAATAAAGATAATAGCTACTTGGCTTGGCCATATTTTACGCACGCATATCAGTGATGCAATAACAATTCTAACTATTATGACAGTTACTATACTTCCTTGTGTTATAAGACCATCAATTCTATTCCAAGGATATTTAAACATTGTAAAAGATATAAAAATAATGAATATACTACCAATCAAATCTTTTATTGTTATTTCATTTCTTAAGCGATTCATTGCATTTCGTAGTGCATGCTGTATATTCATATCTACTAGGCTAATGCATAGTTCTTTATAGAACAATCGAACTTTAGTATGATTTGCGATTTTTAGCATTTTTGATTTTGTGTTTTTGTTGAATGATTTCGTATATTCGCATGATTTCGTATATTCGCATGATTTTGTGTTTTATTCTAATAGAGTAAAATATAGTAAATTCGTAGTTAATTTCACATTGATAGATTATTTGTTAGTAGAATATGTCTTATAGTTATCTATAGTTTCGCTTAAGAATTTTGTGTAGAAAGGCGAGTTGTCATGACTTTATTAACACATTATTACGTACCGGGGTTATACGTAGAAGAACGTGCTATAGATGTGCCTCTTGATTGGGAAGGAAATACTCCAGGAGATCAAGTTAAAGGTGAAACAATTCGTCTATTTTGTAGAGTTATTACTTCTCCGCAGCACGCGCATGACGATTTGCCGTTGCTTGTGTTCTTGCAAGGAGGACCTGGTGGGCAGTGCCCTCGTCCTCTTTCACCTTCTAGTGATGGTTGGATTGAAGAAGCTGTTAAATATTTTAGAATAGTTTTGCCTGATCAGCGTGGAGTTGGTCGCTCTTCTAGAGTTGATGCTTCAACTATGAAACGTATGGCTGCTGACGGTGTTAGTGTTGAACATCAAGCTTGGTATTTGAAGCGTTTCTTAGCTGATTCTATTGTTCGTGATTTTGAGCATTTGCGTATTAGTGAATTTGATGCTAAGCCTTGGGTTTCATTAGGGCAAAGTTATGGTGGATTCTTAACTCTTACTTATCTATCGCTATTCCCACAAGGTCTAATCGCTAGTTTCACAACTGGCGGTATTCCTCATGTTCCAGCTAATGCTCGCGAAGTATATGAACATACATTCCCTCGTATGGCCACAAAAACAGAGCAATTCTATGAGAGATATCCGCAAGATGTTGCTAGAGTTGCTGCTATTGCAGATAGAATTTCGCAAGGAGATGTAGTTCTTCCTAATGGTGAAAATCTTACTGTTGAAAGATTACAAACCTTAGGCTCGTCTTTTGGTATGAAACCGAGTTTTGAGAGAATTCATTGGGTGCTCGATTCTGCTTTTTCTGATGCAGATGGTTCTCTTAAAGCATTTAAACATAGTGGTGGTTCTATCAGTGGTTCTCTAAGTGATGAATTCCTGTATTCAATCATGGATGAAACTTCTTCTAGTCCTCTTTATTGGCCTCTTCAGGAGTTTATTTACGCTGATGGTGAATTAGATAATCCTATTCGTTGGGCAGCTCAACAAGTTCGCGACTCTATGCCTGAATTTTCTTGTTCTGCTCGTCCTCTTCTTTTTACTGGGGAAGCTGTATTCCCTTGGATGTTTGATCAAGAACTTGCGTTAAGTCCGTTTAAGCCTGCTGTTGATAGTATGATGGAAGATAAAAAATTTGGAAAGATTTATGATGAGGAACAATTATCTAATAATGAAGTTCCTCTGCAAGCAGCTGTTTATTTCGATGATTTGTATGTTGATTCTGGATTGCAATTAGATACGTTGTCGCGTATATCTAATTCACATTATTGGACTACAAATGAATTTGAGCATGATGGTGTTCATGGTTCTAAAGTATTTCGTCATTTGTTAGATGAAGCTAGAGATAGGGGAGATTTACAAGCTTTATATAAGTAAGCTAATGATTTATTATAATAATCTATTATTAGTAATCTTGAATAGTGATTTAGATTCGCAGTTCATGTATTGTAAATAATCATGCGTGAAAATAGGAAAATTGGTCAAATTTAGATGGGATTTTATTGGAAATGAGTTCTGATTTCGTTGCAACAGTAGGATTTATTGGATATGGAAATATGGCGCAAGCAATTGCAAAAGGACTAACTAAGTCTGGTGTTAATGCTTCAAATATTGTTGCATGTGCTGCACATTATGAGAAATTAGAACGTAATTGTTCTTTGCTTGGCATACGCCCTATGCATAGCGCTTTAGAAGTATGCCAAGTAAGTGATGTGATTATTATTGCAATAAAGCCTCATCTGATTGAGTCTGTGCTCTTGCCTCTTTCTGATTTGATTGTTAAACGCGGCATTGCAATAATCTCAGTTGCTGCTGGTTGGAATTTAGAGCGTTATAAAGAAGTTCTTGGGAATGCTGCAAATGTTCAATGCATTATTCCTAATACACCTATTGCTGTTTGCAATGGAGTAACTTTAGCTGAATCTACAAATAGTCTAACGAAAGAGCAAATAAAAATGTTTAATGCTCTTTTTGAACCTATATCTCTAATAGAGTATGTTGATGCAAAAGATATGAATATTGCTATGTGTGTTTCTAGTTGTGCTCCTGCTTTTACGTCAATGTATATGGAAGCGTTAGCAGATGCAGGCGTAAAGTACGGATTGAAACGTGATTGTGCTTATCGTCTAGCAGCTAAAATGATTGAAGGAGTTGGAGCATTGTATATGGATTCTAGAATGCATCCAGGAGAGATGAAAGATTCTGTATGTTCTCCAGGAGGAACCACTATTCGTGGTGTTGCAGAATTAGAATCTCGTGGTTTTAGAGGAGATGTGATTGCTGCTATAGATGCTATTGAAAAAAATAAATAGTCGAATTGTAAAGTAAATTAGTATTAGTAAATTAGTATTAGTGTCGTGCTTTCCGCGCGCAGGTCTAGACTAGGTGAATATGTCTTTAACAATAGGAATTGTTGGTTTGCCTAATGTTGGCAAGTCCACTATGTTTAATGCTTTAACTCGCAATAATGTATTAGCAGAAAATTATCCATTTGCAACTATTGAGCCGAATACTGGTATTGTTCCATTACCTGATCATCGTTTACCAGTATTAGCTAAATTAGTTCATACTGAAAAAATCGTGCCAGCAACAGTTACTTTCGTAGATATTGCAGGTATTGTTAAAGGTGCATCTGAAGGTGAAGGTTTAGGAAACAAGTTCCTTGCAAATATTCGTGAAGCAGACGCAATTTGTGAAGTTGTTCGTGCGTTTAACGATGACGATATTGTTCATGTAAACGGCAAAGTTGATCCTGCAGACGATATTGAAACTATAAACACTGAGCTTATTCTTGCAGATATGCAAACTATTGATAATGCATTGCCAAAGCTAGAAAAAGATTTACGCGGAAAGAAAGTAACTCAAGAGTATGTTGATGCTGTAAATCTTGCTAAAAAGATTCTTGCTTCTGGAAAGACAATTGATCAGGCTCATAACGAAAAGCTTATTGATAAAAACGATGTGTATGATTTGCATTTGCTAACTGCTAAGCCGTTTATTTACGTGTTCAATGTTGATGATTCTGAGCTTTGCGATGAAGATTTAAAGTCTAAACTTTCAGCTTCTGTTGCCCCTGCTAAAGCAATATTCTTGAATGCTCAATTTGAGTCTGAGCTTACTGAACTTGATGAGACTGATGCTCGTGAAATGCTAGAAGATGCTGGTTTGAAAGAATCAGGTTTAGATCAGCTTGCGCGAGTTGGATTTGATATTTTAGGACTTCAAACTTACTTAACTGCGGGTGTTAAGGAAGTTCACGCTTGGCAAATTCATAAAGGCTGGACTGCTCCTAAAGCTGCTGGAGTTATTCACACTGATTTTGAGCGTGGATTTATTAAAGCAGAAGTTGTATCTTACAATGACTTTGTAGAAGCTAATGGTTCTATGCCTAAAATCAAGGAAGAAGGAAAGCTTCGTCTTGAAGGTCGCGACTATGTGATGCAAGATGGCGATATAGTTGAGTTTAAGTTTAATGTGTGATTCTGTATTATTGATGGAGATGTTATGCGAGTGTTTAGTGCCGTGATTAACGATATAAAGAAGTTTTCTAATACGATGAAGAGTTTTTTTGATTCGTGGGCTCATGGAACTATGTTGCATCGTTTTATTGGCTTAATCATTATTATTGTTTTAGTTATTGACTATTTAGAATATGTTGATTATTCAATAAAAAGTGTTGCTTCTGTTAATAGTAAAATTTACAGTGTTTCCAATAAGAAGAAACATAATATAATTAAGCTCAAAAAACGCAATACTGTGCCATCTCCAGTTAAAAATTCTAAAAAAGATGCTGCTGAAAAAAAGAATCCTGACGACATCTGGAAGAATCCTACTGGAGGAGCGTATCCTGATATTAAAAATTTAGATAAAAAGAATATTTATTTGAAAGTAGATACAAGTTCACAAACTGTTACTGTATACAATGGTAGTGAAGTGCTTTACACTATGATTGCAAGTACTGGAATCGGTAATTTAACTCCTAAAGGTACTTATAAGATTACTGATCGAGGAACTCATTTTTATAATCCTAAAGAGCGTTTAGGTGGAGATTATTGGGTTGGGTTCAAACAGTCCAAATACTTGTTCCATACTGTTCCAACTGGTCGCAGATTTGGTACTTATATTAAATCAGAAGCTCGTAAATTAGGTCACAAAGCTTCTAATGGTTGTGTGCGATTAAGCGTTCCAGATGCTAAATGGATTTATGTAAACATTCCACAAGGCGTGAAAGTGAAAATTATCTAAAATTTCATAAAATATACGATGCTGTTATTTAATAGCATCAACTAATTACATGAGAGTTTAGATACGGAAACTATGCGCGCAAAACATTATGCGTTCGTTCAAGAGGTTTAAGTTAGCTCTGTGATGTTCGCAAAATTCATTATTTTTTCTTTGAGTTGTTCGTTATTTTAATCTTTTTTGTGACCATTTTGTAATGTTTTAATCATTTCTAATAGTTGCTTAGGATTTGTTTCTGGAAGGTAAGAGCTTGTAACAGCAAGTGATATTTGAGCGAGTTTCGCTGAATCTTGATAACAAATGTATACAGGATTTGCGTCTGGTTGGAATTTCTTTTTGAAGAAGTATAAAGATTTAAATCCGTATGCTGGTTCTAAAATGTCTGAAACCATAGTTAAAGCATGATTTATAATATTGCTTTCATTGGAGTTTTCTTGTATATCTTTATCTATATCTTTATCTTTATCTATATCTTTATCCTCAATATCTTCCATACCAGCTAGAGGAGCAGCAGATAGGCTCATAAATTTTACAGCTGATTCTGTGTGTTCTAATCCTTCATCTCGTAGTCTTTCAGCCATTCTAGCTATGAGGAATTCCATAATTCCGTTAGGGCTATCTGTGCGATGTCTCATAAAATCAAGAGTCCAACCAATTATCTTATTGTGCTGATATGAAGGCATCCAACTTGTTATTCCTAAAACTCTGTTATGTAAATCTATTGCGTAAAGAAGAATAACTCTAGAATCTTGTAATTCTTCAATTCCGCCAAGAGTAAATTTCATTTCTGGTAATGCTTTAAGTTCTGCCCATTCTTCAGAAATTTCAACAATCTGTCGTTTGATATCATCTTGCGCTTCATCAAAAGTACTCATTATATCTGTAATGCCTTCGCGCTTAGCTTTATTTATTGCAGTGCGAATATCTTGCCATTTTTTACCACGAGTTTGCCAACTATTTGGATTAATAATCATTTCAGTTCCGACTTTTATAGAAGAAAACCCTAATTCTTCTAAAATCTTACGTTGACTTTCATGTACAGCATAAAAAACAGGTGCCAACGAATTTTTTTCGCAAAATTGTATAAATCCTTTTATGCTTTGTCTATATTCGCTTTGTTCTCCAAAAGGACCTGTAAGAGTTAAAGCAATACCGTATTTAACGCGATAAGCTATTGCTGAATTTTCACTAGGAGAAAACCAGTAATGATTTCCTTGCCAAGTGGTCATGAAACTCATTGTTTCTCCGCCACATTCTACTAGTTTACTTGCTTTATTGCGATCTTCTTCATTTAGAGAAATAATAGTTCTAAACCATTTTACGCAAACAAATACTACTGCTGCCCAGAAAATCACGCCTATACTTTGCATAACTAGTGATATAAGCGTGCTTTTAGGTATAAGCATTATTCTTGTTCTACTTGCGAATCCCATTGGCATCCATCGCCCTGGTAAATCTAGTATTAAGTTATATAAATTAGCTGTAGGATGGAATTTTTGAGGCAATAGTAATCCTATTGAAATGTATGCTATTGAAGTAAATAGTAATGTTAAAAATATGATTGTAAGACCTATTATTACTTGACGTTTATCTGTGTGAATTGAGAAGTGTTTAATGTTTGAAACTAATAAAATAACAATAATAATAGGTGGAAAAGCTGTTAGTGCAAACGCAACTGCAGAAGCATTATGACCTGTATTAGGAGTGTTTTGCATAGATGCAATTAAAGGCAAAATAGTAAAGTATGTTGTTGCAAAAATTGCTGTGATAGTATTAACTGCGATTGCTGTCCATGCTGCAAGTCGTCTTCCACGTAGTAGTCCCCAAGCTATTAAAAGCATTGCAACCATTGGTAAGGCAGCGCGAATCCATAATCCTCCATAAGCTGTGTGATGTAATCCTACATGTAGTAAGCAGCTTGCAGAAGTTGAATTACTCATGCATCTTGTAAGCCAAGATTTTCCTCCTAATTCTGGAGACATGAACAATCCTAGCATTGTTAAAATTCCAGCATGAGAACGAGATGAAAGAGCTAATATTGGTCCTATTGCCATAACTACTTGTGATATTGCAAATAACCTTCGTACTTCGTAGTCTGTTCCTTGCCACCATTGTCTTTGTTTTTTTGTTTGTGAAGATTTATCTCTATGAGATCTTAATAAGAGTTTCCCTATTATTTGACCTGTAATAGCTGCTATAAGTGTGCAATAATCTCCTGGATTACCGCTATATAACAGCATTGCGAATGTTATTGTGTATCCAACTACCAGCATTCTTCTTCGAAGAAGTAAAGATTGGTAGTATGCTGCAGCCATAAAGATTCCTACAAATAATGTAAATGGTGAAAGTCTAATTGGAATACGTCTGATCCAACCCAAATTGCTAATAAGCGTTGAAAGTGCGCCTATGAGTGTTAATCCAAATATTATTCCTGAACATGTGCTGATAAGAGAAATACTTATCATGCGTATTTTTTTCATGTGAGTTTCTGCTAAACCAATCAAAATGATTGAAAGTGCAGCGTTAATCATAAGTGAAGATATGCTGTTGACATAAACAAGTGTTTTTAATAATTGTGATAAAAATACAGGAATATTATTGTGACCAAAGAATAATGCGTTTGTAATTTTTGGTTTTCTGTATACAAATAATTTAGACAAAGTTGTATCTGTTCCATTAGCGTACAAGTGAGAGATCGTTGTGAAAATCCAATTGACTATGTTAATAATAATCAAGGTTGCTGCTGTGTACGTTGCAAGAATGCGTCCGCGAATCCAAGACATTATGTCTTTAAAAATTACGCGCATGTGATTGTTGTGTGCGTTTTGTTTCTGTGTTTTAGATTGTATTTTTTGATAAGTGTTTGTATCTCTAGTTGTTTGTTGATCTAGAATTGCTTGGATTGTTTCTGAGTTTTGTTCTGAGTTTTGTTCATCTGTTTTCACGGAGTTGTGCTCATCGCTTGTCGTGATTGGAGTTTTTGGCGTGGATTGCTCATCATTTTGCTCATTTGATTGTTCTTTTACAGATGTTGCTTGCATTTTATTCTCGTTTCTCTATTCTCAGATTTAACAATTTTTATATTGCTATACGTGTAAAGAGGTGGGAGAGTGTCGCTGATTCCTGTTCTTTTAGAAAAACGATCTATTGCTACTTGTAAACCTGCTTTTACTGTATACCAATCATGACCATGAGATTTTGCAATCATAGTTATAACATTCATTCCTGCTTTATGAGCAGCTTTAGATATAATGTTTTGATTTTTTTGCGAATCCAAATCCCATTGCCCTGCAATAGAATAATAATATTGGTTAAGAGGAGCTTTTTTGCTCATAATTACTACAGGAACATGATTTTCATACGCTTTAGTATTTCCGTTAAAATAGCGATTTATAGTTTGTAAACGATTTTTATAAGTAGGTTCTAATTCGCCGCCTGCTGCAAAAATATTCCCATAGATATCTGGATGAGCAGGTACTAATTGTGTACTGCAAGTTCCTCCTTGAGAGAATCCTCCCATCATCCAAAAATTAGGATTAGTGTCGACAGTAAGATTTTTAATTATCCAATTTGGAACGTCTTTAGTGAGATATGTTTCAGCTTTACCATAAACATTCGTGTCTGCGCATAGAGAGTTATGCGATTGATCGCCATTTTGATCAGGAGATATAACTATAGGTGCAAGACCATTATGCTTTTTTGCAAAATCATCTAAAGTGTTCACAATATCACTTGCTGAAAAGAATCTATTAGGGCTTCCTGGTTGTCCGGCTAACATAACCATTACAGGCAATTTTGGAGGATTTTTTACTAAAGCAGCAGGTGGAAGATATACGTTAGCTATACGAGCGTTAAAATGTGATTTTGGAGCAGGAATTTTTACAGATCTAGTAATCCCATTTTTAGGTATAGTAGGCAATTTATGTTTTTTTGCTAACTCTTTCCATTGTGCAATGCTTAAGTTTGAAGATTTTTTCTTAGTTTTTTCTAATTTAGGATATCCGCCTAATCCAAAAATCGAGCCAATAGTTGTGTATTCGCCATAAATTATATCTACTTGCACAAGAGTGCTTAATAATACGAGAATTATTGTAAAAATAGCAAAAATTCGCTTTAAGCCTTTCGATAACACTGCACTAGTTATGCTAAATGCGATTAAGCTTATTCCTATTGCAATGCTTATGTTTACAAGCCATCCGAGGCTTACTCCAAAAATAAGAAAAACATCTGAAATAAGCCATATAATAAGCAAACCTATCAGAAATGCTATGAAAGTTATTCCAAGTTTTATTAGAGTTGGAATAATGTATTTCTTTTTCTTATTAAAAATAGATTTAGAGCATAATAATATTATCAGTGATAATCCAGTTAGGATGAATAAACTTATTGGTAGCCATCCTTTTATAAGACTTATTGATTCCAGTGCCTTCATAATTTTATGATTCTCGTCCTTAATTACTAAACATATCCGAAGTAAATATAGTTTAAGCTTTTGAGTTTTTCCATAAAAGTTTTATTTTTTTTTACATCTAATATCATGATATAAGTAATAAATATTTTCGCATCAGTTAAAAGTATGAAATTATTTTTAAGTAGTTTTATGAAATATTTGTTTTTGTTTTTATTTTTATTGTTATTTTTTATTTGTTAAGCTTTTTATCTTTTTTGTTCTTATCTTTTATTCTCTTTATTGTAGAGATTATTTTAGAAAAATTATATGTGATTTGAGCTTGTATATATGTGATTTGAGCTTTATGACGATACTAATAATTACAATATAGACATATTGCGTATTTTTAGGTGTATTTATTAAGAATGATTGGAATAAGTTATGAATGAAGTTGCTCAAGAAGCTTTAGAAGATGAAAAGAAGGATGATGTAGATAAAAGTAAAAAGTTTTTTGATAAATTGAAAGTTCAATTATCTAAGTTCCAAGTGCCAATTCCTAGATGGCTTTATATTGTATTTTTCATTCTTAACGATATTGCTTTAGTAGTGATTTTCCAATTGGGAGTGCAAACTGGAAATAGAGAGCAAGTTTTACAAAGTTTGCAAGAAAATCTAAATCGCATGTTCCAAAACATGATAAATCAGTTGAACTTTGTGCTCATTCTTAATTTACTGATAGCTGCTTTTATTTACGCAATATTGCTGTTTATAACTAATCGTTTTTGGATTACATCGATGATAATTCTTTCAGTTTCGCTTGTAATTTCAATTATTGAGTATATGAAAATATTCGTGAGGAATGAGGCTATTCTTCCAGCAGATTTAAATTTTCTTCAAAGTGATACAGGATCTATATCGACATTTTTGCCTTATAACGCTAGTAGAGTAATTTTTTACGCAATTGTTGGAGTAATTTTATTGGTCCTGATTTTTATGTCTATTCATTTTATAGATAAGAATCGTGGAAAAGTAGTATGGTTTGAGCGCCCTCAATTGCGATACGGTGTTCGTGGCGGCATTGTTATTGTTATTTTCAGTATTTTTGCATGGTATGTTTCAACTGTAGGCACAGTGAATTCTTTTGCAAATTCATTCAATCAATCTATGGGCGATTATCCAGTTATGTGGGATTCTGCTTATGATGCTCAAATGAATGGACCATTGTTGGCTTTTATGCGTCAAGTTAATACGAAAGTTATGACTGAGCCACAAAATTATAATGAGAAAACAATGCGTCAAATCGCTGCTAGATATGAGAAAGAAGCTAAGAAACTTAATTCTTCAAGAACTATGAAGATTAACGATAATACTCTTATTATGGTTCTTTCTGAATCGTTTGCAAATCCGGAACGCATTCCAGGACTTTCATTTAATAAAAGCGTTGTGCCTTTTATTGAAAGCGTGAAGAAGTCAAATGATAGCGGTCTTATGCTCTCGTCTGGCTATGGTGGAGGCACTGCAAATCTCGAATATATGTCTATGACTGGTTTGAGTATGGTTAATTTTGATCCTTCTCTTACTAGCCCTTATCAACAGTTAGTGCCAAAAGTTTCGTTTGTTCCAACTATAAATCGATATTGGAATGATGGTAAGAATTCTGTTGCTTTCCATCCTTTTGAGCCTTCTATGTATTTGCGTGCGAAAAATTATAAGAAATTTGGATTCACTAAGTTTTATTCATTACGAGAGCCAGATGTTATTTCTTATCAGAATCATATTGATGACGCTCCTTATGTTTCTGATGAATCTGCTTACGATAGTGTTTTGGAATCGCTTAGAATTAAGAATCAGCCAGAATTCGTACAATTAGTTACTATGCAAAATCATATGCCTTATAACAATTGGTATAAGGATAATGATTTTAAAGTTACTTCTACTGATCCAAGCAAGCCTTTAGGAGTAGAAGAGTCATCTATTATTCAGACTTATGCTAAAGGTGCTAATTATACAGATAAAGCTACAGAGAAATTCCTTGATAGTTTAGATCAATTAAATAAGCCAATAACAGTAATGTTCTATGGTGATCATCTTCCTGGAGCTTATTCAAGTGCAAGCGCGAATAAGAAGAATTCTCTTGTATTACATTTAACTGATTACTTTATTTGGTCAAATAAGTGCGCTCGCAATGAAATGAAGTCGCCTGAAAGTATTCGTGTTGAACCAGAATCATATTCTTCTCCAAACTTCTTCATATCGCAAATTGCAAAACATATGAATGCGAAAGTTTCACCATATGTAGCTTTCTTGACTGTATTGCGTAGTCATGTAAGCGCTATGGAACCTCCAGTAGTGAATACTATTCAATCGTGGCAAAGAATTCCTGAAGGTAATTCTATTTATCTTGACAATTCTGGAAAGCCAATGACCTATTCGCAATTAGATAAAGAAACTAAGCGTTTGTTAAACGACTATAAGCTCATACAATATGATGTTACAGTTGGAAAGAATTACATGCGTGATATGGGTTTCTACACTATGCCGTAAATATTAGATTTGCTTCTAACGCTTGATTTTACAATGCTTTAGAAGCAATATCATGTCTAAAGAACATATGTGTAAGATTGAGTTTGTCTAATATGCTATAAACCTTGTTTTGCGCATCTAAAACATTTTTCCCGTGTACTTGTACAAGAGCTACTCTTCCAGAAGAAGTGATTAAAGTGTTTTTATCTTCTTTATCACTTTTAACTCCTGCAAAATAAACGTGTTGACATTGTTCTTCATCAACAGGAATTTTAGGGAGAGTTGCTCCTAAAATAAGTGTTCCAGGGTATCCTTCGCTAGCAATAATTACTCCAAGTGTGATTCCATCTTTTTTCCATGTGAAAGTTGGATTTTTATGATTTAGAATATTCCAAATTGCTGTAGCAAAGTCTGAAGTTAATCTTGGAAGAACAACTTCAGTTTCTGGGTCTCCAAATCTAGCATTAAACTCAATAACTTTAGGTCCCTCTTTAGTTGCAATTAAGCCAGCATAAAGTATTCCTGTAAACGGAGTTCCTTCTTTTGCCATGCCTTCTACTGTTGGGCGCACAATCTCGTTAATAGCTCGTTCGACTATTTCATTGCTTATTTGAGGTACAGGGCTGTAAGCTCCCATTCCTCCAGTGTTTGGACCAGTATCGCCGTCATGAGCTCGTTTATGATCCTGAGAAATTGGCATAACCCAAAAATCAGTTCCGCTTACAAAACTCATAAGAGAAAATTCTTGACCTTGCAAAAAATCTTCTATTACTACTTTTGCTCCGGCAGATCCAAAACGTTTGTCAACAAAAATATCTTCTAAAGCATCAAGAGCAGTTTTCTCGTCCATTGCAACAGTAACGCCTTTTCCTGCTGCCAAGCCGTCTGCTTTAATTACAATTGGAGCGCCATGCTCAAGTACGTAGTTTTTAGCTGGCTCTAGGGATTCGAAAGTTTGATACGCTGCTGTTGGAATATTATGCCGATCCATAAGTTTCTTAGCGAAATCTTTAGAGCCTTCTATTTGAGCAGCGGCTTTATTTGGGCCAAAAGCGGGAATGCTGTGAGCTTCAAAATCGTCCACGATTCCGTTCATAAGTGGCACTTCTGGTCCAATGAACGCAAAATCGTAGTTGTTATCTTTAACGAACTTAATAAGAGCTTCGTGATCCGACTGGCTTATGTTTACGGTTTTAATTCCGTCTGCTTCAATACCAGGATTTCCAGGAGCAACAGTTACCTCTTCAACGCTTTCACCTTTAAGAAGTGTGTGTGCAATAGCGTGTTCGCGTGCGCCTGAACCAATAACTAAAACTTTCATTTTCTGTCCTTTATAGTTTTATTGCAACTCAACTGCAGCGTTTTCGCGCTCAATCATTTTGCCAATAACATAAGCTGTTTCATTATTTTCGCTTAGTGTGCTCAGTGCTTCTTCAGCTTTGCTTTCATCAACCGCCAAAACCATGCCAATACCCATATTAAACACGTTGAACATTTCTGTATGATCTACATTCCCTGCTTTTTCAATAACGTTGAAAATAGGTGGAATACTCCAGCTATTAGTGTTAATTTTAGTTGCAAGATTATTTGAATACATGCGAGGAATATTTTCAATAAATCCGCCACCTGTAATATGAGCAACGCCTTTAATAAGATGTTTTTCAAATAATGGTTTTAATGCTTTTACGTAAATGCGAGTAGGTTCGAGCAGAACTTCGCCAATAGTTTTTCCGTCAAGCTCTTCAAGTTTAGTGTTTACATCGTATCCTGCTTCTTCAAACAAAGCTTTACGCACAAGCGAGAATCCGTTCGAGTGAACACCGGAAGAAGGTAATCCTATTAAAACATCACCTTTGCAAATAGTAGATCCGTCAATAATGTTAGATTTTTCGGCTACTCCTACTGCAAATCCTGCTAAATCGTATTCATCTTCATCGTACATTCCTGGCATTTCAGCGGTTTCGCCGCCAATTAAGCCTGCTCCTGCTTGAATGCATCCATCTGCGACTCCTGAAACGACTTGTTCGAGTAATTTTGGATTATTTTTTCCGCAAGCAATGTAATCAAGGAAAAATAGTGGCTCTGCTCCTTGAGCTGCAATGTCGTTCACGCACATAGCAACGCAATCTATTCCGATTGTGTTATGCTTATTCATCATTTTGGCAATCATGAGTTTTGTTCCAACTCCATCTGTGCCAGAAATTAAAACAGGTTCTTTGTATCCAAGACAAGCTAAATCGAATAGGCCTCCGAAACCTCCAATGCCACCCATAACGCCTTTGCGTTCAGTGCGTTTAACATGCGATTTAATACGACGTACTACTTCGTATCCTGCTTCTACACTTACGCCGGCTTCTTCATATGCGTGTGGCATAATAGATTCCTTTCATAATTTATAATTGTTAAAATTCTTTAAGTTGCTCGTCAATTTCAAAATATACGAGTTTTTCTAATATATTTTGTTTTTTTGTTGTTTGTTTTGTTATTTTTATTTTGTTATTTTGCGCTAAGAGTTTATTGCTTTTTATTTATATGAATACTTACTTTTTGCTCGTATTTCATTTAAATGTTCACGTTCTTTTTCAGAAAGTGAAGATAAAAACTCATTTGCATAATCGTCTAATGAAGTAGGGTAGTCGCCATTGAAATAAGCAACGCATAATCCTGAATAAGGAGCAGGCTTATTTAAACCAATCGACTCAATTAAGCCATCTAATGATAAGAACGACAAAGAATCAGCTCCAATATATTCTCGGATTTCATCAATTGAGTGTTTAGAAGCAATCAATTCTTTAGTAGTTTGAATATCAATACCATAGAAGCAAGGATATTTAAGAGGTGGTGAAGAGATACGCATATGTACTTCTTTAGCACCAGCTTCTCTAAGAAGTTGCACAATGCGTTTAGAAGTAGTTCCTCGAACAATAGAATCATCTATAACTATTACTCGTTTTCCTGCAACTACACCACGTACTGCTGAAAGTTTCATGCGTACGCCTTGTTCGCGCAATTCTTGAGTAGGTTGAATAAAAGTTCGAGCAACATATTGATTTTTAATCAATCCCATTTCGTTAGGAAGTCCGCTTGTTTCAGCATAACCAGCTGCAGCAGAAAGAGATGAATTTGGTACTCCAATAACCATATCTGCTTCAACAGGAGATTCTTTAGCAAGACGAGAGCCCATACGCTTTCTAGCAGAGTGTACGTTAATTCCATAAATATTAGAATCTGGGCGTGCAAAATAAATAAATTCCATTGAACACACAGCATGTTGAACATGCTTTGCATAACGTTCAATTGTGTAGCCGTCATCGTTAATAACAATAATTTCGCCAGGCTCAATATCTCGTATAAATTCTGCGCCTACAATATCAAGTGCGCATGTTTCAGATGCTAATACGTATGCTCCGTTGCTCATGCGACCTAAGGAAAGTGGACGGAATCCGTTAGGATCTGTTGCTCCTATTAGAGCATTACCTGTGAGCAATAAGTAAGCAAATCCGCCATGAACAGTTTGCAAAGCTTCTTTCAAACAATCCATGAAACTAGTTTTATTTGATTTGCGTATTAAATGCATTAAAACTTCTGTATCTGAATTTGAGTGGAAAATCGCTCCTTCATCTTCTAATTTATGTCGAAGAGTTGTGAAATTAGTCAAATTTCCATTATGACCTAAAGCTACATCTCCATCATGGAATCTAAATAAGAATGGCTGAATGTTTTCAATACTACCTGATCCTGCAGTAGCATAACGGACGTGTCCTATAGCGCTATTTCCAGTAAGTCTATCTATTATTTTTTCGTCACTAAAAACTTGCGTTAATAATCCTAATCCTCTATGTCCGTGCAATTTACCGTTATCGTTCGATACAATTCCTGCACCTTCTTGACCGCGATGTTGTAATGCATGCAATCCGAAATAAGTAAGCCGCGCGGCATCAGGATGACCCCATACACCAAATACTCCGCACTCCTCGTGTATATCTTCAAGTTCTGCAGACATATTCACCCCCTAAAATCAAGTGTGTAAGTCAATGTGTTAGTCACTCAAATAAGTATATTGTTATATTTCAAGTTTTTACGAATATTTCGTAAATTATGCTGTGAAATATTGGACTCCTGCACTAAATAAATCTTGAGTTTTAAAATCAGGAATATTCACATATAGTCCTTTTCCGCTACGTTCGCAATGTCCCATCTTTCCGAAAACTCTTCCGTCTGGGCTTGTAATACCTTCTACGCATTCAATAGAACCATTTGGATTCACATCTAAATCCATAGAAGTTTTACCGTTAGAGTCAACATATTGAGTTGCGATTTGACTATTAGAAATCAAAGCGCTCATTACTTCAGGAGTTGCAACGAATCTACCTTCTCCATGAGAAATAGCTACAGAATGTACATCTCCAACTTGAGTATTGTAAAGCCATGGAGAAAGATTTGAAGCTATTCGAGTGTGAACAATACGACTTTGATGGCGTCCAATAGTGTTAAAAGTAAGAGTTGGACATTCTGAATCGATTGGAACAATATCTCCAAATGGAACTAATCCAAGTTTTATAAGAGCTTGGAAACCATTGCAAATGCCGAGCATTAAGCCATCACGGTTGTTTAATAAATCTCTTACAGCATCGCTAACTTCTGGATTCCTAAAGAATGAAGCTATGAATTTTGCAGAACCATCTGGCTCATCTCCACCTGAGAATCCGCCTGGAATCATAACTATATGACTGTTTTTAATCTCTTTTACTAGCTCTTTAGCGGATTCAGTAATATTTTTAGCATTAAGATTGTTAATAATAAGAGTGTGTACGTCTGCTCCTGCTTTTTCAAAAGCTGCTTGAGTGTCGTACTCGCAATTATTTCCAGGGAATACTGGAATGATTACTCTAGGATGTTTAAGAGGCTTTAACCTGTGCGAGCACATATGATTCTTCTTGTAAATCCTAGCTTTAGCGCTAATAGTTTGAACTTTATTATTGATCTCATTTTCAAGATTTGCGCTTTTATAAGGGAATATGCTTACCATGCTAGATTCCCAATCTTTTTGCAAATCGTTTAAATCAATTCGTTCTCCTGAAGACGAAGTGAAGTAATAATCTTCGCAAGTTGTACCAATAACGCTAATAGATACATTATTAGACTCTTGTGGAATAGATTCTTCGTTTTCAATCTCAACATAAAATGTTCCATATGCATTTGCAAACAAATCATCATCGCTAATATTTTGTAAAGTAATACCTATGTGATTTCCTAGCGTCATCTTAAATAAGCTTTCTGCACTAGCACCATAACCTGGCGTTGAAGCAGCTAAAGCTTTTTTAGATTGTGTAAGATTTTGCATAATTTGCAATGCTTCTAAGAAGCTTTCGCTCTCAGGCGTAATTCCATCCGATTTATAACGCGGAGAAATACGTATAACTTTATGATTTATTCCTTTAAATTCTGGGGAAACTGTTAAACGTGCATCTCCAGTAGAAACAGCGAAAGAAATTAAAGTAGGAGGTACGTCAAGATTCTCAAAGCTTCCACTCATAGAATCTTTTCCGCCTATTGCTCCAACTCCATAATCAATTTGTGCGCTTAATGCTCCAAGAACTGCTGCAACAGGTTTTCCCCAACGTTCAGGCGCGTCTTGAGGTTTTCCAAAGTACTCTTGCAAGCTCAAATATGCGCGTTCTTTAGTAAATCCGCTTGCAACAAGTTTAGCTAGAGATTCCACTACAGCAATGTAAGCTCCTGTGAATTGATTTTTTTCCATCAAATATGGATTAAATCCCCAAGCCATTGCAGAAGCTGTATTTGTTTCACCAAATACAGGGAATTTAGCGACCATAGATTGTGCAGGAGTGAGTTGGTTTCTTCCTCCGAAAGGCATTAAAACAGTTGCAGATCCTATAGTTGAATCAAAACGTTCACAAAGTCCTTTATTTGAAGATACGTTTATGTCTGATACAAGTTCGCGCATGCGAGATTCTAATGGCAAATCAGATTGATTTTGCCATGGATTTTCATATGTTTCTCCGGAAACTACATGTAAAACTTGTTTTTTTGCAGCTCCGTTAGACGCTAAGAATTCTCTGCTTAAATCTACAATGGTTTTTCCTCGCCATGTCATACGCATGCGAGCTTCTTTTGTAACAGTAGCAATAATTTCTGCTTCTAGATTTTCTTCTCGAGCGTATTTTAAGAATAAATCAGCATCGAGCGAAGAAACGTCTACTGCCATTCTTTCTTGAGATTCAGAAATAGCAAGCTCAGTGCCATCAAGCCCTTCGTACTTCTTAGAAACCTTGTCTAAGTTAATAATCAATCCATCTGCTATTTCACCAGTAGCAACAGAAACGCCACCTGCTCCAAAATCATTGCAACGCTTAATAAGTTGGCAAGCATCCTTGCGTCTGAAAAGTCGCTGTAATTTGCGTTCAATAGGCGCGTTGCCTTTTTGCACTTCAGCTCCGCATTCTTCAATACTATCTGTATCTTGTGCTTTAGAAGCACCTGTAGCGCCACCAATTCCGTCACGTCCAGTACGTCCGCCAAGAAGAATAATTACATCACCTTGAGATGGTGTTTCTCTACGTACATGATCTGCAGGTGTTGCTGCAACAACAGCGCCAACTTCCATACGTTTTGCAACGTATCCTGGATGATAAATTTCATGAACTTCACCAGTCGCAAGTCCAATTTGATTACCGTAAGACGAATAACCAGCTGCTGCTGAAGTTACGATCTTTCGTTGTGGTAGTTTTCCAGCTAAAGTTTCGCTGATAGGAGTTCGCGGGTCTTTAGCTCCTGTAACTCGCATAGCTTGATAAACATAAGAACGTCCTGAAAGAGGATCTCGTATGCATCCTCCAATGCAAGTTGCAGCTCCGCCGAAAGGTTCTATTTCAGTAGGGTGATTGTGTGTTTCATTTTTAAATAAGAACAGCCAATCTTCGTCATGTCCATTGACGTCGACTTTAACTTTAACAGTGCACGCGTTTATTTCTTCAGATTCATCAAGATTTTTTAATTCTCCAGTATTCTTCAAATATTTTGCGCCAATAGTAGCCATGTCCATAAGGCATATTGGCTTATTCTCACGATTTAATTGTCTTCGCAAATCTAAATAACGATTGAAAGCTTCACGCACTAAATCATCGTCAATTGAAATATCTGTGAGTTCAGTTCCGAATGTTGTATGTCTGCAATGATCAGACCAATATGTGTCGATAACGCGAATTTCTGTAATAGTAGGATTTCGTTTCTCAGCTTTAAAATAATTTTGGCAGAATTTTGCGTCAGCCAAATCCATAGCTAATCCGCGATCTTTAATAAAATCTTCTAAACCAGAATCATCTAAATCGTTGAAACCGTTAAGTATTTCAACATCTGCAGGTATTATGCTTTCAGTTTTAAGAGTATTAAGTGTATCTAAAGATGCTTCGCGTGCTTCTACAGGATTTATAACATATCGCTTAATAGCTTCAATATCTTCGTCTTTAAGATTTCCAGTAAGTGCAATTACTTTAGCGCTACGAACTTGAGGTCTTTCTCCTTGACTAATAAGCTGAATGCATTCGCTTGCTGATTGTGCTCGCTGATCGAATTGTCCAGGTAAGAATTCAATTGCAAAAACATGTTCGCTTGTGCGAATAGGCAAATAATCGTAAGTATTATCAACAGGAGGTTCGCTTAATACTGTTTTCACTGCTGTATCAAATAATTCTTGTGATATACCGTCAATATCATATCTATTTATGATTCGTAGTGACTTTAGTTTATCTATACCAAGAATTTCCTTAAGTTCGTGTAGAAGTTGTTTTGCTTCTATCGCAAAATCGGATTGCTTTTCTACATACACGCGAAATACCACGGTGAACCTGCCTTGTATTTTGTCTGTTTGTTAAAGTTTTTAGTTTTAGCTTTTCATCAAGTTTTGTGTTTTTTTGCTTATTATTCTTTAAGTCTTTATTTAGATTTATTGGAAGTTTATTGTCTTATAGACTTAAGGATATTTTGGCTTATAACATGATATTTTTCTTTTAAGAACACGCATGGCTCGCACCTAAAAGATGCGAGCCATATTTTTTAATGTTCGTTATATTCGTTCGGATTGATTTCCTCGCAATTAAGATTTTCGCTTTGAGCGAGAGATTTCAATCTGCTGTATATCTCTTCGTATGCAGGAATTATATCTCCTAAATCTCTTCTAAATAAATCTTTATCTAGATGATTTACATGAGAAGAATCTGAATCTGTATTTCGTTTATCCCAAAGTCTGCAAGTGTCTGGCGTAATTTCATCAGCTAGAAGAATGTTTCCTTGTGAATCTACGCCTTCTTCAATCTTAAAATCAACAAGTTGAACATCAATCTTTGAGAATATGTCTAGCAAAGCATTGTTTACTGCGTGAGCTTGTCTAGTTATTTCTGCAAGCTCTTGTTCCGTTGCTAAACCTAGAGCTAAAACTCCTTCAGGGTTTATGAATGGATCTGCAAGTTCATCTGATTTGACGCAAAACTCAAGCAATGGCTTCTTTAGTGGAGTGCCTTCTTTAACTCCATATCGTTTTGCAAAAGAACCAGCAGCAGTGTTGCGCATGATGATTTCTAATGGGAACATTCGCATGCGCTTTACGAGTTGTTCTGTGTTGGAAATACGCCCGAGGAAGTGGCTTTTAACTCCGCGTGCCTCGAGTAGATGGAATAGTAAAGAAGTTATTCTGTTATTTAAGCTACCTTTACCTTCGATCTGAGCTTTTTTCAGACCGTTACCAGCGGTTGCTTGGTTCATATATTCAACCCATAGCACATTGGTGTCATCGGTAGCATACAGTTTTTTGGCTTTGCCTTCATACAACTTGTCAAGTTTTTCCATTGACTCGCCTCTCTTTGTGCATCTATAGTTGCAGGCGCAAACCAACAATATTTGTAGGTTTACCTGACCGTGGCCAGCACGTTTAGACTAACAATTGTCACCTACATTTTTATTACTTAATTATTGGAAATAAACGATTTGTAAATTTGTATATTCCTTTATTTTCAATGTCTTTAACATATGTTTAGGCATTTTGGAGTATAGAAGCGATGCGTGTCGCGTTATGTCGAGCGTAACTTTCAGTTCGACCTGTTGCTAATGCGACTGCCATTCTTCTATGTCCATGAACTTCAGGTTTGTTGAAAATGCGAATATTTAATCGCGTATTTTCGTTTTCTTGTTTTTGTGAATCAAAATTTTCTAGTTGTTCTAAATCTAGAGCGTTGTTAAGGTTGGTAAAGCCAACAGGTCCATCCCCATTTACTACGATTGCGCAACTTGCAGCTACTTCATTTTTGCGAAGAGAAAGTGCAACGTGGCTGCGAGTAATTGGTACACCTAATATAGCTAAAACGTGAAGAGCAAATTCGCTATAATATTGAGAAATCATTGTAACCATGCCTGTGTCATGTGGGCGAGGTGAAAGCTCATTAAATAGTAGAGAACCATCTTTTAGTACAAATAACTCCACTCCATAAACGCCCCAACCTTTTTCGCCTTTTTCTTGAGCTAAATTAGTGAGTCCTTCTACTGCTGTTTTTGCTATTTCTTTCGCTTGAATGCGTATATTTTCTGGAATGTTAGCTGGCTGCCATGATTCTTTATAGTCGCCATTTTCTTGGCGCTGTGCTATGGGTTCACAAGTTATGATTCCAGCACAAGAGCTTACTGTTAGTACAGTTAATTCATAATCTAGTGGAGCTAAAGATTCGACTATAACGCGTGAATTATTATTTGATTTAGAAGATGCTGCACGGCGACCATGTTGTGCTTCATTCCAAGCATCAAGTAATGATTCTGGTTTTCTAACTATTGACTGTCCGTGTCCTGAAGAGCTCATGACTGGTTTTACTACGCAAGGGTAACCAATTTGTTTTGCACTTTCGCATAGTTCTTCATAGTTTGATGCAAAACGATACGGGGTAGTTGGTAAATTTAAATCCTCGTGAGCGATTCTACGCAGCTTTTCACGATCCATTGCTATTGATGCAATATTGGAACTTGGAACTACTTGAATATTATCTTTTTTAGCATTAAATAATACTTCTGTTGCTATTGCTTCTACTTCAGGAATAATAATATCTGGTTTTATTTCTTCAATAAGAGCGCTTAATAATGAGCTGTTAGTCATATCTAATACGCGTGCAACATGTGCAACTTGCATTGCTGGAGCATTTTCGTAGCTGTCTGCTGCGCATACTCTTACACCTAATCGCATTAGTTCAATTGCTATTTCTTTTCCTAATTCTCCTGATCCAAGAAGTAATGCAGTTGTGTTATTTTTTTGCGTAATTGAGCCAAAAATGCGATTGGTTGAATCATTTTTTTGTGCGTAATCGTAAGAACTCATACGTCTATTGTGTCATTGAGTATTGAATTTAGATATTTGAATAGCGACTCGCCGAGAAACATCCACTAGCAGAAAATAAAAAAATAGTGTATAGTATCCCTTTGTTGTGTGAATTTTTCGCACATATGGTGGCTATAGCTCAGTCGGTAGAGCATCTGATTGTGGTTCAGAAGGTCGCGCGTTCAAGCCGCGTTAGCCACCCCACTTATTTAAACGGCTTTTTAGCCGTTTTTTTTTATGGTTTTGGGAAATAACCAGAAATAACCCGGAATAACCCATTTTTGTGGAATAACCTGGAATGACTCGTTTTTGTGTAATAACCCCGAATTTGCATGTTAATTAACACGCATTACGTTTTAGAGGATTTTGTGGAGTAATCTGAGTAAAATGTAAAAAGGTTGGTGAATAAGGATATTTGCGTTTAAGGAGTAATATATGGCAGACAAAAAGTCGTCATCTGAAGCTTGGTGGAAGTCTACTTTACTTTTTATTCCGCGCCTTATTGGTAAGATTGTGCGCTCGCTTTTTGGTGTAGGTGAATATGATGAAGCATATAGAAGAGATGGGCTTTGTTTCATTATGCTTGCATTTTCAGTGCTGTTTTGTGCATCTGAATGGTTTAGAGTAAAAGGCTTTATTGGTGTTTGGTTACATATTTTAGCTTCTAGCATTTTAGGTGTAATGAGTGTGATTTTGCCTGTATTGCTAGTTGTTGTTGCGATTAGATTGATGAGAAATAGCGGAGTAGGCTCTGGTAATACTCGCGTTATTGGCGGATTCTTTTTGCTATTGTTGTCGATTTGCTCAATTATAGACATATCTTGCGTGCCTAATAATGCTTCTTTTAATATGAGTAATTTGCAAAAAGCTGGAGGATTATTTGGATTTGTTTTAGGTTCTCCTTTTTCATGGGGACTTTCTCGCACTTTTGCGCTAGTTCTGTTTACGCTTATTTTGCTATTTTCGTTATTGTTAATATCTAGATTGCATGTTACTGATATTTCTGCTTTCTTTATGCGTGTAATCAAAAATAATTCTAAAAAGTCTTCCGATAAGTCTTCCGATAAGTCTTATGAAAAATCGCATAAAGATTCTCGATTAGTTAGTAGTTCCTCCGATTATGCTGATAATACGAGTGATTCAAACGGTGACGCTTTGGAGTTTGCTGAAGGTGTTCCTACTCACGAAATTAGCGATGAACAAGAAGTTAATGAAACTAAGCCTTCATTATTTAAATGGATTAGATCGTTGTTTAATTCAAAGAATAAGAATGATAATAAAGAATTACTTGATAAGTATGCAGGGGATGATGCTTTTGATTCTGCTGCTTTCGTTCATGGTGTATCTAATGAAGAACCTGTTAATCACACTCGAAGAATAGCAAGTAATAATCCGTCTTACGAATCTAGAGTCAATGATGATTCTAGATATGGTGATTGCGTTGGAAACACAGTTCCTGTAGATGTTCCTAGTGATTCTAATCTAAACGCTTCTTCCAAGATGAGTATTGATGAATTTCCTAAAGCTCCAATGAGTTCTTTGGGATCTATGGCTGGTGCAGCTCCAGTTGCTTCATCGCTAGATCCTTGGAGTGCTATTCCAGAAGAGCAAATGGAAGGATATAGAAAATCTCAAGAGCAGAATGAAAATGGTTATTCTATTGCAAGCCAGAGTAATCCTGCTAATTCTGCTAACAATTCTTATAATCACGAAAATTCTGCTAACAATACAAGCGATGCAAATTTGGAAGATAAGCCATATGTTCTTCCGGATATGAATTTATTGGCTCATGGAAAACCTCATGTTGCTCGTACTGTTGCAAATGATAATGTGATTCGTGCTCTGACTTCTACTTTTGAGCAATTTGATGTTGATGCTCACGTTATTGGATTCCTTAGAGGTCCATCTGTTACGCAGTATGAGGTAGAGCTTGGACCGGGTGTAAAAGTTGAAAAAGTCACGAATTTGCAAAAAAATATTGCTTACGCTGTAGCTAGTACTGATGTGCGTATTTTGTCGCCAATTCCAGGAAAATCTGCTATTGGTATTGAAATTCCAAATGTTGATCGCGAAATCGTTCATTTGGGAGATGTTTTGCGCTCTGAGAAAGCAATGCAGGATCCTAATCCTATGCTTACAGGCGTTGGAAAAGACGTTGAAGGTCATTTTGTAACGGCTGCTCTAGATAAAATGCCACATTTGCTTGTAGCTGGTGCAACTGGCTCTGGTAAGTCGAGTTTTATTAACTCAATGCTTACGTCAATTATTATGAGAGCTACTCCTGAGCAAGTTCGTATGATTATGGTTGATCCTAAGCGCGTGGAGCTTTCCGCGTACGCTGGCATCCCACATTTGCTTACACCTATTATTACTGATCCTAAGAAGGCAGCTCAAGCTCTTGAGTGGGTTGTTAAAGAGATGGATGCTCGCTACGACGACTTGCAATTCTTCGGTTTCCGTCATGTAAAGGATTTCAATAAGGCTGTTCGCGAAGGAAAGGTTCATGCTCCCGCTGGATCTGAGCGAAAAGTTGCTCCATACCCGTATTTGCTTGTTGTTGTGGACGAGATGGCTGATTTAATGATGGTTGCTAAGAATGATGTTGAAAGCTCTATTCAACGTATTACTCAGCTTGCTCGAGCTGCAGGCGTGCATTTAGTTTTGGCTACTCAGCGACCTTCAGTGGATGTTGTAACTGGCTTAATTAAAGCAAATATTCCTTCTCGTTTGGCTTTTGCTACTTCGTCTGCAACAGATTCCAGAGTTATTCTAGATACAGTTGGAGCAGAAACTCTTATTGGTCAAGGAGATGCTTTATTCCTTCCAATGGGAGCTGCTAAACCTCAACGCGTGCAAGGTTCATGGGTGAGTGAATCTGAGATTCGTAAAGCTGTAGAGTATGTTCGCACTCAGCGCAAGCCTAAGTATCGTGAAGATATTGAGCAAATGGCTCAAAAGGCAGATGCTCAAGCTCAAAATAAGCTTAAAACAAGCGATATTGGCGATGATATGGATGAGTTGTTGCAGGCTGCAGAGCTTGTTGTTGGATCGCAATTTGGCTCAACTTCAATGCTTCAGCGAAAGCTACGTGTTGGATTTGCTAAAGCAGGTCGTTTGATGGATTTGCTGGAATCTCGTGGTGTAGTTGGTCCTTCTGAAGGTTCTAAAGCTCGTGAAGTTTTAGTTCAGCCGGAAGACTTGCAAAAAGTTTTGGCTTTTATTCGCGGAGAGTCTGATTCTATCGATTAGTATAGGTTTTGCGTTTGCTATACCATATTTGTATAGCTGTTAGGGAGGTACATAAATGAGAAAAAGCGTTAAGTTTTCTTTGTTTGATGGTTGGAATTATGCGCCTAATATAGTTACATATGTTCGCATTGTGCTTGCGATTGTATTTATTGGTTTATATCTTGCTTCTGGTGCATATGGTGTTCATTCTGTTGGTGCGCGTTGGGGAGCATTTGTTATTTTTGCATTAGCTGCATCAACAGATAAATTAGATGGCTATTTGGCTCGTAAATATAATCAAGTTACTGAGTTAGGTAAATTATTAGATCCTATTGCTGATAAGCTTTTAATATTATCTGCTTTAATTATTGGTGCAATATTTTCTGAAATACCATGGATTGTCACATTGCTGTTTGTTGTTCGTGAAATTGGTATAACTGTTTTGCGTTTTTATGTTATTAAAAGAGGTGGTAAGGTAATTGCTGCTTCCTCTCTTGGTAAATATAAGACTGTTGCTCAATCTTTAGGTCTTGCGCTTATTCTTCTTCCTGTTGTAAATACTATTGTTAATTTAAGAAAAATATCTGCGTTTGGTATAGCATATCTTGCGCTTGCTGATGCTTTGATTTATATTGCATTGCTTTTAGCTCTATGCTCTGGTTATACATACACTAAAGGTGCTTTTGCTGCGCTTAGTGCTTTAAAAGATGGGGATCGCGGAGTTGTTGATGTTGAATCTACTTTAGTTTCTGAAACTTCTGAAGATGATTTGAATTCTGTGGATTCTGAAGAATCTTTTACGAGTAAATCTGGTAAATCTGGTAAATCTGGTAGTGATAATTTAGAAACTGAAGAATTTTGATTTTGATTTAGAACCCGATTTTGATTTTAATGGAAGATGATTGAAATGCACAGTGACGCATCTGTTGTTATTGAATATTGTGCGCAAAATCGTTTGCATGTTGCTGCATCGGAATCTTTGACTGGTGGTTTGCTTGCTAATGCTTTTGTTAGTGTTCCTGGTGCGTCACGAGTGTTTTTAGGCTCTGCTGTAACGTATGATATTCACGCGAAAGCAAAGATTCTTGGAGTAGATGCTGATTTTCTTGAATCGCATGGTGCTGTGAATGCTTCAGTTGCAAAACTTATGGCTATTGGAACTGCGAGATTATATAGCGGCTCTGGTTGGGATTATAAAAATAAAAGCTGTGAGAAAGATTTACAAGATTCCAATTTTCCTGTAATAGGACTTTCTACTACTGGTGTTGCAGGTCCTGGTCCGGATTATGATGGCAAGCCTGCAGGCTTGGCTTATATTGGTATTTTTTTGCCTAAATCAGTTATGCTTTCTGTATTTTTAGATAGTAAATCGTTGAATAATTCTTTTAATAAAAAAATATTGCATATTAAAAGTATTGAAAACTATTCAAATTTGGATGTGTGTGAATCTGATTCTGGAACGTTTATTTCTTGCGAATTGCAAAATAGTGGTAGTCGTGAAGAAGTTCGTAATAGTGTTGTTCAAAAGTTGATTAAATTGTTGTATTTATTGCTATGTAAGGATTGTGAAAGCGTTGCGTGAACGTGAATTTTGGGAACTTCTTGAAGAAGTTTTTGGCAGTAGCCTTGGGCGTAGCATAGCTAAGGATCAATGTTTGCAAAAACTTGATGGTATGAATGTTTGCCAAGCTTTGCAAGCAGGTATTGAGCCGAGGGTTGTTTGGAACGTTTTATGTGATCATATGGGAATTCCAGATAATAAAAGATGGGGTAAAGATCATAATGCTCCGCCTATGCCTGCTGCATAATTTTTCAAGAAGGTTGAATATTTTAGCGCAACACGCGAAATCGAACAAATGTTCGTAAAGTGTTATATAATACTTTTGTCGGGCTGGTTGCAGCGTGGAAGGCTATGTAAATGTCTTATTGCGTGTGCGTAGTTTATATAAATAAATTGAGCTACGTAAATGCAATGTTACGGACTTCTGACCACATTGCTCTCAAACGCTTGCACAGATGTCATGTGCAGGTTAATCTCATCGATACAGACCGCACATGTGAAAGGAGTAGCAAACATGGTGCAACAAGCAAAATCGAAAACTGCTGCTGGTAGATTGATTGATGCAGATCGCACAGATCCTCGCCGTCAAGCAGCTTTGGAAACTGCTTTAGCGAATGTAGAAAAGCAATACGGAAAAGGTTCTGCTATGCGATTGGGAGATAGGCCAATGCAAGATGTGGAAGTTATTCCAACAGGATCTTTGGCGTTAGATATGGCACTTGGCATTGGCGGCGTTCCTCGCGGACGTGTTGTTGAAGTTTATGGTCCAGAATCCTCTGGTAAAACAACTTTGGCATTGCATATTGTTGCTAACGCTCAAAAAAATGGTGGTGTAGCTGCTTTTATTGATGCTGAGCATGCATTAGATCCTGTATATGCGAGAAAGCTTGGAGTAGATACTGATTCGCTTATAGTTTCTCAGCCAGATAATGGCGAACAAGCATTAGAAATTGCTGATATGTTAATACGTTCTGGTGCTTTAGATGTTATTGTTATTGATTCAGTTGCAGCTCTTGTTCCTAAGGCTGAAATTGAAGGTGATATGGGAGATAGTCATGTTGGTTTGCAAGCTCGTTTAATGAGTCAAGCTTTGCGGAAGATGACTGGCGCTTTATCTCAAGCAGGAACTACTGCAATTTTTATTAACCAGCTTCGTGAAAAAATTGGTGTTTTCTTTGGTAATCCTGAAACAACTACTGGTGGTAAAGCTTTGAAGTTCTACGCTTCAGTGCGTATGGATATTCGCAGAGTTACTACTATTAAAAACGGCGAGGAGGCTGTTGGTAATCGTACTAAAGTAAAGATTGTAAAGAATAAGATGGCTCCTCCTTTCAAATCAGCCGAATTTGATGTACTTTACGGTGAAGGAATTTCCACTGAAGGATCCGTAATTGATATGGCTGTACAATGCGGAGTTATTAAGAAATCTGGATCTTGGTTTACTTATGAAGGTGATCAATTAGGTCAGGGTAGAGAGAATGTTCGTAAGTTCTTGAAAGATAATCCTGCTATTACTGAAGAAATAAGTGATAAAGTTAAAGCTGCTTTTGGACTTATGCGCCCAGAAGATCAATTTGCTGAAAATGATGATGATTTACTAGATAATACATCTGATAAGTCTTCCTCACTTGCTTCTGATAGTGAAAAGTCTTCTAAAACTTCTTCTAAGTCATCTAAGTCTTCTAAAACTTCGAATTCTGAATCTACAGAAGAATCAGATTCGTATTTAGAATCAGGTGAAAACTCTACTGAAGAATAATCTGCCTTTTTGGGTGTTAGTGTAACGCAGTGTTAGTGTAACGCAGTATTCATGAATAGGTGATTGTATAAAGCAATATTGGTAGCGTAAAAATGATTAGTGTTGAAAATTTTCTTCGCAGCCATAAACCTGTTAATTCTTCTTCAGGCAATAAGAAGTCTATAAAACAGGTTGATACTAGTAAAGCGAATGATTTTGACAGTTGTAAGGAAGCTGCTTTGCGCATATTAGATTATGCTGCAAGATCTTCTTATGATTTGAAAAATAGACTTCTAATAAAAGGTTATGAAGAAAATACTGTTGACACAGTAGTAAATCGCTTAGAAGAATTGCATTTAATAGATGACAAGCGATATATACAAACTTTCATACAATCATGCGCATCTAGAATGCTAGGTGAGCACGCTACCAGAGTTGAATTACAAAGAAAAGGGATTCCTTTAACTGTTTCATCGCCATTATTACAAGAAGCTAGAGAAAATGGAGTTTTTGAAGAAGCTGCTTGGCAATTAGGTAGGAAAGTTGCTTCAAGAACTAGGAATCTTGACTTATTAGTGCGAAAAAGACGATTCTTTTCAGCTGGAGCTAGAAAAGGGCATGATTTAAGCGTAATAAAAGAGATATACGAAGAGCTTTTTACGAACAATGAAGAGTAACTAGATATGTTAATTGATAAGCTAATTGTATAGAGCTTTAAGCAGTAAGTCTAATTGTAAGGCTAATTAAAGGTCTGCTTAAAAGTCTAATTTTAAGGCTTTAAGCAGTAAGGCTAATTAGAAAGCTAATTGTAAGTCTAATTTTAAGGCTTTTAATTGTAGAGATTTAGTTGCTAATTTTAGAGATTTAGATGTTAATTGTTAGAGAGGCTAATTTTACATAATTAGCCTCTCTAACCTTAAAATGTTTATTTTATTTGATGCTTAACTTTTTATTTAGTAAAATCATGCGCTTGTTTTTGAACATAGTTAGTCATTTCAGCGATATCAATAACATCGTTAAATCTTGGAGTTTGATTTTCAAGATTCCTAAGCATGCTTGGAGCTTTAGTTCCTGTAGCAATACTTAGGGCATCCATGCATTTGAAATCATCCATATCTTGTACATGCTCGATATTCAAAGCACTTGCAACAACTCGAGGGAACTTATAAGGACTTGCAGTACTCAATAGAACGCGTGGCACGTTAGAATCATGAGGGATATTTTGCATAACAAAATATCCGCATGCTGTATGTGGGTCAATCACATAATTGTATTTATTCCAGCAATCAGATATTGCTTCTCTTATTTGATTTTCATTAGCCCAGCCACATCCAAATAATTTTCGTATATTTTTAAGTACGTCTTCAGGTATTTCAAATGCTCCCCATTGTTGTAAGTCATTCATAAGCATTTGTATTAAACGCGTATCTTTATTGCACATATAATACAGCATTCTTTCCAAATTAGATGAAACTAAAATATCCATGGAAGGAGCAACAGTGTGATGGAATTCACGCTGACGGTTATATGTGCCACTTAATAAGAAATCAAATAATACGTTGTTACTATTGCTTGCAACAATAAGATGTTTAATCGGAAGACCAAGCATTTTTGCATAGTATCCAGCAAGAATATTGCCGAAATTTCCGGTTGGTACGCAAAATTCTATTTCGTCGCCAATTTTTATCTTTTCGTTTTCAATTAGCTGTTTGTAGGATGCAAAATAATAAACAACCTGTGGTACTAGGCGTCCAATATTTATAGAATTTGCAGATGAAAGCGATACATTATTTTCAGAATTTAATTCCATCTTAAGCTTATTATTAGTGAAAATCTTTTTAACTCCTGTTTGAGTATCGTCAAAGTTTCCTTTAACTGCACAAACTTTCACATTTTTTCCCAGTTGAGTAGTCATTTGCAATTCTTG
The DNA here is from genome assembly GCF_001563665.1 of Gardnerella vaginalis. Classification (GTDB taxonomy): domain Bacteria; phylum Actinomycetota; class Actinomycetes; order Actinomycetales; family Bifidobacteriaceae; genus Bifidobacterium; species Bifidobacterium vaginale_A. Next base: position 157,768 of record NZ_KQ961853.1, on the reverse strand, counting down.
TACACGGCTGACTTTTTCATATGGGTAAAATGTGATTATAGAAGTTCCTTTTACGTCAGAAAATCCTTCTAATGCAGCTTTGCCAGTGTCGCCAGATGTAGCAGTTAGAATCATAGTGTTTTCATTGCTTTTAGCACTTTTAGAGTGCATCATAAGTTGTGGCAAGATTTGCAATGCAATATCTTTGAAAGCGCATGTAGGTCCGTGGAAAAGTTCTAAAACAAAATCGTTAGTCTCTCCAAGCTGCTTAATTGGAGTAATAGAATCATTAGACCATTGACTTCCATAAGCTTTATTTACGCAATCTTCAAGTTCTTTTGAAGAAAAATCTGGAAGTAGAATAGTTAAAATATCTTTGGCGATTTCTTGATATGATTTTTTTGTAAGCTCACAAATATCGTAGTGTTGCTTGCCTAAGGAATCTGTAATAAATAATCCTCCATCCTCGGCAATTCCTTTACATATAGCCTGCTTTGATGTACATGACTTAGCTGTTGAGCGTGTGCTGTGGAAAATTGCATTATTTTCAGATTCCATGATTCCTCCGAGTTTGAAACGCTTATAGCTTATAATCATGCATTTTTAATATGATTTTATATAGTACTAGATGCGCTAGGCTAGTGTGTTTATGATAATCTCATATTTATAATAATTGCTAAGTTTGTAACAAAAATGAATTCAATAATTTTTTAAGGGGTGAATCTTTGTTGGTTGGTGAAGAGTCTATTAGTGTTAATCGTTTCAGCAGTATGCCTTCAGATAATGGGGAAGAGTTGCATGCAAGTAATGGGGAAGAGTTGCGTGCTGATAATCTAGTAAATAATCGTGCTATTGACGCTAGAAAAGCTCAAAGAGATTTTTCTCATGTAAATACTTGTTCTAAAAATAAATTGTTAGTAAAAATTGCTGAACGCTTAGAATCTTCTGCAAAATATATTGCAAAAGCAAATGCAATAGATATGAGTGAAGCTAAGAATAATGGTATGGACGCTGGCAAACTAGATAGGTTGCTTTTTGACGAGGAACGTATTAAAAAAGCGGTTCAAGGTGTGTTTAAGATTGCGCAATTGCAAGATCCTGTTGGTGAAATCGTTCAAGGATATACGTTACCTAATGGGATTCGTCTTTCTAAAGTACGTGTTCCTATAGGAGTAATGGGCGTAATTTATGAAGCTCGACCTAATGTGACTCTTGATGTTATAGCTTTATGTATTAAATCTGGTAATGCTGTCTTATTGCGTGGTGGAAGTGCTGCACAGCATACTAACAGCGCTAGTATTTCTGTGATTCAATCTGTTATAAAAGAATCAAATTACAATGCAAATATAGTTCAATCAGTTGATGATTTAGGTAGGCTAGGTGCTAAAGCAATGATGCATGCACATGGTTATATTGATGTTTTAGTGCCAAGAGGTGGTTCAAATCTTATTTCTGCAGTTGTTAAAGAGTCGACTGTTCCAGTTATTGAAACTGGTGCTGGAAATGTTCACATTTATGTAGATAAAAGTGCAGATTTTGAAAAAGCTATACCAATTATTATAAATTCAAAAACACAGCGTGTTGGTGTGTGCAATGCTGCAGAAAAATTACTTGTACATAAAGATATAGCGAAAGATTTCTTGCCTAAAATTGCATCTTCTTTAGCTGAATATCACGTAGTATTACACGCTGACAATGAATCTTATAATATTCTGAAATCTTCTAATATTTCTGACTTGAACATTGAACATGCTACTTGTGAAGATTGGAATCGCGAATATTTGTCTTTAGATATGGGAGTAAAGATAGTAGAAGATGATATTGATGCGACTTGTCATATTGCAAAATATTCAACTGGTCATACTGAAACAGTTATTGCAGAAGATTATGAAACTATTCAACGTTTTATCTCTAATGTCGATTCAGCAGTAGTTATGGTAAATGCTTCTACGCGTTTTACAGATGGCTCAGAGTTTGGTTTTGGTGCGGAGCTTGGTATTTCTACGCAAAAATTGCACGCACGCGGTCCAATGGGATTGCGTGAAATGACAACAACTAAGTGGATTGGGTATGGAGATGGTCAAATAAGGTCATTAGGCGAGGTATTGTAAGAATATGGTTGATGAAAAAGCAAAGGATTCTCATTTAACTCCTTTAGAATCTTTAGACGTTGCTGCGCAACGTTTGTCAATAGTTCGTTATGTTTTTCTAGTGCAAATTGAAGATGGTATTTCATCAGCTTCTGCTCGTTCATCGTTGGAATATGCTGATGCTGTTCTTATGGGATGGCCTGAAGGTGATGATAATGACGTTATTATGCCTCCAGATGATTCATCAATGCAAGAAGTTTATACAACTATGCGTTTAATGGAAGATAATATTGCTTCATTTAGTGAGTTTGAGCGCTCTGGTGACATTGACAGAATGTCTGATATGTTAGTAGAAATAACTAATAACGTTGCTAAGATTCGCGGTATATTCCAGCCTAATTTCCCTCTTCCTACTTTCGCTGAAATACAGCGTGTTGTTACAGATGAATGGAATGAAGAAATGGGCAACATCGATCCTGATAGTGCAAATGATGCTTCAGAAGTTAAAAATGAAACTCGATTGGAAGAGAAAGAAGACGAATCGCATGAGTCATGATTCCTCTTCTTCTACGAGTCCTAATTATTTTTTAGATACTAGTTGTAATTCAACTCGTGAAGATTGCCGGCGAATGTCGGATTTATTTCAAGGGGATTTAAATAAAGCTATATCTGCACCACCTACTGTTGCAACAGCTAATTCTATGCGTAAATCAACTAGGGGTAATGTTCACGCGCGTCAGCGTATTGGAATTATGGGTGGAACATTCGATCCTATTCACAATGGGCATTTGGTTGCAGCGTCTGAAGTTGCTTGGGTTTATGATTTAGACGAAGTTATTTTCGTTCCTACAGGTAGGCCTGTTTTTAAGCTTGATAAAAAAGTTACAAATGCTGAAGATCGTTATCTTATGACAGTAATTGCAACTGCTTCAAATCCTAAATTCACTGTTTCTAGAGTAGATATTGACAGACCTGGTGTTACTTACACTATTGACACTTTAAAAGATATTCATTCTCAACATCCAGATGCAGAATTGTTCTTTATTACAGGTGCTGATGCTATTGCAGAAATTATGCAATGGAAAGACGCTCGTGAGATGTGGAATTTAGCGCGATTTGTTGCTGTAACTCGTCCTGGATATTCTAGACCTGAAAAATTAGCTTCTTCTCATTCTCCTTTAGTTCCTCGTGCTGCAAATATGAATATTTCGTCTATTGACGATATAGCAAATAGTGATTCAAAACATCTTCCTGTTGATATTTTGGAAATACCTGCCTTGGCTATATCTTCAACTGATGTTCGTAGACGCGCGCAAAATTCTGAACCAGTATGGTATTTAGTTCCAGATGGAGTAGTGCAATATATTGTTAAGCACGGTTTATATGTGAAAAGTTAGGTGTTTATTGGCTTGTCGCTTTCGTCTTCGCAAATGGCTAGTATTAAGTAAGTTCAACTCAGCGAACTAGCGTTTGGAGATATGGTGAGCATAATCCTTGAAGGAAAGCCAGATAAAAACCTTGTTCTTGTTACCGGTCGTGCCCATCCGAAACTTGCTCGTGATGTGGCATCTCAGCTTGGTATCGAAGTGTTGGAAACTACGGCATATGATTTCGCTAATGGTGAAATGTATGTTAGATACACGCAGTCTGTGCGTGGTACTGATGTATTCGTTTTACAGAGCCATTGTGATCCTGTTAATAAATCTATTATGGAACAGTTGATTATGATTGATGCTTTGAAGCGTGCTTCAGCTAGATCTATAACTGCTGTTTGCCCATTGCTAGGGTATTCTCGTCAAGATAAAAAGCATCGTGGGCGTGAGCCTATTTCTTGCCGTTTGATGTTTGATTTATTGAAGACAGCTGGTGCTGATCGTATTATGAGTGTTGATTTGCACGCTGCTCAATCTCAAGGCTTTTTTGATGGTCCTGTTGATCATTTGATTGCAATGCCTGTTCTAGTTGATTACGTGCGAGATCGTTTCCGTGATGATTTAGATAATGTTACTGTAGTTTCTCCGGATGCTGGTCGTATTAGAGTTGCTGAACAGTGGGCACAGCGTTTAGGTGGCGGTCCATTAGCTTTTGTGCACAAAACTCGAGATATCACTTGCCCTAATAAAGCTGTTGCGAATAGGGTTGTAGGCGATGTTAGAGGACGCGATTGTGTTATGGTTGATGATTTGATCGATACAGCTGGAACAATTGCTGGTGCTTGCAACGTGTTGAAGGATGCTGGAGCTAAGTCTGTGACTGTAGTTGCAACTCATGGCGTGCTTTCTGGTCCTGCTATAGAGCGTTTGAAATCTTGTGGCGCTCGCGAGGTAGTTTTGACTGACACTGTTCCAATTCCAGAATGCAAGCGTTGGGATGGTTTGACTGTTCTTTCTATTGCTCCACTTTTAGCTAGTGCAATTAAAGCAGTGTTTGAAGATGGATCTGTTGCAAAGTTATTCGATACTTATCCTGAACATCACGGTCAAGGTTTCTTGTTTGCGTAAAAATTAAGTTAGATTAGTGTTTTTATTTTATGAAGTATTCAAAAGTGCTTTTAGGTTACTGTAATGCACTGGAAAATATATAAAAATAAATACTAGAAGGTGACGCGCCACGCCAATTTGACGTTTTATGATATTGTGGCATAATTGAGTTTTGGCGGTTTTTTCCGCCGTTCCCTCATGGTGTAAAGGCAGCACACGGGTCTTTGGAACCCTTAGTCTTGGTTCGAATCCAGGTGAGGGAGCTTGTTTTAAGCGCTACTTGGTTTTCCAGGCGGCGCTTTTATTCTTTTATAGATATCATGCGATAATTCGTAATAGAATGAAAGAAAAGTAAAAATGACTTTAAGCAAGGAGCATGAGTGGAAGATTATAAAGTAGCTGCTGCGATTATATTAGCTGCAGGTGATGGAACGCGCATGCGTTCAGATACTCCTAAAGTATTACATTCTTTTGCTGGTAAAACTTTCTTAAATCGCGTAATGGATGCTATGTCTGGAGTAAATCCTGCGCAGCTTGCAGTAGTAGTCCATGCTCAAGCTGAGCGTGTTTCTGCAGCTGCTTTGAGTTATAACGCTAATGCGAGAATAGTGAATCAAGACGATAAGCCAGGAACTGGTAGGGCAGTGCAATGTGCTATGAAAGATCTTAACGAAGCTAAGAAGAACAGTGGAAATGGAGATTTGCAAGGCGCTGTTTTAATTGCTGCAAGCGATATGCCGCTTCTTGATACTCAAACACTACAGTCGTTGATTGATTTCCATAAAAACCATGGCAATGTTGCTACTGTTCTTACAGCAGTTTTAGATGATGCAACTGGTTATGGCCGTATTGTTCGCGAAGCTAATGGAGATGTTTTGCGTATTGTTGAGCACAAGGATGCTAATGCAAACGAATTAGCTATACATGAAGTTAATACTTCAGTATATGTCTTCGATGCACAAGTTCTTTCTGATGCAATAGCTAATTTGAATTCTCAAAATGCGCAAGGAGAATTTTATTTGACTGATGCATTAGAGCACGCTCGCACTCTTGGGCGTGTTGGAGCTATGGCTGCTCCAGATCCTTTAAGTGTTGAAGGTGTTAATACTCGCGTTCAGTTGTCTGTTCTTTCAAAAGCTTATAACAAGAGAGTATGCGAGAAGTGGATGCTTAAAGGTGTGACTATTTTAGATCCAGATACTACTTGGATTGAAGATGATGTTGTGCTTTCTAAAGATGTAACAGTTCTTCCTGGAAGTTTTTTGCAAGGTCATAGTGTCGTTGCAAGTGGTGCTGTAGTTGGACCTTATACTACTCTTATTGACGCTAGAGTTGATGAAGATGCTACAGTTGAGCGCTCGCGTGTGCAAGAATCGCATATTTGCCGCGGTGCTAATATTGGCCCATGGACGTACTTGCGTCCAGGAAATGTTCTTGGCGAAGAATCTAAAGCTGGCGCGTTTGTTGAGATGAAGAAAGCTCATATTGGGAATGGTACGAAAGTTCCACATTTGAGCTATATGGGTGATGCTGATTTAGGTGAGCACACGAATATTGGCGGTGGCACGATTACAGCAAATTACGATGGTGTACATAAAAACCATACGACTATTGGATCTAATGTGCATGTTGGAGCGGGAAATCTGTTTGTTGCTCCTGTTTCTGTTGCAGACGGTGTTACAACAGGTGCAGGATCTGTTGTGCGTCACGATGTTCCAGCGGATTCAATGGTGTATTCTGAGAATACTCAGCATGTTGTAGAAGGTTGGAAGCCTGCATGGGAGCGCTAGTTAAGGAGTGCTAGTTAAGGAGAAAAATAACTATGACAGCTTTAGAAAGTTCTGTAAATGCTATCCGTATTGCTGCTGAAGCAGCTGATAGGTTAAAAGCTACTAATTGCCAAGCTTTTGACGTTAGCAATTTGCTTGGAATTACAGATGCTATGCTTGTTGTTTCAGCTTCAAATGAGCGTCAAGTATTGTCTGTTGCTGAAGAAGTCGAAAAAGACTTGTACTTAAAAGATAACAAGCGTAAACCAATATCTCGAGAAGGCTTGGAGTTAGCGCAATGGATTTTGCTTGATTTTGGTGATTTTGTAGTTCATATTATGCATGAGGAAGCTCGTCAATTTTATCGCTTAGAGCGTTTATGGAATGATTGCCCTGCTATAGATTTGCAACTTAAAGACCATAGTGAAGATGATGCGTATGGCGATAATCAAGAGTCTGAAAGGTAGTGCAAAGTAATGGTGGATTTTGTTGAAAGCGCTGCTAAAGCTTGTCATAATACGAACTTAAACAGCTCTCATGAAGGACTTGCGCGTTCTGTTATGCTTATTCGCCATGGTCAAACGCCTTATAATGCTCAATTTCGTCTTCAAGGAATGATTGATATTGCTTTAGATGATTCGGGAATAGATCAAGTGACTCGTTCTGGTAAAGCTTTGCGAGTGCTTTTTGGAGCTTCCGATTTAGAAGATCCAAAGGATCCAAATAGCGAAGAGCGCGTGCGTATTACTCCAGAAGAAGCAGATGCAAGTTTTGTTGCTATTGTTTCTCCTCTTATTCGCGCTCAGCAAACAGCTCACGCTTTTGCAGATAAGATTGGGCTTAATGTGCACGTTGAAAATGGCGTGCGCGAGCGCTTCTTTGGCGAGTGGGAAGGACTTAACCGCCAGCAGATTAGCGAAAAATGGCCGGAAGATTTTAACGCTTGGGTAAAAGGCGAAGGCGGAGAGCTTAAGCACGGTGCAGAAACTAAGCAAGAAGTTGGCGAGCGCGCAGCTGCAACTGTTGAACAATGGGCGCGCAAAACCGGATCGGATCGAGATTTACTAGTGTTTTCGCACGGCTCTTGTCTTTCGCAAACTGTTCATAAGTTACTTGGATTAGATAAAGTAGATCCTTCTTATAAGACGATTGGTGGAATGGGAAACGGCCGCTGGGCGCGTTTAATTCCAAGTCTTAACGCGGATGGTTCAATTCATTGGCGTTTGGATGCTTACGATCAAGGTCCTGCAGCAGATCCTACAAGCCAACGTCTTATACGCATTTGGGGTGCAGCTTAAGTGTCATAATATCTTCTTTTTTGCCACTTATATTCCAAAAGCTACCGTTTAGCGATTTTGTAAAGACAGACTATTTACAGTGCCGTATAGTCAAAATTACAAAACAAAAGCTAGTAAACGCTAAGAAAAGTTAGCAAAAGCTAGTAAACGCTAACGGTAGCAACGGTAGCATACGGAAGGGAGGCTTGATGAAAGTAACGATTGCTATTGTGCCGCCAGAAGAAGAGCAGCACGCTCAATTGTCGGTTCACAATATTGACGACAATCTTAAACGCATCATAGCTCAGTTGCAAAGCGTTGATTCTAAAAATGCAAAAGCAAGCAGCACTGATAATAGTACTGTGAACACTGAAAATAATACTGCGAATGCGGCAAATAGCAACAGTAATTCATTTATATATGGTTATATTAACGATTCGATTATTGTTATGCACGAGCCAGATGTGATTATGATTTGCGTTGAAAATTCGCGCGTAATCATCCACAGTGATAAAGGCGAGTGTGTGTCTTACAAGCGCCTAATGGATTTCGACAATCCGCAATTTGCGTCTTTTGTGCGCATATCTAAATCCGCAATCGTGAACTTGAATCGCATTGTTCGAGTCGATCCAGGATTCGGTGGAAGTATGAGCGTAAAAATGGACGATGGAAGCGTTGAGTGGATTAGTCGCAGATGCTTGAGCTCATTCAAAAAGCGCTTAGGGATGTAGTTATAAACGTAATAACGAATGTAGTCAAATATAAAACTATCAAAATTTTAATACTGATTTTTTAATACTAGATTTTAATACTAGATTTTAATACTTAAAAAGGAAGCGATTATTATGGAAAAGCAAGTTGCAACAATAGGAAAAACAATTGTAAAAAACATTGTTAAAGGCATTAGCATAGGATGCATTATTTTTACAGTAATGTCTTTTATTTCAAGCCTATTAGCTCATAGCGCGGTTGGAAACAGAATTGCGTCTTATGCTGTTGCATCGTTTGTTATAGGCATAGGCTATGGAGTATTTGCTATTTTTTGGTCGAATGATCGCATGTCAAATGTTGCAAAGTTCGTTTTTGCACTAGTTCCACCAATTGCTATTCAATTTATTGTGTCTGTGATTGTTGGGTGGATTTCATTCAAAGATGAGCCAGCTGTGATTTGCGGATGGATTGCGTTCACTGTTATTTTCCCGATTGCGATTGCTGCAATAATTTATTACTTCGAGAAGAAGAAAGCGGAAGAAATGAACGCTAGATTGCAAGCATTGCGTAAAGAAAATAAGTAAATTAGTTACAACTAAATAGTCGAATAAGAATAGTCGAATAAGAATTGAGTGGTGTTCATCTTCGCCTTTGAGGACGAACGCCACTCGATATTGTATGACGCTTGTTGAAAACGTACTAATTCGGCGTTTTGCAATATAATTTTTAAGAATTAGTCTTTTGTTATTGTTTTACCTGCATTAGCTCCAGAAGTTAAATCTTGAATTTCGCTAATTTCCATAACTGGAACTGCTGCAGGCTTTTTTGTGCCTTTTTCTTCTGCAATTCGCACTTGCTCCTCGTAAATCGCGTCATCTGTGTGAAGAGTTACAGTTCCGCGGAAGCGATAGCCTTTCTTTTCTGCTAAATTAGCAAACGCAACTACTAGCTGGCTTCCGTCTTGTAAGTTCTTAAAATGCTGTCCTGCAGTGCGTTCATGGTAGGCAAGGTGATTGTCATCAAGTACGAACATAGACATTTTTGGCCCTAAATCAAGCTCGCCATCTTTACTAATCGTTGCGATCCAAGCTAAATTATTTGCAATAAAATCTTTCATATCATCTGTGAGCTTTGCCATAATATTCCTTTCTATATTTTCAATTGCATTCATTATATTTATTTTATGCAATTAAGTTACAAGTAATCTTTATTGATACATTACGCTTATTGTGGATTGTATACGAGAGCTTAACGTAAAAAATTTCAAAGTTGTGATATAAATCACCGATTCCGAAATATATAAAGTCTATTTACATAATACGACTGTTGTTTGGGGTGAAATTTCGGAAATTTTACAAAAAAACGCTGAAGAGCTGTACTTTTCCTTTATTTGTGTATATTCTTATGATTTTATAAAGCATTTTTGCCAACTTAAAGAAAAATTTAAGGCATAGAATTGGAAGGAGTGACATGAGTATACAGAATGATGTTCAACCAAGGCAGTCTAATCGAATGAGCGTAAATATTGCTCGAATCATGTTGCTAACTTGTGCTGCGATTTGGGGCGGTAGCTATGTTTCTTCAAAATATGCTCTTAATGTTTTTCACCCTCAATGGCTTATGGGTGTGCGCATGATCGGCGCATGCTTAATAATGGGCGTGATTTTCTTTAAGACTATTCGTAAAACTTTTACGTCTAAGTTGATTATTCCTTCTTTATTAACAGGAATTACGTATTACGCAACGCTTGTATTGCAAACTGAAGGTTTGCGTTGGGTTGATCCTGGTAGAAGTGCATTTCTTACTGCCGCGTATTGTGTGATTGCGCCATTTTCTGCATGGCTTATTATTAAAAAGAAGCCTACTGTTCTAGGCATTGTTGCAGCTTTCACGTGCGTAGTAGGTGTTGGTTTTGTTGCTTTGAAGCCAGGTATGTTCGCATTAGCATTCTCTAATGGTGATCTTTTGACTTTAGCGTGCGCTGCTGCATTCGCGTTTAATCTTACTTTTTTGGCTTATTATTCGCGAAAATATAATCCTATAACATTAACCTTTGGTCAATTCGTTGTTTCAGGAGTTCTATTTTTAGCTGGAGCTGTTATTAGTGAGCCATTACCAAACTTTAGTGAATGCACTCAATTAGGCACTATTTTCAATATGTTCTATTTGATTGTTGTTGTAACTGTAGTTGCGCAGATTATGCAAAATTATAGTCTTGTTTATCTTTCTACAGCTAATGCTTCTGTAATTATGTGCACAGAGAGTTTGTTTACATTGGTTTTTTCAAGTTTGCTTTATGGTGAGCGTGTAACTTATATGGCTTTTGTTGGGTTTGCTTTAATCTTTGCTGCTATTTTGCTTGCTAGTCTTTCTGAGCATATAGCGCATAAAAAGATTATTAAGAATACTCAAAATAATACGAAAGAGAAAGATTGTGTTGCATTGTTGCCTGTAACTTAAATGCTAATCTTAAGTTTTGTAACATTGTTTTGCTTACAATCCAGATTTTGGATTGTAAGCATTTTTTTATTTTCTACGAACGAAAACGCTGAATAACTTTATAAGTTTGTTTCTGTTTTTGCTTAAAATGTTGATATTTCAAGGGCTTTTAGTATGAAAAAGGGCTCCTAGTGATTTGCTAGAAACCCTGTTGTGGAGCTAGGGGGATTCGAACCCCCGACCCCCTCCATGCCATGGAGATGCGCTACCAGCTGCGCCATAGCCCCGTTTTTAAATATACAGTTCAAACGAACCTTTGATAGAATACAACAAATCTTCTCTTTATCCAAATGCGGCGTGTCGTATAGTTTTATATCTAGTCGTAGATGCAATTGCTAGTATTCTTAATATATTTTCGTTTTTTTTTACTATTGTTTTTATTTCTTTCACTTTAAGATTTATTTATTTAATCAATCAATCAATCAATTTAATCAATCAATCATCCACTTACTAAATTACCTAATTACACAATCATTTAATCATTTAATCAATTGCTTTTAGGCATATTAGTTACTACCTGTTCCAGAGTTTCCTTTAGTAGAGGAGCTTCCAGATCCTGAAGATGAGCTAGATCCTCCAATAGATCCTGATGAGCTTCCAGATCCTCCAATAGATCCTGAAGAGTCATCTTGAGATCCGGATTCTGAAGATGATTGAGATCCGGAAGAATCCTCTGTAGAACTTTCTCCATTAGATTGTCCATTTGCATCTGTTTGAGAACTATGATTTGGATCATTTTCATTATTACGCGTTGTACTATTATTAGTATTCGATTCTGATCCAGATTCAGAATCTTTAGATTTTTCGTGTGAATCGTTAGAATCGTTTGAATCCTCATAATCATTATTTGAAGGATTTTCTGTATTATTTCCTTCCTGATTTTTCTTTTGTTTATAATTCTTCTGATTTTGATTCGTATTTTGTTGTTCTATAGGCTGATTTATGTTATCTGTGCCTTTTCCTTGAGTTAATAATAATATTGCTCCTGCTGTTATAATCACAGCAACTAAAGCACTTAATATTGCTACAATTATTACCAATTTTTTATATTTATTTTCGGCTATGTCGCTATTGCTGTTTTCGTTATTGTATAAATTATTGCGATTATATGAATTTGTATAATTTTGTGAATTTTGTAGTGCTTTTGAAAGTGCAATAGGCTCATCTGAACCCTCTGAAAGTTCCATATCTTCTTCGCGTTGCTCTCGAATTGATGCAAGTTCCATAACGCGAGTGTTGTTAATACTTTCTTCATGCGCTTCTGAGCTAATCGTTCGTGCTTTATGTGTTTTATTATTGTTATTACTGTCATTTACTAAGTTTGCAATATTGGTCATGTTTTCATCTCCAATTGTTTGCATAATCTCAGTGTCGTCTATTTTATTAGATGTGCGACTCAGGTTTTGGATTTTTTCTTTTGAAGCACGTATAAGATTTTGATAAAATTGCGATGCTACAGCAGATACTATTGAACCTATTGCAGCTCCAATTACAGATCCTGCTATTCCGATTTTTGACGACAATAAGAGTGATGTTACTGCTGCAAGAGAGCCTGCGAGTACTTGTATAAATGATATGCCTTTGAAGAAGTTCTTCACGAGTACTACCTTAAACGAAATTATTATGTAACGCTGATAATACTAAAGAATTATACACAATTATGCAACTAATAATTATAAAAAGAATCCTCGCTACATTTAAGTAACGAGGATTGCAATAAACTCTAGTCTGCATGCAGTTACATGCACGAACCTCACAGAGCGTTAATCGCGAGGGCGAGAGCAGACTTACGGTTAGCAGCCTGATTCTTGTGAATCACGCCACGACCTGCAGCCTTGTCAAGCTTCTTAGCTGCGACTGCGAAAGCAGTTTCAGCTAAAGCTTTGTCACCGGCGGCGATAGCTTCGCGAGTAGCGCGGATAGCGGTTTTCAAAGCCGACTTAACGGCTACGTTACGCTTATGCGCTTTCTCGTTAGTGAGCACGCGCTTCTTCTGCGACTTGATGTTTGCCACTGTTACTCCAAACGACGTTTGCTATATAAGGACATACAGAGGGAAAGCATAGCATGATTGTAGGATAAATTGTTTTTATGAAATTGATTAGTGTAGATAATTTCATATTGTTCGCAAATGACTAATATTAAGGTAATATAGTTTACTTGCAGCATAGTTGTGAATTTTTGGATTACATATTCTTATATTTGTGATTATAAATTTTACTATGTTGCATCGTATTTGACTTATTAGCACGTATAGAAGGAGATATTTGCTTTGATTACATCGCATAACCAGCCAGGATTTACGGATCAATCGTTGATACGCAATTTCTGCATTATTGCGCATATCGATCATGGCAAATCTACTGTAGCTGATCGTATTTTGCAACTTTCCGGAATAGTTCCAGAGCGAGAGATGAGAGATCGTTTCTTAGATCGTATGGATATTGAGCAAGAGCGCGGTATTACTATTAAATCTCAGGCTGTGAGAGTTCCATGGACTTTTGAAGGCAAAGAGTATTCTCTTGGAATGATTGATACTCCAGGACATGTTGATTTTACTTATGAAGTTTCGCGCGCGCTTGCAGCTTGTGAAGGTGCTGTATTGCTTGTTGATGCAACACAGGGGATTGAAGCACAGACTCTTTCTAATCTTTATATGGCAATCGATCATGATTTAACTATTATTCCTGTTCTTAATAAAATTGATTTACCTAGCGCTGAGCCAGATAAACATGCTGAAGAAATAGCTGGTCTTATTGGTTGCAAGAAGGAAGATGTTCTAAGAGTTTCTGGAAAAACTGGTGAAGGCGTGAAGGATTTGCTAGATCAAATTGTGTTAGAAGTTCCTTCTCCGCATGGCGATCCAGCTGCTCCTGCTCGTGCTCTTATTTTTGACTCTGTTTATGATTCTTATCGCGGAATCGTCACATATATTCGTATGGTTGATGGAGAATTAAAATCGCGCGAAAAACTTCATATGATGGGCATTAGCATGACGCACGATCCGATTGAAATTGGTGTTATTAGCCCAGACATGACTCCTACTAAGGCGCTTGGAGCTGGAGAAGTAGGTTATGTTATTACAGGTGCAAAAGATGTTAGCCAGTCTAAAGTTGGCGACACTATTACTTCTGCTGCAAATCCTGCGACTGAGCCTTTAGAAGGATATCGTGATCCAAAGCCTATGGTTTATGCAGGCTTGTTCCCGATTGATAACGCTCAATTCCCTGAGCTTAGAGATGCTCTTGATAAGCTTAAGCTTAATGATGCTGCTCTTATTTACGAGCCTGAAACGTCAGTTGCGTTAGGTTTTGGTTTTAGATGTGGATTCTTAGGACTTCTTCATATGGAGATTGTTTCTGAACGCTTAAGTCGTGAATTTGGCTTGGATCTTATTTCTACTGCTCCTAACGTGACTTACGACGTGACAAGCGAAGATGGAACAGAGCATCATGTAATGAATCCTAGCGAATTCCCAGAAGGCAAGATTAAGCGAATTATTGAGCCAATGGTTGCTGCTGATATTATTACGCCGAAAGAATTTATTGGCGCTGTAATGGACTTATGTCAAGAGCATCGAGGTGAGATGGGAACAATGGAATACATTAGTTCCGATCGCGTGGAAATGCATTACCGACTACCTCTTGCGGAGATTGTTTTCGACTTCTTCGATCAACTTAAAAGTCGTACGAAAGGTTATGCTTCTCTTGATTATCATGAAGATGGTGAGCAATCTGCTGATTTAGTTAAGGTCGATATTCTTATTCAAGGCGATAAAGTTGATGCTTTTAGTGCGATTGTGCATCGCGATAAAGCTTATTCATATGGCGTTATGATGACTAAGAAACTTCGTGGTCTTATTCCACGTCAGCAGTTCGAGATTCCAATACAAGCTGCAATTGGATCTCGTATAATCGCGCGTGAGACTATTCGTGCTCTTCGTAAAGATGTGCTTGCAAAGTGTTATGGCGGCGATATTACTCGTAAACGCAAGCTACTTGAAAAGCAGAAAGCTGGTAAGAAACGAATGAAGATGCTTGGTCATGTTGAAGTTCCTCAAGAAGCATTCGTTGCAGCATTGTCAACAGATGAAAGTGCAAACGACAGAGATACTAAAGATAAGATTCGCGCTGCTCAAAAATCTGAAGGCTGATGTGTGTTGGAATCTGAAGTAAGTAAAGATGCGAATAGTTGCGATATGAGTAATTGCAAAATTAAAGCAGATTCGCTCCAATTATTGAATATGCATACGCCGTTTGAAGTATATATTCACGTTCCTTTTTGCTTAAGACGCTGCGGATATTGCGATTTTAATACATATACTGCGAGCGATATGGGTGAAGGCGCTAGCAGGGAAGGATATGCGGATATTGCGATTCGCGAAATGAATCTTGTACGTAAATGGCAAGAATTTCATGGAATTTGTGAGCCTGAAGTGCAATCTGTTTTCTTTGGAGGTGGAACTCCTACTGTTCTTAAAGCGCGTGATTTAGTGCGAATTTTTAAAGAAGTGAAGAATCTTTGGGGTATATCTAAAAATGCTGAAATTACTACTGAAGCAAATCCAGATACTGTAGATGAAGCATATATTTCAGAGCTTAAAGATGGTGGTTTTACAAGAATATCGTTTGGAATGCAATCTGCAGTGCCACATGTTCTAAAAACTCTTGACCGTACGCATACTCCAGAAAATGTCGCTCGTGGAGTAAATGCTGCTAGAGATTGTGGTTTGCGTTCCAGTGTTGATCTTATTTATGGCGCTCCTGGTGAGAGTTTGTTTGATTGGAAAAAGTCAGTAGAAATGGCTTTAAGTTTGGGTGTTAATCATATTTCAGCTTATGCCCTAACTGTTGAGCCACATACTAAAATGGGTCGCCAGATTTCTAAAGGTATTATTGAAGCTCCAAATGATGATGATGAAGCTCAAAAATACGAGATAGCAGATGAACTGTTTTCATCTTCAGGATTTTCATGGTATGAAATTTCTAATTGGGCGCGTTCAGGATTTGAATCTATACACAATCTAGGTTATTGGAAGAATATTGATTGGGCAGGTATTGGTCCTGGAGCTCACTCGCATTATAACAAAGTTTCAATGCTCTCAAAACAAAGTATGGATTCAAATGCTTTGAAAGCGGATTTGAATAAAAATTATAATCTTCGATCATGGGACATTTTACATCCAAAACATTGGGCTCATGCGATTAACTCTGGAAATGTTCCATGGCAAAACTATGAGTGTATAAACGAAGAAGATGCTTTGATTGAAGAAGTTATGCTTGGGCTCAGGATTAGATATGGTCTTGATATAGAAAATCTTAAAAAGAAAATGCGTAATAGCTGTAATAGAAATAATAATAATTTTGATGATTCGTATTTGAAAATGGCTATTTGTGAAGTAGTCGAAGAAGGTTTAGCAAATTTGAATGAAGGATGTCTTGTAGCTACAAGAAAAGGCAGATTGCTTAATGATCTTTTAATAGAAAAAATTGTTGATGCTTGCGAAGATGGTAAAGCAACACGCTAAATCTAATTCTTTAGAAGAAGTTCCAAGCATGGCTCTTGTATGCGATACTATATTGTTATATTGCATGAAACGAGCGTAGAAAGGAAATAGATCATGGCGAACAGGAAAGAACGTCGTGCTAGGGATAAGCAAAGTCGCAAAGGAATCCCATCTCAATATGATCAAACTAAAGGGCGCGGTCGTGGTGGAATGCTTGACGAGTATATTCTTCAAGATCGTTCTAGAAGACTTTCATCATATAAAAATGGAGAATGGAAGCCTACATCAAATGTTACAGCTGAAGAAGAGAAATTTACGCGCGCAGTTCGCCGTGCTAACTGCGGTGATGAAACTTTCAATGCTGTTCGTAAAGTTATAAGCGTGTTCTCATGGGCTGTGATTTTGATTTCTGCTTTCGCATTCTTTGTGCTTATGTGGTTTAAGAATCAGCCTATTTCACTTGTTATTACAGTATCGGTATTGTTTACTATTGGAGTTTTTGGCTTGTTCTTTACAATTGGTAATGCTAAAGGAAATCCTCGTCTGGATGATCATGGCACAGCGCTTTAATTATTTTGAGTTATCAAAATAACAAGTATTGCTTAATAATATTGCTTAATAATATTTCTCGATATTATTAAGCTTTATTTTTTGCGCTCGCACTATATGCACAAAAATAGAGTTGCAGGACAAACTCTTGTGTTGGGGAACAAAATCTACAACGTGGCAATTTGTTATAATGTATTGATATTTCTTTGTTGTAATAGTACGTTCTCAAAAAATTTCATATATATTCCGAGTAAATAAACAGTTTATTCAAATGATTTCTTAAGGTTATATATGTTAGTCTTTTTCGATATATTAAAGTAAAAGTTTTACTTTAATAAGTGAATAATGATATAAATAATAGAAAGTATGTAAATAAATTATAAAAATATTCCGTGTAATGTATTTCAGTGGAGAAAGGCATTTTATGACATTTATTTCTCGCGCAATTCGATATATTGCAAGAAAGCGCATTAAGAGTTTGATAATTTTTGCTATTCTTACTTTAATCTCAACGCTATTATTATCTTCTCAAGCTGTTAGTTTTGCATCTCTTAGAGAAAGTGAAAAAGTAGAAAGTCAATCTTCGTCTAGTTTTGTTCTTTCTAATAATCCTCAATTTAATACTGGAACTCCTAGGGGAGCTGGCACAGTAAAGCCTGAAGACGTAGCTAAAATTTCTAAAATTTCCGGAATTTCCTCGTATGTAGTTCGCCAAAATGTTACTGCTGATTTAGTTGATGCTAAAGCTGCGCGTATTAAAGGAGTCAAGGATTATGATTCAAAGCGCGAAAAACAATTCGGTAATGCTGTTAATTTAGAAGGAACAAATGATTCTGCTTCTCTAAATGCTTTTGTGACTAAAACGATTTCTTTAGTTAAAGGAAGGCATATAAATTCAAATGATTCTCATACTTCATTTATTCATGAGGATTTAGCTAAATTAAATAATTTACGCATAGGCGATAAGCTTATTTTAAAAGCTAATCCGTATGATGCAGATAATGTTAATCAATCTAAAGAAAGTGTCACAACTACTATTGTTGGTATATTTGGTGGCGCAAATAATCGAAGTGTTGCAACAAGAGCGGAACTTACTGCGAATACTATTTACACTGATTTGAAAACCACTAGAGAGCTTTATAAGTATGAGCCTCAAAAAGAAATATATCAGGATGCAATTTTCTTTGTTAAACATGGTTATGATGCAAATCAAATTATAAAAAAGGCGTCTTATTTGAATATTGATTTGCAATCATATCAATTAACTAGGAATGATCAATTTGTTTCTGGTCTAATATCTGCTGCTAAAGGTGTTCGTTCTATGATGAACGTTACGACTATAGCTGTTATCGTCTTCGCAATTATTGCTTTAGGATTGGTTTTGCTTTTGTATCTTAATGAAAGACGCAAAGAAATGGGAGTGCTAATTTCTATTGGAGTAAAGAAAATTTCGATTATTTTCCAATATATTAGTGAGATTCTTTTTATATCAATTTTCTCAATCATAGTTGGATATTGCATGTCATTGTTTGTTTCCAAATGGATGGGAAGCTCTGCATTAAATTCTGTCAACAGTTCTTCTGCTAGTGAATTGAGTAATATGGGTCAAGCTGGTGGAAATCTTGAGTCAAGTATGGCAACAAGAACAATAGATAAACTTATTGTTAGTGTTGACTTGAATTGTATTGTAATTACATCTTTAATTATTGTTTTCGTAGTCGTAATTGCAGTATTTATATCAAGTTTGCCAATATTAAAGAAAACTCCTAAAGAGTTGTTGGGAATGCAAAAATAGTTTTTATAAATTTTATAAAACTGTGTATTTTTCAAGGAATGAAATGTATCAACCAATAAAAACTGTGTTACATAGGTCTTGGATTTCTGTTGTAAGGAAGCCTAGAAGAAGCGCTATGTTAATGTTGATTATTACTTTAGTATTGACTTCTTTAGTTTCTCAAGCAGGTGTGATTGCTGCTATCGAATGCGTTCAAGAAAATATAAATAATAATATTGGATTAGGTTTCAACGTTTATTCTAAAAGTAATTCAGATAGTAATGTAAATAAATCTGAAGTTGCTGATTTAGAAGCGGTTGGCTCTGATTCAAGTAATTCTGATTCAAGTAATTCTAGTGAAACTAATAAAGTTAGTAGCTCTGTAAATAATTCTCAATTTGGAATTAGTTTAGAGAAAGCTAAAATGTTTTCATCAATAAAAGGCGTGAAAACAAGCTCTTATGAGTCTGAAACTCTTGCTTATGCTCGTGGAATGAAACTTGTAACGGTTTCTTCTGGACTTAGATTAGATAATGATAAATTAAAATCATATGAAGGTGTTATTGGAACAACATCTTCTAAGCTAGCGTCTGGATTCCAAGAAGGTTTGTATAATCTTGAAGCTGGAAAGCATATTGATTCTCAAAGTTCTCATAGTGCAATCGTGCATAAAGCTTTTGCTGATAAGAATAATCTTCAAATAGGTTCTGAAATTACTCTTAATCAAGGTAATCGGAATGTGAAAGTATCGGTAGTTGGCATATTTTCTGGCAAAACGCAAACTAAAGGAATTATGCCATATGATATTTCGGAGAATAAAATTTTTACAGATATTGAAACAGCTTTTACTCTTAGCTCAACTAGATCTATAAATTCTGTTAGATGCGTTATGAGTAGTGATGATTTATTGCATAATGCTCTTATTGAAGCAAGAAAAATATCAAAAGGAAAATTTGATGTTGAAGATAATTCATCTCGTTTTAGTGCTGTATTGCAATCTGTAAAATCAGTTAAATCAATGGTAACTATGATTTTTGTGATTCTCGGATTAGTTGGAATATTGATTTTAATATTGGTGCTTGTTTTCTTTGTGCGCTCTCGCGTTCATGAAATAGGAGTATTTGTAGCTCTTGGCATTCATAAAGTTTCTATAGCTGCTCAAATGATTTTTGAAATTATTATTATTTCTTTAGTTTCAGCATGCTTATCTCTTGTATTTGGTGCGTTTTCTTCACGCTCAATAGGGCATGTGATGCTTTCGAGTATTTCAGATTCTTCTATTTCGTCATTGCATATTCCAATATTGCCGTTTAGTCAAACTGTATTTGCGTTGCTTTTAGGATTCATTATGGCGATCCTTGCGTTGCTGCTTGCGTTGATTCCATTATTTGTTTCTAAGCCTCGCTCTGTTTTAAGTTCTATGAGTTAAAAGTAGGTATATAGACAAAATTTATGAAAATATTTTAATTTAATTTATTTTTGCATAAAAATTTTAATAATGAATTATTGCGATAAAAGGAGTGATTATGAAAAATTTATTAGAGTTGAATAATGTTGAATATTCTTATGGTCCTGCAAATATAGCTGTTCTTCGCGAAGTTAATGCTGTATTTGAATCAAGTAAGATGTATAGCATAACAGGACCATCTGGTTCTGGAAAGTCAACAATATTATCTTTGTTAGCTGGTTTAGATTCTCCTAGTAAAGGTAGTGTTCTTTTCAACGGTGAAGATATTGCAAGTACTGGATATGCTAACCATAGAAGAAAGCATGTTTCTTTAGTTTTTCAAAGTTTTAATCTTATTGATTATTTAACTCCGCTAGAAAATTTAAGACTTGTAGATCCTAAAGCGAAAATCGATGTTTTATATGAGTTAGGTCTGAGTAAACAAGAGTCGACTCGTAATATTACGCAACTTTCAGGTGGTCAACAGCAACGTGTTGCAATTGCTCGTGCGCTTGTTTCTTCTTCTCCAGTTATTTTAGCTGATGAGCCTACAGGAAGCTTAGATCCTGATACGACTTGTGAAGTTATTTCTTTGCTTCGTGATGCTGCTCATAAACGTGGAAAGTGCGTAATTGTTGTTACGCATTCATCTGAAGTTGCATCTGCTGCGGATGTAAAATTAGTTCTTAAAAAGAAGAGGCTTATTTTAAAATGATTTTATAGAGTTTGTTCTTTGATTCTTTAGTCTAATATTTTATAAATATTAGACTAAGCTTCATTAAATTGCATGTTTTGTCTTCAGTTGTGCTAATAATAAACACATCGACCAGAGGTTGCATTCGACAAAAGTATCCAATATGAGCTTGAAAGTTGCGAAGATTATTGGTGAAAGGGGAGAATGCCGAAATTTACGATAATGCTTTCTTATTCGTAAGTTGGGATTTGATTTAATAAGTCAAATACTGTCGCAGTATATTCGGCGTATTGCTGCGGAGAGCTATCGACATGCATGCTGTGCTTGTTTACCTCTGAGAGTTATAAAGGAGGAAACGTGGAACACAGTTCAAACTCGTCACAAATCCATGGAATAAATGATTCTCATATTGTAAGTGGTGAAGTAAAGCGCAGTCTTAAAACTCGCCATATTTCTATGATTGCGCTTGGTGGAAGTATTGGCACAGGCTTGTTTGTTGCTAGCGGTGCTACTATTCATATGTCTGGTCCAGGTGGTGCGTTGTTAGCTTATGGCGCAATTGGCATTATGGTTTATTTTCTTATGACTTCGCTTGGAGAATTAGCTACTTTTATGCCGATTAGTGGATCTTTTGCATCATATTCTGGAAAGTTTATTGATCCAGCTTTAGGTTTTGCTATGGGTTGGAATTATTGGTTTAATTGGGCGATTACTGTTGCTGTAGATGTTAGTACAGCAGCAATAGTGTTAAGATATTGGTTTCATAATGTGCCGTTATGGGTATTTTCGTTAGCAGTTTTGTTAATAATATTTTTAATAAATGTTCTTACTGTAAGCTCTTTTGGTGAAACTGAATATTGGCTTTCAATTATTAAAGTCATTGCAGTTATATTCTTTATTGTTGTTGGAATGCTAACAATCGTAGGCATTTTTAATAATAAAGCGCCTTTTTTGACTAATTTCACGTATAAGGATGCGCCTTTTGTAGGAGGTGTTCCTGCTGTGTTAAGCGCATTTGCTATAGCTGGATTCTCATTCCAAGGAACTGAGCTTATTGGTATTACAGCTGGTGAATCAGCTACTCCAGAGAAGAGTATTCCAAAAGCTGTTAAACAAGTATTTTGGCGTATATTGCTATTTTATATTCTTGCTATTTTCATTATTGCGTGCATTATTCCTTATACTAGCCCTAGTTTGCTTGGCTCAGACGTAAAAGATATAGCTATGAGCCCGTTTACTACTGTTTTTGAAAGAGCTGGTATGAGTCTTGCTGCAACAGTTATGAATGCTGTTGTTTTAACTTCTGTAATTTCTGCAGCCAATTCTGGAATGTATGCGTCTACTAGAATGTTATATGCGTTATCTAAAGAAGGACATGCTCCTAAGATATTTGGAAAAGTTAATTTACATGGAGTTCCAATTCCAGCTTTGCTTTTAACATTTGCAGTTGCATTGGTTACATTCTTTATGAGTATTTTTGAATCCAATATTTACTTATTCTTAGTAGCAGCAAGTGGATTAACAGGTTTTATTGCTTGGGCTGGTATAGCTGCATCTCATTATAGGTTCCGCAAAGCTTATTTAGCTCAAGGTAATTCATTAGATAGCCTTAAATATAAAGCAAAATGGTATCCGTTTGGTCCGATTATTGCGTTCTTATTATGCGTGCTTGTTATAGTAGGGCAAGATTTAGAATCATTTAGTAAGCTTAATTGGCAAGGAATTGGAATTACTTATATGTCTGTTCCTTTATTCATTGTGTTTTATTTAGCATATAAAATTAAGAATCATACTAAAGTAATTCCTCTTAAAGAAGTAAATCTTAAAAATAAGTGATTTGATTTATATATGTTTGATGCCTTGCGACTTACGTTGCAAGGCATCAAACATATTATCTTTTAGCGTAGCATGCTTCACTTAGTTAGTTTTTCTTTTGATCAGTCGGTGGAGCTGGTGGATCAGCTGGCTTTTCTACGTTCTTCTTTGGACCAGCTGGCTTTTCGCCGTTCTTCTTGTCTGGATTTTCTATGTTCTTCTTTGGACCAGCTGGCTTTTCGCCGTTCTTCTTGTCTGGATTTTCTATGTTCTTCTTTGGACCAGCTGGCTTTTCTCCGTCCTTCTTGTCTGGATCTTCTCCGTCTTTCTTTTTATCTTTTTTATCGCCTTGCTGATTGGATTTGTCTGTTTTATCTTTTTTAGTGTTTTTACCTTTATTTTCTTGTTTATGTGTTTGTTTTGTTTTAGATTTTTGTTCTTCTTGTTTTGTTTTGCGCTTATTTGGTTTATTTTTATTGGTTTTTGTTTGCTTATCAGGTTTCTTTGAATCCTGCTTATTGCTCTTGTTGGAATCTTCTTTCTTTTGTTCTTCTTGGCTATTATCTTTATTTTGATCTTGTTTATCGTTCATCTCTTTAACTAAAGACACAGCTAGAGCGCGTATATCTGTTGACTTATTTGAATACCATTGCAATGCTGCTAAAGCTTCAGCGTTGCGAGAACCTAAATCTTCAATCGAATTCGCATTGCACGCAACTATACTAGGAGATTTTTCTTCAAGCATTTCAGATAGTTTTTTACTGTCATCATTATCTTGATGAGATAAGTTTATTAAAAGTTGATTATTTACAAGCTTTTCATAGGATTTACGAGCTTTTGAAACTTGCGCTACTTGTTCTTCACATTGGCGACGTGCTTCTTTTACTCTTGATGATTGTCTTATGTACCAAAATGCACCTAAAGATGAAATCGCAATTGCAAGCACAACTATTCCAACTATAAATTTTATAAGTTGTCTTTTCTTTGCGGATGCTCCAAGTGAAACTTTTGTTGCCATATGTATTCCTCTACTTGTTAATCGTGTTATTCGAACATGTGTAGCAAATAACGCATTAAGAATATTTTACGACATAGTATTTATGTTTGTATATGCTTTATAAATTTTTTCGGATATTAACTTTTGTTAGGAATCGTATAGAGAGCTTACGAAATATCTTGTTTATCTTTCGATTCTAAGCTTTTCCATACTATTCTTCTCATAGATGCTTTAATCTCAGGATCTTCGTAAATATTACGACTTATTTTAAGTCCCCATTGAACGCATGAATTATCGCAATGATCAGATCCGATAGACACATAACCAATGAATTGTCCTAGTTTTACAGATTCTCCTACATGCATATCTGTTGTCGCAGGTTCAAAAGTTGAAGTAATGTACCCGTGCTTAATGCTTACAACTTTTTTATTTGCTACTTTTCCAGAAAAACTTACAATTCCATCTGCTGGTGCGAAAATCTCAGTTCCTTCTAATGCTTCTAAATCAACTCCTCTGTGTCCAGGCATCCAGGGCTTAACTGGCGAGTAAAAAGGACGCAATACTTCGACTTGTTTAACTGGCCAGTTCATACTTGCTTCACATATGCCGTTTATGAATGGTTTCTTATCGTTTACAAATATTTGCTTGTAATTTGCGTTAGTAATTTTATTGCAAGTATTGTGTGATATAAAAGTTTCTCTGTTGTAATTGTTTGAGTCTAAAATAATCAAGTTGTTCATGTTAAAATAGCAAATTATTAAAGCAATTAGCCAAATCAACAAAATTATTGAAATTGATATTGTGCATATAAACTTACGATTCTTATGATTGAGATGAGATTTTTGCGTATAAGTTTGTAAACGTATTCCCAAAATCTTTTTTAAACAATTTAAATAATTCTCTCTAATGTAACTTTTATTCAACATTGACACCAACCTTTAATATTCAAGTTCATATAAAGCAGATAATAAATAGAAATTTATATGATTATGAATCAAGATTTACAAAAATGGAAACAAATCTAGCTATTGTGGTCAGAGGTTTGTGTATGTTGATGGTTATTTGTGGATGTTGACAGTTATTGGCGGAGGTTGATGAAGTAAGTTTATTGGCGGAGGTTAGTGAAAGTTGACGAAACGCGACACGCCAAAACTAAGAAAATTTGCATATCAAAAAAATCCGTGTAATATAAATGTCTTGTGCACAGCACACAGCTAAACACAAAGGATATTCCTGCGTAGCTCAGTTGGCAGAGCGTTCGACTGTTAATCGAATGGTCGCTGGTTCAAGCCCAGCCGCAGGAGCCATTAACCACCGTTTGCGCGGTGGTTTTTTATTATATGAATTTTTGCGTCTACACATGCTTATTGCATTACTTCAAAAGTGTAGCGTTATTTCGAGTTATTTCCCAAAAATGTAGGATACTTAAGCTATAAGCCAAGATACTTAGTTTTGTATAGAATGTTAGTGCAATCTACTAAAAGTGAAATGATTCACGATCTAAAGGGAGCGTTATGCAAGAATATTCTCGTCCGCTTAATGAGCACATTGAATATGATGCTAATATATTTTCTATTCTTGAAGATCGTGTTGAACGTCATCCTGATGATCCATTAGTTGAATATATTGATGAGTCAGGTAAATGGCAATCTTTTAGTGCAAAAGAATTTAGAAACAAAGTTGTTTGCGTTGCAAAAGGTTTAATTGCTCGCGGGATTATGCCTGGTGATTCTGTGTCGATTATTGCACATACTTCTTGGCAATGGACTGTTCTAGATTTAGCAATTATGTCTATTGGTGCTTTGACTGTACCAGTTTATGAAACGAATTCACAAGCTCAAATGATGACGATTTTTAAAGATTCTAACGTATGTTCAGTATTCGTAGAATCGCCAGAGATGCAAGAAAAAGTTTTGAATATTAAAGATCAAGTCCCAAGTGTAAAAGATGTATACGTTATTTCTCGTGATGCGCTTGATGCTTGCATAGAATATGGTAAAGCTGTTACTGATGCTGAATTTTATGAGCGTGAGAGTGCGATTGTTGGTGATGATTTAGCAACAATCGTATATACTTCAGGCTCTACTGGAGAACCTAAAGGAATAGAGTTATCTCATAGTAATTTTGTTTTTATAGCTAAATCTGGAGTAATTTCTATGCCAGATATTGCTATGAAAAAAGATGCAAGATTGCTACTGTTTTTGCCTTTAGCTCATGTTTTTGCTAGATTCATGCAATTTTTCTGTTTTGCAGGAAATGTGACGCTTGGATTAACAAGTAATTTGAAAACAATTCTTTCTGATTTCAAAACATTTAAACCGACATTCATATTGGGTGTACCTCGTATTTTTGAAAAAATTTATAACGCTGCTTCACAAAAAGCTGGTAGAGGTATAAAAGGATTCATTTTCGCTCGTGCTGCTTCTGTAGCTATTCAATGGTCTAAAGCTCAACAATCTACATCGCTTATTTCTCCGGTATTAGCATTAAGCCATTCTATTTTCAAAAAGCTAGTGTACAAGTCAATTTTGCAAGTTTTTGGAGGATCAGTTGAATACGCTGTTTCTGGTGGAGCTCCACTCGATTTATCAATAGCGCATTTCTTTAATGGTGTAGGTCTTCCTTTGCTAGAAGGATATGGTATGACTGAAACATGCGCTCCTTCTATGGTGAACCCTACAGTTGGGTATCGCATTGGTACTGTTGGCTTGCCTGTTAAAGGCGTAACGGTCGCAATTGACGATGAAGGCGAGTTATGTATTAAAAGCCCTGCTGTTTGCAAAGGGTATCACAATCATCCTGAGATTACTGAAAAGCAGATTGTGAATGGATGGTTGCATACAGGCGATTTTGCTTCTTTGGATAGTGATGGTTTTGTGAGAATCACTGGTCGTAAGAAAGATCTTATTATCACAGCAGGTGGAAAGAATTTATCTCCTGGTCCTTTAGAAGCGTCTATTATGACTTCTCCTGTTATATCTCAATGCGTAGTTATAGGTGATAGAAAGCCTTTTGTTGCAGCTATTATTTCTCTAGATTTAGCAGAAGTAAATTCATGGTTGAAACAAAAAGGTGCTTTGCCTGTTGCCTCTCTTGCTGAAGCATCTAGGAATTCTATTGTTCGTTGCGAAGTTGAGAGAGCTGTTTTGAAAGCGAACACTATGGTTTCTCGTGCTGAATCAATTAGGCGCTTTGAAATTGTTGCAGAAGAATTTACTCAAAAGAATGGGCTTATTACTCCAAGTATGAAAGCTAGAAGAAAAGCAGTAGTTGAACACTATAAAGACTTGATTGAGCAAGTGATTTACGCTCCACGCAAGAGCAAGTGATTAGCTAGTAGATTAAGCTTTGCGAGTTCGCTAGTTTGCTGACTTGCGAGTTCGATGGTAGTTAATTACTACTTGATTATAGCTAATCGCTGATCGCTTATTGATAATAGTTAATCGATAAGCGCTACTTGGCTCTCACTAATCTTTAAGTAAGTGCTTTTTAATAATCAATGCTTATAATCCAGCATCTGCAAGACTTACGTATCCTGGATCAATAAGTCTTGCTTTTAGATTTGTTGCACTTACAGCAAGAATATTTTCTGTATAAAGTGCTATTTGCTTATTGTTTATTACAATAGTTGACATTCGTTTATTTATTTCTAATTTACCTGTTTGATTTAATTCTTTGCACGCTTTTGCAATATCGAAAGCAGCTTCTTGCTTATGCTCGATAGTTGTAATCCATTGCTTTCCATTTACTATATTTGGTAGAGCATATTTATATGCTCCATATCCAGTTATTATAGGCCATTTAAATGTTGAATTATCATTTTTATTTGATTCGTCACTGTTATTGTTCTTGCTGTTAGTGTCAGTGTCTAAATCATTTTTATTATTTGAATCATTTTTATTATTTTTGTTACTTTTTATTTGTGGTTGAGGAACAGGTTGTTTATTTAGATTGCGTTTTCCAATAATATTGCCAATAATATTTCCAATAACGTCTTTAATAGTTATTGAAGGGTTAATATCTGCTGCACTTCCTTTATATCCAAAATCAGTTAATGTCTTTTCTGTTTTTGAAGCAGTATTATCGTCTAATGCAATAATTCCATCAATATGGACATATTTGTCTTCTAAAATTCCTTCGTGTTTAACTAATCTTTTCGATAATTCTTTTTTAACAGAGTCTGCGTTATTCGCGTAAAAAGCAACGTTGGACCAATCTTGATCTGTCACTTTTGCGTTAAGCTTTCCGGATGGTGAAACTAATGTGCCTTCTGAAAAATATGGTTGTAATATTCTCCAAATTCCTATAAAAGCATGGTGAGCAAATTCATCTGTATTGTACTCATCGTTTGAGTCTTTGTTGTTTTTAGTGTCTTTTTCATCTTCGCTGCTTTTAGTATTTTCGCTATTTTCGCTGTTTTCATTTTTTGAAGAGAAATGATTTTGATTGCATGGTAAAAGAACTTCAATAGATTTTGGATTATTGCTTGTTGCTCTATATAAAGCTAATTTTTCAACTAATGCTTTAGCTTGAGCTTCTCCAATTCTTTCAGCTGTAGAAAAATTAACTAATGCATCTGGCTCAAAATTTTTGATCATTCGAGATAAAACTATTACGTGAATACCTGATTTTTGAGCTAATTTCAACGATGTTGATATTCTGTTTTCTGCTTCATAATCTAATT
The DNA here is from genome assembly GCF_001563665.1 of Gardnerella vaginalis. GTDB lineage: Bacteria > Actinomycetota > Actinomycetes > Actinomycetales > Bifidobacteriaceae > Bifidobacterium > Bifidobacterium vaginale_A. The sequence continues at coordinate 129,497 of NZ_KQ961853.1, read as the reverse complement.
TTTTATCATTTGATTCTTCGTAATTTTCGTTATTCTTAGAGTCTTGAGAGTCTTTAGAATCTTTTGAATTTTTTACATTTTGGGGTTTTTTATTGGATTTCTGTTTTGTTTTTTCTTCAATTTTAGAATTTAAGTATGATTCATCTTCTGGTTGTGTAGCGTAATCTCCGTAGTTGTTATTGCCGTTCTTGTTAGTGAAAGGAGCAACAATAATAGTAGTTTGCGAATCTTTATTATCTTTATTATCTTTATTATCTTTATTTTTATTTTTTATTTTTTTATTATTTGAATTATCTTCAATACTTTTCTCTTTTTTCTTTTCAATTTTATTTACTACATAATCTTGGATTGATTGACTTTGTTCGTGCAAACTTGATGAAGAATGTAATTCAATTTTTGATTCGTTAAAGCCGTGTGATTTTAGTGATTTTACGATTTCTGGAACTAATGAGTCCCAAGTACTTAAAGGAGTATTTCTAGTTAATGAAATACCGTCTGATGGAGTAAAAATAACTACATTTCCGCTTGCTGCCGATGAATTATTTGCTTTTGTATTACTTTGTTGTGTAGATGTATTGCATCCAGTTGTCATAAAAAGCATAACTATAGTTACAAGCATTGCAACTATACGATGTAATGGTTTACGCAAGCGAATCATACTGTAATGCCTTCCATTAGTTTAAAGAATAAAACAAGTATTTTTAACTTATGCTATTTTATACGTATTGCTTGTATGTTTAATTACTTTCGTGGCGTGTCATAAGAATATTTATCGAATTAAGCATTGCGAAGTAAACTCATGCACATATCTCGATATTCTGAAACGTAACCACCTGAAAAGAATACGCAATGGCCAGCAATAGGATACAATTGCCATATTGTAGTTCTCTTTTCAAAGCCAGCTTTAAGAGGATGTACAGATTGATATCCATCTAAGATTTGTTTGAAATAACTAATTCCGAACAGTTGTAACATAGATAAATCTTCTTCTCTATGCCCTCCATGCGCTGCAGGGTCAATAAGAACTGCTTCAACAGAATCTGTGTTTGTGTCTTGAGCGTTTAATTTGCTGTTTATATCTAAATCGTCTTCATTACTTTTAGTCCATAGCACGTTTCCACTCCATAAATCTCCGTGAACGCGTGCAGGTTTATCTTCGCTAGTTTTACCAAGCAGATCTGGAAGTGCATCTATAACGCGATTAGTGAGATCTAAGTCGTCTTTAGTTAATGCTCCTCTTTCAATTGCAAGCTTTACCATTGGACGCAGTCTTCCATCTGCTAAATAATCAATCACGTTATCCCAAGATCCTGTGTCCATTTTTACAGGATCGCAAAGAGGTCCAAAATAGCATGTTCCATCGTAATTAGCTGGAGGTTCTCCAAAAAATTTAGCTCCATAATCGTGCATATGAGCTAAAGAAGCTCCAAATTTGTATGCAGATAAAGCAGTAGGTCTAGATATTTCGATTCGCTCGATGTTTAGGTAGTCTGAACCCCAATCGTATACTTTTGCAACTTTAGGACCTCCATGGCTGTGAGCTTCATTCAGCCACTCTAATCCTTTGCCTTCGCACTCAAAGAATCGCTTCGGTGCGTATGATCTGCTTTTTCTATATACATTGTTGTTCATAGCAACCTTCTAATTTTTAAGTTTTATGTTTTAATACTTATTTCTTAGAATTACATTCTACTTCTAATTGTTTGTAATTCTAATATTTTAATTGTTTATTACTGTTTATTACTGTTTATTACTGTTTTATGTTTTACGATTTTATGATGTTCTATTACTGTTTGTTTATGATATTTAATTATTGTTTATGATGTTCAATTACTTCTAGTATTTATATTACTTTTATTATTTGTTGATTTTTCTAAATGAAGCTTTAAAGAAGTTGTATCCAAAAAGTATTCCAGCTGAGAATAATGCGCTTCCTAATCCAGTGTAAAATATTGCAATAAATTGTTCTGGAGCAATGTTGCTTGCTCTTAAAAGTATTCCTCCAGTCATCATAAAAGCCATAATTGCGAATGATTTTACGTCAAAGAATTTTAGGAAGAATTGTTTTTCTGTATAAGAAGTGATTCTTGCAGTATGTTTTTTTACTAACTTATTAAAAATGAATACGTGAAATATTGCAAAAACTATTAAAGATAAACCATAGTTGATTATAGATAGATACTCTGTGTACGCTAAAAGTCCTATGCGAAGTATATTTAATCCTGCGATTAACCATACAATACAAGCGATCAATAGAAGAGTATTTTTTTGTACTTTCATAAAATAAATTCCTCGTGTTTTATTTGTATAAATAATATTTAGTAATATTATCAGTGTTTATTTAATAATTTTAGCAATTCTTTGTTGTATAAAGATAATCAAAGCAAATTTCATTATAATAACAATAAAATTTTTGTTCTATTATACTTTTTATTTATTAAACTTGTAAAAAGTGTTGCAAAATGACGATATGACTCGCTATAGTCCTTATTTATGAACGACAACAATAATAGCCATGAAACATCTGAAAATAATACTTCTTTAGAGCCAGCATTTCGATATAATGCTCAGTTAGCTCAAGATATTGAGAAGCGTTGGCAGAAAATATGGGATGAAAAAGGCACATTTTGGGCTGCAAACGTTAAAGGCGATTTGAAAGATGGAGATGGCAATAATGCTAATGGTCGTCCAGCTTTCTTCGCTATGGATATGTTCCCATATCCATCTGGCAAAGGTCTGCATGTTGGTCATCCATTAGGTTATTTGGCAACTGATGTAGTTAGTCGTTATCACAGAATGAAGGGTGAAAACGTATTACATGCTATGGGCTATGACGCATTTGGTTTGCCGGCAGAGCAGTATGCAGTTCAAACAGGTCAGCATCCTCGTATTACTACTGAAGCGAATATTGCTAATATGCGTCGTCAATTGCATCGCATGGGATTGAGTTTTGATAATCGTAGATCTTTTGCAACAATTGATGAAAATTACGTTCGATGGACTCAATGGATTTTCTCTAAACTTTATGATGCTTGGTATGATCCTGATTTTGTGCGCTCTGATGGTGGTAAGGGTTCTGCGCGTCCTATTAAAGAACTTATTGGTGAGTTTAAAGAAGGTAGTCGTGAAATTCCTGGTTTTGAAGGAAAAAATTGGGAAGATTTAAGTAAGTTAGATAAGTTTGATGTACTTAATAATTTTAGGATTGCTTATATTTCTAAATCTCCTGTTAATTGGTGTCCAGGATTAGGAACTGTTCTTGCGAATGAGGAAGTTACTGCTGAAGGCAAGTCTGAGCGTGGTAATTTCCCAGTATTTCAGCGTAATCTTCGTCAGTGGTCAATGCGCATTACTGCTTATGGTCATCGTCTAGTTGAAGATCTTTCTACAATTGATTGGCCAGAAAAAGTAAAGCTTATGCAACGAAATTGGATTGGTGAATCTCATGGTGCATCTGTTCATTTTGATGTTGAATGCGCTGATGGTAAAACTCGTGATTTAGAAGTTTATACTACTCGTCCAGATACGATTTTTGGTACTACTTTTGCAGTTGTTTCAGTTGATCATCCTTTGCTTGAAAACGTTCCTGAAAGTTGGAATGATGATGTTCCTGAAAGTTGGAAGGGTGGTTATACAAATCTTAAAGAAGGTTTAGCTGAGTATCAAGCTCAAAGTAGAGCAAAAACAGCAAAGGATCGTACTGAGGATGCTGGTGTTAAAACTTGTTTGTTCACTGGTCTTTATGCTATCAATCCTGTAACTGGTGCTAAGCTGCCAATTTTCGTTGCAGATTATGTGCTTATGGATTACGGTACTGGTGCAATCATGGCTGTTCCTGGAGGCGATCAGCGCGATTATGATTTCGCTAAAGCTTTCGGATTGCCTGTAATTTACACTGTTAAGCCTCTCGATGATTGCGATGAAAAACTTTCAGATTATGAAGGTAAAGCTCCTTTTGTTTCTCATGATGGTATTGTTATAAATTCTGAAGTAGAGCACACGTATAAACTCCAAGATGCATTGTCTATTAACGGATTACGTGTTGATGATGCAATAGAAAAAGTAAATGCTTGGCTTGAATCTGCTGGTGTTGGTAAAGGCAGAGTTTCTTATCGTCTTCGTGATTGGCTATTTTCTCGTCAACGTTATTGGGGTGAGCCATTCCCAATTGTTTATGATGAAGATGGTGTTGCGTATTTGCTTCCAGATTCTCAATTGCCTATTTCTCTTCCAGATGTTCCTGATTATCAGCCTAAAACGTATGCTCCAGATGATGCAAATTCTGAGCCTGAAGCTCCTTTAAGTCGTAATGATGATTGGGTGAAAGTGCAGCTGGATCTTGGTGATGGAGTGAAAACATATTATCGAGATACAAATACTATGCCAAACTGGGCTGGATCTTGCTGGTATTACATGCGTTACCTTAATCCTAATGATTCTGAACATATGGTTGATTCAGAAGAATATAAGTATTGGATGGGTGTAAAATCTGAGCAAAATTCTAAAGCTGGCGGCGTTGATTTATATATTGGTGGTGTAGAACATGCTGTTTTGCACTTACTTTATGCTAGATTCTGGCATAAAGCTTTATATGATTTAGGATATGTTGGAACTCCTGAGCCTTTCCACCGTTTGTTTAATCAAGGTATGATTCAAGCTTATGCTTACACAGATGATCGCGGTCAATATGTTCCTGCAGCTGAAGTTGAAGAAGGTGCTCCAGATTCTAATGGCGAGCCAACTTTTACTTGGCATGGTGAGCATGTTAATCGCGAATTTGGAAAGATGGGCAAGAGCTTAAAGAATATTATTACTCCAGACGACATGTATGAGAATTATGGTGCAGATACATTCCGTTTGTATGAGATGAGCATGGGTCCTCTTGCGGAATCTAGGCCGTGGAATACTAGTAATGTTGTTGGTTCAATGAGATTCTTACAGCGTTTATGGAGGAATGTTGTAAACGAAGAAACAGGCGAGTGCGTAGTAACTGACGACAAGCTTGACAATAAAACTCTAAAAATTCTTAATAACACTATTGCTGATGTGACAGTTGAAATGGAAGCAATGCGTCCTAATACTGCTATTGCTAAGCTTATTGTTCTTAATAATCATATAACTTCTTTGCAGCATGTTCCTCGTGAAGCTGTAGAACCACTTATTTTGATGCTTTCTCCTATAGCTCCACATATTTGTGAAGAAATGTGGAATAAGCTTGGGCATACAACGTCTATTTCTCATGCGAATTGGCCGGAAACTGATTCTAGATATGTTGGAGTTGATACTGTTGTTGCAGTTGTTCAAGTAAAAGGTAAAGTTCGAGCCAAACTTGAAGTTGATCCAAATATTGATGCCTCTGAGCTTGAAAAACTTGCTTTACAAGCCGTTGCTGATCGTTTAGGCACAAAAGCTCCTAAAAAAGTTATTGTGAAAGCTCCTAAAATTGTGTCTATAGTTCCTGACGAAAACTAATAGTAATTTATACGCTTATCTTGCGCTTATCTATATCATGTAGAGATACACGATGTAGGTAAGCGTAAGTTTTAATGCAAAATTAAAGATTTTTTAAAGCTTATGCTTTTTAATCTAGCGTTAAGTATTTATATGTTGTGCTTAATTATCTTTTAAGTTAGCGTTAAGTATTTTTATTTATCGGAATTAACTATTTTCTATTTTGTTTTAAATAGTAGTTTTATAAACTTCTGACCACATAGCGTGATTTTTCTTTAAATATTCTCATTTCTTTCATATATTCGAATATAAATACTTTTATTACTTTTAAGCTTACAAAGAAAGTAAAAGTTTGGCTTTGGGGGATTGTTTATAAGAAGTATTGCTAAAGGTTGGGAGTTTATATGCAAAAGAACAAAGCTCGATCTCTAAATGATTTAATGAATTCAGATTCATATTTAGAGAGAAAGAAAAGTGATTCTTTTAATAAAGAGTGCATAGTGAGAGAAAATAGTAATGCCAATAAGTCTGGCGTTAGAGTTCATTTTAAGCCTATTCATGCGCTTTCGCTATTGCTTATTTTAGTTGTAGCTTTGTGTGCTAGTCTTACTTTACTTATTACGCAATCTATCAATTATTCTCGTGCTGAAAATTATAGGATTAGTTCATTGAAAAAATATTCTCAAAAAGGAGCTAATTTAGACGAAAATAACTCTATTAACGCTGAATATTGCGAAAATCACAATGACGAAAGTAAGTGTAAAAAAATAGTAAAGAAAATAAGTAAAGTTAAAGCGAATAAAACTAAAGAGAGTGAGCATAAGACGAATAATAATGCTTTAGCTGAACCTGTCAATGATAATGACAACAGTGATTTAGATAAAAATAATTCAAACGCGAAGAATAAGAATAATAATGCAAATAAATCTTGTATAAATATAAATACTGCTGGAATTGATCAATTGCAAACATTAAATGGTGTTGGTCCTAAAATGGCTGAGCGTATTTTGGATCAAAGACGTCGTATTGGTAGTTTTAAGAAAGTTTCTGATTTGATGAAAGTTAAAGGCATAGGGCAAAAAACATTAGAAAAATTTAAAGGAAAAGTATGTGCTAAATAACGAGTATTTTAGGGGGATTATTGTGAAGAAAGATAGGTTGGGAATTTTAAAAAGAGAAAACGGCAATAAAGATTGGCGCATGCTACCTATAGCGATAGGTGTATGGAGCGGATGTTTTTTAGGAAAATGGTTTAGTGATTTTATTTGTTGTTCGTCAAAAATATCATCTAAAGAAAATTTTCACAAGGATTCAATTCAATCTATAAATTCTACTGTAATTACATGTGTGTTTGCGTTTTTCGTGCTTTGTATATGCGTTATTTTATACGTATTAGTTTTGAAAAGGAATGCTAAAACGCGTTGCGATAAAAGAAAATATTCTTTTAACCGTACTTGTGTTATTTATTTTAGATTATTTTGGTTGCGTAATTGCATTCTTGTATTCTTAATAATTTTTGCGATTATGTTGGCTTTTATTATGAGTTTTATATCTTCTAGCAGACAGTATTCAGATATATTAACGCAAATTGCTAGTAATAATAAAGTATCAAAATCATTTAGTGCAAATGCTAATCATAGAAGTTCTCGTCATATAAAAGGTGATTTTAAAAATAGTAATCGTAGTAGTAATAATAATAGTAAAAGCAATAGCAATAGCATGAAAAGTAGTATCAAAAATCGTTATGAAGATGATATTAAAAATTCTTCTAAAAACTCTATAGAATCTGAAAATACGCATTTTCTTGCAGATTTAACTGTTGACACTCCGCTTAGAGTGTCTAACTCGTTTAATGGAGATTGTTCTGCAAATGTTTCTGTATCTTCTTTACGTTTTAAAACTAGTGATTTGAAAAGTGTAGTTTACAAATCTAGTTCAAGTGCAAAATTATATGCGTATAAGCCTATTTGTGCTTTTGTTGTATATGGTTCTTCTTTTAGAAGCGATGTGACGATTAGTATTTCAAAATTTAATTCACAGATTATAGAGATTACGATTCCAAAAACTGCTAGTAGTGTAACTTTATTAAAAAATCCCAGTGTGTATCATTCGATGTTAAATTCTTTATGGAAGTCTTTTTATAAAGTTACTGAAAATTTAGATGATCAAGGTCGAATACTTGTTCCAGGTCTTACTGTTGGATTGTTAGGACAAGAATATTTTCCATCAGATTCTTCTAATAGTGAATATGAAAATACTATTGATTCTACATATGCTGATTGTGTTAAAGAAAATTTCAAGCATGCAGGAATAATGCATCTTATGGCTGTTTCTGGAGGTCATTTTTTGCTACTTTCAGCATTTATTCGCCGTCTTTGCTCATATTTTCTTATTCCTAAGCGTTTTACTGCTTTTCTAGAAGTATTGTCTTGTGTTTTTCTAGCTTCAATAGTTTATCCATCCGCTAGTGTTTTTCGCGCTCTTAGTATGTGTTTAATTTCATCTATTGCATTTGCAATTGGTAGACCTTATCAATCTATTAGTGCGTTAAGTTGGACAGTTTGTTTAACTCTGCTAGTAAAACCTTGCTTCGCATGGGATTATGCATTTTCTCTTTCATGTGCTGCAACTATTGGGATTATTATTATGGGTGTTCCTTTCCAAAAATATTTAAGTATGTTATTGCCTAAATGGTTAGCATCTGCATTAAGTATTACAGTTTGTGCGTGGTTTTTCACTATGCCTATACAAATATTGATGCAGCCGGAAATATCATTTATGTCTACGTTTGCAAATCTGATGGTTTCTCCGTTTGTTGATTGGGCTACTATATGTGGGCTTATTTCTTTAACTTTTTCAATATTTAATAATTCTGTTGGTTTATTATTTGCTAGAGCTTCCTCTATTGGCACGGGAATTATGGAGCGTTGCGCTTATTTGTGTAACGAATATGCTTTAGGTGTTTTTCCTTGGATGAAAGGTGCTTTAGGTGCATGGCTTATTTTAGGAGTGGAATTAGTTTTATTTGTTTCACTTATTATTATTTCTAAATTAGTTCGCAAATTGAATATTGTTAGTCAATCATATATAGCACTACAATTAACGAATAATAAAGCGAAGCGAATTTTGGATGATTCATTGAAATTATTTACGTCATAGTAACATAGTTTTCGCGGGTATTTGCTTATAGTTTTAAACGTTTGCTTATAGTTTTAAGCGTTTACTTGTGGTTTTAAGTATCGTCAGATTCGTGTAATTTGCAATACTTATACTTGTCTTATTCAATAAGATGTAGGGGGATTTATGTCGAGTAATCGCATGATTTCTCCATTGACGTTAGTTGTTGGTGGAGATGCGTATCTTAACGAGTTAAATGCAAAAGACGTGCGTGATAATATTCTCCTTAAATATTCAAATGTAGAAGTATTGAATTTAGATGCGGCTTGCCTGAGTTCCGCCGCTTTTAATGAATCAATAGGCCCTTGCCTTTTAAGCGATGGAACTATAGTTGTTATAAATAATTTACAGCAAGCAGAAGAATCGCTTGTTGATGCAATTGAATCATTTGTTAAGACTTATATGAGCCAAGAATCTAGTGATACAAGTAACTCTTTTTATCAAAATAATCGCTGGGTTATTGCACGTCACGAAGGTGGATTAAAAGGTAAATCTATTATTACAAGATTATCTCGTGATGGTGCTCGAGTGCTTAACGTTCCAGATTTAAAGAAGCCTGATGCTCAATTAAATTTTGTTATGAATATCTTTGAAAGATCTTCTAGGCGCATTGCTCCTGATGCTGCTCAAAGATTAGTTTCAGTATTAGGTGGCAAAACGGAAGAATTAGCATCACTATGTTCACAACTATGTTATGACTTCGATGATAATCCTATTGATTTGAAAATTGTTGATCAATATTTGATTTCAAATACGCAAGTAACAGGATTTTTTGTAGCTGATAAAGCTGTTTCATCTAACGCAAGTGAAGCAATATTGGCTGTGCGTACTGCTATAAGCCAAGGTGTTGATCCTATTGCTATTATTGGTGCTCTAGGCGCAAAAATGAGAATAATTGCAAAAGCAATCGCAATAAAAAATGGTGAGATTTCTCAATCTGCTGCAAAAGTTAATCCTTGGGCATTGAATATTGCTATGAAACAATTAGCTGGGTGGTATAGTGATGGAGTTTGCCAGTGTATTAAGTGCTTAGCTTGGGCAGATGAGCAATGTAAAGGCGGTTCAAATGATCCAAATTATGCTTTAGAAAAGTGTATTATGCTTATTGCATCACGCGGTAAAGGGAAGAATAATTACGATGTCAGCTAATGAAGAAAAAAGTATAACTCTATGTGTTCCTACAGATTCGCATATGCGTGCCTTAGGTGAATCTATTGCTCATATTATGCGAGAAGGAGATGTTGTATTACTTTCAGGTCCTTTAGGAGCTGGTAAAACAACTTTTGCTCAAGGTTTGGGTAATGGACTTAAAATGAACGGTCCTATTGTTTCTCCAACATTTACTATCGCTAGGCAATTGCATGGAACTTTTGCAAATGGAAAACCTGCAACACTTGTTCATGTTGATGCTTATAGATTAGGCGGACAGGATTTTGCTCCAGGTCAAGATAGTGTGTCTAGATTGTTAGATGAACTTGAATCTTTAGGCTTAGATGAAGCTTTAGAAGATCCAGCAGAAGGAACTGTAGTTCTTATGGAATGGGGGGAGCAGATGGCTGGAGTGCTCTCTGATACTCGTTTAGAAATACATATTGATAGACCTTTGCAATCTGATTGTGCAGAAAAATTAACAAGTGATGGTAATCGTATAGTTACTTTAATACCTTATGGAGGAGATTGGTCTAAGAGAATATCTTTATTTTCAAATAAATAAGCTAGTTAAGAATAGCAAATAGTAAACTAATTAAATTAGTTACGTTAAGGGATAGATATGGTAAATACTCTGGTTATTGACACGTCATACGGTTCTACTGTAGGAATTGTGGGATATGAGCCAATTGTAGAAACTGATTCTCGCACGCATGTAGAACGTTTACAAGTAAATATTGCGTCTGTAGTTGAAAAAGCAGGATTGAGTGCGAAAGATATAAATCGTATTGTGGTTGGAGTTGGTCCAGCTCCATTTACTGGTCTTCGCGCTGGAATAGTTGCAGCTAAAGCTATTGCTTTCGCAAATAAATCTTCAATCATTGGATGCGATAGCTTGTTGCCTCAAAGTAAAATGGTTCGTTGCCGCGAATTTGATAAAGCTTTGAAAGATGGTCGTGTTTTAAAAGAGTCAATATGCAAAAAATGTGATGAAACATCTTCTCATCATTATGTTCTTTCGCTTAACGATGCGCGCCGCAAGCAAGTATATATGTCTTTATATAACGAATTTGGCGAATCTGTTATAGACATGGATATAGATTATCCAAATAACATAGTAGAGCGCGTAAATAAGTATTTAGAAAGCTTAAATAACTTTGATTATTGTGTAGACATATTAGGCCATGGTGCTAAAAAATACTTTGAAGATTGGCAAAAAATTTCTAAAGTAGGTTTTATTGCAGACGTTTGTGCATTAGATTTAGGAGCTAAAGGGTTAGAAATTTTTGAAGATTGCGCGTTAGATCAATTGCATACTACTTTAGATCAATTGCAACTTAATAATAAAATAGCGCAAAAAAATGTTGAGCCACTGTATCTACGAAGACCAGATGTATCTGTGCCTAATCCTTTGAAACATGTTTTAGGCTCCGGTGCTGCAAATAAGTTGTGCGATACAAATCAAGTTGATAAGAAATGATAGTAAATATAACGCGCTCTAAATATCCAGCTGATGCAAGTAATCTTTCTAAAATTCTTAACAGTGATATCAGTTATAAAAAAGTTATAAATCAAATATCTATTATAGAAAAAGATTTATTCTCTAGCGGATGCTGGAATGAGAATATGATTTCTCAAGAATTAGAAGCTCCTATGCGTCAATACTATGCCTATATAGATGACGAAACACACGATATACTCGGGTATGCAGGATATTGGTTTGACGGTTTTGACGCGCAAATTATGACTATAGGCGTTTGCCGAGTAAATCAAAGATCTGGGATTGGCTCTTCTCTTTTAGATACTATGATGCGTTCAGCTAAAAATATTGGCGCTGAAAGAATGCTACTTGAAGTTAGAGTAGATAATTCTCCTGCGCTCGCTTTATATAAAAATTATGGATTTGAAATAATGGGCTTGCGTAAAAGATATTACCAACCTGAGAATGTAGATGCTTATACAATGTGTGTTAGTTTAAGTTCAGCTTCGGAAAGTGATAAGACAATCGAGGAAAATAATGAGTGAAGCAATTGTTTTAGGTATTGAATCAACATGTGATGAAACAGCTGCAGCTATTGTGCGCGGCCGTACTTTGGTTTCTAATGTAGTTGCATCTTCTATGCAAGAGCATGCGCGTTATGGTGGCGTAATACCAGAAATTGCTTCACGTGCTCACGCTGAGGCCTTTGTTCCTGTTGTTTCTAAAGCTTTAGCAGATGCAAATATGGATTTAAGTGATGTTGATGCAATTGCTGTAAGTGCTGGTCCTGGTCTTGCAGGTTGTTTAGCTGTGGGAGTTTCTGGAGCTAAATCTTTAGCTTGGTCTGCAAATAAGCCTATTTATGGAATAAATCACGTAATTGGGCATATTGCTGTAACTCAGCTTCAATTTGGTGATGTACCAGATGACGTTCTTGCTCTTATTGTTTCTGGTGGACACACTTCGCTTTTACATGTTAATGATATTGCGCGCAGCATTGACGTTGTTGGTACAACGTTAGATGATGCTGCAGGTGAATGCTTCGATAAAGTAGCTCGTTTACTTGGATTTCCATATCCTGGTGGTCCTCATATAGATAGGCATGGTCGCAATGGCAATCCTAATACTCTTAAAGTTCCCCAAGGATTGACTCAAGGACGATCTGGAAAGGATCATCCTTATGATTTCAGTTTCTCTGGCGTTAAAACTGCTGTTGCTCGTTGGGTTGAAGCTCGTAATGCTCAAGGCCTTGAAATTCCTGTTGATGATGTTTGTGCTTCTCTTGCAAATTCTGTTGCAGATGTTCTTTCTAAAAAAGCTATTATGGGTTGTGAACAATATGGTTCTAAGACTCTTATGATTGGTGGAGGATTTTCTGCTAACTCGCAACTTCGTGAACATTTATTAGAGCAAGGTGAAGAACATGGAATAGAAATTCGTTTGCCTGAGCTGAAACTATGTACAGATAACGGAGCTATGGTAGCTATGTTAGGAGTTAATTTAGTTGAAGAAGGAGTAAGACCTTCTAATCCTGATTTTGCGATAGATTCAGCAATGCCTCTTACTACAGTGAGTTTGTAGTATTTTTATTGTGGGTTTGTCGTAAAATGATAGTCAATACGAATGTACATTGATGAATCAATCGGTTTTAATGTATTTGTAGAATATTTATAAATTATTTACTGATTATTTTTAAGGATATTCGTGGTTCTTATTAAGTGAGGTGTTGAGTGTCAACAAGTAATTCGCGCATTAGAGTTTTGCATAGTGGAGAAAAAGTTCAATTCACTGATCGCAAAGGTAAGCGAATTACTGCTCAGCTTATTTATGATGGTGTAACTCAAACTGAACACGGTCTTATATGCCATAATGACGTTATAGGTAAAAGTGAAGGAATTGTAGTTACAACTGTTACTGCTAAACGTAATTTAAATGATGCGCTCGAAGATAATGACGTTAAAAAGCCTTGGAAAGTAGCGCGCTCTATTGGCGGCTGGGATTATGTTGCAATGCGTCCTAGGCTTGTAGATTACGTGCTTTCAATGCCGAGAGGTGCTCAAATTATGTATCCTAAAGATATTGCTCAAGTGATTTCTCTTGGCGATATTCGTTCTGGTATGCGTGTTTTGGAGTCAGGAGCTGGCTCTGGAGCTATGAGTTTAAGTTTATTGGATTCTGTAAGTGAAAGTGGTGAATTAACTACTATTGAACTTCGGTCAGAATTCGCAAAAATAGCTGAATCTAACGTTACTTTATATTATTCGAAGCGTCCTGAATGGTGGAAATTGCTTACAGGTGATTTTGAAACTGTTGCAAAAACTTTACCTAATAATTATTACGATCGAATAATGTTAGATATGCTAGATCCTTGGAATAGGCTTGAGGAAGCTTATCGAGTAATAGTTCCTGGAGGCGTTCTTATAGCTTACGTTACTACTACAACGCAAATGTCTAGATTAGTTGAATCTTTGCGATCAATGGGAACTTGGAGTGAACCTGAAATTCAAGAAACATTAGAACGTACTTGGAAAGTTCAAGGATTAGCTGTAAGGCCTGATCATGAAATGATTGGTCATACAGGTTTTCTTATTGTTTCTCGTGCTATGGCTGAAGGTTTTAATGCTCTTAAAAAACGTGAGCATGGTACTAAAGATACTGTTAGTGATATTGACGATTTGACTCCTCAAGAGCGCTCTAATCATCTTGAAGATTTGAATCTTCGCGATATTTCCGACAGAAAATTGAGAAAAGTATTGCGTGATTTAGATATACAACTTGGCTATTTATCTGCCGGGAGGTAATTATGGCGACTTCAATAAAGAAAATTGCTAAAAAGGCTCATCACAGTAAGTATGTTTTATTACTTATGAGACATGCGAAGTCTTTAGCACCATCTATGGGAGATGATTGGGGTCGCGATCTTAGTGATAAAGGATTAAAACAATCTAAAATCATGGCAAAAGGTTTAGAAAGTATGAAACTTGTGCCTGATTATATAGCTTGTTCTAGTGCAAATCGTACAGAGCAAACAGTTAAACGCATGCTTAAACGTTTTGGCGACAAGCCTATAGTTTCTTATCGTAAAAGTCTTTATGATGGCGGAATGCAATCTGTAATGGATGAATTATTATCTGCTAATGACTCAAAAATAACTATGATTGTAGGGCATGAGCCTACTATGTCTATGGCAGCTCAATGGCTTTCTTCTAGCGAATCTGATCCTGATATTTTAGGCAAAATGCGTTTAGGTCTTTCTCATGCTTCGCTTATTATTCTTACTTGCGAAAAACCGTTTTCTACATGCGGTCTAAGAGGAGCAACAGCTATTGCAGTGTTGAATCCTAAAGATTTTGATTAGATTTTACTATATTTTATTTTGATTAGGCTTTGATTAGATTCTTATTAGATTTTATAATAGATTTAATTATTTGCTAAACGAAAGGAAAAATATGGACGATTATAATTATGGTTCATATAATTCAGATAGAGCCTCATCGAACCCTCAAAATGCAAACAATCAATATAACTACCAAGATAATTCATATAATTATCAAAATCAGCAAGGTTCGCAGCAAAATTATTATGATCAATCTCAATATTATGCGAATGATCCTAATAATTCTTATGCAAATAATCAAAGTGATTATCAGTCATATAATCAACAAAACGGATATTCTCAAGCCAATTATTCGCAAGTCAATTATCAAAATAATCCTAATCCAGCTCAGCAGTATCAGCAACCGCAACCTCAACAGTCTTCGCAATCATTTTCTTTTATGCAATCTAACGCATATAGCTACATGAATACTGTTCAAACTAAAGAACAGCTTGCTTCGAAAGTATTTATATTTTCTTATCTCACATCGTTAGCATCTTTAGTTATAGTATCTATTTTGTTCCTTATATTACCTATTATTATATGCTCAGCGTTTATAAGTATTTTTGCGCACATAAAAATTGAGCTTATATACATGTTATGCTTCATTGCAATTATTTTAGCTCCAGCAGCTCGATACTACTATATATGGAAAAATCCTATAAAAAGTATTATTGAAATTTTGCCATATGAATATGCTTCACCAATTGTAAATGGTCCAGTTTTTGATGTTGTAAATGATTTAAGCGCTAGAGTTGGAATTGCATCTCCTGCAATTTATTCAACTTGCATTACTGCAAACGCTTTTGCTATGCGTGATGACAGTGGAAGTGCAATTTTTATTAGCGAAGATTTAATAAATAATTGTACTGTTGACGAAATAAGAGCCATTATTGCTCATGAATTTGCTCATCTTACTAGCAACGATTGTATCGCTAGATCGCGTATTGTAGCTGCATTATCTCGTTTAGCATATTACAGGACTAAAGGACTTAATATTGCTGAGTCTTATTGCCATGGAAGTGCAACTCTTAATCTTGTAGTTAAAAGAACTGCTATTGAATCTGAAAATATGCTTGGAACTTTGATAAAATTCCAATTGGCAGATATTGTTGCATTTTTTGTGCTTTGCTTAATAACTATGGCTGCTCCTTTATTAGGACTGATTATGTGGATTATTGGTGCAATTATTGAGTTGCTAACTATTTCAGCAATATTGGCATACTTTGCTAATACATGTTTCTATCGCCTTATACGATTAACAAATGTTTATCATTATATTCTAAAATATGTTAAAACTAATACAACTTATCAGGATGAATATGATGCTGATGCGTATGCTGTAAATTGTGTTCAAGATCCTTTTGTATTGGCTTGTGCAATGTATAAATCTCTAAAATCTATGAATACATATGCATCTGAGCAATTTAGTGTTTTATTAACAGATACATATGCTGAGCCATTGTTACTTATAGGTTTTAATCCTTATTATATTCAATCAAGAATTGATATAAATCGTTTTAATACTCTCTGTGAGATGTACCCAGGTCTAAGTTCGCAATTCCCACCATTGCGTTATTTGGATCAAGAAGAAATCTTAGAACAATAACATTTTCTTATTTATTAAATCAATCAATTCTTAAGTATTAAATACGAGGTAAAAATGTACGGAAATCAACCTATGTATAACAATCAAGTGCAATATTCAAACCAGCAATTTTATTCTAATCCGGTATTTGATGTTGGAAAAGTTAAAGATCTTACGAATAAATTTATTAAGCGCAATATGATTATGAGAAGTCTAATATGGTTTTTTATACTATTTGGATTTTTCCCGCTTAATATTATTTTAGCGCCGATAATAGGAATAGTTTATGAGCTTATATACAATTATGTAATCACAGGAGATTTAATTAGTAACTACTTAGGTAAAAACAAAGAACCATTGAGAGTAGGTCGAGTAGTAGATTTGACTGAAGAAATGTGCTCAAGATTAGGTGTTGTTATGCCTGAGATTTATACAAAAGATTGCATAAAAGCAGATGCTTTTGTATTAAAAGAAGATTCTCGTTCTGCAATTATTTTCAGCTCTAATTTAATACTTATGGCAAATGATGACGAATTAAGATGTGTTATAGCACACTTGCTTCGTCAATTGCAATTGCCTGAATGTAGCGAGATTTCAAAGATGATTATTAGATTGCATAAGATGCTTATGATATGCAGGACAGAATACTCAATGATGTTGCGTCATATATTATTTGCAAGGATTGGATACAATATGGATAGAAAATTTGCAAATAAGCGCATTGCAGAAATAAGAGATGTTCTTTGTAATTATTCGCGTTATGAAAGTCTTGACGATTTTGCTGTAAGTGTTACAGGAAATCCTCAAGCAATGGTTTCAATCATGAACAAAATCAACTCTACAATTCTTGAAAGTGATTGGAAGACTGAACTTGATAACAATAACATCGATTTTGATTATGATGCTTCTGCTTTTATAGGTTTCACTTTCAATGATCAAAGTGATTGTCATCTTTTTGAACGCGCTCAAAGCATTTGTTCTAAAATGAATATCTAACCAAGTTCAATATTGAAATTATCTGTTTTATTTCTGTATGATTTAAAAACAGCGTAAATTGTTGCTAGTTATTTAATAACTAGCAACAATTTTTTGTTTAAAATCTTGGTTATTTCCCAAAATCTTATGAATGCGATTAGCTTGACTTCATCAACAAAAGCATAGGTTTTGCTTACAAAAATTATTGCCACTTCAGTTAATTTTTCATTTTAGGAGTATCTATAACATTGTATCCGTGTTGAGTTAATACGGATTTGAGCTGTGAAAGGTAGCGTAAAGACGCTTCTGAAAGCTGAGTTCTTTCATTCTTGATCCAACCAACAAGCATTGTTTCATCGCATTCTAAAGGAATCGTTACAATCTTTTCGTTATTAAGATCACCATTATCAATTCCCGTGCATATGGTGTATCCGTTTAAGCCAATAATGAAGTTCAAAATTGTAGCACGGTCTGTTACGTTTATTTTTTTAGGCGGATGATCAGGCCACACTGCTTCTTCTGTGAAGAAGAAACTTCCGTTTTCACCTTGCTCATATTGTATAAAAGGATATGGCTTCAAATCTTCTAAAGTAAGTCTAGTTTTATTTGCGAGAGGATTTGTCTTAGATATAAATACGTGAAGTTTGGCTCTAAAAAGAGGGTGAAATTCAAGATGCTTTTCACGTAACATCTTGCCAATAACATCTTTGTTATAGTCAGAAATATAGAGTAAACCAAGATCTGCACGCATATCAGCAACTTGATTGATAATAGTTTTAGTTCGCGTTTCTCTAATTGAAAACTCATATTCTTCAGAGTTTAGACTTTTAATCATTTCAACAAAAGCTTCAACAGCAAACATATAATGCTGTGTTGCAACACTACATAATTGACGGCGTTGTTTTACGTTTTTATAACGTTCTTCTAATAAATCAGCTTGATCTAAAACTTGTCTAGCATATTTAAGAAATTCTGCTCCTTCAACAGTTAAAGCAATTCCTTGAGATGAGCGCGTAAATATCTCTATACCTAATTCGCGTTCTAAATCTTTTACTGATGAACTTAAAGCTGGCTGTGAAATGTAAAGTTCGTGAGAAGCTTCATTCATGGATCCGCACTCAACAATTTTCACAATGTACTTTAATTGCAACAGTGTCATTATATTTTAATGCCTTTCAATTTAGGATTTATTTTCGAGAAATTACACAGGAACATTCTATTTTAGCGACTAGTATAAACTATGATTTTGTTGATGAAGTAATTCTTAATAAAACATTTGAAATAAGAATGCGTTTAGCGGGCTTTATAATTTAACTCCTAAGGATGCTAAGTCTTCTCGTGCTTTTTGTGTGTCTGTAAACACGAATCCATGTATGTTCATTGCATTAGCTGCATCAATATTTTGTATTTTATCGTCAAAAAACACAGTTTGTTCTGCTTTAATGCCGAATCTGTTCATAGCTAATTTGAAGATTTCTGGTTGTGGCTTGTGTAAATGTTCAACTCCAGAAATAACAGTGCCTTGTAAAAGAGTTGAAAGTTCTGGGAATTTGCGTAGTGCAAGTGGGAAAGTTTCGCTAGACCAATTTGTTAAACCCCATACTGTGTATCCAGCTTTACGTAAGTCATTCAAAAGATCAACTATTCCAGGAGTCATGCGTGTAAGAACTTGATCGTAATTAGCGCAATACCAACGGAATGCTTCAGATAGTTCCTTGCCAAATCTATTTTCGTATTCTGGCATAAGATCTTCAAGAAGTTCACCTGAATCCATTCTGTCTTCAAACTCGTAGAATCCAGCTAAATCATCTTTTCCAAAGCTGCCGTTAGGGCAAATTATATCAACTAAGTTCGGGAATTGTTTTTGTAAACAATCGCGGCAATTCCATTCAAGTAAAACTCTGCAATAATCAAACATTACATTATGTATTTCAACAAATTTTTCATTGCTCATTATTTTATCTTTCTTGTTATGTTGTATGTTATTCGCTTAAGAGTTTTATAGTTTCATAATAAGCCCAATTGCTTGTTCGAGTGCTTCAATTATGTCTTTTGCAACTATTGGATGTTCTATTATTAGATCCTCTTTTGTATTTAGAATTTTTTTAATTTCGTTATTATAGTTGTAGTTTTGAGTTTTATGTGATGCCAAAATTGATGCAAAGCTGTGTATTGTTGCTGCACTTGATGCAATCAATGCATAGTTAAGACTGTTTTCTTGTTTGCTGTAGTCACTTGGATTCGAATAGTTTTGTGCTAGTAGAGCTCCTAAAATTCCAGCTAAAACATCTCCAGATCCTGCAGTAGCAAGCCAAGATGGTCCGTAATTAGAAATGTATATTGGAAGATCTAGATTTTCTGGTGAAGCAACAATAGTGTTTGAACCTTTAAGTAAAACTGTTGCATTCGTTAGATTTGCTGCAAGAATTGCGTAGTCTGTTGGATTTGTTGCTATAAGCTGCGCGCTTGCGTAAATCTCATATCTTTTTAAAAGTGAACTTAATTCTGAATAGTGTGGAGTTAATATAACTTTTGATGATACTTTTTCAGGCAATAGATCTAATGCTCCAGCATCTACGCAAATAGGGGGAGTGTTTTGTTGTAATACATTTTCTAAATTATTTGTATTTGTTTTGTTTTCGTCTTTTTTGTTTATTGAATATAACTTCAAAATTTCTGAAATATATTCTCTTTGCTCTTTGGTTTCATTATCTTTACAATGTTTTGAATCTGGAATCCCTGATCCAAGTGTTATAGCGTTGACTTTTCCTTGCAATTTTTGTGAAACGACTATCTCTGGTGATGCTTGCAATACAAGATTTTGAGCGCGTAATGCTCCAGCGTAACGTACCATGCCAATATTGCTTTTTGATGCAGCGCTAGTTGTTAGTATTGCAGCTCCTGGATATTCATTTGAACCTGTTATAACTCCTAGGACTCCGCGTGAATATTTGTTTGAGTCTAAATCAGGCTTTTTAAGGTATTTATTTGCGTCTTTTAATTCAACGAATACAATTTGGCGTGAATTTGAAGATTCTTTAAGAGTAGCTTGGCATAGTTTCATTCTTATAATTGTAGTAATAATCTTGTCTTTAATTGATGTGTATGTTTTTGCGAAAAATAAGAGAAAATTAAAAATTTTTTAAGTTTGGCGTGTCGCGGCGTGTTGCCATGTTATTCTATGCGATTTTTCTTAAATGAATGTAAGTAAAAATCTTTGTTTAGCATTAGATAAATTATGTATGTTGCTTGTTTATTTACTTTAGTGAATTTTATTACAAGTTTTAAGAATCTTGCATTATATCAGATAGAAGATTTAAAAAATGCTTTTTTGCAAAAAAAAAATTTGTTTTTTCACAATTTCGTTGACCTTGCACTAGATTTTTTCTATGCTATAAGCGTTATTGCTAACGATAATCTTTCCTAATTAAGAAATTGGAAAATATCGTGAACTAGATAATAAAACAGAATTTAAAACTGACTACAGTAAAACTGACTAGAGATTTAAAGCGCGAATAGCGTAACTTCCCGAAAGGAAAATTGTGAAAACTGCACGAATTTTTGCAACTGTTGCTACAGCTGCGTTGGTTACATTAAGTATGTGTGCTTGCGGATCTTCTACTAAAACTACGGATCAAAAAGCAAGTGGAAATCAAGTAAATGTTGTTGCTACTACTACACAAATTTGTGATTATGTTACTCAAATTGCATCTACTGCAGATGCAAATTCTGGACTAAGTCTTAATAAGACTGATTCTCAAGGTAAGAAGTCTGTAATAGGAGCGCCTAAAGATAAAGCAAAATCAACTATTAACTTGACTTGCTTGCTTGCTCCGAATGCTTCTGCTCATGAGCATGAAATGACTCCATCTCAGTCTAAAGCTCTTTCTAAAGCAGATTTAATGCTTGTTTCAGGCGTTGATCTTGAGCATTTCTTGGATCAAGCTGTTGAAGCAACTGGCTTTAAAGGTACGATGGGTGTAACTTCTGGAATTCTCACAGCAAGCGAAATTAAAGATCTTAATGGAGAACTTGCAAAAGAAAAGAATCTTCCTTACAAAGTAGATCGTGGAATCGCGAAGGTTCATGCTGAAAAGTGGCCATTCCCTCCAGAAGAGGGCGAGAAAGAACCTGAATTCCAATATGATCCACATATTTGGACTAGCACTAAGAATACGATGATTCAAGTTAAAAATATCGGCGCTTTCCTTGGTAAAGCTCTTCCGGAAAGCAAGTCTATTTTTGACGAGCATGTTGAAAAGTTTGTTAAGTCTTTAACTGATTTGGATTCTTGGGCAACGCAAGCTCTGAATAGTGTTCCTAAAGAGCATCGTGTACTCTTCACTTCTCATGATGCATTTGGATACTTCTCGCGTGATTATAATGTGAAGTTTATTGGTGCTGCACTTTCTGATTTCAATAGTCAGCAAGATGCTACAGCAGACCATATAAAGAAAGCTGCAGAAGATGTTAAGAAGTCTGGTGCTGTAGCATTGTTTGCTGAAAACTCAAATAATTCGAAATCTATTAAGGCTGTTGCTTCTGCTGCAGGTGTTAAAGCTATTATCGGCGATGATGCGCTTTATGGTGATTCTTTAGGACCTGTTGGATCTGATGGTGAAACTTACATTGGTTCTATTGTTCACAATGTTAAAACTCTTGTAAATGCATGGAATGGTAAGGTTCCAGACCTTCCGGAGTCAGTTAGTGATTCATTAAAGAAGTAAACTATATAAAGGCAAAAAATTGAGTAAGAGCGTCCTTGCAATGAAGAATTGCGACCTAGCGTACGGTTATAAAACTGTTGTGACTGGGATTAACGGCAATGTACAAGCTGGTGAAGCTTTGGCTTTAATAGGTCCTAATGGTTCTGGAAAAACAACGTTTTTGCAAGCTATTATTGGTATTGTACGTGTAAGTCGTGGCGAATTGAGTATGCCAAAAGATATATCTATTGGTTATGTTCCTCAGCAAGTAGATTTAGACTTGACTTTTCCAATTACAGCACGTCAAGTTGTAGCTATGGGCTTAAGTAGGAAAACAGGATTTCTTGGTTTGCTTAAAAAAGATCAGAAAAAAGCTGTTGAGGACGCTCTTAAACATGTTGGATTGTTTAATAGAGCTGATGTAAGATTCGGTGATCTTTCAGGAGGTCAACGCCAGAGAATTTTGCTTGCTAGAGCTATTGTTGCACATCCAACGCTTATATTACTTGATGAGCCTTTTAATGGGCTTGACGAGCCAAATCGTAAAGAATTACTTAACATAATGAAATCAGCTAAAAAAGATGGTATTTCGTTTGTTGTTTCAACTCACGATTTAGTTATTGCTGATGCGATTTGCGAAAAAGCTTTGCTTTTAGCTGGGCGTCAGGTTGCTTTTGGATCTCTTCATGAAGTAATGACTAAAGAGAATATTTCTATTGCTTACGGTGGAAGTATTCCTGCTGATAGTGCTGGTCTTACGCTTTATAAGCTAGCTGAAGAGGATTCTAAGATTAGTGATTCTAAATCCGATTTCCCGCAAATTTCCAAAATTACAGAAGTCTGACACATATGCTTGCACAATTAGTTGAGTCGTTAAGAAAAGTTCTTGAATCAATACCCGGCTTTGACTTTATTGCATCTGCGCCTTACATTTTCCGTCCTTTTTGCTTGCTTCTAGTTCTATCTATAGCTAGTGGAATTGTTGGAGTATTCGTGAATTTACGATGTGCAGAGTTTAATGCTGAAGCGATAGTTCATGGAATTTTTCCAGGAATTGTGGTTGGTGCTTTATATGGTGGAATAAGTCAAATTATTCCGGGAGCTTCAATATGTGCGATCTTTTTGGTTGCTGCACTAGTTTGGGCTTCTCGTTCTACTCGTATAAATGAGTCTATTATTGCTACTGTTTTAACTACTTTTTTCGCTCTAGGTGTTGTAATTTCTCTTAAAAAAGGAGATATGTCTGGCCAGCTTGAAGCGCTTATGTTTGGTAGACTTCTTGATGTTACAAATGAGCGCATGAGTCAAGCTATCTGGATTTGTTTATTTGCAATTGTTGTTCTTCTAGCAACTTGGAAGAAGCAAATTATAGTTGCGTTTGATAGAGCTTCCTCACCTCTTATGGGTGCAAATACTTTGCTTGTAGATATTGTGTTAAATGTTGGTATTGCTGCTGTTGTAGTTTCAGCATCTTCTGCTGTCGGCGTTTTACTTGTTATTGGATATCTTGTAATTCCTGCTTCTAGTGCTCGATTGGTATCTAGAACTGTAGGACGAATGGTTGCTGTTGCTATTACTGTCGGTATTTTAGGTGTGATTCTTGGAATGTATGTTATGAATCTTGAGCTTGATCATCCTATTTCTCCGCAAGCTGCTGTTGCTTTAAGTATGTGTGCGATGTTTGTAATTGTGTTGATCTTTAGATTCTTCTATAGAGTTTTCTGTGCAATGTTGGATTCTAATAGAAATAAAGTTCATCGTGTACTTAAAGAAAATGAAACTAGTGCAGATAGTGCAGATAGTGCAGATAGTTCTAGTGTTCCTTGCTCTAGTGAATCTGATTTTAATAAAGGTATGTGCAAGTAATGGTAAGTATTTGGCAAATTATTGCGCTTCCTATTGTAGAAGCAATTGCTGTAGGAGCTTTATGTGGATTAGTAGGGTCTTTAGCATTGCTAAATCAGCGCGTATTTTTTACAGAATCTATTACGCATGCAGCTTTTCCTGGAGCTGTACTTGGCGTTGTTTGTACATCTTTGTACACAATTGATCAAAATGTGATGTCTACAGGTCTTTTTATTGGTGCAACTTTATCTTGTATTTTTCTTTCTCTTGTTATGCATTTTGTTTCTAAATTAAAAGGTATATCTTCTCAAGCTGCTGCAGGAATAACTTTGACTGTTGGTTTTGCTAGTGGATACTTTCTAAACAAATGGTTTTCTCCCTTGCCTCTTAAAATTGAAGGATTTTTAACAGGTTCGTTACTTAATTGCACTCCAGTTGATGTGACTTTAGCTATATTGTCTTTTGTAATTGCTTTAGGTGTATGGAGTTTTAATTGTTCTAATCTTATTCATTGCTCATTTGATCCTATTGATTACAAAGCATCCGGTGGAAGATATGGTTTAATGCAAGTTGTTGTATTGGCGTTAATTATTATCACAGTTTCGGTTATTATTCCTGCTGTTGGAACTGTTGTGTCTGTATCTTTGATTGCTGCTCCTGCTGCAGCTTTGAAGAATAGGATATCTTCTATAAACAAGTTTGTTTTTACTTGCGTAATTTCATCTATTTTTATATCGCTTGTTGGATTAGCGTTATCAGTAATCTTAAAGCTTTCTGCAGGAGGAACTATTGCAATTGTTGCTGGATCTTTCTTCTTGATTATGAAATTTAGTGAATGGTTTGTTTTTAGTGTATTTAAGAAACAAATTAAATCAGCGTAATATTTAAGTCTTAAGAGTGTCATAGAGTATCAATGAATTGTGCGTGAACAATGCGCATGATTGACGTCGTTTAGCGATTTAATCTTAAAATTTAACCGCATTAAATTCGACGCCACGCAAGTCCAGGTCTGCACATTAGTAACGCAAGACCCCGATAGAAAAGGACAATTATGGCTGAAAATACCATCTCCATCACAGTAAACGAGGAACGCAAGGAGGTGGATGCAAGCTTCACTGGCGTACAACTTTTCGCGGAAGATAAAAATATTATTGCTGTGCGTTTAAATGGAGAGTTGCGTGATTTGTACACGCCTCTGCATGATGGCGATACCGTGGAATCAGTGGCTCTTGATAGTGAAGATGGCATCGCAATCATGCGTCATTCCGCTACTCACGTGATGGCTCAAGCTGTTCAAGAAATTCGACCAGACGCAAAGTTGGGCGTAGGTCCTGTAATTAAAGACGGCTTCTACTATGATTTCGATGTTGATACTCCGTTTACTCCGGACGATTTGAAGCAAATCGAAAAGCATATGCAGCGCATTATTAAAGAGTCGCAATCCTTCCATCGCCGCGTTGTAACTGAAGATGAAGCGCGAGCTGAAGAAGCAAATCAACCTTATAAGTTGGAGTTGATTGAAGATAAAGAAGCTGCTCTTGATCCTGCTGCCTCTGGAGAAATCAGCAAGCATGAGCTTAGCATGTACGACAACTTGGATCGCGAAGGCAATAAAGTCTGGAGCGATTTGTGCAGAGGTCCTCACTTGCCAAACACGCGTTATATTAAAGCTTTTAAGCTTGAGCGTGTTGCTGCTGCTTACTGGCGTGGCTCTGAGCATAATCCTATGCTTCAGCGAATTTACGGCACTGCATGGCCTAGCAAGGAAGAGCTTAAGGCTTATACAACTCGTATGGAAGAAGCTGCTAAGCGTGATCATCGTAAGCTTGGTCAAGAGATGGATTTGTTCTCATTCCCAGATGAGATTGGCCCAGGATTGGCAGTATTCCATCCAAAGGGTGCTGCGATTATTAACGCAATGGAAGATTATTCTAGAGAGCAGCATCGCAAGCATCATTATAGCTTTGTGCAAACTCCTCATATTACTAAAGGTGGTTTGTATGAAACTTCAGGCCATTTGCAATGGTATAAGGATGGAATGTATCCTCCGATGAAACTTGATGAAGAACGTGACGAAAATGGTAACGTTACTCGTCAAGGTGCTGATTACTATTTGAAACCAATGAATTGCCCAATGCATAATTTGATTTTCAAATCGCGTCAGCGTTCTTATCGTGAGCTTCCTTTGCGCTTGTTCGAGTTTGGTACTGTATATCGTTACGAAAAGTCTGGTGTTGTTCATGGTTTAACTCGTGTGCGCGGATTAACTCAAGATGATTCGCATATTTATTGCACTCGTGAACAGATGCGTGATGAGTTAAAGAGCTTGCTTAACTTTGTGCTTGGTCTTCTTAAAGACTTTGGTTTGAATGATTTCTATTTGGAGCTTTCTACTAAAGATGAGCACAAGTTTGTTGGTTCTGATGAGATTTGGCAAGAAGCAACTAGCACTTTAGCTGAGGTTGCTAAAGAGTCTGGTTTGGAACTCGTTGACGATCCAGGTGGAGCTGCATTCTATGGTCCTAAGATTTCAGTGCAAGCGCGCGATGCAATCGGACGTACTTGGCAGGTTTCTACTATTCAGCTTGATTTCAACTTGCCTGAGCGCTTTAAGTTGGAGTATATTGCAGCTGACGGTAGCCATCAGCGCCCTGTTATGATTCACCGTGCACTCTTTGGATCTATTGAGCGTTTCTTTGCTATTTTGCTTGAGCATTATGCAGGCGCATTCCCAGCATGGCTTGCTCCAGTGCAAGTAACTGGTGTTCCTGTTGCAGACGAGTTTGCTCCGCATTTGCAAAAGTTTATTAGTGATTTGGAAGAGAATATGGTTCGTTGCGAAATGGACAGTTCTGACGATCGCTTTGGTAAGAAGATTCGTAATGCTTCTAAATCTAAAGTGCCATTCACTATTATTGCTGGCGAAGAGGATGTTAATAATAATGCTGTTAGCTTCCGATTCCGCGATGGTAGCCAATTGAATGGTGTTCCTGTCCAGCAAGCTAAAGAGTGGATTTTATCCATTATTAAGCAGCGCGTTCAGGTGAATACTTCTGAAGATTTCGAGCGCTATACTAAATGATTAAGTTATCTAACTTAATAAATAGCTTAATCTTTTGTATAAGTTGAATCTTAAATAACAAAAGCCCACGCTTCTTAACGTTGTGTGGGCTTTTGCTATCTTTTTGCTATCTTTTTGCTATTTTCTTACATACTCACGGTACTATAAAAGTGTTAACTGAACACAAGTTTTACTTGTGAATGAGCTAGGAAGGTTTCATTTAATGTTGGAATCATTGCGAAGTGGCTTTAAGCGCATTATTGCTCCGGTTGCAAAATTGCTAGTTCGCTTAGGTGTAAGTGCTAATTCTGTAACAATTGTTGGCACGTTAGCAGTAGTTGTTACAGCATTTGTGACGGCTTTTACGGGTCAACTTATTGTAGGAACTATATTACTTACTATTTTTGTACTTGCAGATGGTTTAGATGGCTCTGTTGCATCATTGACAACTGGTGGTACAAAATTCGGTGCATTCCTTGATTCAACTCTTGATCGCATTGCAGATTGGTCATTATTTGTTGCAATAGGGATTTGCTTGTATCGTGCTAAAAATTCTTACGTATGCATTTTCCTTCCATCTGTACTTGGAATTTCATTAAAATATATTGGTTTACTTAGTTGCGCAATTGCTCTAATGGCAGCTTTCGTAACTTCGTATACTCGCGCTCGCGGTCAGTCAATTTCAGTTGATCCTAAAAGTGGATTGATTACTAGAGCTGATCGAGTTGCTGTGATACTTATTTCTATGGCTATTTCTGGTTTAACTAATCAGCTTTTTTGGCTAAGTTGCGCTATGATATTGCTTTCTATTGGTGGTATTGTGACCGTTGTTCAGAGAATTATTGAAGTAAAACAAGGTCTTAAATAAAAATAATAATAAGATTTGTCGCTAAAGTGCATTAAAATCGTCACGTTTGTATAACTGTACATTTGTTAGGAGCATCATGTCAGGTCATTCCAAGTGGGCGACCACAAAGCATAAGAAAGCTGCTATTGACGCTAAGCGTGGTAAGCTTTTTGCTAAGCTTATTAAGAATATTGAAATCGCTGCACGTTTGGGGGGTGGCGATCCTGATGGTAATCCAACATTGTATGATGCCATCGTTAAAGCTAAAAAGGCTTCTATGCCTGCCGATAACATCAAGCGCGCTGTTAAGCGTGGCTCTGGTGAGGAAGCTGGCGGCGCAAACTATGAGGAGATTGTTTACGAAGGCTATGCTCCTGCAGGCGTTGGTTTAATTATTGAATGCCTCACAGATAATAGAAATCGTGCTGCTGCTGACGTTCGTTCTACTCTTACTAAAGGTAATGGTTCTTTGGCAACAACTGGTTCTGTGAGTTTCAACTTTGAGCGTAAAGGCTTGATTGAGGTTTCCTCTGAAGGCGTTGATTACGATAAGCTTTTCGAGGTTGCTGCTGTTGCTGGTGCTGAAGATGTTGCTGATGACGGCGATGTGTATTCTGTATACACTGATCCAAGTGATTTAGTAACAGTTCGTAAAGCTTTGCAAGAAGCCGGTTTTGATTACGATTCTGCAGATATTATTATGCATCCGAATAATGAAGTTGAGCTAAGTTTTGAAGATGCTCAAAAGGTTTCTCGTTTGATTGATAATCTTGATGACCTTGATGATGTCCAGAATATTTATAGTAATTGGACTGCATCTGATGAAGTTATGGCTCAGCTTGAGGAAGCAGAATAGTTTCATATGATGATTTTTGGCGTTGACCCCGGGCTTACTCGCTGTGGGGTTGGCGTGATTGAAGCCGGCGTTTCGCGTCGGCTTTCTTTTATTCACGTCGATGTGTTGAGATCTGATCCGGATCTTTCTCAGGATTTGCGACTATTAAAGATTTACAATGGTCTAGTTGAAAAGATTGAGCGTTTTTCTCCAGACGTTGTTTCTATTGAGAGAGTGTTTGCTCAAGAGAATCGTAATACTGTTCTAGGCACTGCTCAAGTAGCAGGTATTGCTATGCTTGTTGCTGCTCAGCGAAATATTCCAGTTGCTTTACATACTCCTACTGAAGTAAAACTTGCGGTTGCTGGTAATGGAAAAGCTGAAAAAAAGCAAGTTGAGCGTATGGTTGCGCGCCTTCTTGGTCTTAATGTTTTGCCAACTCCAGCTGATGCTGCTGATGCCTTAGCTCAAGCTATTTGTCATGCTCTTCGTCCATCTGGAGCATTGCAAGGAGGAGAGCGAGAGCAGCATCTAACAAATGCCCAGAAACAATGGGCTTTAGCTTCGCGCGCGGCACGCTGCAAATCAAGTGTCGCTCGAGGCATGTAGTATACAAAATAGAACAGATGTTCTACTGCGATTGTTTTCAGAATGTTTGTTGCAACTTTTGTTGTAATTGTTTTGTTGCGATTGTGGCGGCTTTTAGATGGTTTTACAAGTTCTTAGAAGACGAAGGTGAGCGTTTATGATTGGTATGCTTGTTGGGCAAGTTGTGTCAGTTGATTCTCGTACTGCGCTTATTCTTGTTTCGTCAGTTGGCTACGAAACTTATATGTCGTCTCAAGATTTGTCTTCTTTGCATGAAGGGCAGGAAGTTCGCATTTACACGTCAATGCAAGTTTCTCAGGATGCAATAACTTTATATGGTTTTACATCTCAAGCAGCTAAACGCATGTTTTTGCAAGTTCAAAAAGTTAGTGGTATTGGTCCTAAAGTAGCTCTTTCTTTACTTTCAACTCTTAATGTTGATCGTTTAGTTAAAGCAATTGCGGATGGGGATGTAACTTCGCTTTCATCTGCTCCTGGTTTAGGTAAGAAGGGTGCTCAGAAGATTATTTTGGAACTTAAAGGGTCGCTTGATTCTGCTTTATTTGCTAGTGATAATAGTGATACTAGTGATACTTCTAAGTTGCAAAATAAGAATGTTGATTCCGCAAAGCAGTCTGTTATTTATGGTCTTGTATCTCTTGGTTGGCGCCAAGTAGACGCTCAAAAAGCTGTTGAACAAGTTTGTGCTGAAAATAATATTGTTGCTCCTATAACTGAAGCAGATATGCCTAATGTTTTGCGCATGGCATTGACTTTGCTAGATAGGGGTAGATGATTATGTTGCTTAATAATTATAAAGTATTGGGGGAGTTGAAGTGAGTGATGAATATACTTCTGCGGTAAATACTGGCGTTGCTGAAGAATCATTGCGTATGGTTTCTTCATCTTCTTTAGGAAATGAGCAAGTTAGCGATGAGGAGCTTCGTCCGCACGCTTTAGAAGGTTTTATTGGACAGCCTCTTTTAAAAGCTCAGTTGCAACTCTTTTTAGATGCTGCGAAAAAACGTGACGTTCCGCCTGATCACATGCTTTTAGCTGGTCCTCCAGGTTTAGGTAAAACTACTCTTGCAATGATTGTAGCTAA
Organism: Gardnerella vaginalis; assembly: GCF_001563665.1. Lineage (GTDB taxonomy): Bacteria > Actinomycetota > Actinomycetes > Actinomycetales > Bifidobacteriaceae > Bifidobacterium > Bifidobacterium vaginale_A. Next base: position 99,314 of record NZ_KQ961853.1, on the reverse strand, counting down.
CGAATTGCAAGTTCCTATTCGTATTACTTCTGGTCCTGCTATTCAGCATGCAGGTGATTTAGCGTCAATTTTGAGTTCTCTTGATGAAGGAGAAGTATTATTTATTGACGAGATTCACAGGTTGCCGCGTGCTGCTGAAGAATTGCTTTATATTGCTATGGAAGATTTCCGCGTTGATGTTATGGTTGGTAAAGGTCCGGGAGCGTCTTCTATACCTTTAACTCTTCCACGTTTTACAGTAGTTGGTGCGACCACTAGAGAGGGTATGCTTCCTTCTCCATTGCGAGCGCGTTTTGGTTTTACTGCGCATTTGGATTTTTACCCACACGAAGAGTTGGAAAAGCTTGTTAAGCGTTCTTCGTCTGTTCTTGGAGTAAAGCTTCAAAATCAAGCAGCTAAAGAGCTTGCTGTCCGCTCTAGAGGAACTCCTAGAATTGCAAACCGTTTGCTAAGACGTGTTAGAGATTGGGCTATTGTTCACAATCTTAAAGAAGTTAATTGTGATGATGTAATAGAAGCGTTATCTTTGTATCAGATTGATACTCAAGGGCTTGATCGTTTAGATATTTCTGTACTAAAGGCTATTGTTTGCCAATTTAATGGAGGTCCTGTTGGGCTTAATAATCTTGCAGCAATGGTTGGTGAGGAATCAGAAACCGTTGAAACAGTTTGTGAGCCGTATTTAGTTCGTGAAGGATTCTTAATTAGAACTCCTAAAGGTCGTGTTGCAACGCCTAAAGCTTGGAAACATTTAGGTTTAAAAGAGCCTGATAATGTCAGCTCGCTATTTTAAAATAATCATTTTGGACGGCATTTCGCCCGTCTTAGGGTTGGATATTTAAGGAGTTAGTTGTGCCTTCAATCTTTAATAACTATGGTCTTATTATTTTTTTGGTTTTTGCTATTGGCTTATTGTTCTTCCAATCGAGAAGCATGAAAAAACGTCAAGCTGAAGCACGTTCATTCTATGATTCTTTGAAACCTGGTACTGAAGTTATCACTATTGGTGGCATTATTGGAAAAGTTGTTAGCGTGGATACGAAGTATGAGGAAATCGTTATTGATTCTGAAGGAAGTTTATTGCGATTCTCATTCCGCGCTGTGAATAGAGAATATACACGTCCTGCTTTTATTAGCGATGAAGAGTCTGAAGACGATAAAGCAGATTCCAATGTAGAGTCCAATGTAGAGGATTCTAATAAGAATGCTGAAAACTCTTCAGAAAATACTCATGAATCTAATGAAATAGAATCTAGCTTAGAAGTAACTAATAAAACTAGTAAAGATGAATCTATTGAAGATTCTAATGATGACAATACTGTGCGCGAGGAAGAATAGTAGGAACTAATAATTCTTACAATCTTAATAAAAGCATAAAGTATATCTGAATTTTCAGCATTATTTCACTTCGTTTTAATGCCAATTGATTAAAAGTTAAGAGTTTTAATATACGGTTGTTGAAAGTTGAAACAATAATGCTGTTTGATTCCAATTGTGAGAATAAATGCATACTAAAACCAGTATTTTTCATTAGTTTATATATATGAATTGTTTTCATCAAAATGTTTGAGAGAAAAGAATAGTAGGATTATGCAAATATCGGATGTAAAAGCGGGCAAAACAGCTGATATAACAGTAAAGCCACTTAAAACAATAAGCAAAGAAGATTCTCAATATTTGGCTTCTCTGATTCGTACTGTTCCAGGATTTCCTAGTCCAAATATTATATTCCGTGATTTTCTCCCTATATTTTCTTCTACTCGTGGAATGAATATATTAGTAAATTCTCTTATTGATGCTTTGCCTGTTCCAGTGGATTCTTTTGATTTGGTAGCAGGATTAGAAGCTAGAGGATTTTTATTTGGCCCTCTTCTTGCTGCGCGATTAGGCAAGGGTTTTATAGCTGTTCGTAAAGCAGGTAAATTACCTCCTGATGTTATTAGTGAATCTTATTCTTTAGAATATGGTGAAGCTAAAATTGAGATTGAGTGTAATCTTGTTAAGCCTGGTCAAAGAGTTCTAATTGTTGATGATTTGATTGCTACAGGTGGAACTGCTAAAGCTGCTGCAAAATTGATTGAACGCTCTGGCGGCGTTGTTGCAGGTTTCTCTTTTGTAATGGAACTTACTGGTATCAGCGGTATGGATGATTTGAGATCATATAATTGTTCAAGTTTAATGACTATGCCAGCGTAGATTTTATTTATAATATAAAAATAGTAGGTTGTTGGATTTGTTCGAATGCGACCGAAGAAAATAGGAATAGTTTGTAGTATTCGGAGGCAATTATGGAAAGATTAAAATCTTATGTTATAACTTTCCTTAAAGGAATTGCATCTCCTATTATTACTATGATTGTGTTTGCATTAACAATCGGATTGTTTTTGTCTTTAACATTACTTGTTATTTCTATAGAAGAAGGAACAGGTAATTTTTCTGATTCTGCTATGTCTATTACTTGTGCCACTTTAATGCTTGCTCAAGGTGTTGGGCTAGGATTTGATGGTTTCATTTTAACTATAATTCCGCTTGGATTAACTTTTCTACTTATAGCATTTATGTCTTGGCTTATTAGTCGTTTTAAAGGAAGCATACCTGTTTATATTATTGGTTTAGTTTGTTGGATTATTTTAAATGGAATTATTTCGCGTAATACTTCTATTGAATTGTTAGACTCACTTCCAATATTATTAGTAAAAAGTTCTGTTATATACATAATTTCTTTACTATTTGCTGTAATTCCAAATAGTAAAATTATGAATTTTGTTAAAGATTGGATTAAAAAATATATTCCTTCTATTGCTTGTAAAGCTATTAGACTTTCAATAATTGGTACTTTAGCTGTAGTAATTGTTTATGCTGTAGTTTCTTGTGTTTTTATTGTACTTTTCTCTGTGTTGGGTGCTGAAAACGTTGAGTCGTATTTTGTGACTTTAGATATGCAACAAGGTTCTAGAATTCTGACTACTATTGCTTGCTTAGCGTGGCTACCTAATGTTGTTTTATGGATTTTGTCATGGATATGTGGTGCAGGTTTTTCGTTTGGCAGCGTTGCTTCTTTTGCACTGAATCATGCATCTTATAAACAAATTCCTCCAGTTCCAGTGTTTGGAATATTTCCGCATGCTGTCACGGGGAATTTACAACAATTGTTGATATTAGGTGCGATTCCTGTATCCATGTTTATATGTGCTTTATTTATATTATTCCTTAAAAATGGATGCAATATACGTTTGCGTTGTAGTTCAAATAAGATTGATTATAAGCAAACTTTTATCGATTTTTCGTTTTCTGCTGTCTGCTTAGTTGCTATTGCATCATGTACAACAATTGTTATGACAATTATTTTTAATTGTTGTAATGGTTCTCTTGGGCAATATCGCCTTAAGAATGTAGGTGTTAATATTATTGAAAGTGTTCATGCTGTTGGCCAATCTACTTTGTTGCCTTTTATTTCAGCATGGCTTGTTTCTTTAATTGGAATCGTATTATTATGCTTAATTCGTCTTTTATTAGACTTTATTAAGAATAAATATTTTCCTCATAAAGATGATAATAAAATCAATTCTTCAGCTTCAGATGAAGAAAAAACTATTATTAGTTCTTCAAGTAATACTAGTGAAAAAAGTTCGAGTGGCTCTAACAGTTCTAACAGTTCTAACAGTTTGAGTACTTCAAGCAATTCGAGTAGCTCAAACAGTTTGAGTAATGCTAATAGTTCAAGCAGTTCGTGTAATACTAATAGTTTGAGTAGTTTGAGTAATACTAATAGTTCGTTTAAGTCACGCGAAAATAATAATGAAGATGCTTCTAAAGAATCATCTGATAATCCACCTTTGTCTTCAAAGCATAATGTTCCTAGAACAGTACGCTCGAAGACTGTAAAAGAATAAACCTCATCCAATATAAGGAGGGAAGACCGCCGTGCAACAGATACAGCGCCATGAATCAGAGGCAGATGTGCTGATAACCACAGGTAAACGGTCAATCAAACGAGTACTGGTTTCAGTGTTTCGTAAAGAGGGACTTGATACGCTTGCAAAAGCGTTTATTCACGAAGGTACTCAGGTGGTATCTACAGGTTCAACAGCTGCATATCTTGAAAAATTAGGTGTTCATGTTGTTGAAGTTTCTACAGTTACAGGTTTCCCAGAAAGCTTGGATGGTCGAGTAAAAACTTTAGATCCTCATATTCATGCTGGTATCTTAGCTGATATGAATAATGCTGAACATGTTCGTCAGCTTAAAGATTTAAATATTGATCCTTTTGATGCAGTAGTTGTTAATCTTTATCCTTTCGTAGACACTGTTAAAAACGGTGGAAATGAATCTCAAATTATTGAAAAAATTGACATAGGCGGACCTTCTATGATTCGCGCTGCAGCAAAGAATCATGCGACAGTAGCTGTTATAACAGATCCAAATGATTATACTTTGCTTGCTCAAAGAGTGCTTTCAGGTGAAGGTTTTAGCTTGGATGAGAGAAAATACTTAGCTCGTAAGGCTTTTGCTCATACTGCTGCATATGATGCTGCTATTTCTCAATGGACTAGTGATAATTGGCTAAAGCCTGAGAGTTTATGTGATGAGTCTTTGAAGGATCAAGAAACTCATGAGAATAATTCGATTATGCCGCATGATTTTACTCGCACGTATCGCATAGAAAATGTTTTGCGATATGGTGAGAATCCTCATCAACAAGCTGGATTATATGTAGATCCTTTGCGAAAAGGTGGATTAGCGCAAGCTGAACTTTTAGGTGGAAAACCTATGAGTTACAACAATTATGTTGATGCTGATTCAGCTTGGCGTGCTGTGTGGGATTTTGCTCCGCGAATCGCTGTTGCTGTTTGCAAACATAACAATCCTTGCGGATTGGCGATTGGCGAAAGTGCGGCTGAGGCTCATAAAAAAGCTCATGCTTGTGATCCTGTTAGTGCTTATGGTGGTGTTATAGCTACTAATACGACTGTTACTCTTGAAATGGCGCAAAGTGTTCGTCCTATTTTTACAGAAGTAATTGTAGCTCCGGATTATGATCCAGAAGCATTAGAATTATTGCGAACTAAAAAGAAGAATCTTAGGATTTTGAAAGTTGCTAAACCGCCTGTTTTTGGTTTGCAACTTCATCCAATTGATGGTGGTGCGTTAGTTCAAACCGCAGATTTGATTGATGATAAAGGTGATAGTCCAGAAAATTGGAAGCTTGTTTCTGGAGATCCAGCAGATGTTGATACTATGCGAGATCTGTTCTTTGCGTGGCGTTCTCTTCGTTGCGTAAAATCAAATGCTGTCTTGTTAGCTAATAACAATGCAACTGTTGGTATTGGAATGGGACAAGTAAATAGAGTTGATTCTTGTAATCTTGCTGTTGAACGTGCAAATACTTTAGCTGATGGAGTTGAGCGAGCGCGCGGATCTGTAGCTGCTTCTGACGCATTCTTCCCATTTGCTGATGGTCCTAAGATTCTTATTGATGCTGGAGTTCGTGCAATTGTTCAGCCAGGTGGATCTATTCGCGATGATGAAGTTTTTGAAGCTGTGCGTAATGCCGGAGTGACAATGTACGTTACTGGTACTCGTCACTTCTTCCATTAAAAAGCATGAAAGAAAAATACTCTTAAAAATTAGTTTGTAAAATTAGTTTGTAGAATTAGTTTGTAAAATTAGTTTGTAGAATTAGTTTTTCGGGTGTTGGTAGTTTCTAGTTGATATTGCTTATTTAAGAGAGCATATTTCAGCGCGAATCTTTTCGACACCCGATTATTTTATATATTTCTACTTTAGTGATTTTATTTTAATTTATATAATTTTTGGGTTGTACTAACCTAATTTTTTGTTGTTTTTGCTTTATAGATTTTCGTTTTGTTGATTTATAGATTTACAACATATTGTATTCTGTATCTTGTTGTAAAAGTATAATATGCATAAATTGTTAGGCGTAATTGTTATGCATAATTGTTAGAGAATAAAAATTATAAAAATATGGTAAGTGGCAATCCTATGAAGCATTTAAATAAGATAGTGAAAGATGAAGCGCAATCAAATAATACTCATCCTTATGTTTCTGAGAAAAAGGAAGGTAAGCCTTACGCAGAGTGGATTGTAGCGTGCTTAGTTGTTTTATGCGCTCTATTAGCTTTTTGTGGATATACATTGATTGCTACTGTTATTATCTCTGTGACTTCTATAGTTCTTGGAATTATGCGAATAATTCTTCAAAAACGCAGCCCCTGGAAAGTAAGAAGTGTTTTATTTGATTCTGTGATTTCAATATTTTTAGGTGTTGGATTGCTTATAACATATTTTTCTATTACGCTATTCTTCTAATTAAACGCTATTTAATAAGTTTTAGTTTAGTTTAAGTTATGCGATTTATTAAACTGATTTGATTATTTAATTGCACTGTATTTTTTAAATAGAGATTTTAGATAAAGTAAATATTAAATTAGCCATTAGATACTTAAATATCTAATGGCTAATTTCGTTTTTGAGAATTTTAGCGACTTTTGCTATCTCAATTTTATCTAACTTAGTTTAATCTAACTTAGTTAGACTTATCTTCGTTTGTTTCAGTGTTGCTATCTTTAGTATCGCTAGATTTAGCGTCATAGAATAGTTCATTGTTTGCTGATGAATCTAATTCTTCGATACGCAAATTTGAATTTGCATCACTTACGTTTGCAACTGTATTCATTGAATAGTCTTTTATCAATTTGCCAAGTAATATTACAAGTCCAACGATTGCAGATGCAAAAATAGGCGCTACCCAGAATACCCATAATTTACTTGATGGAGATTCGAGAAGTGTTTGGGTGAATACTTTGAAAGACTTGAATTTCAGCATATTGCAAGTTATTACAAATGCAATACCAGTTGAGCGAGCAGGATTTAATCCGACTCCTGTAATAGGGTACGTAATCAAAGCGCCTAATGCGTAAACAATACCCATTGTGCTTGAGAAATTCTTTTTGTATTTTCCATTATTTTTAGTCAAAATAATATAAGCTGAAACAATTAAGATAACTGCAATTATTTCTATTACTATAGCTGTAGTAACTTCAAACGATAGATTTACGCTCTTAAGCAGGTTTGCAGACATAGAAGAGCTTCCATAGCCGTTTGCTACTGAAGAGAACCATGTTTTAATCGGTAAAGAATTTGAATGAGGGAGAATCAAAATAAGAACTAAAGCTGAGAATATTGATCCTAATACTTGAGCTACGATGTAAAGTAATTCAATAAGACGGCTTCTGCCAATAAGTATAGAAGTAATAGTTATTGCAGGATTAAAATGCCCGTTTGAAATTCTTCCGAAAGTTCCAAGTACTGCAGCGTATGCGATTGCTGTTGTAACAACAGTAAAAAGAACTCCAACTCCAGTTAAGGACGTGTTAAGACTGTTGAAAACAAAAATAATAGTTGAGAAGAAGTAAATTGTAAAAGTTATAAAAGCAGTTCCAATAAATTCTACACCAAAACGAGTTAAAATATCGATTTTATTTGGTGATTTTTTTGAATCTATAGTGTCCATAAAAATCCTAACTTTCTAATGTGCGATATTTCGCGCGATTGTTAAACGATTGCTATAGTATCACGGCTATGCCATAGGCTAATATAGAAACTCATGATAATTTCATATTTTTAATGAAATTATTACAAATATAATTACAAATATAATTAAAAATAATAAAAATCATGTTTATGAGTAGTAGTTCTGTTGCACTATTTGCTGATATTTATAGATATGAATAATGCAAATAATGCAAATAATGCAAAGAGTTACTATTCTTGAGGTCACGTTGGGAGAACGATGCCAAACGCATATTCCCGCGCCAATCAGGCGCAACAAGAAGCCACAAACGCCATTCGACTGCAAAAGCTACTTGCTGAAGCGGGATTTGGTTCACGCCGCAAGTGTGAAGAAATTATTCTAGATGGTCGTGTTGAAGTTGATGATGAGCTAGTTACAACACTTGGTACAAGAGTTGATCCTAAGCGTCAAAAAGTGCGTGTTGATGGTTCGCGAGTTAAATTTAATACAAAACTTGTGACACTTGCGTTACATAAGCCGAAGCGTGTTTTAAGCGCAATGGATGATCCTAAAGGTCGATTTACGCTCAGAGATATTGTTGGTGACAAATACGATCGAATTTTTCATATGGGTCGTTTAGATTACGATTCTGAAGGTCTTATTTTAATGACTAATGATGGTGAGTTAAGCCAGCATGTTATGCATCCAAAATATGAAGTTGAGAAAACTTATATTGCAACAGTAGAAGGAAAAATTAACGGTCTTGTGTGCAGACGTTTAGTTTCACAAGGTGTTAATCTTGAAGACGGTTGGATTAAATTAGATCGTTGTGCAATAATCGATCAAAATCATGATACGACAATTGTAAAAGTTGTATTGCACTCTGGTAAAAATCGTATAGTACGCAGAATTTTTGGTGCTGTAGGTTTTCCTGTAAAGCGCTTAGTTCGTACACAAATAGGTCCTATTAAACTCGGGGATTTAAAAGCTGGATCTTATCGTGTGCTTTCGCAAACTGAAGTGCGCTCGCTTTCTAAGGAGGTTGGTCTGTGATTTGTGTAGCTATTGATGGGCCAGCAGGAGTAGGTAAATCTTCAACTTCTCGTGCTTTAGCTAAATACTATGGTTTTGCGTATTTAGATACAGGTGCAATGTATAGAGCTGCTGCATGGTGGTGTTTGAAGAAAGGTATTGATCTAAGTGAACAACTTTCTTTAGACGAAGAAGGTAAGCCAACAAATTCTGCGGATATTGAGCGTTTTAACAAAATAGTTGAATCTGTTGGTGAGTTATTTACAGATGATCATGTGAAGTTTAACGTTGATCCTGAAAATCCTATAGTTGTAGTTGATGGTGAAGATATTAGCGATAAATTGCGTCTTTGCGAAGTTTCTTCTACTGTTTCTACTGTTTCTTCAATACCTTCAGTTCGCAGAATGCTTATTGCTGCTCAGCGTGCATATATTGCTGAACAGTCAGAAGAAGACTCTTTTTCTAAAGGTGAAGGAATAGTTGCAGAAGGCCGCGATATCACTACTGTTGTAGCTCCTAATGCTCAAGTTCGAGTATTGCTTACAGCTAGAGAAGATGTGCGTCAAGCTAGAAGAAATAAACAAGATATTTCGCAAGCCAATTTGCAAAATAATGAATCTGAAGAAGACAATATTAGCGCTCGCGATGCTAAAGATTCTAAAGTTACGAGTTTTCTCTCAGCTGCAGATGGTGTTACAACGCTTGATAATTCTGATTTAACGTTTGATGAAACTTTGAATGCTCTTGTTGGAATAGTTGATGATGCTATTGAGCAGGATGAGTATGATCGTTATGTAGCAAATCTTGAAGGTTATGATCTTGACGATGAAGATCGTGAGCTTCTTAGCGGAGATTTTGCAGGTAGTGACGAGCAAAAGGATTCTCAGGCTGTTGGTGTAATCGCCGTAATTGGTAGGCCAAATGTTGGAAAATCAACACTAGTAAACAGAATTTTAGGTCACAGAGTTGCAGTTGTTGAAGATACTCCAGGTGTGACTCGTGATCGAGTAAGTTACGATGCTGAATGGGCTGGAACTAACTTTAAGTTGGTTGACACTGGAGGATGGGAAGCTGACGTTGAAGGTATAGATTCCTCTATAGCTCAGCAAGCTCAAGTAGCTGTACGCTTAAGTGATGCTATTATTTTTCTAGTCGATGGTCAAGTTGGTTTAACAGCAACAGATGAGCGTATTGTTTCTCTTCTTCGCGCTGCAGGAAAACCTATTACGTTGGCTGTTAACAAAGTTGACGATGCTAGAAGTGAGTATTTGACTGCAGAGTTTTGGAAGCTTGGAATGGGTGAGCCATATGGAATCTCTGCAATGCACGGAAGAGGCGTTGGTGATTTGCTTGACGCAGCTCTTGCATCTTTGAAGAAAGCTAATAAAACTTCTGGATTCTTAACTCCGCAAGGTCTTCGTAGAGTTGCTTTAGTCGGGCGTCCAAACGTTGGTAAATCGTCGCTTTTAAATCATTTAGCTAATGAAGAACGTGCTGTTGTAAACGATTTAGCTGGAACTACTCGTGACCCTATTGATGAAGTTGTGCGAGTTGATGGCGAAGACTGGCTTTTTATTGATACTGCTGGCATTAAGAGAAGACCGCATAAGCTTACTGGAGCAGAATACTATTCTTCACTTCGTACGCAAGCTGCAATTGAGCGCTGTGAACTTGCTTTAATTCTTTTTGACTCTTCTCAGCCTATTGCAGAGCAGGATTTGAAAGTTATGAGCCAAGCGGTAGATGCAGGTAGATCAATCGTGCTTGTGTTTAACAAGTGGGATTTAATGGATGAGTTTTCAAGACAACGTATGGAACGCTTGTGGAAAACTGAATTTGATCGTGTAACTTGGGCTGAGCGTGTTAATCTTTCTGCAAAAACTGGATGGCATACAAATCGTCTTGCGCGCGCTATGCGAACTGCTTTAAACAGTTGGGATAAGCGTATTCCTACAGGAAAATTAAACGCTTTCTTAGGACGTATTCAGTCTGCTCATCCTCATCCTCTTCGTGGCGGAAAACAAGCGCGAATTTTGTTTGCAACACAAGCTTCAACTAAGCCTCCTCGTTTTGTGATTTTTGCAACAGGATTCCTTGAGCATAGTTACCGCCGTTTTATTGAGAGGTCTTTGCGCGAAGAATTTGGATTCGAAGGAACACCAATTCAAATCTCTGTGAAAGTTAGAGATAAGAAGAAACGTAAATAGCAAATAAAATAAGTGGATATTGTGTGATGTAATTTGCGTGATATCCACTTGCTAATTTTGCAAAATAAATATTTCATAAAGCGTGGGGTAAAGGTGAAATATGACTGTGTTAAGCGAGTTAGCTCTTGATTTGCATCATGCTAGCGAAGATGAAATTTTTCAAGCATTCGTTGATTGGGTTAAAACTAATAAGCATGTAGATTTGTGGCAGCATCAAGAAGAATCCATTATGGATTTACTTGCAGGAGATCATGTAATCTTAAACACTCCAACTGGTTCAGGAAAATCATTAGTTGCACTTGGAATGCATTTTGCTGCACTTGCAACAGGCAGACGCTCATACTATACAGCTCCAATCAAGGCACTTGTATCTGAAAAATTCTTCGATTTAGTATCGATTTTTGGTCGAGATAATGTTGGTATGATCACAGGTGACTCGCATATTAACACAGATGCTCCAATAATTTGTTGCACTGCAGAAATATTAGCGAACCAAGCTTTACGAGAAGGTGCAAACGCTGAAGTTGATTGCGTTGCAATGGATGAATTCCACTATTATGGAGATCCAGAGCGCGGATGGGCTTGGCAAGTGCCGCTACTAACACTAGCTAACACTCAATTTTTACTTATGAGTGCAACTCTTGGAGATGTAACAGATATTGCTGAGCGCTTAGAGAAAACAACAAGACGAAGCGTTGATATTATTGCGAACGCTCCTAGACCAATTCCGCTTGAATATGAGTACACTGATAAGCCTCTTGCTACAACTGTTGAATTATTATTTAATAAAGGTTTAACACCAATCTATGTAGTACATTTTTCGCAAGATTCAGCTCTTGAAACTGCTCAAGCACTCGCTAGTACAGGAGTTTCAAGTAAAGAACAGCGCGATAAAATCGCACAAGCTATTAAAGGCACAAAATTTACTACAGGTTTTGGAAAAATTTTGCAAAGAATTTTAAGAACTGGTGTTGGTGTGCATCATGCAGGCATGCTTCCGCGCTATCGTAGACTTGTTGAACAGTTAGCGCAGCAAGGATTACTTCCTGTTATTTGTGGTACAGATACTTTAGGTGTTGGAATTAACGTGCCAATTCACTCTGTTGTTTTAACTTCTCTTACAAAATTTGATGGAAATCGTAGTCGTAAACTTCGCGCTCGTGAATTTCATCAAATTGCAGGCCGTGCAGGCAGAATGGGATTTGATACTGAGGGCTTAGTAGTTGCAGAGGCTCCAGAGTTCGAGATTGAGAATGCTCGCTCTGTTGCAAAAGCTGGAAATGATCCTAAAAAGCTTAAAAAAGTTAAGAGAAAGAAAGCTCCAGAAGGATTTGTTGTCTGGAGCGAGCAAACGTTTAATAAGCTTATTGAAAGTAATCCTGAAACGTTGAATCCTCATATGGTTGTTACTCACTCAATGGTGTTGAATGAAGTTGCTCAAGGTGGGGATGCTCGCGCTAGAGTAGAAAAACTTATTGAAGATAGTGCGCAAAAGATACAAGATAAAGAGAAACTTCTTGAGAGGTGCGATAATATTTTCCAAACTTTATTAGATACAAAAGTAATTGAATGTTTTAAGCGTCAAGATGGAACTTATGATTATGAGCTTGACGTTACTATTCCAGAAGGATTTGCGCTAGATCAGCCGCTTTCTCCATTTTTGCTTGCTGCTTTAGAACTTCTTGACCCAGAGTCTCAAAGTTACTCTCTTGATGTTATTTCTATTGTTGAATCTACTTTAGATGATCCTAAGCCTGTTTTGCGCTCGCAGGAGCGTAAAGCGCGCGATGCAGCTATGTCCTCTATGAAAGATGATGGCATTGATTATGAAGAGCGCATGGAGCGTTTAGCTGAAGTTAGCTATCCTAAGCCACTTGAGGATTTGCTAACTCCTGCTTTTTTGCAATATCGTAATGATGTTCCTTGGGCTAATGATTATTGGATTAAGCCTAAATCTGTTCTTCGAGATATGGTCGAAACGGCTTGCGATTTTAATGGTTATATTTCGCGTTATGGCATTGCTAGAAGTGAAGGAACGTTGTTGCGTTATCTTTCAGATGCTTACCGTTCTCTTGCGCGTACTGTGCCAAAAGACAAGCTTAATGATGAATTGCGAGATATTATTTCTTGGCTTCGCATTGTTGTGCGTTCTATTGATTCTAGTTTGCTTGATGAGTGGGAGAGTGCAGGTGGATCGGATGCTGAAGCTAATGCTGTAACTACGGCAGCTCCATCAACTTCAGAATCTGTGGTTGAAGATCGAAGAGGACTTATTGTTCTTATTCGAAATGCTATGTTTCGTAGAGTTCAACTTATGGATCTAGAAGATTCTGATACTCTTGGTGAGCTTGATAAAGCTTGGGGTTATGGTGTTCACGAGTGGAATGATGTTCTTGATGAATACTATGAGGATCACGAGTATGTTGGTATTGATGCTAAAGCTCGTAGTGGTGACTTGTTTATTTTGGATGATTCATTAGAGAAAAGTGAACATACTTGGAAAGTTCGACAGATAATCGATGATTCAGATGGCGATCATAATTGGGCTATTACTGGAATTGTAGATTTAGATGCTACACAAGATACAGGCGAAGTTGTGTTCTTTGACTACAGTGTGTCGCATGTATAGCATTGTTTTATATATGTTTTTAGTAAAATCTAAAAAATATCGAACGTTTGTTCTATAGATTGTGTATACTTAGATTATGGTTCAGGATTTGTTTTCGTCAATGAGCGCGTCTAGTGATGTAACTCGCCCTCTTGCTGTTCGTATGCGTCCAAGTGCAATTGAAGATGTGCTTGGTCAATCGCATGCTCTTAAGCCCGGTTCTCCTTTGCGTAGACTTGCTGATCCTCAATCTGAATATTGTCTTACTTCTCCAAGTTCTATTATTTTGTTTGGACCTCCGGGAGTTGGTAAAACTACTCTTGCTCATATTGTCGCTCGGCAATCTGGACGTGTTTTTGAAGAGCTTTCTGCTGTAACTTCAGGAGTAAAAGATGTGCGAGAAGTATTAGATCGAGCTCATGAGCGTTTAGTTAGCAAAGGTCTAGAAACAGTACTGTTTATTGATGAAGTGCATCGTTTTTCTAAATCTCAGCAAGATGCTTTGCTTCCAAGCGTAGAAAATCGTGATGTAACTTTTATTGGAGCTACTACAGAAAATCCAAGTTTTTCAATTATTAAACCACTACTTAGTAGATCTGTAGTTGTTAAGCTTGAATCGCTAAGTGTTGAAGATTTACATGAGCTTATTAAGAGGGCTATTGTTAGCGAGCGCGGTTTTAATAATCAAATTGAAATTGAAGATGATGCAATAGATTTTATTATTCGCTTGAGCGCTGGGGACGCTCGTAAGACTCTTACTATTTTAGAAGCTGCAGCTGGAGCGATTACAGGAAATTCTATTCACAAGCCTGGCGAAAATAAGCCTGTAATTAGTGCGGATATTGTTTCAAGAGTAGCTGACGTAAATATTGTCAGATATGACAAAGATGGTGATGATCATTACGATGTTATTTCTGCTTTCATTAAGTCAATGCGAGGAAGTGACGTAGATGCATCTTTGCACTATTTAGCTCGCATGATTAGAGCAGGTGAAGATCCTCGTTTTATTGCAAGACGAATTATGATTGCAGCTGCTGAAGAAGTTGGTATGGCAGCTCCGCAAATTTTGCAAGTAACTGTTGCTGCAGCTCAAGCTGTTGCGCTAGTAGGTATGCCTGAAGCGAGAATTATTCTTTCAGAGGCTGTTATTGCTGTAGCTACAGCTCCTAAATCTAATGCTAGTTATAATGCTATAAATCAAGCTTTGCAAGATATTGATTCTGGAAATATTGGTCAAGTCCCACTTCATTTGCGTAATGCTCCAACAAAATTGATGAAAACTTGGGGTAATCATGAAGGTTATAAATATGCGCACGATTATCCTGGGGCAATAGTTTCACAACAATACTTGCCTGATGAATTGGTTGGTCGCAAATATTACAATCCTTCAGATCGCGGTTATGAACATGAACTATTACAACGTGTATCTCAAATCCGTAATATTCTTAATAAGAGTGATGATTCTGATTAAGCATGTTGGATACTGATATTTGTGTAGAATATTTTATAGTTTTAATTATGTAAAATGTTTCAATGTTTTGCATAAGTGTATTTTATACTTTTAAGCTCGCTTTATAGAAGTGACGAAAGAGAGATGTGGCAATGAAGAAGCACGGTTTTATAATTTATTGCGTTGTTCCTATCGTTTCTATAATTCAAATAGTTATTTCTGCTCTCGTTTTTCGTTCTTCAATAATTTTCTTCGGTGATTATCCGTATTTTATGAGGAGTTTAATAACAAATCCTATTTTAAGTAATCTAAGGGGTCGTAACCCAGAAGATTTGGCTATTGCTGCTGGTAAGGAATATAAGAACGTATTAGAGAATATAAATCAATACGAGTTTAGCGGAGTTCCTCGAGGCGATTACAACTATGCAATATGGGATGTAAATAGCGATGGAATAGATGATTTAATATTAACTGATTTTTATAAAGTAAAAAATGATTCAGGATATTATGTTACTAGATCTGCTACAAAAGTATTTTCTTATGATGGTAAAAAATTGAATGTTATGAATGGAGTTATACATTCGATTCAAAACAAGTTTGAAAGTTCCACTTTGTTCTTTTATAGGAATCATAGAGGATTAGTTCTTTATATTCCTGAAAGTGAACAGTGGTATGAAAAGATGAAGAGTAATACTCTTGGGAAAAATGAAGTATTCCCATGGAGAGAAGTTTCGTATAGATTCTTTGGAACTAAGATTAAAACTAAGACTAAAGTTGTTAAAAATCCTCTTCCTAAGAATGAGAATGATGAAGCTGAAATGTCTGATGTAACTGCGCCATCTTATATTCCAGTTTCTGATTTAACAGATGTAAATAGTCTTATAAATATTAAAAAACGTGATTATTGGACTCAAGTTAATGCTAAACAAAAATTGAAATGGCAAGAAGATGGATACCAAGTTTTTACTGGAGTAGTTGAAAAAATTAATATGTATCAATCGTATGATTTCCCTGGTACTTCTCCTGAAGACTCTGGGATTAGTATTGATAATTATATGAGTTCTTCTTCTGGTTCTAGTAATACTATAGTTTTGACTTTAGATTCTCCTCGCTCAGCTGCATCACATTGTAACGGTACTGAATGTGGGTATAGACCTATGCAGAATGAAATTCGTAAAGTTGCAATAGTACTTAGTAATAGTAGTAGTGATAAGAATGATGATGATTTCACTCGTTATATTGGCAAGAAAACTATTGTTGCAACTAAAAGTATGTATGTTACAGCAGCAGATTTTCCTTGGAATCAGCCAATAATTAGTTCTTCTGAATACACAATAGTTAAGTTAATGAATCCTGTTGTTGAAGATTCTACAGTTTACAATAAGTAGTTTCTACAATAAATGAATTTGCTAAATTTGTAACAGATTCATTGAAGTATTCTATTACTTACCTTATAGAGTAGCTCACAAAGTATCAGTCTATTCTTTAATAAGCATAATATGATTAGTGTTTTCTCGAGGTGATACTCTAAACAGCACAAAACGATTTCCGATAACTTGTACAACTTCAGCTTTAAGTTTTTCTGCTAACTTTATTGCTGCTTCTTTTGCGCTTAATCCTGAACCATCTTGTACAGCGCATTTCATGAGTTCATGATATTGCATCGTTTCATCAGCTTGTTTTATTGCAGCTTCTGTAATGTCGTTTTTGCCAATATAAAGCATAGGACTTAAAGTGTTTGCTAAAGCGCGCAATTGTTTAATTTGCTTTTTAGTTAATGGCATATGTCCTCCAAAAGTATACATAATTGGTTTTAAATAATCATGTTAATTTCAATGCTTATCGGATTATACATCTAACCATGCTAATCCAATATTCTATTGTTTTTATTAAAAGTAATTTTGTAAATTTGTATTCATAAAATATTTGTAGTTTTAGCAATAAGAATTGTAATAATTATGCTAAAAATTGCTAAAGCAATATCTCTAAATCTTATTTTTAAAACGTGAAAGTGTGTGCGTGCTTCTTGCGGAATGTAGCATCTAGAATCTAAAGCTAATCCAAGATTATATGCATGCCTAATTACACCTGCAAATCCTGGAATAATAAGAGATGTCATTGCTTGAAGTCTTTTTTTAAGCGATCCGTTTTTTATGCTTCCACCTCTAGCTGTTTGCGCAATTGAAATAGCTTTTGCTTCTTTTGAAAGAGTTGGAAGAAATCGTAATGCTAAAGTCATAATAAATGCTATTTCTTGCGTAGGTAATTTGAATACTTTAAGTGGAGAAATAATAGATGCGCATGCTTGAGTTAGTCTTGTCGGAGTGAAAGTTAATATAACAGTTAATCCAATAAGCATTGCTAAAGAAAGTCTAGTAGAGAAAAGTATTGTAAAGTTTACTCCATCAAGTGTTATAGGTATTGAAAAAAGATAAAAAAGTATGCGACCTGTTTTCACGATAAAGATATTTAGAATACTCGAAAATATGAATATTGATATGAGCACATGCAAAAACGATATTAGTTTAGAAAACTGTATTCTTGCAAAAATTGTGAGAATAAGAGTTGCAATACTAAGAATCCCAAGTTGGCTGTAATTAGTGACTCTAAAAGCGCTGAATATTAGAATAAAGCAAGAAATTAATGTGACTCTAGGGTCAAAAGAGCTTAGAAAAGGGCTTGTGGAAGAGCTGTTAGAAGTGCTTGTGGAAGAGCTGTGGATATTGTCTGTAAAATGTCTATTTTCTTTAATGGTTGATTTTTTACTTTCATCATCTTTTTCTGTTTTAATTGTAATTATTCTAGCTTTAAGAGCTTTTGCTTCATTCATATCATGCGTAATAAGCACAATAGTTATGCCCTTTTTATGTAAATCTTCTAATATTTTTCTCAATCGCATAGCTGATTCAAAATCTAAACCTGCACTAGGCTCGTCTAAAACAAGTATTTTTGGATTATATGCTAAAACTCCAGCTATAGCTACTAGACGTTGCTGTCCTCCTGAAAGTTCAAAAGGAGAAAATTGTGCTAAATGTTCAATATGTAGCATTTTCAAAGTTTCGTTTACTTTATTATTAAGTTTTTCTCCTTCTAAACCAAAATTTTTAGGACCATAAGATACGTCTTCAAATACTGTTTGCGCGAAAAGTTGCTGTTCTGGGCATTGCATAACGTAGCCAATTGTTTGCCGCAGTTTTTTAGTATTTGTTTTGTTTTCTTTAGCGTTCAAAGGAATACCTTGTATTAGAACAGTTCCAGAATCATATTTAAGTAATCCGCATATTGTTTTTGCTAAAGTTGATTTTCCTGATCCATTTTCTCCTGTAATTGCAACGATCTCTCCATGCTTTACTTTGAGAGAATAGTTATTTATTACATGTTTAGCGCGTTTAGAGTAACTAACGTTAAGATTAGATACTTCGATTGCAAATGTTTCATCATTAGTTTGATTTTGCAATAAATCTTGATTTTTTTCAGTATCAGTTTCTTTTTCGTTATCAGGTTGATTTTCGCATTTTTTAGCGTATTCGGTATCTATCGCATTTTTATAATATTCTTTTAATTCATTAGAACTTATATCGCGAATTTGACCTTTATTTACTAGAAGTATTCGATCTGCGTAAACGCATTCATCAAATTTATGTGTTATGTGAACTATTGTGAATCCGCGTTTTTGCAAATCATCAAATAGTGAATTAACGTATTGCAAAGATTTATAATCAAGCATTGATGTTGGTTCATCAAATATGAGAAGTTTTGGCTTTGTAACAATAGTACTTGCGAGCGCAATTTTTTGTTGCTGTCCTCCGCTCATATCACTAGGGTCATCATACCTGTGGTTTTCCATGCGAACAGATTCTAATGCATTTAGAATCATTTCATTCATATTTGATTGTTTTACGCATAAGTTTTCTAGTCCAAAAGCTATGTCGTCTTCGCTGATTGTTGTTATTATTTGATCTTCTGGATTTTGAAAAAGAGTTCCAATAGATTTTCTTGCAATTTTATACGCATTGGAATCAGCGTGATCTAAATCGAAAACTTTATTGCCGCATAATTGCACGAGTCCTGAATCAGGAGCTATTAAACCTGATAGTATTTTAGACAGTGTAGATTTTCCTGAACCGTTAAGTCCTACTATTACAACTCTTTCTCCATATTTAATTTTAAGATTTATTCCATTAAGAATCCATGTTTTCCCGGAATCATACGAAAAATATACGTCTTTTAATATTGCAGCAAAAGATTCTTGTTTGATATTGTTTTCTTTATTCATTATTTTAAGTTCTATTCTATTTATTAAAGCTTGCAAAAAATATTAAAGAAAGTGAAATTTATTAGATATATTATATTTAATCTAATAAATTTCACAAATACATAAAATTTAATGTTATTTTACTTATAACGCTTTAACAATTTTGAAATCGGCTTATAAATAAGAACAGTCAAAACTATATGAAGTAAAATTTTTGCTGCATTGAACGGTAATAGGATTGGAATAATAATTGATGCAACATCCGCGATAGTAAATTGAGGTAGATACAAAGGAGTAATAATCAAATTTCCAATAATTGCAATCGCAATAGATACTATGGATCCAGCTATAAGACTTAATAAAGCTCCTTTTTTAGTGCGCATTTTCTTATAAATAAATGATGCTGTAACAGATAATCCTAGTGATACTGATATAGCAATAATTGAGCCTAAAGGATTGCTTAGAATGTGTGGAGCAAATCCTAATATGCTCACGATTGCTGCTGCAGCTGGTCCGTAAGCGTATCCTGCTATCAAACAAACTATGCCTGAAGGATCGTATTTAAGATATGAAAATTGTGGTCCAGGAATAATTGGGAATTCAATAAAACTTAAAGCCATAGATAAAGCTACGAAAAGAGCATATTGTGCGATTCTTTTCGTTGACCAATAATTTGAAGTATTAGTATCTGTGCTGTGCTGTGTGTCTAAATAACCCATTAGGGCCTCCGTTTCTTCCATCCGGACTTTAACCGTTGGCTTCGGAATTTGACCGAATCAGCAGATTTTATCCGCTCGCGGGCTTCAAGATTGATCTTGCTACCGCCAGTAAGGATTTTCACCTTCCCTGAAACTACATTTCCTTTTTATAACATGGAGTGAACAATATAAAATTTGTTAAATTTTTCTGTGGCGAGGGTAAGTGCAAAAATAGGCATTATGAGCAATATGAGTAGTAGTAAATCTAGTAGTAATAACACTAAGACTAGTAGTAATAACACTAAGACTTTACTTAAAGATTCAAATAAGAGTATGAACAATAAAGTAAGAGAAAAAATGTTGCAAAGTATTGAACGATTAGCTGTTGTTGTAGTTACATATAAAAGGCAAGAGTTGTTAAAACGTTTATTTGCTTCTTTTGAGAAATTAAAAGAGTGCCCATGGCGCATTATTGTAGTTGATAATGAGAAAAGCGAGCGAACGCGTCAAATGGTTGATTCTTTAAACAAGAGTTTGACTATAAAATGGGGTAGTGCTGATGGGGATGATGACGGTAATTTTGAGCACGTTCTTTATGAGCCTCAAAAAGATAATTTAGGCGGAGCTGGTGGATTTTCCGCTGGTGTTAAAAAAGCTTATGAGATTGGTGCTAAATGGTTCTGGGTTATGGATGATGACGTAGAAACAGTTCCTGAATCTATTTCACGCTTGAGTAAATGGACTAAGAAACATTCTGTGATTCAAGGTAGTAGATTGGATTACGATGGCGGTAAATTCTATTGGCAATATGAGTTTTTAGTTCCAATGGGTATACCAAATCCATTTGCTCCTGCAGCTTTTAGTAAAGCTGGTTACAGAGTTATGAATACTATGTGCTTTGAAGGCGGATTATTCCGCAGAGATGTAGTTGAAAAAATAGGTTTCCCTGATCCTCGTTACTTTATTTATTGGGATGATACAACTTATGGTTATCTTGCTAGTAAAGTCACTAATCCTATTGTAATTCCAGATATCGTTCTACGCCGTACTCGTGATATTCCTAATTGGGATATTGCTGGAATACGCCAATTAAATTCAACATCCGATATGAATAGATATCATATTATGCGTAATCGTGGTTTTATGGCGCGATATTTTATGATTCATGGAGATTATCATCCTCTTATGTTTGCAATAGGCACTATTGCAACAGCTGCAAAAGAGTTTATTCGTTTGCTTGCTGTTGATAGAAAGCACATCATACCTGGATCAATAAGATTATTTAGTGGTTGGATTGCTTCAAGAAAGATTTTGCATGATTCTAATTGGAAACCAATGCCTTCTTTAAAGTAAATCTATAATTTTTTGTAAATGGTTTGCATTTTCGTATAATTTTTGGTTATTATACTGAGAAAAACAGTATTGCAATCGTTGGCAATAATTAAATTTGTTTTACGCGTGTCGTTCTGACGATATTGTAGAATGAACTTGATATTCCATTGTCAACACATTCAGAGGAGAGGTGTTAGCGATGATTAACACTGCACAAGCTTTCGGCGTAGATATCGGTGGTTCAGGCATTAAGGCTGCACCTGTCAATCTAGAGAAGGGTGAATTTGCTGAACCAAGGTATAAAATTCTTACTCCAGCGGTTTCTACACCTCAAGCAGTTGCGGATATTGTTCGTCAGCAACTTGAGCATTTTGAAGTAACTCCTGATATTCCTGTTGGTATTGCTTTCCCAGCTCCGATTAAGCCTGGCAAGAAGCTTGAATATATGGCAAATCTTGACCAGTCTTGGGTTGGTGTTGATGTTACAGAAGTTTTCAGTGAAGCTTGTGGAAGACCTGTTACTGTTGTAAACGATGCTGATGCTGCAGGTTTAGCAGAACAGCATTTTGGTTCTGCAAAAGATAAAGACGGTTTAGTTATTGCTACAACACTAGGAACAGGTATTGGAACAGCGTTGATTTATAACGGAGTTCTTATTCCTAATACTGAACTTGGTCACATTCAGCTTGAGAAAGGTAAAGGAGATGCAGAAAAGTATGCTGCTTCTTCTGTTCGTGAAAAGTTGGATATGGGTTATAAGAAGTGGGCTAAGCGTTTAACAAAGTACTATGGTTTGATGGAAAAGTACTTCAATCCAGATTTGTTCGTTGTAGGCGGTGGAGTAAGTAGAGTAAGTGAAAAGTTCTTGCCGCATATTGATATAAAGACGCCAATCGTTGTTGCTTCTTTGCATAATGAAGCTGGTATTATTGGCGCTGCATTTTATGCTATGCAACAGCGAGAAAAGTAATGATGTTATCGTAAACGCATTGTGTTTATGTAATAACGCATTATTGAATGTCTTTTTAAGATAAATATTGTTAGCGCTAGGCGTATTCGATTTTTAGTTTTTGCTAATTGATTTCGTCTAGCGCATTTTTATTAGATTAAATAGAAAATGTTGCGAAATAACCCAAAATAACACAGATTTTGTGTTATTTCACGAAAATTTTAAATCTAATGTTTAAAAGTCTAAACGTAATAGCGATGCTTTAAATTCATATTGGTGCAATGTGTATTAGCTAAAAATAATATATCTTTAATATAAGCTAATGTAGTCATGTGAAATTTTCTTCTCGAGTAGATGTAAGCGAACCTAATCCTATTATCGTAGCTGAAAGGGATGCTTTAGCTTGCAATATCAAATTAACTAAGCTTAATGATTCTAATCCAACATCTCATAATCTTGCTCCTATTTGTTTATCTAGTAAGTATGTTGCAGATCCTCGAGGGCCTATTGAAACTCGCAAAATGCTAGCAGATTTTATAAATAAGCGTGACAATCGTGGTATTTATTCAAGCGAATCTAATGCAAATACAAAAAGTGAAGTGATAATTAAAGATCCTAGTTGTAGTGCTTATTGTGCTAGTGCTCTTAATCCAGAAAATATTTATGTTCTATCTTCTACATCTCAAGCTTATGCATGGCTTATGATGCTTTTATGTGATGCAGGTGATGCTGTTCTTGCTCCAAAACCTGGGTATCCTTTAGTTGAATCTATTGCTCGTCTGAATCTTGTAAAAACAATTCCTTATTCTTTGAGATACGATGGTTCTTGGACTATTGATTTAGCTAATGTACGTTCTTTAATAGAAGATAAATCGAATAATATTAAAGCCTTAGTTCTTATAAATCCCAATAATCCAACAGGCTCTTATATAAAGATGCAAGAAAGAGAAGTGCTGTTGGAATTATGTCATAAGCATGGTATTGCTATTATTGCAGATGAGGTTTTTTATGATTACTCACTTGAGCCTTTTGATTTTAATGCTCGCTTAGCAGGTGAAACTTCGACTCTTGTTTTTGCTTTAGATGGATTTTCTAAAATGCTTGCTGCTCCTCACGCAAAAGTTGGTTGGATTGAAGTTTCAGGACCTGTTGATGACGTTTGTGAAGCAAAAAAACGTCTTGATGTGATAGCAGATGATTTTCTTCCTATTGGTGCGACTGTTTCAGATCATATTCATGAATTGCTTGATTGCGCGTGTGAACAGACGAATAAAGTTCGTTCGCGTATAAAATCTAATCTTTCTACTTTACGCAAAACACTTGCTCAATGGCCTAATTGTTGCGTTGATGCTTTAAGAGCAGAAGGAGGATGGAATGTATTATTGCGAGTTCCATCTTGTATTGATGATGATGTACTCGCGTTGCGTTTGATTCGCGATTATAAATTAGTTTCTCAACCTGGATACTATTTTGATATGCCAAATAATGGATATCTTGCGCTATCTTTATTGCCTGAACCGGATCAATTCAGTAATAATCTTAAGCTAACGCTAAAAACAGTTGATACTTTATTAAATGAGATTATAAGAGATTAAACCAAGCTCGTACGCTATACCATAATTCTGGATTATATTGTATTAGCGAATCTTCTCTACCTATAATAAACCAGCTTAAAAATGTTATAACAAGAGAAAACACAAGTAGAATTGCGATTATAGCTCGTATTGAATAAGAACATGCTTTAGTTAAAATAGTGTCTTGGCTTGTTATTATTGCAGCTTTTTCTAAGAATAATGCGATTCCGATAACAGCGCTTAATCCTATAAGCCAGCTGAAATCTGCTATATATCTCCATCCAATTCCTGCTTTTAAGCTATCGAATATTATAACTATAATCCCCAAAACAATTGATGTTATTGCAAATTCGTTTACATATTTGTTTTTATTACGTTTATAAAAAATGAATGATGCGATTTGACCGAGTAAAGCTAGTGGAGATATGCTAAATATTCCTCCAATCATTGGTTCTGCATATTGCCATTTGCTAAAAGAAATAGGTTGAATTGCAATCCAAGGGAATTTTGTAATAGTTCGTAAAGGTAGAATTAAATAACTAAATATAGAAGGCAATATGTTTTCTGATGGTATATGCATTCTAGTCATATCTGTTACTGTTATTTGATATTCATTTCCAAAATTAAAAGGAGAGCCGAAACGAATCGCATTATAAAAACCAAGTGGTAATGCGATTATTGCTATAGGTATAAGTGTTATCGAAGTAAGTCTAGCTAATTGTTTCCAAGAAGATGGATCATAATATTTTGTAAAAGTATTATATAAAGTATTGAAAATGTAATGTCTGAAAAGTGGTAAAGCTAAAAGTAAAGCAATCGTAAAAGTAGGTCTACATCCTAGATTTAGTGATATGAAAAATGTTCCTAAAGAAAAATAGAATGAGTTTATTGTTATATCGTCTTTGCGCGCTTTAAGCCAACAGCATAATCCTATAGTTGTAAACATTAAAGAAGAAACTATAGGAATTGAATAGAACGATGGTCTAAACCATAAATAAGTTATGTTAGAAGTTATTAAGAATAATGCTACGCATATTACTGTTGTTGCAAGAAGTGGAGATTCTTTAATCTTTTTTATTAAGTTAATTATCAATAGAGATCCTGCTATAAGGAATACAATAATGCAAAAGAACGTGACTGCACTTGTTGGTAACATCCTTCCATTTGGAACGAAAAGCATGCTTATAGCTCTATATGGTAGGAAGAAGAAGATTGTTGGTATAACGCCAAAGTAAGAATACCAATGTCCTTGATAATATGCGTGATCCCAATAAATATTTCTAACTCCGTTTGATAAAAGTATATTTCTTGCTGAAGGATCGTATGGGTTAGATAATTGTCGAAGTTCGTGAGGAACAGGCAAATTCAAGTAGGTTTGTCCGCGCAAAATCGCTTGAGCTGTGTGATCGTATTGATCAAAATCGTACGTATAGTTTCCAATTACATCGAAGTGTAGTGGTGTTGAGTATATAAAGCTATCA
Source organism: Gardnerella vaginalis (assembly GCF_001563665.1). Taxonomy (GTDB): domain Bacteria; phylum Actinomycetota; class Actinomycetes; order Actinomycetales; family Bifidobacteriaceae; genus Bifidobacterium; species Bifidobacterium vaginale_A. The sequence goes on along the minus strand of NZ_KQ961853.1, from coordinate 74,194 downwards.
ATAATAGATATGAAAGCGTTAATTATAAAAGGCGAAAGAATTACTATAAAAAGTAATCGTTGATAAATACTTGATGTATTAAGTTTTATTTTCCAAAGATGTGACCATGGGTTTAATAATGCAATAACAAATGCTGCTATAGCTAACATTGCTACGCGACCCCAAGACCAACTGAAAGGTGCTCTAACGTTTGCTCTAGCATCTTCTAAATCTATTATTGAATTAAAAGGATGTTGTATCCAGATTCTTAAAATATTAGGTTTTCCAATAGCTTCTTCTGGTACTGGTATTAGAGCATTATTTGTAGCTCTTGGATTAGCGCTAGTTAATTTTCCTGCTATTCCATTTACGTCTACTCTTACGTGAATGTCGCTAATAATTGGTGTTGTACCAACGTTTTTAGGTTGTTTTATAGCAGGTTGTAAACGTATGTAAGGAGATGAACCGTCTGAAATAACTTCAATATATGCTTCTGAAGGATCTACGATTCTCAATCCTCCTGAGTGCAAACGTTGGATTCCTGCTCCTATGTGGTTATGAGCTGAAAAGCTATCTGTGCTACCTGCAACGCTTTTCCAAAATGGTATGTTTCCTATAGTGCATTCAAACAAGACTATAAGTAGCAAAATTGCTAATGGCATGCGCAATATTCGTAGTATATACTTTCTGTGAAAGTATTTTCTTTGCAATGATTCTTGCAAAGTTTGAGATAAAGAAATTGCCATCACATATCCATTCTAACGGATTTTGGCTCTAGCGTTCGCTTAATTATTCTTCTGCAACAAGATCCAAATATTCATCGTTCCATAAATCTTCATCGCCATCTGGCATAAGAAGAACACGTTCAGGTTTTAACGCTTCAACTGCTCCTTCATCGTGCGTAACAAGCACGATAGCGCCTTCATACTTCGATATAGCTTTAAGAATTTCATTTCTAGAAGCTGGATCTAAATTATTAGTTGGCTCGTCAAGTAAAAGTACGTTAGCTTGTGAAGTGACTAGAGTTGCGAGCGCAAGACGTGTTTTTTCGCCGCCTGAAAGTACTTTAGCTGGTTTCATTGCATCATCACCAGAAAATAGGAAACTTCCTAACATTGAACGAGCTTGTGTGTCGTTTAAGTTTGGAGCAACATGTTGAAGATTTTCTAATACTGTTGCATCTAAATCAAGAGTATCGTGCTCTTGTGCAAAATACCCGATTTTGCATCCGTGACCGTATTGTACTTCACCTGTATCTGCTGTTTCTTCTCCTGCTAGAATGCGTAGTGTTGTAGTTTTTCCAGCTCCGTTATATCCGAGTATAACTACTCGCGAGCCTTTATCTATAGCAAGGTTAATTCCCGCAAAAACAATATTAGATCCGTATGCTTTAGAAATATCTTTTGCCATAATAGGTGTTTTTCCGCATGGGGATGGTTCTGGAAAACGTATATCTGCAACTTTTTCGCTTCTTTGCGCTTCACTTGTTTCGCTAAGTAAACGTTGTGCTCTTCGCATCATATTTTGAGCTGCAACTGCTTTAGTTGCTTTTGCATGTAAGCGAATACCTTGTTTCATAAGGCGTTCTGCTTTCTTTTCTGCTACTTCGCGTTCGCGTCTTCTGCGTTCTTCGTCAACAACTCGTTGATGTAAGTATGCTTTCCAACCCATAGAATACATGTCTATTTTCGCTAATTGCGCATCTAAATGCCATACTTTATTAACTACTTCATCAAGCAATTCAGTTGAGTGGGATATTACAAGGAATCCACCTTCAAAGCGCTTAAGATAGTTTCTAAGCCATATTATTGAGTCTGCATCAAGGTGATTTGTAGGTTCGTCAAGAATTAAGGTATCTGCATCAGAAAAAAGTATTCGCGCTAGTTCAATGCGCCTGCGTTGACCGCCTGAAAGAGTTCCAAGAGATTGTTGCATAACTTCTTGTGGAAGACCAAGACTACTTGCCATTGAGATTGCTTCAGATTGTACAGAGTATCCTCCTGCTTTCTCGTAATCTTGCATTGCTTTATCGTAACGATTCATTGCTTTTGTCATAACATCCGGATCTGGATCTGTCATTTCTTTTTCAGCTTTGCGGATTCTAGATACGATAGATGCTATATCTCTTGCGCTCATAATTCTGTCAATAACGCTTTGCTCTGGATCTGCAGCATGGGTATCTTGTGGCAAATAACCTAATTTTCCACTGACTCGAACTGAGCCTTGTGATGGGAGCATATCGCCTGTTATTACGCGTGTTAATGTTGTTTTTCCGGCGCCGTTCCTGCCAACTAGACCAATTTTATCGCCTTTAGTAACGTGAAAATCAGAAGAGTTTAATAGCGTACGCGCACCAATTTGTATGGTTAATGCTTGTGCGTCAATAGGCATATTTGTATCCGTTTCATTAAAATAAAGGCTCATAATATATTGGCTAAATAAAATATTAAGCCAAGTGAGAAATTATATCGCGTGGGGTAACGAATTTTCGTTGAGGACTTTACTTTTTCGAACAAGTGTTCTATAATAAAGTTCTTATCTTGTAAGTTGTTCATTTTTATATGTGAGGTGCTAATGAGTGAGGTACAAAAATCAGATGCATTGCAAATATTGCTAGATAAAGCTCCACTGTGCTCATCTCATGGAACTCTTATATCAGATTTGTCTAATGTTCCGTCTGAATGGAAGATAACTATTCAAGGTGCTAGAGAGCATAATCTTAAAAACGTTAGTCTTTCTATCCCTAGAAATCGTATGGTGGTTTTTACTGGTCTTTCTGGATCAGGTAAGTCATCTCTTGCTTTTGATACTTTATTTGCTGAAGGTCAAAGAAGATATGTTGAATCTCTCAGTGCTTATGCTAGACAATTTTTAGGTCGTATGGATAAACCTGATGTTGATTTTATTGAAGGTTTAAGTCCTGCAGTTTCTATAGATCAAAAAACAACTAATAGGAATCCTCGTTCTACAGTTGGTACGATTACAGAAATTTATGATTATTTACGTATTCTTTTTGCTAGAGTTTCAACGCAATATTGTCCTGAATGCGGCAGAAAGGTCAGTGCTCAAACTACTCAACAGATGACTGATACTTTGCTTTCTTTGCCGATGCGCACACGATTGCAAATTTTGTCACCAATAGTTAAAGGTCGTAAAGGTGAATTTAAAGACACTCTTGAACTTTTACGTTCAGATGGTTACGCTCGTGTGATTATTGATAATCAAATGCATGAGCTATCTGAAGATATTAAACTTGCTAAGCAAAAGAAACACACTATTGAAGTAGTTATTGACAGATTAGTTATTAAAGATGGCATTAGAGTGCGTCTTAATGATTCTATTGAAACTGCATTGAAATTATCAAATGGAGTTGTGGTTGCTGATTTCGTTGATGAGCCTCAAGACTCTTCGAATCGTAGGCAGTCTTTTTCAGAACATAGAGCATGCCCTAACAATCATCCTCTAGAGCTTGACGAGATTGAGCCTAGAACTTTTTCTTTTAATGCTCCTTATGGTGCTTGTAAAGATTGCTCAGGAATAGGATATAATTTGGAGATTGATCCAGAATTAGTTATTCCGAATATTGAAAAATCACTTGCACAAGGTGCTATTGAGCCATGGGCTATGAATAAATCTGCTGGCATGTATTATCAACATGTTCTAAAAGGGCTTGCTAAAGATTTAGGCTTTAGCATGGATACTCCATGGAAAGATTTGTCTGAAGATGTTAAACATGCTGTTCTGTATGGCCATGATTTTATTGTTACAGTTTCGTATAAAAATAGATGGGGAAGGCAGCGAGAGTATTCTACTGGATTTGAAGGCGTAATTCGCACTCTAATGCGTAAGCATGATGAAACTGATTCAGATCAGATGCGACAATACTACGAGTCTTATATGCGAGAAGTTCCATGTAGAGCTTGCAAAGGTAAACGTTTAAGACCGGAGGTTCTTGCTGTTAAAATTGGAAATTGTTCTATTGCAGATGTATGTGACATGCCTGTTTGTGAGAGTTTGAATTGGATTAACTCGTTGCAATTAAAAGGTTCTCAGGCGATTATTGCTGGTGAAGTTTTAAAAGAGATTCGCGCTCGCCTTGGATTCCTAAATGATGTTGGCTTGAGTTATTTAACTCTTTCTAGAGGAGCGAAAACATTATCTGGAGGTGAAGCGCAACGTATTAGATTAGCTACGCAAATCGGTTCAGGTTTAGTTGGTGTTATGTATGTTCTTGATGAGCCTTCTATTGGTTTACATCAAAGAGATAATGAACGTTTAATTTCAACTTTACATCATCTTAGAAATCTCGGTAATACTCTTATAGTTGTTGAGCACGATGAAGATACTATTCGTAAAGCTGATTGGCTGGTTGATATTGGTCCTGAAGCTGGAGAGCATGGAGGAGAAGTAGTATATTGCGGACCGTCTTCATCTATTGCTAATGCAGAGCGTTCTATCACAGGAGATTACATTTCTGGTAGACGTTCAATTCTTATTCCTAAGATGCGTAGAAAAGTAGATCCTCTTCGCATGTTAAAAATTATTGGTGCGCGCGAACATAATTTGAAAAATATTGATGTTTCTATTCCTCTCGGGGTTTTTACTTGCATTACAGGAGTTTCTGGATCTGGAAAGTCAACTTTAATAAATTCAATTCTTTATCCAGTTCTTGCAAATAAATTAAATGGAGCTCGTATAGTTCCTGGAAAGCATAAAGATATAAAAGGTATAGATAAATGCGATAAAGTCGTCCACGTTGATCAAAATCCTATTGGTAAAACTCCACGTTCTAATCCTGCTACTTATACTGGTGTATGGGATAAAATTCGTTCTTTATTTGCTCAAACATCCGAAGCAAAAGTTAGGGGATATGGTCCAGGACGATTCTCTTTTAATGTTAAAGGAGGTCGTTGTGAAGCTTGTCATGGTGATGGCACTTTGAAAATTGAGATGAACTTCTTGCCGGATGTTTATGTTGAATGTGAAGCTTGTCATGGTAAAAGATACAATCGAGAAACGTTGGAAGTTAAATATAACGGAAAATCAGTTTCAGATGTTCTAAATATGCCTATTTCGGATGCTGCAATTTTCTTCAAATCGTATCCATCAATATCGCGTTATTTGAAAACTTTAGTAGATGTTGGTTTAGGGTATATCCGATTAGGACAGTCTGCTCCAACGCTTTCTGGTGGAGAATCGCAGAGAGTTAAGCTTGCCACTGAATTGCAACGCAGATCTACAGGTAAAACAGTATATATTCTTGATGAACCTACAACTGGTCTTCATTGTGAAGATGTTAGAAAATTATTGATTGTTCTTCAATCTCTTGTTGATAAAGGCAATACGGTGATTGTTATAGAGCATAATCTTGATGTTGTAAAGTCAGCGGATTGGATTATTGATTTAGGTCCAGAAGGAGGAGATGGAGGAGGAAGTGTTGTAGCACAAGGCACTCCTGAAAGCGTTGCTGAATGTGACTCGAGTTGGACTGGTAAATTCTTAAAGCCAATGTTAAATATCTAATACACGTAAATTTAAATTGATGGAATTTTTAGAAAATTAAAAGAAGGAGGTGAATAAATAATATGGAGGATTTAAGAAATTATGAGGATTTGAATTATTCTTTAGATTCAAACATTTTTAGTGCTTCTAGTGATAGTTATAGTGATAGTTCTACTGATAGCTCTAGTGATATTTCTACTGAATACGCAGCCAATTCTTACAATAGTTCAAGCAGTAGTTCTGTTAGTGCTTCTAGTGATAGTGTTCATTGGCATAAGACTAAGAACGTGTCAGATTCAAAAAGTAGTTTAGGTTTAAATTCTTTAGGAGCTCCATTGCTTTCAGATAGTCGTGATTTATTCAGACCTGCTTCTCGCGATATACCACCTAAACCAGGAGTTTATAAATGGCGTGACGGGGATGGCCGAGTAATTTACGTTGGAAAAGCAAAGAATTTGAGAAATAGATTAGCAAATTATTTTCAACCTTTAGATCAATTGCACCCTCGCACTCGATCAATGGTTTTGTCTGCTCGTAGTTTAGAGTGGACTGTTGTAGAAACAGAATTTGAAGCGCTTACACTTGAATATACTTGGATTAAAACATTTAATCCAAGATTTAATGTTGTTTTTAGAGATGATAAAACTTACCCTTATGTTGCAGTATCTGTTGAAGAAGAATTTCCTAGAGTTTGGATTACTAGAAATCGCTCTTTCAAACGTGCTCGTTATTTTGGACCTTATGCAAAAGTATGGCCACTAAAACATAGTCTTGATTCACTGTTAAAAACTTTTCCTGTACGAACTTGTTCTTCTTCAGTGTTTAGTAGAGCTCATAGAACTGGGCGTCCATGCTTATTGGCTTCTATTGGAAAATGTTCTGCTCCATGTATTGATAATGTTTCTCAAAGTGAGCATAGAAATAACGTAGAACATTTAGTCGGTGTTCTTACTGGAAGTATAGGCTCATCGTATATTTCAAATCTTAACGCTGAGATGAAAAAAGCTAGTGATAATTTAGAATTTGAACGCGCTGCAAAATTGCGTGATGATATTTCATTATTAAATACTGTTTTGCAAAAAAATTCAGTAGTTTTTGATGATGATGTTGAAGCGGATGTATTTGGCTTATCTTCAGATAATCTTGAAGCATCAATTCATGCATTTTTTGTAAGATCTGGAATGATTCGTGGAGAGAAAAATTGGTATGTTGAACGAAATGATGAAATTGACGATAGTGATCTTCTTGCTGATTTGTTGACGAATGTCTATGCAGAATATGGAAATTCTTATGATTTAAAATCACATAATTGTGCTAACATCAAGCAAATTCGTGATGCGTTTAGTGATATTAAAAATGCTAGTGCAATTGATTCTGTTCTTAGAGCTAAAGCTACTAGAACACGTCATGAGCGACAAGAATCAACAGGTCGCGAAGATTTATTAGCGCCTATATCTCCTGTACCTCGTGAAATTATAATCCCTATAGAATTATGCGAAGAACGACAGAAAGAATTAGAACTTTTATTAAGTAATATACGTGGATCTAAAGTAACTATTCATGTTGTGTCACGTGGAAGTAAGCATGATTTAATGAATCGTGCTAACGAAAATGCGAATCAGGCTTTAGTGCGCATGAAATCAAGTCGCATCAATAGTATTGAAATGCGTACTCAAGCTATGAATGAGATAGCTCAAGTGCTTGGATTGAGTAACGCTCCGTTGCGTATTGAATGTTACGATATCTCTAATACTATTGATGGAACGTATCAAGTTGCATCAATGGTTGTATTTGAAGATGCAATAGCTCGTCCAAGCGAATATAGACGATTTTCTATTCATGGTGAAGATGGAGCTGGTCAATTAGATGATTTAAGTGCTTTATATGAAACTATTAAAAGAAGATTTACATACAATGAAATTGATTCTGGGGAGTCTAAAAATAATAGTTCTAACTCTGATAGAAATAAAGTAAAACGACGTTTTGCTTACAAGCCTAATCTCATTATTGTAGATGGCGGCAAACAGCAAGCGATTGCAGCTAAACAAGCTATGTTGGATTGTGGTGTAAATGATGTTTTTGTATGCGGTTTAGCAAAGAAGTTAGAAGAAGTATGGCTTGCTGATGGTGATTATCCTATTATTTTTAAACGTGACTCAGAAGGATTGTATTTACTTCAAAGAGCAAGAGATGAATCTCATAGATTTGCTATTGCATATCATCGTAATAAAAGGAGAAAAGGTTTATTGAAATCTACTTTAAATTCAATTCCTGGAATTGGCTTAGCTTACTCTAAGAGATTATTATCTGTTTTCGGAAGCGTTAAGAAAATTTCATCTGCTTCATTAGAAGAATTACAAAAAGTTCCAGGTATCGGATTAGAAAAAGCGAAAAATATATATAATGTTTTTCATAAGTAATCTAAATATTGTTATATTCCGACATTTGTATTCTTTTTAGTCAACATCGAGCATTAGCCTAATAAGTATGTCACAGGAAATTGAAATAGGTTTGGGCAAAAAGGCCCGCGTAGCGTATTCGCTTGATGATATTGCTATTCTTCCTTCTCGCCGTTCGCGCGATCCTCAAGCTGTTTCTACAGCTTGGCAGGTTGATGCATACAGCTTTGATGTTCCAATTATTGCTGCTCCTATGGATTCAGTTACAAGTCCAGATACTGCAATTGCAATGGGACAGATGGGTGCTTTAGGTGTGCTTGATTTGGAAGGACTTTGGACTCGTTATGAGAATCCTGAGCCTTTATTGAAAGAAATTTCTGAATTGCAATCTGAACAAGCTACAAAACGTATTCAAGAGATTTATTCAGAACCTATTAAGCCTGAACTTATTGTTAAGCGTTTGCACACTATTAGAGATGCTGGTGTTACTGTTGCAGGCGCTCTTTCACCACAACGTACTCAAGAATTTTATACTACAGTTCTTGAAGCAGGTGTTGATTTGTTTGTTATTCGTGGTACAGCTGTTTCTGCTGAACACGTTTCTAAAGATCATGAGACTCTTGATTTGAAGAAATTTATCTATGATTTAGATGTTCCAGTTATTGTTGGCGGTTGCGCTGATTACACATCCGCATTGCATTTAATGCGAACTGGAGCTGCTGGAGTTTTAGTTGGATTTGGCGGTGGAGCTGTTTCTGCAACTATGAACACTTTAGGAGTTCAAGCTCCTTTAGCAACTGCTATTGCAGATGTTGCTGAGGCGCGCCGCGATTATTTAGATGAATCTGGCGGTAGATACGTTCATATCATTGCAGATGGTGGAATGGGTAATTCTGGAAACTTTATTAAAGCTTTGGCAATGGGAGCAGATGCTGTAATGCTTGGAACTCCTTTGGCTCGTGCTACTGAAGCTCCAGGTCGTGGAATGCATTGGGGTGCTGAAGCGCGTCATTCTTCTCTTCCTCGTGGTATGCGTACGAATGTTGGTACTGTTGCTCCTCTTGAAAACATACTATTTGGTCCAAGTCATAAAGCGGATGGAACTACTAATTTTGTTGGTGCATTGCGCCGTACTATGGCTTCTACAGGATATGTTGATGTTAAGAGCTTCCAGCGTTGTAGCGTAGTGTTTAATCCTTTTCATCAAGATATACGATAAGTAATAAACGATTCTTATGGCTGAAATGGTAGTTACTGTTTCAGTCATAAGTTTTATATAGGATTTGTTTTACTATAATTTTAAATTTGACTGTTGGTTTATTCTTTGATTTGTCTATTTGTTGGTTTTACTGTTAGCTTATTTGATTTTTAGTTTGACTGTTAGTTAGTTTGACTGTTAGTTTATTTATTGGTTTACATTGTCTTACATTTCAAGACTATCTATAAAGTTTATATATTTTTATACATTTTTATATATTTACATAAGTAACAACACACATTTATAACATGCGTTACATCTTATATACTTGACGATAGTGTTTAAAATACACGTTAAATGAATCTGATTGGGGCTATACATATCGGTTCATTGTATCTATTTGGAAAGAATGGGGATTATGGTTGATAACATGCCACTAAATGCAAGCTATGAGCGTGACGATGAAGTTAGCGAACAAGCAGTATCTAAAAGCATGACTTCATCAAATAATTCTTCTAATTATTTTAATTCTTCAATAAACAATGATTCATTAAGCACAAATCAAGATACGGATGTAGATGTAGATGACGAAGATGATTCTTCTGATGATATTTTTGTAAAAGTTCCCATCTTCGCTAAAAAGCATATTTTTAACGATATAAAAGGCTTGCCTGATGGAATAAAATACGGCTGGATTCGTTATTGTGATATAAAACATAGTAAATCTGAAAATGGCTCTAAGAATATTTTTAGTAGTAAGAATTCTAAGCCAATGATTTCTTTAGGATTATTTGAAGATAATAATAGGAAATTTAGGCAATTAGCTATTGCTGATTATGAAGGTAGAGTTTATTTAGGCAATGATATGACTGTTGAAGATATATATTATCGTTTTACGTCACTTTACCTTTTAAAGCAGCAAGAAATAATTCTTGAAGATAAATCTAGATTCTACGGGAATAAATTACCTAATAAATTTAGTGCTTTTTGTAAAAATATAAATGAAGCTTTCAAGGAAACTTATGATCCTAAAAGTGATGATAATTTAGCATTTGAAAATTATAAAGATAGTGAAAGTATGGATAAGGAGATTGAAGAAATTTGCTCACAATCTCCTGAACTTATTCACGAAGTAGAAAAAATATCTAAGTTATATGATGCTCCAGATAGATATGACTTCCCATTTTATGACGACACAGATGGTGATTGTGTAGATATAGATTGTGTTGACGAAGATAATGATTTGATTATTACTGGAAGTAATAAAATCGTAGCTTGCGATTGTGCTAACAGTGATGATGAAGATGACTCTATTTATAATAATTTTGACGCGAATCAATTCTTTCAATCTCATGAACTTAATGAAGAAGAAAAAGCTCGTAAAGAGGGTCAAGAAAAAAATAAACTTGAGATAAAAAAATCTCATACTTTTTGGGGTAGAATCAAGTTTTTCATGCATACTTTTTCTCGATTGTGTAAATCTTCAACATTCCGGGTTTTGCGCGGAGATGTTGTTATTCATACAGGTCCTTTTGAAGGTCCAAGATGGGTTGCTTCGTGGCTTTGTGCAGAAAATAATGGTCGTAAATCATACACTATTGAGCAAGCACGTACGCCTTTAGCAGGGTCTCTTAGATATAATCTTGAATACAAAGATGCTATAGCTATAGTATTTTTTGCTACTTATTTAATTCCAAATATTTCAGAAATTTTAACAAGTTTTGGTGTTGAGAATATTTTCCATAGACTTCATACGCAAGCACCTTTGTGTGCTATTAGAAACAGTGTAAAAGATATACAAAATATTCGAGTTGCTGGTCTTAGATATTCTGGATTAGAAGCATATTTTGAGCGTTTAATGCATGAGTCTGGAGCTCTTAATCCTATACGATCTTTAGAGCAAAAGCATGGAGCTGAAGTTTTGCATTTGAATGAATCTAGTGTTTCCAGAAATTATGAGATTTCTTGGGATAATGCTCTTGATCCAGAATCAGCTCTTGTAGTTTTGTCTATTGAAGGTGCATTGAATAGGATTCATGCTATTAGCGATTGTATAGAAGAAAGTTCTTCGTCTGGCAGTAATTTTACAGAAAATGAAGTCACATATAAGCAGGCAGCACAAATAGATTTTGCTTTGATAGAGGATCCAGCTTTTGGTGCTTACTTAAAATTCATAAATGATTTTGGAAGTCCTTTACAAGACGATAAAATCAAGCCTCTTGAAACTATATGGAAGCAAATTCGTTATGAGAGAAAAAGTTCTATGATCAAAGACTATAGAACTAATAATGAATGGGCGTATAGGCAGAGATTATCGCATTGGATTCGTACTATGCGCACTCCCTTTAGATTCGATGCTGATTTTCGTTCTAATATTGAAGATGGAAATGTTGCTATAGGATTTATGGCTGTTGGACCTTCAGTTATGCCGCGCCGCTCTTACGATGCTTTTAAAAAGCATTGGGTTAATTTGAGCGCTTCAAAAATAGCTACTATGACAACAGAATACAATTTGCGATTGGGAATTATATTAGCTTTAATAGCTTTTGCTGCAAATCCTGCTGTAAAAAATGTATCTGTTAGATTAGATTCGATTTGCTTAGAGGAAATGGTTGCAGCTAATAATAATGCTATTGATAAGCTTTTGAATCGTACTTTAAGCGCGTTAAATGATTTAGTAAATCAACAAACGCATATAAAAGGTGAGCCGAAAGATGGAGATGTTCATGGTAATCCTGAACAAATTCATGAAGCAAAAGCATATGATTCTTCTTGTGATTCTAGTTCTATTAGCTCACGCACTGAAAGCGCTAATAATATAAGCTCTTCTAGCTCTTCTAGCTCTTCTAGCTCTTCTAGTGATTCTACTATTTCTAGTAGTAGTGAATTTGATGATAAAAATAATTCAGATGAATCATCGCGCTCTTTGTTAAATGAAAAATCTCGTAAAACTTTAATGACTGTTACTTTTACTCGTAAAAAATTCGTTGAATATTTACGCTCTAATGGTTTAAAAAATCCAATAAAAACATATAAAGAGTTTTTTGCAAACATGAATATTGATTCTTCTGGTGCATTAAAATCAGTTGATCCAACATTTGATTTAAGAGATACTAAGTTTGCTCCTAGAGGAGCTCAAGAAGAGCCAGAATTCTCAGATCGTCAATTTAATGATTATTTAGAATCAATATTAGGAACTTGTTGTGCTAAAGGTCTTGCAATTCAGAGAGAGGATTTATTGCAACAAGCTGTTTCTGACTTCCATCATATTGCATCAGAGCTTATGCCAACAACTGCTGAAAAAGCTCATATGGCGATGGATATTATCAATTCAATAGATGATCCTGAGTTGAGCGAAAAATCTGGAATTATAACTAAATCTCTTATAGATGAGGATCCTATTCCTGAGCTAGACTTTCATATTTCTAAAGATATAAGAAATATGCGTCTTAAAGCTCATACTCAATTAGAAATGGGTGAAATATCACAAGGTATTGAAGAATATGAGAAAAATGTAGCATATTATGATGCGATGTTTTCTGAAGGTAAATCAATACCAAGGTATTTCAATTCATATGCTGAGAGAGTTATTTATAATCGTATGTTTGCTAATAATAACGAGTCTATGCGTTTAATACCAGATGGTCTATTTTATTCTCATATGGAATTAGCGGACATATACTCGCAATTGCACGATAGTAATAAAACTTTGCAGCATTTGCGCTCAATGGTTGTTTATGCTCCTACATATGCTCTTTCGCATTTGCGTTTAGCTACTGAGTTATCTCGTCATGAGGATTGGGATTCAGTTTTCGCAGCATGTTTGAATGCTTTGAGAGTTGCTCTAGATCAAGATGATGCTGCATTCGCATACTATAGATTAGCTTATGCTGAGTGGATGCGAGATCATTTTGATAGTGCTTTAGCTTCTTATCAAATGGCAGAAAGTATTGCTCCAGAACATATTGAAACTTTAAATATTGAAAAAGAAGAGCTTTTAACGAGAATGAAATCTCAAGGCATGCAAATATTTGACGAGATGGACGATATAATTAGGATTCTTAAAGCAAGAAACATACCTTATTGGCCAGATACAAATGCTCGCTCTATTATAGATTCAGCTGCTAAAGAAACAGTAAATAATGGGATGTTTGTTATCGCTAGGACACTATGCGTTGCTTCAGCTAGAATGAATTATTCTAAAGAAAATAATGACGTTAGCAATGCAATACAAATGCAATTCTTGCGATCTCTTAACGCATAGTAGATTCGCGATTGTAATGCACAGTAATTTGCGATTGTAAT
>NZ_KQ961853.1:21646-60711 GCF_001563665.1 Gardnerella vaginalis | reverse complement strand
AATGCACAGTAATTTGCGATTGTAATGCACAGTAGATTCTAAAAATTGATAATGTGTTTTTATCTAATAATGTGATTTATATAATGATATAACGTTACTTGCGTTGAATTATCATATTGTATAAACGATAGTAATTTGAAAATTGAACTTGTTTATTTATTGGATTTTTTGATAAGAAAGGGATTAGATATGAGTATAAGCAAAAAAGATGCTGCTAATTCAAGTATTCAGCCTTCGCTTTTTGATTTTGATAATAAAACTTATACTCAAGATTCCTTTGATAGTCCTTCTAATGCTGCAGATAGTTTATCTAATGCAGACGGTATTCCTTCTAACGATGCAGATAGTTTTTCTAGTGATGCAGATAGTTCTTCTTCACGCAAAGCTCATATATGGAATCCTAATTTAAATAATGATGAATGGATTGCTAAGTTAGAGCCTACAGATGCAGATGCTCTAGCATTAGAAAATATTCAACTTTCATTCTTTACAACTGAACAAGCTGCTAAATTGTGGTCTAAATTAGCTGCTTGGGCTCAATCAGATCAAATTGCTTATTATGTTGAAGATTGCCCTACGAGTTCAGATGCAGCTTATGATGCGAGAATGAGAATGTTAAGTTCTTTGGAATCTGCTTTTCCGACATTAGACAATCCTCAATCTCCAACACATAGAGTTGGTGGTACTTTTTCAAATGATTTTACTCCTGTAAAGCATCCATCTCGGATGATGAGCTTAGATGATGTGTTTTCTTTCGAAGAATTACATGATTGGTACAATAGCGTGTTAAGAGATTTGCATTGGTCGCAAAATGAACCATTGCCTATGACATGCGAAGTAAAGATTGATGGTTTAGCTTTAAATTTAATTTATCGAAATGGTACTCTTGAGCAAGGTCTTACTAGAGGCGATGGAGTAACTGGTGAAGATATTTCGTTAAACGTTAGAACGATTGATGCTATACCTACGCAATTAAATGCAAATGATCCAGAAGATATACCGGAATTTGTGGAAATTCGTGGCGAAGTTTTTATGTCTTGGGAGGATTTTTATAAGCTTAACGAAGAACAAGAGAATTCAGGTAAATCGCCTTTTGCTAATCCTAGAAATGCTGCAGCTGGATCATTGCGTCAAAAAGATCCTAGAATTACATCAACAAGACATTTAAGTTTTTTTGCTCATGGTTTAGGTCAATTACGTTGGAAAAATTCAACTCGTCATGCAAATAGCGAAACGACGTTTAATCAATCAGATGCTTATGAACTTTATAAAAAATGGGGTGTTCCAGTTTCTCCTTATACTCGAAATGTAAATAATTTTGAGCAAATTCAAGATATGATTGATTATTATGGAGAAAATCGTTCTTCTATAATTCATGCTTTAGATGGAATTGTTGTTAAAGTAGATGATCGTGCTTTACAGCGTAAACTTGGTGCAACATCTCGTGCTCCAAGATGGGCTATTGCGTATAAGTATCCTCCTGAAGAAGTTAATACTATTTTAAAAGATATTATTGTTCAAGTAGGTCGTACAGGACGAGTAACTCCAGTAGCTGTTCTTGAGCCTGTAACTGTAGCTGGTTCTACTATATCTCGTACTACTTTGCATAATCCTTATGAAGTTGAACATAAGGGCGTTTTAATTGGAGATACTGTTGTTGTTCGTAAAGCTGGAGATGTAATTCCAGAGCTTGTAGGACCTGTTTTAGGTGCTCGCAAGGGTCGTGAGCAAAATCTAAGAAGATTTGTGATGCCTGAATTTTGCCCTTCATGTGGAACAAAGCTTGCTCCTGCAAAAGAAGGGGATAAAGATATTCGTTGTCCTAATGTTGAAAATTGCCCTGCACAACTTACAGAGCGAATTATTCATTTAGCATCTAGGCAAGCGTTCGACATTGAGAATTTGGGTGATGCTGCTGCATTAGCATTAGCGAATCCAGAGGATTCTAGGCCTACTACTTGTGAAGTGTATCGCCCTGATATAGATAAAATTACTATTGATAGAGGTTCGTCTTCTAAGCCTAATATTCCGGAAGCTCACTTTAATCTTCCTGATTATCAATCTCCAATTCTTCACAGTGAAGCTGGAATTTTTAATATTAAAGCAGAAGATTTACAAAATGTTATGGTTTGGAAAGAAATTCCTCTTGTTGAACAGTGGAATGAATTAGGGGAAGATGGAAAACTAAAGAAAAGGTCTAAAAAGATTGGCGGATCTGGATTATGGAAACAGGTTTCAGCTTTTTGGACTCGTGAGTTAGAAGCTAAACGTAATTTGTCGAATTTTTCGTCTACTGATTCTCAAGATGAGTTTAATAGTGATTACCCAGATTTTGAAGTTCCTTTAGATGCTTTTGTAACTAGAGTTAAAAATAAACAAGTGCGCAAAAATGGTGATCTTTTGACTATTAGCGTTCCTTGTTATAGGCGTCCGAGTGAAACAACTAGAAGTATGTTAGATGAAATTTCGCAAAAAGGGAAAAATGCTGCATTATGGCGTGTTCTTGTTGCGCTTTCTATTCGACGTTTAGGTCCTCCTACTGCACGACTGATTGCTCAACATTTCGGGTCGTTAGATAATATTTCTAATGCTTCTATTGAAGAGCTTACAAATATTGATGGTGTTGGATCAGAAATTGCAAAAGAAGTATTCGAGTGGTTTGATAAAGCAAAGAATATAGATGATTGGCGATATGAGATATTAGCTTCTTGGAAAAATGCTGGCGTTGCTGGCAAATCTGATTCTTCTAGTAGCAATCAGACACAGACTCTTATTGGCAAGACTGTTGTTGTTACAGGTTCTTTAGAGGATTTCACTAGGGATTCTGCTAAAGAGGCAATTATATCTAGAGGAGGTAAAGCTGCTTCTTCAGTAAGTAAAAATACTTATTGTGCGATTGTTGGTGCTAATGCTGGTTCTAAAGCTACTAAAGCTATAGAACTTGGTATACCTACATTAAATGAGAGCCAATTTAAGATTTTACTTACAACAGGTGATGTTGAATTGGCTTTGCGTAACGATATTACGCTTGATTTGCAAAGTGAATCATAGAATATGAGTAATAAGTTGATTGAATTAGAAACTCGTATTTATGATTTGTTGGGTAGTGTTATTGACCCAGAATTAGGAAAATCTGTTACAGAATTAAATATGGTAACAGGTGTTCGTGTAGTTGCGAATCATGATTATTTAGCTAATTTTAATCATTTAGATAATGTTGATAAAAGCTTTGCTAATTCAAATTGCGCTATTGAAAGCTGCGCTATTGAAAGCAATAGTAATAAAAATCGTGTAGCTTATGATGTTTTTGTTGACATTGAGCTTACTGTTCCAGATTGCCCGTTAGCTCAAGTTATTACGCAAAAAATTAAGTCAGCTGTAGAAAAATATCCCTCTGCTCATCTGATTCCTCATGTAAATATAAGTGCTATGAGTAAAGAAAAGCTTTCAAAACTCGTATTGGATTTGAAAGCTGAGCGTAAAGAAAATCCTTTTAATAAAAATGGTAATACTACGCGTATTTTTGCTATCGCATCTGGAAAAGGTGGTGTTGGTAAATCTTCAATAACTGCTAATCTTGCTGCAACTTTTGCATCATTAGGATACGATACTGCAGCTATTGATGCAGATGTTTATGGTTTTTCTTTGCCTGGTATGTTTGGCATACATTCTCAGCCAACTAATCTTAATGGAATGCTTATGCCTGTTGTTTCTTGGGGAGTTAAGCTTATTTCTATTGGAATGTTTGCTGGAACAGATCGAGCGATTCTTTGGCGAGGTCCTCGTTTGCAACGATCTTTAGAACAATTTCTTTCAGATGTTTGGTGGGGTAGTCCTGATGTTCTTTTACTTGATTTAGCGCCTGGTACAGGAGATATGGCATTAGCTGTTGCTCAATCGTTGCCCAATGTTGAGCTAGTTGTTGTTACTACTCCTCAGCCAAGTGCTTCAGATGTTGCTGTTCGAGCAGGTCTTATGGCGTTGCAAATTCCTGTTAATGTGCGTGGCGTTGTTGAAAATATGAGTTGGTTTGATAACAATGGTGAGAGATTAGAAATTTTTGGTTCTGGCGGAGGCGAGCGTGTTAGTTCTCAGCTTTGTAGAGCTCTTGATAAAAATGTTCCTCTTCTAGCTAAAATTCCTTTAAATACTTCTATCAGAGAATTGGCAGAGAGTGGGCGTCCTGCAGTTTTAACTAAAGAAGGTAAATTAGCGGATTCTTCTTTAGCTAATACTTTTATTAAGCTTGCTAAAGATTTAATTGAAAAATCTTAAAATTTTTTCAAATCGTGTTTTGATTTAATTTGTTATTTTGATTTTATTTAATCATTATTTGCATAAGTAATTATTATTTCTTTGAGTATTGTTGGTTATTGTTGAGTTTTGTTGAGTTTTGTTGAGTCTTGCTTATTTTTCTTGATTTTTGTTGATTTTTCTCTTGATTCCCAGCTCTAACTTTTTTGATTTTTCTTGATTTAATATAATGTTTAGCAATAAAAAATGAGGCTACGCGATAACTTGCGCAGCCTCATGAGTTTATATTTTATTTAATAGCGTTGAGCCATTGTTCTTTTGTTGCTTTTTCTGCTTGAAGTTTTGCTTTTCTCTTAGAATCTTTTTCGTTTGCGATTCTTTCATCTAGTTCGTCAAGTTGAGCTTTCAATTGCAAAGCAAAGCTTGATTTACGAGCGTTAGCTTCTGGATCTTTATCTTTCCAAGCAGCTTCTTCAACAGCTTTAATCTTTTTATCAACTTCATTCAAACGGCTTTCAATGCGGCGCATATCATCGCGAGGAACGAATCCGATAGCATCCCACTGTTCTTGAATTTCAGATAAAGCTTTTCGTGCTTGTTTTGCTGATTCTTCATTTTCAACAGGCAGCAAAGCTTCAGCTTGTTTGAGTAGTGACTCTTTTTTAGCTAGATTCTCTTTCTCGCTTGCATTCATCTTTTCACGATCTGCTTGACGAGCGTGATAGAATACGTCTGCAGCTTCACGGAACTTAGTCCATAATTCGTCATCGTGTTGACGTCCAGCATTTCCAGCTTTCTTCCAACGATCCATTAAGGCATTAAACTTCATGGAAGTTTCACGCCAATCTGTAGAAGTTTTTAAGCTTTCTGCTTCTGCAATAATAGCTTCTTTAACATTCTTAGCATTATCGCGTTCGCTATCTCTTTGTTTAACCCAAGCATTACGTGCTGTTGTAAAAGCAGAGCGAGCTTTAGAGAATCGTTGCCATAGGTCGTCTGCATCTGCTTTAGCTAAATGAATACTTGTACGCTGATGTTGCTGCCACTTGTCAAAAAGCGAGCGCAACTTATCTCCTAAAGAGCGCCAATTAGTTGACTCTGTCATATTCTCAACTAACGATTCAGCTTGTTCAACTATTGCTGTTCGCTCTTTAAGAGCTTTTTCGATTGCATCTTTGCGAGCTTTTGCAATTTCTTCTTTTTTATTTTCTCCACGAGCCTTTAATTCGGCGTGTCGCGCTCGTAAAGCAGCGATATCTCCAACAACTGCAGGCTCACTTAATTCGGATTCTAAAGTGTTGACTGATTCGTCAATTTCTTTAGGTTTCACATTTGTTGATGCGAGTCTTTTTTCAAAAAGATCAAGTTTAATCTTTAAATCTAAGTAGCGGTGCACGTAGAAAGTAAGGGCATCTTCTGGTGTACCAGTAGAGTATTGTCCTACTTCACGTTCAGTGTCACCTTCTCGCACGTAAACGGTGCCATTTTCATCAACTCTGCCAAACTTTTCAGCGTTTTTTACATCTTCCTCACTATAAGAAATAGTAGGGGTTTGAGCTACAACTCGAGTTTTATTAGCAAAATTCGCAGGCGACGGCGCATGCGGTTTTGGTGTAGCATTGAGTTGAGTAGTTTCTTCTGGTTTAGTCTGTTCGCTCACGGGACAACTCCTTACAGCATATGCACGGTAACAGTGTTACGAATAGTATAACTTTTGGTCACAATTTTCCGTAACATCACCTATTATAGTGGACATGGTACAAGGCTCATCAATATCTGGTTTCCCTGAATGGCTTCCTAGTGAACGTGCTGTTGAACAACGCGTGATTGATACACTTAGAGAAGTCTTTGAACTCAACGGTTTTATTGGCATTGAAACGCGAGCTGTTGAGCAAGGTTCAAGTTTATTAAAAAAAGGTGAAACAAGTAAAGAAATTTATTTATTATCTCGTTTGCAAGAAGTTGGTAATGAATCTAAAACTCCTGTTGAAGAACGTATAGGATTGCATTTTGATTTGACTGTTCCGCTTAGTCGTTATGTTGTTGAGCATACAGGCGACTTGGCGTTTCCGTTCAAGCGTTGGCAAATGCAAAAGGTTTGGAGAGGGGAGCGTCCGCAAGAAGGTCGTTTTCGCGAATTTGTACAAGCGGATATTGACGTTGTTTCTAATGGCGATTTGCCATCCCATTATGAAGTTGAATTACCGTTAGTTATGGTTGAAGCTCTTGAGCGTTTGCGTGAGTTTGGACTTCCTAAAGCCACTGTTCATGCTAATAATCGTAAGCTTTCAGAAGGTTTCTATCGTGGGATTGGTTTAAGTGATATTGAAGGAGTTCTACGAGAAATCGATAAATTAGATAAAATTGGCTACGATGAAGTATTTAAACTTCTTGTAAAAGAATGCGGTGCTACAGATTCTCAAGCTGCTGCTTGCTTAGAATTAGCGCAGCTTCGCGCTAAAACTGGTGAAGAGCTTAAAGAGCGTTTTAATTCTCTATGTGATAAGCATAATATTGTTCGAGATGAAGATAACGAATCATATGCTCTATCTTTACAAGGAGTTGAAACGTTATCAATGATCGTTGATGAAGCATCTAAGATTCGACCTGGTAGTGTTGTTGCTGATTTGAAGATTGCTCGTGGTCTTGATTATTACACTGGCTCAGTTTATGAAACTTTCCTTGATGGTGTGTCATCTTTAGGATCTATTTGCTCTGGAGGACGCTACGATAATCTTGTTTCTCAAGGTAAGAAAAAGTATCCTGGAGTTGGTCTTTCTATTGGATTATCTCGTTTAGTTTCTTATATGCTTCACACGGCTCACGCAACTGTTTCTAGAGTTTCTCCTGCAGCAGTACTTGTTGCAGTGTGGAATGAGGAAGATCGTCCTCATTGCAATGCTATCGCTAAAGCTTTGCGTGATCGTGGTATTGCAACTGATGTTGCTCCTACTGCAGCAAAACTTGGAAAGCAAATAAAGTACGCCGACAAGCTTGGTATTCCTTACGTTTGGTTCCCTGCAGATAGTACCGAATCTGAGTCTTGTCAAGATGAAGTAAAGAACATAATTACAGGAGATCAAGAATCAGCAAATGTCACGTCGTGGCAACCAGATACTGTGTATGCCCGGCAGACAGTTTCCTGTGCTAAATAGTTTGCGCGTATTTTTACTCGCGTAAATAAGCACAGATTTGTGTCAATGGAAAAATGATTACATCATTATTAGAACATAGAGGAAGTGGACTTATGAGCCAAACGGCGTATCGTACGCACCATGCCGTTGAAGTGACTGAAGCATTGGTCGGGCAAAAAGTAACCATCGCAGGTTGGGTTGATCGTCGCCGTGATCACGGTGGCGTTGCCTTTGTTGATGTTCGAGATAATACAGGATTAGTGCAAGTTGTTATCTATGACGAAGAAACAGCTAGACCATTAAGAAGCGAATTTGTTGTGCAAATAACAGGCGAAGTTCGTCTGCGTCCAGATGGTAATGAAAATGATCACTTGGCAACAGGTAAGATTGAGATTGTTGCGCAAACAGTTACTGTTCTTTCAAAGTCAGATGCATTACCATTCCAAGTTTCAACAGCTTTGGAAAACGAGTCAGAAAACAAGCTTCCTAGCGAAGATGTACGTTTAAAGTATCGTTATCTTGATTTGCGCCGCCCGTCTATGCAACGCAATTTAAAACTCCGCTCTGATATGGCTAAGGCTGCTCGTCACGCTTTGGAAGATATGGACTTCACTGAGGTTGAAACACCAACATTTATTAAGTCCACTCCAGAAGGAGCGCGTGACTTTGTTGTTCCAGCACGCTTGGTTCCAGGCTCTTGGTATGCTCTTCCACAGTCTCCGCAGCTCTTAAAGCAGCTTCTTATGGTTTCTGGCGTTGAGCGTTACTATCAGCTTGCTCGCTGCTATCGCGATGAAGACTTCCGTGCAGATCGTCAGCCTGAATTTACTCAGCTCGATATGGAAATGAGCTTTGTAAGCCAAGAAGATGTTATGGCTATGGCTGAGCGCGTTATTGCTGCAATTTGGAAGGAAGCAGGACATGAAATTACTCTTCCTTTGCCTCGCATTACTTGGCAAGAAGCAATGGATAAGTATGGTTCTGATAAGCCAGATTTGCGTTTTGGAAACCCACTTATTGAGTTGACTGACTTCTTTAAGGATACTCCATTTAGAGTATTCCAAGCGACATATGTTGGTGCTGTACTCTTTAAGGGTGGTGCTGCAACTCCTCGCCGTCAGTTTGACGCTTGGCAAGATTGGGCTAAGCAGCGCGGAGCTAAGGGATTGGCTTACGTTGTGTTTGGTGAAGATGGCGAGCTGAAAGGTCCTGTTGCTAAGAATCTTTCTGAAGAAGAGCGCGCAGGTCTTAAGCAAGCTGTTGGAGCAGAGGATGGCGATGCAGTGTTCTTCGCAGCAGGAAGCCGCGAATCTTCACAGCTTTTGCTTGGTGCAGTTCGTGTTGAGCTTGCAAGCCGTGCAGGATTGCTACATCCAGATGAATTTGCTTTTACTTGGGTTGTTGACTTCCCACTGTTTAAGCGTACTGATGATCCAGATGATGATGATGTTGCTGTCGGTCACTCAAAGTGGACTTCTATGCATCATCCGTTTACAATGCCATCTGCTGATTGGATTGATAAATTCGATAAAGATCCTGAGCATGCAATGAGTGATTCTTACGATATTGTGTGCAATGGTAATGAAATGGGTGGCGGTTCTGTGCGTATTCACAGAGATGACATTCAAGATCGCGTGCTTAATGTTCTTGGAATTGATAAAGAAGAAGCAGATGAAAAGTTTGGATTCTTGCTTGAAGCTTTTAAGTATGGTGCTCCACCTCACGCTGGTATTGCTTTAGGATGGGATCGAACTGCTGCTATTTTGGCAGGAGCTAGCTCTATCCGCGATGTTATTGCATTCCCTAAGGCTGGTGGCGGTCGTGATCCTCTAACTGGTGCTCCAGCCCCAATTTCAGACGAACAACGTGCAGAAACTGGCGTTGATTACGATCCTGATGAAGAATAAAAATATTTAGTATTTAGCAGATTTTTCATTAAATAATCTGCATATGTTACGAAAAAGTATGCCGTTGATAACAAGAAGTATTGATTCTTCTATATCAGCGGCATATTTGTAACTTAAGAGTTACAAAAAGTAACTGCGTTGATAACTGTGTGTAACACAAATATATTAAGCTCTTTCATATGAGTAAAGAAGAATTAACTACAAATCATATTGAAAAAGATACAATTCAAAGCGACAATCAAACGCGTGAAAATTCTATGCCTTTAGTGGAATTAAGTCATGTTGAAAAATATTTTGGTAAGCTTCATGTTCTTAAAGATATAAATCTTACAGTTAATAAAGGTGAAGTTTTAGTTATAGTAGGTCCTTCAGGATCTGGAAAATCCACTATGTGCAGAACTATAAATCGTCTAGAACCAATCGATTCAGGTGATATACGTATAGATAGTAAGCCTCTTCCTCAAGAAGGTAAAGAACTTACAGCATTACGTGCAGAAGTTGGTATGGTATTTCAATCCTTTAATTTATTTGCTAATAAAACAATTCTAGAAAACGTAACTTTAGCTCCTATTAAAGTTCGACACATGGATCAACAAAGTGCGCAGAGTCTAGCAATGGATTTGCTTAAGCGAGTTGGTGTAGATAGTCAAGCGAATAAAATGCCTTCTCAGCTTTCAGGCGGTCAACAACAACGTGTTGCTATTGCTAGAGCTCTTGCTATGCAACCTAAGGTTATGCTTTTTGATGAGCCAACTTCAGCTCTTGATCCAGAAATGGTCAATGAAGTATTAGACGTTATGGTTGAACTTGCAAAAGAAGGTATGACTATGATTTGCGTTACTCACGAAATGGGATTCGCGCGTATCGCTGCAGATCGTATTGTGTTTATGGCAGATGGTCAAATTTTAGAGCAAGGTACTCCAGAAGAATTCTTCGAGCATCCTAAAACCGATAGAGCAAAAGATTTTCTTTCGAAGATTCTCACTCACTAATAGCGCTTTCATTTTCCTTTTAGCTTAAATACTAAAACTTATAAAAACAGTTCTTCTGAAGGGGAATATATGAAATTATTACATAATCGTATTTTTCGTGCGATATTAGCAATGCTTTGTGCTCTATGTTGTGTTATGCCGCTTACTGCTTGCGATCGTAGTGATGGTAAGAAAGTAATACGCATTGGAATTAAATTTGATCAGCCTGGTATCGGTTTTAAAAAATCTGGAACTTATGTTGGATTTGATGTAGATGTTGCAAAATATATCGCTAGGGAATTGGGTTATTCTGAAGATCAAATTGTTTGGAAAGAATCTCCATCTAAACAGCGTGAAGCAATGTTACAGAATGGCGATGTAGATATTATTGTTGCTTCATATTCCATTACGGATGCTCGTAAGAATACAGTATCTTTTGCAGGGCCTTATTTTGTTGCAGGACAAGATTTATTAGTACGAAAAGATGAAACAAATATCAATGGACCTGAAGATTTAAACGGGAAACGTTTATGCTCTGTAACTGGCTCAACGTCTGCGATAGTTATTAAAGAGAAATTCTCTTCAAAAGTACAACTTATGCAACAGCCTGGTTATGCTGAATGCGCTACTGCATTATTCTCCGGAATAGTAGACGCAGTAACAACAGACGATATTATTTTGGCAGGTTTAGCTACTGCATCAAGAGGACGACTTAGGTTAGTCGGAAAACCTTTTACGGCTGAATATTATGGCATTGGAATTAAAAAAGGGAATAAGAAACTAGCTAAACGCATTAACGAAGCGTTAAAAGGCATGATTAAAAATGGATCATGGAAACGAGCTTTAGATGATAATTTACGTGGAACTAATTTCAAACCAAATTCTACTTATAATCCGCCAACTCCTAAGGAAGGTGAGTGATAATGCAAGATTTTATTCAACTTTTTTCGTCATATAATATTCTTTCTGCTTTCCTTGTTAATATCGAAATAACATTGTGGAGCATATTATTTTCTGTGATTATTGGCATTATTTTGGTAATTATGAGAATAAGCCCTATTGCATCACTTCGTATTGTTGCAAGTGTTTATGTTGAGTTTTTCAAAAATATGCCGCTTACAATAATCATGGTTTTTATGGTTCTTGGAGTTTATGCACAATTAAAACTTGGTTTTTCTAAAATCTTTGATGTTAATTTCTTCTGGCTTGCTATTACAGGATTATCGCTTTATACAGCAGCATTCGTATGTGAATCTTTGAGATCTGGATTGAATACTGTTCCTATTGGTCAAGCTGAAGCGTGCAGAGCTTTAGGATTAAATTTCTTCCAATCTGCTTTTAATGTAATACTTCCACAAACTTTTTGCGGATCTGTTGCTCCTTTAGGAAATACGTTTATAGCATTATTGAAAAATTCAACTGTTGCAGCTGCTGCTTCTGTTGCAACAGAAACTTCAACAATGATGAGTGAGATGATTGAAAGACATGCAGATTTGATTATTCCAATCTTCCTTATTTTTGCTTTTGGCTACATTATTTTGATTATTCCAATAGGTATTCTTACAACGTATCTTTCTAATAAACTTGCTGTGAGAAGATGACAGAAGGTGAATATTATGTCTAATAAAGAACAATCGCTTTTATTTGACGCTCCTGGTCCTAATGCATCTAAAAAAATACGTATCGCTAATATTATTGCGGGTTTCGTGTTTGTTTTAATTGTTATTGCTATTATTGCGCGTTTAACTAATCCTCCTCATGGTGAAAATCAATTATCTTTAGAACTTATCAAACCTGCTGTTGAGTCTGAAGCTTGGATTGATTTTTATCTTCCAGGATTATGGATGACTTTAAAAGCTTCATTGCTTGCAATAGTAGGGTCTATAGTTTTTGGATTATTCTTTGGATTATGTCGTCTTCTTCCTAATTTTCTTATTAGAAGTGTTTCTGCAATTATTGTAGAATTTTGCCGAGCTGTTCCAGTTTTATTGCTTATGATTTTCTTGTGGAGAGGATTTGCTTTTTCTGGAATAAAAAGCGCATCATATTGGGCTGTAGTGCTTGCTTTAATCTTATATAATGGTTCTGTTGTTGCGGAATTAGTGCGTTCAGGCGTAGGTAATTTGCCTAATGGTCAGCGTGAAGCATCTCTGGCTCTTGGATTAAGCCATTATCAATCTTTAACTCAAATTGAGATGCCGCAGGCTGTTATTGCTATGATGCCTGCTGCTGTAACTCAAATTGTAGTTGTTCTAAAAGATACAGCTTTAGGTTCAATCATTATGTATACAGATTTGTTACAAGAATCTAGACGATTAGGATCTATGTATTTCAATATTTTGCAAACTCTTAGTATTGCTGCAATAATCTACTTCTTGATTTGTTGGGCTCTTTCATGGTTTGCACAATGGTTACCATCTCATATTAAGAATAGAACTGCAGCTCCAACTGAAGCAGAGCCTGTTGCTCCTATTGCAATTATGGATCCTTCTAACGTTAATCAGATTGCTGTAGCTGAAGAAGTTGAGGAATTGCCTCATGGTGGAACTCCTAGAAAGTATCACGTGCATCATCGCGGAACTAATGCTTCTATTCATCATTGGCGTCAAACTCGTTATTTGCAAGGATATGACGAGCATCATTATGGCATGAATGATGATAAAGAGGTTGATAAAGATAGTGCTAGAGATACTAATAAAGAGGTTGATAAAGATATGTAGTAGTAAGCACAGATAGATTGGGTGCTAGAGAGATATAAGAAACTAGAGAGATATAAGAAAAAGGTTACTAAATATAGGTATAAGATAGTGATAAAGATAGATAGTATTTAATGCAATATGCATTACGAATTTAACTAGATTAGTTATAGAATAAAACGATTGTGGATGTTAGCTTGTAAAAATTCTGCAATCGTTTTATTTTTGTTTTAATACAAAATGTCGTGTTATTTCCCAAAAAGTTTTTTGTTGTTTTATGCTTTTTAGTTGCAGTTTTAGTTGTTATTTATTGTGTGTTATGTTTTATGTTTGCGTGAGTTTATATAAAAAGATAAACTATTAAAAGTCATATTTGTAAATGGGGAGGCTAGTTGCTATGGATGAAACATTTGAGTTGTCTGCTTCAAAGATGCGCGATGCTGGAATGAGCGATACTGCAATAGCACAGTTTTCACATTTATATGAAGTATGGCGTAATAACGAAAAAGGATCTTTTATTCGCGAACATGATGTTGAGCCGATTAAAACAGTTCCTAGTTTTCACGAGATTTATGAAACTATCGATCACGATAAAGCAGTTAAGGCGTTTGCAAAAACAGCTTTTATAAAGCTGAACGGTGGTTTAGGAACTTCAATGGGGCTTTCTTGTGCGAAATCCTTGCTTCCTGTGCGGCGGCACAAAGCGCGTCAAATGCGTTTCATAGATATTATAATTGGTCAAGTTCTTACAGCTCGTCAACGTTTAGGCGTGGATTTGCCTTTGATTCTTATGAATTCTTTCCGTACTTCTAAAGACACTTTGCAAGTATTGAAAAGAAATCGTAAATTTGTTCAAAACGATATTCCTGTTGAGATTATTCAACATCAAGAACCAAAAATTTTAGCACAAACTGGTGAGCCAGTTTCTTATCCAGAAGATCTGACTTTAGAATGGTGTCCTCCTGGGCATGGTGATTTGTATTCAACTATTTGGGAATCAGGCATATTA
This sequence comes from Gardnerella vaginalis, assembly GCF_001563665.1. Taxonomy (GTDB): domain Bacteria; phylum Actinomycetota; class Actinomycetes; order Actinomycetales; family Bifidobacteriaceae; genus Bifidobacterium; species Bifidobacterium vaginale_A. The sequence continues at coordinate 46,740 of NZ_KQ961853.1, read as the reverse complement.
GACAAATTGTCAGAGTACGGCTTTTCTTATTTATTCATTTCAAATTCAGACAATTTGGGTGCTCGTCCGTCTAGAACTCTTGCGCAATATTTCGAAAATACTCACGCTCCTTTTATGATTGAAGTTGCTAAACGCACTCAAGCAGATAGAAAAGGCGGACATATTGTTCGAGATATTGAAACTGGACGTATGTTATTACGCGAAATGAGTCAAGTTAATCCTGAAGATAAACGATCTGCTCAAAGTATAAATAAGCATCCGTATTTTAATACAAATAATATTTGGATTCGCATTGATGCGTTGAAGAAAATGTTAAAAAAGTATAACGGCGTATTGCCTCTACCTGTTATTTGCAATAATAAAACAGTAGATCCAACTAATCCTGAAAGCGCTAAAGTTGTTCAATTAGAAACAGCTATGGGTGCTGCTGTGTCGCTTTTTGACGATGCAATTTGTGTTGAAGTTGATCGAATGCGTTTTCTGCCTGTAAAGACCACGAATGATTTGTTTATTATGCGATCTGATAGATTCCATTTGACTGATTCATATGAAATGGAGGATGGAAATTACATATTTCCAGATATAGATTTAGATCCGCGTTATTACAGAAATATAGATGATTTTAATGAAAGATTCCCGTATTCTGTTCCTGCTTTAGCTGCTGCGAAGTCTGTTACTATTAAAGGAGATTGGACTTTTGGTAATCAAGTATCTATGTTTGCGGATGCTGTTTTACAAGATTCAGGTGAGCCTAATTATGTTCCTAATGGTAGTTTTGTTGGACCTCAAGGGATTGAGCCGGATTCGTGGGTGTAATTTTTAGTTATCGTATTTTATTCCCGATTTTTGCTGTTGTTTATTGTGTTTTATTAAATAAATAAGCAATTTTACGTTTGGATTTCAATATTTTATTTGAATAAACAGTTGAAAATAAACGCTAAAAGTCATTTTTATAATAAAATTTATAGTTATTGTTTATTATTTAGGTTTGGGCGTGTCGCAAAAAAAGGGCTTTATATCAACGTTTTTAGCCTGTTTTATTAAAAATATTCAAGAAAAATATAATGATTTTCAAAAATGTCCACACGTATAGAAAAAGACTATTAAAATAGAGAAGGCATGCTTATGAAGAAAAACCATAAAAAGCTAGTGAAGTTCAGTTTTCTTCTTCCGTGTTAGAGCTTTTTATAGTAGTTTTTTGTTAAGCATGTAGAATATAAAAAGATATTAAGCAACGAGACGTGAGGAATAATGGCAGAAGGAACTAACGGAAGGCGACGTTTTTCCGATAAATGGGGTAAGCATGAGTTAGATGTGCTTGCTGTATTATCTTCCGCGTTTCCGCAATGGCTTACTTCAAGGCAAATAGCTCAACGAGTCAAAGCATACGCTGACTCTTATGGAGAGCTTGCAGATCAAGCTGCTAAAGCTGCATTTGCAAAGCAGTTCCAAAGAGATCGCGCTAAGCTTGCTGCAATGGGAATCGCTATTGAATCTCGTCAACCTGAATATTCTTCTAAATCAGAAGGTCAGGATTTTGCTTCATACCGTTTGCAACTCGGTGATGAGCCTCGTGTGCGTCTTCGTTTTAAGCAAGAGGAGCTTCCTGTTCTTGCTGCAGCTAATTATTTAGCTCGCTCAATGTCGATTTCTTCGTCTGAATCTAATCAACACGAGCAGCAACATACTTCTAGAACAGCTCCTAGAGTTCCACAAGCGCCTATTCCTGGATTAGGTTTAGATTCAATTGCACCCGGATTAGGTACTCAAGTTATTCCAGACGATTTAGTTAAAGTTATTGATTCTAGAAGATTTGCTGCAACTGTTGATGTTGATGGTGAGCATTTGAATGTTGCTTATACTGATTCTGATGATTTAGCTATGTTTGTGCTTGAGCATCCTGGATCTTCTGTTGTAAGCCCTCAAGAAGCTGTAGATGCTTTTAATAGACGTCTTCATGCTGCTTTGAAATTCGAGTCATGCGATGATGAATCTGTTGTAGAGCAAGATGAAGAAAGCTCTATGAATAATTGCGAAGATTCATTATCTGAGTGCGAAAACGATAAGCCACGCGCTAAAAAATCCTCTTCTTTCCAAACTGGAAGCGAAGTTGATCGTCGTTTGAGATTGATGTTATTCCTTTCTGCTCATTTAGGCGAAGAATTCCCACTTGATGAGCTTGCTGTTCGTTTTATTGGTAATCCTAAAAATGAAGAAGAGTTACGTCGTTTTGTAGCTATTTTGCAAAAAGATGTGAGCACTCTTCTTACTGTTTCTGACGATGGAGAAATGGCTGGAAGTCAGTTCTTTGAAATTGACTGGTCGCTTTTAGAGGATGAGGGAATAGTTTCTGCAACTAATTCATTGGGACTTGAACGCTTAGCTGGAATATCACAGCAATATATGAGTATGCTTACTGCATCTGTAAATTATCTTGCATATTCTCCATTATTGCCTGATGCTCAAAGAGCTATTGCAGAGTCACTTTATATGCGTTTACGCAAGCACGTTCGTCCTGGTGAAACTCCTTGGTTAAGTCTTACAGGTTATGAGATTGAGCCGCGTAATTGCTCTATTGTTCGTAGCGCTATATCATCTAAATCATTGCTTGATATGGAGTACACTGACGGAGCTGGAAGAATTCGTCGTAAAGTTGTAGCTCCTTCTAAAGTCTTTGTTGATGAAGGTGTTTATTACGTTGCTGTATGGACTGACGTTTTAGAGCAAACTCCTGAAGAAAAGCGTTCTTTGGTTGTTAAAGATACTTCAATTAACAAAGCTAACGGTTTGCCTCGAATTTGGCAAGTTTTGCGTGTAGCTAGAATTGAGCATGCTGAAGTATTGAAGCCGCTTTCTGAAGTTGATATACCTGATGTTCCTGTTAGTGAATTGCGTACTTGGAGCTTTGATAACGGTACTGAAACTTCGTTTATAACTGATGAAACAGAGTTGAACTTTGTTAAAAATCTTTCTGGTGCAAGAGTTGAACAGTATGGCGATGGATTGAAAGTTCATTTGGTAGTTTCATCTGATTCTTGGTTCGTTGCTTTTTGTATTGCTCATGCTCGTCATATTAAGGCTGTTTGCCCTGAAACATTGCGTACTATGATTCTTGCTAGAACTAAGCGCGAACTAAGTATTCAACAGGGTAGTGATGAATCTTTTGAAGAAGGTTCGGAGGTACATTGATGCCTTGGTGGATTTGGCTAATTTTAGCTATATTTTTCGTATCAATGTTTTTAATAGGTTCTGTTTATGCATTCATTAAGTTGAATAAAGGTCTTGTTGTTGTATCTGAAAGTGCAGATAAAATATCGGATATTTACGATAGATTCGATACTTTAGATAATAAAACAGTAGATGATAAGCCGTTATTTACTCAGCCGATTGCTGTTGCTGCTCGTAGGTATGAAGAGGCACATAAACGAGTTATTTTGCGCGATGATCGTAAAAAAGAAATACACAAATTGGTTTGGCAACATTGGAGCAATAAGTCTTTGCGAGAAGAAGATCTTAATTCTAGCGATTCTAGCGATTCTTCTAATTTACACGATTTACACGATTGATTTTTAATGAGTAGTGATTCATATAATTTATCTAAGTCTTATAATTCATCTATGACATGTGAAAATAGTCTTTCTCCTTCAGCGCGATATGCTTCTTTCCGCAAAAATCAGCAATATAAGAAAACAATGGCATCGAAATTTGAAGAAACATTGCCATTTGAACTTGATGATTTTCAAAAAGAAGCGAATGAAGCATTAGAAAATGGTAATAATGTATTAGTCGCAGCTCCTACAGGTGCAGGTAAAACTGTTATAGCTGATTTTGCTGTTTTTCTTGGTGTTAATAGGGGAGTGAAAACCTTTTATACTACGCCTATTAAAGCTTTAAGCAATCAGAAATATCACGATTTATCTGAAATATATGGTTGTGACAAAGTAGGTTTGCTTACAGGAGATACATCAGTTAATCCTGAAGCAGATATTGTAGTTATGACTACTGAAGTTTTACGCAATATGCTTTATGAGCGTTCTATTACATTACACTCACTTGGGTATGTAGTTCTTGATGAAATTCATTTCTTAGCAGACAAATTCAGGGGAGCTGTTTGGGAAGAAGTAATAATTCATTTACCTAAATATGTTACTATTATTGGTCTTTCTGCTACTGTTTCTAATGTAGAAGATTTTTCTGCTTGGATTTCTTCTGTGAGAGGAAAAACGCATTTAATTGTAGATGAGCATCGTCCAGTTCCGTTAGAGCGTCATGTAATTATTCAAAAAAACTCTAAAAGTGAACCTGAAATATTTGATCTTTACGATAAGAAAAAATCTGATAACAATCATGTTAATCCTGCTTTGATTCGTGCTATTTGCGATTTGGAAAATCGTGCTAGCAGAGTAAAACTAAAAAGTTCTAAGAATTTTCGTTCGTCTAAAAAAGTAAATAGTCGTTTATTAAAGAGGCAATATCGGACGCGAAAAAATGATGAAGAATCTAAAAGTTTAGCTTTACGTTATACTCCTAAGCGTTGGGCTGTAATTGATGAGTTAGATTATCTTGGAATGCTTCCAGGAATTTATTTTATTTTTTCAAGAGCTGGATGCGATCAAGCTGTGCGTCAATGCATAAACGCTGGTTTAACTCTTACGAGCGACGATGAAATGTATGAAATACGCAAAATAGTTGATTCGATTGTTTCTAATCAATTGAGTAAAGATGATTTGCGCGCGCTTAATTTTGAGTCTTTCAGATATGCATTAGAGCAAGGTTTTGCACCTCATCATGCAGGTATGATTGCATTATTTAGGCATATTGTTGAAACTCTTTTTGAGCGTGGTCTTATTAAAGTTGTTTTTGCGACTGAAACTCTTGCTTTAGGTTTGAATATGCCAGCTAGAAGTGTAGTTGTAGAAAAACTAGTTAAATTTGATGGTACTGGTCATGTTCCTTTAACTCCTGGAGAATTTACTCAATTAACTGGTCGTGCTGGAAGACGTGGAATTGATACGATTGGTCATGCAATTTTAGTAGATTATTCTGATTTTAATCCTTCTAAAGCTGCGTCATTATCAAGTAAGCGTGTCTATCCTTTGTATTCTAGCTTTGTACCTACGTTTAATATGGCTGTTAATTTGTTGAATAATAGTGATGCAGCTACAGCTAGAATAACTTTAGATTCATCATTTGCTCAATGGGAAGCTAATGAGCATGCACAAAGACTTCATTCTAGAATGATTGAATTAACTCAAGCTCTTAAAGCTTATGAAAAGGCTTTTTATTGCTCTCACGGCGATTTTGCAGAATTTATGTCTTTAAGAATGGAACTTAAAAATGCTCAGTTGATTGGGCGTAAAAAGCTTAAGCATACGATTTTTGAAACTGAAAAAGAAAGGTCTTTAGCGTTTCAAAATTTAGATAATACTATTGCTAAATTGCGCGAGAAAGAAAGAGAGCATCCATGCGCTGGTTGTAAAGATATACAAGATCATTTGCGTTGGGGATATCATTGGGTACGAGAGAAAAAAGAATTACAACAAGTTCAACAACGTTATGAGTCTAGAACTGGTTCTGTAGCTCGTTGTTTCGATAATATTTGTGATGTTCTATATGCCTTAGGCTATTTATCTTCTGGTGACAAAACTAAAGAATCATATTTTGCTGTTAATGAAAAGAACATTGAAAATAGTTCAAATACTAGCATTAGTTTAACTAATAAAGGTCAATTATTGCGTAGATTATATAACGAGCGCGATGTTGTTTTTGCTCAAGCTATTTGTGAAGGATTATTTAACAATCTTTCTGCAATAGAATTAGCGTCATGTTTATCTTCATTAGTTTATGAGCCTAGAGGTATTTCTTCTTCAGAGCCTAGAAGATATCCAGGTGGACAAAATGGAGCTGTTTTTAGAACTATTGGAAAACTTAAAGCTTTATTTATGGAAGTAAATAATTTATGTGTTAAGTGTAATTTAGATCCTTTAATGCCTCTTGAATGTGGAGCTTTAGACATGATGTACGATTGGGCGCAAGGTGCAGATTTGTCTATAATTCTGCAAAATTCAGACATTACTGGAGGTGATTTTGTACGTCAAGCTAAGCGTTTAATAGATATTCTTATGCAATTGTATTCTGCTGAAGATTATCTTAACTCTATTGAAAGCGTAGATAAATCACTAGCTAGCAAAGCTCGTCAAGCAGCTGAATTATTAAATAGAGGAGTAGTTGCATATTCTGACTTGTAGATAAGTATCATAAGTGTTATAAGTATCATAAGTGTTATATTTATTATATTTATTATATTTATCGTATTTATCGTATTTATCGTATTTATTGTATTTATTGTATTTATCTTATTTTATGAATTGCAAAAATATGTGCTAATTATATAGAGTTTTTGCTAATAAAAAAGTATTGTATATTAGTCTATAGTTGACTTAGATAACTCGTCCGGCGTAACATTACTCTAGTTTGTATCAGAGTAATTTGTAGATTATAGATTATAAGGAGAAAAATGGCAGAGCGCAGTTTAAGAGGCATGAGTATTGGAGCAAAGTCTTTGGAATCAGATGACAATGTTGATTTTGCTGCTCGTGTTGATATTGCATATGTATGCCCTAAAGGTCATAGAACTATTCTTCCTTTTGCTAAAGGAGCTGATGTTCCTGAAGAGTGGGAATGCAGATGTGGAAATATTGCGCATCGCGAGGGTGATGAAGATAATCAAGATGATGAATTTAATAAGCCATCTAGAACACATTGGGATATGCTTTTAGAACGTAGAAGCGAAGAAGAATTGAAGGCTCTTCTTGAGAAGCGTTTGAAGATGCATAAAGAAGGTTGGATTCCAGATTACGAGTGATTGCTTTCGCAATTTGATTTCAAACTATTGATTATGAGAGTAGTATTATTAGATTTAGACGGGACTATTACTCAGTCTCATCAAGGTATTATTGCATGTGCTAAGAAAGCTATGGAAGAGCTTAACATGCCTATTCCAGATGATGCTGAAATGCGAAGATTTATTGGTCCATCGATTCTTGAGTCTTTTCAGCGAAATCATATGCCTGAAGATTTGCAAGATTTAGGAGTTCAGTTATATCGTAAGTATTATTCTCAAGTACCTACTTTTGAAGATCCGAATAATTCAGGTAAGCTTATTACAGGTAATTTTTTAAATCGTCTTTATGATGGAATTGATGAGCAGCTTAATATTCTTCGTGAATCTGGTTTTTATTTGGCGATTGCATCTTGTAAGCCTGAATATCAAATTGAGCCTATAGCTAAGCGTTTTGGTATTGATAAAATGGTTGATGCAATTTACGGTGCTAGTCGTGATATGTCGCGAATTAAAAAAGCTCAAGTTATTCGTTACGCGTTTGAAAATATGAAGTTTGAGCTTAATGAAGATAAAGCTTTGATGGTTGGTGATCGTTGGACTGACGTGGACGGCGCTAAAGAATGCGGAATTGATTGTTTAGGATGCGGATGGGGTTATGCTGAGCAAAATGAGCTTCATTTACATGGAGCATACCGCATTATAAATAATGTGAATGAACTTGCTCATGCAGTTATTGAATATTTTGATGAATGCAAGTAAATATATTGTTATTTGTTTTGCTTGATTCTATTAGATATTTCCGATAATGTACGTTATGTCAAATTGGATTATAAAATAGCTTTTAATTTTTAACTTTAATATCGTTAAGTTGCATACTTGCTTTTACGCGAATTTGTTTATTTGTTTATTTGTTTATTCGTTTGTAAATCAGATCCTCTTGCTTTGTAGCAAACGACAAATGGATTATTATAACAGCAATACTAATAATCCATAAAATAATAAAAATGATCACTGAAGAAATAAAAATAAATTCTATTGTTTGTGCAATTTTTGAAGGTGCGACAACACAGCTTTGAAGTATCCTATAAACCATCCCATATGCCATTGCAAATGGCAATGCAAAACAATGAGCTATAACACTAGTCCAGCTAAGCTTTTTTACTTTAACGTCTTCTTTAACGTGTACTTTTGTATGTTCATTTATGTTTTCTTTGACGTCTTTATTTGTATATTGTTTAAGATTTTTAATATTGAATAATAAAAATAAAGATTCTAAAGAACTGGCGATAAGCAATACTATAGAAATAAGCCACATTACGCTTGGGATAGCATATAGTAAAACGCTCATATCTTACCTTTATCACCTCTTACCTCTTACCTTTATCTACCTTCTGACGTTAAATTTTACTGATTTAATTCATTAAATGGAGTAAATATTTCAGATTGTAAGTCAGATTCCACGCGTTTACATATCCTACCAACATCAATTGCAAAAACTGCTGAACCAGCTTCAAGCATATCTAAAATATTATTTTTATCACTATCGTATTCTTTTACTGTATTCCCATCGCAAATAATAGTCATTTTATTAAGTGATTCTTCACAATGGCAATAAAGAAAAACAATTGCATTAGTTACATTTTGCAAATTTACGCCAGCATCTAGCAATTTTTTTGCAACTGACATGATTGATATATCTTTGAACGAATACAATCTTCTAGAACCAGATCCATGAGAAGGTGTAATAGAAGGCTCAATAATATGTTTTCTTGCCCAATAATCGAGCTGTCTATACGTTATTCCTGCAATTTTCATAGCAACAGTGCCACGATACCCCCTATCGCTATTTACATTTGTAGAAAAGCTAAATAAAACACCTTGAATAGAAGATTGAGCGGAATATTGTGGATAGTATGTTTCATCTACCATATAATCCCCCAATCGCAAAGATATTTTTACACAAGCGTATATTTTTACACAAGCGTATATTTAAAAATGTAATATGTTAGCAATAATCATCATGAAGTTTGAATTATGCTTAATATATGAATAAAGAATTCATGCGCTAAATAGAATAATTCAATATTTTCGCTTATCTATTTAGAAATAGAATCACTTCCAAAGAAAACTAAACGAAACTTTCCAATCATGATTTCATCACCATTATGTAAGACTGTTTCATCAACACGCTCTCTATTAACATAAGTGCCATTCAAACTACCAGAATCTGCGATAGTAAACACATTTCCATTTCTACGAAAAACAGCATGCGCTCTAGAAACAGTAGAATCATCTAAGAGAATATCTGCTCGAGAATCACGGCCTACAGAAATAACGTCTTCATCTAAAAGGTATCGTGATCCTGAAACTGCTCCCCTAGTAGAAATTAGTAATGCTGTTCCAGGAACTAATTTAGAAATAGTGTCTAAATCATCTTTTCTTAAAGGACGATCTTCAGTTGCAGTAATAGGAATATGAATTGCTGGCATACCAATAATGGTTGTTTCACCAGCTGTAGGAATCGGTTCTGTCATAATTGTTATTGTACATTGTTACTCGACTTGATGAGCATATTGATATTGTTTTGGTTCGCGTGTCGCTTTAATTTCCACTTCGTCTGGTGTCATAACATGAACAAGAGCACCAAATTTAACTTTCAATCTAGATCCTACGCCACCAGCAATAGTAACAGCATTTTGTAAGTTTTGAGGATCTCCTATTGCTTTAACAATATAAGGCGGATCCATTTCTATACCGTCACAAATTAAGCCATGCTTAGAGTCAGAAATATAACTTGATGTAATAATTCGAATATCGTTAATAGAAATAACTTCAACTCCAGCATTGCGTAATTCTTCAATAAGCCCAAACATTGTGGAGGAATCTATTCGTTCTTTTTCTCCAGCAGTAATATGAATTATTATTCCTTTTCCTATTGCTGGTAGTCTTCCAGATAACAATCCGTTAGTTTCGGCGTTTTGACGAGCGATACGTCTTGCTTCCTCTTGCTTATTAACAGATGCACGCAAAGAGTCTAATTGACCGCTTAATTCACTTTTACGTTGCTCAAGATTTTGTATCTGTGAATTAGTTTCTGTTATAAGTCTAGTTAATTCGTCTTCGCTTAAAGTTTCATATAAAGAAGAGCTGCGATTTACTTGAATCATATAAGCAAATCCCAATAATGCGCACATAAGCATAATAAGAAATCCTGTAAAAATGCGCGCTCTTGTGATTTGAGAGCTTAAAGAATGTTTCGAACGCTTAGGTACAACAGGAAAAGAACCAGTTTGTGTTTGATCGCTTTCGCGATCTTTTGCATGCTGTTGATGTAATTTTCCAATAATATTCTCATCATTTTGCTTATTAGGAAACGCCATAGACTAACTCCTAAATATGAAGCGTCTAATAGCAGACACATTAGAGAATATTCGTATTCCGAGCACTACTATAACTGCAGTTTGAAGTTGAGCACCAACACCAAGCTGATTCCCCAACAAGACTAAAAGAGTAGCTGCTATAACATTAGAGAAGAACGATATAACGAAAACTTTATCCGAAAAGTTTCGTTCAAAATAAGCTCTTGCAGCGCCTAGAAGTGCATCAAGAGCAGCAACAACCATAATAGGAAGATACGGCTGAAGAACTATAGGTATATCTGGATGAACAACAATACCTATTAGCACGCCCAAAATTAAACCGAGAATAGCTGTCATATTTTTTATTCACCTATCTTTCTTCTTTGAGCGAACTGAATATCTCCAGTGCTTGCTACAGATAATTTTAATACATTAGAAGATGAAACTTGCGGATTGATACCAGCGTTTGTAAGAGATGAATACCATGAAGAATATTTTTGATCGGAAATTTTTTTATATAATTTCCCACTATCTCCAATAGCTTCAATAGTATACGGGCTTTGAGTTTGATTTACTCCAATAAGTATTGATTGACCTGCAGTTCTTATAGAAGTTTGAACTCCTAAGCGATGACCATTTACAGCAATAGCTTCAGCTCCACCTTCCCATAAAATTGAAACAAATCGTTGAATATCTCTATCAGTAATTACTCGCATGCGAGCACCAGATGATTCTCTCGGCAGGTTTCCTTCAGAAGAACCGGCTCCTGCAGAAAAAGGATTAGCTAAAGTTATAACTATTCCTGGTCCTTCTACAGGATTGATTCCGTTAGTCATATCATCGTTTTTTGTAACTTGATTTTCTTCAGGAGTTGTAATACGTTTTGATTCGCGATCAACGCTGTTGTGTAATTTTGTTACTTCTTTTAGAAGAGAGTTGAATTTAGTAGTATGACCAGATAATTCATTTGCTAATGACATTCGTATTGTTTTACGCGAGTCAACGTGTAATTTGCGAACAAATTGAGTTCCAATAGTGCCTACAGCTATGCAAACAATAAAAACAACTACTCTAGTAGTCCATAAGCTTAGTGGACTAACTTTTTGAGTATTTAATCTAGAATCCATAAATAAAGGATCAACAGGACGATTGATTAAATCATCAATCAAACGTAAAGAATAATCATCAACATAGCGTCTTCTATCGTGATGTCTAACTAAGCGATTGCGATTATTAGAAGCATGGTGAGAAGCGATATTAAAAATAGATTTAGAGAATGTAGCTCTTCTTCGAATCAATTGAGAACCATCTAAAGCAGGGAAAGATGGCGCTTGATTGATTATACTCTCATCAAGTGCCTTAATATCGTTAGAATCAATCCCGCCGCGTGACATGCAAATAACTTATTCTCTCTCGCTAATAACATTACTATTGCTAAGCAACATGCATGCTTGTTTCACATACAAAAAGCCTGCAATCCAATATAGTACTATTCCCCATATTCCACATGCTATTGCGAAAGCATAAATTATTTGAGTATGCATAAAAGATGTGGAATAAATCATTAAAAGTACTATGAAAAGCATCAATAATGCTGTACCAGTTTTACCCATAAAGTTGACAGGTAAAGGCCCGTAATCGTATTGCGCAAGAATAACAATAAGAACAGCCATAATAACATCTCTAGCTAAAACTAGGAATAAAGTCCACCAAGGTATTATTGATGTAAAAGTTAACGCTAGAGTGCTACAAACAATTAACAAACGATCTGCAATAGGATCTAATATTTGTCCGAGTTTGCTGACTTGATTAAATCTACGAGCTATATATCCGTCAACACAATCTGAAAGAGCTGAGATAGCAAGAACTAAAAGAGCTAAAACCATATTATGTTTTGCAATAAGCCAAGCTAAATATGGTATAGAGCAGATGCGAAGAAAACTTATAAGATTAGGTACAGTGAAAACTCGATTAAGCGCAGCAGGACTATATTCCCTACTAGAAGCAAACTTAACCATTTCATACTTCCCTTAATTTTAATAAAAGTCAATAAAATCAAAAATTATATTCGCTGTTTTAAAAATATAGATCGCAACCGAGTTAGCATTAAAACTAAAAATTTACAAGACTATGAGATTGCGAACAATATAATAAATGTGGGGATCAGACCCCCACATTTATTAAAATATCAATCTTTCCAAGCAGCTTGTGCTATTTTACGTATTGATTCAATAGCTTCACTTGGGCTTTCTGCTCCATAAACAGCAGAGCCTGCAACTAAAACATCCGCTCCAGCTTCAGAAACTGTAGCTGCTGTAGAAGGACTCACTCCTCCATCTACTTGAATATGCGTTTTTAAGCCACGTCTTGTGATTTCATCTCTTAAGCGACGTACTTTACCCATTTGATTACTTAGGAACTTCTGTCCGCCAAATCCTGGCTCAACTGTCATAATTAAAACCATATCGAATTCATCGAGAATATCAAAAATAGGTTCTACAGGTTCTGCAGGACGTACAGCGAAACAAGCTTTGCAACCCATGCTACGAAGCTGACGAGCAAGGCGTACAGGAGCATGTGTTGCTCCCATGTGGAAGCTAACTGAGCAAGCCCCGAGCTTTGCATATTCTGGAGCCCAACGATCAGGATCTTCAATCATTAAATGAACATCTACTGGAAGATTTGTTACTTCACAAATACGCTTAACGATCGGTTCGCCTAAAGTAAGATTAGGAACAAAATGATGATCCATCACATCTACGTGAACAAGATCGGCGTTGGAAATTGCAACAAGATCACGCTCGAGATTGCAAAAATCTGCTGAAAGTATGCTAGGTGCTATCTGTATATTCATGATTCCCATTCTAAGAAAAGCAAAAGACTACTAATTGAAATTGTACTTTTATTTGGATTTTATACTATTCTTCTCATTCTCATAAGACGTAGTATCTAAAAGTTTTTCGCTTAGCGAATCAGTAAAATCACTGTGTCTTTGAAGAAGTATAAAAGCAATCGCAGCGCACATAAATACTCCTATAGAAACCCACACGTTGATTCGAATTCCACAAAAAACATGTGAAAAATCAATACGTAAACATTCAATCCAAGTTCGTCCTAGCGTATACCACATAACATAAATGATAAAAATTGATCCAGCTTTACACTTTTTGAGAATTTTCTTAGAAAGAATAATAATTAAAGCTGCGCCAATAAAATTCCATATCATTTCATATAAGAATGTTGGGTGGAATAACGTTCCTTCAGGGCATGAAAGACCATCGTAACAACTCTCTTTATTTCCAATTGCACCACCCATATTATTTAGTTTAAGACCCCATGGAAGTGTTGTAGGAGCACCGTAAAGTTCTTGGTTAAACCAATTTCCTAATCTGCCAATTCCTTGAGCTATAAGTAAAGCTGGAGCTGCAGCATCTGCAAGTAATGCTGTAGGATAATGACGATGCTTGCATACTGCCCATGCTGCAAGCGATCCTAAAACCACTCCTCCCCAGATGCCGAGTCCGCCATTCCATATTCTAAACATCTCGACCCAATCACCTGAGTGTGAGAAGAATTTTTCAGGAGTTGTAATAACGTGATAAAGACGCGCTCCAATAATTCCGCATGGAATGCTTATTAAAGCTATGTCTAATATTTGATCAAAATTTCCGCCTCTACGTTTCCAAGTACGAGTAATCATGTACATTGCTAGTAAGATTCCTATGAGAATGAAAATAGCGTAAAAACGTATAATAAAAGGACCAAATTTGATATAAGAAATAGTTGGTGATGGAATATAAGCTACAGTCATGGGATTGATACTACACTTAGACCATGATTCTTAAGTTTTCAAAGAAGAATAATTCAATGCGCAAATTGTAATTAGGAAATTGTAACTAGAGAATTATAATTAGAAATTTATATGTCAAATTCCCATGAATTTCATAATTGCCATAAGAACTGGTCCACACAATAAGATTGAGTCAACTCTATCCATAATGCCTCCGTGTCCTTTAAGAAGGTGACCCATATCTTTAATTCCAATATCTCGTTTAAGCATTGAAGCACATAAATCTCCAAATGTTCCAACTATTCCAGAAACTATGCCCATAATCGCTGGAAGCCACCAGAAATCAAGAAACTTCATTCCATAGAAACTAATAACAATTATGTATGCTCCAATTACAGCTAAGAGCATTGATCCTATTAAGCCTTCAACGGATTTTTTCGGCGAAATTCTTGGAGATAATTTATGTTTTCCTAGCCATGCTCCAGCGAATAATCCACCAGTATCACTTAAAGCAGGCAAAAATACTAATAGCATAGCGTGAGCAAAAGCATATTTACTTCCTGCTATAGATAGAACAATGCAAGAAGCTAAAAGAGGTATATAAAGTATTACAAACATTGATGCAGCAGTATTAGTAAAAGTACTACTGTTAATTGTTGATTGCGAAGATTTTTGTAATTTCTTTTCAACAGCTTGAAGAGTGCGAGCAGAAATAGTGCTATTAAATGTTGCAAATACAACAGTAAGAATAAGCGATGCTGTGATTCCGCTAGCCATAGCAATAGCATGCCATTTTGAATAATATGTAGCTAAAATTGTTACAACAGAGCATATTGATAGAACTACAAATGGTATTCTTAATCCAATTGTTGCGAAATCAACGTGCAATTCCCATAATGCTCCAACCATAAATAATGCAATCAATATAATAAAAGCATCTCTACTTATTATTAAACATGCAATAATAACAACTACAAGCAAAGCAGCAGTAGCAATAGCTTGTGGCATATTACGTCCTGTGCGTCTGTTTATATCTGTTAAAGTTTCATGCGAGCTATTATTGGAATTATTCTGGGTGTTGCTATTATTCTCACAAGAGGATTCATTATTTGACGATGAAGAAGATACTACTTTTTCATCTATACTTCCTTGAGCTATATTGCTTTTAGAAGATTCAACTATCTCATCACTCTGCTGTTCCATGCAACACCCATCTTCAGAATATATCTAAATTATTAGATGAACTCTATAGTTTATTCTTTATTTTATTCGTAGATAAAGAATCAAACTTCCATGATTTCTTTTTGCTTTCCTTCAAGTAAAACATCAAGAGAATCTGTTACTTGCTTTGTGAGTTTATCTAATTCCTTTTGTAAACGATCGCCTTCATCTTCGCCTAATTCACCATCTTTAACTGATTTATCAATGGATTCTTTAGCTTTACGGCGAATGTTACGGACTGCAACTTTTCCTTCTTCTGCTTTCGTCTTAGCAAGCTTGACGTATTCTTTACGACGTTCCTCAGTAAGTTCAGGCATTGTAACACGAATAACATTACCATCGCGATTAGGGCTTACGCCTAAATCAGAATCACGTATTGCCTTTTCAACAGCATTTGCCTGTGAAGCGTCAAAAGGAGTAACTGCTAAAGTGCGAGGTTCTGGAACACCAATTGATGCAACAGCCTTAATAGGAGTAGGAGCACCATAATAATCAACCATAATTCCATTTAGTAAAGCAGGGTTTGCTCTTCCTGTTCTAATGCCCATAAAGTTTTCTTTAGTAGCTTCAACAGATTTATTCATTTGTTCTTGAGCTTGATCAATAATTGCAGACATGAATTCTCCTTTGTAAATCTCATGCTAATTGTTTTTTAAAAGTATTTTAACTGTTTAGTAAACATCGTGTTTTAATTTTATTCAGCAAATTTGGCTTGAGCGTCAGAAACAAGTGTTCCTATTTCTTCACCAATCAATGCACGTGTCACATTTCCTTTGCCTTCTAAGCCGAAGACTCGGATTTTCTGTTTATTATCTCTAGCCATAGAAAGTGCAGATGCGTCCATAACTGCTAGACCATCAACAAGTGCGCGTTGGTAACTAAGAGTTATGAATTTTTTAGCATTGGAATCTTTACGAGGATCAGCACTATAAACTCCATCAACACCGTTCTTGCCCATTAACACTTCATCGCAATGTATCTCTAATGAACGTTGAATAGACACAGTATCAGTCGAGAAATATGGCATACCTGCACCTGCTCCGAAGATAACAACTCGCCCTTTTTCAAGATGTCGAATAGCTTTTAATGGGATATAAGGTTCTGCAACTTGACCCATAGTAATAGCTGTTTGAACACGAGTAGCTTGTCCGGATTGCTCAAGGAAATCTTGAAGAGCTAAGCAATTCATAACAGTACCAAGCATGCCCATGTAATCTCCACGACTACGATCAATTCCAGCTTGTTGAAGTTCAGCTCCTCTAAAGAAGTTTCCGCCTCCAACAACAATTGCGACTTGCACACCACTACGTACTGCAGTCATAATTTCTTCTGCAATCCTACGAATAATGTGAGTATCAATACCAACGGCACCGCCGCCAAATGCTTCGCCTGAAAGTTTCAAGAGAACTCTACGAGCACCATTATTCTCTTGTTCGATAGTCATACTATTCCTCCTGCTCTATCAGCGAATGCAAGCATATCTTTGCCAGTCTATCTATAAATCGCGACACTGAAAAACTTAAGCTTAAATGCTTAAATTAAGTGCATATAATCGTTGCGCATGCGCTATTTATTAAAAAAGTAATATATAACGAAATGTGCAAAGTAAGATTATATAGTTATTTGTATAAAAGTTCGATTGATAAAAACAAAATAGGTTGCGCACATTTAAGTACGCAACCTATAAATAATATGATTTTATTGTAAGTAATGCTTATTCAGCTGAACCCTTACCAACTTCAAGACGAGCAAAAGCTAAAGCAGTTCCGCCAACTTCCTTGAATAAGTCACCAACTGTTTTAGAAGGATCTTTCACATATGATTGCTCAAGAAGAACTGTTTCTTTGAAGAAAGCGTTCATACGACCTTCAACAATCTTTGGAACAATCTTCTCTGGCTTTCCTTCAGCTAATGACTTTTCAGTAGCAACACGGCGCTCAGATTCCAAAACTTCTTCTGGAACGTCTTCGCGGCGAAGCCACTGAGCACCCATAGCAGAAATTTGCAAAGCTGCTTCATGAGCAACCTTTGCGCCAGCTTCATCAGTAGCAATCATAGAAACGATGCTTGGAGGCAATTCAACAGACTTCTTATGAGCATAAATTTCAACGTGTGGTCCGCTTACAGTTGCAACCTGACCAACTTTTACATGCTCTCCGAACAAAGCTGCTGCTTCTTCAACTGCTTCTTTAACAGTTGCATCATTAGCTTTAGATGCAAGAACTTCTTCAGTAGTAGATGCTGATGCTTCAATAGCATATCCAAGTACAGTTTCAGAAAACTCAACGAACTTTGGTGTTTTTGCAACAAAGTCTGTTTCAGAATTCAATTCGACTGCGTAGCCAGTTTCGCCTTCGCTAGACTTAACTACCTTAGAAGCAATCGTGCCTTCCTGAGCTTTACGACCTTCACGCTTACCAGCTGCTTGGATACCCTTCGCACGAATAATTTCCTTAGCGCGGGCAACATCGCCTTCAGCCTCAGTAAGAGCTTTTTTAACGTCCATCATGCCGGCGCCAGTTTCTTCGCGCACCTGCTTAATCAACGCTGCAGTAATTGCTGCCATTTTGTTCTCCTCATATTATGTACGGCTTTGTGGTATAAGCAAAAACCTATACCACAAAACGCCTTACTATTAAATTTATAGAGTTAAGCTCTATTTGTCACTCAGACTTTTCAGATTCTTCAGATTCTTCCGCTTTTTTGCTTTCAGCAGATTTATCGGAAGTTTCGCCTTCATTAGTAAGTAATTCCTTTTCCCAAGCTGCCATTGGCTGAGCATCAGCACCTTCGGACTTAGAATTCTTACCTGCATGCTCAAGCAAACCCTCAGCTACAGCGTCAGCAATCAAGCTTGTAAGCAATTCGACACCGCGGATAGCATCATCGTTTGCTGGGATTGGATACTCAACAGAATCTGGATCTGTATTAGTATCTACAATTGCAACAACTGGAATACCGAGCTTGTGAGCTTCTTCAACAGCGAGAGCTTCTTTGTTTACGTCAACAACGAACATAGCAGAAGGAGTACGATTCATGTTGCGAATACCGCCAAGCTGCTTTGCAAGCTTGTCTTTTTCGCGCTCTAAAAGAAGGAGTTCCTTCTTAGTTAAGCCAGAGCCACGAACATCGCTGAAGTCCATTTCTTCTAGTTCCTTCAAACGCTTAACGCGAGTAGAAACAGTTTGGAAATTGGTCAGCATACCGCCAAGCCAGCGTTCGCAAACATAAGGCATGTTTACGCGAGTAGCTTGATTTTGCACTGCTTCTTGAGCTTGCTTCTTAGTTCCTATGAAAAGAACAGTGCCGTTGTGAGCAACAGTCTGCTTGATGAAATCATAAGCCTTATCGATCATGTCGAGAGACTTGAACAAATTGATGATATGAATACCATTGCGCTGAGTAAGAATGAACTGCTTCATCTTTGGATTCCAGCGACGAGTCTGATGGCCAAAATGTAAGCCAGCCTTCAGCATTTCGCTCATGGTAATTTGCGACATATCTTTTACCTTTCTTGTCGGTTCTTGCCTGGCCATGTCTATTCGCATGCAACTTGAAGATTTTCAAAATCTAAATCAAGCCGACCGACACGAATGGACGCGTACATGGCGCGTATTTGCTTGTCCGGTAGACAATAAAAACGAGCAATCATATAACGCGACATTACTCATGCTCATAATGGACACGCGAAACAGGATTATAACAGAAGAGCGATACTAAATAAAAGAAAATATATAAATTATTTTATGCTTATATTATCTCTAAGTTCTTTTAGTGCTTTCGCGCGAACATCTTTTTCCAAACGATCTAAATAAATGTGTCCGTCTAAATGATCACATTCATGTTGCAACATTCTAGCCATCAAACCTTCACCTTCGAGTACTAAGGTTTTACCATTAAGATCAATACCTTTAACTCGAGCATATTGCGCGCGGCGAGTCTTGTACCATAATCCTGGAACAGATAAACAACCTTCATCGTCGTATTGCTCTCCACGAGTTTCTTCAATAACAGGATTAAGAATGTAACCGATACGACCATTTATATTATATGAGAAAGCTCTAAGACTTACTCCAATCTGATTAGCAGATAATCCAGCTCTACCAGGGTCATTTACTGTTTCCAATAAATCTTCAACAAGATTATGAATTGAAGGTGTAATCTCACGAATTTCATCGCATGGAGTGCGTAAAACAGGATCTGGCACTACACGAATTTTACGAATAGTCACAATTCTCCTTAATTGCTGTTATTTATTCTAATATTTATTACGTTATATATATTGTTTTATTACGTTATATATATATTGTATGTTTCTACTCTTCGGCAGACGAATTTGAATTAGACTCATCTTGCAAGTTAGCGCGAGTTACATCGCGCTTTTCTAACGAAGATTCATCGCCAAAATGCATTATTTGACTAGCTGCTTGATCAATTGCTTGACGAACTCTTGGCGTTACAGCTTCTTGAGCTTGACGCATTGTTTCAGTAGTTCTATCAAGGATTTTTACAGTAGCTGGGAATGGTTTTGTATTTGGTTTAGGAGCATACAATTGGGAGTCTATGATATTTGCATAGCGTTTCAATACTTTTGGGCGCACAACTTTCATACTTGGAGTAAGAGTTCCAGCATCTTGGGTAAATTCGTCCTCTAAGATAACGAATTTACGTACAGATTCAGCTCTTGAAACAGTGCTGTTAGCTTGATCAATGAATTGTTGTACAACAGAACGAACTGCTTCATTGCTTGAAACTTGGCTCATAGGCATATCTTCAGGCAATCCTTGAGTTTTAAGCCACGAGCGGACCATATCAGGTTCAAGTTCTATAAGCGCGGAAATAAATGGCTTACCATCTCCAACTACAACGGCATGAGAAACAAGAGGGCATTTTGCAATAATACCTTCTAATGGAGCTGGGCTTATATTTTTTCCGCCTGCTGTAATAATAATGTCTTTTTTACGACCAGTGATAGATAGGAATCCTTCATCGTCAATTTCGCCGATATCTCCAGAATGAAGCCATCCTTCATCGTCAATTACTTCCGATGTAAGTTCTGGTTTATTGTAATAACCAATAAATACGTTTGGTCCTTTAACAAGAACTTCATTATCTTCAGCAAGACGAATAGAAATTCCTGGTCCAGGTCTACCTACAGAACCTACTTGATTTGCATGCTCAAAATTAACTACACACGGCGCAGCTGTTTCAGTCATGCCATATCCCTGAATAAAAGTTATGCCATCAAGTCCATTGAAGAAATGAGCTAAATCTGCACTAATAGGAGCACCTCCGCATGCTAACCAAGCGAGATTAGGTCCTAAAGCAGAGCGAATAGATGAACCAACTGTGTGCATATAGAAATTGTGTTGCATTCTAGCAGATAACGAATGAGCCTTCCCATCTACTTCATCACGCGACCACTCAATAAAATGTCTTACTGCTTTAGCAAAAATTCGACCTCGTATACCTGCTCCAGCTTTTTGAGATGCAGCGTTATAAACTTTCTCAAATACTCTAGGTACGCCAAGCAAATATGAAGGTTTGAAACTTCGCAAATCAGCCAATAAGTGTTTAGCGTTAGGAACGTATCCAACTACTCCATTAGATCCAATAGCAACGTATTGTATATAACGAGCAAAGCAATGCGCTAATGGCAAGAATAGCAACAGTCTGCTTGGTTGATACAACATCTCATTCAAGACATCGTATCCTGCAAAAACTATATGTGTAAAGTTGCGATTCGAAAGCATCGCACCTTTAGGTTTTCCAGTAGAACCAGAAGTATATACAATCGTAGCTAGATCATCTGCTTTAACTTTTTTAATAGCTTCATCTAGCTCATTAGTGTCAACAGATTTACCAAAGTCAATAACAGCTCCTAATCCTCCAGCTTTAAAGTTGAATGTCTTGAAAGCTACTTTATTATTATCATTGCGAACTATTTCTAGTTTTTGCGCATGTTCATCGTCACCTGCAAAAGCGATAACAGGTTTTACTTCCGAAATAATATCATTCGCTTGTAGAGCCGAATCTGTTTCATAAATCGGAACAGACACAGCGCCAATTGACGCACATGCAAAGTCAACTATGCCCCATTCGTAGCATGTTGCTGAATAAATAACTACCTTTGAGCCGTGTTTTACACCAAGTGCAAGCAAGCCTTTAGCGGTAGCGCGTACCTTGGAAAGCATGTCGACAGCAGTAACGTCATGCCATTGGCGCGTATCTTCGTCTTGCCATTGAGCAACAACACTTTGAGGTGCGCGCAATGCTCTATTAGCAAGAAGTGAGTAAATTGTGTCACCGTCTTGAGTTGGGTGAATGGCTTCTACAGTAAATTCTCGGAGCATACTTGTAATTGTACTTTATTGTTTCGTTCAACACGAACGAGTTTCCTACAAAAAATATATTTTTATATTGGAAACTTCTACAAAAGAAAATAGCACTTACAGAATTTTCGTATGCTTGCAGAATTTATTTACCCAATATCAACATATGTGCAAATCCATTTACCGAATTTGTATTTCAAAGTCAACGATGTCCAATATTGCTCAGAGCCAGTATTCATTCTTATAACACATTCTAATTGTGTTGGTTTAACCATAACTCCGTTAACTAGGTGAGGATTCGCTGGAAGTCTGCATATTTCGAAATTGAGTAAAGGATTGTTTATTGCTTGAAGACGCTCTCCTACCATAACCCACATGTTATGTAATTTATCTATGCATTCTTTTGAAATCATCCTACTAGTCGATGGCAAAATAGGATGACCTCTTGCAACATCTAATGCAGCACAAGCAACTCTGCAAGCATGCATTGCAATATGGAACATTTTCTTATCAGAATTTGGATCTTTATAAACAAGGCTTATACGATAAGGAACTTTTCTATTTGAAGATCCAACTAAAAATACCCCATTGTATACGGATAAATTATCTTGATCCTCGTTTACAGGTGGTGGAGCTGTATTATTTTTAGACGAATCATTGTTTTGTGTGTCATTACAATTCTCGTTAGATTCTACATACTCAGAATCATCGAAAGGATCAGAGTCCGCAAAACAAATTTTATTCATTTTTATTCCTCTCTCTATGTGTTGTTTTTATATTTGTTTTATGTTTCTAATTTCATTTTTATTTATAATTCCATATTTATTTTTTGTTATTAAATCATATTAAGTTTTTTGAATAGGTATAGCATACACCTAAATGAACAAATAGTAGAGTAAAAAGTAAAATGTGGATAACTAATTACATAGATTTTGTTTTTCCTTGAAATTTCAACGTTTTAGACAAATCACTTATGCACATTTCTATTTTAGTAGCTAATTTTAATAAAATTTTAGCGAATTTTATGACAATTTTATCTTATAACTGTTTTTTATTTTGTATTATGCACAAAAAATAAATATAATTACTTATAAATCAAATTTTTTTAATTAAAATATTCAGTAAGCATTAAAATATTATAATAATTGGAACATGTAATTATTATATATTTTTTGCTTATTACATGCATTTTTTAAGTCAATTAAACTAATCTGAAAAAAATAATAACAAAATTAAAGTAAAAAACACAAAAATTTCTAAATAAATGGAGCGGACAACGGGACTCGAACCCGCGGTCTCGACCTTGGCAAGGTCGCGCTTTACCAACTAAGCTATGTCCGCAAACAAATGAAAATTATAGCTTTATTTTTACTACTATGCAAGTTTAACGTAAAAATTTTTCAAACTTTTTTAATTTCTGCATCATATGAGCGATTTTACGCCAAACTTGTTGTTGTATTTCTATCAATAATTTATGAATATAATAATTATTATCATTATTATAAACTTTTTTATAAAATTTTTTAAATAAAATATCTAATTTTTAACTAAAAAGAATAAAATCATGTAGAATAAAAAATAGCTTTTGCTCAACGTAGGAGCGAAAGGCACTAAAAACATTGTTAAATATAGAACGAGGAGGTATCTATGAAGGCAATTGTTGCTACTAAAGATAAGAAGGCTCAAGTTATTGAGAAAGAATTACGACCACTAGAGTTTGGTGAAGCACTACTTGATATGGAGTGTTGCGGTGTTTGCCACACTGATTTACATGTAAAGAATCAAGATTTTGGAGATAAAACAGGTGTTGTCCTTGGACACGAAGGAATTGGTATTGTTCGCGAAGTAGGTCCAGGCGTAACTACATTAAAGCCTGGAGATCGTGCTTCTGTGGCATGGTTCTTCAAAGGATGCGGACATTGCGAATTCTGCACAACTGGTCGTGAAACTTTGTGCCGTAGCGTTTTAAACGCAGGATATACTGCAGATGGTGGTATGTCTGAGCAGTGCATTGTTGCTGCAGACTATGCTGTAAAAGTTCCAGAAGGCTTAGACCCTGCACCAGCAAGCTCTATCACTTGCGCAGGCGTTACAACATATAAAGCAATTAAAGAGTCTGGCGTACATCCTGGTGAATGGCTCATCCTCTTCGGTCTTGGTGGCTTAGGCAATCTTGCTTTGCAATATGCTAAGAATGTTTTTGGCGCTCACGTTATTGCTGTTGATGTGAACGAAGGACAGCTTGAATTTGCTGAAAAGTATGGCGCGGACTTGTGCGTTAATCCATTAAAAGAAGACGTTGCTGAATTTGCAATGAAGAAGGTTGGCGGTGCCCACGGCGCTGTGGTTACCGCTGTAAATAAAGCAGCATTTAATGCAGCTGTCGATTCTGTTCGTGCTGGCGGAACTATTGCAGCTGTTGGTCTTCCACCAGAGGATATGGAATTAAGCATTCCTCGTTTGGTTCTTGATGGAATTCGATTGGTCGGTTCTCTTGTAGGTACACGCAAAGACTTGGAAGAAGCATTCCAATTTGGTGCTGAAGGAAAGGTTTTGCCACAGTGCCATATGCGCAAAATGGAAGATATTAACGACATCTTCGATGAAATGCTTGCAGGCAAGATTCGTGGACGTATGGTAATAGATCTTTCTCACTGAATAATTTAATATTGCTTGAAATAGTGGCCACTTCCCTACTATAAGGATTTGGTCACTATTTTTTTTAATACTTTTAGAATAAATGTTATTTGAAGGTTATTTCGTACGATTCTGTACGATTCATCAGTAGTTATTTGGGTTATTTACTAAATAAGCGTGAGCAGTGAAAATAAAGAGTTATTTGAGGTTTAGTTGAATGTTATTTGAAGGTTATTTCACAAAATAAACATGAAGACTAGTTCAATATAAGCATTACGATGACTTCTAAATAGATTGAGTGAACGGGTAGCATATCTACACTTTTAACTTTTAGCACTCGCTAAGCCTTGCTACCCAAAGCCTTAAAACTAAAGCAACTAGACTGTACACAATTAGATGCCATCAAAACGCTATTTTAAAACAGTTACGATTTGTAAAGGAGCTCTACCGATTCCGTATAGACAGGAAACACGATCAAGAATAAAGAAATCACAGAAAGACAAATGAAAAAAGGAATTAAAAAACAAAAAACGCAGAACTGGTGATTCTGCGTAGCGCGTGGGTGATATAGGAATCGAACCTATGACCCCTTCCGTGTGAAGGAAGTGCGCTAGCCGCTGCGCCAATCACCCGAAATTTTTTTAATTATGCGTGAAAGGCAAACCTCTCGAGTGGGCGATACAAGGTTCGAACTTGTGACCCCTTCCGTGTCAGGGAAGTGCGCTACCACTGCGCCAACCGCCCGGTTGTGATGATAGAAGGAAAACCTTCTAACTTCGAGGTGGGTACGAGAGTCGAACTCATCTATACGGCTTTGCAGGCCGCTGCCTAACCGCTTGGCTAACCCACCGTAAGGTCGAATAACTCATCGGACCTAGAGCGGACAACGGGACTCGAACCCGCGGTCTCGA
>NZ_KQ961853.1:0-21546 GCF_001563665.1 Gardnerella vaginalis | reverse complement strand
CAAGGTCGCGCTTTACCAACTAAGCTATGTCCGCGATGCTTTTTACTGAAAACTCAGCTCACAAGCACGAGTAACTACTATACTCGAAATATTTGCAAATGCAAGTTATTTCATGTTCTGGCGTGTCGCTATATGTATTTTTCTGCTGATATATCCATATCTAGTTTAAGTATTGCAGTTCACTACTCCTTGTGATTACTCCAATATGATTATCATTTACTACTTCATATGATTACTTATGCACTAATAATTGTTAAAACACTCTAAGAGAAAGACTATAAAAATCATTGTTTTCGGATTTTTAAAGTGAATATAATTATATAGAAACGAAAAAGAAGAAGAGAAAGCCGCGAAAATAAACACTCGTAAATGTTAAGAAGAGAGGAGAAAAAATAATGGACATAATGAAACTTTGTTATGAAATGGCTGAGAAACTTCGTCCATATGGTGAGCCATATATGAGTGAATTTTCCAAAGAATTTGCTAATGATGCTATTGACGCAGGAGAACCGTCAGTTGCAATTGATATTTATTTAGTAGACGCATGGCTGCACAAGAGCGCGCCTAAAGAGTTGTTAATAGAAGCCTATAACCTGCTAGAGCCTTATGAGTGCGGCGATATACATGACGATATAGCAGATGATTTAGGAGTCCCGCGTAAAGTTCATTCCCCAGATGAATAAATAAATTTTAGCCTATAACACAGTAACACTTAAATTTTATATTAAAAATAGGTGATATAGACCAAAATAGGGTTATTCCGGGTTATTCCACTAGAAAATAGTCTTAAAACAAAAAGTGCGAGGGGACCCCTCGACTAACAATCTGACGTAAACGGCAGCTGCGAGGCCCTCGCGTTAGTTTTATAATAACTCGTACTATATATAAATTAAAAAATAAAAGATAACTCTTTACATCGAAATTGGATGAATAAAGAGTTATCTTAAATTTTTAATTAAATGAATTTATTTAATTATTTGATTTATCAGTAGAAGAATCCTCATTGCTATAAGATTCTGGATGCGTTTCTCCACTAGACTCACTAGACTCGCCAGACTCATCGGAATCGCTTGATTCACTAGATTCGCTAGAATCATCAAGCTCACTCGAAGAATCATTAGAGTGAATATCACAATTCTTCTTCACATCATCAAGCTTAGACTCATCGTCACTGAAAGGCACTCCTTTAAGAGTAAACTCCCCTAGCAATCCTTCACCTTCAGAATCAACCATAATGCGCTCGCCATCAACAAGATTTCCGCGAAGAATCTGTTCGGAAATTGAATCTTCAATTTCTCTTTGAATAACTCTACGCAAAGGACGAGCACCTAAAAGCGGATCAAATCCTTTTTGTGTAAGCAAAGTTTTAGCGTTATCAGTAAGTTCAATCGACATATGATGATCGAATAATCTATCATTAAGATTATTCAAATCCAAATCAACAATTTGTCGCACTTCAGATTCTGTAAGCTGACGGAATACAATAGTATCGTCCAATCGATTAAGAAACTCTGGACGGAAGTGTTTCTTCAACTCAGAATTAACCTGAAGCTTCATACGTTGATATGTAGAATCATCGTTATTACCCAAAGTAAAGCCAGTTGTAGCAGCCTTAGCAATATCTCTAGTACCGAGATTTGTTGTTAGGATAATAATCGTATTTTTGAAATCTACTTTACGACCTTGTCCATCAGTTAAATGACCATCGTCTAATACTTGTAACAAAGTATTGAAAATATCCGGATGAGCTTTTTCAATCTCATCAAAAAGTACTACTGAGAACGGCTTCCTACGAACTTTTTCAGTTAATTCTCCACCTTCTTCGTATCCTACGTATCCTGGAGGAGCACCGAAAAGACGTGAAGCTGCGTACTTTTCAGCAAATTCAGACATATCAACACGAATTAAAGCATTCTCATCATCAAACAAGAATTGTGCTAAAGTTTTAGCCAATTCAGTTTTGCCAACACCAGTAGGACCTGCAAAAATAAACGAACCAGCTGGTCGTTGAGGATCTTTCAATCCAACTCGAGCACGTCTAATAGATCGTGATAATGCAGAAATCGCTTCGTCTTGTCCAATAATACGCTTATGAAGTTCATCTTCCATATTAAGCAGTTTCTTAGATTCAGCTTGAGTCAACTTAACAACAGGAATACCAGTTGTACTAGATACAACAGATGCAATAACATCTTCATCAACAACCATATTCACGCGTGATTCACCTTCACGCCAAGCTTTTTCTTTAGACTTTCGATCTTCTTCAAGCTTTTCTTGCTCATCTCGCAAATCAGCAGCATGTTCAAAGTCTTGATTTTTAATTGCTTCATCTTTCTTTTTAGAAAGTTTAGAAATCTTATTATCAAGTTCTTTCAACTCAGGAGGCTCAGTTAAACGCTTAATACGCAAACGTGCTCCAGCTTCATCGATAAGATCAATAGCTTTATCTGGTAGATGACGATCTTGAATATATCGTGCAGACATTTCTGCTGCAGATTGCAAAGCATTATCAGTAATAGTCACATGATGATGATTCTCGTAACGATCACGCAAACCTTTAAGAATCTCAATCGTTTCAGCAATAGTAGGCTCATGAACCTGAATAGGCTGGAAACGACGCTCTAAAGCAGCATCTTTTTCAATGTACTTTCTATATTCATCTGTAGTAGTAGCACCAATTGTTTGAAGTTCACCACGTGCAAGCATAGGCTTTAGCATATCGGATGCGCCTAATGCGCCATCTGCAGAACCAGCTCCAACGATAGTGTGAATTTCATCAATAAAAAGAACAATATCTCCACGAGTTTTGATTTCTTTCAAAACTTTTTTCAATCGTTCCTCAAAATCGCCTCTGTATCTAGAACCTGCAATCATTGACCCTAAATCAAGTGAATAAACTTGTTTATTTTTTAGAGTTTCAGGAACATCTCCAGCAACGATTTTTTGCGCTAAACCTTCTACAACTGCTGTTTTACCAACACCAGGATCCCCAATAAGAACTGGATTATTCTTAGTTCGTCTAGATAGAACTACCATAACACGTTCAATTTCTCTAGAACGACCAATAACAGGATCGAGTTTAGATTCGCGAGCTTCAACTGTGAGATTTCTACCAAATTGATCTAATAATGCGGATCCGGATTGATTTGCTTTATCTTGCACTCCTCCAGCGTTAGCCAAATCTTTATCGTTTTCAGAAGGAATGCCAGAATTGCCACGAATCATGTCCATGCATGTTCCGCGAAGATCATTGATATCGACTTCCATCTTAATAAGAACTTGAGTTCCTATTCCTTCGCCTTCGCGAATAAGCCCGAGTAAAATATGTTCAGTGCCAATATAGCTATGACCTAATTGCAAAGCTTCTCGTAAACTTAATTCTAATACTTGTTTAGCATGAGGAGTGAAAGGTATATGGCCATTCGGGGATACTGTACCCTTGCCAATCATTTCTTCAACCTGTTTACGAGTACTATCTAACTCTACGCCTTTAGCACTTAAAGCTTTAGCTGCGATTCCTTCGCCTTCGCGAATAAGCCCGAGTAAAATATGTTCAGTACCAATGTAATTATGCTGAAGTGCGCGAGCTTCTTCTTGCGCTAACACAATTACGCGTCTAGCGCGGTCAGTGAACCTTTCAAACATAATTGCCTTTCGTTGTTATCGTTCGTTCTATCGTAACGACTTGCCATGACTCATTATTAACATTTTACAGTTTTGCATGAGTAAGATGACTTTTTATATTGACGTTTTAACAATGATTATCATCGTATCATCAATGTTTTGATGATGTTTTACGTCTTATGCGTTTATTTTCCTTACTATCTTCAATAGCTTCCTCTATTAACTCTACGTCTGCACGTTCTTCTCGTTCAGATTGCTCAATAACATCAATATGGTAGTCGTCATAAGCAGGATCAGATTGAATCCAAAGCTGAGACGGTTCAGGAGGTTCTATATCTGAGTGTTCGCCACACCCGTGATTAAGAGCAACTACTTTGCCATCGTCAGGACTCCATGCATTTGCACAAACACCAAACATATTTCCTAATGCTCCTGCAAGAGGAATCATAAATCCACATGTAGAGCATGCGCTACCGTCTGCAATTCTAGTAGATAATGACTTCGGACCGTGCTGACCTGAATACCATCGTTTAGCTGTTTGCGCTATTGCTTCAGGAGTCATAACTTTTCGTCTGGAAAGATGGAAAGTTTTTATTGCGTCTTCTATATCTTCTAATGAAGTAACACTTTTTTCACAAGCATTAGAGTTTTCACTATTATCGATATTTTCACTGCCGCTATTTTCATTAGAAGAGTCATTAGAGTCATTGGAGTCATTAGAAGATTCACCACTATGATTCTCTTCAGGATTGAATTCAGGATTGACTCCACAACTCTCTACGTTTTCGCAATCACTATCAATACTTGAAATATTGCTATTATCTGAATCATTTTCAGATTTACTTTCAATATTTTCAGATTTACTTTCAATATTGTATTCTCTTTTAAACTCATCATTAGATTCAATATCTTCTATTGATAAGCCATTTTCAAGACGAGAATCATCTTCAGGTGTTCCAATTGAATCTGTAACAGATAAATCAGATGGCTGTAATCTATCTTTCCATGGAATCCATTTAGGCGGCAAAAGTGAATCATCTGTAGGAATAAGAGTTGACTCATTCACAGTCCATTTATCTAATTCCTCATCGTGATACAAAGTAACAGACCATTGCCAACCTTCGTAACCGCGCATAGTACTTTCAAAGCGAAAATCAGTAACATTATCGCCCAAATCTATAGCGCTTACAAAATTCCCAACAGCATTTGCACACTCTGAAGATTCAAGTGCAACTTTATAAGCCAACTCTTTAGGATCCAAAACGTCAACCGACATAAACTAATCCTGAACGTCAAAATTGTCTGCTACAGCTCTTAGTAATGTAGCAAGTTTCTTACTTTCCGCAGTTGAAGGGTAATGCTTTCTACGTAAGCCATTACTTGCAGAATCGAGAAGCTTAATAAGATCTTCTACAATAGCTGCCATATCTTCTGCTTTAGGGCGTGTTGCTTTTACTAATGATGGCGCAGATGCTAATACAGTTAAGCCCATTGCTTGAGGTCCTTTACGACCTTCAACTACTGAAAACTCAACTCGAGTTCCCTTACGTAGATTCTTAACATCATCTGGCACAGCTGCAGAAGGCAAGAAAACATCTTTGCCATCGTCATCTGCAATAAAGCCGTAGCCCTTTTTTGCATCGTACCAACGAATACGCCCATTGGGCATAACACACCTCACTCAATCAATAAATCAATCAATGAAAAAGTTCATGTACATATCTGTAAGATTATACACACTTGTTCTATTGTAGCGCATCATAAAATTATGAGCACGCACAATAATAAATTTATTAGTTTTCTTCTAAAGTTTGTATGGGTAACACAATAGTAAGAGTTAATCCATGAGCACCAGATAAATCTAATTTAGCAGTGCCATTCATTGTATCGTCAATATTTGTGTCACTCGTGTCCCCTGCTCCACTTTTAGCAGTAGGCGAAATTCCTGGAGCAGATGTAGTCGCGCAAATAAATCCATTATGAGCTTTTACTACAGATTGCACTATAGCCATTCCTAAGCCTGTTCCACCTTTTTCTCTTGCTCTAGAAGGATCAGCACTATAGAATCTCTCAAAAATATGAGGCAATGATTCTTCAGGAACACCTTTACCATGGTCTATAACTCTAATAACAGCATAAGGTATACCGCTTCCAGTTGTCTGGCTCACTTCTATTGCTTCTAAGAATTCCTTTAGAGATTTAGATACAGAATCCATATTAGCTACTTTTTCAGGTTCAATTGAAGCCTTCATTATGCTTATTCCTACTTCGACAGGCGAATCGATAGGAGTGTAACGATGAATATTACCTACAATATTCGTCATAACTTGTCTTAGGCGAGCACCATCAGCTAAAAGTACGACTTTTGGCATATTACCAGGCTTAAAAATAAGCTTATGCTCACATTGACCAGTATTTGAATCTCTAGTTTTCCAATCATCTGGAAGAGTTAGATTACCTAATTGCACAATTCGAACAGGATCTAAAGCATGCAAATCATTTGCTGCATCGCTTACAATAGAAGAAAGATTAACATTTTGAGATATATCAATACCTCTTCCCTCGTCTAATCGCGCTAACGACAGCAAGTCTTCTACAAGTTCTGTCATCCTCTCAGTAGAAGACTTAATGTGTGATATAGCATCATCTACTTTATCTTCAGAACCTGGAATCTTCCTCCACATTTCATAAAGCTCTACATAGCCATGGATAATTGCTAAAGGAGTGCGTAATTCATGGCTAGCATCTGAAACAAATCTCTTCATCTTCTCCGTCATAAGCTCTTGCTCATTAAAGCTTCTTTCAATACGAGAAAGCATAGAGTTCAGTGATGCTGCAAGAGAGCCTATTTCTGTATTTTCTGGAGCTGACTGTACACGTTTACTTAAATCACCTGACGCAATTTTTGAAGCAGTTTTTTCAATTCTTTTTAATGGTATAAGAGTTGATTGAATTATTAGTATTGAAATAAATATTCCGAATAAAATAACAGCAATGCTCACCATAAGGCAATATTGTGTAAGAGTATTGATCGTATCTAATTGATCACTTAAAGATAGAGCTATATACACATAACCTTGAGTATTAACACTAGATGAGTTATCTCTATTTTTTTGACCCCAAGTAAGAACAAGCACGCGCCATGGAGCTGAAGCTATTTTTGCAGTTGCGTCATCGATGTTGCTTAAATTTCCATGTACTTGTGCAGGAGTAGTAAAAGGTTTATTCGGCGAAACATTACCTAAGCTACCGTCTTCAGGAAGAGTAGGGACTGAAGTTACGTTACCTTTTAATGGTGGAACAAGAGGAGTTGCAAGAATCCTATTGTTTATATCTCGAACTTGTAGAAAGTAATCATTAGGACCAACAGTTGATTGTCTTGCATCTCTACTACGTAAGAAATCAATATTGTCATAAACAAGTTGTGCTTGATCAGTAAGCTGAGCATCTGTTTTTTCTAGTAGATAATTTCCTACAAGCTGACGAATAGACAGAGATATACAAAAAGCAGCTACAGTAAGAACAACTAAAGTGCATGCTACTAACTTAGTACTCAAAGGAATTGAATCTACATGTTTGCGTATAAATCGAGTGATGAATCCAGACTTTTTATTATCTTGAGATTTATTTGTAGCAGATGAATATCGAACAATCTGTTTTGAGATTTCATTATTGCGTGCAGATTCAGATTTTATTGTTTTCTTAGAAGATTTACTTACATTTGCGGATTCTAATGAAAGCTCATGAGAAGATTCATTAGAAGGCTCATTAGGAGGCTCGTTTGAATCATGTGGATTCTTTGAATTTTTAACTTCCATAGATACACACCTCAATTTTTCGTACAGCAAACCAACATAATCGAATCAATGCAATGCATAACATTCACTAGTTGAAATTATAGATTATATAAAGAGAATCTAAATAATATTCTTTTGCGCTGATTTGTTTTAGTTTTAAGCTGCTTTAGGCTCTCGAATCATATATCCAATACCGCGCTTTGTTTCAATGAGCGGAACTACTTTAGTGAGATTGCCAGATATGTCTTCAGCTTCAATGCCGTCAATCTTCTTTCGCAAATATGAAATATATGATTCAACGATTGCAGCGTCACCGCCCCAATCGTATTGCCATACGTGATTAAGAATTTGATTCTTTGAAAGAACTCGTCCTTCATTTTCCATTAGATAGTGTAAAAGCTTATATTCTGTAGGACTTAATTCAATAGGAGTTCCAGCTCTAGAAACATCATGAGAATCCTCATCTATTTCCAAATCTGCTACACGCAAAATATGTTTATTATCTTCTTCATGATTATTTGTTCTTCGCAAAATAGCGCGAATGCGAGCAACTACTTCTTCAAGACTAAATGGCTTCGTAACATAATCGTCACCGCCAACTGTTAATCCCATAATCTTATCTTGCATATCATCTCTAGCAGTAAGGAATAGCACTGGAACTGTAATTCCATTCTGCCTAATTCTACGTGTTACAGTAAAACCATCGATGTCTGGTAGCATAACGTCCATAACAATAAGATCAGGTTTAACTTGTTCAATAACTTTAACTGCTTCAGAGCCTGATGCAGCTGTGCTTACATCAAAACCAGAGAAATGCAATGATGCTACAAGAAGTTCACGAATCGAAGGTTCGTCATCGACAACAACAATAGATGCTTCTACATTCTTACTCATAATTTCAAGCTTTACTTATTTAAAATGTTTCTCGAATATTTCTGAAAGACAAGCATAATAGAAAACACAATTATCCACAACTTAAATACGTATAATTCTATTTCTATTTAAATTAAAATAATAAAAATATAATAAAAATTAAAGTTAAACGATAATTTTATATTATTCGTTACTTCGCATGTCTTCTTCTAGGTTTACGTTTTCCAGATGCCAATTCTTTGATAACTTTATTTTTATGAACAAGAATTAGCGTAACAACAATAGCTATTGCAATAAGTATTGCAATCATAACAATAGTTGAAACAATACTTGTGAAAGTTGTTGTTGAAGTTTTCTTAGACATATTTATTTGCTTCATCATAGCTAAAGCAGACTCCGACCATTTAGGATTTGAAGGATCCATTAAAGCTTTTGACGCAGCATCAGATATTGCGTCTACTGTTGATTTGCGTTTAAGCCATTCATCTGAGTTAGACGATACTGCTACAACTAATCTTCCATCTTGACTTGCAACAGCTAATAGCAAAGTATTAGGAGCAGGATTTGTGCTTGTAAGTAATTCGCTTGCCCATTTAGAAGGGTCATTAGTGTTTCCAAATGTAGATATATATAGCAATCGAACAGAAACGCCTGTTTGCTTTTTAGTTTGATCAATTGCATCTGAAACACGATTTACACTATCGCCTAACAAATTTTCTGTATCAGTTATTGAATCAGTAGCAATAATATTATCTGATGAATGTTTAGATTTCGTTACTTCTTGTGCAAATGCATTAGGTGCAGAACATGAAAAATTACAAGAAGAAATTAAAAAAACACATGCAAACACAGCTATTATTACAAAAGCAAGCGAATTGCATGAAATTTTCTTCTTTTTCATCCACATAATTTAACCCACCTAAAATACGTCGCATAGATTTTTCTCATTAGAAAACTTCTGACCACAATGGAGAAAAACATTATGATTTTTTCCAAATATGCCATATATTTCATAATACCGTGTGAATACGCCATGTACAGATATTAAAAGTCTATAAGAATATTTACACGGACTAAAACAAAAATACATAATATTGGGGGTAAAATGGCACATTTTCAAGTTGATTGCGAATCTTTAGCGCAATCTGCGTCTGCTGTTGGCGCATCAATCAATGCAATTCGTGATGCTGTGAATGGAATGTACGCTAATTTGCAACAATTGCAGAGCGTTTGGACTGGTCCTGCATCTGTTCAATTTGCTTCTACTGCTCAACAATGGAGAGCTGCTCAACAACAAATGGAACAATCATTGCAAGCAATTCAACTTGCAATGCAACAAGCATCTAACGTTTATCTTGATGCTGAAACTCAAGCTGCAGCATTATTCCATAACTAAGAAAAGATTTAATTGAAAAACATATTAAAAGATGTGAAAACATAAAATTAAATAACCTGTTAAAAATTAAATAAACTGTTACGAATAAAATGCTAAATATAGCTATATATAAAATTTTGCATTAAATAAACTAAATAAACTAAATAAATTAAATAAGCTAAATAAATTTGAATAACATTTATAGAATTAAATAAGAATAAATGACGGCACTAGAATAATTTGATTAAAAACCAAATACTCTAGTGTCGTCATTTAATAGAATAGATTAAAACTTTAAGAATAAGTTATACTCTATTATTTTCAATACTACTTTCTATTTTTTTTTTAATAGCCCATGTCAGCGCCGGCTTGTGGTGCAGCAGCTGGCTTTTCTGGCTTATTTGCAACTACAGCTTCAGTAGTTAAGAACAAGCCAGCAATAGAAGCAGCATTCTGAAGAGCAGAACGAGTTACTTTAACTGGATCAGTAACGCCAGCAGCCATCAAATCTTCATAAGTATTTGTTGCAGCATTGAAACCTTGACCTTCTGGAAGTTCACGTACTTTGTTAAGTACTACATCTCCAGAAACGCCGCTATTTTGTGCAATTTGCTTAATTGGAGCTTCAACAGCACGGAACACAATCGCAGCGCCAGTTGCTTCTTCACCTTTAAGGCTTGTAATCTCAGAAGTCTTCTCAATCTTTGCAGCAGCTTGTACAAGAGCTACGCCGCCGCCAGGCAACAAGCCTTCTTCAATAGCAGCTTTAGCATTACGAACTGCATCTTCGATGCGATGCTTGCGTTCTTTAGCTTCAACTTCAGTAGCAGCGCCAACCTTAATAACAGCAACGCCGCCAGCAAGCTTAGCAAGACGTTCTTGCAACTTTTCGCGATCGTAATCAGAATCAGTATTCTCAATTTCGCCACGAATCTGAGCTACGCGAGCTTCAACATCTTCCTTAGAACCAGCACCAGAAACGATAGTGGTTTCATCCTTAGAAACGATCACTTTAGCTGCATGACCGAATACTGAAGCGTCAATAGAATCAAGCTTCAAGCCAAGGTCATCAGAAACAACCTGAGCACCAGTCAAAATAGCCATATCTTGCAACATAGCTTTACGGCGATCACCAAATCCTGGAGCTTTAACAGCTACAGTATTGAAAGTTCCACGAATCTTGTTTAGCACGAGTGTTGGTAATGCTTCGCCATCAACATCTTCTGCAATGATGAGCAATGGCTTACCTGACTTCATAACAAGTTCCGCAACATGAACAATATCTTGCTGGCTTGAAACTTTACCAGATGTAAGCAAAATGTATGGATCTTCAAGAACAGCAGTTTGATCTTCTGCGTTAGTGACGAAGTAAGGGGAAATATAACCCTTATCAAAACGCATGCCCTCAGTGAATTCCAAATCAAGACCAAACTTATTGTTGTCCTCAACAGTAACAACACCATCTTGTCCAACTTTATCCAAAGCTTCAGCAATCTTTTCGCCAACCTCAGGATCTGCTGCAGAAATAGTAGCAGTTGCAGCAATTTGTTCCTTGGTTTCAACATCCTTAGCAGATGCTAACAATTCTTTAACAATTGCTTCAGATGCTTTTTCAATACCTCTGCGCAAAGCAATAGGATTGCTACCTGCAACAACATTCTTCAATCCTTCATGAACTAAAGATTGAGCCAATACTGTTGCTGTAGTAGTGCCATCGCCTGCGACATCATCAGTCTTCTTTGCTACTTCTTTTACTAATTCAGCACCGATACGCTCATAAGGATCTTCAAGATCGATTTCTTTAG
Source organism: Gardnerella vaginalis (assembly GCF_001563665.1). GTDB lineage: Bacteria > Actinomycetota > Actinomycetes > Actinomycetales > Bifidobacteriaceae > Bifidobacterium > Bifidobacterium vaginale_A. The sequence goes on along the minus strand of NZ_KQ961853.1, from coordinate 10,072 downwards.
CGATTGAAACGCCATCATTTGTAATAGTTGGAGCGCCGTAAGTCTTATCTAAAACAACATTACGACCCTTTGGTCCAAGTGTAACTTTCACAGTGTCTGCAAGCTTATCCAAACCGGCGAGCATACCTTGACGGGCGTCTTCTTGGTAGGCAATAATCTTTGCCATAATTCCTCCAGATCTTTACTATTGAATACTCACTTATAGCGTGGGATATCTAATCGTCAGCTGTTAGTTATCACTCACAACCTTTAAGTGCTAATCTGAAGATTAGCACTCTCGAGGCATGAGTGCCAACTTTTATGAAAAAATTCTTCATAAATACACTTATTTAGGCGATTCTTCCAATAAATTACATTTCTTGGCAATTTTTAAAAGTAATAAAATTATTTTTTACATTACAAATAATTTGAGCGCCGATTTTATTCGACGCTCAATACTTAAAAATAACTACTCTAAAAATATGCACACAAAAATGCGCACGTTAAAATTATTTGCAAAGAACAACAACTATAGGAGATTTAATACCTTGCTCTGATTCTACAGAACTAATTCCTAAAATCTTTGCAATATCTTCTGCACTAGCTTTATCTTCATCGTTTTTATACCAAACAACAGAGTTACTTGGAACACTTCCAGAAGGATTTGATGAAGTCACATTTGCATATCCTGCTTGCTTGAGCTTAGACGCATTAGATGCTGCATATCCATTTATTTTTGTTGCATTAACAACTTTTACAGCTACATTCTTGTTTACAGATGCTTGAGGTGCAGAATCATTTGACGAGTTAGAATCATTCTTACCGTCTTTAGAATCTGAAGAAGACTTACTATCTTTAGAATCTTTTGAATCCTTTGAATCTTTATCTGTAGAAGAATTACCTGCGCCAAAATCATCATCACTATCATCTTTACTTGCAGAATCACTATTACTCTTGTTTGAAGTATCAGTAGTATTCTTACTTGCAGATGTATGTGTTTGACTTGAATCAAAAGATGAGATCATATGAGAAAGATTTCCTGAAACAGATGCCCACACACCTAAGCCAAATACAACAGCGATAACAAGTACCAAGAAGTAAGGGAACAAGACTGCATACCAAGCGCGATTACCGCGATGTACTCCTACAGGACCTTCTGGTGGCTCATCAAAAGCATCTGGTGTGTATGACGCGTAATTCTGGCTTTTTCGTGCCATAATGGCATCCCTCCAAGAAATATATTCACAACAATATGAACCTATATTACATAATGGCGCTCCCAAATAAATTTAATAAAGAATTTTAAGTAGAATATTTAGCGTTTTGACAATTTTGTCATAGAGTGTTCGTATGAGTGTTACAAAAATAAAACCTTTAGACGAACTTATGGAAACTAACTGGGCTTTAAGCATGAAATCAAAAGAGCCATGCATTCGCGCTATGGGTGATTTTTTGCGAGCGCAAATTAGACAAGGACATCATATTCTTCCAGATGCGCATAATATTTTGCGAGCATTTACTATTCCTCTTAATAGCATAAAAGTTCTTATAGTAGGTCAAGACCCATACCCTACTCCAGGTCATCCTGTTGGATTGAGTTTTAGTACAGAAAAAAATGTGCATCCGTTACCTAAAAGTTTAATAAATATTTATAAGGAATTAGTTAATGATGTTCATGTTCCAATGCCTACAAATGGAGATTTGACTCCTTGGACTAAACAAGGCGTCATGCTTCTTAACAGATGTCTTACTGTTGAAGCAGGTTTACCTAATAGTCATCAAGGAAAAGGATGGGAAGAAATTACAGAGGAAGCTGTTAAAGTTCTAAATAATAGAGTTGACGAAAACGGTAATTATTTACCTTTGGTTGCAATATTATGGGGAAGAAACGCTCAAAGCCTTGCTCCACTACTTACTCATGCAACTCTGATTGAATCTGCGCATCCAAGTCCTCTTTCTGCATCGCGAGGATTTTTCGGATCGCATCCATTTTCAAGAACTAATGAAGCATTGATGGCTATTGGCGCAACTCCTATTGATTGGTCTTTAACGTAAGAAGAATGACGAAAATATTGACAAAAATAGATAAAATTTAAATTTACACAAATAACATATAAAATACAGAACATACAGAAGATGCGTAACATACAGAAAATACAGAACACATATATGTCATAAGTTATCATAGAAATTATGGCATTATTCCCACCAGAACCACGTAAAAAAGTATCGCCACTAAATGTAAACAATGGCGATGATATAAAAATATCTAATACAGATGTAAAGTCCACAATAAAATCTGGCGTTACTATAGAAGATCTTAGAAGATCACAGCAAATTGTGAATGTTTTGCGCTCTCGCTTTAAGAATACACTTGTTGGACAAGATTCTCTTCGTGAATCTTTGATTTTAACGCTTATAGCAGGCGGACATATTCTTATAGAATCTGTACCTGGATTAGCAAAAACGACTGCTGCACAAACTCTTGCAACTGCTATGTCTGGAACTTTTCGAAGAGTACAATGCACTCCAGATTTAATGCCATCTGATTTAGTAGGAACTCAAGTTTTTGACTTTTCAACTAAACGTTTTACTACTCAAATTGGTCCTATACATGCAAATGTTGTTTTATTAGATGAAATAAATCGTTCTAACGCTAAAACTCAATCAGCTCTTCTTGAAGCTATGGCAGAAAACGCAACAACAATTGGAGGAGAACGAATTGCGCTGCCAAATCCGTTTATGGTCATAGCTACACAAAATCCTATTGAAGAAGAAGGAACTTTTAATCTTCCTGAAGCGCAAATGGATCGCTTTATGATGAAGTCAATCTTAACTTATCCTACTTTCGATGAAGAAATTAAGATGTTAGATATGCTTAGCGATCGTGGATCTGATGTCATAAATGTAGAATCGCTAAAGAAGCAACAAATAAGCTTAAATGACGTATTATTCTTACGTTCATCTTCAAGGAGTATTCATGTTTCTAAATCAATAATGCAATACGTTGTTGATTTAGTTGCAACTACTAGAGGAGCTGGATCAAACCCATTATCAACACTTCCTTCACTAGTTAGAATCGGAGCAAGCCCTCGTGCGTCTATTGCATTGGTTCGTATTGCTCAAGCTCACGCTCTTATTTCTGGTCGAGATTACGTCATACCTGAAGATGTTAAAAAGTTTGCTCATGAAGTTTTACGTCATCGCATTCTTCTAACTTTTGAAGCTTTAGCTAATTCTATTACGAGCGATCAAATCATTGATGCGATTGTTGAAACGGTTCCTGTACCATGATCGATTCATTTGTGAATCGTAATGCGAATAACGATCCCAAAATCAGAAATACTATGCCTTTGATTAGCGTAAAACAAAATAACAATCGTATTTATTTATCTAAGAAATCTCGTCTTGTTCGCAAAAAAATAGAGATTCTTGATTATAAGATGACTCTCCCATCTGCTCGCACAACATTAGGATTATTAGAAGGCGAGCATTCATCCAGAGCACGCTATGGAAATGGTGATATTGTCGATATTCATCAATGGCAGCCTGGCGATGAAGCTCGTATGATGAATTGGTCTGCAAGCGCTAGAGTTGGTCAACCTATGGTTTGCGCACGCGAGCGTTTGATTGCATCTTCTACGTGGATTATTTGCGATGCAAGTATCTCGATGAACTCTTCCTGTAAATCTGGAGAATACGCATATGAAGTCGCAGCTAATGCAATATGCTTATTCGCTTCATTAAGCATGAAACGTAATGATACAGTAAAATTAGTTATGGCTGATGGCGATTGCGTAAAACAAATGCCTGAAGTGTCAAATATGCCAGATTGCGAACGAATTATTGATACATCATTGTTAAAGTTTCGTTGTAACAGTAAAAATATTGATTCAATATTGGATTTTATAAGAAATATTCAATCTAAAAACGATCTTATAGTTCTTATTGCAAATAGCGAAATGTTTTCTTCTTCTAAATTGGATGAGTTGCAAGAAATCATTTTTAAGCACAAGCTAATCGTTGTATCTATTAACACTATAAATTCTTGCGACTCTTCTTTGAAATCACAGATTTTTGACGGTATTACTTTACGACAAATACCAGCTTTTCTAATGGAAGACACGATCAAAAAAGAAATTGATTCAAGACGTTCTTCTACACTAAATCTTCTTGATGAAACAATCACAAATATGAGCGCTAGCATCATTCACGCTGATTCAAGCGAATCTATGCTTCGTGATGCATTTAAAACTATGTCTAGAAAGGTGTTGCAATGAATTTATCCAATATTCAGCCACATCTTGATAATCATATGCTCTACGCAATCGTTATTTGTATTATTGCAATTACAATTTGTTTTTCAATTTGCATATTTTATTTATCTTTTAGAACTAAAAAAATTGCAAAATTAGTCGATTCTTCCTCACCATCTCATAAAGTCGACTCTAATAAAAGTCAATGGAGAAAAAGTATAGATTCTATTGTTGATGACTATAACAATAACCTTATTTCTCATGACGAAGCTTGCGCAAAACTCGCATCAATAGCAAGAAAATACGTATCTTTACTAACTGGTAAAGATATAACTACATTTACTCTAAAAGAATTAAGTTCTTTACGTAATAAGTGGAATAATAAAATTGGTGCAGATAAATTACGTCAAACTATTACAGCTCTTTATCCATGCGAATTTGCAGATAGGAATATAAATAATCAAGCTCAACAAACAAGCGTTGAACAAGCAGCTCATTGGGTTCTTATACTACTTGAAAGTTGGTCTAGTAACGATAGAAACAGCAAAAGAAAAAGCAGAAGAAACAGCAAAATTTGAGCAAAAACAAAAAATAAGAATTTAAAATAGCGTATTTGCGAAAAGACTTACACAAAAGTTAAATCATAAGGGGCTGAAATTTATGAATGGAAGCTGGGAAATATTATTCCAATGGAAACTGAAATGGCCAATTGTTATAGTATTTGGTCTGCTCTTATGCATATTAACTATTTCATGCGTTCTACTTATTAACTTAGTTTTGCAAAAGAATCGCAAAAAATCTTGGGAATCATTGATGCTTAAAGCAGATAATGATTTGTTAAAAAAACTTGAAAACAGTGAAAGCAACAGTAGCATCAGAAATAACAACGCTCTATACACTTTTAATCTTGACAACGATTTGCAAGGAACTATAACAAGTAGAGCTTTAAGAAAGTGGATTATTCTAAAAAGAATTTCTACAATATTATTAATTTTTTCATTTATTATAGCTACATTTTTAATTGCAAGACCTTCAAAAATTTATGACGCTAAAGAACAAGCTAGCACTAGGGATATTGTGTTGTGTTTAGATGTTTCTGGATCTGCATTACCATACGATCAAGAAGTATTGCAATCGTATTTAACTTTTGTCCAACATTTCCAAGGCGAAAGAATAGGATTGAGTATTTTTAACTCAACATCTAGAACTGTGTTCCCTTTAACTGACGATTATTCTCTTGTTAAAAAACAACTTTCATACGCATCTAAACTTCTTAATGGAGTGCAAACACAAAGTAGCATAGATAAAATGCAACAGCGACAATATCAGCAAATATCTGATTGGCTTGAAGGAACTCAAAATCGCAAAGAAGCTACTTCTTTAATAGGCGATGGATTAGTAAGCTGTGCTGCTATGATTCCTGGATTTATTTATGGAAGTTCAAATAATGGAAAACAAAAAGCAAATAGATTACGCAGGAATGCTTCTATTGTTTTAGCAACCGATAACGTTGTTTCTGGAAAACCTGCTTATACTTTGAAACAAGCATTAGATTTAACTAAACAAGCTCATATTAGTGTTGATGGACTGTATTCAGGTGCTAAAGAAAACGAAAATAACGATAGTACTTTGCAAATGAAAAATCTTATTGAAAATCATGGAGGAACATTCCTGACTAGAAATAATGATTCAGTATTAACTCTTGTTAGAAAAATTGAGCAATCTCGAGGAACACTTACGAGAAATAATACGCAATCTGCTTTAAGCGATGATCCAGACATATGGATTTTGCTATTGATAATATGCTTTATTTCATGGCTTACAATAGCTTGGAGAATGAAGAGATGAAACTAATATACTTTGATGCATTTGATAATATTTTCGCTAAAATAACTTTTTCATCATATGAATACAACAATTTTTCAGAAGGTCAAATAATACTTAAGCCTGTTTTTGGATGGATTTTTGCAACTGTTTTGCTTTTAGTGATAATAGCTTTTGCTTTTAAAGAGTTTAAGTTTTTTATAAAAAAATTATCTGAAAAAAAGTCAATTAAAAAATCTGATAAGTTGCAAAAAACGCAAACAGCGCAAACAAATGAAACTAATGAAAAATCAATTGATAGCATTTTATCTGCTAATCAATCGATTAGCAAAGAAGTAACAGATGAAACAATATCAATGAGCATAAGAAGGCTCATAATGTGCATCTTAATATCAATATGCATATTATGCCCGTGCATTATGCGAAACACTACACATCGTTCTATAAGCGCTACGAACGTAATATTTGTTCTAGACGTAACAGGATCTATGAAAGTAAAAGATGCAAATTATTCAAATAGCAAAAACATAGAAAGAATTCGCGCTGCAAAACTAATAATAAACGATGTTACAAAATCCTATAATAACGCAAGCTTTACTGGAATACGATTTGGTACTTCAACGTCTCTCGATGTACCTTTAACTCCGGATGCTCATGCAATAGAAAATTGGGCTAATACTATTCAAACAGAACCGACTGGAATTTCGTCAGGAACAAGTCTAGATGCTCCAATTGATCAAACTTTACTAGTTTCAAAAGCAATACATGATTCACATCCTGAAGATATTAACGTTTTGTACTTAATTAGCGATGGAGAAGAAACAACTAATCGCAAACGGCGTACATTTTCTTCTCTAAGAGCTTATATTAACAATGCATTTGTTATTACAGTAGGATCTAAAGAAGGCGGAAAAATACCTTTATCTAAAAATGCTTTAGATAGCGATGAAAATAACGATGAAGATAACAATTCAAATAACAATTCAAATGCACAAGACGATGAAGATAAAAATGAAAATTCAAATTCTTGGGTTATTGATCCTTCAACAGGTAAACCTGGAATTTCAAAGGCAGACGATAAAAATATGAAAAATATCGCTGACGAGTTAAGCGGATCTTTTATACATGCAAAATATGAAGATCGCATCGGAAGTGAAGCTAAAAATATTATGTCTAAAAAATGGAGAGATAATAAAACATTTAAAGCGCGTTTAAGACCAGAACCTATAGTATGGCCTTTTGCTTTAATGCTATCTTTAGTAATGTTATATGAACTAGCAGTATGGGTTTTAACGTCAGGTAAGTTGTTATGAAAACAATAGAGAATAAAAAATCAACGAAAGTTAAAATTCACACTTCTATTTTCCGTATTCTTACACAAATATTTGCAATTCTTCTTACAATTTTTTCTCTGGTATTACTTTACTTAACGATTTTAAATATTCATTCTGAAGTTTCATATAATGAAGCTACTGATAAGTTAATCAGCAATGCTAAATCTTATAGTAAAAGTGATGCAGATATACATATTTTGCATACTCAACAACAACAAACAGATTCTCAATTTGAAGACGCTTACTCAAATAATGCATTTTTATTACCTGATATTAAGAAAAAAATTGAAATCAACGCAAAATTATCTCGCGATTTTACTAAAAAATTAGAAAAACTAATTGTTAAAGAAAATTCCATGAACAAACCAAACAATTCCAATAAAAATTCATCTAGCAATTCTAATAATTCTAGTAATATTACCGAAAATAACAAAAAAGATTCTAATTCAGAAAATAATACTGATGGAAATAATACTCAACTTAGTAATGATCAAAAGCAAAAAATTGAAAATCTTCTAAATAACAATAATCACTCAGAGCATCAATATGACAGTGATAAAACTGTTAATAATTCTAAAACGCAAAATGATTCGAACAATAAGCCTTGGTAATTTTTGAATACACATTATCAACTTCTAACCACATTCATTAAAAATACGTGACTTTTAAACATATTTTGTGTGTAATAACAAATATGTTTAACGATAATTATGATGAATTCGCGTGGCTTAAACGCAATACGTATTACAGTGCAATGGATTTACTCGCACTAGTTCGCTCGTATGAATTAAGCGATTGGACCGGTAAGGCTGCAACTCTATATAAAAATGACTTGCAAAATTTAGCAAATAAAGCATGCTCAATTTCATATACTTATGGAGGTGCATGATGCCTTGGAAAGTTCAATCAACAATAATAGGTGGAAAAGCATTATCTGCTTCTAAAGAACAAGAATACTTATATTGCTCTAATCAATTGAAAAATCTTTCATATGATTTTAATTATTTAAGTGAAAATTGGCTTCAAGCTTATATGAGAATTATGAGCATAACTTTAGCTAAAAATTCCTGCGATGGTCCATTTTGCAATATAAGCGATTCTATAAATACTTCACTTAGCTATGAAGAATGTAGAATCAATTCACAAGAATGTAAACTTATTTCAGAAAAATTATTAGATTTAAGCGAGCTTATCGCTAGAGCAAATAGTTTATATTCTAATGCAGAATTATCAACACGTAATTTTTTCGACAATACAGTATCTTTATGCTTTACTTTAATTCCTTCTCTATCTATACCAATGCTAGTTTCTGCTGGAATTTCGTTAAATTCAGACAAAAACAACAGTATGACTAATTTTGCTAAATGGTCTAATGCAACTGCTCCTTTGCAACAAGGTTTTATAAGGGGAATATCAAATAATATTCTTATTAACCCTATTACTGGATTCACAATTCATGGCTTGAATTTTATGAAAAAAGCTAAATTATTATTCAATAATGGCAAACAAGATAAAAGTATTATTTTCAATAATTTTTCAAGATCTTCTTTATCTGAAGTTTCTGCTGGATTAAGCTCAATAACTTCTCGCATAAACAATTATTCTCAAGGGAATAAATTAACAGTTAGCAAAATAAATATTCCAAATAAATCTAAAACAATATTGCCAAAAAATGGACAAAGCATTAAAGAAGCTTTAACAAATATTACAGAATTAAGCAGCGGAAATATTGGAGTTCATCCTCCACTTGCTAATAGTGAAGCTGCAACAATAGCTATACAATGTTTCAAAAAGAAAGATGGATCTAAATCGTGGTTAGTTACAATACCTGGAACAGATGGTAAGCCTCATTCCCCTTTCGGATGGGAACAAAACGCAGAAGTTATGAGCGCATATAAGTCAGATAGAGTAAAAGCAGATAGCGCTCGCATGGTAATAAATGCAATGAAGAAAGCTGGAATTCAAAAAAATGATCCTGTTGCGCTTATAGGTCATTCACAAGGTGGGATTGTTGCTGCAGCAATAGCTAGCGATTACTCTAAAGAATACAATATTCAACATGTTGTAACAGCAGGATCTCCTATAGCTAATCATAATATTCCAGAAAAAACTTGGGTAACAAGCATAGAAATGGAAGATGAACTTGTAGCAAATCTTGACGGCAAATCAAATCCCTCAAGAAGTAATTGGGTAACGATTCGCGCAAAAGCGACACACTTTGATAGAAAAAATATTAAGAATTCTAAAAAATCTAAGGAAAATAATGAAAATAATGAAAAGTATGATATTTCAGGTGTAACAGTTAAAGGAATTGACGAAAAAGGAACTTTAACACATGATTTACATTATCACCAAGCTGCATATGAAGATGCTTCAACACTAGGATCTAGCGCAATTCTAAATCAAGAGAATCATTTCAAGAATATTGTTGATGGAAAATTAGAAAGTACAACACTATGGCAAGGCGTTATGAACAAATAATCATCTGTCATTAACGCATAGGTTAATTTACAACGTATGCTTTGCTATTAGTTAGGCAGAGATTTAAGATTTTTCGCCCTGAATGAGATCTTTAGTGCAATTTTTATCGCGCACGCAGTAACAGCTCAACACTTCGCTGGCAGGTAAGTCCACTGGACTTCCCTTCTGTGCCAGCTCACTCATCGAAGGAGCTTAAAG
>NZ_KQ961852.1:937-6052 GCF_001563665.1 Gardnerella vaginalis | reverse complement strand
ATTTACATACATAATTCGTAAAAATTCCTAAAAATTTAATATTAAATAATGCTTATATTTACAAATCATAAAATTGATTAACTAAGCAATAGCTAAAAACAATTGATAATTAAATAAAACAAACTAATAATTAAATAAAACAAAAATGCTCTTCGCTTCATGAATTTCACTTCACAAAACGAAGAGCATTAAACTTATTGCAACTAAAACAGCCGCAATCGAACTAAAACTAGCTCAACACATTAACTCTAGAAACTAACTCCTTAACCTCTCTAACACTAACGTAGAATACGACACAAACAAGAAGCAACGAAACTATTGTTACAACAGGCATAACATCTACGCCAGTATGAGCAACCTTAGACTTAGACTTCTTAACAGAATAATGACGATGATTACGATGAGAATCATCATTAGAATCATTAGAAGACCTAGAATCATCCGAATCATTCTTAACATCATTCTTAGAATCCTCTGACTTCACACTAGAGTCACTAGAGTCATCAGAACTGTCATAAGACACAGGATTCTCATAATACTTCAAATACGTTTCAGCATTAGCTTCAACAAATTGATCAGCATTAGAAGGAATCACATAAACATTAGTCCAAGCAATCTGCTGACCTTTAGAATTAAGCAACACGATAGTATGAATACCAGAATAATTTCCTGGAATCATCGCATTAAACTTAACCTTCTTACCGTCTAACGTTACTTTCACGTAATTAGTATTATTCTCACCTTTTAATAATTCAGGCGAAGAATAAATATACGCATAAGCATAAGCAACCTTATTCTTAATAAGATCCTTAACAAACTCGCGCGTAGCATTAACATCATTCTGACCATTACCAGAACCTGGAGCTTTAGGAGTAGAACCAGACGGAGCACCAGAACCAGTACCCGAACCCGAACCAGAACCATCTGAATCACCAGTACCAGAACCAGTATTCGCATCAAGCAAGCCTGCGAAAGTCAAAATCATAGGATTCTCAATACCTGCTCGAGCAATATTATTCTTATTTGCACCAACAACAAGATTACCCTTAACAGACTTATCAAGACTCGAAACAGACTCAGGCGCTTGAGGAGCTTTCACGTCAACAGACGGAGCTGGCGGAGCAAGCTTTACAAAATCGATAGACGAATTATCAACAGCAATATTTCCTGCATAATCTTCTGCTTGAATAGTAATTGTATGATTACCAGCATTGATATCTTTACCAGAAACATTAACAGTCAAATTATCCTTATCTGGAACTGCAGGTTTATTATTCTCTACATCACTTTCTTTTTCAGAAAGCAAACTTGCTGCTAATGTCTTGCGTAAGTTATTTTCTGCAGAACCAACTTCAACACCATCAATCAACACATGAAGAGATTTAATATTCTTATCTTTTGCGTTAATTGTAATGTTATATGAATCGTCTATCTTTTGATTCTTTTGCAAATTACTATCAATAGTTGGCAAATCTTTATCAACAACTACAGGAATCATTCCAGCAAATTGATACTTATTCTTATCTCCAAATTGCATAAGAATATGATCGTTATTGGATACAGGAACAGTAGTAGTAAAGCTTTTACGATTTACACCAGCTCCACCACCATCGTAAGACATAAAATCAGATACTACAGAACCATTGATATAGAAATCATATCCAAATGCGTCATCACTTAAAGTACCTTCAAAATCTACAGTATCTTTATTAGTAAAGAGCGTATTATCATAAAGCTCTGGCTTAGATAATGTAATTTTTGGAGCTTCATTATCAAAGTAAATAGCAGCTGGACCATCAAAGAGTTTATTTTCTCCAGATTGAATAAGAAGATGGAAATCATTAACTCCAGGATGCATAGGCAACGTTATAGCAAAATTACCTTCTTCATCCGGCGCTGTAGTTATTGGCTCTGGATTTTCATATTCGCCATCATCTTTTACATGATTTGCTTTAGTAAACGATATAGACGTAATATTCTTACTCTTATCTACATGACCTCTTAATGTAAGAGAATCTTTAGTGATATCTTTTGAATCAGTTTTATCGCTATGAATCCAAGTATAGTTTTTATCTAGAAGATTCATATTATCAGCAACAATCAACTTCAAAGACTCATCTTCATCGCTAGTATCAGCTTTCGATACAGTAGCACGACCAGCTAAGCCAATATCTTGCTTAACACTGTTACCGTCATTCATAGCAACTAACGTGATACTCTTTTCGCTTTCAAGAGGCTTTACAGTAACTTCAAAAGTTCCATCAGATTCGACTTTGACTTTATCATTAGCATCAACAGGTTTGCGAGGATCTTCAAACAGTTCAACAGGATCTTCTGCTGTTCTTGCACGCTTATAACGAACTTTAAGCTTATTTGTGTTCGTAACTTTACCCTTGATTTCTACTGAACCATCAGCATTAACAGCTAACATTCCATCACTATTAGTATTCGTTACACTAATAGTTGGCATATTAGAATTAAAGTAAATTGTAAGGCTATCTGAAGCAACTAACGCTCCTGAAGAATCAAAAGCTTCAACTTTGACATCATTCTTACCGTCTTTCAACAATAAGCCTGCGTCAAACTTCATGTTTTCAGGTTTCAAATCAAGAGTTTGAACAGTATCACTACCGTTAGTAACGCTAACCTTCACAGTACTTATATCTTTACTTACATAGCCTATAAGATCAACCTTACCATTTTTCAAATCCTTCAAACCAAGCTTCTCGCCATCAAGTATGCTTTTACCTGTAAGATACAAAGACTTAGCTTTAAAGACTTTACTTTGATCATTCCAGTTGCCACCCATATCTTTTATGCTTGCACTAATATAAGTGTCATCTTTATCTAAAATAACATCGCATACGTGATAACCTTCACTATCTGTCTTGCATGGTGTTTTTTCATAATCGTCATCATACATTTTGATAGTTTGATCATTTGATTGACTTGAAACCATCAAATTACTAAGTTCGCTTTTCATAGCATCTTTGACGCGAATAGTAACTTTTTGCGCATCTTTCTTTATTGGTTGACCATCATCACCCTTTATTGGATGACCATCATCATCTTTATCATCAACTTTCACATTTTGAGGATCAGAAATTATCATTTCTGGCTTATGCGTATCAATATTGAATCGCATATCACAATGCTGCCAAGCGAATTTATCACCTAAACGAGCTGAGATACGATACTTGTAAGATCCATCAGGAAGAGTTTCAAATTTTCCTGTTTGAGGATTGTATACTTTACCATCAAACTTAGTTACAGCAGAAGTGTAAGCAGCTTCAGCTGCATCAAGAGAACCAAAATTACCTAAGCTAATTCTTGAAACATCATGCTCCTCACCTAACACTCGCAATTCTTTATTGTTATTATCGAGAATCGAATAACGCAAATCAGCAGCATTGCGCAACAAGACCATAGTTGGAACTAAGGAATCTAATACGCCGTCACCATTAGGAGAGAACTCATAAGCACTGTCAGATTCCTTATTTACTTGCACTGCAGGCATCATGAAATAAGGTCCTGCAAGTAGCTTAGTTGCAGATTTACCATAAGTATCCTTAGGAGAAAGGATAATATTTTCACGATTCCAATTACCAGCAAATCCTAAATATGGAACTGCTAAATCAGGCTGACCACTGGTCTTAGAAATGAAACGTACCCAACCTTCAACATAATGATCATGTGAAGAATCAACTCCAAGAGTGAACGAAACTTTAACCGTTTGCTGAGCTGGAACAGTTACAGTTCTAGTTAAAGTCGTCAAAGAATCATTAGCGCTAATAAATGTTTCAGTATTCTTTTCCTTATCGTTTGACTCATTAACAACATCTTGCTGAGGAATTTCATACTCAACTGGAGTATCACTGTAATTATGGAGATTAACAGTAATATTACGTTCACCATTAACTTCACGAAGCGCTACATAAGAATTTCCGTTTACTGTAGCAATAACGTTAGTAGAAACAGCTTTATCAACTTGCGCTAAACCAGCACCAATTTGACGAGGAGCATAAGGAACAAGTTTATTAGTACCAATATCATTGACCTTCTTAGATTTGCCAAGAATCTGCGCCGTATTCATCAACGCTTGAGTTGCTCTCTTAACTCGCTCTTGTTGAGAAAGATTCGGGAAACGCTTCTTATAATTCTCAATTACTAAAGTAGAAAGACCGGAAACGTTTGGGGCAGCCATGGAAGTACCAGACATGCTTGTGTACTTATTTCCATTCTGTGTGGACCAAACATTACCTCCGATGCCAGCAATTTGAGGCTTAAAATCAAGTTCTGGAGTTGGACCCCAAGATGTAAACGTTGATGGCTTCAAATTTTCTGGATTATTATTAACCATAAATGAATCGCTAAAGGAAATTTTCACTTTCCCGTTTTTCATAGCGTCAACAATCTTCAAAGCATCCTCACGACGAATTGATGCTCCAAAGCATGTGAATTTATCAACGCCTTCCATACCAAGGAACTGTGATGAATCCCCAGCTTTATTATAAACAATCACACCAGAAGCATGATGATCTATAGCATTCTGGAACTTATCAACGAATGAAATCTTACCACGCTCAACTAAAGCATATTTTCCAGTAAGATCCAAATCTTTAACATCATCTTCTTCGCCAAAGTTAATATTTACAAGCTCATGAGCTTTATTATCAGCTTTTCCTGAGGCAGGTGAATACGGAATCCCAGTTTTAGTATTATCCTTGTCAAACCACTCGGATTTAAGCTGAGTAATGTTAGAATTTTCAACAGAAGCTACGCTAAAAGCTTCAGGAAAAGCTGCAGGAGATCCTAAAGTTGCATCATCCCATTTTCCAAGCGCATCGTCTTCACCACCAGATGGAGAGAAATTCAAACCGGAGTTTCCAGCAGAAATAACTGGAAGTACTCCTGCATCTCTAGCTTTCTTTAATGCTAATCCTGTAGCACTTGATGTGCCACTAAAGCCGTTATCGGATCCAAGTGACATGTTAATTACATCTGCACCGAGTTTCACAGAATCCTCAATTGCAGCAACTATATCCGAATCACGAGCGCCATGCGAACCCGGCATGTTTGAGAACACTTTCATAGCAAGCAGCTGTGCGTTTGGAG
>NZ_KQ961852.1:0-837 GCF_001563665.1 Gardnerella vaginalis | reverse complement strand
CTTTCATAGCAAGCAGCTGTGCGTTTGGAGCAACGCCATCTACACGCCAATTCTTGTCTGCTGGCTTACCCGGTTCATCGCCATTAGCTGCAACAATTCCAGCTACGTGCATGCCATGCTGTTCAGCACCGTTATCTGTAATAGTATAATTTTCATCAGCGTAGTTATAACCATCTGGAACTTTATCTGTGAAACCTTTTCTTGGTTTCATTTTCAAATGGCTCTTAGCTGAATCATCAAGTTTCATATCTTGATGTGTTGGATCAATACCTGTATCAATAATTGAAACAAGCATTCCAGTGCCATCAAGACCCTTCTTCTTAAATTCTTCATTCACACCCTGTAACGTGCGAGCATAATTTTCAAGAGGATAATATAGACGTTCTTTTGCAACAGAAGCGATTTCAGGCTCATTTTGTAAGTCAACAATTCTATTAGATGGAAGAGTTGCTTCAAATCCATTCATAAGATAGCCGAATTGACGGCGAACGCTCATATCGTACTTGGAAGACCATTTTTTAATCAATTGATCTTGATTAAATTTGTTATCCTGTTCTTGTTGCTTAGAAGGAGTTTTCGGCTGCTTCTTTAAAGTGACTATAACAGTAATTGGTTTTTTAGAATTTACAACTGTTTTAGAACCAAATTTTTTGTATAGCTTTTCACTATCTATAAGATTCTTGTGAGCTAATTTTTTAGCAGAAGACTCTAGTAGATTAGATGACTTATCTTTTGTATCTTTTATAGCAAAACTTGTACTAGTTTCTTCATTATTTTTATTTTCAGAAGCATTTGCCTGGCTTAACGGCACGAGCAATGTTGCTGCAGCAATGCCTA
>NZ_KQ961851.1 GCF_001563665.1 Gardnerella vaginalis | reverse complement strand
TAGGGGTGGAAGATTTGCTCTTATAGCAGTCTTCCACTCTTATTTTTATTTAATAGTAGATATTCTAAAAGTCGTATGCTTTTAAATTTGATTTTAAGTGTTTTATTTTTTAATTTGACATACCATTGATTAACGTATTTTTTATAAAAGTGCTAAAATTTTTTCGGTATAGTGATGCAATAATAGACTATATTATTAAGTTTATTTTGTGTGAAGTTCTTATATTAGAGCTTTGAGTTATACTATGCATGGTCTTGAGCTATCAAGACTTTTTATCACGGGAGCTTGTTCTATACAGGCTGAGAGGGCGTAAGCCGACCGGAAACCTGATGCGGGTAATGCCGCCGTAGGAAGGAGTATCATGCGAAATATTCGTATTATTGGTGCAGGTATCATTGGTTTAGCAACAGCGTGGAGACTCACGGAAGCTGGCGTTAAAGTCAGCATTATAGATCCAAATCCAGTTTCTGGCGCTTCTCACCATGCTGCCGGCATGTTAGCTCCTACAGCAGAAATGCAATATCAGCAAGAAGCGTTATATCCACTTATGTTTGAGTCTGCAACAATGTACAAGGAATTAGTTGATTCGGTTGCAAAGTATACTGATAAGCCAACCGGTTACTTAGAGTGCGGATCTTACGTAATTGGTGGCGATGCAGCAGATAACGAGCACGTAAACGAGTTGTTAAATTTGCAGCACCGTTACGGACGTAGAGCTGAGCATATTTCTGTTAGTAAGCTTCGTGAGATTGAGCCTGCTCTTTCGCCAACTATTGCTGGCGCTGTGAGTGTTCCAGATGATCATCAAATAAATCCTCGTCTTTTCACTGCAGCAATGATTGATGCACTTGAAAAGCGCGGAGTTGTGATTGAACGCCGCTCGAGCGCTCCAGATGATTTAGGTCCAGATACAGTTTTGGCTTCTGGTTTAGGTGCAAAAGATATGCTTCCACAGCTTAAGCTTCGCGCTGTTTGGGGAGATATGATTCGAATGACTATTCCTGAGCCATTGCGTCCAATTCTTAGTTCTGTTGTTCGAGGTTTTGTGCACGATCGACCAGTGTATTTAGTTCCTCGTGCTAAAGAAACTGGCGAGCTCGTGCTTGGTGCTACATCTCGTGAAGATGATCGTGATATTCCAAAAGTTGGTGGAGTTCTTGATTTGCTTCGCGATGCTCAAAGCGTGCTTCCTGGTATTCAGGAATGCTCTATTACAGAAGTTACTGCAGGGGGTCGTCCTGGAACTCCAGACGATTTACCATTTATTGGTATTGATCCTAAGACTCATACTACGATTTCTACAGGTTACTTCCGTCATGGAATTTTGCTTACAGCTTTAGGATCTTCTTTAACTACAAAGCTTGTGCTTGAGCAAGAGCTTACAGAAAAGGAAAAGGGATTCTTGGAAAGCTGTGATCCTGCACGTTTTTAGGCTAAATTTTTAGACGTTAATAAAGGTTGAATTATGCAAATCGTCGTCAATGGTGAAACTATTCAAGTGCAAGATGGCTTAACGGTTGCTGAGCTTATTGCGAAACGTTATGGCTCTGATGCGGGTCCTGGCATCGCAGTAGCGATTGGCGACGATGTGCTAACTCGTGCTCAATGGAAATCAACGCTTATATGTGATGGGAATCAAATTGAGATTCTTAGTGCAGTACAAGGCGGATGACTTTAAATAATTCGAGTATTTTTAGTAAAAATTTATATAAGAGGCTTAAAATGACAGAAAATAATTCTAAAGATAACGTAGAAGAGAATAGTGATTCATGGCAGCTTTGCGGAAAAACCTTACATTCAAGGCTTTTGCTTGGCACTGGTGGTATGACTAGCATTGACATTATGGAGAAGTCGCTTGTTGCATCAGGAGCACAAGTCGCAACTGTTGCACTCCGCCGTCATGCAAAAACTGGAGTTGATATTTACGGCATGTTGCAGCGTCATAATATTAACGTTTTGCCAAATACTGCAGGATGCAAAACTGCGCATGACGCTGTTCTTACAGCTAAAATGGCTCGCGAATCTCTAGGAACTGATTGGATTAAGCTAGAGGTTATTGCAGATGACGATACTCTGCTTCCAGATACTCGTGAAGTTTTGCTTGCTGCAGAAAAGCTTGTTGAAGAAGGCTTTAGTGTTCTGTGCTATACGAATGACGATCCGATTGTTGCTCGTAGATTAGTTTCGCTTGGTGTAAAAGCTATAATGCCGGGCGGTGCTCCAATTGGCACAGGGCTTGGAATTTTAAATCCTAGAAATATTGAGCTAATTGTTCAAGAGAGCAATGAATCAAATATTCCTGTGATTTTGGATGCAGGCGTTGGCACTGCTTCAGATGTTGTTAAAGCATTTGAACTCGGATGCTCTGGAGTGCTTCTTGCAAGTGCTGTAACTCGTTGCCAAGATCCTGTGAAGATGGGTTATGCAATGGCTGCTGCAGTAAAAGCTGGAAAACTTGCTCATGATGCTGGTCGTATCCCTAAGCGTGAACATGCACTTGCTTCTTCTCCTGTTGAAGGTCGCGCTTGGGCTGACTCTGTATTGTAATTGCCCAAATGTTGATTGATAAAACTTATGATAACGTGCAGGAGCTTGAGGATGAGCGTACTTGCCGCCACAAGCTCTTGCCGGGCTTTACTACTGCACATCAACAGTTGCTTCGAAATGCGAAAATTTGCATGATTGGTGCTGGAGGGCTTGGATCTCCATGCTTGCTTTCTCTTGCTGCTGCTGGTGTTGGTGAAATAACTATTTGTGATGATGATGTTGTTGAGCTTTCTAATTTACAAAGGCAAACTTTATACACTGTTAATCAATGCGGAGAATCTAAAGCACAACTTGCTAAAAAGCGTTTGCAAGCTTTATCTCCAGGATTAAAAATAAATCTTGTGTCACGTTTTAATAAAGATAACGCTGAACAACTTGCAAAGAATCATGATTTAATAATTGATGGCTGTGATAATTTTGAAACGCGTTTTTTGATTGCAGATACTGCTTGGAGTGTAGGAACTCCAGAAGT
This sequence comes from Gardnerella vaginalis, assembly GCF_001563665.1. Classification (GTDB taxonomy): domain Bacteria; phylum Actinomycetota; class Actinomycetes; order Actinomycetales; family Bifidobacteriaceae; genus Bifidobacterium; species Bifidobacterium vaginale_A. The sequence continues at coordinate 19,110 of NZ_KQ961851.1, read as the reverse complement.
TTACGGTTCTGTGCTCTATTATGAAGGTCAAGTAAGCGTTTTTGTTCCATTTAAAGGTCCAAATTTACGAGATTTGTATCCTTGCCCTCCTCCTGAAGAAATTGTTCCAAAGTCTGCCGTTTTAGGCGCTACTGCAGCTATTATTGGTGCAATGATGGCTACTGAAGCAATAAAGCTTATAACTGGTTTAGGTCGTCCTCTTATCGGTGTTTTAGCTCGTTATAATGCTTTAGATAATTCGTTAAGGCATTTCAAGTTCTCTTCTTGATTTTTTACTTTGTTATTACGTCTTTTAGAGTTTTTGCAACTTCTTTAGGGTTTTTTGCGCGCATAAGTGCAGAAACAGTACATACTCCATCGATTTCGAGATTTCTAATAGGGAATACTGTATTTTCGTGGATTCCTCCGATAGCTAATGTTTTTACACCCATTTTATGAGCTACTTTAGCTACTTCATTAACTCCGTCAATTCCAAGTGGTGGCACATCGTGTTCTTTAGTTGTTGTAGCGAAAGCTGCTCCAATACCTATTACATCTGGAAGAGGTACATCGTGTTCTTTGCACTCTCTATAAGCTTTTTCCATTAAATCAGGTCTTGCACAAGATAATCCAACCATCCATTCTGCAGGAATCTGTTTGCGTGCTTCAACGAATGGCATGTCTTTTTGACCTATATGCAAATTAAATCCGAGTTTAGAAGCAACGTTGACTGAATCATCAATGAAAATAGGTACATTTGCATGACGTGATTTTATTAACGCTTTTCTAAGTTTCATAGCTTTAGAAGAAATTGTTGCATCGTCACAATATTTATCTCGTAGTTGTAATACAGTTACTCCGCCTTCTACGCTATCTACAGCTACGTCTTCTTCAGCACGGTTGCTCATTTTAGGATCAGTAACTAAGTACAAAGTCCAATCTGTTGGTTCAATAGTGAACTCTATATTTGTGAGTTCTAGCATTTTTTCAACGCTTAGAGTTGATAATGCGTCAATCCACAAAGTGCGGAATGTTCCTGGTGCTATTGAAAGTTGTTCAGCGTATGATCCTGCAGCTTTAGCGTGAACGTGAGCTGCTACTGTTGCAGCTAATGGTCGTTCTGGGTTTGCTCCAACATAAGCTGCTATTAGTGCTCCAAGAGTGCAACCAGTGCCAACCACTTTTGTCATGATCTTACTTCCGCCTGTTATTCTAGCGAAGCATCCGTGTGCGTAAACTGCGTCTTCTACTCCAGAAATTGATATAACAGACCCATATTTTTTGGCTAGTTTTCTAGCTGCTTGGATAGCGTTGTCAACTGTGTCTTTAGCGTCAACGCCTTTCATATCGCTTTTTATTCCTGAAAGAGCTAGAATTTCAGACGCATTAGCGCGTATAACAGTTGGATTATGTTTTATTATATCTTTTACAAAATTATTTCTAGTTTCTAATGCTTCTAATCCAATTCCAACAGGATCTAAAACCCATGGAGTTCCTGCTTCTTTGCAACCTTTAATAGAACTGTATATTGCGCGCGATCTTGAATCTTTTTGGAATGTTCCAACGTTTACGAGCACTCCGGATGAGATTTTTGCAATATTATATGATTCTTTCGGATCGCATACCATAATAGGAGATGCTCCTGCTGCTAACAGTGCATTAGCTGTTATGTCTTGCACAATTATGTTTGTTATGCAATGCGTTAAAGGATTATTTTTGCGTACTGTTTCAATACATTTTCTTACGTCATTTATAAACATTCTTTTGCGCGCTTTTTTTGAAAATGATGTATCGAAATATGTATTTTCGTTTTTAATCATGTTTTCGTGTTTGTTATCGTTATTAAGCATTTTATTGATATTCCCTTCGCTAGTTCTAGCTAGATCAGGTTCAACGGGTGTAATCTCAGCGCATTTTGCGCACCCCGAACCGTGATATCACGCGATGTCATGTGATATCTAGATTTTTGATTTTATCGCTTTGGATGTATTTACTGTATTCGAGTTTTATGCATATTTTGATTGATATTGATAATTTGTGTCTATATTTTAATTGTATATAATTGACTTATAGTGTTTATTTTAGGCGTTTTATTTCGTTAAAATACATTGGAGAAGAAGATATGAATTGCTCGAAGTGCGGATATAATAATTCTGAGGATTCTAAATTTTGTGAAAACTGCGGTAATAATCTTGTAAGAAAAGATGATTCAAATTCTAAACCTACATACATTCTAGATCAGCAAAAGTCGTTGTCGAATCAGCCGAATTTTAGTAGAACTAATCAATCTACTCAATTTAGTAAGGGCTTAGCGTTTAATAATTCTCCGAATAATCTTTCACGATTCAATAACACTAATATTTCTGCTTCTAGTGGAAATAATAATTTAAATAATAATGATATTAGTTCTAGCAATGTAAATCCTCATACAAATAATCCTCATGCAAATAATCCGAATCAGGCTCCGAATCAACCTTCGCATCAACCTTCTTTTGGAAACGGTTCTTCGTCTTCTTCGTCTTCTCAATCTTCTCCATACAGTCAGTCGAATCAATACCAATCTTCACAGTATTCATCTAATCAAGGCTACGGTTATCAGCCTAATTCTCATATGAGTCAACCAGGATCTGGGCATTCGTCTTACTCTAATTCTTATCAAAATAATGGTTCGTATTCGCCTAATAACTCATATTCAGTTGGGAATAATCCTCAATATTCTAGACCGTATGGCGCTCCTAAATCAAATCCTCAATCAAATCCTTCGTCAAATTATCCAACAAGACCTTACGGAAATCCTAAAGGAATTCCTTCAAATAGTGCGTCTTCGTCTGCTGGCGTTCAATCTTCTGCTGGAGTTCCTTCTCAATCGTCTGTGCCATCTAGCTCTGCGTCATCTAGCTCTGCATCATCTAGCTCTTCTGTACCATCTGGTTCTTCGCCGTATTATTATTCGAATTCTCTTAGTTCGACACCTAATGATGCAATGGACTCTGCTATTTCATCTATTGCTAATGGTTTTAAGAATGTTGCTTATGGTACTAAGAATGTGTATTCAAAAATTGTTCTTTGGCCTTTGTGGGTGAAAATCGTATCTGTGATTTGCACGATTCTTATTATTACTGTTCCAGCTGGATTGATTTCCTATTATAATTGGGTAAATCGCTTCCAAATGCCATACGGTAAACTTCGTTCAGCGATTACTCAAAACGTAGCTGATAATTACAAAATAAGAATTGTTGGCTCTGACGTTAGAGATTATCCTCATGTTAAATTGTATTTTTCTGTGACAGATAATACTGGAGAATCTTTGGAGATTGAATCTCCAACTGCAGCTATTAAAGAAAAAGTTGGTAAAGGTTCAGATATTGAACGTAGAATTCGCAATATTGAGCGTATAAAAGACAAGCAAGGCGTTGGCTATGAAATTATGCTCGATAAGTCGTATTCTATGTACAATTCAATGGACATCATGAAAAATACAATGAAAGACTTCGTTAGAGCTCTTAATTATAAAGTTGGAGATAAAGCTGAAGTTATTTCTTTTGATACTTATTTGATGTATATGGCTTCTTATACGAAAGATGAAGATAATCTTCTAAACGGCATAGACAATATGGAGCCTTACGGTAATACTGCTTTATATGATGCTTTGTACACTGGAGTTACTAACGCTTCTAAAAGAATTGGAGCTAATTGCGTTATTGCGTTTACAGATGGCGAAGATAATATGAGCCAGCATAGTATGGATGATGTAATTTCGTTTGCAAAGGATAAAGGTATTCCGATTTATTTGATTGGTACTGCAGATGCGAATACAACTTATTTGCAAACTATTGCTGAACAAACTGGTGGATACTTCTGGAACTTGAAATTTATCAAAGATATGAGCGAGGTTCTTGATCGCATTAAAGCAAACCAAGATAATGTTTATTGTCTTGAATACGATTCTGATTCTTCTGCTGACCCATATGCAGATCGCGTTATATCTGCTCTTCTTGCTGATTCTAAGCATAGTTATTCTGGCGGAATAGGCGATGATCTTCCGTTTAATCCTATTAGAGGAGAAAAGGTTCAGAAAGCTTCTTACACAGTTCATAAAGGCGATGTTACTTGGACTGAAGCTAACGCTGCGTGTATGCAAGATGGAGCGCATTTAGCAACTATTCCTACTAAAGATGAAGAAGATAAACTTATTCAATTAGCTGAAGAAAATGATATTAAGTATGTTTGGATCGGTGGATATACGTCTGAGCGACCAAATGGAGATGTGTTCGCGCATTGGATAACTGGTGAAAAAACAACTTATACAAATTGGATGCAAGGTGAGCCAAGTCGTAATGATCGAGATGGTTCTCCTGAGTTTTATCTTATGTTGTGGAAAGTTGGGGATCAATGGTCTTGGAATGATGAGAGGGATAATCTTTATAATTCTTCTTATTTGCATGACACTTTTTCCGGCAAAACAGGATACATTTGCAAAGTAGATTCTAAGAATTGATGAGTATTTTAAACTTTTATAAGTTTATAAAAGTTTAAATTATTGATAAGTTTAAGCGCGTAAAATCAAAACGTGGTGGTGAATATGTTTAATTGCAAAGATCCGCGGTCTTCGGCTCACTCGAACCCACGCATAAGACGTGATGCAAATCGCGCAACGCGTGTATGTATGCGGCGTGTTCACAGCTTTTCGTTGCGAAATATATTTATAAGTTTTGTGTCTGTAATTGCAATTATTTCTGTTATATCTGTAATTATTTTTGGCGCTTATAAAATTTATGAAAATAGTTTGCCTAGCGGTTTTAATGCATCTTCGCGAGAAAGTATACTATCTAATTCTAGAAATAAATCTCATAATGCTACAAAAAAATATCGTTTTCGTTTTAATGTTTCAAATGAAGAAGTCGATAAAATACTGAAATCTATGACTCTAGAAGATAAAATTGCTCAAATGTTTATGGTAACTCCTGAACAATTGATTGGTGTGAAGAATGCTGTTACTTCCACAAATAGAGCAACATATAAGAGATTTTACGCGATTCCTGTTGGCGGAATCATGTATAAGTCCGAAAATTTGTTAGATCCAAATCAAACTAAAAATATGATATCTAGTTTTCAATCTTTAAGTCAATCTAGAGTTAGTTTGCCTGCATTGATTTCAGTAGATGAAGAAGGTGGAACTGTAGCTCGTGTTAGTAAAAATCATGCTATGAATGTTAAAGATTCTCCTAATATGAGCGATGTTGGTGCGTCTAAAAAGACTATCAAAGCGTTGCAAATTGGAAGATATATGGGCAAGTATCTTTCTGATCTAGGATTTAATGTTGATTTTGCTCCTGTAGCAGATGTTTTAACTAATCCGAATAATGAACTAATGCGTAAAAGATCATTTGGTTCTGATTCTAATCTTGTAACTAATATGACTTCTGCTTTTACACAAGGATTGCAATCTTCTAATATTTTTGCTACTTATAAGCATTTCCCTGGTCATGGTTCTACTAAAGAGGATTCTCATAAAGGTATTACTATTTCTGATCTTAATGAAAAAGAATTGGAACATGTTGATTTGAAACCATTCAAAGACGCGTCTGAAATTGGAGTGCAATTTATTATGGTTTCGCACGTGTCTTATCCGAAAGTTACAGGCGATAATACTCCAGCGAGCATGTCTGAAAAGATTGTTACAGGTTTAGCTCGTAAAAAGTTGAAGTATGACGGTGTTCTTATATCTGATTCTATGGGTATGGGTGCTATAACTAATTCTTTCTCATCAGGTCAAGCAGCAGTTCAAGGTATTCGTGCTGGATTAGATATGCTTTTGTGCCCTCAAGATATTTCTGTAGCTTATAAATCCGTATTGAGAGCTGTTCGAAATGGTTCTATAAGTGAGAAACGTATTGACGAGTCTGTTCGCCGTATTATTAGAGTTAAGTTGCATCTTGAATCTTCATCTTTAAATTAGTTATTTTGTTTTGCTTTTTTTGTTTTATTTTTTGTTTTATTTTATAGTTTTTCAAGTTGTTTTGTTTCGCTATATTTATTTTTTATTCAAATTATATTTGCATTTGTACGCTTATAGTGTTAGCATCAATGACAACACAAACTTGTATCTTATTTGAATTAAGTTTTGTGAATAACCACTGTAAGTGTATGAATTTGGGAGGTAGATATCATGCGTAACATGAATGCTCAATCTCTCGATGTTCGTAGTGCTGTTCGTATGTGGTGGTGGCAGACTTCTCTTTGGCGTAAGTTTACTCTGAAGTTTTAGAAGCTGCACAAATAAAGTAAAGCTTGTAAAGACCTCCGGGTAAACCGGGGGTCTTTTTGTATAACAAGCTTAATTTTCAAAATCACAAAAATTCGATTGCGCTATATTCGCTTATAGAGCATAAACAAGGAGAGAAATCATGGATAACGAAATGAATGAAAAAAATGGAGTTGACGCTAATATTGCAAATCCAACAACTTATGACGCATCATCAATGATGCAAAATGTGAAAGTAAAGCATCATGCTTTAGATATTACTTCATTAGTTTTAGTTGCAGTTTTATTTGCTGCAGGATGCATTCTTGATTTTACTGTTGCTAAACCTCTTCGTATTGGAAATATCCAGCCTGAGTTTGTTATTGCTTCCTTCTGCTTGGCGATTTTGTTGGTTCGTCCAAAGATTTATCAAGGAGCTATTATTGGAGCCCTTGCTGCAACATTAATTCAACTTAATACTTCGATTCCATTCCTTGAATATGCGTGTGATATTCCTGCTGCAATTATTATGACAGCTATTTTAATTGGATATGTCCATCTCTTCCCAAAGGATGCTGCTCGTAAAGTAAGTGTTTTCCCATTTATTGCTACTTTTGTTACAACAGTAATTTCTGGCTGCATTTTCGCTTCTATTGCTACTTGCTTTATTATGCATTCCCCAGAAATGATAATAGGAATGTTGCCAATTATTTTTGGCACTGCTGCGTTTAATGCTATTATTGTTGAGATTCTTTACACTCCAATAAGGCTTGTATTGCATAAGTAAGTGAATTCAGCTACGTAAAATGCATGTAATTTTATTTGTTATTATTTGTAGGCATAGTGTGCGTAGTTATGAATTAAGCGTAGTTATGAATTAAGCGTGGGTTGGCACTAGCTATGAATGTAGTTAGTGCCAACTTGTGGCGTTGTTTTATGCAAAAATTCGTGTGTTTGTGCGAGTGTGTTAGAGTTGAGAATTGTTATGCAAACAAAAAAAGAAGAGATTTCAGACAATCGCTTACTTGAACGGACGGGACAGCGTAAAGAGATTATGGAAGAAACTCATGATTCCAACAGTGTTAAGCCATTGCTTGAATTAAACGATGTATCTTTTCAATACATTATTCATCGTGATGGAAATAATGAGTCTAAAGATAAGAAACATAATGAAAGTAATCTTAACTTTGCTCTTAATAAAGTAAATCTTAGTATTTATACAGGTGAATTTGTTGGAATTATTGGACCAAGTGGCGCTGGTAAAACAACTCTTGCTTCGCTTTTTTCTGGTGCTATTCCTCATCATTATTCAGGACATCTTTCTGGAACTGTGAATATTGCAGGATATGACACTAATAGTCTTGAACTTACTAATATTGCTTGCTTAATTGGTTCTGTTATTCAAGATATTGACGCTCAAATGGTTGCTGCAAATGTGGAAGACGAGTTGCTTTTTGGTTTAGAAAACTTTTCAGTTCCACACGATGAAATCCTTCCTCGTATAGAGAATGCTCTTGAAACTGTTGGTATTACTAACTTGCGTAATCGTGATTTAGATACGCTATCTGGAGGTCAGAAGCAGAAGGTTGCTATTGCTGCTATTTTGGCTTTAAAACCTAAAGTTATGGTATTAGATGAGCCAACTTGTGCGTTAGATCCAGTTTCTTCTCGTATGATTTTCGATGTTTTAAGAGATTTGAATAGAAACTTTGGTATTACTGTTGTAGTAATTGAGCAAAAAGTTGCTTTATTAAGCGAGTATTGTAAGCGTCTTATTGTGCTTTCTAAAGGTGAGCTTGTGATGGATGCTCCTACAGGAGTTGCTCTTAAAAATGCTGATTTGCTTAGTGAAGTTGGTATCAATTATCCGCGTACTACTCATCTAATTAAGCAATTGCAAGAGGAACAAATTTGTAGTAATTCTGAGCTTACTGTTGGAGTTGAAGAAACTGTAGATACTATTGTTAAAACTTTGCAATCTGATATTCCTAATACTTCTAATACTTCTGATTCTTCTAATTCTTCTAATATTTCTGAAACTTCTGATGAAAATAATGCAAATATTTTAGAATCTGTTAATGAACTTTATGGCTCTCACATTATAAAATCTAATAGTTTTGCAAATCCATGCTTATCGCTGAATCATGTGAGTTTTGCTTATACAAATGGTGTTAAAGCTCTTGAAGATGTTTCATTTAATGCAAACAGTGGTGAATTGATTGCGTTAATTGGAAGAAATGGCGCTGGTAAAACAACTATTACAAAGATTATCAACGGTTTATTAAGACCTACAAAAGGTAGTGTAATAATCGATGGAATTGATACTAAAACGCTACGAATCAGTCAAATAGCAAAATATGTATCTACATTATTCCAAAATCCTGATTATCAATTATGTAAAGAAACTGTTCTTGAAGAAGTAGCTTTTAGTTGTAAGTTAATTGGTGAAGATTCTAATCAAGCTCAAGCGCATGCAATGGAAGTTATTGAAAAACTTAATCTTAACCCTCTTGATATTCCGTTCATGTTGTCTCGCGGTCAGCGTCAAATGGTCGCATTGGCTGCAACTGTTGTAACGCGTCCTAAAATACTAGTTCTTGATGAGCCGACTTGTGGTCTTGATTATCGCGAATGCGTTCGAATTATGCAAGTAGTTGAAGATTTGCGAGATCATGGATGTTGTGTGATTATGGTTTGCCACGATATGGAAGTAGTACTTGATTACGCAACTCGTCTTATAACAATCAATGATGGGAAACTTATTATTGATGGATGTGCTCGCGATGTTTTTGAAAATCCAGAAGTTACTAAAGCTGCTTCATTATGTCCGCCATTACTTTGTTCTGTTTCTAAAGGTTTAGTTGAGCACGGTTTTAAGCAATGTGATGGTTTATATGTTAGATCTGAACTTGTAGAAGCATTGCGAAACGCTAAATCGCGAATAAATAGAGATTTTAATTGTGAAAAGTAAGGTAGCTGATATTTATGAAAACGAAATTATTGACTTACCAGCATGGAAATACATTTTTTCATAAAGCAAATCCTATTGCTAAACTTGCTCTTGCAACAAGTGCAGTAATAAGTGTGTTTATTGCTCAACAGTATAGTGTTCTTATTGCTTTAATAGTTCTTACATTAGTATCAATAGCTTGTTCACATATTTTCTCTTCTATGCTTACTCTTATTAAAGCTGTTATTGTATTCACTCTTGTTATGTTTATTATGCAAACAATTGTTATGCAAAAAGGTCACTATATATTTTTATGGTTTACTCAAAGTGGTGTTGATATTAGTGCAAAATCTTCTTTAAAACTATTTTGCTTTGCATTGCCTTTAGTTAGTGTTTTTAATGTAACTAAATTAAACGATCTTGCAAATTCTATAGTTCAATATTTGCATATTCCATATTGTTATGCTTTTACGATTACTACTGCTGTTCGTTTTGTGCCAATTTTCGCACAAGAAATGTCTGCTATTAGTGAAGCTCAAACTGCTAGAGGAGTCGAGTTTGATACGAAGAATCCTTTTAAAAAGTTAATACTTATGGCTCCTTTAATTGTGCCTTTAGTTATAACTTCTGTGCGCAAAGCAGATTCGTGTGCTTTAGCTGCAGAACATAGGGGATTTTATCTTAGAAATAGCGCATCTTCATATTATAAATATTCATTCACTTGGCGCGATTTGATTATATTTACTATTTCTGTGATTCTTCTTGTTGCTCCTATACTTATTTCGTGTTTCGCTCCATACATAGTGTGATGCAAGTTTTTAGTATGTGTAAATCTGAATATAGGTTGTTTTAACATTCAAGCGTTTTGTTAAAAGCATTGAGGTGTGTAATGAATAATATTAAGTTTTGGATTAAAGGCGCTCGTATATACACCCTTCCTATTGGCTTAGTTCCAGTTGTTATGGCTGGTGTTGTTGCTTTAAGAGTAGTTAAAAATTCATATTGTTTTATTAGTTCAACTAATGTTTTTAGGTTAATAATACAATTCATACTTTGTATTGGGATCGCGCTTTTCTTGCAAATATCAGTTAATTACGCTAATGATTATTGCGATGGTATAAAAGGTTTGGATGATAATCGCAATTTGCGAAATACAGTTAATAATGATTTTCAAAAGAGGAATAAGTCATCGTTATGCGATGTTTCTTGGAAGTTAGCTGATGCTAGTATTACAAGACATCAAGTTCGTAACGCTATGATTATTTGCGCATTATGCGGATGCTTATGTGGTTTGATTGCTATTGTTATCTCAGGATTATGGTTGTTTATTTTAATAGGTATCTTATGCTTAGCTTCAGCATGGTTTTATGCAGGAGGTAAACATCCGTATGGATATTACGGTTTTGGGGAAATAAGCGCATTTACATTTTTTGGACCTGTTGCATTCATTGGAACTTTATGCATTATTTTTTATGGAATTGGAATTTCAAATCATATTGTTATAAATTCTCCGCTTTCTTCTTTTGCATGTGTTGCAATGTCTTTTATTCCAGGAGGTTGTTCTGCATGCTTAATGATGATTAACAATCTTAGAGATATAAATGTAGATAAAAATCATGGAAAGCTAACTGCAATGGTGCGAATTGGTGAAAAAGCAGGGCAGACCTTGTGCTCTTATGTAGTAGTTATGGTATTAGTTTTTATGACTTTTTATGCTGTTGCTAGTCTGATTTTCCCATCTTTTATGCCATCTGTTTGGCATTTTGGAGTTAATTTTAAAGACGGATTGATTCAAGGTTTCGCGTTTAATACTTTTAGATTATGTTTATTTATATGTCAATGCATTTTGCAATTAGCTGTTCTTGCAATTATGTTCATTAAAGGAATTTCATTGATACGAGTATTGCATAAAAGCGATTACAAACGTGCTTTTCCATTATGTGTTAGCGTATCTATGTCAACTGCAATATCTACATTGTTATCTTTGTTATCTATTATGTGATTATCTTATGTGATTATCTTTTTTATATCTTTTTCTGATATCTTTTGTGATATATTTTGTGATTCTAAAAATTACTTTTACTGCCTTAACTTTTTATATAAAAGCGTTGCCACTTGCGCGTCTTATACATGCTTATATGTACGATTGATACTCACGAACGTTGTGCGCGTTATGCCTGAATTGGGTAAAAATTACACATACTACCGTGTGGTATATGTGAATGAAGTGTTTGTTGGCATGCGCTCGCTAAAAGATACACGGCGGTGTTGCCTAAAGTTGGGCAAGGAAATGAGGTTTGTATGTCTGAATTACGTGATGGTGAAGCATCTGGCGAAATGCCTGTGGTGCTTACTGATGAGGAGCTTAAAGCCGCTGCTAATGAAAATCCTAGTGAAGAATCTAATGTAGATGATGGAATGCGCACTGTAGTTGTAGCAGAAGATGAAGCTGTTAATCGCATGGATTTAGTCGCAATGCTTGAAGACAATGGTTACAAAGTAGTTGGTCAAGCTGCTAACGGTGAAGAGGCAATTGAATTAACTCGTAAACATCATCCGGATGTTGTTTGCATGGATGTTAAAATGCCGGTTGTTGATGGTATTCAAGCTGCAGCTACTATTTGCGATGAAAATATTGCTCCAGTTGTTATGCTTACTGCATATTCTCAAACTGATTTAGTTAAGAAAGCAACAGGCGCAGGTGCTATGGCTTATGTTACTAAGCCTTATGAGGAGTCTAAACTTCTTCCTGCATTAGAAGTTGCTATGGGTCGTTTTGGTGAAATCAATGATTTGCTTGATAGCGTTGAGCGTACAGAAACTCAGCTTCATGATACTGAAGATCAATTGCGTGCCACTGTTGAAAAGCTTAAGAAAGCTGAAGATACTCTTGAAGAGCGTAAGCTTGTAGACAGAGCTAAAGGCATGCTTATGGATAAAGCTGGGTTCTCTGAGCAAGGAGCTTTCCGTTGGATTCAAAAGACTTCTATGGATCAACGTATTCCTAAGAAGCGTCTTGCTATGGCAATTATCGCAAAATATAGCGATGATAAGCCATCTGAAGAGTAGTGATATTTTTTGTTATTTTATTTTTAAAAATAAGTTATAGTTATACGGAATGTAGGTGAGTGGTCAACAGTGAATTCCAACATCGTCGAACCTTCAGATAGAAAGAACGAGAAAGGGACGTTGCTGGTTGTTGATGGCCATTCGCTTGCGTTCCGTGCTTTTTTTGCTATACCTTCAGAAAAATTTGTAACTCGAGATGGTCAGTCAACAAATGCTATTTGGGGATTCATGACTATGCTTTCGACTGTTATTGAATCAGAAAAGCCAAATAAATTAGCGATTGCTTTTGATGTTAAAGGTGGAACTTTTAGAAATAAAATGCTGCCTCAATATAAAGGCACGCGCGATGCTGCTCCAGAAGAGTTGATTTCTCAATTTCCAATTTTGCAAGAATTATTGAAGTCTTTAGGTGTTGTTTACGTAGAAAAGTCCGGATTTGAAGGTGACGATATTATTGCAACAATTGCTACGATGGGTGAAAAGGATAATTATCGAACTTTAGTTTTATCTGGAGATCGAGATGCTTTTCAATTGATCGATGATCATATTACAGTGTTGTATCCTGGTCAGCATTTCAAAGATTTGAAACATATGAATGCTGAGGAAGTGTTTAATAAATATCAAGTTTTTCCTAATCAATATCCTGATTTAGCAGCATTGCGTGGTGAAAAATCCGATAATATTCCTGGTGTTCCTGGAGTTGGTGATGGTTATGCTGCTAAATGGATAAATCAGTTTGGTGATTTAGAAAGTATTTTTGCGCATGCTGATGAAATTACTGGTAAAAGAGGTGAAGCTTTACGAGATAATATTGAGCAAATCCGTTTGAATCGTAAAGTTAATGCACTTGTTAGAAATGTAGATTTAGATATAAAAATTGACGATTTAAGTTATGGTGCGGTTGATGCTTCTAAATTAGGTTCTATTCTTTCTCGTTTGGAATTTGGTGAGAATAAGAAGCGAAAAATAATGCGTGTGTTCAATTATAATAAAAAAGATTTGGACGACGACATGTATACTATGCTTCATGCTTCGCAAGATAATTATTCTAAAGAATCTACAAGTAGTAATTCTAGTAGTTCTAGTAATTCTAGTAATTGTGATTCAAATAAAGCTTTCGAGAATTCAAATTATAGCGAATTAGACAATTTAGAAGATGAGATTGACAAATGTGAAGTTACTAATATAACTTCTGTTAAAGATGTAAATGATTGGTTTAATTCTGTTTCGGATTATCTGGATTCCCAGTTGAATTCTCAGCTGGATTCTGATAATAATGAGAAAAATATTAAATGTCCGCTTGTGCTTTATGCAAATGAAACTCAGCATGATAATTATAATGGTGTCCCTCGTGCGGACTCTCTTGTAATTATGGTAGATTCTAAAGTTGCTGTTATTAAATTGCAATCTTCGCAATTACTTTTCTTGTCTAATTTGCTGAGAAATAATGTAGATTCTAGCGGAAATAATATTTGTGATTCTTCATCTAATTTGCACAAAGCGACTGAACTTTCTAGTGATTCTTCTGCTAGAGCGCATAATAGTGACCATAATGATAGTTCTTCTAATAAGAAAACAATTTTGCTAATATTTGATGCTTTGCGCTCATATATACGAAAATATTCTTCGTTAGTAGTTCTTCATGATTATAAAAAACATTTAGCATTATTAAGATTCCTAACAGTTATTGATTGTTCAAATGATTTCACTCCTGCGATGGATACTCGTTTAGCTGCTTATCTTGTTGAGCCTGATTCAAAGTCAGAAACTATTGAAGGAGTTGTAAAACACTTTTTTGGCGTTGAGATTGAAACGTCTAACGAAACAGTAGCTACTAAGCAAGGTGAATTAGATATTCTTCTTGATGCAGATTGTGCTGATTTAGAACAGCAATCAGTACAAGAATCAGATAGTTTTAAACAACTTATTACTAAAGCTATTCTTATTCGTGCGTTATTTACGTATTTTACGCCAATTCTTCGTGAACGTAAGCAAACATCATTGATGTTAAACCTTGAAATGCCAATTTCTAGAGTTCTTAGAAGAATGGAAGATTGCGGTGCTGCTGTAGATATGAATCGCTTAATTGAGATGCGTGATCAATTTGTTTCTGATTCGCAATTGGCTCAAAATATCGCGTGGGATATTGCAGGTAAGCATGTTAATTTGCAAAGCCCTAAGCAAGTGCAACAAATCCTTTTCGAAGATATGGCATTAAAGCCAACTCGTCGTACTAAAAGTGGATCTTTAACTACAAATGCTGAAGCTCTTCAAGAATTGTATGCGAAAATAGATCCTGATGAGCCAGCTAGCCAATTTTTAGGAGCTTTACTTAAGCATCGTGAAACTAATAAGTTGAAGCAAATTGTTCAAAGTCTTATAGATGCAGCTCATTATAAAGATGGCAGAGTTCATACTACCTATGAGCAAACTATTGCAGCTACAGGTCGTTTAAGTTCAGTAGATCCAAATTTGCAAAATATACCTAATCGTAATGCTCAAGGTCGTGAAATTCGCGCTGCATTCGTTTCAGGTGAAGGTTATGAATCGCTTATGAGTTGCGATTATTCTCAAGTGGAATTGCGTATTATGGCTCATGCTTCTAAAGATGAATCTTTAATTAAAGCATTTTGTTCTGGTGTTGATTTCCATAGATACGTAGCAAGTATGGTTTATTCAATTCCTATGGATGAAGTTACTTCTGATCAGCGTACTCATGTTAAAGCTATGAGTTATGGTTTGGCTTATGGTTTAAGCACTTATGGCTTAGCGAAACAGCTTTCTATTGCTCCAAGAGAAGCATTGGTGTTGAAAAATAAGTATTTTGCTACTTTTGGTAAAGTTCATGATTATTTGGAATCTTTAGTAGATAAAGCTCGTTGCCGTGGATATACAGAAACTATGTTTGGTAGAAGAAGATATTTCCCTCAATTACATTCTAAGAATCGTGTTCTTCGTGAATCTGCTGAGCGTGCTGCTTTGAATGCTCCTATTCAAGGAACTGCTGCAGATATTATGAAAATGGCGATGATTAAAGTAGATAATGATTTGCGTGAAAACGGAGTTTTAAGTCGAGTTATATTGCAAATACACGATGAACTTGTTCTTGAAATAGCTCCTGGAGAGTTAAAACAAGTTGAAAATATTGTTCGTAATGCTATGGAACATACTGTTGATTTGAGTGTTCCTCTAAGTATTTCAACAGGTGTAGGTTCTGATTGGCAATTGGCTGCTCACTAATTTATATAGTTGTTTAATATTGGAAGACTAAGCAACGCTAAAAGATAGAAAAAGAGAAAATTATGGCGTCATTATTTCAAACAGTACAAGCGTTAGAATCGCTTTACCCTCTTGAATTTGCTGAATCTTGGGATGAGCCTGGACTTATTGTTGGAGATATGTCTGCATCTGTTAAACGTATTGTATGCGCAGTTGATCCTACTTTAGAAGTTGTTAAGCGCGCTTGCAATATGGGTGCTGATTTATTAGTAACTCATCATCCTCTATTTTTCCGTGCTGTACATGAAGTTTCTGGTCGTTCAGTACGTGGTGAAATTGTTCGTAATCTTGTAGAAAATCATTGCGGATTATGGGTTGGTCATACTAACGCTGATTGCGCTTACAGGGGAGTTGCGCATGCTGCAGCTGATTCTTTAGGTTTGTTTAATCAACATCCTATAGTTTTTCAAACGAAAGATTCTAATGGTAATGAAGTTGGATTAGGAAGAATCGGAGAATTAGATAGTCCAGTTAGCTTGAGTGAATTTGCTAATAGAGTGTTTAATGCAATACCTCATAGTGAAGTTGGAATACAAGTTTGTGGCGATATTGATGCTCAAGTTTCTAAAATAGCAGTTTTGCCTGGGTCTGGGGATTCGTTATTTAATGAAGTTAGAGCAAGCGGTGCAGATGTATATGTTACAAGTGATTTGCGCCATCATCCTGCTCTTGATGCTATAGAGCAAGCTCGTTACGAGTTTTCGTTGCGTAAAAATTGTGGATTATTGGATTCATGTGATTCTAATTTTAAGCCTATGCTCATTAATACTGCTCATAGTGCAATAGAGTCATTGTGGTTTAACTATGCTGTTGAAGACATATCTAAAGCTGTTGAATCTATTTGCGGTAGTGCTCCTCAAGTTGTTTTGCTTAAAGAGTCTACAGATCCGTGGAATTATGTAATTCACTAGTTTTAGCGTGTTTCTAGTTACTTCTATGTAGCTTTTTGCGTTTTAGTTTGTTTTAATTACATAAATTTTATTGATAAATTTCTGAAACAACACGCAAAATAAGGCTGTTTATAAACAAAAATTTGCACAATAAAAGTATTTTTAGCGTATTCTTTATACTTTTCTAAAGAAACGCTAATATATTCATGAAACTTGCAAAAATATATGCGATACTTAGATTATGCAGATTAGACCAGGTTCTATGTACCCGCTTGGTGCCACGTATGATGGCGCGGGTGTGAATTTCGCGCTATTTTCAGAAGTAGCAAAGCGTGTTGAATTATGTTTGTTTGATGAGCAAGATAATGAAACTCGTATTGATATTGCAGAACAAAATTCATATGTGTGGCATACTTACATATCGGGTGTTCAGCCTGGTCAACGTTATGGGTATCGCGTTCATGGACCGTACGATCCAGCGCATGGATTGTGGTGTAATCCAAACAAGTTACTTCTAGATCCTTATGCGAAAGCTATCGAGGGTAATATTGACGGAGATGAAAGCCTATTTTCTTATTGGTTTAATAATCCAGACGATATTACAGCAATGAACACTTTAGATTCTGCATCTCATACAATGAAGGCTGCAGTAATCAATCCTTACTTTGATTGGGGTAATGATCAGCACCCTATGATTCCTTACCATGACTCAGTTATTTATGAAGCTCATGTTCGTGGTATGACTAATTTAGATCGTCAAGTTCCTCCGGAAATTCGTGGAACTTATGCTGGCTTGGCTCATCCAACTGTTATTAGTTATTTGAAGAAATTAGGTGTTACTGCTATAGAGTTAATGCCTATTCATCAATTTGTAAATGACTCATTCTTGCAAAATAAAGGTTTGAGTAATTATTGGGGATATAACACAATTGGATTCTTTGCTCCGCAAAATTCATACTCTAGCTCTGGTCAGCGCGGAGAACAAGTTAATGAATTTAAAGCAATGGTTAAGGCTTATCATGCTGCTGGTATGGAAGTAATTCTCGATGTAGTTTATAACCATACTGCTGAAGGTAATGATAGAGGTCCAACTTTAAGTTTCCGTGGTATTGACAATCGTGCTTATTACCGTTTGGTTGACAACGATCAAAGACATTACTTTGATACTACTGGAACAGGTAATTCTCTTCTTATGCGCTCGCCTAAAGCTTTGCGTTTGATTACTGATAGTTTACGTTATTGGGTTACTCAAATGCATGTAGACGGTTTTCGATTTGATTTAGCTGCAACTTTGGCTCGCCAATTCCAAGAGGTTGATAAGCTTTCAGCGTTCTTCGATATTATTGAGCAAGATCCAATTATTTCAAGTGTTAAGCTTATTGCTGAGCCGTGGGATATTGGAGTTGGGGGATATCAAGTTGGAGGATTCCCTCCAAGTTGGTCTGAGTGGAATGGAAGATATCGCGATTGCGTTCGCGATTTTTGGCGTTCTCAGCCTTCAACACTGCCTGAGTTTGCTAGCCGTCTTATGGGAAGCTCAGATTTGTATGAGCAAAATGGACGAAAGCCTGTTGCTTCTGTGAACTTTATTACTGCTCATGATGGTTTCACTATGAATGATTTAGTGAGCTATAACGAGAAACATAATGAAGCAAATAAAGAAGGCAATAATGATGGTGCTAACGATAATCGCTCTTGGAATTGCGGTGTTGAAGGACCAACAAGTATACACGATGTAAATGATCTTCGTCAGCGCCAAATGCGTAATCTATTTTCAACTTTGTTAATGAGTCAGGGCATTCCTATGATTTGTGCTGGCGATGAGATTATGCGTACTCAAAATGGTAATAATAATGCATATTGTCAGGATAACAGTATTTCTTGGATGAATTGGGAAGTGAATGAAACTCAACAAGAAATGTTTGATTTCGTTTCGAAACTAATTCATTTGAGATTGGATCATCCTGTATTGCATCGTCGTAGATTCTTTACTGGTCGTCAAGCGGATGATGATGTTTCAGAAATTCCGCAAGTTGAGTGGTTTGATCACACTGGTGTTGTTATGGATATGCATGCGTGGACTAATACTCACGCGTTGTCGGTTATGATCTATTTGAATGGTTCAGATATTCCAGAAACTGACTGGTATGGACGAAGAATGGTAGATAATGACTTCATATTGATTTTTAACGCACATTATGAGCCTATTACGTTCACTTTGCCAGATAAAAGATATGGTGAAAAATGGACTTTAGTTGTTGATACTAATAATCCTAAAGGTCCACAATTGCATTATGAATCTGGTTTTAATATCGTTGCACATTCAAGGAGTTTTTTGCTTTTGATGAGCGAGAAGTAGAGCGTCAAATAACGTATACGTTTGTTTACAGAATATGACTGTTGTTGTGAAGCGTGGAAAATACTTACCTCACAGGAGCTTCAACTTTTTACGTTCGTTTAAATGTTGTTGCTTGTAATAGTAAAAGTTAGATTTTAGGTTACTTTAGTTTTATAAAGAGTTTGGATTAGGTGTAACTCTTCAAATACCGTTTCGCTTTTTATTGTTCGTTAAGTATTTTCCACGCCTCACTAGTACATGATGAGTGCGAAATTACATTGTCAGCAAGCTTATAGTTTTATTTACAGTGTATACTTCCCAATTAGTTTAGGCAGAGATTTAAGATTTTTCGCCCTGAATG
>NZ_KQ961850.1:95936-128980 GCF_001563665.1 Gardnerella vaginalis | reverse complement strand
ACCACAAAGTCCAGAAAATACCAGAAAGAACATTATTGCTTATAAGATATATTCCAACTTGATCCCATTCAAAACGAGGATTCGTAAGAATACCATATAAAAGAACACATGCAATAATTGCGCTTACAATACCTGCAACAATAGGGCCAATTTTCTTAACAGGCAAAATCTTCTCAAACTGTTCTTCAGAAGAGTTATTTTTAGAAAATTGTTCTGTTTTTAAGTCCATAATATTTACTCCAAAATTGTTTAAACATGCTTAAACTTCAGGATTTATAACTGACTTATCAACAGCAACATTTTCAACACCCCATTTTTTCAAGATGTCTTTATAAACGCCAGAGCGCATAAGCTTATCAATACCAGCTTTAACAGCCTTAAGCATCTTGGAATCACCCTTCTTGACAGCAGCACCCATTGGCTCAGAATCTTTACTATTAGCTATGATTTCCAATTTTCCATCATTTTTAATAGACGCATAACCTGCAACAGGAGTATCAGCATACATAACATCTGCTCTACCTGATAATAAAGCTACAGTAGCATCAGTTTGTTCTTTGAAACTCATAATTTCAAGCGGCTTATCTCTCTTTACTTCACACTGTTTCTTCGCTTCTTCCATAACAGGCTCCCCTACTGAACCAGTTTGTAAAGAAACCTTTTTACCGCATAAATTGTCTGGATTAACTTTAGTTGGATTTCCTTTACGAACTTCAAAAGATAATCCAGCATTAGCATAAGTTACAAAATCAACACTTTTCATTCGCTCTGCATTAACAGTAAAACCAGAAATTCCAACATTATATTTACTACCAATAGCAGGAATAATTGCATCAAATGGAGCATGAACGATCTTAGCTTTCAATCCAAATACTTTTGCTAAAGCTTTAGAAAAATCAATTTCATATCCAACAGGAGTTTTTCCATCTGCAGCAAAAAATTCTGCAGGAGCATAACTTACATTTACACCTACAGTTAATTCACCGCTTTTAACAACATCTTCAGGAAGCATTGCAGCAATTTCAGGATCTTTTTTAATCGAGTTGACATCATAACTTCTTGCAATATCTGGATCAGACGCCTGTGAATCAGCTGGACCACATGCACAAAGACTTAACAATAATAACGATGAAACAGCAACAGAAATATTCTTAACGGATTTAAACATAACCTTCTCCTAAAATCAGTGTTTAAAAAATAAATAATTTACATTGATATGTATAACTATACAGGAGAACGTTACAATTTAGAGCAGAATTTATACAAGCTTTTGCATAAACAAGAATACACATACAGCGATTTAGCGCAATAATAAGAATACGCAAAAATAAAACTGTATATTATTCATAAAAATGAATAATTATGTGTCGCGAAACAATTTAACAATCTGCAATATTACTATTGCTAATATTATTATTTCTAAAACTACTATTCTGAAAACTACTGTTACTAAAACAAGCATCTACATGCAATATCGAAAAAGTTAAAATGCTTTCTTTTGCAAAGATAAAACTCATACAAAATAGCGAAAACAATATCAAATAGCGCGCGAATGCAAATTTTTATATCGCATAGCACGCAATGCCTCACGCTTATCTTGCTCTTCACGCAAAGCTTGACGCTTATCGAATTCTTTTTTACCTCTAGCTAAAGCAATCTCAACTTTTACGAAACTGCCACGAAAATATAATCTCAAAGGGATAACAGTGTATCCTTTAGCTTCTGTTTGCCTAGAAAGCTTAGCAATTTGAATAGCATGAAGTAATAATTTACGTTTACGTTTAGGAGCGTGATTATTCCAAGTTCCATTCAAATATTCTGGAATATTCGCACCTTCCAACCACATTTCGCCACGTCTATCAATACTTACAAATGACTCAGCTAAAGAAGCGCGACCTTCACGAAGTGATTTTACTTCAGTACCAGTAAGAGCAATACCAGCTTCATAACAATCCTCAACAGCATAATCATGGTAAGCTTTACGGTTATTAGCAACCGTTAAAGTACCATCTTGAGCAAGTTTCTTATCCACTTTTCACTCCAAAATATTAGCTTCTTATAAAAATTCTTAATAAAATAGCTCCTCATAAAAATTACAAGAAGCTATCTATTATTTAGACTACAAATCACATATTAGTAATGCACAAACTCGTATCTAGACGCATTTTGTATAGTTCTGTAATGCGGAAAAGTAGAAAACACAACTCCGCCTTCAGAAATCAAAACAGATCCATCGGAATTCACGCGCTCAACAATCGCAACATGCCCATACATTCTGTCAGATCCAGCTGCACCACGAGGGAACACCATAGCTGCACCAACATGAGGAATATTATTAACTAAATAGCCATAACGGCGACCAGTATTAGCCCAATCAGCACCATTACCCATATGAGTTGCAACAGGAAGTGATAATTGCGATCTGCGCAAATACGCCCAAAGAGTGCAATTACGCGCAGGATACGTAACAGGTCCGCCAGTATTTCCAGTGTTATGCCCGTAACAGAATCCAGAACCCTCAGGACAATTTCCAGGAACAGTGTAATCCATTCCATTAGCAAAACCATCAGAAGCAGGCATAGGCTGCAAAACAGGACGATTCAAAGATATACGCCTACCACCTTGCTGACGATTACCATTCCTAGGATCAAGACGAGCAAGAGGACTATTAGCTAAAGCTCTAGCTTGAGCATCAATTGCAGACTTCATTTGAATAATCTCTGCAGCTTCACGAGCTTGCTGAGATTTCAAACTACTCTTTTCACTCTCCAATTGTTTACGAATCGCATCACCCTGATCTCGCAAATCTTGCAACTGTTTTTGCTTATCTCTAGCAGCAGCAGCAGCAGCCTCAGCGCTTTTTGCTTGATCTTGCGCTTTTTGCTTTAGCTTTGCGATTTCTGCTTCAATAGCTTCTAAACGCTGCTTGCGATTCATAGAATTATTAAGAGTTACAGCAGCATTATGAGCCGCATTAGACTCACTACGAGCAACAGCGCAATCAGATTGCAACTTCCCTACAAACTGTTCTGTAGTTGTGGAATTAGTTAGCATAGCCATAATATGCGAAGAACTAGAGCCATGGAAACTTTCGCGCGCAAGCTGTGCAACAGCTGCTTTTGCATCATCATAATCTGCACCAGTTTGCTTAATTTTCTCTTCTAAATCTTGCTTATCTTTTTTTGCAGATTCAAGACGTTGATTAGTTGATTCAACAAGACTACGAGCCTGTTCAGACTGCTGTTGAGCTTGCTCAGCTGCACGAATTTGATTAGGAATTTGACGCTCATTAAGATCATTTAATTCCACTATTTTATCTGCAAGTTTTTTACTAACTCCAGATAATTTTTTACGCAAGGCAGCATTGTTTTGCAATTTCCTGTTGTATTCTCGCATACTAACAGCATTCGCAGGAGAAACAGTAAACAAAGACATTGCTATACAACTAAAAAGAACTAATGTAGAAGCCATGAACATACTAATCGCAATATGAAAACGACTATTGAAGTTCATTACAGTCTTCATAATCATCCTTTCAACGCTTCTGTTCGTGTAAGTATAACATTTTAATTGAATTATAAAAACTTACAAAAGTAAAAGAATCATATAAAATTCACACTTTAAATAAGTTAAATAAACCTTTTAAGTACAAGTCTTTAAGTTTTTAAGTTCTCAATCCTTTAAGTTTTTAAGCCTTAAGTCTTAAATCTTAAGTCCTAAGTACAGTTTTTAAATCTTAAGTACAGCTTTTTAAGTTCTTGAGTATTATGCTCTCAAATATCTACGCAATGCAACAGAAGAAGCAATAATAGAAAGAACTACAGCACCTATAACAAGCATTGGAACAGTCACCCATACAGTAGCTTGATTGACAAATGGCATCCACTTAACTTTTTGAGCAAGCCAATCTGTAATAAACACTTTTACAACGGCACTCAACACAAGACCCGATAGTAGCGAACCCATGAATGAAGCTATAGCACCTTCAAGAATGAACGGCATGCGAATAGTCCAATTTGAAGCACCAACAAGTCGCATAATTTCTGTTTCCTGCTTACGAGAAGCAGCAGACATACGAATAGTCGTGCCAGTAAGCAAAATAGCAACAATAACCATCACAGCAGCTAATACGACTGTAATCGCAGTAGCTCGATTCAATACACTAAAAACAGGATCAAAAATTTGACGCTGATCGACAACACTTTCAACGCCGCTGCGACCTGAAAGGACTTCAGAAACAACTTGATATTTCATAGGATTACGCAATTTCAAACGTAAAGAATCTTGCATATCTGCAGCAGTAAGAGTACGACCTTGATAAATTCCTTGTGGATATTGTTTCAAAAAAGTATTCTTATAAAAATCTTCCCTACTAACATACGTAATGTGAGAAACGTCATCTCCAAGCTCTTGATTAACAACTTCCTCAAGTTTAACTATCTCTTCTTTAGTTGGAGCTTTACCAGAAGCACAGGTTGCAGACTGACTTGTTCCGTCAGGACAAAGCCATGCAACAACTTCAACTTTATCGTACCAATCACCTTTAGCTTTAGTAATCTGAGCTTGCATTAACACAGAAGAACCTATGAAAAGGAACGAAATAAACGTAACTAGCATGACAGAAAGAATCATAGAAACATTGCGGCGTAAACTTATGCATGTTTCTGAAAATATGAATCGTAATCTCATTTATTCTCTCCATCGATAATAGAATTTGCATCTTCATCATTTGCGTAAGAATTACTACTGAAAGAACCATTAGCAGAATTATTATCGCTATTTTCAGCATTATTCTTTCCTTGCTCTAAAGAATCAGCTTTAGAACTACTAGACGCAGAGCGCTTTTTATCATTTTTATTAAATTCAGGAGGAGCTGGAGGAGCAGGAGGATTATTATTAGAACCAGAATTTGGATCCGAACTATGATCCAAACCAAGCTCAGAACTATGACCAGACTCAGAATCATTACCAGACTCAGAATCATGATTAGAATCCAACACTAATCCGCGCCCCCAAGTCATAGTTGTTTCCAAAGATTGGAAAACTTCACCATAACGACCTGTACGACCGGAATGCACTGACTGAGCTAAACGCGCAATACCCTCATTTTCAGATTCTGAATTCTTCAAAGTATTAGCAACTAAATCTAAAGCCTGCTGAGCTTGTAATGCTCGAAGCTCTTTTTTAGACAATCTCTTATGTTGAGCACCATTCTTGAATTCACTACTATACGAAAAACTAGAAGACGAGCTAGGAGAATTTGAAGATTGCGAATTATTAGAACTCTCACGTTCTTTAGAATCAGATTCAACTTTTTCAGATTTTGCATCGTATTTTGAAGAGTCAATTGATGACGCATTTTCACTATCGCTATCAAACTCATTCGCATTATTTTTCGAAGATGTTGTTGAGGCAGAATTATTATACGAATCATTTTTATTTTCTTCTGTTTTGGCGGATTCTGATTCGCTATTTTTATAAGATAAATCAACAGATTGCTGAGCTTTAGAATTTTGCTCAACATCAGCATCTGGAAAATAAAGAGCAGAATCATAAGAGCCTTCACGCTCATCTCGAACAATCTTGCCAGCATGCAACTCAACAACACGCTTACGCATAGAATTCACGATTTCTTCGTTATGCGTAGCCATAACAATAGTTGTGCCAGTTCTGTTAATAGCATCTAGAACTTCCATAATTCCAAGAGAAGTAGTCGGATCTAAATTACCAGTAGGCTCATCGGCAAGAATAATTTGAGGATGATTTACATACGCTCTAGCAATAGCTACACGTTGAGCTTCACCACCTGAAAGCTCATGAGGATAATTATTTTCTTTTCCTGTTAATCCAACTGTTTCTAAAACACGCGGAACTAGCGAACGAATAGTAGCTCTACTCGTACCAATCACTTCTAAAGCAAAAGCAACATTTTGATAAACAGTCTTATTGTTTAAAAGCTTATAATCCTGGAATATAAATCCGAGAGATCTGCGATATTGAGGAACTTGGCGATTTGCTAAGCGTCTTAAATCATTGCCTGCAACATGAATCTCTCCGCTACTCGCTTCTTCTTCACGCAATAGCAAACTTAAAAGAGTAGTTTTACCAGATCCGGAAGCGCCTACTAAAAATACGAAATCACCGCGATTAACATCTAAAGAAATATCATCTAAAGCTGGACGCGAACCCTTCGGGTAAATCTTAGACACATGTTCTAACGACATCAGTGACATGTTGACTTTCCTTTATTATCCTACTTTTATTATCTAGTTCTGTATTGCATATAATTATGTAAAGCTACAAAATTCTACATAAAAGCACAAAGATTCATATTTTTGTTAGACGCGCAAACATCACATTTCCGCCTCTTTTTGAGCTTCAGCTTCTTTTTGAGCTTCAACTCTCTGCTCATGTCTCCAACGGATACCAGCTTCAATAAAACCGTCAATATCACCGTCAAAAACAGCTTGAGTTTGCGAAGTTTCGTAGCCGGTACGCAAATCCTTCACCATTTGGTAAGGGTGAAGTACGTAAGAACGCATCTGATCTCCCCAACTTGCTTTAATATCACCAGCAAGCTCCTTCTTTTTTGCAGCTTCCTCTTGATGCTTAAGCACAAGCAAACGCGATTGCAAAACAGACATAGCAGCAGCACGATTTTGAATCTGACTACGCTCATCTTGCATAGAAACGACTAATCCAGTTGGCAAATGCGTAATACGAACAGCAGAATACGTTGTGTTCACACCTTGTCCGCCAGGGCCAGACGCTTGGAAAGTATCAACTCGAATATCGGAATCTGGAATATCAATATGATCTGTAGCTTCAACTAAAGGAATTACTTCAACTGCACTAAAACCAGTTTGACGGCGACCTTGATTGTCAAAAGGAGAAATACGAACCATTCTGTGAGTTCCGCCTTCCACAGAAAGACGACCATACGCGTAAGGTGCATCTACTTGGAAAGTAGCAGATTTAATACCAGCTTCTTCTGCATAAGACGTGTCCATCATCTTAGTTTTGTAGCCATTTCGCTCAGCCCAACGCAAATACATACGAAGCAACATTTGCGCAAAATCAGCAGCATCCACGCCGCCTGCGCCAGATCGAATCGTAACAACTGCGCAACGCGCATCATATTCGCCGTCAAGAAGAGTCTGAACTTCCATATCATCCAACTCATGAGCAATATTTACAAGCTCTTCTTGAGCTTCGTTCATGGAAGATGCATCGTCTTCTTCTTGACCAAGCTCAATTAAAGTCTTAGCATCTTCAATACGTTGTTCTACATCTTGTAAACGCTTCAATTGAGATTGAGATGCAGAAAGCTTACTCGTAACATTCTGAGCACGCTCGGAATCATCCCAAAGCCCAGGCTCTGCAGCTTGCTTTTCTAAATCTGCAATTGTATTTTTTAGTGTCTCAACGTCTATTGCTTTAGCAATAGAAGAATACTTTGCTTCAACATCATTTAACGCTTGAGCAAAATCAAATTCCGCCATTTACTTAAAGTACCTCTTTATATACGTTTTACGCAATTACTATTCAAATTTTAGCGTACGGTCAAAATCTCCGGACCATTCTCAGTAATTGCAATCGTATGTTCAGTGTGCGCACCGCGAGAACCATCAGCAGAACGAAGAGTCCAACCGTCCTTAGGATCTTGATAAATCTCGTCAGTAGTCTTTAAGAACCACGGTTCAATAGCAATTACCAAGCCTGGGCGAAGTTTATAACCATGATGAGCAGTTCCATCGTTAGGAACATGCGGATCACCATGCATAATATGGCCTACTCCGTGACCACCAAACTCAAGATTTACACTGTAACCATAATCATGAGCAACGCATCCAATAGCTGCAGAAACATCTCCAAGGCGATTCCCAGGCTGCGCCATATTGATACCAGCTTGTAAAGCTTCCTCAGTGCACTTAATCAAACGCAAATCCTCAGGATCAGCATGCTTTCCTACAACGAAACTAATAGCAGAATCCCCAACCCAACCATCAACGTTAATTGCTAAGTCGAGAGTTAGCAAATCGCCATCTTTAAGATTGTAATCAAACGGAACACCGTGAAGAACAGCATCATTTACAGAAGTGCAAATGTAGTGCGCAAAAGGACCTGTTCCAAAATCAGGAGCGTAGTCAACATAGCAAGAAGACGCACCTTTGCGGCTAATAATGCGTTGGCGAACGAAGTCATCAATCTCAAGAAGATTCGTTCCAACTTTAGTCATTGCTTTCAAATCTTTAAGAATACTACCGACAAAGCGACCTGCAGGTTTCATCGCTTCAATTTCAGATGGAGTTTTAAGTTCAATCATGCTTTAAGACTAACGCGCAGGCACGAAAATAGCACGAAAATAGCGCAAAAATAAGACGAAAATGAAACAAAAAAGCTGCAAATAATTAGAAAATAATAAAAATATATCAACGCACACTTTACAACAAACACTGTCGCTTAATACTTGTAAGCTAGGCTCATGCTTAATAACAATGAAAACAACAATAATAACAATATTGAGGAAGCAAAGAAAGAGATTTCTCCTGTAGATTTTGATCCAGCTTCCTTCTCATCAGTTATTCGCCCACAAGACGATTTATTCCGCTATGTAAATGGTCCTTGGATTGACACTTACACTCTTCCAGAAGACAGACCAATGTTCGGAGCTTTTCACAAACTCGCAGAAGATGCAGAGAAGCAAATTCGAGATATTTTAGAAAGCGAAGACTGCTCAGCCAAAAAATCTCAAGCTTTATACCGTAACTATTTGGATACTGCAGCTATCGAAAAAGCTGGAATTACGCCAATTAAAAGCGATTTAGATGCTGTTGATGCAGCTAACAGCAAGGAAGATTTGGTTCGCACTCTCGGCACGCTTAACCCTTACGGCGGACCAAATGCAATGTTTGCTTTTGGTGTTTACGGCGATCCTAAAGATCCTAAGACAAATATTATGCACATTGAGCAGGCTGGATTGGGCTTGCCAGACGAAGCATACTATCGCGAAGATAATTACGCTCCGATTCGCGCTGAATACGTAAAAATGGTAGCAAAGTTGCTGCGATTAGCTGGTTACGGAGATGCCACTACTACAAGCGAGCAATCGGAACGTTTCTTGAAGGTGGAAACACAAATCGCGAGCAAACATTGGGATAATGTAGCAACACGCGATTCTCAAAAAACTTATAATCCTTACAATTATGCTGATTTAGCAAAAACACTTGAAGCGTTAAATCTTGACGCTTTCTTAGACTCTGCTCAAAAAGCTTACGATAATTCAAAAGAAGCAAAGAATCAGCCAATAGATTTTCGTAAAGCTTTTATCAAAGTAGTAGTTCACGAGCCAAGCTTTATAGAAGGATTGAATAAGATTTGGCAAGAAGCTGACTTAGAAGATCTAAAGCTTTGGGCACGCGTTCATGTGATTTTGTGCTGGGCAAGCATGTTAAGCGAAGATTTTGCGCAAGCGAAATTTGACTTCTACGGCAAAGTCCTTTCTGGCGCCACCAAGCAGCGCGACCGCTGGAAGCGCGCAATCGGAGTTGTTGACGATGCTTGTGGCGAAGAAGTTGGCCGCGAGTACGTGCGCTTGCACTTCCCTGAGTCTTCTAAAAAGTATATGGAAGGCTTAGTTAGCAATCTTATTAACGCATACCGCGTATCTATTTCTCACAGCAGCTGGCTTGGTGAGGAGACTAAGGCAAAGGCTTTGGAAAAGCTTAGCAAGTTTGAGCCAAATATTGGTTACACAAACCATTGGATTGACTACTCTGCGCTAAATATTAAGGAATACGCTGGCTTAATTGAAAATATGCGCGAAGTTTCTCGATTTATCTTTGGTAGGTATACTGCAAAAGCTGGAAAGCCTGTGGATCGTGAAGAATGGCAGATGACTCCGCAAACTGTGAACGCTTACTACGATCCGCTGCTTAACGTAATCGTGTTCCCCGCTGCAATTTTGCAACCTCCATTCTTTAACCCGAGCGCTCCAGACGCAGCAAATTACGGTGCTATTGGTGCTGTGATAGGTCATGAAATCGGTCACGGTTTTGACGATCAAGGTTGCGAATACGATGGCGATGGTGTTCTTAACAATTGGTG
Source organism: Gardnerella vaginalis (assembly GCF_001563665.1). GTDB lineage: Bacteria > Actinomycetota > Actinomycetes > Actinomycetales > Bifidobacteriaceae > Bifidobacterium > Bifidobacterium vaginale_A. The sequence continues at coordinate 118,873 of NZ_KQ961850.1, read as the reverse complement.
GACTGAAGAAGACAAAACCAACTTTACTGAGCGCACTAAAGCGCTTATTGAGCAATACAATGCTTTTACGCCAACGCAACTTATTGTTAAATACTCTCACTTAAAGAGCAAAGAAGAGCGCAATGCAATGCCTCACGTAAACGGTGCTTTAACAATCGGCGAAAATATTGGCGATTTAAGCGGCGTAACTATTGCGCTTAAAGCGTACGCTTTTGCTTTGCAAAAGAGCAATGGGCAAGAGATTGACGGAAGTGACGATGCAATTCGCGAAACTTTGTTAAACGCTCCTGCAATTGATGGCTTCACTGCTTTGCAACGCTTCTTCTTAAGCTACGCGCTTGTGTGGCGTTCCAAAGCTCGTAATGAGATTGCAGAGCAATACCTTCAAATCGACCCACACTCCCCAGCCGAATGCCGCACTAACGGAATTGCGCGCAACGTGGACTTGTTCTACGATGCTTTCAGCGTTAAAGAAGGCGATGAAATGTGGCTTGCTCCAAGCGAGCGTGTGCATATTTGGTAAAGCATAGTGTTTTAAATACTTTAAGAGATTTAAAGATTTAAAATATGTGACTATAGACCAAAATATGAATAAATGAATAAATGAATAAGTGAATAGATGAATAAATGAATAAAAGATAGATGAATAGATGATAGTAGTAACTAAATAGTGCAAGTAGCGCAATTATTTATTTTCTACTATCATCTACTATTTTATAATTTGAATTTCAAAAGCAAGCTACTACTACTACATACTCGATTGAACTTAGTAACTCTTTTCAATTAAAAAGTCAAGATTTTAATGCTTTTGTGGATAGAAGATAACTTCTGACCACAAAAGCATTTTTTTCTATGCAAAACTTCGAACATACTTCATAGTAGATAGTACTGCAGCGTTTCCTGAGAGCTGCGAAGCTCAGGGGCAATGAAGGCTCTGGTTTCGGGGCTGAAATAGCTGCAGTCCAATTTTGTGAAAGGATTAAATATGGTTCATCAACAAGCAACTATTACTATGAGTGGGTATGTTAGCGCAGACCCTATAGAATTTGGCAGAAATGGAGGAACTACAGCATGTTCGCTACGTATAGCCAATACACCTTCTTACTATCATGCTGAAGAAAAACATTGGGTAGATAAACCCACAACATGGATGACAGTAAAAGCATACAGAAACTTAGCAAGTAACGTATTGCAAAGTGTACACAAAGGCGATGCGATTGTTGTATGTGGAATTCTAAACACTGAAGCATGGCAAAAAGATGGATCTGACTATAGCAGAGTAATCTTAGAAGCTTCTGCAATCGGACACGATCTCAATCGTGGAACTACTCAATTCACAAAGCATGCAAATCAGTCAAATAGTAATCAACCTAATAATATCAACAAAACTTGGAATGATAATATTGAAAAATCTAATTCTAACTCACAATCTGTAAATAAGGAATTTGACAGTGATTTAGATATTTAGGTGAAAGATAGCAAATAAAAATATTTGGTCTATAACACAAATATTTTTGTAAATTAAAAACTAAATTTTATATAACTTTCTTATATAAAATTTTGCCTATAATTTAACTTGCTTATATAACTTGCTTATATAACTTGCCGTCAAGAATATCTATATTCTTCATATAAAACGCTTTAATATGCGAATATAACAATATTCCTGACGGCAAGTTTCACAAATTGTGACTCAGTTTAAAAAGCTACGCTAAATCGCAGCGCTCAAGCAGGTCGTCACGCACTACACTCAACACACAATCCCTAAAGTGAAACCAAACAAACCCACCATGCCTTCGTTAAAAACACAAAGTCATACCTCGCTTGCATTGAAAGTCCACTGGACTTTCAATACTAAGCAAGCTCGGCGCTCCGAATTGCTTTTGCGCGCTAAATCGCAGCGCTCAAGCAGGTCGTCACGCGCCTTACAATGCGATCCACTGCATCCTCAACTGGAACAGCTTCAACGTTTGAGCCATCTCGATTGCGAATTTCAATCGTTCCATTGTTCACAGTATCTCGACCTGCAACAACAACAAGAGGAACACCAATAAGCTCAGCATCCTTGAACTTTACACCTGGTGAAACCTTTGCTCTATCGTCAAAGATCACTTCAATTCCTCGCTTATCAAGCTCCTCAACCACCTTTTCAGCAGCGTCAAAAGCAACTTGATCTTTTCCGGTTGCAACAACATGAACTTGAGCTGGAGCAATCGCCATTGGCCACGCAAGACCAGAATCATCATGATGAGTTTCCGCTAAGCACGCAATCACACGGCTAACGCCAATACCATAGCAACCCATCCACACTGGCACAGCTTTACCGTTTTCATTAAGAACGCTTAAGCCCAATGCTTTAGAATACTTTAATCCAAGCTGGAACACTTGACCTATTTCCACGCCACGCTCAAAACTTAACGGACCAGAACCATCTGGGCTCATATCTCCATCTCGAACGAGAGCTGCTTCAACAACACCGTCCGCTTCAAAATCGCGTCCATAAACAGCGTCATAAACGTGTTTTCCTTCCTCGTCCGCTCCTGTAATCCATGCGCTGCCTTTTGCAACGTGCGCATCTATCAAGTAGCGAACTGGATTTTCAATTCCACTACCATCCTGGCGAGCTTGAGGACCTAATACGCTAAATCCAATGTATCCTTTAACAAACTCAGGATGAGCTTTCAAATCTTCCTCATTTGCTTCTTCAATTTCTGCAGGAGCAAACTGAGCTTCAAGACGTTTCATATCCACTTGTCGGTCGCCAGGAATACCAATTGCAACTATTTCGCGCCATGGCTCCTCGTGCTCGCCACCTTCAGCGTCAGCAGGATGCTTAACAGCAATAATCAAGTTCTTCAAAGTATCGCTTGCCTGCCAAGCTCTGCCATCTTCGCGAGGATGCAAATCGTTAGAAACCTTAACCAAAGCTTCAATCGTCTTAGCATCTGGAGTTTCTAGAGCAAGAGCCGCAGGAGTTGACGAATAATCAACATCTTGCATTTCTGGAGTTGTCAAAGCCTCAACATTCCAAGCTTTCCCGGAAGGCGCGAGCGCAAAAGTATCTTCACCAATTGGCATTGGAGCTAAGAACTCTTCAGAATCAGAGCCGCCCATTGGACCAGAAACAGCATGAACAATCACATACTTAATTCCTAAACGGTCGAAAATACGAGCGTAAGCGTCACGCTCGTCAACATAAGCAGACTTCAAACCATCTTCGTTAATAGAGAACGAGTAAGCGTCTTGCATAATAAACTCGCGTCCACGAATAAGACCTGCACGAGGGCGGAACTCATCGCGATACTTTGTTTGAATCTGATACAGAGTAACTGGCAAATCCTTGTAAGAAGAATACATATCTTTTACAAGAAGAGTGAAAACTTCCTCGTGAGTAGGAGCAAGAAGATAGTCAGCATCATGACGATCTTTAAGGCGGAAAATGTTGTCTCCGTACTCTTCCCAACGGTTAGTAGCCTCATAAGGCTCACGCGGAAGAAGTGCCGGGAAGTGGACTTCCTGTGCACCAATAGCATTGATTTCATCGCGAATAATCGCTTCAACTTTATTTAAAACTCTTAAACCAAGCGGCAACCACGTCCACACGCCCGGAGCGGATTTACGAATATATCCTGCGCGCTGCATTAGTTTTGCGGAAGTCACATCCGCATCTGCAGGATCCTCGCGCAGCGTACGAAGAAACATATTAGACATACGAAGTACATTGGAATTCATGCGTTCCAATCTATTTGCGCATGAGGACATAAACACTTGTTTAAGCACATATACAATAGTTTATGCATAATTGTTAATCCATATTCATTACAATATTTACTACAATATTCACTACCATATTCACATATATTTCAACTTCATTTATATGCAATCAAAATTCATCGTTAAATACAAATTCATCGTTGACAGCATCATCAGCATTAGCATTAACAGCATCATCTTTGTGATTGTTTGCAAAGACATCAAGCTCTTGTATTTTCGCATAATCGTCTTCATTATTATTTTTTACAAAAGCAACTGCACCATCTTTAGCAAGCATTTCACTTGCATGCTGTGAAGATTGGCGCAATACGCTATCAAGAAGAACAGCGTCAGCAGAAACACTAAACGCGCGATCGTTAATTCCCTCTAAGTAAATACTTTCAAGATTTTCTACTCTAGAAAGCGCAACATAACCCATTCCAGGCGCAAAAGTCCTTCTCAAATCCATTACAGCAGCATCAAGAGTCATGCCTTGTGATTTATGAATCGTAATCCCCCAAGCGCAACGAAGCGGAACTTGATTCACACTAGCAAGCACAGTTTCACCGTCCGTCATTTCCCAAGTAGCTGGCTTAAGAGTAACAATATTACCGTTTTCAAACTCAACAATAGGCCAGCCACCTTTAGATGAAGCAGTAAATCTTAAAACTTTACCAATTGAACCATTCACATACTGTTTGTCTTGATCATTTCTTAAAGCCATTACAGCAGCTCCAGCTTTTAATACTAAATGCTCTGGAGCAAGCATATTCTTCTTCAATCGTTCAACTAGATCTTTAGGTCCATCACCAGTTGCAACAAACTCATAAGATTCGCCATCAATTGAATTAAGCTTAACATTATTCAAACCATCTGCCTGTGAATTTGTTGGAAAAAGATGCACAGCAACAGAATCATCTTTAGGATACTCACCAAGACGTCCAGCAAGCAGCTGTTTATCGCAATAGGTTACAGAACCGCAACGAATATCAGTTAAAACATCAAGTAACTTTTCGTCATCTTGCCTATGCTGCTCAGTTAAATAGCATACAGTAGGATTTAAAGAGTCCCAAGCAAATGATTCTGTAATATATCCTTCAGGATTCTTACCTGCATCAGCATATCTTTTACGCGAAGAATTGAACTCAGGACTTGGATCAAACATATCACGATTTCTAGCAGATGTGCTCACAGGTGGAAGCTGAAAAAAATCACCTGAAATAACTACTTGCAATCCTCCAAAAGGAGCAGAATTTTTGCGTATTTTACGGCAAACTTCATCAACCATATCAAAAAGCCACGCATGAATCATTGAAACTTCGTCCAAAACAAGCACATCAGTAGCTTTAATATTTTTAGCACGCCGAGAACGAATAGTTTTAAGAAGAGTAGCTGTAAGAGTATTAGATACGCCAATCCCGCTCCATGAATGAATAGTTTGTCCGTTCAAATGCGTAGCAGCAATACCTGTTGAAGCTGTTAAAGCAACACTTAACCCATTCTTACGCAATGAACGAACAGCTTTATTCAACACATATGTTTTACCTGAACCAGGAGCACCAGTAACAAATACGCTTGCACCAGCATCAATTATGCTTAAGGCTTCGGATTGCTTCATTGGCAGTACCTTGTGTGTTTAATAATCGCGCTTTTCTGCGGAATTTACGTCTTCTAACGCTTCTCCACGATTTTCGTAATCGCGAAGCAAGCTCGTGCTTTCAATGTGCTGTGCACCTGCTTTTGCCTGTGCTTCGCTTGGACCTGGAGCTTTTACGAACATCATATCGCGGTAGTAGCGAAGCTCGTCAATCGACTCAATAATATCCGCGAGCGCGCGGTGACCGCCGTGTTTTGCTGGCTTATTTCTGTAAACGTCCGGGTAAAGTCTACGAGAAATCTCCTTCAACGTACTTACATCTATTACACGATAATGCAAATTTGCCATTAAATCTGGCATATAACGGTCGAGGAATTTTTTGTCAGATCCAACAGAATTTCCTGCAAGATGCGCTTTCCCGCGAGCTGGCAAGAAACGCTTTACATACTCAACAACCTGCTTTTGCGCTTCCTGTAAAGGCAAACCGTTTTTATTCCACTCATCAACAAGCCCAGAAGACGTATGCATATTGCGTACAAAATCATTCATATGAGCCACAGCAGCTTCGCTTGGCTTAATTACTAAATCAATGCCATCGTCCAAAACTTTCAGATTAAAGTCGGTTGGAACTACAGATACTTCGCATAATTCATCGTGGAAAATATCAAGACCAGTCATCTCGCAATCAATCCAAATTAAGCGCGATTCTTCCGGAGTAAACGTAAGATCTTCCTTAGCTTCAACCATTTTTATCCTTTCCTAATATTTTTTCGAACCCATCAGCCTACATCTTCGTAGAGACTACTATGAACTAAGTTGTACGAAATACTGATTTAAGCATCTAATAAATCCTGCATAAGTTCATCTGTGTTATTAAATGATTTTCCCTCATGAGCTTCAGCTTGACGACGAGCTTCGTCAGAAAAATCAACTGGTTCAGAGACTTTGCCAATTTTAAAATTGCGAATTGCTTCATCCATACTTTTAAGAGTTCTAGAAGATATACTCTTTGGAACAGTAAGTTCACGAGGTTCTAATAAAATACAACCATTATCACATTCTTTAACATTGTAATAAGGATATTTAGCACCACGCAGAGTTACACGCTTTTTACTATCAAGACGAACGTCATAATCTTTCACTACTTCCACAAAATCACCTCATTTTTAGTGGGATATCCCACTAACTATATAATAATTTTATCCGTCTTGTCAAAACAAAAAACGACGAAAAGCATGCAAGTTGTAGATAACTTGCGTAACTTTTCGCCGTTTAGTGCAAAATTAATTGCGCCTTATACGCGACTTATACGCGCAACTCGCGCACCACGCGCACCACGCGATTTAATTATGGAAACCGCTGTAGTTTGGCGCTTCTGCAGTCATCACGATATCGTGAGGATGCGATTCGCGCAGCCCTGCATCTGTAATGCGAATAAAGCGTCCGCGCTCTTGCAATTCCTTAATATTGTGCGCACCAACGTAGAACATAGACTGATGCAATCCGCCAAGCAACTGGTAAAGCACAGCATTAAGCGGACCACGGTATGGAACTTCACCTTCAACGCCTTCTGGAACAACTTTATCGGAGCTAGTAACGTCTGCCTGGAAGTAACGATCCTTTGAGTAAGACTTCTTACCACGAGGAGCCATTGCACCAAGAGATCCCATTCCACGGTAAAGCTTGTATTGCTTACCATGAAGCAAAACCTTCTCGCCAGGAGCTTCCTCACATCCAGCCAATGTACCACCGAGCATAACAGTGTCCGCACCTGCAACCAAAGCCTTAGCAATATCGCCAGAATAGTGAATACCACCATCAGCAATGCAAGGAATACCAGCAGCTTTACAAGCCTGAGCTGCATCGTAAACAGCAGTAAGTTGAGGAACACCAACGCCTGCAACAACGCGAGTAGTGCAAATAGAACCTGGTCCTACGCCAACCTTTACAGCGTCAACTCCAGCGTCAATCATTGCCTGCGCACCCTGGCGAGTAGCAATATTTCCGCCAATAATTTGCACGCCATCAAAAGCTTTATCTGCTTTAATGCGGCGAATCATGTCGAGAGCTAAACGAGCTTCGCCATTTGCAGTATCAACCACAAGAACGTCAACTCCAGCTTCCATAAGAGCGCAAGCACGCTGCCAAGCATCACCAAGAAAACCAATTCCAGCAGCCACGCGCAAGCGACCCTGATCGTCTTTAGTAGCATCTGGATATTGCTCAGTCTTAACAAAGTCCTTTACTGTAATCAAACCAGTAAGCTTACCAAAAGAGTCAACTAAAGGTAATTTTTCAACTTTATTGTCTGCTAAAAGACGATGAGCATCTTCTTTAGAAATATTTGAAGGACCAGTGACTAGATTCTCACGAGTCATCACGTCCTTAACTTTCAAGCGATCATAATCTTCGGAAGCAATAAAACGCATATCGCGATTAGTGATAATACCAACTAGGCGATTCTCACTATCTACTACTGGCAAACCCGAAATATGGAATCGCCCGCACAATTTATCTAAATCGGCGAGCGTTGCATCTGGGTGAACAGTAAGTGGATCGGTAATCATACCGGACTCACTGCGCTTAACAATATCTACTTGCGCAGCTTGATCATCAATAGAAAGATTGCGGTGCAATACACCAATGCCACCATTTCGCGCCATAGCGATAGCCATATCTGACTCAGTAACAGTATCCATAGCTGCCGAAATAGCAGGCACTTTCATGGTAATCTCACGAGTCAAATGAGTAGAAGTATCCACTTCAGACGGAATAACATCAGTTTCATTTGGAAGCAATAGAACATCGTCATAAGCAAGTCCAAGCTTCTCAAAAACTGGAGGGACAGGAGCATACAGGATTTCCGCGTTAATATCAGTTGTAGCCATAGGGTTACTATACGTTTTTGCTATGACGTTTGTAAAAATAGCGTTTCTAAGAATTATGAATTTCCGGCAATCTCTTACGCAAATAAGGCATAAGAGTGAGAACAGTAAGCAATAGTGTTGCAATAATCATACAAATAATGACGTAAATAGCTTTGAAGAAAAGAATCATTATAGATCCAAACGAAATCAGTGCAGCCCATCCCCATAAAATTAAAACAGCACCTTGCACAGAATGACCAATTCTAAGCATTCTATGATGCAAATGCATTCTATCAGGGTGTGTAGGTGACTGACCTTTACTAACTCTTCTAACAATTGCTAAACACATATCTAACACAGGCAAGAAAAGAACCAAAATAGGCAATAAAATAGGCATAAACACAGGCAAATATACACTCGTATGAACAGCTGAAGGATCAATATGGCCAGTCATTATAATCGAAGCGCAAGTAATTAAGTATCCTATTAACATAGAACCAGAATCACCCATAAATAGTTTTGCAGGATGCCAATTATGCAATATAAATCCTATGCAAACACCCACCATAACTACATCAATAAGAGTTGCCATAGAAGCATATATTGGAGATGTCCTAGCAAGAATATAGGAATATGTAGCAAATGCGATTCCACCAATTGCAACAATTCCAGAAGCAAGTCCATCTAATCCATCTACAAAATTTACTGCATTAATAGATGCAACAATCAAGAATGCAGTAATAGCAATAGATAAACTTGGAGAAGCAGTGACAAGAGAGCCTAACGGTAAAGTAACAATTTGCAATCCACCCCATGCTACAAACACTGCTATAAGAAGCTGTCCAGATAACTTTAGCATCCAATCTAAATCCCAAATATCATCACATACTCCAAGCAAGCAGATCATTACAGCTCCAGCTAAAACTACCCACGGCTGATACGTACCTGCAAAAAGACCAGAAATAAAAGGCATAGAGCTTGCAAAAGCCAAAGATACAGCCAAACCAAATAACATACCAACACCACCCATACGAGGTGTAGGTATAGTGTGAACATCTCTAGCTCTAACTTTCCCAACTGCACCCATAGTTATAGCAAGATGACGTATAAGAGGCATAATGAGCCAAGTTGCACCACCGGCAATTGCCGAAATAAACAAGTACACTCTCATATTAAATGCCTTTCTTAACACGCGTTGAACACATATTCTTATATTATTATTTCTCTTATATCAATAAAATTTATCAAATTTAATAAGCTCAAAACACACATTTACTTGCAAAAAGACACTCACACAACATAAAACACATAAAACACAACACTTCTCATAAAACGCAAATAACGCACGCTACTAAAAAACGTGTTTAATGTAATGCGTTACGTATTTCACAATCTGAAATTACGCCTTCACGAAATACAACTATTCCATCTTTATCGTTCTTATCAACTCCAACAACCGTACTTGCAACATGTGAACGAGTTCGACCAGCATCCAAGTACAAAGGTATATCCTCACCAAATGCATCAAATGCTTCTTCAACACTATCAGCACTTGTGTCACCACTTCTGTTAGCACTAGAAGCAGCTAAAGGACCTGTAACACGCAAAATTTCCATCAAGCGCGGGCAATCTGGAACACGTACACCTTGAGTAGCTTCATCAACACTATTATTAGCAACACAAATAGTAGCAAGCTTAGAAGCATTAGAATTCTTCTTAACAAACGCTATCGGAGAAAAACCACCAGGCAAGAATTTCTGACATAATTTATCTAAAGGATCCGGTAAATATAATCCAAGCTTTTCTAAATCACAAACACCACTCATTAAAATTTGTAATGCTTTCGTTCTAGGTCTACGCTTAAGCTCATAAATCTTCGCAACTGCTTTTTCATTAAATGGATCGCAAGCAACTCCATAAACAGTATCAGTTGGAACTACTATTACTCCACCAGCATTGATAATTTGAGCAGCGAGCTGAAGTGATTCTTCATTAATACTACAAATTTTACTCATCATATTCGCCTCTTAATTTCATTACAAAATACAAAAATATTCAATTTTACGATACAATACTGCTTACGCAATTTTATTTTACGTTCTTTAAAGCAAATAGATACCTCGGTCTTCCCGTCAAATCATTGCGCACATCAGCATACGAAAAACCAATACTCATAGCATATTCTTTAAGAGATTTGCCTTGCGAAATATCATGTTCCATAACAACTACACCATTTTTCTTAACAAGCTCATAAGATACACGCATAATTTGCTCTGGAATACGCAAGCCATCTAACGAACCGCCATATAACGCCATTTCTGGATCATAATCACGAACCTCAATCTGCTCAGGAATTTGATTTTGCGGTATATAAGGCGGATTTGTAATAACTAAATCAACTTTTCCTTTTATATCTAACAATTCAGGTATATCGTTTTTTGTAGCATCTGCCAAAATTGCGTGATAATTAGATAAAATATCAATATTTTTATATATTTTCGAAGTATGCTCAACATTTTTACACAAATATTTGAATGCTTCAGAAGATTTTTCCACTGCCCACACGCGCGCGTGTGGGAATTCAGTTATAACAGACAAACCAATAGCCCCAGATCCTGCACACAAATCAACTACAATAGGATTTTTTATACAAGATTTACGTAGCCAATTCAATCCTTCTTCAACAACTATTTCAGTTTCAGGACGCGGTATAAACACTCCGCTAGCAACATTCAAATCTAAATAACGAAAAGACGCATAGCCAACAATATATTGCAAAGGCTCTCTGGAAGCACGTCTTATAATAAATTCTTCGTAACGATTTTTATATTCAACGTCAAAACTCTTATAATCTCCCATAATCAGAGCTTTATCAAGTTCAGATAAACTCACTGAGCACGCATGAGCTAACAACAAACGAGCGTCATATTCTGCTGACTCAACGCCTGCTTTACGAAGGCGCTCAATAGCATTTTGCAAAAGTAAAAGCATAACAAACGAAATAAATATAAAATCACTATTTAGCTTGAGCTAAACGATCTGCTTCATCTGCTTGAATATCGCTGTCAATAACTGGCTGTAAATCACCATCAAGCACTTGATCCAAGTTATAAGCTTTGTAGTTTGTGCGATGATCTACAATACGATTTTCAGGGAAATTATACGTGCGAATTCGCTCTGAACGATCAAGAGATCGAACTTGAGAATGGCGCATGTCTGCTGCTTCTTGAGCTTCTTGCTCATGCTTCATAGCAAGCAAACGTGATTTTAATACGCGAAGAGCTGCAGCACGATTTTGAATTTGTGACTTTTCATCTTGCATGCTTACAACAATTCCTGTTGGAATATGAGTCATTCTAACTGCAGAATACGTAGTATTTACAGACTGACCACCAGGACCAGAGCTCATGAAAATATCAATTTTCAAATCTTTTGGATCGATTTCAATTTCGTCATCATCTTCATCTGCTTCCGGAAACACAATCACGCCAGCAGCAGAAGTTTGGATACGACCTTGAGATTCAGTAACTGGAATTCGCTGAACTCTATGTACGCCACCTTCATATTTCATACTTGCCCAAACGCCGTCTTCTGGAGCAGGAGTGCCTTTTGCACGAATCGCAAGCTGAACATCCTTTATTCCACCAAGCTCTGTTGAATTCTCGCTCTGAATAACAGTAGTCCATCCACGTTTTTCAGCATAACGCATATACATACGCAACAAATCGCCAGCAAATAAAGCTGCTTCTTCACCACCTGTGCCAGCTTTGATTTCCATAATCATATCTCGCGCATCATCTGGATCTCTAGGAATTAAAGCAGTACGCAATTTTTCTTTAGCTACAGGCAATTGTTCTTCTAAACGCTTAGCTTCCTCAGCAAAATCAGGATCTTCACTAGCCATATCATTAGCTGCATCATAATCCTCACATAATTGCTTATAAGCGAGATACGCATTCACAATTGAACCAAGCTCAGCATGTCTTCTACCAAGCTTACGGATAGCATCTGGATTCGATGCTACTTCTGGATCTCCCATGCGAGCCTCAATATCGCGATATTCTTCTAACGCTGTTGAAGCCGATGGGAACTGTTCATCTACTGACTCAGCCATTGTATTCCTTTGATAGATGACTAAAGAAATTTATAAATTAAGCGTTAATTTTACGTTATCTTACGTTATCTTGCTTATACTTTTGCTTTTATTTTGCTTTAATCTCAAGCATTGCATTGCATGAAGCACATAGAAGCGCTGATTTTACTAGCTTAAATACAATTAAGATAATTTACGCATTCTAAACGAATTAAGTACAATCAACTAAACTAAAAACGCCAGCCAAGATTCGTGAAGTTACACGAAAACAAGGCTGGCGTTATAAAAGCTACTTAGTCTTCTTACCGTAGCGCTTCTCGAAGCGAGCAACACGACCGCCTGTATCGAGAATCTTCTGCTTGCCGGTATAGAATGGATGGCACTTTGAGCACACATCAACAGTCATATGATCACCATTAGCTGTGGAACGTGTTACGAAAGTGTTTCCGCATGAGCATGTAACCTGCACTGCGTGATAATCGGGATGAATACCCTGCTTCATAATGTCTCCTATGGAATCCAGGCGACCCGGGTCGCAAAACCCCAATAGCTTCGCGTGAACCGGAACCTACGCCATCTTAATTACAACCCTAGACTCACTAAATATTCAAAACTATTCAGAAAAACTAAAGCGTCTAAACTTAGCAAAGCAAAACTTAAAGACGAGGCAAATACTTTTCAAGCTCGTAAGGAGTTACCTGACGGCGATACTCTTCCCACTCTTGATGCTTATTGCGCAAGAAGTACTCAAAAGCGTGCTCGCCTAAAACGCTAGCAACAAAATCAGACTTCTCCATAATCTTCAAAGCTTCATCCAAAGACTCAGGAAGAGGCTGAATTCCCATAGCTTGACGCTCAGCATCTGTAAGCTCCCAAACATCATCGCTAGTAGGATCACACAAAGTCATTTGCTTATCAATACCATCCAAACCAGCAGCAAGCAAAACAGAGTATGCAAGATAAGGATTAGCTACAGGATCAAGAGCTCTAAACTCCATACGGCAAGAATTGCCTTTCCCAGGTTTATATTGCGGAACACGCAAAAGTGCAGATCTATTACTATGACCCCAACACACATAGCTTGGAGCTTCAGCACCACCCCACAAGCGCTTATACGAGTTGACATATTGATCAGTAACAGCACAAATCTCAGACGCGTGATGCAAAATACCAGCAGCAAATTGGCGAGCAATCAAAGACATATTAAACTCTTGACCTGCTTCATAGAAAGCATTCGTATCTCCCTCAAACAAACTCAAATGAGTGTGCATTCCAGAACCAGGTTGATCAGTCAAAGGCTTAGGCATAAAGCTAGCATACATTCCACGCTCAAGAGAAATCTCCTTAACAACAGTGCGGAAAGTCATAATATTATCTGCAGTAGTAAGAGCGTCTGCATAACGTAAATCAATCTCGTTTTGACCAGGACCACCCTCATGATGCGAATACTCAACAGAAATACCCATCTGTTCAAGCATGCTTACAGCACTACGGCGGAAATCCATTGCCGAACTTCTAGGAACATGGTCAAAATATCCGCCTTCATCAATAGGCACAGGAGCTTTGGACCAATCATCTTGAGATTCAAACAAATAAAATTCTATTTCTGGGTGAACGTAAAAAGTAAAGCCCTTTTCTTTAGCTTTAGCGAGCGCAGTTTTAAGCACATGACGAGGATCTCCAAGCGAAGGCTCGCCATCAGGAGTTAAAACATCGCAAAACATCCTAGCTGTCCCCTGTGGGCCACCATGCCAAGGCAGAATCTGGAATGTAGAAGGATCTGGTTTTACAATCATATCGTCTTCTAAAACTCTAGTCATTCCTTCTATTGCAGAACCATCGAAACCAATTCCCTCTTCGAATGCAGCTTCTAGTTCAGCTGGAGCAATAGCAACAGATTTTAATGTTCCTAATACATCAGTGAACCATAGTCGAATAAATCGTACGTCACGCTCTTCAACTGTGCGCAAAGCAAACTCTTGCTGTCTATCCATAATCTTTATAGTCCTGTATAAATTCGGAAAATCTTACCGTATATTTATTATCCCTTATACATGTCTATTTTTATGAATATGCATGAGGAATTTACCTATTGTTAATGTGATCTATAATCAAATCGCACAAAGCAAATCTATTTTACTCACATACCGAACTTAGTAAAATATTTATTACAAATTGACATCGCATTGTTAAAAGTTAGTTTCTCAGAATCAAAGATTTCATCTGTTAATTGAAAATCTTTCATTGCACTCACACCTAAAACGACATCTGCTACTTCATCAGGTAAAATTGTCAGAGCTAAAGGAGCAGGAAGAAACATCTCTTTTGTCTTTCCAGCTTCGTATACAGATACATCAAGTTTATTAGCTCTGTTTACTAAAAGAATCATTGCAACAGGACCTAATAATTCACTTAATCTAACTACTGCACATTCTGGCTCATCATTATTAAGATTCCTTAAAATAGCTATACTACCGGTTTCTGACGGAACACAAATAGCAGAAATCTTAGAAATTTTACAAAATGCAGCTAATAAATCTGCTTTATTAACATAAGTGCTAATTACTGCAGAACGAGCTTTCTGACCAGTTAAACCTTCAAGCGTATCTTCAAAAGACGTATTTTCTTCAAATTTTTTAGCAGCTTCTTCAGCTTCTTTACTTCTATGAAGAGTAGTCATATCTATAGCTTCAGGAATTTGATTTCCATCTTTTAGATTATCAGAATTATTTAATTCTTCCGACTTAGTTGAAGAGCTTCCAGAAGATTCATTAGAATTTTCAACATTAGAAGATGAATCTATATTATTTACATCAAATTCACGCTCAAAATTAGCTAATGCTGCATCAAGTTCTTCATCAGTAAACGAAGTTCTTACATGCGAATTATCTTTCGAATCACATGAAGAATCTTCTTTATTTTGATTATTTTGATCACTTTGATTATCTTCAGAATCAGGCATAGAATCCTGACCCTCAATAGAATCCTTAGAATTATCTTGTTCTTGCGATTTAGCGTCCCCGCTCATCTTAATACTCCGCTTCTTAAAACTACTTTCATCATCTTTCACTAGAGCTTCTCAATCAGCATATTAAACACATTATTGTAAACATCACAAATATTTACAAAATTCAGCTTATATTCTACCTATTTTACAATAAGTTAAATCGAATACGCTATACGTTAATCACTTCAATTAAAATAATCACGCGCTTGGCAAGCAACTAGGACCGAATAGTATTTTAATTTCAGCAAAAAGCGAAGTATCACGTTTAACTCTAAACTTATCTCCAAATACAAATACTTTCGAATTTCCTTGATCGTCAACAATAGCTAAATTAACTTCGCAACAACCCGGATGCTCACATAATATAGAACTCAACTTGTCTAATTTAGATTTATTGATACTCATATGAGGAAGAACAATATTAAGAGGCCTTGAATCTACAGATTCCAAAGAAGGTATTTCAAAATATTTACCGCGCAAAGAAACTGTTTCATCGCGAACCTCAACTACTCCTCGAATTTGAGCTACTTGATCAATCGCAAAATCATTTGCAGCAGCTTCATATGCTTTGCTGAAAAACATACATTGTATGGAACTTTCCATATCTTCCAGTGTGATTATTGCCCACGCATTACCTTGTTTAGAAACACGTCTATCTACACCAGTAATTAGACCCGCTAAAGTCACTTGAGTGCGGTCATTCATAGTTTTTGCTTTATCAATCAATTCAGCAATACTCATATCACTCAAGCTAGTTAAAACAGCAGAAAGACCGCTCAAAGGATGATCAGAAACATAAAGTCCTAACATTTCACGCTCAAAATTAAGCTTTGTTTTTTTATCCCATTCTTCTACATCAGGAACATTTACTTCAGCATCACCTAAAAACGACTGATCTGTATTATCTTCATCAATACTAGAGAATAAATCAAACTGACCTTCCAATTGCTTACGCTTAATAGGTATTACAGAATCTATCATTTGTCCACAAATTTCCCAAATAGCACGCCTATTAGGATCAATAGAATCGAAAGCTCCAGCTTTAATCAAAGATTCAACAAGCCTTCTGTTAAGAGCATCGAAAGAAACTCTTTTAACGAAATCTTTGAAATTCACAAAACGTCCTCTAGAAGATTCACGTTCAGCAATAATATCTTTTACAGCTTTATCTCCAACGTTTCTAATTGCGCCAAGACCGAATCGCACAACATCGCCTACAGCAGAATACTCTAATACTGATTCATTAACATCAGGAGGTAAAATGCGAATTCCCATGCGCCTTGCTTCACCTAAATACAGTGCAGTCTTATCTTTATTCGTACGTTCGTTTTGGAGTAACGCAGCCATAAATTCAACCGGATAATGCGTTTTTAAGTAAGCAGTCCAATATGAAATCAAACCGTATGCAGCAGAATGAGCTTTATTAAACGCGTAACCAGAGAATGGAACTAAAACATCCCACACAGCTTGAGCAGCTTCTTTAGAATACCCATGCTCTTGCATACCTTTAAAGAACGGGATTTTCTCTTTAGCCAACACTTCTGGCTTCTTCTTACCCATAGCTCGACGCAAAACATCTGCCTTACCAAGGCTATACCCTGCTAAAATACGCGCAGCAGATTGCACCTGCTCTTGATAAACAATCAAACCATAAGTTTCGCCTAGAACATCTTTTAATGGCTCTGCAACTTCTGGATGAATAGGCGTAATCTTTTGCAAACCATTCTTACGCTTAGCATAGTTTGTATGAGAATCCATATCCATAGGACCTGGCCTATAAAGCGCGATCAAAGCCGAAATATCGTTAAAATTATCTGGCTTTAAAGTACGAAGAAGAGCTCGCATACCATCAGAATCAAGCTGGAAAACTCCTAAAGTATCTCCTCTTGCAAGAAGTTTGTAAGTTTCTTTATCGTCTAAAGGTATTTTCGTATAATCAATTTTTGTATGACGATTATTCTCAACATTTCGAATAGTATCTCTAATAACAGTTAAGTTAGAAAGACCCAAAAAGTCCATCTTAACTAAGCCAAGAGTTTCGCAAGTGTGATATTCAAAAGTTGTTGTAATAGTTCCATCAGTACGTTCAAGAAGAGGAGAAGTATTAGTTATAGGCTCAGATCCCATTATTGTTGCACAAGCATGCACACCAGTTTGACGAATCAAACCTTCAATACCTCTTGCTTCTCCTGTAATTTTCTTTATATCTTCATCTGAACCATACATTTCACGGAATTCTCGAGCTTCAGCATAACGCTTAGAATTTTCGTCAAAAATCTCACGCAAACTCATATCTTTACCGTTTTTTGCAGGAGGTAAAATTTTCGTTATTTTTTCTCCAACTGAAAACTCGTAACCCATTATTCGAGCAGCATCTTTAAGAGCTTGCTTAGTTTTAATAGTTCCATAAATAACACATTGTGCTACTTTATCTTTACCATATTTTTCACCAACATATTCAAGAACTTTAGCTCGTCCATCAGGGTCAAAATCAACGTCAATATCAGGTAAAGACACGCGCTCAGGATTCAAGAATCGTTCAAAAATCAAACCATGCTTCATAGGATCTAATTCAGTGATTCCCATTGCATACGCAACCATCGCGCCTGCTGCACTTCCTCGACCAGGACCAACCATAACACCATGCTCTTTAGCCCAGTTAATATAATCTGCAACGACAAGGAAGTATCCGCAGAATTGCATTTGACATATAACGCCACACTCGTAGTCTGCTTGTTTAAGCACTTCAATAGGAACGTTATTGTCATACCTACGTTCCAAACCTTCTTCTACTTTTTTAAGAAACAGCGAAGTTTCATCCCAACCTTCAGGGCAGTCAAATTTTGGCATAAAAGCGCCATCTTCACCGTCATCAAACATAACATTGCATCTACGAGCAATTTCTAAAGTATTATCACAAGCTTCAGGGAATTCTTTAAAAAGCTCACGCATTTGCTCTGCAGACTTTAAGTAATACCCAGAACCGTCAAACTTAAAACGATTTGGATCGTCTAGTCTAGAACCAGAATTTATACAAAGCATTGCATCTTGTGATTCACGATCTTCTTCTCGAACATAATGTAAATCGTTAGTAGCAAGAAGAGGAGCATTCAACTTCTTAGAAATCTCAAGCAAATCTTTTGTAACTCGAGTTTCAATAGAAAGACCGTGATTCATCAATTCTATGAAAAAGTTATCTTTCCCAAAAATATCTTGAAACTCTCCAGCTGCTCTAAGAGCTTCATCAAATTGTCCTAGACGAAGACGAGTTTGAATAATTCCAGATGGGCATCCAGAAGACGCTATAACGCCTTTAGAATAAGTTGAAAGCAAGTCTTTATCCATACGAGGATATCTCATAACAAGACCTTCAAGATTAGCTATAGAAGACGCTTTAATAAGATTCTCGAGTCCTTCATCATTTTGAGCCCACATTGTCATGTGTGTAATCAATCCACCGCCAGAAACATCGTCACTTCTTTGTTCTTCAGTTCCCCAATGAACTCGGCTTTTGTCTTGTCTGGCTGTTTCTGGAGTAACATAAGCTTCGATTCCAATAATAGGCTTAATACCGTTCTTTACAGCAGTGCTCCACATTTCGTATGCGCCATGCATATTTCCGTGATCTGTAATCGCAATAGCTGGCATACCTAACTCTTTTGCGCGCGCAACTAAATCTGGAATCTTAGAAGCACCGTCTAAAAGCGAATAATGCGTATGATTGTGCAAGTGAACAAAAGAAGTTTCTGGATGTGTCATAGTCGCTATTTTATAGATTCAATATGACCTGTTTTATAAATATGCTCTCTTTCATAATTGGCGCACGGCCTGCAAAGCGTGTTGCAAATCTGAAGGATATTTTGACTCTAAAACAATCAATTTATTCGTACGAGGATGCTTAAATTTTAGAGTCATTGCATGAAGCCACTGCCTAGAAAGCCCCAAAGTCTTACTTAATTGAGGATTTGCTCCATACATAGGGTCCCCAACAACAGGATGTCCTATTGACGAGAAATGAACGCGAATTTGATGCGTTCTACCTGTTTCTAAATTAACTTTTACTAAAGTAGCTCCCCTAAAGCGCTCTATAACATCCCAATGTGTAATCGCAGGCTTTCCTGATTCAGTTACAGTAAAACGAAAATCGCAAACTTTTGCTCTACCAATTGGAGCATCAATAGTAGCCTTATCTTGTTTAATATTTCCTTGCACTAAAGCATGATAGATTTTTATAACATCATGATTTTTAAACTGCTGTTTCATAACTTCATAAGCTAAATCAGATTTGCACACTAACATAAGTCCACTAGTACCAACATCTAATCGACTTACTATTCCTCGTCTATAAGATTCGCATTTTGTTACGTTAATGTTTATACCCATAGCAAGAAGGTTTTCTACTACAGTTGCACCTTCCCATCCAGCAGCTGCATGAGCAGCCACTCCCACAGGCTTATCTACGACTACAATGTCATCATCGTTATACACGATTTGCATATTACACAAAACAGGTTTAGAAACTATATCTTCTTTTTTAGAAAGTATAATTAAATCGCCATTTTGCAAAATAGATGATTTATGAGATTTTTTATCTGCAATTTTTGCTTGCCCGCTATCAATTAAAGATATTGCATTTGCTCTAGAAACACTTATCATTTTTGATAATGCTATATCAAAACGACTTCCAACGAGTTCACTAGGAATCGGCAATAAAGAATCGCTCATACACGCTCTCTATAATTCACTATCTAAATGAGTATCTATACAAGATTCTTTAGAATCATTATCTAAAGAATCAGAATCTGCAAATTTATTCTTAAACGAATCAGACTTACTAGCACTCTTCTCAAACGAATCAGACTTATCAGAATTTGCAAAATTAAAATCTTCAGAATCAGACTCCTTAAAATCTGCAAAATTAGAATCAGAATCTTCAGAATCCTTAGACTTATTAGACTCTGCAAAATCCTTAATCGTATTATCACTTTTTTCCACAAGAGGAAGTCCAACAAAAACAAGCAAAACTATATAAAGAGCTGCAACGAAAAGTTCAATATCTGCAACATTACCAACAGACCAGCCGTAATTTATAAAATCTACGACTTTTCCGTCCAAAAAGCCATCAGCGTATTGCGCTCTATCTATAAGATTTCCAAAAGCTCCAGCAAAAGCTAAAGCAAGCGCAAAAGTCCAATACAAAGATTTCGTGCGCTTAAGAACAGCTATCATTGCACCACAAGCAGCACAAGCTAATATGCTAATAACCCATGTAAAAGAGGATCCTAAACCAAAAGATGCTCCAGGATTTCGTACAAGAGTTAAAGAAAGCAAACGTGGAAGAATCTCTACTTTTCTCCCATCACTAAGCGTTGCTAAAGCCCAAATTTTAGTTATTCGATCTAATGCTACGCCAGCAAAAACAATTAGTGCAAAAACGGCTGCGCGAACACGCAGCCGTTCCACACGCACATCTCTATGCGTCAATTTTTATCCGATCTGTAATAGAAATAGAATCGACTTAAAAGCGAAAACATTTAAAAGTTACGCTAGTCTTTAAAACTATTCCTGCTTATCTTCATTCGAAGTCTGCTTCTGACCAAGAGCAGCATATGCGTTTTCGTCAGAAACTTGAGCAACAAGCTGACCAAGGAAATCAGTCAAGCGAGTACGATATTCAGTTTCAAATTGCTTAAGACTCTGAATGTTGCCCTCAATAACCTTAGTTTGCTTCTCAAGATTCTCACGAACTTGGCGAGCATAAGCATCAGCCTTAGTACGAGTATCTGCATCGTAATCTGCAGCACGATGCTGAACTTCTGCTTCATATTGATCTGCTTGATCATGAACTTGCTTAGAGTAATCATCTGCAGCTTGACGAACCTTGCCAGAATAAGCATCAGCTTCATTATGAGCACGAGCAGCATAAGCATCAGCATCAGAACGAGTACGTGCAGAATAATCATCAGCATCATCACGAGTCTGCTTGCTATACGCGTCTGCTTCGCAACGAGTGCGATTAGAATAATCATCAGCCTTAGCAATAACTTCGTTATAACGAGCTTGGCTTTCTTCAACAATCTGCTGAGCTTTAGCTTTACCTTTATCAACATATTGATCATGCAATTGCATTGCAAGAGTCAACATTGCTGTAGCACGCTCTGGTTCAGAACCTACTGCTTCAGCGCCAGCTCCAGCAATTTTTTGCAAGCTACCAGTTTCAGTATTAGGCTCTAACTTTGAAACCTGCTGACGCAATTGCTCTTCACGCTGACGAGATTCTTCAAGTTGACGAGTCAAATCCTGAACTTTAACATTTTCTTGTTGCGTTACAACGAGTTGTTGACGAATAGAATCAAGCTCACGACTCAAATTCTCACTATTAGCGCGGAAATCATCACGTTCACGTTTAACTGATTCAAGCTCCTGAGCTTGAGCTTTATCGTCATTATCAGACTTAGCTGCTTGTGCTGTAAGCTGATCAATTTGATTGCTCATAGCATCAAGCTGTTCTTTAAGCTGCTCGTTTTGCACAGACAACGCGCGATTACTTTCTTCAGCTTCACTAAGCTTTGCAGAAACAACATCTTCTTTATCTGAATTTTGCTGTGAAGATGCGCGCAAAGACTCATTTTCTTCATTCAAAGATGCAACTTGAGAAGTAAGCTCAGCAATCTTTTTATTTAATCCAGCAACATCCTGACCTAGCGACTGAGTAGAAGCACCAAGCCCCTGAACAGCTTGCTGACCAAGAGCTTCAATAGTTTCAGTTACTTGATCCAAAAAATCGTCAACTTCGTCAACGTCATATCCGCCTTTAAAACGAACAATTTGAAAAGTATGCTCTCGAATATCTTTAGGCGTTAAAAGAGTCATAATGCATTACACCTCACTTTTGGGGACGATGCTCCAAGATATATATCTCTTTGATGCTACCACGTTGAGTCACCAATTACATCAAAACACGAGTATTAAAAATAAAATTACAAATAATATTTGTTTTCATATCTAATTTATTTTTAGATAATAACTAGGAAATCCTACACTAAATCCATTATTTTTTAGGATTCTTCAAGCATTGCTCGCGCTACATATTATTCATTTCTTGTAATCTTAGTATCAAGATCACGACTCAAACTCTCATCTAAAATCACTACTAACTTCAATAATCTACACGCTAGAAATTATTTATAGAAAATAAATAAGATTTTTCAGAACTATCAAAGCAAAATACAAAACAATAAATGACGTATCAAAACTTATTCTACCCATATTCATAGGAGGAATATAACGTCTTAAAAACATTAAAGGCGGATCTGTAAGATAGTAAATAACGCGAAGAATAATACTTAACACACCTTTAAAACGCAATGAAGGGAAAAATACATGCAACCAATCAAAAATAACTCGCAAAAATAGTATTGTCATATACGCGTCAATAAGTAGAGATAACACAAGTACTATAAAAAATAACAAAATTTTAATCATATTATCTAAGTAAACTCCATCAATTTATATTCGTAGTCTTTAATTATATGTGATTTTGTAAGTTAAGTTAAACAGATTGTATACTATTACTGTATGAAAAAACTGTGCTATAGGCAAAGAACCTGCCCCCCCCCC
>NZ_KQ961850.1:61074-95836 GCF_001563665.1 Gardnerella vaginalis | reverse complement strand
CCCCCCCCCCACAGAAAACTTCGTGAACAATAAAAAGCGATATTTAAAAACATAAGGCAATGCATTTTAACAAAAGCATTGCCTTACATAAAATAAATATTAAATTGTGCTGCAATCAAATCAACATATGTTAATGCGATTTGCTAACAGTCTAGTCCGCAAATAAATCCCTGGCTGAATTGCTCTTAGCAGTACTTTCAACCTTAATATTTACTTGAGAAGGGCTTAGTAAGAATACTCTCGGAGTTACTCGTTCAATAGAACCACCAACACCAAACACAACACCAGCCGAAAAATCAACAATACGATACGCAATTGATTCTGAAACACCTGTAAGATTCAAAACAACAGGAGTACCATCTCGAAGAGCACGGCCGACCATTTGCGCATCATCATATGACTTAGGATGAATAGTAGTAATTCTACTCATACGATTAGCTCCGCTAGATCTAGAAAACGTATCCCTACTGCGAGAAGTATCATCATGCTGAATACTAACTGGAGCTACAGAATAATCGTTATCAAACGATTTATCTTGTTCTTCAGATTCAATCACATCATCGTCTTGTACGTCTGACATGCCCATATATGACATTAAGTGATTTACTAATCCAGCCATTTAACAACCCTCCTCTATTAAGTTTCAGCGCAGAAAATCAGGGATATCTAATTCATCTGGTTCTTCAGCAGGTTGAGCAGAAGGCGCAGGCGCTTCATAACGATTAGCAGCAGGCTCTTCAAACATAGAAGGAGCATTCGTTGTAGCTTGCGTTTGTGGACGCGATTGCGCTTGCTGCTGTTGAGCAGAAACCTGAGATGTTGATTGAGCTGGAGCAACATGATCAACGCCAGCTTGCATATCTACAAACTTACCAGCTAAACCAGAATCATCCTTCTTGCAATGAGCATCGAAACCAGCAGCAATAACAGTAACACGTACTTCATCACCGTAAGCGTCATCCAAAGAAAGACCCCAAATAATTTGAGCTTCAGGATGAATTGCTTTACGAACCAATTCAGTAGCAGCAGATGCTTCTTGCAACTTCAAATCGCAAGGACCAGCAATATTTATCAAAGCACCATGAGCGCCTTCAATGCTTTCTTCAAGCAAAGGAGAACTAATAGCAATCTCAGCAGCCTGAGTTGCACGATCTTCACCTTTAGCAGCACCTATTCCAAACAATGCTGTGCCAGCACCGCGCAAAATTGCTGTTACATCAGAAAAATCAACATGAATATATGAATTAGTTGAAATAATATCTGTAATTCCACGAACACCTGAAAGCAAAGCAGTATCAGCTAACTTAAAAGCATCGATTATTCCGATAGCACGATCAGAAACTTCTAACAAACGATCGTTAGGAATAACAATCAAAGCATCAACTTCTTTACGAAGATTTTCAATACCAAGATTTGCAGAAGCAGCACGCTGAGGGCCCTCAAAGCTAAATGGACGAGTGACTACAGCAATAGTCAATGCACCTTGCTGATGAGCTGCACGAGCAACAAGAGGACCAGCACCAGTACCAGTGCCACCACCTTCGCCGCAAGTAACAAACACCATATCGGCGCCCTTTAATGCCTCTTCAATATCGGATTGATGATCTTGAGCAGCTTTAGCACCCTTTTCAGGATCTGCTCCAGCTCCAAGTCCTCTACTAGAAGCGTCTGATAATGAAATCTTTACGTCAGCATCCGAGCGCATCAAATCTTTAGCATCTGTATTTATAGCTACAAACTCTACATTCTGTAAGCCCTCGGTGATCATTCGGTTGACGGCATTACCGCCGCCACCACCGACGCCGACTACCTTAATGATGGTTTTGTCGTTGAAATTGTCAGTCTGGGCAATCTCGCTCACCGTTGTCTCCTGTCACTCAAGCACGTTTACGCAATACTTTAGCGCAAAACGCTCGATAATGGCGACTTTTTACTAATAAAACTTAAAAAAATCACCTAGTCAGATAATACACCTTCCTATACGCAAATTATTATTGCGTTTTTGCTTATATAAGTTTAGATGCATAAACAAAAGTTTATCATTCTTCTCAAAATGCAGAAAACCCTTGAAAATACTAATAAAATTTAATAACTAGCATCCATAGGATCGTCCCCAAAAAGCTCTTCACGCTCTTCGTGAGATGTTTTACGCGAATCCAACCAGCCATAAGGCAAGTGAACTTTTTTAGCAAATCGTATTCTTCCGCGCGGCGTGTCTAAAACTCGCTCAGGCAACTTCAACGAACCATCTAACAAATCAATATTGCGCTTAACATCTTCAACAGACTCACATTCCATAAAGTTTTTGCGAGTTCCGCCTCCAACAGGAAATCCTTTAAGATACCATGCGATATGTTTTCGTAAATCATGAACAGCCATACGCTCATCGCCATCATAAAATTCAACAAGCAATTCCAAATGATGAAGAATCACATTGCAAACCTCTGCAAGAGTTGGATTAACACGCTCACTACTACCATTACAAGCGTTTAGAATATCAGCAAACAACCATGGTCTGCCCTGACAACCGCGACCGATAGCAACACCAGCACAGCCTGTTTCCTTAAACATTTCTAGCGCATCATCTGCACCCCAAATGTCACCATTTCCAAAAACAGGAATATCAAGAGCTTCTACAAGCTGAGCGATACGATTCCAATCTGAATGACCACCATAATATTCAGCAGTAGTTCGAGCATGCAAAGTTACAGCAGCACAACCTTCTTCTTGCGCAATATGACCAGCTTGAATAAACGTTTCATGAGAATCATCAATACCAACACGGAATTTAGCAGTAACTGGGATTCCTGCTGGCTCGCACACGCTTACAACGCGATGCAAAATTTCTTGCAATAAATCTGTTTTCCAAGGAAGAGCAGATCCGCCACCTTTACGCGTAACTTTAGGCACAGGGCAACCAAAGTTTAAGTCAACGTGATCCGCCATATTTTCATCAACTACAATACGAGCAGCAAGCTCCACAATAGATGGATTCACTCCATAAAGTTGAAGAGAACGCACTTTTTCACTAGGAGCAAAACGACAAAGTCTAAGAGCTTTTGGGTTTCTTGCAACTAGAGCACGCGCTGTAATCATTTCTGCAACGTAAAGCCCGTCATGACCGTATTCCTTGCAAATAACACGAAAAGGCCAATTCGTGATACCAGCCATTGGAGAAAGCACAACAGGAGTAGCAATATGAACTTTACCTAAATCTACTGGTTTTATAGAAAAATTCATATTGCTATAATCTCCATTCGTTATGTTTATAAATATGCTTTATTAAAGTTTATTTCAAATGATTAGCATGAAAGCTGTATTTGATTAGTACAAGTCACCATTTGATTAGTACAAGCCACCAGCTTGAGCAATCTTAACAGGCTGAGATTCATCCTCTCCTGCTTCTTTAGCAACATCCATAGCACCATCAGCAGCACGAGTACCAACAATTTCCACAGGACCTTGAGGATACTTAACACGCTTCTCGTTAATGCGGCCAGCCACGTAATCAGCAACTTTATCAAGAGAAACACGCTCTTGACTCATAGTATCGCGCTCGCGAATAGTAACAGCATGATCTTCCAAAGTATCAAAATCAACTGTTACGCACAAAGGAGTGCCAATTTCGTCTTCACGGCGGTAGCGGCGGCCAATAGCGCCAGCTTCATCGTAGTCAATAACCCAGTCGTGCTGACGCAAATCTGCAGCTAAATCTTGAGCAACCGATTGTAATTCTGGCTTCTTGCTCAATGGCAAAACTGCAGCCTTAACAGGAGCTAATCGCGGATCGAGTCGAAGAACTGTACGCTTATCAACTCCACCCTTAGTATTTGGAGCTTCATCAACGTCATAAGCATCAACTAAGAATGCCATAAGCGAGCGAGTAAGACCAGCAGCAGGCTCAATAACGTAAGGCACGTATTTTTCGCCAGTAGCTTGATTAAAGTAACTCAAATCCTCACCAGAATGCTTCGAATGCGCAGACAAATCATAGTCAGTACGATTTGCAATACCTTCAAGCTCTCCCCAGTCAGATCCTTGGAAACCAAACTTGTATTCAATATCTACAGTACGCTTTGAATAATGGCTGAGCTTCTCCTTAGGATGCTCATACATACGCAAATTCTCAGGATTGACTCCCAAATCAACATACCAACGAACGCGAGTATCAATCCAATATTGATGCCAAGCTTCATCAGTTCCAGGCTCTACAAAGAACTCCATTTCCATCTGCTCAAACTCGCGAGTGCGGAAAATAAAGTTTCCAGGAGTAATTTCATTACGGAAAGACTTACCAATATTTGCAATACCAAAAGGAGGCTTCTGGCGAGTTGAAGTCATGACGTTTTTAAAGTCAACGAAAATTCCCTGAGCTGTTTCTGGGCGCAAATAATGCAAGCTATTTTCATCTTCAACAGGACCTAAATGAGTGCGAAGCATCATGTTGAAGTCACGCGGCTCAGTCCAGTTCCCTCGAGTTCCACAATCTGGGCAAGCAATATCTTTTAAACCATTTTCTGGCATTTTATCGCCGTGCTTTTCAGCATAAGATTCTTCCAACTTGTCTGCACGATGACGCTTATGACAATTCAAGCACTCGATCAAAGGATCATTAAACACAGAAACGTGACCAGACGCAACCCAAACTTGTGAAGGCAAAATCACAGAAGTATCTACACCGACTACATCTCCGCGCGTTGTTACCATGTAACGCCACCATTCGCGCTTGATATTATCTTTCAATGCAACGCCCAATGGACCATAATCCCACGCAGAACGCGTACCACCATAAATTTCGCCAGCAGGGAACACAAATCCGCGACGCTTAGCCAACGACACAACTTCATCAAGCTTAGAAACAGCCACAATACACCTTTTTCATGAAAATTTAAGAAATCTGGGTGAAAACGGTGTTTATTATAGAAAAACCCTGTGACGCGAAACATAATTTTAATCAGGCTTTTAGTTCTCTATACGCACGAATACTAGCCAAAAACAAATTAAACACAAGTAACAAACCAGCAAAAAACAACCCAAAACTAGCAAAACGCGCTAAATGACTGTCAAATAAGCTATACGCATAAGCAAATATGCAAGAAGGATTATAAGCACATATAAATATACAAAAATAAATATATAAATATTTACAAAGTCTTACATGGACTATTCTTGTAAGCACACTATTCAATCACACAATTTTCTTAACACATAGCATGCGTATATTATGAAAGTGAACGTAAATTTTATGCAAATATTTTGAAAGGATTACGGATATGACTAATACAGATGATACACAAACTAAAAACGAGCATAAAACTAACACAGTAGCAGCTTTATGTGTTGCTCCTAGTGGAGTTGGAGAAGAACTTAGCACATACGTTGCAGATGTAGTAAAAGTAATACGAGAATCTGGATTAAAAAACGAAACAAATGCAATGTTTACAAATATTGAAGGCGAATTCGATGATGTTATGCGAGTTGTGAAAGACGCAACAATGGTATTAGTTGAAAAAGGATATCGCACAGGAGTTTTGCTTAAATTAGACATTCGCCCAGGTTTTAGCAATCAAATCGATGCAAAACATGAATTAGTCGATAAAATACTTGAAAATCGCGATCAAGAAAAATAGTAAAAAATATCTGGATTTTTTCTTTAACACTGGATTTTAGAGTAATATCTAAAATCCATTTTTATATTATAAAGTAACTTTACTTTTCAAGATCATTAGATGATTTGTTCAATTAACCAATTCATCAAAAGCTTATTTTAAAGAACTCTTTGAATCAGAAGATGATTCATCAGAAACAGATTCATCAAAAGCTGATTTTTCGGATTGTGCAGATAGTGACACGCTAGATTTAATAACAAACCATTTAGATGGAAGAATCAACATAATTAGTTGAATTAAAATCACGCCATAAAGCCATATGTATCCTGCATGCTGAGAAAGCCACGGAAGTTGTCCACTAAACCCAACTGGAACTATCACAGCAGTACCAATAAGTCTTAAAGCTAAAATCCACGCAACAGCACTACTGAATACAGTATGAGCTAAAAGTCCCAGCATTGCCGTCCTAGACCTTGCACACCAAGCAGATAAACTTATTAGCAATAAAGCTACAATTAAGCCAATAGGAATATTGCTTACAGCACCAACTCTATGAGAAAACGTGCCAATCAATCCGCATAAAATAGCCGATAACAAAGTAACAGCATATCTACCCCAAATAGGAAGATTATGCGACCAAGGTTTTACGCTCATAACAATACCTACCGCTACAAAATATAAAACACGCATAACTTATGCAAAATTACAATTCAATACATAAATTACGCGCATTTTATTTATAAACCAAATAAAACTATATAAAATCACGCAGCATTATTCTGACGGCGCTGCTTTGCACGCCACTTATACCACTCGTCACGACTCAAAATAATCTTGCGTACACGAATAGATTCAGGAGTAACTTCAACACACTCGTCTTCATTAGCAAAGTCAAGCGACTCTTCCAAACTCATCTTGATTGGCGGAGTCAAAGTTTCGAGAACATCAGCAGTTGAAGAACGCATGTTAGTCATGTGCTTAGCAAGAGTAATGTTTACATCCAACTCGTCTGGCTTGTTGTTAATACCAACGATTTGACCTTCGTAAACTGGGCTTTGCGGATCTACGAAGAAGACACCTCGCGCTTGCAAGCGTTGCATAGCATAAGGAGTTGCAACACCTTTGCGATCGCAAACCATAGAACCGTTCTGGCGAGTAACAATTTGACCAGCCCACGGAGCGTAACCTGCAGAAATAGAACTTGCAATACCAGTTCCACGAGTAGCAGAAAGCAAAGCTGTACGGAAACCAATAAGTCCGCGTGAAGGCACAGTAAATTGCAAACGAACCCAGCCAGAACCGTGGTTACTCATAGAATCCATGCGACCTTTACGATCAGCCATAAGCTGCGTAACAGTACCCATATATTCTTCTGGAACGTCAATTGTTGTGCTTTCCATAGGCTCGTTAATCGTGCCATCAATAGTCTTAGTAACAACCTGAGGACGACCAACTGTAAGCTCATATCCTTCACGGCGCATTTGCTCAGCTAAAACAGCTAACGCAAGCTCGCCACGACCTTGAACTTCCCAAGTATCTGGACGATCAGTTGGAATAACTTTAATAGAAACATTACCAATTAGCTCTCGATCCAAACGATCCTTAATCATACGAGCAGTAAGCTTATGATCTTTGCCTTCAGTTCCTGCAAGAGGAGAATCATTTACACCGAAAGTCATAGAAATAGCTGGATCGTCAACATGAATCAATGGAAGTGGCTTTGGATCATTTTGATCAACAATCGTTTCGCCAATCATAATATCATTCACACCAGCAACAGCCACAATATCTCCAGGACCAGCTGAAGGCACAGGAGTACGCTCCAAACCTTGAGTGCGAAGAAGCTCGGAAACACGGAAGTTTTCAATAGAACCATCAACGCGGGAAAGACCGTAAGTCTTACCCTTCTCCAAAGTTCCGTTGTAAATTCTCACTAAGCCCAAACGTCCAAGGAAATCAGAGGAATCAATGTTTGCAACATGAGCCTGAAGAGGAGAGCCTTCATCGTATTGCGGAGCAGGAATATTGGAAATAATAGAATCAAACAAAGGCTCCAAATTATCGTTATCTGGAAGAGCTCCATTTTCTGGCTGATTTACAGAAGCATATCCAGCTTTTGCAGCACAATAAATCACTGGTAAATCAAGCAAAGCATCGAGATCAAGATCAATTCCTTCTTCAACAACATCTTGAGCTAAGCCAAGCAATAAATCAGTAGATTCTCCAACAACTTCTTCAATACGAGCATCTGGACGATCAACCTTATTTACGCACAAAATAACAGGAAGCTTAGCTTCCAAAGCTTTACGAAGCACAAAGCGAGTCTGCGGAAGTGGGCCTTCAGAAGCGTCAACAAGAAGAACAACGCCATCAACCATAGAAATTCCACGCTCAACTTCTCCACCGAAATCAGCGTGTCCTGGAGTATCAATCACATTAATAGTGATGCCTTCTGGGTGACCATACTTTTCAGCCAATGGGCCAGTGTACTGAACAGCCGTGTTCTTAGCAAGAATAGTAATACCCTTTTCGCGTTCCAAATCATTGGAATCCATAACGCGATCTGGAACTTCCTCGCGCTCAGAAAATACGTGCGACTGCTGAAGCATGGCGTTTACCAGAGTGGTTTTACCGTGGTCGACATGAGCCACAATTGCCACATTTCGAATATCACCGCGAACAGTCATCACAAACCTCTTCCATTCTTCGCGTTTAAGTAATTTTCAAACACAGCTAACTAAAGCATAAAATAACTCAAATAGCTGCATAATGTTATTGGCAAAACCAAAATCGTCAAACTGCCAAACCTCGCCGATTCTACTCGCGAGCGCAGACAGCTTGCACAACAAAGTTAGACAGAAACAATAAAGCCAAGTTTTTAAAACTAAAACTATGCTACAACGCCTTTAGAAATTAACTCGCGTGCAACTTCACGATATTCTTTAGCTGTTTTATGCTCAGGAGCAAAAATAGTGATCGGAACTGCTGCAACTGTTGAATCAGGCAACTTAATTGAACGAGAGATTACAGAATGTAACACGCGACCTTGAAATGCCTCATAAATTCGTTGCAATACTTCCTCACTGTGAAGAGTGCGCGTATACATTGTTACAAGCACGCCAAAAACTTCCAGATTAGGGTTAATACGAGATTGAACTTTTTCAATCGATTGCATAAGTAATGCAACTCCGCGCAACGCAAAGAACTCAGCAGCAACAGGAATGATAACGCCATCAGCTGCTGTAAGAGCGTTGACAGTAAGCAAACCTAATGAAGGCTGGCAATCGACAATAATTACATCATATTCATTGCGAATTTTATGTAAAACGCCAGCTAAAATCTGTTCGCGACCGACTTCAGTAACCAATTGCACTTCAGCAGCAGAAAGATCAATATTTGCCGGCATAACGTCAATATTTTCTGTTGCAGTATGACGAATCACATCATGAACATCTACAGAAGAATCGAAAAGAGCTGTATAAACAGTATTGTCAAGAGCATTGGCGTTAATTCCAAGACCAACAGTTGCAGCACCTTGCGGATCAAAATCAACTATTAAAACTTTACGACCATACTGACTTAACGCACCAGCAATGTTGATAGAGCTTGTAGTTTTACCAACACCACCTTTTTGATTGCACATAGCAATAACACGCGCAGGTCCATGAGAAGTCAATGGTTCAGGCGCGCAAAAAGTTTCATATTCACGTCCAAGTAAATCAGTAGGCATGTTTTCCATGCTATCAATAGGTATGCTTAACGAAACTCGGATTATCTAATTCAGCCTTAGTAATAAATAAGTAACGAATATAAGTAATATAATTGAAAATATGCGCTCAAATATTGATTCTTCTTATAACATAACCAATATCTCACAGTCTTTTACAACATACTTGAAACGATTTATTGCGTATATAGATATAGAGCGAGGACTCTCAAAGAAAACAATATATTCATACACTTCAGATTTGCAAGATTATACATATTGGCTACAAAATAATCGAAACATCAACAACGTTAATGACATTTCACAACTAGATATTGAATCTTATGTGCGATATTTAACTGAATCTGGATTAGGCTCACATACTATTGCTCGAAGGATTTCTAGCATTCATGAATGGCATCGTTTTATGTTATCTAATTCATATGTACAAGTAGATGTATCTAAATCCGTAAAATCTCCCAAACTTGCAGAACACTTGCCAGACGTACTTAGCGTAGAAGAAGTGAATAGAGTGATTGATGCTGCTTCAAACTTCGGCAGTCAAGACGCTATTTCGCTTAGAGATTGCGCTTTACTAGAGTTTTTATATGCTACAGGAGCGCGAATTTCTGAAGCTGTTGGAGTAAAATTTGAAGATTTTGACTTAGACGAATCAGTTGTAAAACTAACTGGCAAAGGTTCTAAACAACGTTTAGTGCCAATTGGCGGATGCGCTATTAGAGCACTTCGTAAATATCTTGAAAAATCTCGCCCAATATTAGCATCTAGAAGTAAACATGAGCTGTCAATTATTTTTTTGAATAAACGTGGCAATCAACTTTCTAGACAATCAGCATGGTTAATAGTTAGCGAAGCTGGAGAGCGCGCAAAACTTTCAAGACAATTACATCCTCATACTTTACGACATTCACTTGCAACTCATTTAATCGCAGGCGGAGCAGATGTACGTACTGTTCAAGAGCTTCTTGGACATGCTTCTGTTACAACAACGCAAATTTATACGCATATTAGCCCAGATGCTTTGATTGAAGCATATGTGATGAGCCATCCTAGAGCTAGATAAATCTAGATCAAGCTAGATAAATTAAAAAATAACGTGTTATTTCGTGTTATTTCGTGTTATTTCCCAAAAACAAAAGAAAAAGCCCGCCAAAATGACGGGCTTAAAGGAGAAGAAATCTTCAACTCATTTTACACATAACATGCTAATAATGCCAACAATGCTAATAATGCTAACACGCAATACTAAGCATGCTAAAAATTTTATTTATGAGCGACTCGATTAAATCATGCTTCAACTGGAGCATTTACATCATCCGGCAAAGCTGCTTTAGCTGCATCAACAACAGCCTTGAAAGTTTCAATATCAGAAACTGCAAGCTCAGCAAGAGCACGACGATCTAATTCGATGCCAGCTAAACGCAATCCCTGAATAAAACGATTGTAAGTAATGCCTTCAGCGCGGACAGCGGCATTGATACGCTGAATCCACAACTTGCGGAAGTCACCTTTACGAGCTTTACGATCACGGAAGTTATAAGTAAATGAGTGGAGCAGCTGTTCCTTTGCCTTGCGGTAAAGACGGGAGCGCTGACCGCGATAACCCGAAGCCCTATCAAGAACAACGCGACGCTTCTTGTGAGCATTCACTGCGCGTTTTACTCGTGCCATAAGTATTCCTCTTTCTTAAAAAATATTTTATGCGTCTTATTACAAGCTATATAAGTAATGCTTACTTACCGAGTAAGCCCTTGAGCTTCTTGCTCTGTGCTGGAGCCAAAACCTTATCTTCAGACAAAGCACGACGCTTGCGAGCAGACTTATGCTCCAAGTTGTGGCGCATTGCGCTACCATCGTGCATTACCTTACCAGTACCAGTAAGGCGAACGCGCTTGGACGCTGCGGAATTAGTTTTCATCTTCGGCATTGCTGCCCTCCTTATGATGTTGATCGGATTGCGCGGAATTTAATGCAGCCGCGGCCTGGGCTTGGATTTCCTGCTTAGCTGCAAGACGTGCGGCCTGACGAGCCTGACGTTCAGCACGTGACTCTGCGCCACGACGACGCTGCTCGGATTGCGTATGAACTTTTTTACCCTTAGGTGCAAGAGTCATAACAATATTGCGAAGTTCTTGCTTTGGAGCAAACTCAATTGTTCCACTTTCCGAAACCTCATCTGCTAGCCTACGTAACAACTCCACGCCACCAATCGGACGAGATTGTTCTCGGCCACGCAGCATGATAGTAACTTTTACCTTATCGCCGCCATTTAAGAAACGAAGTACGTGGCTCTTCTTTACTTCAAAATCATGATCATCAATCTTAAGACGGAAACGAATTTCCTTAATCTCAGCAGTGCTCTGATTTCGACGCGCTTCACGAGCTTTAATCTTTTCGTTGTACTTGTACTTGCCATAGTCAATAAGCTTGGCTACAGGAGGCTTAGCAGTAGGTGCAACCTCAACGAGATCAAGATTCGCTTCCCTAGCCAAATTTAGCGCAACTGAGGTTGCAATAACCCCAACTTGTTCGCCTTTTGGTCCTATAAGACGTACCTGAGGAACGCGAATCTCTTCGTTAATGCGTGGTTCGTCGCTAATGATGACTCCAATCCTTATAAATCTAGCGAGATACAAACCAAGAAGTAATAGCAGATTCGTAACTAATCAAAACGCATATTTGATTAAATACAAAACATGCTTATGATTAGCATTCATATGACCAAAGTCATGAACCCGAAACCGCTACGGCTTCCAGGTGGGGAATCCCACTTTCTTGATTACTCAAGCCGAATATTCATTATACTAACAGCCCAGACAATATTTAAATGCTAAAAATACTGTAACTTTGTTAGCGTCCATCAACATTTGTATAGCAATGTAACAAAAATGTCACAATAAAATATATGAGAACACTTGAGCTAGCAAACAAAACAGGTAGACTATGAACGCATGGAACCTTTACAACGTTGCGTAGTATTAGCAGCTGGAGATTATTACGATCACACACGCGAGCAAATACCTGATAGAGCTTTAACAATTGCAGCTGACGGCGGATGGGATCACGCATGTGAGCTTGGATTACATGTAGACGCTCTTATAGGAGATTTTGATTCAGTAAGACTAAAACTCCCTAATGATGCAACTATAACGCGTCTTCCAGAAGAAAAAGATGACCCCGATTTGCTTTCAGCATTAAAAGTTGGTTGGGCAAAAGGTGCGCGCGAGTTCCATATTTTTGGAGGACTTGGCGGCCGCGTTGATCACACTATTTCTAATATTCAACTTATGGTAAGGCTTGCTGTACGAGGTGGAATCGGATTCCTATATGGCAACGGTCAGATTGTTACAGCAATACATAATGCTTCACTAGACTTCCCTGAATCATGCGGCGGCGAAGGACGCATGGTATCAGTATTTTCACATACTCCTGTTTCGTATGACGTAAATGAAAGAGGATTAAAATATCAACTTGAACATGCGAAAATGTTTGGAGATGCTGTCCAAGGGCTAAGTAACGAATTGATAGACAACACTTTAGCTCACGTAGACGTTCATGAAGGTACTCTAATAGTCACTTTCCCAATCAATGCACCACTGCCACAAGTTAGCTGGTTTAAAAGACCTAGTGGAGATTTAGGCTCAATTGATTTCTCGATATCTGAAGCGTTAGCAACTCCTTTAGATAGCGAATCAGATCCTACTGATTCAACTACAGCAGCTGCTCAATCAATGACATCT
Source organism: Gardnerella vaginalis (assembly GCF_001563665.1). Classification (GTDB taxonomy): domain Bacteria; phylum Actinomycetota; class Actinomycetes; order Actinomycetales; family Bifidobacteriaceae; genus Bifidobacterium; species Bifidobacterium vaginale_A. The sequence continues at coordinate 82,760 of NZ_KQ961850.1, read as the reverse complement.
AAGGAATGAATACTAGATTTAATCAACATTTCATTTTCTGATTCTCTATAAACTGTCTATGAACTGTTTATTAAATAGATGCTATCTGAAGAACTATCTGAAGAACAAATAGCGGTTTGTACACGTATATGAGATATAGAAATAATCTAAACTGATTATGCGTATAAGTTACTAGTATAATCAGTGAACTTGTATTGAGAATTGTATTGAGAATTACATTGAAACTTGCATTGAACTTCTAGTGAACTTGTAATTATATGCTAAAAGTTTCAAAAAATCAGTATAAAATACATACCAAGAATTGTTCTAAAAGTTGCAAATAAAGAATTGTTATGAAAAATTGCAAATAAACAAAAACTACACAAAAATTATCATAAATTTATAATGAAACTTTCATAAAACACATCATGTGAACGCTAACTATTCACATGCTTATATGTGCCAATAATAACGTCATTCATTAGCATTTCTAGTACATACCGCACATTAGAATGAACACGTTAGTTCAATATAACGAAGGCCTACAGCGCGTCTTGTAATCAACGAGAAAAACTCGCACAAGGCGTGGCAATAAAGGTCTTACTCAAGGGAGAACCACATGACAGTCAAGATTGGTATTAACGGCTTTGGTCGTATCGGTCGTTTAGCATTCCGCCGTATTTTTGAGCTTCAAGCTCGTGGCGGTCAGGCTGGTGACATCGAAGTCGCAGCCATCAATGATTTGACCACTCCTTCAATGCTTGCCTACTTGTTGAAGTACGACAGCACTCACGGCACTTTCCGCCATGATGATGGCACTCCAGTTGAAGTAACATCAACTGAAGATGCAATCGTAGTTGACGGCAAGACTTACAAGGTTTATGCAGAAAAAGATGCAAATAACATTCCATGGGTTAAGAACGATGGAGTTGAGTTTGTACTCGAGTGCACAGGCTTCTACACTTCTGCAGAGAAGTCTCAAGCTCATTTGAATGCTGGAGCTAAGAAGGTACTCATCTCCGCTCCTGCTAAAGATGACACCACTCCAACAGTTGTGTTCGGCGTTAACCACGAAATCTTGAAGCCAACCGACAACATTGTGTCTGCAGGCTCTTGCACCACTAACTCCATGGCTGCAATGGTTAAGTTATTGCAAGATAACTGGGGCATTAAGTCTGGATTCATGACAACAATCCACGCATACACCGGAACTCAAATGATTCTCGATGGACCACGCGGAAGCAAGCCACGCAACAATCGTTCTGCAGCTTGCAATACTATTGAGCACTCCACTGGCGCTGCTAAAGCAATCGGCAAGGTTGTTCCAGAAGTAAACGGAAAGCTCCAAGGTCACGCTCAGCGCATTCAAGTTCCAGATGGATCTGTTACAGAGTTGACAACCGTTCTTGAAAAGCCAGCTACTACTGAAGAGATCAACGAAGCATTCAAGAAGGCTTTTGAGAACTGCGAGTACTTCGGATACAATGCCGACAATATCGTGTCTTCCGATATCATCGGAGATACACACGGTGGCGTGTTCGATCCAACTCAAACTGACGTAAACACTGTTGATGGAGTGACTTTGGCTCGTACAGTTACCTTCTACGATAACGAATACGGCTTCACTGCTAACATGATTCGTACACTTCTCTACTTTGCTGAAATTTCCGAGTGAAATTTTAAAAATTGAATTCGTAAAGTAAAAGTAAACGAATATATTAAGCTAAAAGCAAACCCCTTGCGGTGATTCATCGCAAGGGGTTTTCATAAGTGTTAATTACAAAAATAGGGTTATTCCCCAAAATATTTAAATAGTTAGGTTATAAACCAAATAATTATTACTACGCATCGCTAAATTAAACAGTAAAATACAAATAATTACTAAACAAATAATTACTGAAAAATAAGTATTAAGTATTGAACTAGTAAAAAATTCACACAAATATTGGATATAAAATGAGCAAGAAACATGAGCAAACATCGAAATCAACTCCAGCAATAGCACAATTAGAAAAAGCAGGAGTCACATTCAGAGTAGTCGAATATGAACACGATTCAGATCACATGGAAGACGGATATGGATTAGAAGCAGCTGAAAAACTTGGAGTAAACGCAGAACAAGTGTGCAAAACTCTAATGGTAGACACAGGCGAAAAACGCGTGATAGGAATTGTGCCAGTAAATGGGCGATTAAGTATGAAATCGATTGCGAGCGCAGTTCACGCTAAGAAAGCAAGTATGACTAGTCCAGAAGTAGCTCAACGAGAAAGCGGATATGTAGTTGGAGGAATTTCTCCATTTGGGCAGAGAACTCATCACGAAACAGTTCTAGATAGTAGCGTTATGAAATTTGACGAAATACTTGTTTCAGGCGGAAAGCGTGGACTTGATGTAGTTCTTAATCCTAAAGATATTGTTAGCATTTTAAACGCGACTGTTGCAGACATAGCAGCCTAATCGAAAAATCTTGTAAAAACAAATCATCGCTAAACGTCTTGCCAACGTGCGATAATCCCTAAGGTTATGCTTTTAATCGTTAAGGAGTTTATTATGGGCATGCGTGGACGTAAGCGCAAAGCGCGTCGTAAAAAAGCAGCAAATCACGGCAAAAGACCAAATGCTTAAGCTGTAATTCGCTTACAAATACTTCAAAGCTCACGTTTTACGTGAGCTTTTTTGTTATAACAAAATCGTGTTATCGCGCGCCATAAACATATTGCTGTAATATTGTTACTATGCCAACTAATATTCAAGAACTTTTAAATGCTTTAAACTCATCTAATGAGCAAGATGAGAATACTTTGCTTTCAAAATCATGGCTTCTTGGCTTTGATACTGAAACTACAGGAGCGATTATTGGTAAAGATGCCATTGTTTCCGCTACACTTGTTTTAAGAAATCCTGAAGCAGGGCATAGTGCAGATATTGTGTCTACTTGGCTTATTAACCCACATCAGCCTATGAATCCTAAAGCTAGTGAAGTAAATGGTTTTAGCGATCAATATCTTCAAGCTCACGGCGGCGAGCCTGTTCAAGAGTTAGAATTACTAGCAAAAGCTGTGAGTATTGCGCAATCAAAAAATATTCCATTGCTTGCATATAATGCTCCGTTTGATATTGCAATGTTGCGTAGTGATTTAAAACGCTGGGATCTTGAATCTTTGAATAATCGAGCAACTTGCAATATAAGCTCTCTTAGCGAAAACGACATATTAACTGTTGATCCTCTTGTTATCGATCGCGCACTTTCTCAACGTTCTGGAAAGCGAACTCTTACTCTTGCTTCGCAATTTTATGGAGTTGAACCTATTGGAGATTTTCATGATGCTACAGCAGACACAGTTGCAGCTCTTGATTTAATTGCTCCAATGAGCGCATTGTATGATCAAGTACGCAATATGACTTTAGTGAACATGATGGATTGGCAGCGAGAAGCTTATTGCAAATGGAAAGATAGCTTTAATAGATGGCTTGAATCTCGAAGTAGAGAGCCAATTCGCGGAGAATGGTTATAAGAATCCTAGAATCCTAATTTTAAAGCAAATATTATAAGTTATAAGCAATTTTAAAAAATCATTATTGCATACGATTCACACATCGATATGAATAAAAGGGAATAAAGTGAGTAACTGTAGTAAATTATCCTTAAAAGCAGCAAGCGAACTGCTGCAAAAACATGGTTTATTGCGAGAGATGATTCAACACAAAGAACCAAAAACAGATTGTACTATTAAGCATTGCGAAAATAACGAGGATTCCACTCATTCTAAAAATGAGATATGGTCATTAAATCCGTATTATTTTGATAATATTGACGCGGATTCTTGCTTTACTCACGCAACTTATGACTCACGCGATATTAAGAATGGAACACTTTTATTTATTAAAGGCAATTTTAAATCGGAATATCTTGTAGATGCAGATTCTAAAGGTCTTGTATCGTATGTTGCTGAGAAAAGTTACGCAAATTACACTAACTCAGTTGGCTTAATTGTCAACGATGTTCGTAAAGCAATGAGCGTGCTTTCGGCAGCGTTCTTTGGAAATCCTGAAGAAAAACTTACTGTAGTTGGAATTACAGGAACTAAAGGAAAAACAACTACTGCATACTTTACTCATGCAATTCTTAACGAATATTCTCATGGAAAAGCTGCACTATTTTCTTCTGTAGACAATTGTTTAGATGGTAAAACATATGTTGAATCAGATTTGACTACTCCAGAAAGTTTTGACGCTTTCAAAATGATGCGTGAAGCTGTAGATAACGGTATGCAGTACTTAGTGATGGAAGTTTCCTCTCAAGCATACAAAGTGGATCGCGTCTACGGATTGCACTTTAACGTTGGAGCATTCTTAAACATTAGTCCAGATCATATAAGTCCAATAGAGCATCCAACTTTCGAAGATTACTTGTATTGCAAACGTCAGCTTATTGCAAATTCTAAATGCTTAGTACTTAACGCTGATGCAGATCATGCGGATCTTTTATTACAAGATGCAAAAAATCATAATGTGAATGTAACAACTTTTGCTCGAATTAAGAAGAACGAAATAGTAGAAGACGTGTGGGATGACGAGTACGAGGAAAACAACGATAACTCTAAGAATTCTAGCGAGAAAAACGAGGAAGCAGAAAGCTTAGAAAACTCTTGCAAAAACGATAACAATAATTTCGACAATACTAAAGATACTAAAAATATTAAAGAAAATTCTTCATCATTATGCGACATTGAGCATTACAGTGAGCTTATTACTCCTGATTACATTGCAATACCTGAAGAAAATAGTGAAAAACATTACATTGCTATAAAAGATAATCAAGAAGAAGATTACGATAGCAATCACGCTGACAATTGCGAAATCACTAGCAAAGACAGCAATGACAGCACAGACACAACATACTACTGCCCTATTGACGATTTTACGTTATCAATTGCAGGAGATTTTAATTACGAAAATGCGCTAGCTGCAATTGCTATTGCAGGAGAATTAGGAATTAACCAAGAAACAGATTTGAGTGCATTAAAAGCAATCGAAGGTATCAAAATACCTGGAAGAATGGAATATTTCAAAGACTCTCAATCAAACACTATATCAATAGTAGATTATGCACATAATTATATTTCTATGAAAGCATTACTTGATTTTGTAGAAAATAAATACGGGAAAGATAATCCTCGCATTACGCTTGTAACAGGATCTGCTGGAAATAAAGCCTACGACCGCAGAAAAGAGATTGTTGAAGCAGCGCAAGATAGAATTGACCAATTCGTTTTCACTATTGAAGATACTGATACTGAAGACGCGATGGATATTTGCAAAGACATGCGAAAATATATAACAAATCAAAATGTAAAATCGCACATAATTGTAGATAGACCTGATGCAGTTGAATACAGTATTTACGATGCACGAAAATGTTCGAACCAAAACGATAATCAACTAAACATAATCCTAATAATAGGAAAAGGCGACGAGCGATGGATTAAACACCAAAATAAGCATGTTCCTTATGAAGGTGATTCTTTCATTGTAAAACGGCTTTTTGAAGTTAAATAATTAAATAATAAAATAATAAAATAATTAGTAACTCGCTAGTCACAATAAGTAGAAAAACATAAAAATCTGGGTTATTCCCCAAAAATCTTAACGCTAGCAAATTGATAAAAATTAGGGTTCAAACATTTAATTGTCTGAACCCTAATTAAATATCATGACTCTAGATTAGACCCAGATTCATCTATATTAGGATGAATTGCTCGTTCAGCTTTTGTCTTTAACAAATCTGGATTTATATGCTCTACAAGCATAGTACGAGCATCACCTGCTGTAGCAAAGCTTCCGCAAATAAGAACTCCCAAGCCATACCCAACACCAAGTTCATCGCTTTCATCAACTAAATTAACTGCAGTTTGAATAGCATCAGGAAGCTCATCTTCGCGAATCACACGATCATTACCGAATACTTTTATAGCAATCTTTTCTAATTCTTTAGGAGGCATAACACGATCGCGCCAGGAATTGCTAGTCACAACAATCTTAGACAATATTGGTTCTAGTACGCCTAAGTACTCCTCAACCTGCTTATCTGCCATCATTGCAACAATTCCAACAAGCTTATCAAAATGATAGTTTTCTTCAATCGTAGCTCTCAAAGTTTCAGCAGCATTCACGTTATGACCACCATCAATAATGATTGTTGGCGAATTACGAACCTGCTCAATTCGTCCTGGAATTTTAACCTGACTTAAAGCTTCAGCAACTAAATCACCTTCAAGAGCACCATTAACAGGGAGCACAACTTCAGATGCAGCAAGAGCTGCCAAAGCATTATGAGCTTGATGCTTTCCAAATTTATCAATCGGAACATCCTCATAAGTGCCATTAGGCGTACGTAAAGTAGCAATTTGACCACCAACAGCAGGAGTGCGCGAAACTACTTCAAGCTCCCCTTGACCATAAGAAGCATCCCTTAGCAAAGTTGCGTTATTTTTAGCTGCAACTTCTTGAATAATCGGAAGAACTTTAGATTCATGAGGTTGAGGACCTAAAATAACTGTGCAATTAGGCTTTATAATTCCAGCTTTAGTACGCGCAATCTCTTCAACAGTATTTCCTAACCATTGCATGTGATCCATATCAACAGGGCCAATAATTGCAGCATCTGCATTCATAACATTCGTTGCATCCCATTCTCCGCCCATGCCAACTTCCATAACAGCAACGTCAACAGGAGCATCTGCAAAAGCCCAAATAGCCATAGATGTTAGAACTTCGAAGAAACTCATACGCGGCTTTCCGGCGGATTCCATTCGCGCATCTACTATGTCTATGATGTCTTTCATCTGATCGAACACATCAACAAATTGATCATCACTCAGCTCTTGACCGTCAATCACTATTCGTTCGTTTATTCGTTGCAAATGAGGAGAAGTATATAATCCAGTACGCAACCCGTAAGCTCTGCAAATCGACTCTGCCATACGAGCAGTAGAGCCTTTACCGTTAGTTCCTGTAATATGAATAACTCTCATAGACTGTTCTGGATGACCTAAAATATCTAAAATAAGCTTCATACGATCAAGATCAAGATTCGTTTTATTATGCTCTGGAGCTCTGCTCATAATATTACGTTCAACATCTATAAGACGTTCATTATAGCGATTTGGATTTTCTATAGACAAAATCTCCCCCATATTTAGTAAACACAATCACTCATTTTCCATGTAACTAGATTAGTTGATACCAACAACTAAAAGAATAAAAAATTCAGCATTATGAATAAGATTACAAAACGAAGATTCTTACCAAGATTATTTACAAAATATACTTTACTATCAGTTAAGAAAAGATTTAAAAGTTTTCACACATTTATTTTCCTGTGAGCGCATAGACACTATTTAGGCATAGATTTAAGATTTTCGCCCTGAATTAGATTTTTAGTTCCACTTTCATCGCGCACGTTGAAAACAGCTCAGTAGCATAAATATGAGAATTCTATAAATCTATACTCACCTATATTTGTAAATTACATATAAAATCTTTGAAAATAATCTAAGTTAAGTCGAAAAAAGTCATAAATCATACTATGTTAGTAATTATTGACTTTTCTTAATAAGAACAACGAAACAAAAATTCAAATCTTAATAATCTAAAGATCAAAAAATAATAAAACAAGATTCAAGGAGCAAGAAATGGCTGAGAACAAGCCAACTGAACATGGTGAGAAATTAAATGATGACGGAACACAGAAAGTCGAAGACAGAGTGAACAATCGTTCTCTTCGCCCAAATAGCGATTCCTTCAAAGATTTTATGACAAGTTGCTGGGACAATCAGGAACAAGAAATAAAGCCACTTGAATCTTCAAAATATACAATTGCACGCCGTGAATCACTAGGTAAAAGGTTTATTGGCGAGCGTCTTGTTATTCCAGCAGGACAGCACAAAGTACGCAACAACGATTGCGATTACGCATTCCGCCCAGACACAACTTTTGCATACTACACTGGCTTAGGTCAAGATTATGAGGCTGGAGCAGTACTCGTAATGGAGCCAGTTAAAAAAGGTAGCGAAGAAGAAAAATCTGGAAAAACACATACATGCCAACTTTTCGTTGCACCTCGCGCAGACAACAGCACTTCTGCATTCTATAAGGATCCTCATTACGGAGAATATTGGGTTGGTCCTCGCGCAGGTTTGAAAGAACTTAAAGCGATGACTGGAATTGAAACTAGAGATATTGCTGAACTAGATGACGCTCTTTCTAAAAATATGAGTGCAAAAGAAAACGTGAAAGTACGTATTATTCGCGAAGCTGATGAAAACTTAACATCACACGTTGATGCACTACGTGCCGCAAGCGGTTTTACAAATGAAGATGAAAATATTTCTTCTGACGATAAACTACATGAAGTTGCAGCAGAAGCTCGAATGCTTAAAGATGAGTATGAGATTCGTGAAATGCGTAAGGCAATTGCAGCTACAAAACTTGGCTTTGATAGAATGCTCACACGCTTACCTAATGCACTTGATAAAGAAAATTCTGAGCGCATGATTGAAGGCGCATTTAACTCTGTAGCGCGAGAATGTGGAAACGAAGTCGGATATGACACAATCGTTGCTTCAGGTAAGCATGCTCCAATCTTACATTGGATGCGAAATACAGGAGTTGTTTCTAACGGCGAACTTCTCTTAATTGACGCTGGAGTTGAAGTAAACAGCCTTTACACTGCTGATATAACACGCACTTTCCCAACTAATGGTAAATTCTCTGACTTGCAAAAAAAGCTTTACCAATGTGTGCTTGACGCTCAACAAGCCGGTTTTGAAGCAGCTAAGCCAGGAGCAACTTATTCAAGTATTCACCATGCATGCATGCGCGTATTAGCTGAGCACTTGCATGACTGGGGTATTTTGAAAGTTAGCGTAGAAGAATCTCTTTCTCCTGAAGGACAGCAACATCGCCGTTGGCATGCATGCGGAGTAGCGCATCATTTAGGATTAGATGTGCACGATTGCGCTCAAGCTCGCTACGAAGCTTACCAAGGCGCTCCATTAACTCCTGGAATGATCTTCACTATTGAGCCAGGATTATACTTCGCAGCAAACGATTTGATGCTTCCTGAAGAAATGAGAGGAATCGGAATTCGTATTGAAGATGACGTTTTGATGACTGAAAACGGACCAGAATGGCTTTCAATAGATATTCCTAAGCAAATTGATGATGTTGAAGCTTGGATGGCTGAGCAAAGTGCTAAAAATGATATATTCAAAAAATAGAAGTTTTGTTTTATCGCACGTATACACCATAATTATAATGTTATGACAATTTACAAATCTGTTTATAACATTTGCGCATCATAAAATTCAAAAATGCGCATTAACAACTATAAGAACTATAAAAATTAGCGTATTTGAAAGGAAATCTATGTCTAAGCCAATTGTCATTTCACTTGGAGAGCTACTTTGGGACTTACTCCCCCAAGGGAAACGAGTTGGCGGAGCGCCTGCGAACTTTGCTTATCATGCTCAAGCAAATGGAGCTGAAAGTTATGTTATTAGCGCAGTTGGAGAAGACGACCTCGGCAACGAACTTATTGAAGAAGTTAAAAAAGCCGGAATTAAGAACATCATACAAAAAAATGCTTGGCCAACTAGCACAGTAAACGTAGCACTTAGAAATGGCATACCTGAATACACAATAGTTAGAAATGTTGCATGGGATCACATTGTTTACACTAATGAATTAGTTGAATTAGTATCGAAAGCAGATGCTATATGCTTTGGAACACTTGGATTAAGATCTCAAGAAACACACGACACTGTGTTAGAACTTCTAAAACATGCTAAACCAGAAGCAATGAAGTTCTTTGACATTAACATTCGTAGTGACCACTATTCAAAAGATTTGATTGAAGCGCTCCTTAAAGAAGCTACTGTATTTAAACTAAATGACTCAGAACTTCTTTTGCTAAGAGATATGTTCAATATTCGTGAAACTTCAGATAATGAAGCTTGCAAGTGGTTCCAAACGCGCTACGGATTAGATTATGTTATTTTGACAGGTGGATCTACATTCAGCACTATTACAACAAAAACAGGTGAGAATTCAACATTCCCAACACCTCACGTTGATGTAAACGATACTGTTGGAGCAGGCGATTCATTCTCCGGTACTTTTACGGCAAGAATATTATTGGGCGACTCTGTTGAGCAAGCTCATCGCAATGCAATAAACACTGCAGCTTATGTATGCACTCAAGCTGGAGCGTGGCCAAAGTATCCTGAAAATATAACAGACTACCTTTCTGAATCAGGTTTGTAAAAATTTACGATTAAAAAAACAAGTGTGAATGCTCGCGAATCATGATGTTCACGAGCATTTGCATAAAGTGGCATAGATTCGCGAAAATGTTAAAAATAAAAAATAGCGAATAAAATAAATAAGATAAAAAAACAAGTGCTATAAGAAAAAAAAAATAAAAAATAAAAAGCTTCAACTTGCAAGATATCAATCAAACGAGTTGAAGCTTTACTTTTATTTGTGGGGCCTCAGGGGCTTGAACCCTGGACCGGCGGATTATGAGTCCGCTGCTCTAACCGACTGAGCTAAAGCCCCACGCTGATAAACTCAGCAACGACTAGATTAGCACACACCCATAAACGTTTCCAAATCTCAGTGAGTCGAAAATGTTAAAAGTGGCAGTGTTAAATCATATTTCAGTAACACTATAACGAGAAGATGCAAAATTATCTAAAGCACCAGTCTTACGTATAGCAAGATACAAAACCCAAGGAAGAACACCAGCAATCACAAAACCGCTAATAATCTCACAAATCATGTGAACAGTATAATAATTAGATCCTCGACCTTGATAAAAAACAAATATTAAATAAATACCATATTCAATAGAAGTTAAAACACCAGACGAAATACTCAAAGTAATGTTATATTTGCGATATTTAGTAAGCAAGAAAGGAATCTCGCTAAAAATCGCTTGCAAAGCTGCAGAAAGAAGAACAATAAAAGATGAATATTGCTGTCCAAGAATATTCTCGAACATAGTTCCAATAACATTCACATAAATTGCAGCGCCAGGCTTACGAATTAAAATAAGAGCAAGGGGTCCAGACATATACCAAACACCATGCAAAATACTTGCAAAACCAGGGACAATACTTCGCAAGATAGGCGAAATCTGAGAGAAGAACAACATAGTAAATCCCCAATAGACCACACCAAAAACAGCAGCTAAAGCAGAAGCTAATGCTATATCTGCTACGCGCCAACGTAATTTATTAACTTTAATCATTGAAGGAAGCTCAAATTTATTGGCATTATCCATTGATTTACTTGCATCAACTGTTGATTTACTTACATCTTTCCTTAACTTATTTTCATCATTTGTGATATTCGAATTAGATGTTTCATTATTAAAAGTATGAGTCATAAAAGCTCCTTCAACTTTACGCTGCGTATTGTAATTTCTAATGGATGTTCCCTGACCTACACAGCCTGGGCGAAAACACCAAAGGCTACTGTATCATCTAAAACGTGCATATTTATCAACTTCAATAAAACAATCTGTTATTTTTATAACATTTATAAAATTTATATATAAGAGAAAAATCGTATGAAAGCATAGAGCAATTTAGCGTTCACAAAAGCTACACTGCTATTATTATCCGCAAAAGCTACATTGCTAGTTGAATATACGTATTATTTTATTTAATACTACTATGACGCGTTTTAATACTATTATGACGCATCACCTTCACCTTTAGCTCGATCTTTACCGTAAATAGATGGGATAAAACGCTCTTGATCATGTAATTTTTCCCAAATAACAGGCGGATCATGTGGATTTTTTAACGATTTAGGCACATCTATAATCCTCTGATTACTAGATCCGCGGAATTGTAATAACGAATCGTGCAAATCCTTCATATATCGACCGTCAACAAGAATATCTACATATTGCAAAAGCTCAAGCTTATCTGAAGTTTCGCCTTTGCGCATAAGCTCTTCCCAAGTGTAACCAGTCCAACTCCAAATATCCTTCGTATGACCAAATTCGTTTCGAATACGCTTACATAAAGGAATCAATATACCAGTATTAAGTAGAGGCTCTCCGCCAAGAAGAGTTAATCCTTGTACATAAGGCTCAGCTAAATCCGACATAATTTGATCTTCAAGCTTTTGAGTATAAGGATGACCTGCACGAAAATCCCAAATAGACTCGTTATAGCACTCAACACAATGAAATGGGCATCCAGAAACATAAAGCGAACAGCGAATACCTTCTCCATCTGTCATAAGAAAGCGCTTATAATCAGCCACCATCCCCTTACTCATTCGTTCACTTGACCACTGACCTGCGCGAGGATTATTAGAAAGAGATGTAGGAATCCATGGCCCACGATTTGCGTCCGTAGGCGCAAAATCATGCAAGCTGATGCGAGCCATGACATACCTCCATATAAATTACTAAATAAACTCCAAATAAATCATAAAATAAAATCCAGCCGTCAAAAAATGTAATTACAAAACGCAACGTACATTTTCTAACGGCTAGATTATCACCAAACAACAAACACAAGAAACACGATTACTTTTGTAAACTTGAGCTACAAACTTGAGCTACAAACTTGAGCTACAAACTTGAGCTACGCATTTCGCGAACTCAAATTACGCATTTCGCGAACTTTCTATTTACTTACTTGGTTTCCTCATACCACTCACGAGATTCGCCATTATCCAGAGTCACATGACCAGTTTCACCAGACATATGCTTTACTCTGTGCGCGATTTCCTCGTGACGTCCGTGAACCATTGGGCGTTGAACAGGATTGCCCAAGTATCCGCAAGTACGCTTAGTCACATTGCACTTATCAGGATCACTATTGCCACACTCAGGGCAACGGAAACCTTCCTTAGTTGGCTCAAAATCGCCCTGGAATCCGCAAACAAAGCAATGGTCGATTGGAGTATTCGTACCCAAATAACCAATACCAATCTTATAAGCATAATCCCAAACAGCCTCCAAAGCTTTAGGATTTGCCTGCAAGCATGGGAATTCACAGTAGTTAATGAATCCACCAGAAGCAAGATACGGGAAATCAACTTCATAGCGAAGCTTTTCCATAGGAGTTGGTTGCAACCAAACAGGATAATGGAAAGAATTAGTGTAGAAATCGTGATCTGTTACGCCTTCAATGCGACCGAACTTTTGACGATCCATACGGTTAAAGCGGTCAGTCAAGGACTCAGCAGGAGTCGAATAAACAGAATAATGGTAACCTTCAGCTTTAGACCACTGTTGGCATAGCTGATTCATACGGCGAACCAAGGAAAGCGCAAATTGCTTGCCATCCTCATTCCAACTGTGATCTTGCATCCAATCCTTGCCATAGAACACAGAAGTAGCTTCATACAATCCTATGTATCCTAAAGAAACCGTAGCGCGTTCGTTGCGGAACAGCTGATCAACACTCTCGTTAGCTTCCAAACGACCAAAAGCACCATATCGGAACAATGTTGGAGCGTTCACTGGAGTTGCCTGTTTACAACGCATAATACGGAATCTCAATGCTTGGTGAGCAACTTCCATTCGCTCATTAAAAAGCTTCCAGAACCTGTTTACATCTCCATGAGATTCAAGAGCAATACGAGGAACATTGACTGTCACAACGCCAAGATTCATACGTCCATCTTCAACATCCTTACCAGTTTTTGGATCAATCCAACCCTGAAGGAATGAACGGCAACCCATAGGCGCTTTGAATGAGCCAGTAATTTTAACAATATTCTCATAGAACACAACATCTGGATACATGCGCTTTGTAGAGCACTCAAGAGCAAGTTGCTTCAAATCGTAATTAGGGTCTTGAGGGTCTGCATTTACACCATGCTTAATAGTAAACACAAGTTTAGGGAAGATTGCAGTGTGACGATCTTTACCCAAGCCACGAATGCGATTTAGCAATATAGCACGCTGGATTTCACGAGCAAACCAAGAAGTACCTAAGCCAAAACCAACAGTTACAAACGGAGTCTGACCGTTAGAAACACGGTTAGAATTGATTTGATATTCCATAGTTTGCATAGCGTCATAAATAGCTTTGCGCGTCATAATCTTCGCGTAAATTTCACGAATCTGATCAAGCTCACTCAAATTATCGTCAAATGGCGTGTCAGCTGGAAGAGGATCTCTATCTGAACAATGAAGATTCTTTGGCTCTTGCGCTTTCAAACCATCAATCATATCTTTAGCGACTTGAATTGGAGTTGAATCAGGAATCATTGCTTTTGCCATAGCAAGATTCTTGTCATAATCGCACTTTGCATAACGCTCAAGCATTTCGTCAGTGCGATTAACAGTCTGACCACCGTATTGCGCACCAGCAATATCTTTAATAATCTGAGTAACTTGAGTAGCAGCTGTACCAATTGACTTCGGACTATCCATCATAGCGTTGCCAAGAGCGAATCCCTTAGCTAACATGTCACCAAAATCTGGAAGTGAGCAATTACTCATGCAAGTAAATGGCGAATAATCAGCATCATGGAAGTGGATATCGCCTTTCATATGAGCATTAGAAACAGCATGAGGAAGCATAGAGAATGCAGATGCCTTAGAAACAGCTCCAGCAAGAAGATCTCTTTGAGTTGCATAAACATTTGAATCTTTATTTGCGTTCTCACGAACCAAAGATTCATCACGATTCACAAGGCGATTAACAGCTTCATTGATATCCGTAGCTTTAGCACGATCAATATCTCGATTCAGTCGATAGCTTGTATAGCAACGAGCGACCTCATACAAATGATTTTCAATAAGACTGTGCTCAACCAAAGTCTGAATGTCTTCAATTTTTGCTGGACCATTATAACGATCTTGAATCTCAGCTTCAATATGATCCGTAATATCTCGAATCATCTGCTCTTCTTGAGGACCAACTTCTTTGCCTAAGTCCTTAAAAGCAGCTTTAATCGCCATAATTATGTTCATTGGATCAAAATCAACCACACGACCATCGCGCTTCTCAACAAGTACACGAGATTTCTGCGAATCACTAGAAGAATCATTTCCTTCTGCGATAACTTCATCTTTTGATGTCGATTCCAAAGTCGTTTCGTAGACCTGCATTGTACAGACCTTTCTTGATTTCTCAGTTTTAATTTAACTTCTACGATTCTGCCGTAAAATAAATGCCAAAATCAAACAAAAATCATGCTTAATCTTGAGCAACTCGATTAACTATAACCCGAACCATATCCAATATCTAGTGTTAAAGTAAAGAATCCTCACAATATATAGTGATTTATGCAATATCCTTTATTTTTCAAGCGTGTCTTAAGCGTGTTGTACGAAATCACTCTAAATTAAACTGTAAAAATTACTATTTTTCGTTAAAATATTTATTATTTTTATCACTAAAATCACCAATATACGAATTCATAACTGAAGTAAATTTATCTACAAAAAGAAGAAAATTCGAATACACGCCGTAAATTTAGCGCACTTCGCGACGATTTGATATATTGAGTGACGTGGAACAGACAGCTTTTCAACATGCAGAAGAATTTGGATTCCAATCCGGAGATGTCATACAACAATGGCTATGGGATGACGATGTCGATGATGCCATTTGTACAAATATTGAACAACTTACTGGCGTAGAACTTGTAGATGAAGATTATGATTCTGCAGTAGATGGCGTAATCATTTGGTGGCGTGATGGCGATGACGAAGATGAGCTTGCTGACACAATCATGGATGCCACTAACATGCTAAGTGATGACGCTCCAATGTGGGTTCTCATTCCTAAGCCAGGACGTCCAGGCGCTCCAAGTTCAAGCACTGTTCAATCTGCAGCAAAAACAGCTGGAATGAATGCAGCAACTCCCCTGACTGTAAGTGCAGACTGGAATGGAATTCGCTTACGCGCTTTCGGCAAAGGTCAAAGCAAGTAACTCAGAAAAACCGCACACGTGCCTTGCGCATACTTCTATGTGCGCTTTAGCGCCTGAATGCAACTTTTACGCCTACATTTAGCTTGTTAAGCTCATACATTCAGCTTGTCAAGTTCATGCGTGCAACTTACTAAGCGCATACACGCAACTTCACAAGTATTTGCAATTCCCTTTAGAGCGCACTTTACGTGCAAGTCATAAATATCCGCACACTTTAGAGTATACTTACAATGCACTTAGCTACACGCGCTTAATAAACTTACATGCTGATATTAAAAACCACGTGCTTGGAATGTAAGCACGTTTTACAATAAAGTAGTTATTTGGTTTCAATTCAGCCATATAATACAACTAGATTAAACAAAGGAGTCTAGGATGAAACAGCTATCAATTAAGCCAACTATTCACAAATTCGACAATGCTCTAGATTTTGCAAAAGAGTTTAATCTTAAAGAAGGCGACTTAGTTATAACTAACAAATACATTTGGGAGCCATATTTTGGCAATTTAAATCTTGATTGCGAAGTGATTTTCCAAGAGAATTACGGAAAAGGCGAACCAAGCGATGCAATGGTTGACGCGATTGTGAGCGATATTCACACTCCTGCAAAACGCGTGATTGGAATTGGCGGCGGCACAGTTTTAGATATTTCTAAAGTTTGCGCACTAAAACATACTAGCCCACTTGAAGATTTAGTTGACGGAAAGATTCCTGTACAAAAAGGAGCAGATCTTATTCTTGTTCCAACTACTTGCGGAACTGGCTCAGAAGTTACGAACGTTGCAGTGTTCTCGCTTACTAAGCGCAATACCAAGAAGGGTTTAGCAAACGATGCTTGCTACGCTAGTGACGCAATTCTTATTCCAGAATTATTGAAAAGCCTTCCAGACTACGTTTTTGCAACAAGCTCTATTGACGCTCTTACACACTCAATTGAGTCTGCACTTTCTCCAATTGCAACTGATCTTACGAAAATGTTTAGCTATAAGGCTTGTGGTCTTATTTTGCAAAGCTATATGAAAGTTGTGAACGCCGGAGATAACGCGAAAAAACAAGTTGTAGACGATTTGCTTTCAGCAAGTCTTTACGCTGGCATCGCTTTTGGTAATGCTGGATGCGGCTGCGTTCACGCTATGGCTTATCCTCTTGGAGGTACTTTCCACGTTGCTCACGGCGAAACAAATGCATCTCTTCTTACAAGCGTTTTACGCTATTATGCTAAACACGATTGTGAAAATAACGAAAAAAACAAAGACAGCGAAAAGAACAACACTGAACTTTCTAAACTTTTCGAATTTATGTCTAACATTCTTGAATGCTCTAAAGATGATGTTCTAGATAAGCTTGATGAAGTGCTTAACACAATTCTTCCTAAGCATAAGCTCCACGAGTATGGCATGAAAAAAGATATGATTCAAAGCTGGTCTAAAAGTGTTGTTAAAGAACAGCAACGCCTTTTGAAAAACTCATATATGCCGATGAGTGAAAGTGCTATTGAAGAAGTTTATACATCTACTTTCTAAAACCGCACACTCACACCAACCACTCGCTTTAGAAAAATTAAGTAATAAACTAATGAACGCAAGCAATATTTAAAAAAACAACTAATAGACATCACAAATTATATACATTGCAAAGTCTATTAGTTGTTTTTGGAAGAGCTAAAAATTATTCAATAACTTTTAGCTCTTCCAACCGTGGCTCACCTAAAGGCAAGCTAGTATCAGAAGGGAAGAATCCGTCATTTACTCTAAAGCTTACATAAACTTTTTTTCCAATATATTTTTTCATAGCTCGTTCTGCTTCACTATCTTTTTCTAATGCAAACATACTTGCATCTTTAGGTTTAGGAGTATTACCCATATCTCCGCTATGATTTAAGAGAATGCTTGATTTATTATCAAAAATAAGCAGCATAAAGTTTTCACGACTGTGATCATAACCGGGATTAGGATCTGGCATATTCTGCATTTTAAGAACCTGATCATATGAAAGAACTCTCACAGTTCCGAAAACAACTTGTCGCCCACTCGCTTTTTCGTCCTCGATCTTCTTAGCTAAAGATTTAACATTCTTAGATTTTTTATTCTCTTTCTTAGAATTCTTATTCTTCGATTCAAATTTTCCACTTTTTCTACTTATAGACTTCTTATAAGTATTATCTTCAGTTTTAGCTAAATCATCGAGAATTTTAGTGTTATTTACACTAACAAAATTGATTTGTTTTACTTTATCTTTAGGAGAATCAGTAATTATCCCTGACCAATATTTCTCTTTTTCAACAGGATTACTATTCGCAATATTCATAGTAACTTTATAAATTTCAGCTTCACCTGTTCCGCCAGACAATTCAGTGTATCTTAGCGCATTAGTATTTACATATTGTTCTACAAAAACTCTAATTCCATTTGAAACATACATACCCTCATGAATTAAGTCATCTGAAGAAACAACATCACTGTAG
This sequence comes from Gardnerella vaginalis, assembly GCF_001563665.1. Taxonomy (GTDB): domain Bacteria; phylum Actinomycetota; class Actinomycetes; order Actinomycetales; family Bifidobacteriaceae; genus Bifidobacterium; species Bifidobacterium vaginale_A. The sequence continues at coordinate 64,338 of NZ_KQ961850.1, read as the reverse complement.
TCTTTATTTACAGTAAAAAGCTTCAAAGGATACATGTAATTAGCATCTTTTCGAAGAATAAGATCTGGAACATCTCTATTACTCATATTGACCAATGCATAAGAATACTTAGTTTCTTTAGGATTATTATCAGAATCCTCAGTTCCTTCAGGATCAAAATTATATTTACTAGCATTTGCTAAAACTTTTTTATACAATGCAGCAGTTTTTGCATTATGAACGCATACTTTTTCTATCGATCCAGATTTTTTACTACTCTGCTTACTGTTTGAACATCCAGAAAACAGAGGTATAACTATTATTAACGTAAATAATAAAATCAAAAATTTTTTCAATTTCAACATATTTAACATAACTATTGCCATCCTAAATTATTAAAATAATTTTGAGCATACGGAATACGTAGTTTAATACAAACTAATAATATTTTTTGCACATATCACGTCAGTTTTTATATAATTCAACAAGTGTAGCTACATTATTGAAAATTAAGCGTAACAGGAGTCTAACGAATATGTGTCTATCTTATGAAAAAGATAATTCATTAAAAGTTATTTCAATCGTTGGCCCAACTGCTTCAGGCAAAACATCTTTAGGCATTTTGATAGCTAAACGTTTAGCTAAAAATGGAGTTAAAGCTGAGATTATTAACGCAGATGCTTATCAAATGTATAAATATATGGATATTGGTACAGCTAAAGCAAGCGCAAAAGAACAAGCTGAAGTTCCACATCACTTAATTGATATTATTGATCCAGAAGAAACTATGAGCGTTGCTCGCTTTCAAACTTTAGCTAGAAATTGTATTCATGAACTTCAAGATCGTGAAATACGACCAATTTTAGTTGGCGGAAGTGGATTATACGCACGCGCCGCAGTTGACGATATTACTTTCCCTGGAACAGATCCTGAAATTAGAAAAGCTTTAGAAGAGCGTGAGCGGAAAGTTGGAGGTCTAGCTTTATTTGAAGAATTAAAAGAAAAAGATCCAGTTGCTGCATCTAAAATGGACGCACGTAATCCACGGCGTACTATTCGCGCTCTTGAAGTTATTGAGCTAACAGGTAAACCATATTCCGCAAGTCTTCCGCGCTATAAGTATGTGATTGATTGCGTACAAATTGGATTAGATTTGAAACGTGAAGATTTAGACAAACGAATTGATATTAGAACTCAAATAATGCGAGAAAAAGGTTTTGTAGATGAAGTTCTTAAAATTCGGAATCGATTAGGCGTTACTGCTTCTAGAGCTCTTGGATATCAGCAAATTATCAATTATTTAGATGGATTATGTAGCGAAGACGATGCTTTCGCAGATATTGCACAAAAAACTAAACGACTTGCACGTAAACAAATGGGCTGGTTTGGACGCGATGCTCGCATTCATTGGCTGGATGCTTTAAGACCAGATCTTACAGATGCTGCTATGTCAATTATTCATGATGCAGATTCAACTAATTATTTAAATACTAACGTCACTCAACATCATCTTGGCGATACATTTAAGTAAAGATTAGCAAAGATTAGCAAAGATTAGCAAAGATTCTCAGGCAATTTCAAAGCTTTATGTGTATGATATAAAGACGTGATACTTGATCGTCATAACCGCGTAAATTCCGCAGAGCTTTATGCACGTCTGCGAAGCACCGATGCAAAGGTAGCAGAAGGTGACTATATATCAGAATTGCCTAATGATCAGATAGATGACTTCGTAAACATGATGCAAGTTTATGAAGGAGCTATGTATGAAATCAGCACAAAGCTTGAAATTCTAGATAGCGAATTCCAAGTTCGCTTCTCACACGATCCTATTCATCACATGGAACGCCGTCTAAAATCTGTGCATTCTATTTTTGAAAAACTTCATAGACGTAATCTAGATATTTCTACTCATGCTATACGCGATAACCTTTTTGACGTTGCTGGAATACGAGTTATATGCAACTATCGCGATGATGTTTATGCTGTAGCTCAATATCTTTCTGAGCAAACAGATATTCAAGTTCTACAAGTAAAGGATTATATTAAAAATCCTAAGCCTAATGGATATAGGAGCTTGCACGTGATTTACGCAGTTCCAGTATTCCTTTCTTCCGGCGCTCATTACACGCCTGTAGAAGTCCAATTCCGCACTATCGCAATGGATTATTGGGCTAGCTTGGAACACGCTTTGCGTTATAAAGCTGATTTACCAGATAGTAAGCTTGCAGAACATTCACAAACATTGCTTGATTGCGCTTGCAATTTGCAAAAAATTGAAGCTTTAATGCAAGGAATCCACCGCGATATTAACGGTACTCCTCGCGTAGAAAATGCACCTCATTCATAACTCATAAGTTCTAATAATGTAAAAATGCAACTATACTATAGTTAATTCAACTGTGATACTGTTTACTTTTACATACATAAGTTTCGAATAGTAAGGAGAGATATGACATATTACAATCAACAGTCATATGGAAACTCACAACCTGTTATTGACACTAATGCTGTTTACGCATATGAAAAAGCAAAACACACGTCAATAACTAAAGTCTATGGCGAAATGACAATTGGCTTGCTAGTAACTGCGCTTGTTGCAATGTATACACAAACAACTCACGCATTCTATTACTTTATTCAAAGTACTGGAATGTTTGGTTGGATTGGCATTGTACTTGTTCAAATCATATTGTCGACTGTTTTAGGCATACGCATCTTCAAGATGAGAGTTGGAGTCGCGCGCGCTATATTCTATATTTACGCTGCAATTACAGGATTTACTTTAGGAGTGATTTTCGATATTTTCACCACAGCTTCTATAGCTTTAGTGTTTTGTCTTACAGCAGGATTCTTCCTGTGCTTAACAATGCTTGCACTTACTACTAAAGTCAACATGCTTAAAGCTGGACCAATTCTTATGGTTGGCGTGATAGTACTCGTTATCTCACAACTAGCACTATCATTCTTTGCTCCATCAGATAACTTAATTAAGATAGTTGCTGCTATTGGAATATTACTTTTTGCTGGTCTTACAGCTTATGACGCTCAAAAAACGCGTGCTTTGTTTGAGCAATATGAAAATGAGCCTGAAGCTATAAAAAGATTGTCTATTTTATGCGCTTTGCAACTTTACTTAGACTTCATAAATATGTTTGTTTATCTTCTTCAATTACTTGGAGATAGACGAGAATAGTAAATAAATATTATATATTTACAAATCATAAAATTGATTGACTAAGCAATAGCTAAAAAACAATTGATAATTAAATAAAACAAACTAAT
>NZ_KQ961850.1:0-60974 GCF_001563665.1 Gardnerella vaginalis | reverse complement strand
TCTCTAACACTAACGTAGAATACGACACAAACAATAAGCATAACGCTCATCATCATCACAGGCATAACATCTACGCCAGTATGAGCAACCTTAGACTTAGACTTCTTAACAGAATAATGACGATGAACACCATTAGAAGACTTAGACTCCTCAGACTCCTTCGAATCATTCTTAACATTATTCTTAGAATCCTCTGACTTCACACTAGAGTCACTAGAGTCATCAGAACTGTCATAAGACACAGGATTCTCATAATACTTCAAATACGTTTCAGCATTAGCTTCAACAAATTGATCAGCATTAGAAGGAATCACATAAACATTAGTCCAAGCAATCTGCTGACCTTTAGAATTAAGCAACACGATAGTATGAATACCAGAATAATTTCCTGGAATCATCGCATTAAACTTAACCTTCTTACCGTCTAACGTTACTTTCACGTAATTAGTATTATTCTCACCTTTTAATAATTCAGGCGAAGAATAAATATACGCATAAGCATAAGCAACCTTATAAGTCTTAAGAGTATTAACAAACTCGCTTGTAGCATTAACATCATTCTGACCATTACCAGAACCTGGAGCTTTAGGAGTAGAACCAGACGGAGCACCAGAACCAGTACCCGAACCCGAACCAGAACCATCTGAATCACCAGTACCAGAACCAGCAGCATCAAGCAAGCCTGCGAAAGTCAAAGTCATAGGATTCTCAATACCTGCTCGAGCAATATTATTCTTATTTGCACCAACAACAAGATTACCCTTAACAGACTTATCAAGACTCGAAACAGACTTAGGAGCTTCAGGCGCTTCTTCAGAAGAAGATGGAGGCTCTAAGTGATCAACCACAATTACTTTTGAAATAGTATCGCTACTATCACCAGTATCAGTTGTGATATTACCTGCATAATCAACTGCTTCTACTTTAATAGTATGTTTACCATTAGTTAAATCAGAAGTTGGAATATCAAAATCAAACTCTGTTTTATCTGGCTTATCTGCAGAAACATTACTCTCACTATTATTATCTGAATCCGCATCAGTAAGAGTATCTTCAATACTCTTAGAAACAAGTTTATTTTCGCTAGAAGCAACAACTTTACCATCAACATATACGTTTACAAGTTTTAGATTATCATCCTTAACTTTCACTTTGATGGATCTATTATCTTTAATAGTTTCATTGCTTTCTACGCCAATATTAACTTTAGGATTCAACTTATCAACAACTACAGGTATGAATGTTTGCAAAGATGAAGCGGTTGTATTATTCACTTCTACATGAATAATATCCTTATCTTTTACATCAAACTTCCTATTGAATGAAGATTCGTTTACTTTTTCTCCTCCACCATCTGTTGAGAAGAATTCGCTAACTATGTTGCCGTTTATAAGCAGCGAATATCCAAAGCTGTCTTGGCTCATAGAACCTTTGAAGTCTACAGAATCTTTATTCGTAAACAACGTATTTCCGTAAAGCTTAGGAGTACTAAACACAGCCTTAGCCGGATTTACATCAAAGTAGAATCTTGTTTTAGTATCAAGGAAGCTTCTCTCAGATTCCTCAGTTGATCCTTCTTTCTTAACTTTTTCTTTAAGTTGCATACGGAAATCATTTATTCCAACATGCATAGGAATAGTCACACTAAAACGACCATCTTTGATTACAGCAACAATAGGATCTTTCAATTTCATATGACCGTCAACTACTTCAGCAGAAGGAGTGAACACTATGTTTGAAATCTTAGGTCCAACTCTACCTGTTACTGTAAAGGAATTACCACTTATATTAGGATTTGGTTTACCATCTTTCAAATTTGGTTGAATTATATAAGTGTTCATTCCCTCAAACTTATTTGCAGACTCCTTATCTATTTCAAAGTCATAATCCTTGCTGAATATCCTATGAACCTCCTCATCAAACTTATCTACTGGCTTCGTACGACCTTCTAAAGCAAACACTTTAGAAGAATCATTCGCGCCATCAGATGCAGTTAGAGTAACAGTATAAGCAGAAGCATCAGGCTTGATCGTAACTTCGAACGAACCATCATCATTAAGCTTTACATCATCAGGATCTACATCTCCAGAAGAAGAACCGCTACCAACAGAAACACCGCCATCAGGAGTTTGAGCTGTTTTAACATAATCCAAATGCATCGAAAGCTTGTCACCTTTATCGTCAGTAACTTTACCTTTAATAGTAACTTCGCCGTTTTCTTTAACATCGAGATTATTATTATTGTTCAAATTAGTTACTGTTATATTTGGAGCATGAGCATTGAAAGTTACATCAACTTCATCACTGTCAATTGAGGAACCTGCAGAGTTTAAACCTGTAACAACAATGTGATTAACACCGTTTTCAAGAGGAATAAAAGCTGCAAAAGCTGATTTATCTTCGAAGAATTTCTTATGCTTATCATCAACAGTTACAGTCTTATTCCCATTATCTTTATAAGTAACTGAAACCTTAATATCTTTCACGTCATCGGAAGCATAACCGCCGATAGGAAGATAAAGATTATCGTCACCATCGAATTTAGACATGAACCTAATTGCCATAGTCTTACTTGCAAGCTTAGAAGCACCATTTATAACAACATCTTTAGAATCTGTAGAATCCTTGAAGATCTTATAAACATAGCCACTCTTATTTTCAGCAGAATCCCTAGTTGAAACATAAAGGAATTTAGCATCAGAGCCAATATGAACCTTATAAGTATGCTTTGTTGCAGGATTAGAAGGATCAAAGTTCAACTTACAAGCGCCTTTTTCATCTTTTTCTTGGCATGTTTTATCTACATTTCTAACTGCAGCCCATTTGCCATTTATATGAACTTCAGGCACATAAGTTTCACTCAAATCGTCCACAACAGTAATAATCACATCACCATTAGAGTCACGATCAGAAACCTTAATCTTAGGAGCTTTTGTATCAAGACCAACCTTCATAGTGTAGGTTTGGAAACGATCAGAATTCTTAGATAATTTAGCTGTAACCTTGTACGTATATATTCCATCAGGAGCAGTTACTTCTTTACCGGTTTTAGGATCGTATTCACTACCATCCCATTCGCCAGTAGAACTCTCATTACCATGAGCGCTTCCTTTAAGACTCCTATAATCGCTACGGCTAACATAATTATCATAACCTAAGTCTTTAATTAACTTGCCTTTAGCATCATATATAGAATACTTAACTTCTTCAGCACTACGGAACATCATTAAAGATGGGATAATAGTGTCTAAAAGCTCATCTTTGTTAGGAGAGAACGAACCTAATTTAGTAGCTTCACCTTCACGATTCACTTTTACTTTATTAGTATTGCTTACTGCAGAAACAAGAGTTGTACTTGCCTTAACATCGGAAGAGTACTCATTGTTTGGATCAACAAGAATCGGTTCTTTATTCCAATCTCCCACAAAACCAAGATATGGCACTGAAAGACTTGGCTGATTAGAATCTTTCGATTCAAATCGAATATAACCTTCAATATAATGATCTTTACTAGTATCTGGTTTAAGCTTGAATTCAACTGTTGCAACACTATTAGCTTTTACTAGAATATTGCCATTGCAATTTTGAGGAGTTAAATTCTCATTATTACTTATATTTGTAACAGTATCTTTATTAGCTTCATTAGATTCATTTAATACTTTTTCAGTTGGAACGTTGAAAGTTAAATCTTTGCTTCCATAATTATGCAAATTGACTGTAATAGTTCGTTCACCATTAACTTCACGAAGAGGTACGTAAGATTCATCATTTACAGTTGCAATAACATTAGTATCCATAGCTTTGTCAACTTGCGCTAAACCAGCACCAATTTGACGAGGAGCATATGGAACACCATCATCTTTACCATTAGATGTAAGAATCTTAGCTGTATTCATCAACGCTTGAGTTGCTCTTTTTACTCGATCTTTTGCAGAAAGAGCAGGGAAACGATTCTTATAATATTGCACCATAAGAGCAGAAAGACCAGAAATATTTGGAGCAGCCATGGAAGTACCAGACATGTTCACATAATTGCCTGTACCGTTCTGAGTAGAGAATACATTTCCACCAATTCCAGCAATATGAGGCTTAAAATCAAGTTCTGGCGTTGGACCCCAAGAAGTGAATTCTGAAGGATGCATGCTATCAGGATTTGGAGCACTTACATAATTATTGCTGAAAGAAATCTTAACTTTCTTATTTTGTTTAAGCTCATCAAGCATTTTCAACGCGTCAGAACGTCTAATCGATACTCCAAATTTTTTACCAAATCCTTCAATACCAGCCATACCAAGGAATTGTTCTGTACCTTTATCATTATTGTAAACAAGTATGCCTGCTGCACCAGCTTCAAAAGCATGCTTAAATTTTGTAGCAAAATTGATTTTACCGCGCTCAACTAATACGTATTTACCGTGAACGTTTACGCCATCATACTCATCTATATCAGGATCGTCAGAATCATCATCGTACGATCTTCCGTATCCTACAGAAACAACTTCGCGCTCCTGTCCATCAGGTTTACCAGTCGCTAACCTATAAAGTATATCTGTACCTTTATCGGAACCATCTGCTTTATAAGTAGCTTTTTTCTCTGTCATAATGGAATTTTCAACAGATGCTACGCTAAAAGCTTCAGGGAACGCAGAAGGAGTTCCAAGAGTTGCATCATCTAACTTTCCTAAAACATCATCTATTTCACCGTTAGATGAGAAATTCAAACCAGAGTTTCCAGCTGAAACAACTGGAAGAACTCCAGCATCTCTAGCTTTCTTCAACGCTAGACCTGTAATATTTGAAGCTCCACTAAAACCATTGGTTGAACCAAGAGACATGTTTATAATATCAGCACCAAGCTCAACGGATTTTTCAACAGCAGCAGCTATATCAGCGTCATCCGCACCGCCAGCTCTACTAGCTTCATTAGAAAACACTTTCATAGCAAGCAGCTGTGCGTTTGGAGCAACACCATCAACACGCCAATTATCTTTAGCTAATTTATTTCCTTCATCTCCATTAGCAGCAACAATTCCAGCTACGTGCATGCCATGCTGTTCTTCACTAATGTCATCTCTAACGTTATTGTTTTGATCTGCAAAATTATAACCGTCAGGCACTTTATCTGTAAAACCTGGCTTTGGTTGCATTTTAATATGAGCTTTTGCGCTTAAATCAAGCTTCATATCTGGCTGATTCATATCAATACCTGTATCGATAATTGAAACTAACATACCAGTACCATCAAGCTTATATTTCTTAAACGCTTCAGACACTCCTTGAAGAACACGCGCATTATTTTCCATAGTATGGAATTTACGTGCTTTATGAGCAGATTCGACTTCTGGCTCTTTTCTAAGCTCTAAAACGAGATTCTGAGGCATTGTAACTTCAAATGCGTTCACCAAATATCCAAGCTGGCGACGAACTTTCATTTGATACTTTTCACACCATTTAGATAGTAGCTTATTTTGCTGAGCCATACGAGCAGAAGCAACACCCTTCCCTATGCCACTTTTACCCTTAAGTGTAACTATAACATTCACTTCTTTTTTAGAATTGAAGTCGAATTCATTTTTATATGCTTTTTTATAATCTTCTATTGCTTTTTCAAGTATTGAACCTTTAGGAACATCATCAGAATTCTTATGATTTTCAGAAAAAGCCTTAATAGCTTTTTTAATCTCAGCTTCTGTTGGTACGTGACCTTTTTGCGCAGCGTCACTAAGCAATTTATTTGCGTCAACAGAAGCAGATTTTTCGTTATTGTTTACATCAGCAACTGTTTGCGCAAAAGCAGGAACTGCAGAAAACGGCACGAGCAATGTTGCTGCAGCAATGCCTAATGCAGCTAACCGAGTTAGATATGACGTTCTAGTGAACTTCACAACAATCTCCTCTCGAATGAATATGAACATATCCCCCAAACGACTAAAGCGCAGAAGAAATATTGTTGGAAACTTTATCACTATTTATGTAATAAAAATCTTTGATTTAACAGCATAAAAGCAGTATTAAAACAGAAAAAAATTATCTACCATACTAAAAAATGGCATAATAAAGCCAATACCCCCCCCCATTGAATAAACTTAATTAACATCGAAAATATTTTTATTTAACATTTAATTTACATACATAATTCGTAAAAATTCCTAAAAAGATAAATATGCATTAACTTCATAAACTAGCACTCGCCTTATTTGCATGTCATTCTCATGATTTTCCCGTGTTATTTGAGCAATTATTTCCCGAAAAATACAGTACAAAAATACAAAAAGACCTCGCGAGTGAAATACTCACTCACGAGGTCTTTATTAAGCTATCGCTTTAACGATTATGCTTGATAATTCATAAAAGAAGAAAATCAGGCAAGAATCTTGGTCACACGACCGGAACCAACGGTACGACCACCTTCACGAACAGCGAAGGTCAAGCCCTCTTCCATAGCGATTGGCTGAATCAACTCAACAGTGAAGGTTGCGTGATCGCCAGGCTGAACCATTTCAACGCCTTCTGGCAAGGTGATAACGCCAGTGACATCGGTGGTACGGAAGTAGAACTGTGGACGGTAGTTGGTGAAGAACGGCGAGTGACGGCCACCTTCATCCTTAGTCAAGACGTAAACTTCGCCTTCAAACTTGGTGTGTGGTGTTACAGAACCTGGAGCAGCCACAACCTGACCACGCTCAACATCTGTACGGTTGATACCGCGGAGAAGAAGACCAGTGTTATCGCCAGCTTCAGCCTCATCCATCTGCTTGTGGAAGGTTTCAATGGAGGTAACAGTAGTGGTCTGAGTTGGACGCAAACCAACAATCTCAACTGGGGTGTTGATTGGGAGCTTACCACGCTCAACACGACCGGTAACAACGGTACCACGACCGGAGATGGTGAATACGTCTTCGATTGGCATCAAGAATGGCTTGTCAAGATCGTGAACTGGAGTTGGAACATACTCGTCAACAGCCTTCATAAGCTCCTTAACGGTTTCAACCCACTTGTCATGATCTGGAGCTTCATCGTGCAAAGCACCGTAAGCAGAAGTGCGGATGACTGGGCAATCGCGATCGAAGCCGTTTTCTTCGAGGAGGTCACGTACCTCTTCTTCAACGAGATCGATAAGCTCTGGGTCATCAACCATATCGCACTTGTTCAAAGCTACGAGAATCTTCGGGACACCAACCTGCTTAGCAAGCAAAACGTGCTCGCGAGTCTGAGCCATTGGACCATCAGTAGCAGCAACCACGAGGATTGCGCCATCCATCTGAGCAGCACCGGTAATCATGTTCTTAACATAATCGGCGTGGCCTGGAGCATCAACGTGAGCGTAGTGACGAGCATCAGTCTGATACTCGATGTGTGCGATGTTGATAGTAATACCGCGTTCCTTCTCTTCTGGAGCGGCATCAATCTGATCGAAGTCATACTGAGGGTTCAAATCAGGATATTCGCTGTGCAGCACCTTGGAGATAGCCGCGGTCAGGGTAGTCTTGCCGTGATCAACGTGACCAATGGTACCAATGTTGACATGCGGCTTAGTACGCTCGTACTTTTCCTTTGCCATGTGTTTGTCCTCCTGGACGTCTAGTAGTTTGCATCACAATCTTATGTGAAGCATCTCGCTACATATTACTGGGTTTCTGGGTTAGGTGCCACTTCGGTGCCAGAACCCAGTCAACGAACAGAATTCTAGCGTTGACCGGGGACACAAAACACCGAAGTAGCGTGCGCGTCACTCGCCGCGCTGTGCTTTAATAATCTCGTCCGAAACAGCCTTCGGAACTTCTGCGTAAGAATCCATTTGCATGGTGAACATTGCGCGACCTTGAGTCTTAGAACGAAGATCACCAATGTATCCGAACATCTCACTCAAAGGAACTTTCGCATCAATAACCTTAACGCCAGTAGCGTCAGTCATAGACTGAATGTTTCCACGGCGAGAGTTCAAATCGCCCATAACGTCACCCATGTATTCTTCTGGAGTACGCACTTCAACAGCCATAATTGGCTCAAGAATTACTGGATGAGCCTTTGGTGCAGCTTCCTTGAAGCACATAGAACCTGCAATCTTGAATGCCATTTCAGAAGAATCAACATCGTGTGTCTGACCATCAGTGACTGTTGCTTTAACGCCAACCACTGGGAAGCCTGCCAAGACGCCGGATTCCATAGCTTCTTGAACACCTGCATCAATTGAAGGAATGAACTCCTTGGTGATGTGACCACCAGTGACTTCATTTACGAACTGATAGGTTTCGCCAGATTCTGTATCGAGAGGTTCGAAGTTCATCAAAACCTTTGCGAACTGACCAGAACCACCAGTTTGCTTCTTATGAGTGTATTCCTGGTTCATAACAGCCTTGCGAATCGTCTCACGATAAGCAACCTGTGGCTTACCAACATTCGCTTCAACCTTGAACTCACGGCGCATACGATCAACGATAATGTCGAGCTGAAGTTCGCCCATACCAGAAATCAAAGTCTGACCAGATTCTTCGTCAGTCTTAACCTGGAACGTAGGATCTTCGTCAGAAAGCTTAGCCAACGCCAAGCTCATCTTTTCCTGATCAGCCTTTGTCTTTGGCTCAACGGCAACCTCAATAACAGGATCTGGGAATGTCATAGATTCCAATGAGATTGGATTCTTCTCGTCACACAATGTGTCACCAGTGCTGACATTCTTCAAACCAACGAATGTGTAGATGTTACCAGCTTCTGCAGAATCTACAGGATTTTCCTTATCTGCATGCATCTGGAAGATCTTACCAACGCGTTCCTTCTTAGACTTCGTGGAATCGTACACAGAATCGCCTGGCTTAATTTCACCAGAATAAACACGTACGAACACGAGCTTGCCGTAGAATGGATGAGTTGAAATCTTGAAGACCAAAGCTGCGAATGGATCAGTATTAACTGGCTTACGGTCAATTTCAACAGATTCATCGCCTGGCTTGAAGCCCTTAATAGATGGAACATCTTCTGGGCTTGGAAGGAAATCAACAACAGCATCCAGCATTGGCTGAACACCCTTATCTTTGAATGCAGAACCACAAGTTACTGGGAATGCTTCACGAGCAATAGTAAGCTTACGAATACCAGAACGAATTTCTTCTTCAGAAAGTTCTCCAGATTCTAGATACTTCTCAAGCAACTCTTCATCAGCTTCAGCAACTTGATCCATAAGTTCAGCACGATACTCTTCTGCACGTTCTTGCAAATCTGCAGGAATGTCAACGGTGTCATAGTGAGCACCCATATCGTCCTTAACGTCATTCCAGACGTAAGCCTTCATACGAATCAAATCAACAACACCAAGAAAATCGTTCTCAGCGCCAATTGGGAGCTGAATAACAAGTGGCTTAGCGCCAAGCTTTTCCTTAATGGTCTTAACAGAGTAGTAGAAATCAGCACCAAGTTTATCCATCTTATTGATGAAGCAAATACGTGGAACGCTGTACTTATCTGCCTGACGCCAAACAGTTTCAGACTGTGGCTCCACGCCTTCCTTACCATCGAAGACAGCAACAGCACCATCGAGAACACGCAAAGAACGCTCCACTTCAGCAGTGAAATCTACGTGTCCTGGGGTATCAATGATGTTGATCTGGTAACGATCATCTATGTCATGAGTTTGACGCTTCCAGAAGCATGTAGTTGCAGCAGACTGAATAGTAATACCGCGTTCCTGCTCCTGTGCCATGAAGTCCATAGTAGAAGCGCCATCATGGGTTTCACCGATTTTGTAGTTCTTACCAGTGTAGTAGAGAATACGTTCGGTTGTAGTAGTCTTACCAGCATCAATGTGCGCCATGATGCCGATGTTACGAACCATATTCAGGTCGTTAAGCACATCTTGTGCCATAATTTTATCCTTAGCTCTTTACGATACCGAATATCTTGCGGATTACCAGCGATAGTGAGCAAAAGCCTTATTAGCTTCTGCCATCTTGTGGGTATCTTCACGACGCTTCACAGAAGCACCTAAGCCATTAGAAGCATCGAGAATTTCGTTAGCCAAACGCTCAGCCATTGTCTTCTCGCGGCGAGCGCGTGAGAAGTCTGTAAGCCAACGAAGGGACAAAGTATTTGCACGAGCAGGCTTAACTTCGACTGGCACTTGGTAAGTTGCGCCACCAACGCGGCGTGAACGAACTTCAAGACTTGGACGAATGTTATCAAGAGCGCGCTTCAACACGGAAACTGGCTCCTGCTCGGTCTTAGCCTTCACCTGCTCAAGAGCGGTGTAGACGATGTTTTCTGCGATAGACTTCTTGCCATCGAGAAGAATTTTGTTAATCAACTGAGCCACGACGGTCGAGCCGTAGATTGGATCAGGAAGCAGCTGATGCTTTTTTGCAGGTCCTTTACGTGACATGTTTTACTTCGCCTTCTTTGCTCCATACAGGGAACGACCCTGCTTGCGGTCCTTGACACCCTGGGTATCGAGTGCGCCACGCACGATGTGGTAACGCACACCTGGGAGATCCTTCACACGGCCACCACGCACAAGCACAATGGAGTGCTCCTGCAAGTTATGACCTTCGCCTGGAATATAGGCGGTTACTTCAATACCCGAGCTGAGGCGCACACGAGCAACCTTACGAAGCGCGGAATTTGGCTTCTTAGGAGTGGTTGTGTACACACGAGTGCACACGCCACGACGCAACGGGCTACCTTTCAAGGCCAAAGTCTTTGACTTCTTCGGCTTGGCCTGACGTCCCTTACGGACGAGTTGTTCAATCGTAGGCAACTTAAGTTCTCCGATTCATTAATATCTTATATTTGGTGAAACCGCCACACTGCAGCACACCTTAACGCATGAATCAGTTAAAGAGTAAAAGCCACAGTCCACCGGCCCGATGGCCCTCGCATCTCCAGAAACACATTACTGCGCTCTATCTTCAACGCTTGGGATATCCCAACAGGCACACCTATAACATAAGGCACGCCGTTGGCACACACGAATTACTATTATACAACAAGTTAAGACAAAATCTTTAGTCTTACTTTATACTCTTACTTTATACTCTTACTTTAAGTCTTACTTTAAAATCGGCCTAGTAGGAGCAGAAACGTCAATCTGAGTTTTATTGCCAATCTTACTAGGATCATTTATAAGCTTATCTACAATAGCATTCTTTAATTTCAAATCAGACGCATCTCCCCATACAATATTTCTATGAGAAGCGCCTAGCTCAGTTTCAACTGAATCTTGAGTTTTAGCACTAACTTTCGTAATCTGCATTCTTAAAGACTCAGGCATTGAACTTACAACTTTAATAGCTTCTAAAATCGCTCTAGTGCTTAAACTATGGTCAACATCGTCAACTTCAATAACCGGTATTCCACTAATTGACGCATGACTTACAACGTTCAAAACACGCCCTTTAACATCAACTGCTGTTAAATTACCATTAGCTTTATTCTTTAACATTGCGGCAGGTTTTTGCGACAATACAGTAATATGTAAGCTTTTAGGAAAATCTTTTTCAACTTTTGCTTCAGTTACACCAGGAATGTCATTAAGTTGCTTAATCACATCTTGTGAAGATACTAAAAATAGCGACTTATTTACTTGTCCGGAAGCTATATTTGCAATCTTTTCTTTGCTAACCCATTCGTTAGCGCCAACAATAGTTATATTATCTTTTTCCAAACAAAAGACTGGAGAAAATAGCAATAACCAAATTAAAAATCCTGCTATACCTATTGAAAGAAGTGCTAAAAACAGTCTAATAACAAAAGTACGAACACGGACTGTATTTTTCTCTTTTTTACGCGCGCTAAAATCAATCACTTTAGGTCGAGAAATAACTCCCAACGATCCAGCTGTACTAGAGAGTATTTTAGATACAAAATCAGCTACACTTAATTTTCTAGCATCCACGAAATGAGATTCTTCAGTTCTAAGATCATCCAAATCAGATTTAACAGGAATAGATTGAGTCGAAATAGATTGAGTCGAAATAGATTGAGTCGAGGCGGACTTTGCAGAACGCACCTTAGTAGAGGCTGACTTAGCAGAACTAACCTTTTTAGAATCAAGATTTTCTTGTGTTTTATATGAAGATTCTGCAAAACGTAATTCTCTAGAAGAGCTAGAAGATTTTAACTTGGAAGATTTCGAAGACTTAACGGAACGCACCTTAGAGGATGCGGACTTTGCAGAACGCACCTTAGAAGAAGCTGACTTAACGGAACGCACATTTTTATGACTCAAATCTTCATCGTCAATAAGCTCATCTTCATATTCATGAGAAACAGCTATGCGAGGTGAAGACTTACGCTTATGCGAATCATCGTTAGATGTGCCAAAAATACTGCGCGCCATACCTTACCTACGTATCTATACGTGTTGTTTACATAATTACCTATAGAGTCACTCACAGACTTAATTGCTTTTTAGTCTAATCGCAATTCTTAAATAACTACCGATATTTACACTCATACATTACTTATAAGTCTACCTACAAGTATACCAACTATAATTTCTTCACCTGTTTTCTAAAGATTTAAGTATTACAGAAGTCATATTAGTAATACTTCCTGCACCAACAGTAAAAAGTACATCTCCTGCCTGTGCACGAGCACTCAAAATCTTTGCAGCTTCAAACATATCTTCTACTGCTTGCATAGAAGTCTTCAAACCATCTTCTCTAGCTACGCGAACAATAGTTTCTGCATGGATATCTGGAAAATCTTCTTGCTTTTCACGTGCTGGGAAAATTCCTGTAACAATCACATCATCTGCAATACTTAATGCATGTGCAAACTCATGCGCAAAACAGCGAGTGCGAGAAAATAGATGAGGTTGGAACAAAACGCGAATATTAGAATCAGGATATCTTCTTCTAGCAGCTCGCAATAAAGCTTCGATTTCAGTAGGATGATGAGCATAATCATCCACGACTGTAACACCATTTACACAACCACGAATATCAAATCTTCTAGAAGCTCCACGAAAATCAGAAGCACCTTGTGCTGCAAGGTGCGGATCCATGCCTAAAAGTATCGCTGAAATAATAGCAGCAGTAGCATTTCTCGCATTATGCAATCCAGGAATCATTAAGCTCACTTGTAAAACAAATACACTAGTTTTATCGTAAGAATCGCTATTTGAAACAGCACAATTTTCGAGAGCTTCATCATTATTTGAGTAAGCACAAAGCTTAGAAAGATTACACGGTAAAATCAAAGAGAATACTTCTCTACCACTACCAGCTTGCTCACGCTCTTGTTCAATACTCACAAACGAAACATTTTCTAGCACACGCTTGCTCACTTTATTATGCCAATTTTCTGCCAATCCATAAGCAATTGTTTTAGAAAGAGAAGAATCAGGTAATTCTTCTAACACCGATCTAGCACCTTCATCATCAGCACATATAACTATATGACCTTCAGCGTGGCAAAGATGCTCAACGAAAGCCTTTCTGTAATTTCTTTCATTCCCATAATGATCAAGATGATCAGCTTCTACATTTGTAACAACAGCAATATACGGATGATACTTTTCAAAACTACCATCAGATTCATCTGCTTCAGCTACCATAATCGAACCAGAACCAGCATGACCACCATCTGCGGGAGCGCCATTAACTGTTTGAAGAGAGCCACCAATCGCATAGCTCGGATCTGCTAAATCGCCCAATCCTTTACTAGAAAGAATATGCGATATCAGTGAGCTAGTAGTTGTTTTTCCATGTGCTCCAGCAACAGTAACACCTCGCTTATCATTAAGTAGCAAAGATAAAATATCACTTCGATGCACAATTTGCACACATTCATTAAAAGCCTCTACAATTTCACTATTCGTAGGCTTAATAGCACTTGAATACACAACTACATCCGACTCATGAATATGAGAAGGTGATTGACCTATATATATTTCCATGCCCAAATTACGAAGATGCTTAGTATGATCATTTTCTTCACGATCACATCCTGTTACTTCCACACCATCTTCATGAAGCATTTGAGCAAGTACGCTCATTCCAGATCCGCCTATACCGATAAAATGCACTCGACCTAGAGAAGACACAGTTTTATTATGATCAAAAGCTGCACATTGAGGATTCATATTTTTTGCTACATTTTTAACTATATTTTCGTATGAATTCTTATCTGAATTCTTATCTGAATTCTCGCATACACTATCAGTAGAATTTGCATGAATATTCATAATTATCTTCCACTTTCTAAAACTATTTTAAGAATCCTATTCGCCATAACATCCGCAGCATCGCGAATGCCATATCTCCATGATTTATCTCTCATATCTTCTAGACGCTTACTATCGTTCAATAAATCTAAGCACTCACTTCTTAACCATTGATCTGTAAAATCATCGTCATTAACCATGATTGCACCATTTGCATCAACAACAGGCTCAGCATTAAAACGCTGCTCACCATTACCAATAGGCAAAGGTACATATATTGCAGGCAAACCTAAAGCAGAAATTTCTGCAACTGTTCCTGCACCAGAACGGCATATAACTAAATCAGCACAAGCAAAAGCCCAATCTATTCGCTCTAAATATTCAGCTATATGATAATCGCCAAGACCTGCATGTTCAGGCTTAATATCATTTATATTTGAAGAACCAGCATGAACAGATACCAATGCTCGAACTGATTCAGCTTTACCACGACCAGTTAAATGAATTATTTGCGCTACTTTAAGCAAATCATCTGACGCATTCGCAACAGCGCGATTTATACTTGCAGCTCCTAAAGAACCTCCAGTAACCAATATAATTGGACGATTCGGATCTAATCCTAAATTATGAGCTCCTTGCTCTCTAGCAACATCACAATCAGCAGAAAGCTGTGTACAAAGTTGTGAAATAGCTGGACGCAAAGGCAATCCAACACGTTCAACACTAACACCTTTTTGAGTTCGCAATCCAGTTGATTCATAAACGGAACCAACCATAGATGCCCAACGAGCGCCAAGACGATTCGCCATACCTGCTCTAGCATTTTGTTCGTGAACTACAATCGGAATATGCATAGCATGCGCTTGAGCATAAACAGGAGCAGACGCATATCCACCAAACCCTACTACTATGTCTGCTTTACGCGAAGTTAAAATATCATGAACTTTGCGACTTTCACGTATCCATTTGAAAGGAAAACTAAGAGCATCTAAATTAGGTTTTCTAGGAAAAGGAACTTTTTCAATAACATCAAGTTCATAGCCTGCTGAAGGAACTAAATCTTTCTCTAAACCAACAGAAGTACCAATAACACTGATGCAAGCATCAGCTTCGCGATTTTTTATAGCATCTGCTACAGCTAATAGAGGATTCACATGCCCAGCAGTGCCCCCACCAGCAAGAACAATATGTAAATGCTTTTCATTATCTGACTTCATTGACACCCCTAATCCACATTAAAATTCGATGAAACACTAAACAAAACTGCATATATTTTACACTAAAATAATTCTACTTGCGATTCCTAAGCATTACTATTCCTAAGCATTGCGATTCCTAAGTATTGCAATTCCTAAGCATTAGTAAAATAACTTAACAACATTAGCGCACAGAATCTTTAGAACTTCCAACTTTACTTAAAGAAGATTTTTTTAATCCAGAAATCGGAACATTATAAACAATCAACGTTCTTAGATTTTCTCTCATCAAAGAATCAGCTACACCTATAGCAGCAAGACACATCACAAGCGATGAACCACCTGCAGAAACAAACGGCATAGGAACACCCATAACAGGCAATACTTGAACAACAACAAGAATATTAACTAAGCCTTGCCCAACAATCCAAGATGCAATACACACAAGAACTATAGATATAAACCTACTACGAGCTTTCAGTGCAGAAGCAATCAAACACCAACCAATAACTATATACAATGCAATAACGATAGAAGCTCCTAAAAAGCCCATCTCTTCGCCAATAATCGCAAAAATAAAGTCATTATGAGCATAAGGCAAATAGTTCCATTTTTCACGAGAATTACCTATACCAACACCAAGAAAACCGCCAGATGCAATAGCATATTGAGCGTGAATAGACTGGAAACAAACGCCACGAATATCTTTTGCATCACATCCATAGAAAGTAGCAAAAATTCTTCGCATACGATTTTGACTTGTAACAATCATCAACAACACGCCTGCAATAGCTAATCCAGCAATAACAAATAACCATTTAGTAGGGAAACCGCCAATGTAGAAAGACACGAAAGCAATAAAAATTACTATCAATGCCGTACCTAAATCCTTACCAGCAACAATAAGAAGAACAGGGAAAGCTAAACCAATAAGAACAGGAAAATAAGCTTTAAATCCAATACTCTTATAACGTTTCGCAGCAATCAACAACGCCATAGGAAGCCACATACATAATGCAAGCTTTGTTATCTCTGCAGGCTGCAACGAAATATAGCCTATTTTAATCCAACCAGCATTACCGTTAGCTTCGTGACGAATACCTGGAATCCACGTCAAAATTTGCATTGCGATTGCAAAAATATATATAAGTCCAATCTTCTTTCTATAGAAATTAGTTGGAACAACACGCGATAAAAGAAAATAAGCAATAAACCCAGCAATGCAAAATCCAGCTTGCCAAAGTCCTTTACCCCAAGGTGAATTATTCCTACTTATAAGCGTTATAGATGAACTAGAAATCACCATAAAAACGCCAAAAACAGAAAGAAGTACAACAGATAATCTCAATCCATACAAACACCACAAAGGATTGAAAATACTACGAACTCCTATATATTTACGAAAAGCTGATTTTTGTAATTTTTTATTATTGAATGAAGTTTGAGATTCAGATTCATTCGCGCTCTTCGCGTCATTCAATGATTCTTGCGCGTCATTGCCACCATTACCGCCATTACGATAATTAGAATTATCGAACAAACTAAAAGAATTAGTAGAAGACGAACCACTACTAACTGAACGAGAAGACTTATTAGAAGACTTATTAGAAGACTTAGAATTTTTAGAATCGCTTTCAACGTAATCAGACATTGAGATTACATGCGTTAGAGCATAAACAATATTGCGAACAATACTTCTAATTATGCTATGAACAACGCTAGAACTCTTCTTATCAGAACGCTTGCAAGAAAATCGTTTATTTGACATGATTTTGTACCCATCGTTGAGCTTCTTGAGCAAAGCGATTACCACGATCCGCATAAGAAACAAATTGATCCATTGAAGCACAAGCAGGAGCCATAAGAACTACATCTCCAGGTTCAGCATAATTTCCAGCAGCCTCAACAGCTTTGTGCATAACTTCCTGACCTAAAGAAGAATCAGGAGAAATAATATTCTCATTTTCTATCTCATTTACAAGAGAATCATCAACATTTTTATAAGAGTGAGAATATGAAGCATCAGGAGCAATTATTGTTACAGGTATATTTGAATCAGATTTACGTAAAGCTTCAATAATAGGTCTTTGATCTGTTCCAATAACAACTACAGCCTTAATGATTTCTTTAGAAGAAGCAACCAAATCTTCAAAATGAGAGCCTTTAGCTAATCCACCAGCAATCCATATTACTGATTTCTTAGAAAAACTAGATATCGATGCAGATGCAGCATGAGCATTAGTTGCTTTAGAATCATCAACAAAACGAATCGAATCTTCTGCACGTAAATTACTTGGCTTAAAACTTGCAACAGTTTGAATCCTATGTCCGCCTGGAGTAAAATCACACAATGCTTGAACAGCTTTACTCACATTATCTGTTACTCCAAAAGTTAAAGCCAAAGCAGTTAAAGCATCTGCTAATAAATGAGGATAAACTGTTCCATCTGGCTCACATAAATGTTTCAAATCTTTAATAAGAACAATGTTTTTAGGTTCTCCGTACTTAGCACCTGAAATACCACTTTTATCTACAATCCAACCATTTTCTACGCCAATTTCTCCATCTTTAGGAGCTTCAAGCGTAAAACCTACACGCTTACACCCAGATTCAACCTTCGCGCACTTAGCTAAAGCACAAACCCTAGAATCTTGAGCATTGTATACTAATACTTTTTTAACACCGTTAAAAACTTTAGATTTATCTGCAGCATATGCTTGAATCGAGCCATGCCAATCTAAATGATCTGCAGCAATATTAGTTATAGCTGCACAATCAAGATTCAAACAATTAGTAAAATGCAATTGGAAAGAGCTCAATTCTACGCAAAGCACATCATGACTTTTATCTAAAGCAGCATGAGATAAAGAATGACCAATGTTTCCAACTGCTGGTGCATCAAAACCGCATGCACTAAGCATAGATGAAGTCATTTCAGTAGTTGAAGTTTTACCGTTAGTACCAGTAATACCAACCCATAAAGCAGGAGAATTAGTTTTTTGAGATTTTACGCGAATACGCCACGCAAGATCTACTTCGCTCATGACTGGAATATTGTGTTTCTTTGCATCTAACAAAAACTTAGTACGAGGATTAAATACAGGAGATGTCACAACAGCGTCTATATTCGACCAATCTATCGCATTAAAATCATGAAGGTCTGCTTCAGGCTTATTTTCATCTACGCTAATAGGACTTGCACCGATTTTATGCAATACTTCTACAGCTCCACGACCAGAAATGCCCAAACCTGCAACAAGAACTCTGCGAAATGGAAATTCTTTGCAATTATCACTAAAATCGCATGTCATATTTGCCATCCTTAAATTGCAACCATTTAACTAACACAATCTAATTGCAACAATCCAATTATTATCTTCCGATTTAAAAGACAATCTTGGATTCAATCAAATCAATAATCCAGTACGACCAGCCCAATCTGCATAGAATATCATCAATGCAGAAAGCACAAACATAAACTCAATCATCCAGAAACGAACAACTACTTTTGTTTCAGTCCAACCGAGAAGCTCAAAATGGTGATGAATCGGAGCCATCTTAAACACTCTTTTATGAGTAAGCTTAAAGAAACCGACTTGAATAACATCACTCATAGTTTCAATCACAAATAATCCGCCTAAAATAACAGCCAAAAATTCTGTATGTGTAGCAATTGATAGTGATGCAAATAATCCACCCAAAGCCAAAGAGCCAGTATCTCCCATAAAGACTTGAGCAGGATTCGAATTAAACCATAAGAATCCGAAACATGCGACTCCTGCACAAACAGCAATAATAGTTAAATCAAGCGGATCGGAAACAGCGTAAGAAAATCCTGGTCTAACTGAACCTTTAACGTGATACGATTCCCAAAAAGCGATTAGCGCATAACCAGTAAACGCAATCATTGAAGATCCAGAAGCTAATCCATCTAAGCCATCAGCCAAATTAACAGCATTAGACCAAGCAGCCATTAAGAAATTAACCCAAACAATAAATAATATTGTGCCTATAAAAGTTCCAAAAATAGAGAAATCAAAAAATGGCTTCTCAATAAAACTCACGCCCATTTGAGCACTTGAGAATCCAGAAGGAGTTGGAAGAATAAGAGAAAGTAAAGCATATAAACTTGCAAAAATGATTTGACCAGTAAGCTTAGCGCCAACAGAAAGACCTAAATTACGCTTTTTACGAACTTTAGCAAAATCATCAATAAATCCAAGCAAACCCATGGAAAGCATTGCAAATAACACGAGCACTGCGGACCACGAAGGAGCACGATTAGACGAGAAATAGCGGTATAAAGCAGATGCAGACCATCCTGCAACAACAGCCAAGTTTATGACTACTCCACCCATAGTAGGCGTTCCACGCTTAACTTTATGAGATTGAGGACCATCTTGACGTATATATTGACCGTAATGCAAATGATTTACTAAACGAATCAAAAGAGGCGTTCCGATAATAGTTACAAGCAGAGCCACTAAGATTCCTACAATAAGAGCAATCAACGCTTAACCTCCATTTGACTACAAGATTCAACGCAAGTAACCTCTTGCTGTTTAGAAGATTGCAAACAA
Organism: Gardnerella vaginalis; assembly: GCF_001563665.1. GTDB lineage: Bacteria > Actinomycetota > Actinomycetes > Actinomycetales > Bifidobacteriaceae > Bifidobacterium > Bifidobacterium vaginale_A. Next base: position 41,040 of record NZ_KQ961850.1, on the reverse strand, counting down.
TCCCATTTCTCAGCCAACGCGCTTAAACCAGACGCATGAGATCCTTTTAACAACACTACACTACGCGAATGCTGCGCAACAAGCGACCAAACTTTTTTATCTGCTTCAATCGTATCATGCACCAAAAAAACTTCTGTTTCTGATTCAGAATCATCTAATTTTTCAACCGAATTATTTTTTGAAGAGCTTAATGCTCCATTTACAATACACTCAGCTAAATGATCTAAATCTTTAGAATCCTTAGAGCCGACTGCAATAATAGCGTTTACTTTATGCGAAACTGCATAAGCGCCAATATTTTCATGAAGAAAATCTTCATCTTTTCCAAGTTCCAACATGGAACCAAGAACAGCAATACGAAATAGCGAATTATTATCACAACGTTCATAAGCACATAATCCATCAATTCCAGCTTTCATAGAATCTGGATTAGCATTGAAAGAATCATCAATAAGAGTGAAAGACTGATTATTATTGCAAACAGTTGAAACTTGCATACGATGAGGGCTTATATGCGAAACGTTATGCAAAACTTCAGCAATATCTTTTAACTTCATTCCAAAATATCTAGCGACATTAGCAGCAGCAAGAGCGTTCATAATATTATGCTCACCTTGCAACGAAAGATGGATATTTTGGCTAGATTCATGCGATTTAGATTCGCTAACTCCAGATTCCGTAGTCTTAGATTCACTAACTCCAGATTCACATGCATTAAACTCTTTAAATACAGCTGAAGCACAACCGTAGCTATCTAAACTCACATCTTCAGCAATAATGCAATACTGCGATTTTTTATTTTTAATTCCAAACCAACGTATTTTATCTTCATCAGCTAAAGATTGCATAGCAGCTACACGAATATCATCCGCATTCAAAACAGCAACGCCGTGAGGAACTAAGCCTTTTACAATTTCACTCTTTGCTTGAGCTATGCGCTCAACAGAACCAAATTCACCTAAATGAGCAACACCAACTTTTAACACAATAGCAATATCAGGAGGAGCAATATTAGTTAAATACGTGATTTCACCAACGTGATTAGCTCCCATTTCTGCTACTAAGAATCTAGTGTTTTCTCCAACACGCAAAGCTGTTAAAGGAAGACCGATTTCATTGTTAAATGAACCAATAGGCGCAACAGTTTCACCCATCTTCATTAACAATGTTCTAAGCATATCTTTTGTAGTCGTTTTACCAACAGAACCTGTAATTCCAATAATCGTAAAAGGAGAGCTACTTTCACGGCGGCGGTCAATATTATGCTTTGCAAGAGAACCTAAAGCTTTAACAGTATCTTTAACAACAATTTGAGGAAAACAAGAAGAAACACCAGAAACTAAATGGTTGACAATTGCAACTGAAGCGCCCACAGTTGCAGCTCTATCTACATAATCATGTCCATCTACACGCTCGCCTTGAATAGCTACAAATACAGAACCTTCGCGTACTTGCCGAGAATCACTACACGTATAAAAAGCGCAAACTTTATTACAATCATAAGACGCATCAACATGAACATCACCGTTCACTGCTTGCGCAATTTCGCTAACACTCATAGGCATCATGCCAATATGAGATTTGTAACTATCAGCGCTTTCAGTGCAGCTCATCAAATCCTCCTAATAACGATTTTGCATCGTATCGGCATACATCAGCATTATTCATTTCATGTTCATAACTTGTTCATGCAACAAAATACAAACGACCGAAATATATAATAGCAACAAAATCTTAAATTTTAACTTATAACACGGCTATCAATGTATAACACGGCTATCAATGTAATTCACGAGATACTCGCAATGCACTTTTTATTGTTCCGCGGCGCACGCCAGCAGCGAGAACCATAGCAATAGAAAGAGAAAGATGACGATTCACATCTTTTCCACCAATGCTATCTACTAAATCAGCTAATTCATCTGATTCTTTAGTTCTAGTGATGCAATACGAACGCTCACGACAATAAAAGCCGTAACGCTGTTGCAAAGAATAAAAACTTACAACAGGCTTAACATCAACCTTTTGTACAAGTACATTAGAATCCTTAGAATCCAACTTAGAATCAGAATCGAAATCTTTAGAGCTCTCAGAATGAATAGTATTAGCATTAAAACTATTTTCACTACTATTACTATTCTCACTATTCTCATTTTTAGAAGAATCTTTATAGCTATTTCTACTTAAGAAATTCTTAATTGATTCTTCAGGAGGAGTTGGAGGAATCAGTGAAATCGTACGCTTCTCTTCGCTCTCTACACCTAAAACATCAATATTTACAGATTGCAAAGCATCTTTTTCTAACGTTTGAGAATTCAAAGCGATAACAACAGCAGCAGCACCATCTTCTACACAAACAGAAAGATTATGTTGTAAATCAGCAATTCCTAAAGGATAATCTAATTGCAATTCCCGTTGCAAAGATGAAGATCCAGCATCACTTATAACACCAACAGGATTACCAAGCATATGAAGAAAATCAGCTAAACGCAATACATTAGCGTGTATATCATCATCGTCATCTCCAGCAACAGCAAAAGTAGCTACACAAGAAGATGGATCGTTATTTACATCACAAACAAGCTTGCCAAGTGAAATTGGATTGAAAGAAGAAATAAGTAAAGGCATGCCAATATTATTCGCTTCTGACTTAAACTCAGGAGGAACAAGAGCAGCATAAGCACCTGCATCACGAGCAGCTTCCAATTGACGACGATCAACATGACATGTCGGCGCAAATAATGCACCAGGACGCACTTTACGCACATCTGAAGCAACAGAAGTCACAGTAACACCAGAACAAAATTCTGGAACTACTTCAAAACCGTAATTTTCAGCAGCATAACCTAACGTAACACGAGTTCTTGAAAACTCATCAACAGCATTCATATTCAATATTCACACTCGCTCTAACTTGTAATGCATTACCATTCTACAGCAGTTGCGTTTCCACGAGGAGCAGACAGAGGAATATCATACTTTTGCATCAAGAACTCACCAATTGTTTTAACTATAGGCGCTGCAGTAACAACACCATACGTTCCTCGAGGATTTCTCAAAACAACTGTTATTGCAAATTTAGGATTGTCTGCAGGCATAACTGCAGCACAATCAGCAATAATAGAAGTAAGACTTTTACCAGTTGAACCAGCAACCTGTGCAGTACCACTTTTAGCAGCAATACGATAGCCATCAATACGCAAGAATTTCTTATAAGATTCAGCAGTACTTTCCATAGCATCCATCATTTGAGATGCAACATTTTCATCCAAAACTCGCGTAGCTTCAGGACGCTTATTTTCACTCACTCTTCCACTAGGATCGATTACAGACTTAATAACAGATTGCTTTAGCTTTACACCTTTATTTGCAATAGTCGCGATTGCATTAGTTATTTGCAAAGCATTAGTAGCATATCCTTGACCAAACAAAACAGTATATTGTTTTCGTCCATCCCAAGATTGTGGACTAGATAAGATTCCTTTAGATTCACCTTGCAAATCTAAGCCAGTATATTGTCCAATACCAAATTTTGAAAGAAACTCATAACGCTTGTTATTAGGATACTTTTCGCCTGCTAGAATCATGCCAACATTAGAAGATTTTCTTAAAATTCCAGCCAAAGTCAAACGCTCAACACCATGGCTGTGAGCATCGTGGAAAACTTGACCATTCTTGTTAATAGATCCTGGAACAGCGAATTGATCTGTAAGCTTATGAGCTCCACTTTGCAACATTCCAGCCATAGACAATGCTTTTCCAACAGAACCTGGCTCAAAAACTTGGCTAACAGCACGAGAAATATTGCGCTTAGCTTCTACGCTGCCAGCATCAATAGTATCTGTATCTTCAATTGCTAGTATTTGACCAGTGTGAATATCTTGCACAACAGCGATACCCCATTCAGCTTTATAAGTATTTTTACCATCCATTAAAGCTTTTTTAACATACCAATCAACATCGCTGTCAATAGTTAATTTCACATCGTTACCATTTACAGCAGGCTTTGTTTCTAAAACAGTTCCAGGAATGCGCTGAGAACCAGTTCCATTCCCCTGATAACGCTGATAACCGTCAACTCCAGTCAATTGTTTATCTTCACTTAATTCAATTCCCGAGATTCCAACATCACCTTTACGGCCTTTAGCTACTTTAGAATCAGTTTCTCCAGCATCAACAACAGCGCCAATAAAAGATCCTAAAATATTACCGCTAGAGTACACACGCTTACTACTTTTCTCAGCGTAAATACATCCAGAAAGATTTAATTTATCAATTTTTTGCTTTTCTTCAGGACTTACATCACGCTTAATAACAGTATAACGTCCAGAAGTAGCTAATTTACCGCCAATTTCCATAGATGTCATATGTAAAACAGGAGCAAGCAAACGTGCAACCGCTAAAGCACCAGTTGCTTCAACAGGTTTTCCGTTAATTGAATGGCAATTATTCTTCGTTTTGGCACTACAAGCAGTAGGAATAAATGTTTGCGCATTCAAAGGATCGCCAATAATGTTGTATCTTTCAATACTTTGCGCTAACACAGTTCCATTAGCATCAAGTATTCGTCCACGACGAGCAACAATCTTACGCACTCTACTACGTTCTAATTGTGCAGCTTCAGCAGTTTGGCGAGAATTTATAATCTGCGCGGAACTGAGTTTAACTATAGCTACTGTAGCTAAGAACATAAAAAGGAATACGATAGTCATACATTTACGTGTAAATACACTGTATTGAGAAATGAATCTCTTTATAGCGTTGAACATTATCGTTTCTCCTGTGTTGCTGTTTTATTAGTCTTAATTTTTGATTTAGAAGTTTTATCTTTTTGTTCTCTTGTTTCTGACTTTTTATTAGAACCAGAATTAGAGTCAGATTTCTCAACAAAATTAGATCCAGACTTATCATTCTTAGAGCTGGATTTAGAATCTTTTTTATCATCATGCTTTTTCGCATAATCACTTAAATCAATAGTGATTGCACCTTGTTGAGGAATCATACCCATTTCTTGAGCTTTAGCAGGCAACTGAGCTTCTAACGCATCCAATTGAGCTTGCTTACTTTCAAGATCTTGACGCTCTTTAGAAATAGCTATTTGTAATCTTGTTTGTTCAAAAGAAAGAGCAGCCATTTGCGTACGAATAGCTAATGAAACAGTTAGCGCAATAACTAGGAATAACACGATGATAATAATGTTAAAAACAGGAACCATACTCGTATTACTCCACGCAACAACCTTATTAAAATGCTCTAAAATAGGCGATTTAACAGATTCTGAATATGAGCGAGATTTATTCACGCTACCTGAATACTCATTACGAGTGTGCGTATCTTTAACACTTGATCTGCCAGCTGGAGCAGAAGAAGTAGACGAAGATACTCTTGGCAAACGATTTTTTAAAGAAGGCAATTTCATTATCTACCTCCTTTAGCGCGAGAAATACGATTAAAAGCAGACTTGCCATCTACACTTAACACACCTAAAGCTTCATCTTCAAAACGCTTACGGAAATGAGCAGGCAAATCACGCTTCAACTCAATTGCACGCAAACGAACGGATGCAGAACGAGTATTATGAGCTATTTCTTCACTAGAAGCTTTAATTGCTCCACGAGTCAAAGACTCAAAGAAAGGTTGCGCATCATCTGGAATTACAGGCATTGAAGACGGAACATCAACAGTTAAACCTTGATTCATAAAACGCTTAACTGTTATATCTTCCAAAGAATGATAAGACTCAACAACAAGACGCCCATTTTTACGTAAGCGCAAAGCAAGTTGAGGTAAAGTTCTAGAAAGCTTATCTAATTCTCCATTAACTTCGATTCTTAAAGCTTGGAATACACGCTTAGCAGGATTTCCAGGTGCTCTATGTGCTTTTGGAATAACATTATCTACTAAATCAACAAGTTGGCTAGAAGTAGTCAAAGGATTAGATTCACGAGTTTTAACAATTTTACGAGCAATAGGAGCAGCAAAACGCTCTTCACCGTATTCACGGAAAATTCTTATAAGACTTTTCTCATCATAAGTTGCAAGAATAGTTGCAGCAGTAGTTGATTGAGATACATCCATGCGCATATCTAAAGCAGCATCATGAGAATATGAAAATCCACGATTTGTTTCATCAATTTGCAAGCTTGATAATCCAAGATCCATAAAAGCAGCATCAATGAAATCAATTCCATGAGATTCAAGCACATCACTTACTTCATCAAATGCTGCATGTGCTGGAATAAAACGGTTTTCAAGACCTTCATTACGCATTCTGGCTGTAGCTAATGAAAGTGCTTCACTATCTCTATCTATTCCGACTAATGTTGCAAGAGGAGCAGCTTTCAAAAATGCACTAGCATGACCTGCAAGTCCTAAAGTGCAATCAACAACTATTGCTCCTTCATGATTTAGTGCAGGAGAAACAAGATTAACACATTCTTGTAGAAGTACAGGCTGGTGAATAGTTGTAATATCTGTCATCACATCACCACCGGAAGTACATCATCCGCAATATCAGCGTATCCCTGTTCGCGATCCGCAAGATATTCATTCCAAGCTGTCTTATTCCAAATTTCAGCACGAGTTCCAACGCCTATAACGACAATTTCATCTTCGAGATTTGCATATTCGCGAAGCATAGGAGGAACAACGATACGACCTTGTTTATCTGGTTCTTGATCAACTGCCCCAGAAAGAAATACTCGTAAATAATCGCGAGCAGATTTATTGCTCATTGAAGTATGCTGAATTTGAGAAGTTATACGCTGGAATTCTTGCATTGGGAGCACATAAACACATCTCTCTTGACCTCTAGCCATAACAAAACCAGTTCCCAATTGCGCACGAAACTTAGCAGGCAAAGCAACGCGACCCTTAGAATCAATCTTCGGAGTATACGTTCCTAAAAGTATGACAGATGTAGGCTGAGATACTTGCATCGGAGATTGCACAGGCATGGTGCACAATTGAGCTTGCTGAGGGACTTGCTGAGGAGTCACCTGAGGAGCTTGAGGTGCTTGAGCATAATACATAGGCATTGCAGGCTGGCAATTAGGCGGCAAAGGAGAGTTAAACACCGGCTGAGGAGCTTGCTGAGCATAGTAACATGCAGAAGAATCTGAATAGTTTTGTGAATAAACTGCAGATGTTTGCGCATTCGCACTATTATTTGATGCTTTAGATTGATCATACTTTTGCACTGGCATATGCATTTTCTGAGAATTATTAACATCATTAGGCACAGCTTCAGAGGAAGAATTGGCAATATTGTGCGATTCTTTGCTATGTGAAGAACGTACCATACTACCACCTCCTTAACAATATGCGCTATGCCACGTGCACAATGCTCCCCATTTTACTCCACCCATCACCAAAAATCCCCACTTTTTACAAAAAATATATTTTTTTAATAAGGATTTTCCACTATTTTGATTTTTAAAAATTCAATTGAATGATTTTTCAGCTAAAAATCAAAGCTATAGGCAAAAAACCATAAAAAAAAACGACACCCGATATAACGGATGCCGTTTCTTAATATCTAAACGAGTTATACTCAAGACATTGGATGAGCACTCTTAATAGTTACAGACATTTGACGACCATTAGGAGTGAAGTAAGTAACTGTATCTCCAGTATGCGCTCCCATAATAGCTGCGCCAATTGGAGATTCAGGGCTAACTACATCATATTCAGTTGCAACAGCAATATCTCTAGAACCAACTACATAAGTCATCTCTGTTCCAGCTAATTCAAGAACAACTAACGAGCCATTGCCAACTAAACCATCTTCTGGAGCTTCAAGAATCTTAGCGTTACGAAGCTTAACAATAAGCTCATTGATACGCCCTTCATTCTTACCTTGCTCCTCACGAGCAGCCTGATATCCTCCATTTTCAGACAAATCACCTTCAGCTCGTGCAGCTGCAATACGCTCAGTAATTTCTTCGCGATATTCGCCTTCTCTATGCTCTAACTCTTCTTTTAATTTGTCATACGCTTCTTGCGTCAACAAAATTGTTTTTTCTTCTTCCATAGCAATCTCCTTTACTCGACGCAACACGCAATTCAGCGAGTCGAAATAATATCAATCACGAATACAAGCGTAGCTCCACCAGGAATTCCAGCTTGAGGAACTCCACGAGAACCATATCCACACTCAGGAGGAATTGAAACCAACAAACGAGATCCAACATTATGACCTGGAACAGTACGATCCCAACCCTGAATTACCTGACCTACGCCAATTGCAAAACTTGCAGGAGTATGACGAGTAAAACTAGAATCAAACGGCTTATCTGAACCCCAAACAACTCCATGATAATTAACAGTTACAGTATCTCCTGAACGAACAAGAGGACCATCTCCCTCAACCAATTCAACAATCTTAAGACCTGCTGGCGGCGTGGCCGTTGGGAACGTCACCGTTGGCGTAGTACCAAACTCTGCAAGCACTTGCGGCATATCCTTTGACATTTTACCTCCTTTATAAACTTTTGAAACATGCTATAGGTTACACAATTATACAGTATTATGACGTGTTTTAGATTAGCACTCAAGTATTACGTTTACTATACACTTGCAACGCTAATAAACTAGTACATATTTACATACTTATACATACTTAAAAGCTAACACTCAAGTTCACATTAAAAACCAGTACTAAAGTTCACATTAAAAACTAGCACTCAACGACATTTACAGCTAAACCGCCTTTAGAAGTTTCACGATACTTCGACATCATGTCGTGACCAGTTTCTTTCATAGTTTTAATTGCTTTATCTAAACTTACTATATGAGAACCATCTCCAAGCATAGCCATTCTAACAGCATTGATAGCAGTATTTGCAGCCATAGCATTACGTTCAATACACGGTATTTGCACAAGACCGCCAACAGGATCGCAAGTTAAACCTAAATGATGCTCAATTCCTATTTCTGCAGCATTTTCAACTTGCTCAGGAGTTCCACCTAAAACCTCACACAATCCAGCAGCAGCCATAGAACAAGCAGAACCAACTTCTCCTTGACAACCAACTTCTGCACCAGAAATAGAAGCATTCCTCTTAAACAAATAACCAACAGCTCCAGCAGCCAGCAAAAATCGCACAATACCATCTTCATCAGCAGAATCAACAAAACGCCAATAATATTGCAATACCGCAGGAATAATGCCAGCAGAGCCGTTAGTAGGAGCAGTTACAATACGCCCACCACCAGCATTTTCTTCACTTACAGCGAGCGCAAAAAGATTCACCCAAGCAGAATCAGAACTTTCTAAAGCGCAATCAGCGCGGCGCCTATCATTTCGCAACATATCTGAATTAGCAGAAAGTCTTTTATACATTCGTGGAGCACGACGAGGAACATCTAATCCTCCAGGCAAAATATTCTGAGTCGATTTGCAACCATTTTCAACGCATTTACTCATCACATTCCAAACATGTAATAAATAGTTGCGCACATAGCAAGAATCGCCTTCATGCAAAGCTAATTCATTTTGCCACACAACATCACTTATAGACATATGCTCTTTATTGCAAATAGAAATTAGCTCATCACACGAAATAAATGGATATGGAACTGTTGAATCTTTAATAGAGTCGTTATTTTTAGGATTATCTAATTTATTCGATTCATCACTTTCTGCATCAGTGCGATCATGCAATCCAACCATTGCATCATCAGCAAAACCTTTACGTATGAATCCTCCGCCAATTGAATACCATACTTGCTCATCAACTAAATCACCATTTGAATCAGTACAAACAAATCGCATACCATTTGGATGAGCAACCATACGTTTCCATTTTTCAAAAATCACATCATTGTCATAATCAAAATCAATAGTATGCTCATGAGCAAGAGTTAAAGTACCACTTGCTTTACAATCTTGCCTAATAGTCATCATGTGCTCAGTGTCAACATCATCTGGAAGATTACCTTCAAGACCAGCAACACAAGCACGATCAGTACCATGACCTAAACCTGTAAGAGATAACGAGCCATAAAGTGTTACTGATACGTGTTTTACATTACGCAATATTCCTTTGTCTTTGAGAGAAGTAACAAAAGCATAAGCAGCACGCATAGGCCCTACTGTGTGCGAAGAGCTAGGACCAACACCAACAGAAAACATTTCTAAAATACTGAACACAATTCTATTGTAAGCATAAAAGTAATGCACTTCGACACTTTACGAATATTATTCAGCGCTTAACGATATTATTCAACACTTTACGAATGTTAAAAGATATCGTAACGCATACAAACCAAAGTATTACAGCACAAATAACAGCGCTAATCATAAATATGAGTTCAAATCCGTAAGTCGGTATATGAATTTCAAAGAATTTAGATACAAATGGTATAAAAGCACCTAAAACGCCAATCAAAGCAAAAAGCAATACCATAATTGCTCGCCATGAAAATAGAGGACGTGAAACTCTAGACAAGACTAGAATGCCAATTACGAAAACAATAACAGCGCATATGCTGCGCGTAGTAGTAATACCTTGAATACTACCAATAAAAGCTGTTAAAAGTACAGATACTGCTATAGCAAAACCGCTAGGCAAAGCAAATCTTACAACCCTATTCAAGAATCCTGGCAAATATCTGCGTGTATTAGGAGCTAGAGCAAGCAAGAAAGCCGGAATTCCAATCGTCAATGAGCCAATATAAGTTATGTGTCTAGGCAAATAAGGGAAATGCAACCCAAGTAACACAACACCTGCAGAAATCAATGCAGAATACACAGTTTTTACTAGGAAAAGTCCAGCAACACGCTCCATATTTGCCATTACTTGACGCCCACGAGCTACGACATCCGGAAGATGTGAGAATTGAGAATCAACTAATACTACTTGCGCTACAGCCTTAGCAGCAGGAGCAGCATTACCCATTGCAATTCCAAGATCAGCTTCCTTCAAAGCAAGAGTATCGTTTACTCCATCACCAGTCATAGCAACAACATGACCGTTAATATGAAGAGCCTCAACAATAGCTTTCTTTTGCTCAGGAAGGACTCTTCCTAAAACATCAACGTTTTCAATAACTTTAGCTAATTCATGAATATCATCAGGAAGTTTACGAGCATCCATTGCTATTGGTTTCACATCTCCAGTTAAACCAACTTTGCGCGCAACAGAAGCAACAGTTGTTGGATTATCTCCTGAAATCACTCTACATCTAACACCTTGATTGCGGAACCATTCAAGAGTCTTATACGCATCAGCACGCACTCTTTCAGAACAACGAACTAAAGCAATCGGCTTAGCTTTAGAGCAAATAGTAGGATTATCTGAAAAACTTTGTTTGTAATTATTTTTTACACACGCAAGCATAAGCACGCGTTCACCTTGTTCAGCATACGAATTAACAAGATTCAAAATTGAAGAATAATCTTCTTCGCACTCAAAAGAACTTGTTAATACTTCTGGAGCACCCATATACCAAGTAGCAAATTCAGAATTTGAAAATTCATAGCATATTGCACTCCATTTTCTTGAAGATGAGAATGGAAGTCTTACAGAAATATTTTCACTAGGCTTAATACCACTTTGCATTAAACCATCTATAATAGCTTTTCCAGTAGCATTTGGATTTTCTTCATTAGACAAATCGTAAAGAGCTTGAGAAATACTTAAATCACTTATGTCACTTAAATCACTTGGATAAGCTGTGTCGCTTAACTTATTTAAATCACTTAAACTAGATTCAAAATTATTAAGATTTTTTATTCCAACAAAAGCAATACCGCCATCTGTAATAGTTCCCGTTTTATCTAAATTCAAGCAATCAACTCTAGCTAAAGTTTCAACAGATTCTAGCTCTTGAACTAATGTATTCTTACGCGCAAGACGCATAGCAGCAACAGCAAAATTAAGAGATGTTAGCAATACAAGACCTTCAGGAATCATTCCAACAACTCCAGCCACAGCTGAAACTACAGCACCTCTCCACTCTCCAGTGTTTAAAGCGTATACAAATCCTCCAACTTTATGCATTTGCGACCATACGAGCAATACACATAAAGGCACAACTACAAAAGTCATATATTTTAAAATCTTATTTATTCCGCGACTTAAATCCGAAATAGTCTTTGTATAAACTTTTGCTTGGCAAGCTAACTTAGAAGCATAACTATTCTCCCCTACTGCAATCACTCGAGTTAAAGCTACTCCAGAAACTGCTGTAGAGCCAGAATATACGCAATCGCCAGTAATTTTACGCACTGTAGCAGATTCGCCTGTAAGCATGGATTCATCCATCTCAAGACCCCACGAATCTAAAACTTCTACATCTGCTGGAACTTGTTCGCCAGAACGCACCCATAGCAAATCGCCAAGTACTATATTTTTATGCTCAACTTCTACATTTTCATTATTTCGTCTAACTATTGAATGCGATGCTATAAGAATAGAAAGTTTATCTAAAGTATGCTTTGCTTTAAGTTCTGTAACAATACCAATACCAGTATTAACTAAAATTACTGCCCCAAAAACAGCATCTTTCCATGAGCCAGTAGACAAAACTACAAGCATTGCAATAAAAATAATCGCATTAAAAAGCGTGAAAACATTGGATCTAACTATATCTACAATAGAACGTGAAGTTCTTTTAGACGTAATGTTTACATCACCTTTTAACACAGCTTGTTCAACTTGCGAATCCGATAAACCATTCTCTTCAACATACGGAAGTGATGCTTCAGAATGCGAATAGGCTCTCAAAGAATTGGATTCCTTAGAAGATTTAATATCATTATTACTATTTGATAATTTATCTTTCATCAACAATCACTTCCTTTTCATGTGGAATATTGTCAATTATTGCACGAACAATTTTAGATAAAGACGTTTTTTTAATATTTCTATTTTTAATCGTTTTTGTTATTTTTTCTTTATCTTTTAAATACGTTGGGAAATAAGCTTTAGCTGCATAAAGCGTAGTATCGCTAGGAGGTTTTATAGGATTAACTAACAAAACAGGAATTCCTGCACGCCTAACATCAAGCAAAGCAGATTCCCATTTTCTTAACGATGACATGTTTTCTCTACTTTTTAACTTCGATTTATTAGACTTCGATTTATTAGATTGCTTAGATGAGCTATTTTCATAAGAAGACTTAGAGGAATCAGACGAATCACTATCGTCATGCGAATTAACGTTAATCTCGTTAATAATCACTAAAGAAGACCGACTGTTAGAAGCATCTCTAATAGCATCATAAGCTGCACTAGCAGGATTTTTAATATCTGAAATAGAAACATAAGATGCTTTCATTCCAGAATTAGCACAAGAATCAAGAACTGAGGTATCAAGAGAGAAAGAAGATGAACCTATAACAACAATACGAATATCGTTCACATCAATTCCATCATGAACTATATCGTTAGATTTACCAGAATCACCAACAGCTTCACCTTGTGGCTCGCATGCTGTAAGAGAGACAATCATTACAGCTACTGAAACTAGTGTAAAAAATCTAAAAACAACACGCATATTGATTAAATTAAGGTCAAACTATGCGACTGGAGCAGACGCACGCTGAGAATCCTCAGTTCTCTCATTTTTATCTTCAGGCGGTAATTGACACAACCATTCACCAACAATTCCAATAATCATGTCAATAAAGCAAACTAACGCTGCTATAGAACATTCACGAACAACAGATGCATAAATAGGAACTTCACTATGAGAAACACTCATAACAATTTGCCCAATGTACCAGCCTATTAAAATTGCACACGCCATACCCAATGACTTAGAAAGCATGAGTGCAATAACGAATTTGCGATGATTCGGCACCTTGCGATCTTCAGGTTTCGCTGTTGCATATTGATGAGTTTGCCAAGCAAGTACAAAAGTCGTAATGCCTAAAATAATCATGACTAGAATCACAATCCATGGCGCTCCAGCAACCATAATTGCACTGGATTCAGTCATAGAAACAGACATTGCACCAAGCACAAATCCGCCTATACAACCAAGTACAAAATACCACCAAGGAGTACGATAAGCTTTCATTAGCAATTCCCCATAATCCAACGTTCTGAATAAATACCAACATTAGAAGAATCAGGCGTAAACGCCATCAAATACCCTAGAGGATTGCCATCAATAAAAGCATCTTTCTCAACTTGATCCCATGGAAGTAACTCAGCAGCTGAAAGCTTAGACAAAACAATACTTGCATCTTTAGCTTCCAAAATACTTGTATCAACTGATTTAGTAGAGTTTTCTGGAGCACTATACAAACGCATTCCAATAATATGAATTTGTATATCTTTAGAATGAGCACGAGAAATTTGTAACAATCGTTGAATAGTATCGTATTCATCAACATTTGAAGAAACAACAAATACAGCAGAATATTCGTCTGAAGAATCACTACTTACAATATAAAGAGCGGAAATTCCGTCAATTCGCATCACTACTTTTTTGCTTTGCTCACAAGCTACCATGCTATCGAACATTGCTAAACGAGTAACATCTTTAGCAGGACCACGCATAGCTACAATCGTAGTAGTTTTCATAGGGAAATATTGAGAAGGACGAGGCTTATATTCCGAATCAGTGTCTTCACACTCATAACTGACAGCATCGCTTCCACAATCTACAACATTATCGTCATATTGCATACCGCTAAAGTAATCATCAAGCCTAGTGTCATCTTCGCAGTCATATGACAAGAATGATTTATGATTAGTAAATCCTAAATTCTTTAGTGAAGGAACACCATTTTCCAGGTTAATATAATCATCTTCACTTAAGTTTTCAGCATCATTTTTAGAAGAAAATACGTTTTTATTTGCATGACGAGCGTGAGAATCTTCATTATCGTTTAATGAATCTTCTACTGAATTATCGAATGAATCTTCTTCTGAATCATCACCTGAATCATCATAAGATTTGCTCAAGCTATTATTTGAATCTTGATTGTTATTTAAATCAGACTCTTTACTATCATCATTTTCATAAGGTTTGTAAGAGTCAGGAATATATCTCTCATCGTCATAGTCGAAATCATCATAATTCAAATCATAATTAGGATAAGAAGGAGCAGACAAAGATTTCATTGGATTTTCAAGAGAATTATCAACATCATCTGCAACTCTTCGAAGAGTCACAGAAATATCATCTAATTCAACATTCAAACCATTTGAAGAATCAGTTGACTTAGAAGACTCAGTCGACTCATGAGAAGAAGAAACATGATTAGAATCACTATTTTCTTTAACTTCGCAAACCTTTATATCACTCTCAGCAGTATTATCATTTTCTTTATTCGCGCGAAAAGCTGCATGAACAGTAATTTCAGCTTCATTGACTTGCCATGAGCGCAAAGCGGAATCAATCAATCTACCAGCTACAAGCTCAAGAGTAATAGAAGGATTGCTAAGAATATAATCTTCACTCTCGCACGCACGTAAATCTCTAGCAAGACGTTGAGTAACTTGAGCTATATCAATTGTTTGAGAAACTTCACCTTTTACAGCAGCATGAAGAAAAAGACGTAATGCTACATCAACTCCAGTAATACAATAGGGGCCAATAAGAACGTTCCCACCTTTAGGCCTAATCCCTGTAAATTTGATGGCATCCATATTGACCCCCTTTTTTCACTCTCGAGCGATTACTTAATAATAATCATTTATTTATATCTTTATACAACTTAAATAACTAAGCAACAATACTTAAAAGATTTTATTTCCAAATATTCACTTAGTTATAAAGATATTTATTTACAATGATTTACAAAATAACCTTATCTACTAGAAATACTAATCAGCGTTTTGTTTATCAGAAACATTACGCTTCAAAACTTCTGGAATTTCAACAGGAGGAATATCAGAATCTGGTCGTTGCTCGTTCGAAAGCCACAAATCACGTTCAGGAGCTTTACGAATATTACTAAATATTTCTTTTAGCTCTTTCTCGTTCAAAGTTTCTTTTACAAGCAATTGACGAACTAACTCATCTAACACATCGCGATTATTATTGATAATCTCCCATGCTTCGCTATGAGCAGTTTCAATAAGATTATGAACTTCCTCATCTATTACTTCAGCAGTACGATTTGAGAACTTTCTAGGCTGCAAAGAATCAAGAGAACCAGAAGAATCATCATCCGCATCCATCCACTTTACAGAACCAAGCTTAGATGAAAAACCGTACTCAACTACCATCTTCCTTGCAATTGCAGTAGCTTTCTCAATATCGTTAGAAGCTCCTGTAGTTGGATCATGGAATACAACTTCTTCAGCAGTTCTACCACCCATAGCATAAGCCATTTGATCAAGCAATTCATTTCTAGATTCAGAATAGCGATCTGCAGTAGGCATAACAGCTGTGTATCCAAGAGCGCGCCCACGAGGCAAAATCGTCACTTTTGTGACTGGATCAGTATGATGCAATGCAGCAGCAACAAGCGCGTGACCGCCTTCATGATAAGCAGTATTTCGTAACTCATCTAGAGCCATTCCCTTTGACCTTCTACGAGGTCCTGCTTGAACACGATCTATAGCTTCATCAATAGCGCGATTATCAATCAATTGAGCGCCAGAACGAGCACACAAAAGTGCAGCTTCGTTAAGTACATTAGCTAAATCAGCACCAGTGAAACCAGGAGTACGAACAGCAACCATGTGCAAATCAACATCTGGAACAAAAGGCTTACCTTTAGCATGTACCTTCAGAATCGCCTCACGTCCTTCCAAATCAGGCGCTTCTACAGCAACTTGACGATCAAAACGACCCGGTCGGAGTAATGCAGGATCTAGAACGTCTGGACGATTAGTCGCTGCAATAATAATCAAATTCGTATCATTATCGAAGCCATCCATTTCAACGAGAAGCTGGTTCAAAGTTTGCTCACGTTCATCGTGTCCACCATTCATACCGCTACCACGACGACGTCCAACTGCATCAATCTCATCAATAAAAATAATTGCAGGAGCATTCTTCTTTGCTTCATCGAAAAGCTCACGCACACGAGAAGCACCAAGACCAACAAACATCTCAACAAAGTCAGAACCAGCCATAGCATAGAACGGTACTCCTGCTTCGCCAGCTATAGCGCGAGCTAACAAAGTCTTACCAGTTCCTGGAGGGCCATAAAGTAACACACCTCTCGGAATCCTAGCACCCAAAGCTTTATAACGAGATGGATCTTTTAAGAAGTCCTTAATCTCTTCAACTTCTTCAACTGCAGACTGTTCACCTGCAACATCAGAAAACTTAGTATTAGGAGTTTTACCTTCAATAAGTTTTCCTCGTCCGCGAGGTCCACCCATTCCAAGAAAACTACTTGCATTGCCTCCCATTTTGCTAAACAAGAGCCAAATCATGCCGAGGAAAATGAAAATAGGCAAAAGTGAAGTAAACAAGTAAGAAAGAATACCAGACTGCTGAATGTTCACATTCCAACCATTTACAGGCTTAGCATCTTTAACTTGCTTAACAATATCTTTAGATTGAGCATAAACGTAGTAGAATTGCACTTCCTTACCATAATCTCGCTTTTGCTTACTTCGAGTATCTAATTTACGGAAGTTTTCATTTAACGTAAGCTTAACTAATTGCTTATTATCAATGATTTCTACGTAATTCGCCTTATGCGATTTCAACAAAGATATACCATCATTTGTGTCTATATTTTGCGCTCCATTATGCGCAAACATCTGGAAACCGACTATGGAAAGTAGAACTAAAAGTATAATCCAAGTCCAAGGCGATTTCCAAAATGGCTTACGAGAATCGTCATTATCTTGACGATTATCGCGATTATCATTCCCTTTTTTGCCGTCTTTACGAGGGGATCGTGGATTCATAAATGGATTATTGTTATCCCCTCCACCAAGAGGATTTCCCATTGGACCACGCGGTGTCATAGGAGAAGCGCCCATACAATCAGGCTCCTTTCAAACTCCATTAAATACACATAAATTCAGATAATATTTTCAAATACAAATTACTTAACTGATATATTAAGACTCATATATTGATGGCTTTAAAACAGCTATAGAATTCAAATTCCTGTATCGTTCATCGTAATCCATTCCAAAACCTACAACAAACGCATCAGGAATTTCAAAACCTTTATAATTTATCTCTACATCTACTTCACGACGAGCTGGCTTAGTGAGCAACGCGAATACTTTAACACTTGCAGCACCGCGACTTTTAAGCTCTTTTACCAACCAATCTAGAGTACGACCAGAATCTACAATATCTTCAACGATAAGAATATCGCGACCTGCAACATCAGTACTCAAATCTTCGCGGACAGTAATATTACCACTTGTTTTAGTACCAGAACCATAACTTGAAAGACTCATGAAATCCATAGATGCATTGATACTCAATTCTTGCGAGAATACAGCAAGCGTGTTCACAGCTCCTTTAAGAACAGCAACTAGCAAAAGATTACTATTCTTATAATCCTCACTAACTTGAGATGCAACCTCACGGATTCTCTTCATAAGGTCATCATGACTAATCAATTCATAGTCAATGTCATCGCGTATATCTGAAATCTGCATGCTACCTATAATTGCATAAACGAATGACTGAAGCGTTTTTTACGCCTACGCGACACGCTTTGACATTGCAAGGTAAAGAAACTGGCTTTTGACCATGCCAATTACTAATTAGTTCATCTATAGAAGTTATATGGCTAGAAGAAAATCTGAGATTCATAAGACTAAGTGCGCGAGCAATAACACGTCTTCTAATAGATATATGGAAATCCTTTAAAGTTTTAACATCTAAAGTAATCTCAATATTTTTATTATCCGAAGTTATGCTACTAGCGCAATTATCACTAGCACAGTTATCACAATCGCAAGCGCAAGCGCAATCAGCACAATTATCACAAGCGCAATTATCACAATGCTTAGAGTCAGAATCGTTAAAAGTAGAACTATAAAAATTAACTGTCATAACTTTAGAAACAACATCATCAACTTGAGAATTAATATATTCTAAATCGTCTTGTGCTAACTTCGCACCTCTAGATAAAAGATTAACAATATTTGCATTAAAGAAATGAGAAATATACGGAATAAGCGTATGCCTTACGCGAGAACGCAACGGGTAATTCTTATGCAATTCTTGATTTTTAGGTACGCAATCGCCGTTAGTTGGATCATCCCACCACTTTATTGAAAAATCTTCACAAATTCCTGTAGTTTCATCACGAGTAATTTGCAAAAGTGGACGAGCAAATCTAATACCATCCCTAAAAATAATCGCATTCATACCAGCAATCGCTTCCAAACCTGAAGAATCGCGCAAACCTATAACAACGGTTTCAGCTTGATCATCAGCAGTATGAGCTAATAATACGACTGACGCATTTAAAATTTTAGCGCGGCGAATAATAGCAGCATACCTAGCATCTCTAGCAGCAGCTTCTATACCAATACCGCTATCTAATACTTTTATTGATTCGATATAAATTAAATCAGAGCTAATACCCAATTTTTTACATTGATTAGATGCTTCAATAGCAACTTTTTCAGAAGAACTTTGCAAATTATGATTAACAATAACAACTCCACAGCGCAAGCCTCTGCTTGCACAAACTTTTGACGCTAACGCAACTAAAGCTAATGAATCCCTGCCGCCAGAACACGCTATAAGAACCAATGGAGCATCACACTTCGGAGCATGAAAGCCATGGCGAAGAAATTGTTTATCTTGAACAGTTAAATCTAATTCGTCAAAACAATGGCTAATTTCGCCAATTCCTGCACGCACACGAGATGAATAAACCATATTCTTATTATAAAACGCTACACTTTATAAATTAAAACTTTACGCTTTATAAATTCGGTAAAGCGCTCATAAATTTACTAATTGCTGCAAAAGACATTCCATGACTCTTAGGATTATTTACAACAACAGCAAAAACAAGAGTACCACCCTTTTTTCGAGTTACGTTTCCAGTCAAAGAAGTAACTTTATCTAAGGATCCAGTTTTTACTCTTATCATTCCAAGAGCAGACTCATCTTTCAACAATCTACGAGCAGAACCAATAAATCCAGGCAAAGCTAATCCTTGTGCAGCAGCAGAACCTTTTCCAGCTCTCAAATTAAGTAACTGCACTTGAGCTAAAGTAGTCACTCGCAATGAAGACTTAGGTGAAAGTCCTGAACAATCAGACATATGCAAACCTTCAGTATTAACACCTAATTTTTTTAATCCTTCAACAACACTTTTAACAGCACCTTCAGGAGAATTACTTTCACCTTTAGCTAAAGCTGTTAAACGTCCAAATTCTTCTGCAAGTGAATTGTCAGAACGTCTAAGCATATATCCAAGTATCTCGCTTAAAGTTGCAGATGATACATGCGCAATTGGAAAAGCATTCGGAGTAATTAAAGACTTGCTTTTACTTATTTCACCAGAAAAATCAACGCTAATACCTTGCTTTGATAACAAATCAACGAAAGTTTCTGCTACCTTTTTAGGTTGATTTTGATCTAAAGGAGGGTAATCATCTAAATCATCTGCATCATGACCCAAGCTAAGCCAATAATTAAAATTACGCTTACGACCGCAATCTATAGCCATAGATGAAGTCGGCTCATAATAATAATTTCCTTCGTTATTTTCATGAACAAGAGGTGGATAGCGTTTTTCACCAAATAACGAATCATCAACAGAAAGATGAACAGACGAAATTCCCCTATTCTTCAAAGCTATAGCAGTATTCTTCGCTAGAGTAGCTAAACCAGCTCTGCCATTTACATGGTTGATATCGTTTTCACCTGCACCTAAGAGCATATCTCCATTGCCTTTTAACACAATCTTCGAAGCTTTAGCGTTAAGAGCATATACGAATGTGTCTAAAGTAGATCCCATATCTAATGTGTGTGACGCAACAGCAGCAGTTAGAGTTTTAAGAGTAGAAGCAGGCTCTCTAGGTATGTCTGGATTGTGCGTTGCAACAACATTACCATGAAAGTCTTCTATTACAACAGAAACATCATTGCCAACACCGGCATCTTCAACTAAAGATTTTATAAGAGATTGTGCTGAATCCTTATCTATACTACTTCCAGCTTCAGCTTGTGATGAAACGGATGAAACGCTTAAGAAACTATCTTCTCGTTCGATTGGATTTACACGATTTACGGATTTGATAGTTAGCGGACCTGGAATAATATCGTAAATATCAAATAAAATATACGAAAAAGCCACGGAAATGCTTAAGATAAAAGAAACTATTACTGTAAACCAGCGTAATTTATAAGAATAATTACGAGAACGCCCGATAGAAGAACTACTTAAAGTATTGTTACTTGAAGTATCACTAGAAGACTTATCAGAAGACTCACTAGAAGAATCACTAGAAGTATCACTACTTAAAGAATTACTACTAGAAGAATCACTAGAAGATATATTTTTTACAATATCAGAATCAGAAAATTCGCTAACATCGCGCATAGACTCTTCTGAATTGACCATTACTATACCTTCAAAATCTCTTAATAAGTCTTCTTGAAATACTTACAAAAATTACTAAATCTAGTTAAATATAGCTAGCTATCTAAATATAACCAACTAGCTAAATCTAGCTAAACATATCTAAACATGTTAATTACATAACACGTGCGTTAGTAGAATTCTTATATATCACATTAGTAATAATATTTTCTACTGCAGCTTCAGCTCTCAAACCAACTTTTTCTACTAAGGACTTAGACTTTTTAGTAGTTATAAGATAAACATCTTTATCTTTCATAGCATCAACTATTAAATCATCGCTAGTTCCTAAAGCATCAACCAGTTTCAACTCAATAGCGCGCGCAGCATACCAATACTCTCCTGTTGCGATTTTATCGATATCTACTTGCGGACGATGCGTACTCACAAAATCTTTGAACAATTGATGAACTTCATTCAATTCTTCTTTGAACTTTTGCTTTCCTTCTTCAGTATTTTCTCCAAAAACAGTCATAGTGCGCTTATATTTACCAGCAGTTACAACATCAACATCAACATCATGATTCTTCAAGAATCTGTGAACATTAGGAATTTGTGCCACAACTCCAATAGATCCAATAGCACTAAAAGGCGCTGCAACAATGCGATCTGCTATGCAAGCCATCATATATCCGCCACTAGCTGCAACTCTGTCTACTGCAACAGTAAGAGGAATATTATGATTTCGAATACGTTGTAATTGCGATGCACCTAAGCCGTATCCGTCTACTGATCCTCCAGGGCTTTCAAGCTGAAGTAAAGCTTCATCTCCATCTTTAGCTAAAGAAAGCATAGCTGTAATTTCTTCGCGCAAATCGTTCACTTCATTAGCGCTAACACTTCCAGAGAATTTTAGAACGAAAAGACGCGACTTTTTAGAAGAATTTGCATCTGAATCTTTAACTTCCAAATTAGTGTCATTAGAAGTTTTAGAAGCATTCTTAGCTTCTTGTTTAGACTTTGCTTTCTCTTCCTTTTTCTTTTCCTTCTCTTCTTTTTTCTTTCGTTTTTCTGCTTCTTTAGATGCCTTACGTTCTTCTTTAGAACCACTAAGAATCATAACATCTTCAAGCTTATCTTTTTGATCATCATATTTTTCATTCAAATTGACGATAGTAATCTCTTTTTTATCGTCATCATCAGATTTACTTGACTTTTTAAACGAAGCTAAAATACATACAAGAGCAATAACTCCAGTTATAACTTTCATTAAGAATAAGCCATATTGAGATAAAATATTCCAAAACATAAATAAACCTCACTACTAAATATCTTTTACTTCGATCCAAAAAGACCAGATAATCCTTCGCCTAAGTTTGGCGGCAAATCAGGCATTTGCGGCAAATCAGATAAATTATTCTGCCCTTGTGACGAAAGCAAATCTTTTAGACTTGAAGGAACATTCATCATATTAGGCTCAGAATCCACATTGTTATTATCGTAAGAATTTGTGGAATTATTATACGAACCAGCTCCACTAAGTCGCGCGCGTAGTGCAATTTGTTCAGCTTCACGGCGCATAGGATTCCCTGACTTAGAACCCTTCTTCTTAGAATTTTTCTTATCTTTACGCTTTGATTTCTGGCTAGGTCCACCAAAACCAGGCATACCGCCCATTCCTGGAACACCTGCACCCATACGCTTCATAAACTTTGCTGCTTGCTCAAAACGTTGCAATAATGAATTAACAGCACTCACAGTACAACCAGAGCCTGCAGCAATACGAGCACGACGAGAACCATCAATAATCTTAGGATTCCTACGTTCAAACGGAGTCATAGAACGTATAATCGCCTCAGTTTTATCTATCTGACGATCATCAAATTGCTCAAGCTCTTTACGATGTTGAGCCATACCTGGAATCATTGAAAGCAATTGTTTCATAGATCCAAGTTTTCTAACTTGCTGAAGTTGATCTAAAAAGTCATCAAATCCAAAAGTACCTTCAGAAATCTTAGATGCAGCTTTACGAGCTTCTTCCTCATCAAATTGCTTTTGCGCATGCTCTATCAGAGTGAGAATATCTCCCATATCAAGTATGCGAGATGCCATGCGATCAGGATGGAAGATTTCAAAATCCTTCAAACCTTCACCAGTTGAAGCAAACAAAATTGGCTTACCTGTAACACTCGCTACAGATAATGCAGCTCCACCACGAGCATCGCCATCAAGCTTAGAAAGCACAACTCCAGTAAAATCAACACCTTCATTGAACGCTTGAGCTGTACGAACAGCATCTTGGCCAATCATTGCATCAATAACAAAAAGCACTTCTTGAGGATTAACAGCATCGCGAATATTACGAGCTTGCTGCATTAACGCATCATCTACGCCCAAACGACCTGCTGTATCAATGATCACAGTGTCATACATTTTATTTCGAGCAAATTCGATTGCGTCACTAGCAACTTTAACAGGATCTCCAACAGTTACTCCAGGGGCAGCTAAATTATCTCCACCAGTTTGCACACCTTTTTGCGGAGCATACACTGCAACTCCTGCACGCTCTGCTACTACTTGCAACTGTGTAACAGCGTTAGGACGTTGTAAATCAGCTGCAACAAGCAAAGGAGTATGACCAGAATCTTTAAGCCAATATCCAAGCTTTCCAGCCAAAGTAGTTTTACCAGCACCTTGTAAGCCTGCAAGCATTATTACAGTAGGAGGATATTTTGCAAAATTCAAAGGTCTATCAACACCAGAACCGAGAACTTGCGTCAATTCATCATTTACAATACGAACTACTTGTTGTGCAGGATTTAGCGCGCGCGAAACTTCCTCACCAAGAGCACGTTCGCGAACACGAGCTGTAAAAGATCTAACTACTTCAAGAGCAACATCTGCATCAAGTAATGCACGACGAATCTCACGAACAGTACCATCAATATCAGCATCAGAAAGTTTGCCTTTGCTACGCAAATTTTTAAATGCAGAAGAAAGTCGGTCTGTTAAAGAACTAAATATTGCCATAATCTCTTTATCCTATCATTACTTATTCAACAAATGCCACGAGCAACCTTGAGGAGTATCTTCTATTACAACTCCAGCAGCACTTAAAGAATCGCGAATAGCATCTGAAGTTGCAAAATCTTTAACGCTACGAGCTTTTGCGCGCGCTTCAAGCTGAGAGCAAATAAGCGAAGATAGCGCATTATGCTCAGCGCTATTATTTTCACAAGTGTCATTTTTAGAAAAATTAGAAACCCATGGCTGAGCATAAGGATCTAATCCTAAAGTATCAAGCATCGCGCGAACGCTTACAACTACATTTCTAAGAGATTCTTTAAAATCATCTCCGCTTCCTGAAATATTATTAAGCAAAGAATTACCTTTTCGAATCGTGCTAAAAATAGCCGCTTGAGCACCTGAAACGTTAATATCATCATTCATAGATTGCGTAAACTCTTCTGGTAACAAATCTGCGTTAATTGACGTAATCTCTTCACGAGAAGGTTGTTCACCAATAGCACGACCAGCACGCTCTAAGAAATTCATAATGCGATCATATGCAGATTTAGCTTCAACTAGCGCTTGATCAGACCACTCTAACATCGCACGATATTGCACAGAACCCAAAGCGTATCTAACAACCCAAGAGCTATTATTTGCTAAAACAGACGGAACAGAAAGTCCATTGCCTAAAGATTTAGACATTTTCTCGCCTTTAGCTGTAACCCAAGCAGAATGCATCCAAACATTAGCACTCTTCCAACCCGCTGCAGTTGTTTGAGCCATCTCATTCTCATGATGAGGGAATCTTAAATCCAAA
Source organism: Gardnerella vaginalis (assembly GCF_001563665.1). Classification (GTDB taxonomy): domain Bacteria; phylum Actinomycetota; class Actinomycetes; order Actinomycetales; family Bifidobacteriaceae; genus Bifidobacterium; species Bifidobacterium vaginale_A. Next base: position 15,775 of record NZ_KQ961850.1, on the reverse strand, counting down.
CCACCACCATGAATATCGAACTCATCTCCGAGATATCTGTGACTCATTGCAGAGCATTCAATATGCCATCCCGGTCTACCTACACCAAAAGGAGTTGACCATTTAGCATCACTTTGATCAAAATCGCATGGAGCTTTCCAAAGTGCAAAATCACGAGAATCATGTTTATCTTTAGACGCATCAGCAGCATCAACAGGATTATATTTATCTTCTGAAATATTATCTACGCTAGGACCAAGAGCATCAGCAACCTGAGATGCATAATCACTTGCAAAAGTTTTATCTTGATTCTGATTTTGATGCGTAAGTTCACCATAATGTTCCCAACTTGGAACATCGAAATAAACATTTCCAGTAGGCTTTCCAGACTCATCTTTAATTACATAAGCATGTCCGCGCTCAATCAAACGCTCAATAAGCTCAATCATATCTGTAATATGACCAGTAGCTCTAGGCTCTACAGTAGGAGGTAATACTCCTAACATGTTATAAGCTTCGCTAAATTCTCTTTCGTAAATATATGCGCGTTCCCACCAGTGTTGACCAGCTTGAGTGGATTTTTTCATAATTTTATCGTCAATATCAGTCACATTTCTCACAAAAGTTACGTCATAGCCCAAGCGAATCATCCAACGACGAACTATATCAAAAGCAATTGCAGCACGAATATGCCCAATATGCGGCGAACTTTGTACAGTTGCTCCACACACATACATACCTATATGACCTGGTTTTATTGGCTTAAAATCAGAAATAGTATGCGATGCAGTGTTATAAAGTCGCATTCCAGATGCAGCTTTAGTTAAAGATTTGTGTCCCATATTATTAAGCATAGTTGCCATTATAAGTGTTCATTCATACTGAATATTTAAGCTCATAATATGAAATCAAAAAATAACTAAAAAGCGAGTGCATAGACTTAGATATATGATAATTTCAAAGCATAAAAGTTCATTGGCTATACAAAATGTTCGCGAGTAATGCACTGCATTTGTTAGTTGACGATTCATTAGTTTTATGAAAGGAACATTATGTCTGAATTTTCATCTGCGCTTATGACAGATATGTATGAATATACAATGCTTGATGCTGCATTGCACGATGGCACAGCTAATAGAAAATGCGTATTTGAAATTTTTACTAGACATCTTCCTGAAGGACGCCGCTATGGAGTAGTTGCAGGCACTGGACGCATACTTGAGCAATTAAGGAACTTCCACCTTCGTGAAGAAGATTTGAAATTCCTTTCAGATCGTCACATAGTAAGTAAAGAAACTATTTCTTGGCTTGAAAACTACAAGTTTAGTGGAAAAATTTCAGGATATCGCGAAGGAGAAATGTTCTTCCCTAATTCTCCAATTTTGCAAGTTGAAGGCACTTTCGGTGAATGTACATTACTAGAAACACTACTTCTTTCTATATTGAATTATGATTGCGCTGTTGCATCCGCAGCAGCACGAATGGTTTGCGCATCTGCTGGAAGACCTTGCATGGATATGGGAGGAAGACGAACAAACGAATTTTCAGCAATTGCTGCATCAAGAGCTGCAATTATTGGAGGATTCAAAGGAACAGCAAACTTGTTAGCTGCTCAAATTTACGATTTGAAAGCTATTGGAACAGCAGCTCATTGTTTTACTTTAGTTCACGATAATGAACGCGATGCTTTCAAAGCACAGATTGCAACTCTTGGCACAGGAACTACTTTGCTTGTTGACACTTATAACATTGAAGAAGCTGTAAAGACTGCTGTAGAAGTTGCTGGAACGCAATTAGGCGGAGTTCGTATTGATTCTGGAGATTTGGGCGAGTTGGCAATGCGTGTGCGAAAACAGCTTGACAAATTAGGAGCAACAACAACGAAAATAACTGTTACAAATGATTTAGACGAATACGCTTTAGCTTCATTGCAAAATGCCCCAGTTGATTCTTATGGAATTGGCACAATGCTTGTTACAGGATCAGGCGCACCAACTTGCGCTATGGTTTACAAGTTGACTGAACGCGAAGGACAAAATGGAATTATGCATCCTGTTGCTAAGAAGTCTAAGAACAAAGCAACTGTTCCAGGTCGTAAATTAGCTTATCGATCTTATGATTTTTCTACTTCTAAAAATGGTATAGCTGACGCGGAGCACATTATTTCTGGATCTGAAGAATCTCTTAAAAACTTTAAACCTAAAGAAAATTGGGAGAATTTGCTAGTTGACTATATGATAGACGGTAAAGAAAATACCAAATACATTGGTCATGATGCAATTATGAACGCTCAAGAGCATTGCTCTAAAGCTTTAAGCCGATTGCCAATCTCTGCTCAAAGCTTAATGCGAGGAGATCCTGCTATCCCTACAGAAATTGATGTGCTTTAAATAAAACCTCTAACACAAATAAAATCTTGAGCAAAAATAAAACCTTTAGCACAATCTTTAAATAAAATTTAAGTAAAACTAGATTTATATATCTACTTGAAATATTTTAAGAAAGGAAGACCATGACCTACACAGAACAGTCTTATGAAGAACAGTCTTATGAAGAACAGTCAGACTCTTTAAATCTAAAGTCATCAATATATAAAACAAATGTATTTAATTCGAGTGAATCAGAGTCTTCACCAGATTCTGGATCTGGAACTTCAACTGCAATACTAGAGCGTCCAGATACTAAAGAAGATGCACGTTTAGACGATGGCTCAAATGCAGATCGTTTCGCTCACTACGTTGATAAACTTCAAGTACAAAAATCACTTCTTACAGGAAGACCAGTCGTAGCATTATGCGGAAAAGTGTGGGTTCCTAAGCAAAATCCAGAAAATTATCCTGTATGCCCTGAATGCAAAAAAATTTATGAACAACTAGGATCAATAAATCCTTTTAACATATAGAAAAACAAAAATATTCAGGAGCAGCGGAATATGGACTCACATCTCTTGTTATGCCAAATAACATGGGCAATACTTGCAATACTAGCTATATGGCAATTACTCAGATGGATTCCAGCAGGCACAGATAAACTTAATCCACTTCCATACGTGATTGCATTATTGCAACTTTCGTATATTCCGTTGCTCCTAATAGCAATAATTAGCACAGCTTTCAATATGAAGCATGAGTGTATAGCGTCAATAATAATATTGCTTATTTCTTTTACTTCACATACTCCTTACGTATTTAAAAAGATTAAAAAAATTTTTCACTTCTTCTTTAAATCAAAATCAAATACATATAATCACGAATCAACTTATAATAAAAAAATTCGTATAATGACGTTAAATTGTCGTTATGGTCGCGCAAACGCAAAACAAATAGTTGAAATAGCAAAAGAAAATAATATTGACACACTTCTATTGCAAGAAGTGAACAAGCAGCTCATAAAAAAATTACATGATTTTCATATAGAAGATATCTTCTCAACACAACAATTAGGCGAGGAAAGCGAAAACGACAACGGCGGATTTAACGCAATTTTTACTAAATATTCTCCTCAAAGAACACTAGATAAAACAGTAAATATTGACGCGTCAAACGTACCTTTAGTAACAACAAAAATTGACGATATTACATTAAATTTTGCATCTGCTCATCCAAAATCCCCTATGAGAGGATGCGTATCGTGGAGCGAAGGGATAAGAATACTTTCTAAAATTCTAAAAACTTTTAGATTAGAAAATAGCAAAGTTATTACTATTATTGCAGGCGATTTCAACTCAACAATTGATCATCCTAGTTTTAGAAAATTATTGTCATCTGGTCTAAAAGACAGCGCAATTGAACTTGGCTGCAGACTTCGCACATGGCCTACATGGCTACGATGGCCGAATTTTACACTTGATCATATTCTTTTTAACGCTCATAATTGTTCATCTCATGCGCTATCACATAAGTCTATTGTTGTAAAAGGCACTGATCATTTGGCATATATTACTTGCATAAGTTTTAAGTTAAATCGTCCAAGCCGATATGCATAATAGAAAAGTTATTTGCGTATGTTGTAGCCCTCTTCACAACTACGTGAGGAACATAGTGAATTCTCGTAAGGAGTGCCCCACACCCTAACGAAATTTCACGACTTTAGATACAAGGAGAGCCATTTTGGCAACCAAGATTCGTCTTAAGCGACTGGGCAAGAAATTCTACGCCTACTACCGCATTGTGATTTCCGATTCACGCAACAAGCGTAACGGCAAGTCTATTGAAGAAATAGGCGTATATGATCCAAATAAGCAGCCATCGTTGATTCAGATTGACTCTGAGCGCGCACAGTACTGGCTTGGCGTTGGCGCACAACCAAGCGAACCAGTATTAAAGCTTCTGAAGATTACCGGTGACTGGCAGAAGTTCAAAGGTCTTGAAGGTGCAGAAGGCACATTAAAGACCTCTGAAGCTGGCCCAGATGCGCAAGCTCGAGTTGAAGCTGTTGAAGCTGAAGCACAAAAGCTTAAGGCTGCAAAGTCTGAAGCAGCTGCTAAGGCTCAAGCTGCAATTGAAGCTGCTGCAAATGAAGCAGAAGAAGCCAATACTGAGGAAAAGGCTGAGTAGTTATGTTGGCTCAAGCTGTGGAACATCTCATTAAAAATATCGTGTACTTTCCAGACGATGTTTCTGTACGCTCACTAGAAAATTCTCGCGGTGAATTATTGCGAGTTCGAGTGAACCCAGAAGACATCGGTCGTGTAATAGGTCGCGCAGGACGTACAGCTAATGCAATTCGTACTGTTATGCAAGCGTTAAGCGATCATAATGTGCGAGTTGATATTATGGATGTACGTAAGTGATTTAATCATACATAAGTGAGATTGAACGTGGCAGAAAACCAACGCGCATATGACGACCCTCAACAGGATTACAATAACCTGCTGAGGGTTTGTCGTATTGGTAAGGCTCAAGGTCTTAAAGGTGAAGTAACTGTACAAGTTTTCACAGATGAACCATATGAAAGATTTAAACCAGGAACTCACCTATATACTCAAGACGGATCGCGCGAACTAGTAGTTGAAAATGCTAGAACATTCAAAAACAGATGGATTCTGCTATTTGAAGAATCCTTAAATAGGAACGACGCTGAAGCATTGAATGGGTTGGAATTATATATTCCAGCTGAGAACGCAGAAAATCTTGCACAGCATAACGCTTGGTATATAAAGGATTTAGTTGGACTAGAAGCTAGATTATGCGAAAATAACCAGCTAGGGCAACCTGAACAAGTTATAGGAAAAGTTGTAGATGTTCTAGATGGTGCGCAATCTTTGCTAAAAATTCGACTTGTTAATCCTATTGATGAAGACAATAAAACTGCTCTTGTGCCGTTTGTTGAAGCGCTTGTACCAGAAATTGATATTAAGGATCAATACTTAACTATCAACCCTCCTGGAGGACTAATTCCCGGATTTTAATGGAAAATAATCCAATAAAATCCTTCAAATAAAAAGCATAGCTGAACCACTCAAAACAATGAGTCCAACATATAAAGCTCGTAAGAACAAACTAAACATAAGCTCGTAAGAACAAACTCAGCACAAAACAATTAGAACAAAGCAATTAGCACAAATTCCGTAAATTCTAATCAAACTAATATAAGCACTCTTAAGCTCAATTAAAACAGCAAATTATGATGAACATTGACATTATTTCCGTATTCCCAGAGTATTTCAATATGCTCAATTTAAGCTTGCTCGGAAAAGCACAAGATAAAGGCTTATTAAACATAAAAGCATATAACTTACGCGATTGGACGCATGATGTTCATCAATCAGTTGACGATACTCCTGTTGGCGGCGGAGCTGGAATGGTAATGAAACCAGAAGTATGGTCTGAATGCTTAGACGAGTTATTAGGTTTAAATGATTCCTCTAGTAAAATTACTAATGAAAACTTTACTAATACATCAATTAAAGAAAATAATTATCCTATACTAATATTCCCAAATCCTTGCGCACCACTTTTTAATCAAGTAGATGCAACAGAATTAAGCAGAGCAAATCATTTGATTTTTGGATGTGGAAGGTACGAAGGCTACGATGCAAGAATTCCTGATTATTACAAGTCATGCGGAATAGACGTTCGCGAATATTCTATTGGCGATTACGTACTTAACGGAGGCGAAGTAGCTGTAAGTGTAATGGTTGAGGCTATTACTCGCTTAATGCCTGGTTTTATGGGCAATCCTGAATCAATTGTAGAAGAATCCTACACGGGAGATGACGCGCTTCTAGAACATCGTCAATACACTCGTCCAACTACATGGAGAGGGTTAAGCGTGCCTGAAGTTCTTACATCTGGAAATCATGCGAAAGTCGATAGATTTAGAAGAGATGAAGCTTTAGAAAGAACTGACGCAATTCGTCCAGATTTAATTGAGAAATTAGATTGCACTTCTTTAGATAAAGCAGACAGGAAAACACTTATAAATCTTGGGTGGGAAGTATCTGGAAAGCATCCACGTAAGTTAAACGACTAAGATTTACTATAACTTGAACAAAACGCTTTTATTCAACACTTTCGTAAACGCGCTTTTATTAACGACTGTTAGAACACTCTTTTATTCAACACTACTAGATTGTATAAAAAGCACAGCAGTTTCACCGTAATGTCGATTGTCAAAAATTTCCCATCCTTGAGGAAGCTTAGGCAAAACACTTCTTGTGCTACGTTCAAGAACAATTAAAGTATCAGATTTAACACTTGCTACTCCATTGTCAATTATGCACTGTAACAATTTTTCGCAATCAGAAGTTTCATAAGCATAAGGAGGATCTATAAATATAAGCTGGAACGCTTCCCCTTTATAATCCCTCACAAATTGCTCTGCATTTCGACTGTCAACTTTCATTGAAAGACAATCATCCCAAAACGCAGATTCGCGTAGTAGTTTAGCTGTTTTACTAATAAGAGATGCAGCAGCAGAATTTGCTTCTACAGATACTAATTTGCAACTTCCGCGAGATAATGCTTCAATACCTAAAGCTCCTGTTCCTGCAAACAAATCGAGAACAGTAGCATTTTCAAGCACATTCCATGCATCAAGACGTGAAAATATAGCCTCTTTCGCACGATCTGTAGTAGGTCTTGTACACGATTTAGCAGACGCTAATGGCATAGACTTGAATCGCCCAGAAATAACACGCATTCTTTACTTCCTACTCAACATCTCAGCAATATCAGCAATATAAGAAATCTCAGTAATCTCAGAAATCTCAGTAATCTCAACAACTATCACATTTAACGATAATATGAGCTTCAACACTCATAAGAGCTTAAATACTCATATAAGTAATATCATGAATTACTCGACATGCTTCTAGTCCTTTACGCTCAAAATTCGTAAGAACTCTACCTTCAAATCTCTCCGATTCGCAAAAATCAGCATGAGGAAGTGCCTCAGCTTCATCTGCATTACCTTTACCTACATGTTCAATTGGCAAACTAACATATTTATGTCCAATGTTCTTGAAATCAAGCCTATTATCCATCACTTCATGCACATGCAACGCATAATCTTCAATATCGGTTGCAATCCTCCAAAAGCCGCCTTTTGATAATGCTTTGTGAATATCTTGAGCTAGTTCATTCTGAACAATACGACGCTTATGATGCTTCATTTTCGGCCAAGGATCTGGAAAGAAAGTCCATATTTCACTAATCACATTAGAGTCACAAGCCTTGAAAAAATCAGGAGCATTAACTTGTGCGATTCTTAAATTCTTTAGACCTTTAGAGATTTTAGATTCATTGTTATGAGAAGAATTGTTAAAAGAATCATAAGTAGATTCTTTTAATGATTTATAAGACTCGCTAGAAGAACTAGAAGACTCGCTAGAAGACTCAGATTCGCACGAACTTTCACATTTAGAAGCAAGCAACATAGTATGCGCTACACCTGGATCATATACTTCTAACGCCAAAAAATTCGTATTAGGATTAGCGGATGCTGCAGAAACAATATTCTCACCTTGCCCAGAGCCAATTTCTACGACAAGTGGATTGCTATTCCCCCAATTTTTAGAAATCCACTCTCGATCAATTATGAGATTCTTTGTCAAGCGCAAAGAACCATTACCTTCAGAAACATCTAGTAAGTATTTAGAAGAATACGAATCTTTAGCGCGCTGCAACCTAGCATCTAATCGTGCAGATCTTCTAACAAAAGACAACACAGCACGATCTTTTGAAATCATGCTACTATTTTCTTGTTCTGCATCTTCATTATTCATAATCATCCAGACTCGTATTCTTCAAACCTGTTTAGCCATTTTTGTATTTTATTGTAGATTACAAAATATGTAAAATATTTTTACATATTGATGTATACTAAAAGTGCAAAACATAACAGATGTGAGCAAAAACGAACATTTTTGTTTCATCAGTATATCTAGAAAGGTCAATCATGACTGTTCTCGTTACAGGAGGATGCGGATACATCGGCGCACACGTTGTACACGCACTTCATAAAGCCAAGCAAGAAGTCGTCGTTGTGGACGATTTAAGCTACGGCAAACCAACACGCATTGAAGGTGCTCGACTTTACGGAATGGACATTGCAGCCCAAGGTTCAGGAGAGCGACTTGCAGAAATCATGCGTAATGAGCATGTAGATGCAGTAATACACTTTGCAGCACGCAAACAAGTTGGCGAATCAATGGAAAAGCCACTTTGGTACTACGAGCAAAATCTCAATGGCATGTTAAACGTTCTAGAAGGAATGCGCCATAGCGATGCTAAAAAACTCGTATTTTCTTCTTCAGCAGCAACATATGGTGAACCACCTGTAGAAGTAGTTCCTGAAGACGTATCTCCTATGGTCCCAATCAATCCATATGGACAAACCAAACTCATTGGCGAATGGATGGCTCGCGCTTGTGAAAAGCCTTATGGAATACGCTTCTGCGCATTGCGTTACTTCAACGTAGCTGGATGCGGACCAGTTGAACTAGAAGATCCTGCAGTTTTGAATCTTATTCCTATGCTTTTAGAGCGATTGCAGCGCGGCAAAGCACCTGCTATTTTTGGCGATGACTATCCAACGCCAGATGGAACTTGCATTCGCGATTACATTCACGTTTCAGATTTAGCAGATGCTCATATTGCTGCATTAAGATATTTGGATCTAGATGAAAGAAAGTATGACGCATTCAACGTTGGAACAGGAACTGGAACTTCAGTGCGCGAAATCGTTGAAGAAGTCCGTAGAGTGACAAAACTACCATTCAAAGAAGCAGTATTGCCACGCCGCGCTGGAGATCCTCCTCAATTGATTGGAAATCCAACTCGTATTAACGAAGAGATGAATTGGCACGCACAGTATAACGTTAAAGATATTGTTGAGTCTGCATGGAAAGCTTGGCAAGCAAATCCAGCACATCATATTGACGTTGAATCTTGGAAGCAATCCGATTGATTTTCTTCATACGCTAAATGAATTAAATTAACTAAATTGAGCGATTAAGCGATTACTAATTAAATTAGTGATCGCTTAATTTTTTGCCTATAACCATTTTGGGAAATAACCCCCAAAATAACCCCCATTTTGCCTATAACATCATTTTTTAACTTATCAACAAACAATTAGACAGATAAATAAAACAAAAAAAGCGCTGAAACAAAGTTTCTGCGCTAAATCACAAGTCGTGGCTCCGAGCGGGATCGATCCGCTGACCTAACGATTTTCAGTCGTTCGCTCTACCAACTGAGCTACAGAGCCATGATGAATAAAAAACCCGGAATAACCGGGCTTCCACCATCGCGACCCCGGCCGGACTTGAACCGGTGACCTCCGCCGTGACAGGGCGGCGCTCTAACCAACTGAGCTACGGGGCCGTGGCTTGTTCGCTTGAACAGCCGAGTCACTATCTTACATGAATAACGAACAAATGCAAGTCAAAAATGAAAATCGGCGTGTCTTAGTGACAATTAAAGGATTTACGGCGTGTCGAAAAGCTACTATTTGCGTCAAAAATAATATCAATATCGACATCAAACGATCTAAATCGACACAATCAATGTCAATCCAAAATCAATCGACATCAGCATAAAAAATCTTTGTTCTAATCACTTGAACTATCTGAATTAGCATCAGAATTAGCATCTGATGAATTGGAATTATCTTGACTATCTGACGAGCTGGAGTCAGAAGAGGATGAATCCGAAGATGAAGAGTAAGACGAAGAATCCGAAGATGAAGAGTCAGACGAAGAATCCGATGTACCAGGATCAACATAATCAGTGTATCCATCATCGTCTAAATCGTTATAATAATCATCTTTTCCATCTTCTCCAACTTTAATATACGCATGCTCAGGGTAATAATACTTTGAAGTTTGAGCATCGAGATGATTAGCTAAACTTGTACCTGCTAGTATAAAAATTAAAATACTAACTACAATTGCAATCCAAGCTCTTACTCTTCCACGCTCACCAGTCTTTCTTATTTCGACTAAAGCAATCACAGATAGAATAAATCCTACAACCGGGAAGAAGAATGCAAAAATAAGACCCCAAAAAGCACATTTATTAAGTTCATCGCTTTTCTCGACTGGCTTATCAGATGAATCATCATGCGTAATTTCGTCACTTGCAGATGAAGAATATGAATCACCCCAAAGATCAGGCCATTGTTTTACATCTGTTTTTTGAGAATTATAAGAATTGTTATATGCGTACGAAGATTGAGACGCATTATTTGCATTATAGCTGCCTGGAACAGCGCGTGAAACAGGAGAAACAGCTTGAGGATTATGATTTGGATAAGAAGGAGATTTAGCTTCTGTAGCGGAAGGCTGATTGGAGAATCTTTGAGCTTGAGGAGCCTGCCATGCCTGCTGATTCTGATTATATTGATTGTAACCGTATTGCTGCTGATTAACCTGCTGCTGATTAGTTTGCTGCTGATTAGTTTGCTGCTGATTAACCTGCTGCTGATTTAATTGCTGCCTGTTAGCTTGCGTCTGATTAGACGAATACTGCTGATTTTGATTATATTGAGGATTTTGTTGACTAAAATAAGGCTGATTATATTGGCTAGGCTGAGAAGATCGATTATATTGCGATTGATTATAAGAGTTTTGATTATAAGAATTCTGATCATAACCGTATTGCTGCTGATTATAAGAGCCTTGATTATATTGCGATTGATTATAAGAGTTTTGATTATAAGAATTCTGATTTGCAGAAAACGATGCATTGCCATTATTCGCTAAATTCTGAGCATTATTCGCATTTTGATAATTATTGTTATCAGAACTACTAGAATTTTCGTATTGATCATTTCTCACAGACATTTCAGCCTCCTTACTCACTTTTAACTACATTCTAATTGTGTTTATAGGACAATTAACACTTCAATATAAAACATACGTAAAATACGGGTTATTCGGGTTATTCCACAAAATCGTGTTATAACACAAAAATCAGAGCTATATGACAAATCATTATATTCCCAAAAATCGGGTTATTTCCCAGAAAATCGCACTATCCCCAAAAATCACATAATGCGAGATATGAAAAAACGCCACTTACAAAAGTGACGTTTTAATTTGTACCCCCTAAGAGAGTCGAACTCTTGTTGTCAGATTGAAAGTCTGGTGTCCTAACCGTTAGACGAAGGGGGCCTTTAACCAAACCATATGATATTAACACTTTGACTATGCATCTGCAAATATCGGCGTGTCGGCAAAGTTTAGAATTTTAAAAGCTTTTAATAAGTTTCCGTAAACTTAATAAATATCATTCATTCCCTTCACTCTTGCTGTGCGAACGCTCATGCATGCGTCCGCGATATCTGCCGCGTCCGCGAGATCTACCTCCCCTTGACTTTCGCTTGTTTTGGCTAGGCTCAGGCATACTCCAACCTTCTTGCAACTGCGCTGCATCTCCAACAATCTCATCAAGAATTGGAGAAGATTGATTCACATCTTGAGTTTGAGCATGAATACCTGCACGGCGAAGCATTATATGCGCAGAACGCTTCTGATTTGGAAGCACAAGAGTTACAACATCGCCTTCTTCGCCTGCACGAGCAGTACGACCAGAACGATGTAAGAATGATTTAGGATCTTCAGGAGGCTCTGTTTGTACAACAAGTGCAACATCACTAATGTCAATACCTCTAGCAGCAACATCAGTTGCAACTAAAACTCGCACTAAGCCTTGCGCGAAAACAGCAAGATGTCTATCACGCTGACTTTGCGAAAGATTACCTTGCAAATCCACTGCTGGAATACCCTGTTGCACAAATTTCTTCGCCATATTCTTAGCTTGACACTTTGTACGAGTAAAGAATATTGAGCGCTTTTTACCAGACGCAAGCTTTCGCAAAACTTCATACTTATCCCCTGAAGATACTGCAAAAACATGATGCGTCATAGTATCAACTTGACTATCAGCATCGTCAAGCGCATGAACAACAGCATTCGGCAAGAATTTATTCACAAGAGTCGCAACTTGTTTATCTAAAGTAGCAGAGAACAACATACGCTGACCATCTGGTTTAACCTGCTCTAAAAGTCTAGTAACAGCAGGAAGGAAACCCATATCTGCCATTTCATCCGCTTCATCAAGCACACTGACTATTACTTTTTCAAGGCTAAGAGCACCTTGACGCAATAAATCCTCCAAACGCCCAGGGCAAGCAAGCACAATTTGAGCTCCTTGTTTAAGCTGAGATATTTGACGCTGATACCTAACTCCACCGTAAACAGTAACCGTGCGCATACCATAAGCTGCAGCAAGAGGTGCAACAACATCGTCAATTTGATGAACAAGCTCACGAGTAGGAGCTAAAATAAGCGCACGCGGAGAAGGCAAATCCTCATTTTTACGATTCTTAGATTTTTTATCAGAGTTAATTAAATCAACAAAATTTTCTGCTAAACGAGAAACTAGCGGAATCGCAAATGCTAAAGTTTTACCACTACCAGTTCTACCACGCCCGAGAATATTTTTGCCTTTTAAAGAATCAGGTAAAGTAGCTTGCTGAATTGGAAACGCATTTATTTTCCCATCTGCACGCAAAACATCAACAATAGAAGATGGAACTCCAAGTTGCTCGAAAGTTACATCATCTTTATAACTTTCACGAGATTCAATTGCACAATCTGGAATTATTACAGAATTTTTCTTGGGATTAACAGAAGAATTATTATGGTTATCGAAAGATCTCCTACTTGAATCGGAAGACTTACGAGATAAAGACTTACGAGATAAAGACTTATTTCTATCCGATGAAGACTTAATATTATGCAATGAAGACTTACTGCTATCTAATGGTTCTAATGAAGACTTATTTGCAAAATCTTGTTCTGCTTCACGAATAGCCATCTGTTCGTATTGTAAAGCTTTTTCACGCAATCTTTCACGTAATTTATCTGCTTTACGATTACGACTTTTACGAGAATTCAGCTCGTGATTTTTATTATTTGCCTTATTGTTTGCCTTATATTCAAAAGGATTTCGCTTTTTAGCGTTCTTTCTAGATTCCTTATTAACATTCTTGACTGCGATGCTATTAGCATTCTTAGCAACATTCTTAGCAGCATTTCTACCAACGTTTTTGCTAGTAGCATCAAACTCATTAACCTTATTGAAAGATGAGTTTCTAGAATTATTTGAATTATATTTTTTATTATTACGGCGACTTTTGTTAGTATTTTTAGCGCCGCTGTGCATTGAATGCGCAGCATAATGAGTGTGTGGCACAATAGCCTTTCATAATTATTTATACAGTGATTCAGTGATTACACGTAATTACTACAAATCTTGAACTAGACGAGATTAGCATACGGTGAGCACAATACGCATTAAACATTAAAGTGATAACATATACACATACAAATTATTTTGCAAACAAACAAAAAATCACAATGCACATCTAAAGCAAAGGAGCATAAAATGTCCAGAAGATTATGGGTAGAACGTAAAGACGATGGCACGTGGGAAGCATTAAGCGATGATGGAGCTAGATTAACTTTTGGCAAAGGGCAAGGAATGTTCAATCCGGTTGAGCTTATGCAAATAGCATTAGCTGGGTGCACTGCATTAAGCACTCAATACGCAATAGAACATGCTATTGGAGAAGACTCCTCCGCACGCGTAGTAGTAAGTGGCACATACGATGCAGACGAAGGAGCTTACAGCCAATTTAACGAAGATATAACAGTTGATGCAACAAGCGCGGATCATAAACTTACAGAAGAGGAAGTTATCGCATTAAAAGATAGAATGGAAAAACATATTAACAAAGGATGCACAGTCAAGCACACTCTCGAATCCTCTTCTCCTGTGAGAATTTCTGTAACAATCAAACATTAGGAAAATAAAAAATACAAAAAGATTGATTATTATTAAAAAATCAAAAATTCGTACAAAAATTTTGGAAAAACATAATATACTAGATATGTTGTTTATGTAATTGGAGGAAACTTTGAAAATAGCTATTTTTACTGAAACGTATCCACCATACATAAATGGCGTAGCAACACAATCATACATGTTGAAAAAAATGTATGAAGAAATGGGACATGAAGTACTAGTAGTAACTGTTGGATCTGAAAAGCAATATAAAACTAAGCTAGTTGACGGCGTAGTTTATGTTCCAGGTTTTATGCTTAAAAAACTTTATAAATATCGCGTTGCAATCCCAATTGGATACATGCGCAAAAAATTCCCTATCAATTTCAAACCTGATGTAATACATATCCAAAATGAATTTGGTATTGGTGAAATCGGTTTGGAAGTTGCTAAAAAAGAGCATATACCTGTTGTTTATACTCTTCACACAGAATACGATAAATTCTTGTTTTATATTGGACTAAAACATTTTACTGAGTTTTCAAAAAATATTTCTTCAAAATATTTCATGCGATTCTCAAAGAATGCCACAATTATTACAAGCATGTCTTCTAAAGCTCAAGCTTATATTGATCGCCAAAAAGTGAATAAAAAAGTGGTCGTTCTAAGCAATGCTGTTGAATATAAAAAATTCCTACCTACACCTGAACGACTTGCTTTCCGCGAAGAATTCCGTAAAAAATACGATATTTCAGACTCTACAAAATCGTTTGTATTTGTTGGACGTATAGGCGCTGAGAAAAATATTCAAGAGCTTATTGATAATTTCATTTATTGTGATTTTCCTCGCGAAAAAGCTCGCTTATTCGTAATAGGCGGCGGACCAGATTTGGAATATTTGCGAGAATACGTTAAAGAAAAAGGATTTGAAGATAGAATTTATCTTTTAGGACCTATTGCGCATGACGATATTACTAAATATTTATACGCAATGGATTATTACACAACAGCTTCTCTTTCAGAAATGCATTCTCTTTCTATGCTTGAAGCAATGGCTTCTGGATTATTTGCACTTGTTAAACATGATCCGCCTAATGAAAATCAAATTATTAGCGGTAAAAACGGCTATCAATGGGATTCTAAAGAGGATTTCAAAGCTGTTTTCACTAAAGTCATAAATATGAATAAAGTTGAGCAAGATCAGCTTAAAGCAAATGTGCTTGAATATTCGAAAAACAATGATTTTAAGAAACAAGCTCAAGAGCTAATCAAAATATATAAGCAAGCTATTGAAATAAACAAAGCTGAACTCGAGAATAAAAAGTTAAAGCGCGAAGAACGACTGAAAAATCTAGGATTAGCTAATATTCTCAAAAACAGCTGAAAATTCTCACAACTTTGCAACTAGACTGCTGCTGAATTTAAAATAAACGCATAAACTATGAATTTATTCACTAAAAGTAGATTAAGTATAGATTGTGTACTAGTGAGGTGTGGGA
>NZ_KQ961849.1 GCF_001563665.1 Gardnerella vaginalis | reverse complement strand
GAGAAACTCCGAGAGCTCAGCCCCATTTGATAGGAAAATCCTGTAAATAAACCTAAAAATTATTTAACATTATTCTCTAATAGCGAGAGCACTCCACAATCCATAGAATATATGCGATCCGCGCAATTAGCTGCTTTCAAATCATGAGTAATCATTAAAACCGCTGAGCCATTATTTGCTGCATCCATTAGCATATCCATAACTATCTGAGTATGTTCAGAATCTAAATCACTTGTTGGCTCGTCTAAAATTAAAAGCTTAGGATTGCTCATCATTGCTCTAGCAATCATAACTCTTTTCATTTCACCGCCCGAAAGCTCTTTAGGATAACACCATAATAAATCATCAATACCGAGTTTTTTAAGCAAAAACATAACTCTAGTAATATATGAATCATCTTCTTGACAATCAGGAAAAGCTACATACATAGGCAACATTACGTTTGCACACACAGTAAGATTTGGGAGTAACGTTTGAGTCTGAGAAACATAGCCTATACTAGTAGCTCGCAATTTTGATATTTCATTATCGGAACAATTCGATGAAGAAATATTACAGCCACACACAACCACATCACCGTAAGTAGGCTTTAGCAAACCTGCAATGAGATTTATAAGCGTTGTTTTTCCGTTACCAGACTTCCCTACAATCGCCACAAATTCTCCGGATTTCAACGAAAAATTAACGTTATCTACAGCTGAGAAAATCTTTTTTCTGCGAATAAAATTACGCGTAACATTACTAAGAGATACTATTTCAGTATCTTTTAAAGAATTACTTTCACTCATAGCAAGATCTCATTCCCCTTCACGAAGTTTAAGATACGCTTCACCTACAGCAATATTTCGCGTAACAACAATTGAAGTCAAAAGAGTAGTAATCAATGAAACTAAAATGCCTACAATAATCAAAATAACAACAGGAATAGCAGTAATTTCAAGATAAGGCAATTGCAATTGTTTAGAAATTAAAGAATTATAAGGGAATAAGATAAGCGATGCAAAAGCTACTCCAATCACACCTCCAGCTAAACCGATTATGCAAGATTCTTTGACAATAATTTTCACTAAACTTATTCGATTTACGCCAATAATTCTTAAAGACGCGCATTCCTTCTTGCGTTCGCTAATAGAAGATGCAAAAACTGTAACCATAACAATAATTGAAATAAGCCACAAAATAGCAACTACGACTGTAATTGAACGAGTTACTATAGATAGGTTCTCTTTAGTTGTTGCTGTAATACCACCTGGGAAAATTATGCCAATGCTGCTTAATCCGCTTGTTTTACGAATATTATCTGCAACTTTTTGAGGACTATATGATTTATCTACTTTCACAAGAACTGCGGAAATAGCTTTAGTCGCATATTCTTTTGGAATAGCAATATGACCTACTTTTGCTGAATATTCAACTATTTGCGGCACAGTTTGCCTATTTACAAACACAGAATTATCTAAGCTAGTACCGGTTTTTGCAAGTTGAGAAACAACATTCCATTTATGACCGTACAATCGCACAGTATTGTCGTAAGATACGCTAACATTTGCGCCTGCAATCATATCTCCCTTATGCAAAACAGAACTATGCTGAGAGTAAATCCATGGTCCAATCACAAAATCTGTAGAAGGATCAAATCCTATAATTTGCAACTTTTCAGCACAGCAACCTGCAGAGAGTGAAGAAATATACGTTTGTACACTAACTTTTTTCACTCCGGGTGCGCGTTTAACTAAATCTTCTATATTGTTTGTGAAATAAAAAGTGCTTGAACCGCCATTTGTGAGCAAGGCTTCAGCTTTAGTGTTAGTACCTTGTGGAACTACCATAATATCCGCGCCTAAGCGTTCACGCATACTTTTTAATCCGCGAGATAAATTCATAGAAATAAGCGCGCCGCCAAAGAATACAGCAGATAAGCATGCAGCAACTACTATAAGAGCAATAGTTCTTAATGGCTTACGTTTAAGATTCTCCAGCGGCAAACGCTTTAATGTAATTCGTTGCATAATAATTAGAAATTATACAAATTGTTATTATACAATTTTAGTTTTCCGACTCATTCTTCAAATCGAAGTATGCGCAAGATGCTGAAATTACAGCTGTAAGAACAGACAACACGATTAAAGTTGGTCGAGTAACTGAATTGCATTTCATCATAGGGCTATTGCAAACACCAATAAGGAAAGTAGGAACAGCAATCATCAATAATGAATTTGCAACTATTGCAATGCTAATACCAGCACGAACAGGAGCTTTTACAAACAAAGCAACAACTCCGAGTAAAGCAATAATAATTCCTATTCCCAATGCTGCTTGTCCAGTGTAATAGCAAGCTCCATGCATCATATGCATTTTTGACATACCCATTGATCCGCATACTTTTGCAAAAGTGAACGGAGCAATAGCAATCAGTATACCGAAAATAATAGCTGGAATTGATGCAAATAATTTGTTTTTCATAAATTTTTATCTCTTTCTAAATATATTTTTATATTTTTGTGTCACATTTTCTCTAATGCAACACGCTATACGGCGCTCACGTTTGCAAACGCCACGTTTTTAAAATCTTTAATTTTTCAATCTCACTTAAAATAACTTCCCCAAAAGCTATTAAATAGTTTTAGCAGCTGTTATTCCTATTCAGTTATTTTTATGTTCCTATTCAATTATTTCTATTCAGTTATTGCATGTTTCTATTCAGTTATTTTGTTTGTTTTACCTTTTATACTTACTTTCATTCTTATTTTTTCTTACATGCAAAAAGAAAACAAGTCTTGAATATTTTCTTTTCATAGATATAATCACAAATTCTTATAATTAACTTTCTAAGAAAACTATCAATTCATTTGCGAAAAATTTCATTTTACAAACGAAAAACTCTCAAATTTTCAAGTATAAAGCTTCTTAAATTTACTGTTTCATACATTAGATAAAACTTTTCAACTTCAAAACTTCATAACTTCTCAATAGGAGCTACTCTCAACATTAAACGCTTTACGCCATCAGAGCCAAAATCAACTGTAATAATCGAATTTCTGCCTTTATCTTGCGTTGCAACTATAGTTCCCAATCCATATTGGTCATGCGTAATTTTATCTCCAACGTGAAAATCTTCTATATTTAACTGATTATCGCGATTTACTTGATTATCGCGCGAAGCAGAACTAGAAGACGAGCGAGAAGAAGTAATAGAAGATTTACGAGTAGTTACAGAACTAGATTTGAAACGCGCTTTTGACGATCCATAAGAAGATCCATAAGACGAACCACTTGAATAAGAAGAACTACTTCCATAAGACGAACCATAAGATGAGCGCGAAGAAGAACCATACGAAGACGAACGCGAACTACTTGAATACGAAGATCCATAAGACGATCCATAAGAAGATCCATAAGACGTGCGCGAACTACTCCCATAAGACGAAGATTTCTTACGTGTTTTAGCAGATTTCAAACTCGAGCTAGACTTATGCGCGCGAGATCCAAACGAAGTACGAGAAGCGTAAGAATCGTCAAAATCATCTATAAAATCATCGTCATAGTCGAAATCATCATCAACTTCATCATCAAAATCATCATCTGAGTCATAATCATAAGACGGCTTTTTAGAATTCCAATGAATCAAATCTTCAGGAATTTCATCAAGGAATTGGCTAGGAATCATATCCATCGCATCTCCCCATTGCGAGCGCACAGATGCGTAAGTCAAATACAATCTTTGCTTCGCGCGAGTAATTCCAACATAAGCTAATCGTCTTTCTTCAGAAAGCTCAGATTCATTATCCATTGAACGAGAATGAGGGAAAGTTCCTTGCTCCATACCTGTTAGAAACACAACAGGATATTCCAAACCTTTTGCAGTATGCAAAGTCATAAGCGTAATTTTTCCCGTATCTTCACTACTTGTAGGAAGTTGATCGGAATCTGCAACAAGAGCTGTTTGCTCAAGGAATCCAGCAAGAGTCACTTCATCTGCATTCTGTTCATATTCAGATGCAACTGATTGCAATTGCGATAAGTTTTCAACGCGATTTAAATCTTGTTCATCTTCTGAACGTTTCAACTCATCTAAAAGACCTGTTGAATCGAGTATATTTTTCACTATTATGGAAGGTCTTGAATCATTTTTTATAGCCATTTGCGTAAGCTCACACATAAGAGTGTGAAATGCTTTGATTTGAGTAATACTACGCGTTGGCATTCCAGATATATTCTCACATTGTTCAATCGAATTCCAAAAACTAATTCCTTGAGCTTTAGCATAAGAAAGTAAAAGCGATTCGGCGCGATTCCCAAGACCTCTTTTAGGTACGTTAAAGATTCTACGCATATTTATATCGTCGTCTGGGTTCACAATACTTTGCATATAAGCGAGAGTGTCTTTAACTTCTTTGCGTTCGTAGAATTTCGTTCCGCCAACTAATTGATATGGTAATCCAGATTTAATTAAAGCATCTTCAAGAGCACGCGATTGAGCATTAGCTCTGTACATAATAGCTATATTTGAGTATGGAATATTTTCTTTAGTTTTAAGTCTGGATATTTCTTCAGCAATCCATAATCCTTCTTGAGAAGAGTTTTGAGCACCGTAGCCAATTATTGGATCGCCTTTGCCTAATGCTGTCCATAATTTTTTCGGCTTTCGCTCTTGATTATGAGATATAACGGCGTTTGCTGCGTCAAGAATCGTTTGAGTAGAACGATAATTTTGCTCAAGCATAATTGTTTTAGCGTCTGGGAAATCTTCTTCGAAATCCTGTATGTTTCGTATATCCGCACCTCTAAAAGCGTAGATAGACTGATCTGAATCACCTACAACAGTAATTGATGCAGGTGATAAAACATGCTGTGAAACAGTCTTAGAAACGTTCTGTGTAGATCCTGAAGATTCTGAAGATCCTGAAACTTGAGCTGAAGCAGATCCTGCAAATCCTGCAGATCCTTTAGCTTGTGCATCTACTCCCGATAATTCGCGAATAAGCACGTATTGAGCGTGATTCGTATCCTGATACTCGTCAACTAGAATGTATCTGAATTTTCTACGATATTTTTGTGCAACTTGCGGAACTTTTCTCATAAGTTCCACAGTTCGCATAATCAAATCATCAAAATCAACAGCATTTGCAATAGAAAGCCTATATTGATACTCTGCGTAAACAGTTGCGTATAAAGACTCACTTTGAGTTACTTTAGAAATCTTCTGTCCGCCTACTCCTACGTGATAATCTGGAGCGTAAGCTTCCAATTGATCTTGCCAAGTTATCAAACTATTTTTGAAATCAGATATTTTTCCTCGTAAAACTTTTGGAGTAAATCGTTTAATATCAATATTTAGATCAGTTTCGATTTGCTTAATCAAACGCTCGCTATCTGAAGAGTCATAGATAGAAAATCCTGGTTTAAGACCAATCATTCCTCCATCTCTTCTCAATATTTTTACGCAAGCTGAATGGAATGTAGAAACCCACATATTAAGAGCTTCATTCCCTATAAGCGTAGCTAAGCGTTCGCGCATTTCTTGAGCTGCTTTATTTGTAAACGTGATTGCAAGAATATGACTTGGCCACTCGTGAAATTGGCTTAAAATCCAAGCGATTCTTCGAGTCAGCACGCGCGTTTTGCCAGAACCTGCACCTGCACCAATCAATAATGCAGAACCTTTGTATTGCACTGCTTTAGATTGTTGTTCGTTAAGACCGTCTATGAGTTTATGCGGATCAATTTCGATTTGTTGAAAATCATTTTGACGATACTTATGAGTGGCATGAGTGTTAGGAGTGTCAGGAGTGACATAATCGTCAGCGTCTTGATTGCTCTGGTAACTAGCCATTTGATTTCGATAGATAGCATCCTGATCGCCATAGCTAGTAGACTGATTTTGCGCACTCAACATACGATTCTGCGTGTTCGGAGTTTTTATATGCGATTTAGTCTTATCTGCTTTCAGATTAGACTCGAGAGACAATTTAGAAGATGACTTTGAAACATGATTTTTATGATTTTTATCATCATCATTTTCAACTGGATCGCCAAACAAATCAGTAACGTACATGCTTAAACTCATTCATTCAGGTTTACCACATACTAAGGTCACTTAATATCGAATTTGAATTAAAAATAGCTTTTAGTGTTTTTTAGTTTTTTTTAAAAAATATGAAGATAATAATTAAAAATAATTAAAAGCAGAAAACAGTCATTAAATCGCGAAAGAAAATAATACTAAAATCAAATAAAATCAAATAAAATCAAGTAAAATAGCATAATTTACAAGCTTCTATACGTATTTGTATTACAGTCAGGGGTATGCTTGAGTTTTACTATATTACATTGCGTGTTTATGCAAATATTTCATGCACACACACAACTAGCAAAAAGATTTAAAGTTTGCAAAATTAAAAACTAAAAACGTAAGAAAACTGTTATGAAAGGAAAGCAATCGTGCAAGAACTGGAAGAACGCATCCGCAAAAACGGCATCGTGAAACCTGGAAACGTCTTGAAAGTTGATGCTTTTCTTAATCACCAATGCGATGTTGAATTATTTGACAACATGGGCAAAGAATGGGCTGAGCATTTTAAAAATTCAAATATAACTAAGATTCTTACAATTGAGTCTTCTGGAATTGGAATTGCGTGCGTAGCTGCAAGGCATTTTGGCAATATTCCTGTAGTTTTCGCTAAGAAAGCGCAATCTATAAATCTTGATGGAGATCAATACGTATCTACTGTTTTTTCTTTTACTAAACAACGCGAGTTTCCTGTGATTGTCTCTCGCAAATATTTAAGTCAAGAAGATCGAGTATTGATTATTGATGATTTTTTGGCTAATGGTAAAGCTTTACAAGGTTTGATTGATATTTGTAATCATGCTGGAGCCACGGTTGCTGGAATTGGAATTGCGATTGAAAAAGGTTTCCAGGGTGGCGGAGATGCGTTAAGGGACGCTGGATACGATTTAGATTCTCTAGCTATTGTTGAGGAAATGAATCCAACAGATGGCTCTATTTCTTTCCGTAAGTAGTGCTTTACGTAAGTAGTGTGTGAAAACTGCATTGAAATAGATACATAAAATATGCAAATGAAATAGCTTACTAAAAATGATATCTAAAATATGTGCATGAAATATACCTGAAAAATATCTATATAAAAATGTGAAAGAAACGAGAAGAATTTTGCGCAAATCTCACTTTTGCATAAAAATACGGTAAAGTACTCTGGTTAGTAAATATACGCATAAACAATTGAGTAGGTGGCTAAACATATGTCTGAAGTTGTGATTGCAAGCGCAGCACGCACACCTATCGGAAAGTTCGGCGGAAGTTTATCTTCGCTATCCTCAGTTGACTTAGGAGCGATTGCAGCAAAAGAAGCAATCAAGCGCGCATCAATTGACGCTAAAGATGTTGACCAAGCTATTTTCGGAAACGTGTTACAAGCTGGAAGCGGTCAAAACATAGCTAGACAAATTGCGTTGCGCTCAGGATTAGATACATCTAGCTGTGCAATGACAATAAACGAAGTATGCGGATCTGGCTTAAAAGCAATACGTTTAGCACAATCTGCAATAGTAATGAAAGATGCGAAAGTTGTAGTTGCAGGCGGCACAGAAAGCATGAGCAACGTTCCTTTTTACGCAACTAACATGCGTTTTAGCGGACACAAATACGGTGATTTCACTCTTGTTGACGGCTTAAAAAGAGATGGCTTAAACGATGCTTTCACTGGCAACGCAATGGGCACAACAGCAGAAAACGTTGCAGCACGATTTGGAATAACAAGAGAAGCTCAAGATCTTTTTGCACTAAATTCTCATCGCAAAGCTGTAGCAGCACAAAAAAATGGTGATTTTGACTTAGAAATTGCGCCTGTAACTCTTGAAGACGGAAGCGTTGTATCTAAAGATGAACACCCTAGAGAAGATACTTGCCTTGAACAATTATCTAAACTTCACACGCTTTTTAATACTTCAAATGAATTAGCTTGCTCACACGAATCAACTGTAACTGCTGGAAACGCGAGTGGAATTAACGATGGAGCTGCAGCTTTAGTTCTTATGAGTAAAGATTACGCGATTGAACACAAAATTGAGTATCTTGCTGAAATTGTGGGATTTGCTGAAGGTGGAATTGACCCTGATTTAATGGGCTATGCTCCAAAACACGTTATGGAACGAATGCTAAATTCTACAGGATTTAGCGTTAAAGATATTGATTTGTTTGAAATAAACGAAGCTTTCGCAGCTCAAAGTATTGCAGTTTCCGAACAATTGCATATTGACGAAGAAAAGTTAAATGTGCACGGAGGAGCTATCGCTCTCGGACACCCGTTAGGAGCAAGTGGAGCAAGAATTTTAACAACGCTTATATATGCTTTGCGTGAGCGTAAACAAAAAAATGGAGTTGCAGCATTATGTGTTGGCGGCGGAATTGGAGTCGCGATGCAGATTAAGATGGCAGATTAAGATTGCTGAATAAGCTTGTCTGATTAAGCGGAAAATTTAAAAAAATTCGGCGAAAGAATAAAGTTAAAAAAAAATAGTAAAAGTAAAAACAAGGAAAAGATTTCAATGACTGCTTTCCGTGAATTAAGCGTAGAAAATCGCATAAAAACGTTGCAATCAGAAGGTTTTCTAAACGAAGAAGAATCACAACTTTTACTAAAACAATTAGCTGAAAGCTCTGAAACTAACATACCTGCAGATGTTGCAAACCACATGATTGAACATCAAATCGGAAAATACACTCTCCCAGTTGGCGTAGTCAGAGGATTGATTGTAAACAGCAAAACACACAATGTACTTCTAGCTACAGAAGAACCGTCTGTGATTGCAGCAGCATGTAACGGAGCTAGAATCGCATCGATGAGCGAAGAACATGGCGTTATAGCATCATCTGAAAAATATTTAACAACAGTACAAATAATTTTCGAAGACTTAAACGGAAAAATCGCTCAGAAATTAAAAAACATTATTGAAACTGAAAAAACAAAAATATTAAATATTGCAAAGGATGCTCACCCATCGATTGTGCAAAGAGGCGGCGGCGCGCGAGAATGCCGCGTTGAAGCTTTTACGAACTTCGCCAAACTGTCGATTGACGTAGACACTTGCGATGCAATGGGCGCAAACATCGTAAACACTATTGGCGAAGCAGTAAAAGCCCAGCTGGAAAGCTGGCTCGGCGCGCGAGCGCTAACAGCAATACTCACGAACACAAGCAAACAAGCAACTACAGCAGAAGTGCACCTTCCTACAATTGCCTTAGCTTCAACAAAATTGCCTGAAAGTGATAGAGAAGAGGAAGGTGCGCGACTCGCGCGGCGCATCGCGGCATTAAGCGCATATGCCGCCGCTGACCCCGAGCGCGCAGCAACGCATAACAAAGGAATACTCAACGGAATAGTTGGTGCTGCGCTCGCGTCAGGAAATGATACGCGAGCGCTAGAAGCAGCTGCTCATGCGTGGGCTGCGCGCTCAAAAAGATACATGCCTCTTTCAACATGGTGCCTCGAAGATAAAATACTTTACGGACGAATCCAAATCCCACTTCAAATAGGAATAGTTGGCGGATCTATAAGCTCATTGCCATTAGCGCAAATAGCAATACACGTTGGAAAATACTCTACTTGTAACGAGTATCGAAACGTTTTAGCTTCTCTTGGACTAGTTCAAAATCTAGCAGCATTACGCGCTCTTGCAGGTCCTGGAATTCAAGAAGGTCATATGCGCTTGCAATCAGCTAATATAGCAATAGCAGCAGGAGCGAAAATGCAAGAGATTGAAGAAATAACGAATAAGCTTGCAAGCATGAGCGATAAAAATAGAAATATTAAAATTGCAAAAATGCTTCTTGAAGATTTACGAAATTCTTAAAGAAGAAAAGAGTAAAAAATGACTTTTTCTCTTAAAAACATTGAGAGCAACCACGCTAAACAACTTTTTAAAGATAATGAAAACACAAGCGTTGAAAACACACACGTTGAAAGCAGTCCCGTTGGAATTGACAGAATCAGCTTTACAACACCGCACTATTACGTTGATTTAACAGATTTAGCTAAAGCTCGCGAAATAGATCCAAACAAATTCACTATTGGCATTGGGCAAAGCGAACAATCTGTTCCTCCAAACAATCAAGACATAGTGACTCTTGGCGCTCAAGCAGCGCTGCCACTTTTAAAATATGTTAAAAAAGATAAACTGAAAATGTTAATCGTTGGAACAGAAAGCGGCGTAGATGCAAGCAAATCCAGCGCGTTATACATTCACAATCTTCTAAAACTTAACTCATGCGCACGCTGCATTGAAATAAAAGAAGCATGCTACGGCGGAACTGCAGCACTTATGACAGCATGCGATTATGTTCGCGTTCACAAAGACTCGCAAGTTCTTGTTATAGCTGCAGATATTGCTAGATACGGGCTTAACACTCCTGGAGAAGTTACTCAAGGTGCTGGAGCAGTTGCAATGCTAATAAGCGCGAATCCTCACGTGCTCAAAATTAACGATGATAGCGTGGTGAAATCATGCGATATACAAGACTTTTGGAGACCAGTTTATCAAGATACTGCTTTAGCGCGAGGAAAGTTCTCTAGTGAAAAATATATTGAATTTTTCTTAGATGTATGGCAAAAATATTCAGAACAAAACTCTTGCGATTTAAACGATTTTGCCGCGCTTTGCTTCCATTTGCCGTATACAAAAATGGGGTTGAAAGCTTTGAGAGCAGCTATGGATTCTAGCGAAAATCTTTCTGAAACTTCACGAGTTCGATTACTTGAAAAGTATGAAACTAGCACAAAATACAGCAGGAGAATAGGAAACATTTACACAGGCTCTTTGTACCTAGGATTGTTATCGCTTCTAGAATTAGACGGAAATCCAGAAATAGCCAATCCAGAAGTAGTCAATCCGGGAGCAGCAAATCCAGCAGCAACTTCAATTCAAACAAGCACAATTCAAACAAACTCGTCATGCGAGAATCAAAAATTCAGCTCGCTTAAAGAAGGCGATAAAATCGGATTATTCTCCTACGGCTCAGGCGCGATTGGCGAATTCTTCACAGGAACTCTTATGCAAGGATTTAAGCAAGCTCTATTTGCAAGCGAACATATTGAAATGCTTAATTCGCGCGCGAAATTAACAGTTAGCGAATACGAAAAAATGTTTAACAGCGTAGCTAAATACTGCCCAGAAGACTTTGTAAGCGACACAACACATCGCGATTGCACGCAATTCTTCTTGAATTCTATTAGCTCGCAAGAAAGAAACTACATCTAATAATAACGCTTATTTTCTTCTAGCATCCTTAATATGCTTACCGCGAACTTCCTTATTTTTACGTTTCTTTGAAATCGCTGCAATAATCATAATTGAAAGCACAGCGCAAGAAAGAATCATAGCAAGCAAGAAAAGCGTCATCCAAATAGGCCATTGAACGTGATCCATCGGCACTTTCACAGGATCTGGCAACACGCGATACCCTGTAACTAAAAGCCTATGCGAATTAACGCCATACGGAGTACAAGTAAGCAAAGTCGCTAAATCACGCCCTCTCTCGCGTTGAAGCAAACTTATATCGTGCGGATCTACAACGCTAATGCGAAACACTTTGTATCGCAATGTTTCACCTTGCACGTCCAAATAAAAATAGTCACCCTTTTTTAAATCAACAAGCCCATCAAACATAGTTGAATCCGCTAAACCTGTGTGAGCTGTTATAACAGTATGCCTATTCTTTCCGCCAACAGGTAAATCAGTGCCAAACAAATGACCTGCACCATGAGCAAGAGTTTGCTGAGTCGTGCCGTGATAAATTGGCAATTTCACGCCAATCTTAGGAATTTTTACGATTCCCATAATTCCCATCGGCTCGTCAAGAACTTTAAGATATTCTTTATATTCAGGCTTATTAGTTATGTCTTGCTGACCATCGCCACCATAAGGGTCTTGAGTGAGCATGTTTTTACGATTTTTATTATAAAGTTTCGCAGCTCGTATATGCGCTCTTCTAACATCGCCAGCCTGATTATGATTGAATTTGTCGTATGCTGTGGAAATTTCCTTTGTAACTCTATTGTTCCAAAGAGTAGAACACAGCGGATAACTGAAACATAAAAGTCCAGCTAAAACGAATACAATTGGCTCAAGTATTTTGCGTAGCTTGGATTTTTGATTTGAATTATTTTTGCGATTGATTTTATTTGATTTAAATAATAGCTTTTTAAAAATTGGAAGTGAAAATCGCATGGCAAAGTCATTTAACTTCATACTCCCTCAATCCTCAATTCAAAATACTAATAATTTTTATGTGAATATTTAAAACTGACTCTAATGATTTAAATCGCAATTAAATACAACTCAAGCGAAAGCAACTTATTTAAAAAGTTCAAATAGTGCGCAAAAATCTTAAACTAAACGTAACTTTTACACGAATTTACTGATATAAATAGATAACATGGAGTCGAGAGTATTCCTCCCGACTCCATTTAGACAACAAGACTTAATCGCGAAAAAGAGGGACGTGCATAACGCAAATTGTGCGTTAAACGCTATACACAGCAACGCAATTAAATCTGTTGAGCTTTATATTGCAAAACAATAGTTTCTCTTAGTGCCATAGCAACAATCGCACATCTGGCACTAAGAAACTATTATTTTGGAATGATTGCAAACTACGCAATCAGGCTTCTTGCTCTTCCTTCTTGCGATTGCGCATGAAAACGAAGATTCCAGCAGCCACTAAGCACATACCAGCCAATGCGAAGATTGCAACGCCTGCAGCACCGGTCTTTGGAAGCTTGAACCAGTTCAAAATATTTCCCTTAGTTGGAAGATCCTTGAACTCATATTCAAACACTTTATTCACATAGTTAGTGGACTTAGCATAAGTTGTAGGAATATTGACAGTTTCAACAGCTGGAGATAAAGCGTATCCGCTTGGAGCTTGAGTTTCTACAACGTAGAAGTCTTGTCCAACTTTAACTTCAAAAGCACCAGTCAAACCAGATGTATTATCAGTGCCTTTTTGCGCACCTTCAAGACCGTCAGCAAGAACCTCATTATTATCTTTTTTAACAAGACCTTTAGTTGCAACATTCTGGCACTTAGCAGCAGAACGAGCTGCATCAGCTGCACAAGCTTTTGCTTTTTCTTTATCCGCAAACACAGCGAACTTTGCACCACCGAGCAAGGTAGCTGTATTAGTTCCATCAACCTTCTTAACTGCGAACTTAACGAGAGTTACTTTAGAAGTCTCGCCCGGATTAGGGTTCGTTGGATTTGGCTTAGGCTGATCCTTCGAGTGACCAGTTTGGAAGCCGTACTTGTTCTGGAATCCATCAACAGGTGCGTCAGCTTTAAGAGTAAACTTGAATTCAACTGTGATCTTTGGAACAGCAGGATGAGGATTATCTTTGCTTTTAGCATTGTCGCTCAAAGCTTTAGCGATCTTAGTAAGACCTGCATCAGTAAACTTAATAAGAATACGCTTGCGACCTGCTTCAGGTGAGGTTGCATCATTATCTTTATGTTCAACTAGCGAAGCTTCATAATCAGCGTTCTTTCCCTCAGTAAGTTTAGTATCACCAATCTTAACGCTTTGAATAGCACCAGTAGTTACATTGTAAGCAGACTCTAACGCATCATCCCACACAGCGTAGTCAATAAGATCATCTTTTGTGAGCTTATCAACATCCGTGTAGCTTGTTGTGCGCACAGCAGCAGTAAGCGTATATGGCAATTCATCGCCAGCGCCAACCATACCAGTTGTAATAGCTTCCTTCTGAATAGCGTCTGCATTGTAAACGTTCTTAGGGTCAACTGTTACGTTATAAGTGTAAGTGTTGTCCTTAGCGTCATCTCCACGAGTGATTTCTGGAATAGTCATGAAGAATGGGTTAGGAAGCTTCTCGTATCCATCTGGAGCGCTAACTTCTTCAACTTTATACAAACCGATAGGAAGTTGACTTATCGTTGCAACACCGTCTTGACCCGTTACAAACAGGGACTTATCAGTTTCTTGAGATGCTGCGTTTTGTATTGCAGTGCCAAAACTGATTACACTAGTATCAGTAGTATTAGGTGTTGCATTAAGAGTTGTTATCTTAGCTGCAACTTTTTGCCAATCAGCATAGTTCTTTAAATCAAGAGCATCTGTGCCAAGCTTTGTTACTGGAGTAACTTTAAACTTTGCACCTTTAACAGGAGTAGACTTAGTTTGTTTACCATTCTTGTCTTCATCCTTGTACTTGGTGATCTTGATGGAACCAGTCTGAGCCTTGCAAGCATCAGACCAAGGCGCACCATTATTGCATGTACCTTCAGCCCAAGCAGAGCTGTTTACAGCAACAGCGCCGGCAACGCACAGCGTACCAGCCATTGCGAGCGAGGCGAATGCAGCCACGCATTGTTTAGTGAATTTATTCACTTTCTTCTCCTTTATTTCAGCGCACTTTCGTGCATGGTTTAGGAAGATATGTTATTTTCTCGTTTTAAGTTTTGTTTTTTACGTTCCCACAAATTGCATTGCAATATGTGCGTGAACAATCAAAGCCGTTATTGAGCGGCGAAGCTACTGCAGTTTTTAAGCTGCAGAAAATTTTTCATCAGCATCGCCACCTTTCGGTAATCCACCTTCCGATGCGCAACATTACGTTGAAACACCATTTGGTAGCTTTGCAGACAAAATCTTTTAGATGCGCGCAATAATCGTCAAATCGCTTAATCTTTACTTTTTTGACTAAACCGCGCCAAATTTTAGAAATCTTACTGTTGCTATTTTGCGTAGCAGAGCGCAAACCGCACATCATGCAAGCAAGCCAGCCAGCGAGCATCGCGTGACCCCACTTCGTCTGATCAACGAAGAACACGCCACACATAACGCACATGCCAATCATCGCCAGCACAATCCACGCCATGCTAATACCCTCGCCACCTGTCTTTGGCAGCTTAAACTGCTCCACCACGTTCACTGGGAAGAACTTTGCAGCGTAGTCAATGCCCTCAGTATCGGTAAAGCCCATAGCCTTAGCAAAGTTATTATCAGTAACGCTAATCTTGCTGTTCTTAATAGCTTTCTTATACTTACCCAAATCCGTAAGCTTCATCGCAAGCACAACGCAATAGTATTTGCCAGACTTCGTAGGAGCTTTGCTACTAGTTATAGTTCCGCGCGCACGCTCCATAGTTCCGCCAGTGCTATCGAACAGGAAATGCTCATCTGTAGCATTGCAGCCATCACCATTATTGCTACCCTTACGGCAATCTTCCTGACGAGCAAAAGTTGGATATTTCCACGCTTGCTGCCAATTAAGCTTGAAGAACAGATTATCGAGATCCTCACTCCAGGTATGAGTTGTACTCTTTCTAGCTTCATCACTGTCATCTCTACACAAAGCTCTAAGCGTAATGCCTTCAGGCTTGGCTGTGGACCACGAGTCAATTCCCATATCCTTCAGCAAGCCAACGCCTTTCATAACAGTAATGCCATTCACGTTGTCTACATCCCCAGTAAACTTGCCATTTTCATACTGCTTGTAAACGTTAAGATGCAAATCGCCACTGCCAACAGCTGGTCTGGTAACCTTCACCTTTGCGTAGATAGGGTGATCTTTGTTAATAGAGTCATCACCGTCAGAAACAGATCCGTCCGGGTAGTGAACCCTAATCTCAGCCCAATACTCGTCAGCAGACTGCCACTTATCTGGGCGGAAGGTGACGGAGCCTTTGCCAGTAGCGTTACTATCTTTTGCTTCCTGCTTACCGTCAGCTTTGTTATCTTCGCCATCCTCAAAGTTAGCCCAAGGCAAACTGCTTGCTTTTGAATTTGTAATATCGCTAGCTTTAACAAAGCGCTTAATCTCGTACCAAGTGCCAGCAGGCAAAGCGCCTTCCTTAACGTTCACCAAATCTTCTTTTGGAACACCGTTAGCATTAACCTCGGTGTTACCCTCGGTAACCTTCTTCTTGCTTTGCGGAGCGTCAGAGCTTATAGCTGCCTTGTTGCCTTTCTTAAGATTCTTGTCAAAAGTACTACCAGCCTGAATTTCTGGAATCTTCGTGTAAGTCGGGTTATACAGCTGATTGTCTTTATGAATATGCACAGAGAATGCGCCAGTCTTATACCCCACACCTTCTGTGCCGTAAGGATTATCATTAGCGTTCAGCACTCCGTCAACTGGGTCAACGTCTTTCTTAGCCTTATTATTCTTCTCGATATTAGCCTTAACAGCACTCTCAAACTTATTAGACTCAGCATCGCCTTTTATAACGTAGACTTTGCACACATAGTCGCCAGTCTTCTGAGCCACACCGCCAAAAGATCCATGCGTGCGCTCAAAAGTGTTAAAGCTTTTATCACTATCAACCCAGTCATCATATAAGTAAGTATCAGACTTGCAATTTTTGTTATTTGCATTGCACTCAAGCTGATCCTTAAGCGATGAATGCTTCCAAATCGTCTGTGGTTCTAAAAGACGCAAACCGTCTTTTTCGTTCTCATTCTGCGACTTCTCATTATTAACATGACCAGGAAGCATGCCATACGTGTACTCGGTTTGCTTCTTACCATCCTTGCTTTGCTTTGAGCAAATCATATGCTGGTGAAGATTGCCAATCGCGTTTGTTAAGTAAGAATCAAACATAGGGCGATCGTTGCCAGAAAGTAAATCTCCTGGATGAAGGTTTATGCCATTTTCAACGCTGATAGTTCTGTATTGAGAATCCGTTGTATACCTAAACAAATTAAGACCAAATGTATTATTGCCAGGCTTAGCAGTAACATTCACCTTCGCATACACAGGGTGATCCTTGTTCACGGAGCCTTCGCCGTCTGATACAGAGCCGTCTGGGTAGTGAACTCTAACTTCAGCCCAATACTGACCAGCAGACTGCCACTTATCTGGGTGGAAAGTTACAGAACCGTATTCGCGACTAGACTGATCTAAAGTAACTACTTTGCCACTCTTCTTATCTATAACAGGCTTGCCTTTTTCATCGCGCGTAACGTTATCTTCGCCGTCTTCAAAGTTAGCCCAAGGCAAACTGTTTGCCTTCGAGTTACTAACATCGCCAGCCTTAACAAAGCGCTTAATCTCAAACCACGTGCCATCAGGAAGATCACCAACAAGAATGCTAGCTTGATCAGCTGGCCGAACAACACCATTTCCATCTTTAGTGCTCTTTGGCTGATCAGTGCTGATATTGTCTTTTGTTGGACTGCTATACCTACCATCCTTAATTGACTTACCAGCCTGAATTGTTGGCATCTTTACATAAGTCGGGTTGTACTTTTGGTTGTCTTTGAGCTTGATTTTAAAGTAGAAACTACCAGCAACCCACTCTGAGCCTTTTGCGTCTTTTTTAGCAGTCTCATAGTTAGTAAAAAGTGATTGAAGCGCAATAGAACCACCTGATGACGCATTTTCAAATGCTGTAAGCGATGCACTATAATCTTTACTGTCTTTATCACCAGGCTTTTGGTGGAAAGCGAACACTTTACACTCATACGATCCGCCTTCCTTAGGCGTGCCACCAATCAGCGCGCGCGAACGCTCCATAGTGTCTCTGTTGTATTCGCTAGAGTGAAGGTATTTGTTAGAGTCACTGCAATCCTTGCCCTTGCAACGCTTGTCGTTATCTCGAATCCACTGGCGGAAATCCTCAAAATGCAAGCCGTTAATCTCTCCACTAGCTTCGTTATTACCCTCTTTAGGCTTAAGTAACGCGAACGGAGAATTATCAACATCCGTTCTATGGCATATTACGCGGAAAGTAATAGGGCCTTTACCATGGTTCGCCCAAGAATCGAATACAATACCATTATTAGGGTTAGGGTTATCTTTATCTTTCGCACCTATTTTCTTACCCTTATCAATCTCGTGCGGATTACTTTTATGTCCAAAGGAAAAACCGCCAAACGCGTTATTATCTATTTTCTTGCCATTGTATAAACCAAGATTCAAGTCACTACCTGAAATCGGCAAATCACCCACTGTAACAGGAGCGTACACAGGATTACCACTATTACCAGAGTCATTATCTTTAGACGTAGAACCATCCGGGTACGTTACAACAACAGGAGTCTTAGTGTTTGCACCAGCTTCAGCATTAGACGGAGTAAACGTCACCTTGCCGTTTCCTGAATTATTTTGATCAATCTTAGACCAATCAAGCACTGGAAGACTGTATTTAGTGTACTGCTCTAGCTTAAAAGTAGAACCGTTAGGCAGACTACCTACCCTAACCCACGGCTTTTTGTTAGCTCGTACGCTTTTAGGCTCTTCGCTGGTAGCAGAATTAAACTTATTCGTAGATTTATTGTAGTCAACAGTAGTTTCCTTGTACTGCGGGTTGTACAACATGGCATTAGAAACAACCTTGATTTTTATAGGAACATTTTCCTGAACCATCGGTGTCTTATACTTACAGTTGTATTGGTAAGTGCTAGGAGTTGGGTGCGTAATCTTCACCTTAAAAGTAATACCTTCGGTTTTACGATCCAACTTTCCTGGATTATAAGTGATATAACCAGTTTTACTATCTATGCTCACGCAACCTTTGTCAGAATTATTCTTACCAGTACTACAACTACTAGATTGCTTAACACCTTGTGGAATAGAAGTAAGCTCGTACTTCATACTAGAGCCGTTAGGAAAATCTGATGGAATATTAGTAGTAGTATCCGTATCTTTTCCTGCAACATAGTGACCGCCATAATGGTTTTGTAGAGAATATTGACCGTCCCATTCGCCTAAATCCCATCCCTGCCAAGAACCAGTATTAACGTACGGCTTAATTGTTACAGGCGTACCATACGTAGTAACAGGCACATTCTCTACGCCACCATAAGTAGTGTCCGAGCTTAAATTCTGATTATTTAACTTCTTTACATAATCATTCATCATGCTAGACGAATATTGAGGATATTTTATTTCAGTCTTACCATTTGGATCAGTAATATTATTCAAAACAGTATGCGGCTGATCACTATTACTAAAATCAGGCAAAGCGTCAGGATTCTTATGGTCATAGCCTTCCATAGAATCTGGAATACCATCGCCATCACTATCGAAAGGTCCAATAAAAGTCCACTTACTTCTAACTTCTACAGCACCATTTTTCTTCGTTTCTAAATCTCCAAAATCGCTTTCGGAATATGTACCTTTACCGGAGTTCCATCCAGCTGAGAACGGAAGATTCTTCAATACTAAATCTGAGCGATTTTCCATACTTTCATCAACAAACGCAGTGATATTCCACTGAAAAGCCGTATTACCTGAAACTTCCCAGTCAGCAAGAACCGTAGAGAAATCATTCTTCCAGTTTCTAATTTCGCACATGTCATGCTTGTCGTTCGAATCGCAATACGATGTAAGTCTGGAAGTACCTAAAGCATTATCCCAATAAGAGTTAAATAGCTGTTGATCTTTACCAGCACCCTCTTTACCAGCTTTACCTTCATACAAATTACCATCGAACGAATGAGCCCATCTAGAACTACTGTCAACAAACTCATCTAATGTTTTATTAATTGTAACAATAGGCTCTTGATACTGAATTGCTCTACATCCACGACCGTTATCAGTTTTATCAAACTGTTTATCTTTTGGAAACGCTTTATACCAGCTGTCTGTTTCAGGCCAGCAGCCATAGTTACGGTAACCAGCTCTATTACCAGACTTCCTTCTACTAATCCTTATACTTTTTCTATCAATCCCTTTTGGAAGCCAAGCCATAAGAAGAGGTCTTTTACCACCAAACGCTTTATCTTCTTTCCTACCGCTATAAGGTTCACCTGTTACAATGCTCTCGTACATTTGAGAGTAAGTATTGAAGAACACTTCCCATTTAATCTGAGTTCTATTTCTACCAGTAGAAGAGTCATAAACATTGCGAACAACTTCAACGTTAGAAGCAATTTGACTAGGAGCATCCCCTATTCCAAAGCCAGAACCAGACACAAAGCCTGTACCAAAACTATTCCACCAAGCATGAATCGGTGCTTTACCATCTGCCCAACCCATTGCATGTTGTGCAGGCGGAATGATGAGCATGGTTAATACAGTGATTACAGCAACGAGAAGCGCTAGTATTGCTCGATGAAGAGTGCTGGAAGTGCGAGCTGCGCCATCGCGATCACTAATCTTGTGCCAAGCAAAAGCGCGCAACGCAAGACGACACAAGCGTGATGCGAATCCACGGAACTTTGCTGGCAACATAATCAGCTCACCTTTCTTTATAAAATCCTGTGCTATAGGACGAAATTCTTATAAAATACAAATTTGAAGACACACGCCCAACGCAACTATCCATATGCCTTAGCCTTTATACCCCCCCCCCGGAAAAACTCAAGCAAACGAAAAAACTTTGTAAATATTTTTACTTACACAGTGTGTTGATGCAAATTTTAAAGTATTTAAATACAAAAAATATATTTTTTAAGTAGGAAAACTACAACACTTAACACATAACGAATTTACAAGAAAAACTACACATCAAATATGCTCAAAATACACACTTAAACGCAAGTTAAACACATTACGAAGCGCCCCGTTAAACACCCCATTTGTAATCAAAATAATAGTTTGTTGACAATGTAATTTC
>NZ_KQ961848.1 GCF_001563665.1 Gardnerella vaginalis | reverse complement strand
AAAGGATATTTGCTACGGTTTTACATTTTTTCATTACATCTACTCCATGAACTGTTTTGTCCTACTAATTATATAATACGCGCAAGCTTGCTGAAAGGAGGATGAGTCTTGCCAAGAAAACCTAAAAGACCGTGTTCTTATCAAGGCTGTCCGAACCTAACTGACGGCAGGTTTTGTGAGGAACACTTAAAACAAGAGAACCTGCGCTACGAAAAATACGAGCGACCTTATGATGCTCACAAACGTTACGGCAGAGCATGGCAGAAAGTAAGGGACTCTTATGTGAGAGAGCATCCTTTCTGTGAGCTTTGCTTTAAGAACCATATGCTTGTGCCTGTTGAGCAGGTTCATCATATTAAACCGATTGCTGAAGGCGGAACGCATGAGAGGAATAATCTTATTTCTCTATGCAAATCCTGTCACTCTAAAATTCACGCTAAGCGTGGAGATCGCTGGCATAACAAATAAAAACCACCCCAGGGGCGGTCAAAATCTCTAAAAACCCATTCCCCGGGGAACGGGCGCAGGGTCTCGTGTGCAAAAACAGCGAAATCAAAAGGGTAATAGGGAAAAACAGACACGAAAAATTTTTTAATAGTTAAAACTCGCGTGGGAAGGAGGTGGAAAGTTTGCCTACAAAATCAAATAATATCGGCGGTCGTGGCGGCAGACGCGTAGGTGCCGGGCGGAAAAAGAAAGCGGTTGTTGAAAAAGCGAGTGAAGGAAACCCCGGTGGCAGGCCTTTAAGCGTGCTTGATATTCCAGAGCTTGAAGGTACTGAAATGCCTGTCCCTCACGAGTTTTTATCCGCCACACAAAAAGACGGTACTCAGCTTCAGGCTAGAGAAATTTTCGCTGAAACGTGGAAGTGGCTAAAAGACATTGGTGTGAGCAGTAAAGTGCCATCTCCTCTTATTGAACGGTATGCGATGAGCTGTGCTCGTTGGATTCAATGCGAGGAAGTAACCAGTAAACTCGGGTTTCTTTCCAAGCATCCAACCACAGGTAAACCGATACCATCGCCTTTTATCAATATTGGTATTAACTACATGAATCAGGCGGTCAGGCTTTGGAATGAGATTTTCCAGATTGTGAAAGAAAACTGTTCGACTGAGTTTGATGGTGTTTCACCTCAAAACGATTTAATGGAACGCCTGCTTTTAACACGTAAAAAATTATAAGGAGAAAAATTATGATAGAAAAAGTAAATCCAAGTCACCCGGACAAGATTGCGGATTGTATTGCCGGAGCAATTGTTGATCTTGCTTACAAGCTGGATGAGAACCCGAAGATTGCTGTTGAAGTGATGCTCGGGCATGGTAAGTGTGCCGTGTGTATTGAAAGCACGGTGATGTTTAAGTTTAAGGATATTAAAAATATTATCCACCGTTTAAGCCCTGGGAAAGTAAAGATTGATATTACGGTCGTGCCACAGGATAAGCATTTAAGCCAAAACCAGGATGGTATGGTTCGCTGTGGCGATAACGGGATTTTTAAAGGCGTACCACTAACAGACGAACAGAAGAAACTTTCTGCTATTGCTCGAAAGGTTTATGAAAAGTATCCGTATGACGGCAAGTATGTTCTTGATGGTGAAAAGCTTATCATCTGCCAGTCTCACGCTAAACGAGAAGACTTATTGAAAGACTATCCGAATGCGTTTGTTAATCCTTTAGGCGATTGGACGGGTGGTATCAACGTGGATACGGGAGCGGTTAACCGAAAACTCGGGTCAGACATGGCAGACGCTGTTACGGGCGGCGGCCTTCATGGTAAAGATCTTACGAAAGCTGACGTGTCGGTTAATATTTACGCGTTTTTGAAAGCACAGGAAACCGGTCGGGTGGTTGAGTTTTCTTGCGCTATCGGAGATGAAATGGTTGATGGTAAACCGTATTCGCAGATTGTGAAAATTGCGAAAGATTATATTGACTCGGTGGGTGGTTTTGAAAAGCTGGCTTGCTGGGGTCTTTTCTAACGGGAGGAAAGCTTATGGAAAAAGAAATGCAGTATTATTTGGCTGACGTAAGTGAGCTTATCCCGTATGTGAGAAACGCTCGCACACACTCTGAGGCGCAGGTATCTCAGATAGCGGCAAGTATTCGTGAGTTTGGTTTCCTATCCCCGATTCTGGTGGCTGAGGATAATACGATTCTCGCAGGGCATGGTAGGCTTGCCGCGGCATTAAAACTGGGTCTTAAAAAAGTTCCGTGTGTGAAAGAAAATCATTTAACTGAAACACAAAAGCGTGCTTATATTATTGCGGATAATAAGCTTTCACTTAACGCAGGCTGGGACAATGAGCTTTTAGCAGTCGAGTTATCGGAGCTTGAAGGAGCTGATTTTAACCTTGATCTTCTCGGGTTTGACGAGGCGGAGCTTTCTGGTATTTTTGATGCTGATAAAGACGTAAGCGATGATGATTTTGATGTTGAAAAAGAATTGGAAGAACCGTGTTTTTCTAAAACAGGTGACATATGGACGCTTGGTAAGCATCGTATTATTTGCGGTGATTCAACCGATTCTTCTACATTTGAAAAATTACTCGGTGAAACAAAGGTAAATCTTGTTTGCACGGACGCACCTTATTTCGTAAACCTTGAAAACGCGTCAGGGAAAATTAAAAACGATGATTTAAGCGATAAAGAAGGCTACGAGTTTTTAATGAAAGTTTTTACCAACTTCAAAAACTCTATGGCAGCTGACGCGTCTATTTACGAATTTTACGCGACCATGAAAGCGCGTGTTTTCTACGATGCTTTTGAGGACGCGGGTTTTAAGGTGGCGGCAGGTTTAATTTGGAAAAAGCCAAGAGCACCGCTTATGCGAACGGACTGGAAGTTTAACATGGAGCCGATTATTTACGGTTGGCGTAAAGACGGTAAACATAAGTGGTATGGCGATCAAAAACAGACAGCCGTGTTTGAATTTGACGGGATTAAAAACTCGAAGGAAGAAGGCTGTGGGCATCCTTCCAGTAAGCCCGTGCCGCTGATTGCTTATCTTATTAAACAAAGCACGCAAACAAACAGTGTTGTGTTAGACGGGTTTTTAGGCTCAGCATCTACGCTTATAGCTTGTGAACAGATTGGCAGAGTTTGTTTTGGAGTGGAGCTTGAACCTAAATTCATTGACGTTGCGGTTAAACGGTATATGAAGTTTCACGATGATAAAACCAAGGACGTGCTTCTTATACGAGATGGGAAACAGTATAGCTTTAAGCAGGCAATTGAAATGATGAAAGAGGCTGGCGATGAGTAAAACACTTACACTCGCCAGCCTTTTTGATGGCTCGGGCGGTTTTCCTTTAGCGGCTACGCTTACAGGGATTAAACCTTTATGGGCAAGTGAAATCGAGCCGTTTCCTATAAGAGTTACCACTAAAAGATTGCCTTATGTTAAGCATTTAGGTGATGTATCAAAGATTAAAGTCGATACTGTGGATGCGGTTGATATTATCACGTTTGGAAGCCCCTGTCAGGACATGTCGATTGCAGGTAAACGGGCAGGTCTTAGCGGTTCTCGCTCGAACCTGTTTTTTGAAGCGGTTCGGATTATTAAAGAGATGAGGAGGAAAACAGGTGGACAAAAACCAAGATATATCGTTTGGGAGAACGTTCCGGGAGCGTTTTCCTCAAATAAAGGAGAAGACTTCGAGAAAGTTATCAAAGAAATCTGTGCTGTCAAAGGACATTCGTTTAATGCTCCTAGACCTGAAAAATGGAGCAGTGCAGGACTTGTCATGGCAGAAGATTTCTCACTCGCATGGCGGGTACTTGATGCTTCATACTTCGGAGTACCCCAGAGAAGAAAACGTATCTTTCTTGTCGCAGATTTTGATGGACAAAGTGCCGGAAAAATATTATTTGAGCAAGAAAGCCTGCCTGGGGATTTTACGGCGAGCAGAAAGCCGTGGCAAGAAACTGCCGGATATTCTAAAACAGGCACTGGTGATGCAATCGAAAGATACTGTTTAAACGATCAGGGCGGAAGCAGAATGGACGTGTTTGAAAACAAAAGCGGCACGCTTACAGCAAGCGTGGGAAACCATCCACCGCTCGTGTTTGAAAATCACGGACAGGACTCACGGTATAAAGGTCCTCTTAGCGTGTCTCAAACCGTGCTTTCAACGTTTGGAACAGGTGGGAATAATCAGCCTTTTGTGGTTTGTGATAAAACCTGTTTTGATGTTCGTTTAACATCACTCAACACGAAAAACAAGCGTGCTAACGTGTATGAAACGAAACTGGCAAGAACAATTAACACAGGGCTAAACTCGCCTGAAGCTAATCAAGGCGGTCTTGCAATAGTGTACTCTACGAGTAAAAACTCGCATCACACGAATGCTCGGGCTGAAATGACAGACACGCTTGTGGCAAGTGACTATAAAGATCCTCCTGTCGTAAACGATATGAATGAGGATAAATACTATGTGGTTAGACGTTTAACACCGAAAGAGTGTGCAAGACTGCAGGGTTTTCCTGACTGTTGGTGTGATAGTCTTCAAACGGAAAATCCGAGCGATGAAGAGCTTATCTTTTGGCAGGATGTGTTTGAAACACATCGAAAACTAGTCACGAACGCCTGTAAGCCGAAAAGTAAAAATCAGATAATCAAATGGCTTAAAAATCCTCACACTGATTCGGCAGAATACAAGATGTGGGGCAACGGCGTGGCACTTCCCTGCGTGTATTTCGTTCTTAAAAATATCGCTTATTTTCAGGGAAAAGAAAGCACATAAGACTTGCTAAATATCTTCTTTAGAGTGATGTATATACACAAGGAAAAACCTAAAGGAGGTATTAAAATGAGCTTAGAATATGGTTTAAAAGGTTCTAAAAGAAAACCACTCATACAAGCAATAGAAGATTTAACAGGTCTTAAAGCCGTGTATCTGAAAACTCCCAGCATGGCTTACAAGATAGGTCCTTTCACAGTTGGTAAAACTGGGACAGTAACATCTACGGATGCTGAAGACCTAAAGGATCTAAAACAAATACTTGAGGGCGACTATGGTATACGCCTTCCTAAAACACAAGATGAAAGCACACGCATGCTTACAGTCGAGTTTCCAAAAGATAAGCTTGATGTGACTAAGCTTAGAAAAATCATCAAAAACAAGGGTGATTTAATCAAAAAAGCACTCGATATGACAAGCCTTGAAATAGAAGAAAACGATGAAACAGTTAGTTTCCCCTGGCTTAAAGATGTAAGCCAAGATCATATGGATACTTACATGAAGCTTATTTTGGCTCTTTGCAAAATGAGCTTGGAAGTAAAACATGTGAATGAAACTAAACATAAGCCGGTTAACGATAAGTATGCCTTCAGATGTTTTCTTCTTAGACTCGGGTTTATAGGAGACGAGTTTAAACAAGACAGGAAAATTATGCTTTCCCGTTTAGAAGGGTCCTGTGCTTTTAGAAACGGGGGTGAGCGTAATGCTGTATTCGAGTGAAGACCAGGCGTACGTGTTGAGTGAAGACTGTACTACAGGTTCTTTGGTTGAAGAAATTTTCGCGATTTTAGAGCAAGAGAACGAGGTTTTTGTAAAAGCATGTTTGACTGTGGTAGATGATTTTTGGGTGATGATTATTTCCGCATGATTTTAGAAACGTTTAACGGTTTTTAAGAGTAAAAAAATTAGCGAAAACTGGGGGAAAAACGTGTAAATACCCGGTGTTTCTTGGCTTAAAAGCTTGCTATTGCGCGCTTTTAGAGTGATATATAGTACTAGCAAAAACACGTGCGCAAAGGAGAAAACCTGTGAAAAAAGAAATTTTACAAAACCTCGCAAACGAAGTTAAAACATGCAGACGCTACGCACTAAACGCAGTCAAAAAAGCTGAAGAAGGGAAAATTAGTTCGGCTATCAGCATGCTCGACATCGCGCAAACAGCAAAAACCTGCGCCAGTAAAGCTCACGAGGAGCTTTGGAAGGCAAGCGAAGGAAAACTAAACGATACGGAGTTTCAACTGTTTGCGGATGCTGAAACCTTGGACAAGGATATTCAAAAAGCGTATCAAGCGATTCAACAAGAAAGAAGCTAAAAGAAAGGGGGGATAGTCAGCCATAGGGTTGGAAGGCTGGAGAAAAATCGTGGAATTATCCGCGATTTTTTCTCGTTTATGGCTTGCTATTATGTGCTTTTAGAGTGATATATAGTATCAGCAAAAAACACAGAAAAAGGAGAAAAAATCATGTGGGAACAAGATACGCTTAAAGTTGAAGATCAGGTTGTAAGCTACAGTATGAAGGTTTTTGAAGAGCCAAGCGAATATGGGATTAACCAAGGGCGAATTTCCAAGCTTACTTTGAAAAACAATAACAAGGTTATCGCAAACTATGATAGAGGCTGGGATATGATGCCAACAAGCAAGCTTGCAAACGAGGCTTTAGAAATGATCCTTGACGCAAGAAACTAAAAACTTTAAGTTTAGTTAAAAGTAGCAGGGCTTTTAAGGCCCTGTTTCTCGTAGGAAAGATAAGGAAATGATGTGGGCGCAAGTAAGCGTCTTTTTTTATGCCTAAAGAAAGGAGGAGCTTAAGTTGGAAAAATACGAGGTTACTAAGTTTAAAAAAGAAGATTCAACGTATAGTAAGGATTTAGCGGATTATGCCGTGAGTTTTATCGAATGTTTAACACACACGAAAGGAACGTGGGCTGGTAAGCCTTTTAAGCTCCTAGCCTGGCAGGAGCAGATTATCAGGGACTTGTTTGGCGTGGTGAAACCGAATGGTTACCGTCAGTTTAATACCGCGTATATTGAGATACCTAAGAAAATGGGTAAAAGTGAGCTTGCTGCTGCAGTAGCCTTGCTTTTATGCTGTGGGGATAATGAGGAGCGTGCCGAGGTTTATGGTTGTGCGGCGGACCGTCAGCAGGCAACGATCGTGTTTGATGTGGCGGCGGACATGGTTAGAATGTGTCCGGCTCTTAATCGTAGGGTTAAAATTTTAGCTTCGCAAAAACGTATTATTTTCCTACCAACTAACAGTTTCTACCAAGTGTTGTCGGCTGAAGCGTACTCTA
Source organism: Gardnerella vaginalis (assembly GCF_001563665.1). Taxonomy (GTDB): domain Bacteria; phylum Actinomycetota; class Actinomycetes; order Actinomycetales; family Bifidobacteriaceae; genus Bifidobacterium; species Bifidobacterium vaginale_A. The sequence goes on along the minus strand of NZ_KQ961848.1, from coordinate 3,574 downwards.
AACACGGGTTTAACATTCACGGTGTCGTGTTTGATGAGCTTCACACGCAGCCAAACCGTAAACTTTTTGACGTGATGACTAAAGGCTCCGGGGACGCTCGCATGCAGCCACTGTATTTTCTGATTACCACGGCTGGTACGGATACGCATTCGATCTGCTATGAGACGCATCAGAAAGCAGTGGATATTCTCGAGGGCAGGAAAATTGATCCAACTTTTTACCCCGTGATTTATGGTGCAAAAGATTCGGATGATTGGACGGATCCTAAGGTGTGGAAGAAAGCTAATCCTTCTCTTGGAGTGACGGTTCAAATGGAGAAAGTTAAAGCTGCTTTCGAGTCAGCCCGGCAAAATCCTGGTGAAGAGAATGCTTTCCGTCAGCTTCGTCTTAACCAGTGGGTGAAACAGTCTATTCGTTGGATGCCGATGGAAAAATGGGATGCTTGCGGTTTTCAGGTGAACGAGGAAGAACTTGAGGGCAGGGTTTGCTACGGGGGTCTTGACCTTTCAAGCACTACCGATCTTACGGCTTTTTCGCTTGTGTTTCCGCCTTTAGATGAGTCGGATAAGTTTCGTATCCTACCTTATTTTTGGGTGCCTGAAGACACACTTACCCTTCGAGTGAATCGTGATCATGTGCCTTATGACGTGTGGGAAAAACAAGGGTTTATTAAGACTACGGAAGGAAACGTTGTTCACTATGGGTTTATTGAAAAATTCATCGAAACTTTAGGTGAACGTTTCAATATTCGTGAGATTGCTTTCGACCGTTGGGGTGCGGTGCAAATGGTGCAAAACCTTGAAAACATGGGGTTTACCGTGGTTCCGTTCGGACAAGGGTTCAAGGATATGAGTCCGCCTACCAAGGAGCTTATGAAGCTTGTGCTCGAGCAGAAAATCGCACACGCAGGGCATCCGGTGCTTCGCTGGAATATGGATAACATTTTCATCCGCACTGATCCTGCAGGAAACATTAAATGCGATAAGGAAAAATCAACCGAGAAAATCGATGGTGCTATAGCCACCATTATGGCGCTTGACCGTGCTATAAGATGCGGTAACGCGAACACTCAAAGCGTGTATGACAATCGCGGGATTTTGTTTATGTAGGAGGTGACAATGAACATTTTTAGCAGACTATTTAAATCAAGAGATAAGCCTGAAAACAGGATGTTAGGCGGTGGTTATCGTTTCTTAATGGGTACGTCCTCGTCGGGTAAGAGGGTGAATGAGCGTTCGGCGATGCAGATGACGGCAGTTTACTCGTGTGTGCGTATCCTGTCTGAAGCGGTGGCGAGTCTGCCGCTTCACGTGTATGAGCGGACGAGTACGGGTACGGCTAAAGCGATTAAACATCCTTTATATAAGGTGCTTCATGATGAGCCGAATCTTGAAATGACAAGCTTCGTGTTTAGAGAAACTTTGATGACGCATCTACTGTTATGGGGTAATGCTTACGCGCAGATTATTCGAAACGGTAAAGGCGAGGTTTTAGGCTTATACCCTTTAATGCCTGATCGTATGAGAGTTGACCGGGATGAGAGTGGTCAAATTTTTTACGAGTATACGTTAAATGATAGTGATGTTTTAGCGGGTAAAGAAACGAGTGTGAAACTTAAACCTTTTGACGTGCTTCATATTCCCGGTCTTGGTTTTGACGGTCTTGTTGGCTATTCGCCTATTGCGATGGCAAAAAACGCTATCGGTATGGCGATAGCTACGGAAGAGTATGGTGCATCGTTTTTCGCTAACGGTGCTACACCAAGTGGAATCTTGGAATACCCCGGTACAGTGAAAGATCCTCAAAGTATGAGGGATAGTTGGAATAAGGGGTTCTCGGGTTCTAACTCGCATAAGATAGCGATTTTAGAGGAAGGCATGAAGTATACGCCTATTTCTATTTCGCCTAACGAAGCACAGTTTCTTGAAACTCGTAAGTTTCAGATTAACGAGATTGCTCGTATTTTTAGAGTCCCACCACACATGGTTGGTGATTTAGAAAAGTCGAGTTTTTCTAATATTGAGCAGCAGTCGTTGGAGTTTGTGAAATACACGCTGGATCCTTGGGTGGCGCGTTTTGAACAGTCTATTACGAGGCGGCTTTTTACTGATAAGGAGAAAGAAACTTATTATGTGAAGTTTAACGTGGATGGTCTTCTTCGAGGAGACTATCAGAGTCGTATGAATGGTTATGCTACCGCTCGTCAAAACGGTTGGATGAGCGCGAACGATATTAGACAGTTAGAAAACTTGGATAAGATTCCCGCCTGTGAGGGTGGTGACTTGTATTTGATTAACGGTAACATGCTCCCGCTTAACCGTGCTGGAGCGTTCACTGTAATTGGTAGAAATAAGTTAGGTGATTAAGATGAATTTGTGTCTTGATAATATTAATATAACATGTTATATTAATATTATTATAGTATAACTGTTTAGACAGTGGATGAATCATTTAGGCAACGAAGACATAACGAATTATCTTAACGTTAAGCGAAAAATAGAATTTAATCTCTATGGATACTTAGCTAAGATAATATCCTACACTATGAGAGTATACAACAAATTAATAATAGCAGAAAGGATGGAATAATTTATGTGACATTATAAAAAAAATCATAAAATGTACAAGAATAGTGATCATTCGAGATAAAATCTGATTAATCTCAATCTTAGTTAAAGATGTTGTTTTTAAGGAGGTGCTTACAAATGATTAGAAAAAGAAAGATGTTATCAGCAATAACCACTTATGTAATGGTTGTTGGAATGTTGTTTTTCACATCCAATTCTGTTGCTTATGCGTATACTTTATCTCAACCAAAATCGTTTTATGATAGTATTTCATGGACATGGTTTTATAGCGATAAGGCTACGCCAGCATATAATTGTCTAGGATTTGCAACTGGTAGTATGACGTACGAATGGCCTAGTGACTTTGGTGATGATGGTGCTACTAAAGCGCAATTGGATAATTATCTGGCAAAGAAAGGTTATAGACCTTATAAATATGATCCATTTATTCTAGCGTATGGTCATTCTCCTGATAAAATTGTTCATTTTGCAAAGGTTACTGGTCTTAAGTGGTGCCGTGCTAAATGGGGACAATTGGAGCTGTTTAACCATGGTAGTCATGATCCTTATTACCCTAATTCTGTTTATGGTTCTTTGCAACACAAATACACTGCGAATTAGAATTCTAGGAGGTGTAATACTATGTCTAAGAAAAAAATGTATATTTCGCTAGGAACTTTACTTTTATTGGTTCTATTTGTATTTACTGGAATTTTTATTATTGGAAATAATCCAGCATCAAAGAATAGTGGGAATATAGCTCATAAATTGATGCCAGTAAACGTAGCTTATGCTGAAACGTTAGATGATATAAAGGGATCCATGAATAAGTTGATGGTGGAATTAGAAACTGAGACGAAGACTAATCCACAAGTGGCTATGCAGGCACATCCAGGAAAGTTTATTAGGAATTCTAAAAACTATCAAAGAATATTGAAACTGGGACTGAAGGCAATTAAACCTCTTTACGATGCTATTTATGATAGTAGAGATGCTGGATGCTATGA
>NZ_KQ961847.1 GCF_001563665.1 Gardnerella vaginalis | reverse complement strand
CAGGCTCAAGTTGATGCAGCTTTGAAAGCATTGCGTGACGCTAAAGCAGCATTGCAAGATTATGCTAATTCTTCTTCCCAAAATAATGCTAATGGAAAGTTGCCAAATACTGGCTTAAATGCAACGTTCTTTGCAAGCTTTAGCGCATTGTTTGCTGCTATGGGAATAGGAATTGTGTCTACTAGACGCAAGCATAGCAAGCGTTAAATCATAAAAACGCTTAGTTAAACGAAATCCCTAGCTGTCGAAAGGCTGCTAGGGATTTTCAGTTTTTTAATTCAGCTTTTAATTCAGTTTGAGAAAAGTAAATAAAATCTGCAGAGAAATCTAAATCAGCCAGAGCACTACGTAGAAATCAGCCAGAGCCGCACATTAAAACCAGCCAGATCCCCACTAAAGACAGCTAGAACAACACGTAAAAGCCAGCCAGAGTCCTACCGTAAAACAACTAGCCTTTGAGTTGGTCTAGTCATAGCAACATACACATCTGCAGCAGCGCTCAAGCGTGAGCAAGCCTCTTCCTCAATCAACTCAGGCTTAATTAACACAACTGCGTCATACTCTAAGCCTTTTACATCTTCAGCACTACACACGCTAACTTGAGCATCGCCATAGTTTTCAGAAATCTGCCTTTTAAGCTGTTCCCATTGCTCGCTTGAAATATTTTGTTTAAGAGCATTGTAAACAACCTCTTGCGTGCTTTTAAGCATTGATTTAGGTGCAATAACAGTTACACGACCAGTGCCATCTTCAGATACGAATTCATGGAACAAGTCAACGCAATATTTAGCAAGAGAAGTATTCAAATCTGAATCATTATCATAATTTTGCATCACTAAAGATCCAGAAACAGAACGAACTGCGCTAACGGTTGAAATATATAATCCGGATTTAATCGCTAAATCTCCTGCAGCTTCAGAAATTTCGCGTGGATTGCGATAATTTATAGTCAACTCGTACAAATCCCAATTATCTTTTCCAAAAACAGGATTCATACTCGCATTCCAGCGATGAGTTCCGCCAAGAGCAGAGGTTTGAGCAACATCTCCAACAATCGTAAATGAGCGCGAAGGGCATCTGCGTACAAGCATCCGCCATTCCATTGGAGTTAATTCTTGAGCTTCGTCTACAACAATATGCCCATAAGTCCACTCGCGATCTGTTGCCGCGCGCGCTGCAGCCATGCTTGAATCGCATCCATTCAGATTGTCAAGAAGCATATCCGTAGTTACAAGACCATTTCCAATCCCAGCTTGAGCTAAAGTATCTGATGCAATTTGACGTTCAGATTCTCTTTGAGCTTGCTGAGCTAGGTTGCGATTATCTGTTTTAGGATCTGGTCCAAGCAATTCCATAGCTTCGTCTAGAAGAGGAATATCCGATTTTGTAATAGGACTACCTTTAGGTCTAATCAAAGATTTAACTTGCTCGTCAGAAAGCCATGGAGCGCATGCACGTAATTGTTCTCCTTTAGAGAATAATTGATCAATAAGCCAAGTTCCGTTCATTGGCAACCAAGCTAAATTAAGAGTTATGCGGATTTTGTCGTCTAAACGCAATTGAGAAATAACGTCATCAAGCTCTGAATTTTCAGGATTGTAATCTAGCTGCTCTATATAACGATTTTTCAAAGCGCTAAGCACTGATTTTACAAACGTATTGCGAGCGATATTATGCGGCTGATGAGCGCTTTTAGCATCCGATTGTGCTTGTAAAATATCTTCTTTCTTTAGTTGTATTGCAAAACCGTTTATGCGAACAGTAGGAAGATCTTTTGGAATGCGAATTCTAGCTTCGATAGCATTCGAAATAGCTAAGTGCATTCGGAACATGCCTTTAAGTTTAGCGACTTGTGGACTATCTTCAGCTGTTGCTTCAATTCCAGGAATCAAGTTTGCTATTGTTCTGCTTACAACGCCAGTTTCACCTAAAGAAGGTAAGACTTGATCGATATAACGTAAGAATGCGCTGCTAGGTCCTACAACTAGTACTCCTGAGTTTTCAAGTTTTCTTCTATGCGTGTAAAGCAAGTATGCTGCTCTATGTAAAGCTACGGCTGTTTTGCCGGTTCCTGGTCCGCCTTGAACAACAATAGGACGATTTAGTGGTGCTCGAATAATGCGATCTTGCTCTGCTTGAATTGTTGCAACAATATCCGTCATCTTGCCAGTTCTTCTAGAGCCAAGTGAAGCGAGTAGCGCGCCTTCGCCTGTTAGCGTTCCTTGAGCAGACGCGTTGCTTACTTCATCTGAATCAACGTCAAGAACTTCATCTTCAATGCCAATAACATCGCGAAAGCGAAGTGTAATATGACGGCGCATTACTATGTCTGCGTGGTGTGAAGGAGTTGCTTCATAAAATGGTCTTGCTGCTTCTGCGCGCCAGTCTGTTAAAAGCGAATCTAAATTTTTATCTAGTAAACCAATGCGACCGATATAATGACGAGCTCCTGAATTGTTGTCAATGCGTCCAAAAACAAGGCGATCTTCTACTGCTCTCAATTGCATTAGGCGATCTTCATACATTGTTGCAAAAGAATCACGTTCTGTGCGCTGAGTAGGTGAACCGTGAGATCCTGCTGCGCGTATTGCGTCAAGTCGAGTGCGTGCATCTTTGCGTAAATCGTCAAGACGTGCGTAAGCGCGATTCACATTGTCTTGTTCTTCGCTAATTTGTGAGGAGTACGTAGACATTTTGGTCCGTTCTAGTTGGTATCAATCTGCTATCGTTTGCTTTTCAAGTTTTACAGTGCTGCTGTGAGCCTTGCGTACATAAGTTATTGCGTTCGCAAGAGTATCTTAGTGCTTAAAACTAGGCGTTTAAGTATATCTCGAGGCGTATACGTAAATTTCGACTATGACGCTAGAATTTTAATCTCTCACGCGATTTTTGAGTTGATTTTTCGCAAGTTTTGCGGTTTAGGTTGTGATTTTATTTGTGAGTCTTTTTACACGTTATTTATTTGTGTTTATTCGTGTTTATTTATGAGTTTTTTATACGTTATTTTTTATACGTTATTTTTTGTTTATTTTTATATGTTATTTATTTGTGATTATTTTTGCTTGTTTTTGCGCATTATGTTTTTACACACGTTGTTTTTGCTTATTTTTTGATTTTTGCTTTTTGCTTTTTTGATTATTTTTTGCACATTTTTTGCACATTTAGACTATTTTTAAGGTGTAATAACAGGCGAAGAACGCTGATTTTTCAACAATTTACAAAGAGTGCGAACGGCGGGACTTGAACCCGCATGAGCATACGCTCACTGCCACCTGAAGACAGCGCGTCTACCATTCCGCCACGTTCGCATACAGAGCATAAAGCTACCATATTTATGTTTATTTAGCAAATAAAATACTCAAATAAACATAAGCGTGTTGGCATTATTATCCTCTTATTATCCTCTTACTATCGTCTTACGGTTTTTATTATCCTTTAGATCCGTTCTCATAATAGTGAGCTAATGATTCATCTCTAAATTCTTCGAAATATCCATTATCAATTGAAGAACGAATATCGTCTAGAAGTTTTACAAAGAATCGCTCATTGTGGATTGTTGCAAGAGTGTATCCATTCATTTCTTTAGCGCGAAGCAAATGATTTACATACATTCTTGAGTAATGTGTGCAAGTGTAGCAATCGCATCCTTCTTCGAGAGGACCTTGATCGTGTTTAAAATCGGCTCGTTTTACATTGTATCTTCCGTGACGAGTGAAAATAGCACCGTTGCGTCCACATCGAGCAGGGGCTACACAATCGAAAGTATCTCCACCGTTTTCAACGCAAGCAAAAATATCGTCAACTGCTGCTATTCCAAGTACGTGACGTGGTCTATTCTCTGGCATAGTGTCACAAATCCAAGCGCAAGTATCTCCAATAATGCGCTTTTCAATTGCTCCACCGATACCGACTCCGTCAAAGTCAAGAGAAGCAATCTGCGAAGCTGCGCGTCTACGCAAATCTTCATAATTTGCTCCTTGAACAACGCCATACAACGCTTGATAAGGTTTTCCTAAACGCTCTTGTGTTAAACGCTTATGCTCATCAACACAGCGCTTTGCCCAACGGAAAGTGCGTTCAACAGATTCTTCTTGGTAATGGCGAGTGTTCATTAGAGTTGTAAGCTCATCGAAAGCAAACATAATATCAGCGCCTAGTTTATGTTGAATGCCCATAGAAATTTCAGCACTGAATCTATGTTTAGCTCCATTAAGAGGAGATTTAAATGTTACTCCATCTTCATCTACGAAAGCCATTCGCTCTTTGCCTTCTGCAATAACGTCATCTGACTTCATGCCTGTAACGTCCATTGCAAGTGTTTTCTTAAAACCAGCTCCAAGAGAGAGAACTTGGAATCCACCTGAATCTGTGAAAGTTGGACCATTCCAGTTCATGAATTTTGCTAATCCACCTGCTTCATCTAAAGTATCTGCGCCTGGTCTTTCGTATAAGTGGAATGCGTTGGAAAGCATGCATTGCGCGCCTAAGTCTTTAATTGTTTCAGGTAGTACTGCTTTCATTGCAGCTTGAGTTGCGACTGGAACGAATGCAGGCGTGTGAATATCCCCGTGAGGGGTATGTATTATGCCGGTTCTTCCATATCTAGCGCCATTAAGTCCTTTGCCATTTTCACTATCTGGAAGACGAGTTTTAGAAGTGAAATAAAACTCGCTCCTGTCGCCAGGCTTATTTGGTTCAGCTCCGCGTGGATGCTCAATAAGATTATTCATATGATTTACTCTATTACTTTTTACAGATAACACAGTTAATTTAAAGGATTCGCTCACAAAACTTTAAGCATTTTAATGAATATATAGATATAAGCTACAAAAAGCAAATGGAGTTTTGAGGGTTTTGAGTTTGCGAGAGATAGCGAGAGATAGTGAAAGAGTGAAAGAGTGAAAGTTAGTGAAAGAGTGAAAGTTTAGGGAGAGATAGTGATCTTAGAGAGGTAGCTAGAGATGAGTTTTGTGTGGGATTTTGTTTTAAGGAGTTTTCAAATTATAAATTACTTAGAGCTAATTAGTAAGATTAAGTGATTGATAGATGAGTATAAGCATTGCGTGTATAGAAGCGTTCGCGCAGTGTACATAAATTACACAAATAATTAACATAGAGAACTGTATAGTTTAATAACAACATGGTTTATTATTAGTGGAAGTTGGTGGAAGAATTTTAAGGAGTGTTTATGGCAGAAGATATGTATGGCAACAATAGCAATGAGAAAAAGCTTGATGAGAATCAAGCTAGTCAAGTTGGTCAAGCTAACTATGACGATACTGTAATTCAAGAGAACGCAGCAGATTCAGATAATCAAGCAAATCAAGATCATAATGTAAAAGCTGAATTGCAATATAGCGAAAGTCGTTCTGTAGAAAGTAAATCGGAAGAGAATCAACCTCAAACATACAGACTTGCTCCAAAATATGGTGCGTACAGGATTACTAACACGGAATCTAATTCTTTTGCAGCTGCCGGAACTCAATCGCAGAATGCGCAGAATTCTCAGAATGCTCAAAATTCTCAGAACCTGCAGAATCTACAAAATCCGTATGCTGTACAAAATCCGCAAAATTATCAAAATTCTCAAAATTCTCAGAACCTGCAGAATCCTTTCCTAAACAATCAAAATCCATTTAATTCTCAGAATCTGCAGAATACACTTCCGCCTGTTCCTCCTGAAAATCTGCAGAATTCTACTTCGTATTCTTCGCCACAATATAATGGATCTTCTAATAACGGTTTTAAAAACAATAGCAGCGCTCCTCAGTTTGGAAACCCTTATTACAATTTGGATGATTTAGATAACTACAGTGAAAGTTCAGATAAATTAAGCGAACAAGGTGATTCAAATCAAGGTGATCTAAATCAACTTCAGCCTGCGCTATATGCTCAAAATTCTGGTGCAAATTCAAACCAGCCAATGGGCTACACAGCTGGTGATTCTTCAGATTCAGATGATGACTTGCAAGAAAGATTGAAAAATGAAATCAGAAATTTGCCAGAGTATAACGAATATCCTCCTATAAAAGCAAATCCTAATCGTTCTAATTCTGCTGCTTCTCATGTGATGGTGGCAATAATTTCTGCTGCTGTTTCTGCAATCATATGTGTTGTGATGACGCTTTTTGCTATCAATAATGGACTCATATCTTTGCCGCAATCAGGCTCTCTTTCTGGATTAGGTTCAAGCGCAGTTACAGGAGGAAAGGGTAGTGCAATAATCAAGGGCGGCAATGCTCCTGATTGGGCAACTGTTGCGAAAAATGTATATAGATCCGTTGTGTCAATACAAATGCGCTCAGCAAATATGGAAGGTAAAGGATCTGGTGCGATTGTTGACACAGAAGGTCATATTGTTACAAATAATCACGTAGTATCCGGTGCAGAGCAAATTCAAGTGACGCTTTCTACTGGGGAAATATACAAAGCACAAGTAGTTGGAACAGATAAGACAACCGATTTAGCTGTTTTGAAAATAGTAAATCCTCCTAAAAATCTTCAGCCTGTGAAATTCGCTGATTCAAATTCGTTGGCTGTTGGAGAAGCGGTGATGGCTATTGGAAATCCTTTAGGATACTCTAATACTGCAACTACTGGTATTGTTTCATCTTTGCATAGACCTGTTTCGGTTATGGACGATAAATCTCGTTCTGAGATTGTTACTGATGCTGTGCAAATAGATGCTGCTATAAACCCTGGTAATTCTGGTGGTCCTACATTCAATGCTGCTGGTCAAGTTATCGGAATCAATTCGTCTATCGCATCATCTTCATCTAAAGGTAGCGTGCCTGGATCTATAGGAATCGGTTTTGCTATTCCTTCTAATTTAACTAAGCGAGTAGTAGACGAGATTATTAAAAATGGTTCTGTAAAACACGTAGCTTTAGGAATTACGATTAGAAATGCTTTAGTCACATCTAACAATGTTTCTAGAGGTGGTGCGCAAATAGTATCTGTTACAGCTGGAACTCCTGCTGCTAAAGCTGGACTTCGCGAAGGAGATACAATAGTTGCGTTTAATGGTGAGCCTGTTTCGAGTAATTATTCGCTTTTAGGATACGTGCGTGCAACAGCGTTGAATGGTCAAGCTTCTCTTACGGTTGTAAGAGGAAATAATACTATTAAGCTGAACGTTGTATTTAATCAAGAAGAAGCTGCTGTAATGGGTGAAACTCGAAAAGATCCTCGTTCTCGTGTTCAGCGCGGAGATAATCAAGGAAATAAAGATAATCAGGATTCGCAAAATCCTGCTCCTGCTCCTGCACCTAAGCAAAATAAGCATGACGGGGATGACGATGACGATTCTCAGCAGCGCGGTGACGATGACGATGGAGGAATTTTTGATCCATTCGGATTCTGGTAAATTAGTGTGCTAAGCGCGCTGGATTGTTCTAGTTTAATTTCCAGATTGCGTTAGTTGTTAAGAATAATGCACCTCGATAGTAATAATTTGCTTGCTATCGGGGTGTATTTGTATTTGTGAAACGCGCTTCACAAAATCAGTCAACAACAGTATGTTTCGTAAACAAAGGTATAAAATAATACATATGACTTATAAAACTTTTGCAGAACTAGCAGAGTCGCGATTTTCTGCACGCGATTTTTTCGATACTCCAATAAGCAAAGACATATTGGATTCAATACTTAAAACTGCATCTAAATCACCAAGTTGGAGCAACACGCGACCATATGCGCTCGCGATTGCACAAGGTGAGCGCAAGAATCGCATTGTGAAGTCTTATTTAGAAAAATGTGATGCAATGCTGAAATCTAAAGATAAATCTTTAAGTGAGTATGAAAGAAAAGCGTTGGAAGAACAATCTTCTCCAGACGGAGATGTTCCAGTTATGCAGCCGTATCCGGATGATTTGAAACAGCGTAGTGCTGAATTAGGTTTATCTCTATATGCTCATTTAGGAATTGATAGACATGATTTTGCAGCTAGAAATGCGCATATGAAACGCAATTTTGAAGCTTTCGGAGCTCCTGTAATCGGATTCGTTTTTGCTAGAAGCGATTTCATGCCTTTTTCAGCAATGGACGCAGGATTGATGTTACAAACGCTTTTCTTAGCAGCTAAGTCTGAGGGAGTTGATTCTTGCCCTCTAGGTGTATTAGCAAATTGGAGAAGCCCGCTGGATGCGGAATATGATATTTCAAAAAACTATGAATTGCTCACAGGATTCGCTCTTGGGTACGCAAGCGATTCTCCTGTGAACAAATTCAGAGCTAAGCATCCAAATATCGAGCTTTTATAAATCTATTCCTTTACTTTATAAAGCTTTTAGGATTTCCGCGCTTATATACAGTAACTTTTCCTGGTATAAGTTTTGACTTCCAAGCTGTTTCAATTTGCGCAATATCTTGTTTTTTATAATGCGAGATGTTGTAGTTTAAAGCCAAGAAGTAGTACCACGGTTCGTTAGAGCTAGTTACAAAGTAATCGGGCTCTTTCTTTGATGAGCATGATGACATATCTTCATCGGATTGCTGTTGTGTAGGCAATTCGTTAGTTATAAACGAAGAATTTTTATGACTGCAGCTAATAAGATTCTTAGCAAAATAAGGATTAGCAGTCACTAATTGCCATGAGTATTGGCGTAAATCATTCGTTTCTGGAGAAATAGAATTTCCTTTTGAATCTGTAATTGCTTCAGTATGCAGCCAGGATCCCATCCATCTCTTATTGTAAGCGTTGTTCTTTGAAATGTAATTTGCAAGCGCTCTAGATCCAGAGTAATCAAATCGTATATCGTTTACGCATGCGCATACGTTCCAAATAATGCTTGGAAGAAGCAAAACGAGAATCAAAATACGCGAAATAGTTCTACTTGCGTATCTTGTGCATCTTACACATCTGCTTGAGCTTAAATTCGAGCTTTCACTCAAGTTTGAGCTAGAGTCCAAAGTTAATTCTGTGTTAGATTCTGTGTTAGATTTTGAGCATTTGCATAGATTCCTAATAAAACCAGGTATATCTTTAAGCTCTAGTGGACTTTGCGAAACACAAATCCAAATTTGAGCAATGAAAAATGTGAACACGATTCCGCTGTGATGCAAAGTAAAGTATTTCGTTGCAACAATTGAAAGCATGAGATAAGGGAGTATCAGCGTGCTAAGAGTGTGCCTTGTGCTAGAAATGCGAATTACAAAAATCCACATAATTAAAGATATTATTACGCAAATCAAAGTCGCAAGTACGCTTAGTGACATGCGTCTTAAAGACACGTCATTAGAGAAAGATGTGAAAGCGCTTTCAGAAGGCATCACAAAAATAAAAGATAGCCATTGTATGATTTTAGAATTGCCATCATGAGTAGGTCTTGTTGCAAATGCGTCTGATGCAGGCCAAATGCAAACTGTGTTTAGAACTCCAACAATTGCTATTAAAATCCAGCAAATAAATCTTTGTGTGTTACAAGTAATTTCTTTAAAAACTTTTTGTATTCCAGAAGATAATATTGCTTGTAAGATCCAAGCTAAAGCAAATCCTGCTGCTAGTGCGATTCCGTACGCGCTTATTAGGCACAAAAATACTAGAGTTAAAGATAATTTCCAAGGTTCAGAATTGCGATTTTTCCAATAGCTAGCGCTCATTAGCAATCCTGCACAAAGTAGAGCATATGGGCGTGCTGTTACGCCATATTGGAAGCATACAAAATATGTGAAAGGTAGTAAAAGCGTAGCTGTGCGATTAAAAGGCGATTTGAAAATCAGCCATCCTCCGAATAGCGCAGAGCACAAAAATTGTATACTTTTAAGTCCGATTTCATATGGAACGCCAGTTTTTGCTGGAATTGAGAGAAGTAAAGTCCACAGTGGTGGGTGTCCTTCATAATGCGGACGGAGTAAAAGCAAATCAGTAAAAGATGAGTCGCGCGCAATAAGCCAACTTTGAGCTTCATCAAACCATGGCTCATGGAAGCACATTACGAGCGCAATAACAGCAAGATACGCAATGAATGTAAGAGTACGGGCATGCTTTGAAAACCACTCAATATAAGCAAAATGCGTACGAGTGGAGGAATTTTTCTCGTTCATAAATTTTTCTTTTTCTAATTATTTCTAATTATTTCTAATTCTTATTATTTTCTGATTATTTTATTTTCTATTTATTTTCTATTTATTTTCCTTGAGCGCTGCCAATCTGCGAGCATTAGATATTGCATATAAGCTAATTCCAGCTGCAACAGACGCATTTAATGATTCAACTGCGCTAGAAATAGGTATTTCAGCAATAGCATCGCAAGCTTCGCGCGTTAATCTGCTCATGCCTTTACCTTCGCTGCCAAGAACCACAACTAGAGGGTCGGTTTCAAATCCGGTTTCTCCTACTAGCTTATCTCCACCGCCATCAAGACCAATTGCGTACCACCCACGTTCGCGTAATCCGTCAATTGCTTTATTCAAATTTACAACTCTAGCTACTGGCAAGTGTGCTGCTGCTCCTGCTGAAACTTTCCAAGCTGCAGCTGTTACAGAAGCGCTCCTGCGTTCTGGAAGAATCACGCCATTAGCTCCAAAGGCAGCTGCTGAGCGGATTACAGCGCCAAGATTCTGTGGATCTGTAACTCCGTCTAAAGCAATAAACAGTGGGCGCGAATTTATGCGAACTTCTGCTGAATCCACAGTTTGCATAGCGCGTGCTCTTTTTTCAGCTTTCTCTACAAGCTCTTGAAGAGAATAATATTTATAAGGCTGAATCTTTAATATAATCCCCTGGTGATTGCTTGAGCGAGCAATGCGATCCATTTCCAATCGATCTGCTTCTAATAACCGCAATCCTTGCATGCCTGCTAACTTCACGATTTCGCGAGTGCGATCATCATGCTCAATCCTATTTGCTATATACAATTGAGTGCTTGGAACTCCTACGCGTAGAGCTTCCAATGCAGCATTGCGACCAATTACTGTTTCATCTGAATCAGCAGCCATCTTATCAACCCTTCTGCGTGCTGCTAATCTAGGATCTGCAAATGTTCGCTTTATTGCTGCTTTCTTTGCAAAATAAGCCTTGTGATATACGCGATCCTCTGCCTTTGGAGTAGGCCCTTTACCGCGTAATGCATTGCGATGTTTCCCACCAGAGCCCTTGGTTGGTCCTTTTTTCGTAGTCATATTTCCATTCTCACATGTCCCCGAGCCATTAACGTTTTAAACACTATTGGTTAATAGTGATTTTCGCTAGTTTAGTACTTTATTTATTTCGGCGCGCTGTAGTGTACTTTATTTCTGCGAGTTATATGGCATAATAGAACGGTATTTATTCGTTGTAATAATTACGTTTATTAAGTAAATCCACAACCGCGCAATAATTGAGATTCTTGCAAAAATAGATATATCGCGATTATTGACTACTCCGCGGCACTCCCAAGGGGGGAATTATGGTTGATCACGCTCTTGATCAATCCAGTGATAAAGAGACTGATTCTTCTACCAGCAGTAAAGATCCGTCATTATGTAGTGTGGAACAAGTAGCGCAATCGCTTAATGTAGATATTTCTCGAGGTTTGAGCTTTGAAGAAGCATCTTTAAGACTTGAAAAATATGGTGCTAACGCTCTTGCTGCTGCTCCTAAAGTACCTGCATGGAAACGATTCCTTGAGCAATTCAAAGATCCACTAGTGTATTTGCTTATAGCAGCTACTATTATCTCCGCGATTGCATGGTTTGTTGAGCGCGCTCAATCCAAAGGTAATGATGGAGGGGAAATATTACCTTTTGACGCAATCGTAATTATCATAATTTTGATTGCTAACGCCGTTCTTGGATATATTCAAGAATCTCGTGCGCAAGAAGCTGTTGAAGCATTGGCGCGAATGAGTGCTCCGCAAACTTCTGTGTTAAGAGATGGACGTGTTTTGCGAATTGACACATCAGAAGTAGTTCCAGGAGATATTTTAGTTCTTGGGGAAGGGGATGCTGTTTCTGCAGATGCTCGACTTATTGCTGCAGCATCATTGCGAGTTGCAGAAGCAAGTCTTACAGGTGAATCTGTGGCTGTAAGCAAAAAACCTGATGTTTTACAATCTGCAAAAGCTTTAGGCGATCGTACAAACATGGTATTTAATGGTACTGCTGTGACTCAAGGAACTGGTCGCGCTATTGTAACTTCCACAGGTATGAGAACTCAGGTTGGAAAAATTGCAGATATGCTTTCCAAATCAGATGAAGAATCTACTCCTCTTGAACGTGAAATGGTGAGAGTTTCTAAGGTTCTTGGAATTGCCGTATGTATTATTGCTGCTGTTGTTTTAATTTCAATGTGGTTACTTGAAGGTTTCCGTAGCGTACAAGACGTAATCAATTCGCTTTTGCTTTCAGTGTCTTTGGCTGTTGCTGCTGTTCCAGAAGGTTTGGCTGCTATTTTGACAGTTGTTCTCGCTCTTGGCGTTCAACGCATGGTAAAGCATCATGCTGTTGTAAAAAAGCTATCTTCAGTAGAAACCTTAGGATCTGCATCTGTTATTTGCTCCGATAAAACAGGAACATTAACTCGCAATGAAATGACAGTTGAACGCATAATTACTCCTAGTGGAGAAGTTCAGCTTACTGGAAGTGGTTATAAACCTGAAGGCAGAATGGTTTTGCTTGGTTCAAATGATGCAGATCTTGCAGTTGGCAAGAATCTTGAAACTGAAGTTATAGGAGCTTTAGGATCTGGATATTTAGCTAACGATGGAGATTTGCATTATGATGAATCGAATGGTAGTTGGCAGCCTGTTGGAGATCCAACGGAAGTTTCTCTAATAGTTGCAGCGCGTAAAACTAAAGCTGATCGCCGCTATGCACATCTATCTCGTGTTGCAGAAGTTCCATTTACTTCAGAGCGAAAGCGTATGTCTGTAGTCGTTAAAGATGGTTCCGATTCAGGTAATTTGATTGTTTGTGCTAAAGGTGCTCCAGATGTTTTGCTTTCCTATTGCAATCGAATTGCTGTAGCAGGTGCTGTGCGTCCGCTTACTGATGGAGATCGTGAAGATATTCTTGCAACAGTAGAGCGTTTATCTGGCGAGGCTTACAGAACTCTTGCAATGGCATATAGACCGCTTGGAGTAGATAGTCTTGCAAAAGTTGAAGGAATGGTTTCTAACGCCGCTGGACAGATTGCGGATGTTGCTGATCAGAGTGATGTTCTTGAGTCTGATTTGATTTACAATGGCATGGTTGGAATTATTGATCCTCCTCGAATTGAAGTCAGAGATAGTGTTGCTCAAGCTCATCGTGCAGGAATTCGTACTGTTATGATTACAGGCGATCACCCTCTTACTGCAACTCGTATTGCTAGAGATCTTGGCATTGTTGGCAAAGACGAGCGCGCGCTTACTGGAGATGAATTAGACAATCTTCTTTCTAAGAATGATGACAATATTGCTTTTGATGAAGCTATTAGCAAAACAAGCGTTTATGCAAGAGTTGCTCCTGAACATAAGCTTGCAATTGTTTCTTCTTTGCAACGTCAAGGAAATATTGTTGCTATGACAGGTGATGGTGTCAATGATGCTCCAGCAGTAAAGTCTGCAGATATTGGCGTTGCTATGGGTATTACTGGCACAGAAGTTACGAAAGAATCTGCAAAAATGATTTTGGCAGACGATAACTTTTCTACTATAGTTGCGGCTGTTCGAGAAGGACGAGGTATTTTCGATAATATTCGTAAGTTCTTGCGATATCTTCTTAGCTCAAACGTTGGAGAGGTGTTCACTGTTTTTGGTGGCGTAGTTTTTGCTGGCGCACTTGGAATTACTCAACCTGATTCTGTTGGAGTTACTTTACCTCTTCTTGCAACACAACTTTTATGGATTAACTTACTTACAGATGCTGCTCCTGCTTTGGCTATGGGAGTAGATCCGCAAACAGATGATGTAATGAGCAGACGTCCTAGAAATCTTAAAGATAGTGTTATCGACCGTCCTATGTGGGGAGATATTGTGTTCATAGGTGTTCTTATGGCTGCAATTACTCTTATTGGTATGGATATGCATTTGTCTGGAGGATTGTTTACCGATAGATCTACTACAATTTTAAGTCATGCTGCTCAATTAACTCACGCGCGAACAATGGGATTCACGATTCTCGTTTTTGCTCAAATGCTTAATGCATTAGCATCTCGTTCTCATTTGCAAAGCGTGTTTGTGGGGCTATTTGCAAATCGTTGGCTTTGGGGTGCTATTGGTGTTTCTGTAGTTCTTCAATTGGCTGTGATTTACATACCATTCTTAAATGAGCCATTCGGAACTGTTCCGCTTGATTGGACTGAGTGGTTTGAGTGCTTAGGGCTTTCAATGGTTGTGTTAATAGGCTCGGAGCTTCGTAAATGCGTATTGCGTTTTATTGCTCATCGTAAAGGCTGAAACTTAATTCCTGTTTTTGCTGCTTATGCTCGCAATCATTTTGTAAATATTTATAAAACGTGGTGTGGTTAGTAGGATACTTTTGTTGACTACTTTTCGCGCCACGTTTTGTTTTGCGTAATGAAAGTATATTTAATTATTTTTCTCAATAAAACTTGTTTTAATGGATTGTTTGGAGTTAATAAAAAAGGTTACTTTAATGTCGATATCGCAATTGTTGGACCTCGCCACGCGCTACAATTGCTTGTATTGTAATTTTCGTACAAAATAAACAATGAATTATTTCGTGCGAACAATGAAGTTACTTGTTTACTTATATCCATATAAGGAGAATTGACGCTATGCTGTTGTCTGATCGCGACATCCTCAAAGCCCATGATGAGGGGCATTTGGATTTGACTCCGTGGACTCCGGAAATGGTACAGCCGGCGTCTATAGATGTTCGTTTAGATAGGTTCTTCCGTCTGTTTAATAATCACGCTTATACGTATGTAGATCCTGCTGAAAATCAAGGTGAGCTTACAGAACAATTTGAAGTAGCTTCAGATGAGCCTTGGATTTTGCATCCTGGTGAATTTGCTTTAGGCGCAACTTGGGAATATGTAAAACTTGATAACACGGTTGCAGCTCGTTTGGAAGGTAAAAGTTCACTTGGACGTCTTGGAATATTGACTCATTCTACAGCTGGATTTATTGATCCAGGATTTGAGGGTCATATAACCTTAGAGCTTTCAAACGTGAGCACTTTACCAGTTAAGCTCTGGCCTGGAATGAAGATTGGTCAAATGTGCTTCTTCCAGCTAAGTTCACCGTGCGAGAATCCTTATGGTTCTGCAGTGAACGGCTCGCACTACCAAGGACAGCGTGGACCTACTCCTTCACGCTCATACGAGAATTTTTATCGTGCGAATTTAAGCGAATAGCTTGGATTGCATGAAGTTGGTGTTTGGCGATTATATGCAGCGAGTTAATGTTGCAGCTTAACGTTTAGGAAGAATTGTTCTGATTATCTGTGATTTTCGAAAAAGTTTCGCAAGAGTTGCGCACACTCAGATTCACATACTGAACCAATAACTTCAGGATGGGATCCTATATGAGGATCTCGCAAAATATCCCAGACAGATCCGCATGCTCCAAGCTTTGCATCCCATGCGCCAAAAATTACGCGTTTAAGTCGCGTTTGAAGTACAGCTCCAGCGCACATAGGGCAAGGTTCAAGAGTTACTACCAGAGTGCAATCAGACAGATTCCAAGATTTACGCGAGATTGCAGCAGATTTCATAGCAAGCACTTCCGCATGAGCCAGAGGATCAGCGTTTTTCTCTCGCATATTTGCACCTTTGCCAATAATATTGCCCTCGCTGTCAAGCACAACTGCTCCGACTGGGACTTCGCCTGAAGAAGCAGATTCTCGAGCCAAATCTAAGGCTTGATTCATCGCAAATACTATCTCATCTAGCATATCTATGAAATCACTTTACAAATTAAGAAATCAACGAAACTTACATAAACTTAAATAAATCCTACATAAAATCTAAAACATAAATAATCCTAAAAACCTAAATAAGTTTAAATAATTATAAATCCAAATAATCCTAAAAACTTAAATAAATTTACATAAGACCAGAAGAAATATCGTGAGTGACAAACCATTTGCGAATATCGCCAATTTCGTTCATGTCAACAGCATGATCCAGCCCACGGTAGCGATGTTCTTCAAGCCAAGTGTGCTCTTCAAGCCATGCTGCAGCAGCTGAGAATTCATAAGGTGCAATTACGTCATCTTCTAATCCGTAGCCGAAAAATACTGGAATATTGCGTTCTGCTAAATCGTCATCTTTCAGAATAATTTCAGATTCGCAAGTAGGAATATTAGGAGCTATAAACCCGGAAAGTGAAACTGATGCGCGGTAGCGCGCAGGATTCAATCGTAAAACATGTACTGCTAACGCCGCGCCTTGTGAAAAACCAAATGGAACAATATCGCGATTTTCTGGAATATTTTCATGCACCCACTCATTGATTGCGACTGCTGCAGCGTACATGTCGTAATCTAAATCTTCTCGCTGAGGCACAGCATCGTGGAACCAACTGTAAGCGCCTTGCGCTAGTTTAAGTGGAGCTCGTAACGCGATTGCGTCATTATATGGTGCTACAACTCTCAACAAATCCAATAAATCTTCCTCGTTTGAACCCCATCCGTGAAGAAGTAGAAGTATTGGATGCGTTGGATGAGCTGAAGCATTACCTTGTGAATACTGTGCATTTGTAACTTTTAATGGCTCACCAAAACGACCCGGCACAACATGTGATTCGCGACCGATATGCGTACGTTTCGAATTTTTCTCCGCATTATTGTCATTTAGTTCATCGCTAATATTCATTTCGTCACCGCCGCTCGTATAAATAGTTGCGTTATAAATCGTTATTTTAATAAATATTTCGTATCACGCCATTATGATTTTCTCATTTACGGCATACGACATATGAAAATTAATTTATAAAAAGTTTGGCATTCTCACAAAACTGTGTAATATGCTATAAAAACAAAAAATCAGTCGGATAATTCAGTAACAAGGTTGGCTTTAACGTTTTTACTATATATCAGTTGCTTCTATTCAATTCCAATAACGCGAATCTCGCATAAACGCAGCTCGGTATCTAATTTTTACAGAACGTACCATGAATGTGAAGCAGGCGCGGCTCGCGTTTTTTACTGCTGACCGCTTTTTATACTCTTTTAACTATAATATTTACAGGTATAATAACTTTCATATATACTTGTAAAAAGCATAGTAAATATACATGTACTAAGTATATGTGTGGATTGTCTGTAGAAAAGTTAGGGTAATAGATATGGTTACAGTCGCTCCAATAAGCACTATGGTCCCTATTAGCGCTTTTAGTAATGGTAAATCTGCACAGGCTTTTGCCAAAGTGAGTTCTGGTATGCCAGTTACAGTTTTAAAAAACAATCAACCAATGTACTTCATCATTGACCGTGAAGATTTTGAGCGCTACCAATCGCTTGAGGAACAACTTCAAAAGTATATTGAAGAAGCCATTGAAAATAAAAACGAGGAAGCTCGTAGGCAAGTTCAAAATCACGAATTTACTCATGAATCACATACTGCTTCTGATATGATGGATTACCTAAATGGCATGTGAAAAGAGACGTCCAAAATCCAAAGATAGCTAAAGTATAGAATAATAGAATATAAATTATAAAAATAATAATGGGGATTATATGACGACTTTTGACAGAGTGAACTTGCCACAATCCGTGCGCACAAATGGCGCTACGCCAAATCCATGGTGGGCAAATGCAGTTGTGTATCAGATTTATCCACGAAGCTTCCAAGATACTAATGGTGATGGCATTGGTGATTTGAAGGGCATTACTTCGCGCCTTGATTATTTGGCTGATTTAGGCGTTGACGTGCTCTGGCTCAGTCCTGTTTACAAATCTCCTCAAGATGATAATGGCTACGATATTTCCGACTATCAAAATATCGATCCGCTTTTTGGCTCTCTGGAAGATATGGACGAGCTTTTGGCTGGTGCTCACGAGCGCGGTCTTAAAGTTGTGATGGATTTAGTGGTAAATCACACTTCAGATGAGCATGCTTGGTTCCAGGCTTCAAGAGATGCTTCGAGTGATTACGCGGATTGGTATTGGTGGAGACCTGCGCGCAAAGGCTGTGTGCCTGGTGAGCCTGATGCTGAGCCAAATAAGTGGGGCTCATATTTTGGTGGTTCTGCGTGGACTTACGATCCGAAGCGTGGCGAATACTATCTTCACCAGTATTCTCCAAAGCAACCAGACTTGAATTGGGAAAATCCTTCAGTCCGATCTGCTATTTACAAGATGATGAATTGGTGGATGGATCGCGGAATTGACGGTTTCCGCATGGATGTTATTACGCAAATTTCTAAGCATGTTGATTCTGAAGGACGTTTACCAGGTGAAGATGGTTGCCAGATTGAAGATTTGCAAGCCGGAGCTGACGGATACTCTTCGCCATTCCCATTCTGCTCGGATGGTCCTCGTCTAGACGAATTCTTACGTGAGATGCGTGCAAAAGTTTTCGAAGGGCGCGAAGGTTTTTTGACTGTTGGCGAAGCTCCGGGAATTTCAGCGAATCGCAACACGTATATTACCGATCCTGCTCACAGCGAACTCGACATGTTGTTCCTGTTTAATCACGTGGATATTGATTGCGAAAACGGAACTAAGTGGAATCCTGTGCCTCTTAAGCTTACTGCATTGAAGCGTGTGATGGCTGAGCAGCAGCATGCGGTAGCGGATTCTGGTTGGGCGAGCTTGTTCTTTAATAATCACGATCAGCCGCGTGCGCTTTCTCGTTGGGGGAGTGAATCTAGTGACGAGATGCGAGTTCGTTCTGCTAAGGCGATTGCAATGCTTCTCCACATGCATCGTGGTACTCCTTACGTGTATCAGGGTGAAGAAATAGGTATGACTAACGCGCATTTTACGCGTCTAGAACAGTATCGCGATTTGGAAGCATTGAACATGTTTAAGCAGCGCGTAGAAGAAGCCCATATTCAGTCAGCTGAGTCGATGATGGATGCGCTCGCAAAGCGTGGTCGCGATAATTCTCGAACTCCTATGCAATGGAACGCTTCTAAATACGCGGGATTCATGCCATTTAATGTGCAGTTGGTAAATAACGCAGAGCCATGGATTAGCGTGAATCCTAATTATGTAGACATTAATGCTGCTGAGCAGATGGAAGATTCGGATTCCGTTTACGCTTTTTACAAGTATTTGATTGCGCTTCGTCATTCGGAGCCGATTGTTTCTGCTGGCTCTTGGAATTTGGTTGATGCGGATGACGAGTGCGTGTACGCTTTCGTGCGCGAACTTAAATCTGATTGCGAAAAGCAGGAGGATTTTGTTGTAGATTCTGTAGATTCTTCTGCTGATTCTGCTTCAGATCCTACTGATTTCGCTTCAGATTCTGCTGAAAAAGTTTCTGAAAAATCTTCTGTATGTTCCACAGAGCGCATGCTTGTAATGGTTAATATGACAGAATCTACTGTTCCTATACCTACGGAAAGCGCGCAATTATTGCAAAATCGCGCTTTAGGCAGATTTACTGAAAATGATGTGCTTCTTGCAACTTATGACGTGAACCATGCGCTTAATTCTGTGAAAAATGGCACGATTTCACCTTGGGAAGGCATCGCTGTTATTTTGCAATAATCACTTTGCAATTGTTTCGTCTACTAACTTTGGCAGAGCTTTCGCAATATCTTCGCGAATAATTCGCTCTGCCAAGTAGTCGTATTGCGTAGAGCCTAGGTTCATTATTGTGATTGGTACTCCAGCGCGCGCTGCTAACGGTACAAGACTTGCTGCTGGAAATACTTCAAGAGTTGATCCAATAACCCATAATTCATCTGCTTTAACTATTGCTTGCGCGCTTCTTTCCATTGCTCCTTCAGGAAGTGCTTCTCCAAAATAAACAACGTCTGTTTTGATTAAACCGTTGCAAGGCATATTGCTACGGTATGGTAGAGCGCGTCTGCAATGCGGATCTGGATGCTCGTCTAAGTCGCGCATAATATCGGCAGTTTTATAGCTCGCGTGGCAGCTCATGCAGTGTGATGTTCCAATACTTCCGTGCAAATTTACTATGATGTCTGGGTTGTTTCCAGCTTTTTCGTGAAGTGCGTCAAAATTTTGAGTGGCGATTAGATCTAGCATTCCAGCTTTCTCAAGTTTTACAAGCGCTTTATGTGCTGTTCCCGGCTGAGCGTTCCAAACAGGCGACTCTTTTTGCCATCGCCAAGAGTAAATACGCTCCTCTTCGCTACTTAAAAACGCGTCTATGTCGTAAACGTTCATCTGCTCTGGATGCTTAGTCCATACGCCGTCTGGTCCGCGAAAATCAGGAATTCCAGCGCTAGTTGAAATGCCTGCGCCTGTAAGAACTACTATGTGGTGGTTGTGACCTTTGCTGTTTTTGTTAGTCATTTCTTTCTCCTGCTATTACTTTATTTTAATAGTATATGCTTTATAACAGTTTCTTACAGCTAATACTTTGTTTTTGTGATTTGTTTGTGATTTGTTTGTGAGCTGGAGCTGTTCTGAATTATTTTTTGTGAATTGGTACTATCTAGAATTATTCCTTGTGAGTTGTCGTTATTTTTGAGTCTATCTTGCAAAACCCAAAGTACTTTGGAAAATATCAGATATAGGTGCGTGAAACGGTTCGCATACTAAGGAATCAGGGCTTGACGGTTCGTGATGTTGCAGAGCTTACGGGGGTTACTTCGCAGCGAATAAGTTCGCTTAAAGATTAGTGATTTAATCACAATGCGGTTGGGGTTATGCGAAAGTAAGTCGCTTAGTAACGTATAAACTTTATGCAAAATAAATCATTCTCTGGTATTACGCAAGCTCCAAAAATCATAAATGAAATCATCATTTAGTGTGATGCAAACTCTTTACGGCGATTATAGGCTATTAAGCAAAAGTTTAAATTCTAAATGAAGTGGTAATCATAAAAGCGTTAATTGCAGCATTACCGAGCCCTTTATTTATTTTGGATCAGTTTGAGAGGCTTGTTTCAACGCATCCTATGCGTTTACGAGTTTGGAGAGTGAGGAGCTTTGTATTATGCGTAAGTTTACAAAAGTACTCTTGCTTGCTGCTATGCCAGTGTGTTTGCTTACTGCATGCTCTGGTAGAGCAGTTGATAATAGTCAACAGCAGGCATCACGTGATTCAGTTCCACTTGTTTCAGTCAAAAAACAGCCTTTAACACAAGTTGTGTCGGGTAAAGCATCAATAGAACAATCGTCTACCTTTGTTATAGCTGCTGTAAGTAGAGGGAATTTTTCTCCATCGGTAAAAGCAGGAAGTGCTGTAAAAGCTGGAAGTGTTCTAGGCTACAATGCTGGTAATAAAATTATTGCTCCCGTAGACGCTAAAGTTGTGTCAGTAGCTGAATCATCTGCGGACGTGCCTAAATCTTTCCCACTATTCACTCTTAAATATGAAGGTTTTTCAATAAGCCTTAATGCAAAAGCTTTACTTCGTTCTGCGGATATTACAGATGTTAAAGGTCGCTTCCAAGTTGAAGATGGTGTTGGGCCAACCAATTGTTTGCAAATAGTACAAAGCGGTGGAACTTCTAGCGATGCTGCAGCTTCGGGTAGTAGCAAGAATGATAGTGCTGATTCGACTCAAACAGATGAGTCGAGTGAGCAAAGTACACCTAGTGTATCGTCAAAAGTTTTAACTTGTTTAATAGATAAAAGCGCAGAAGTAGAATCAGGCCAAAATGCGACTCTTGTTTTTAATGGCAAGCATAAACAATCGGTTCTAACACTGCCCGTTAGTGCGGTTGCTGGAAGAGTCCAAAAAGGTTTAGTCTCATACAAAAAAGGCGATAATTGGGAGAGTAAAGAAGTTGGTCTTGGAATCAGTGACGGCGCTAATATTGAAATTACGTCTGGTTTGCATGAGGGTGATGTTGTAGCAGGTGTTTCTCCTGATCTCATTCCAGGAGTGCAATGATTATGGGAAACAATCCTGTTCCACTGGTTGAACTACAAGACGTGTCAGCGCGTGTAAAACTAGGCAATGGCGAATGGCTTACCACTGTCAACTCTACGTCTATGCTACTTAATCAAGGTGAAACATACGCGGTAGTTGGCAGGTCTGGCTCCGGCAAAACAAGTCTTATTTCTATTATTGGATTTTTGAATAAAAATTTTACTGGAAAATACTATTATTCTGGCAAATCAATCCAAAAGTGTAGTGATGCTACAGTATCGCATATGCGCGCTAGAAATATTGGTTTTGTTTTTCAAAACTATTCGCTTATTAAGCATTTAAGCATTAGAGAAAATGTTGAGTTGCCGCTTTTGTATGCAGGTCTACAACAAAGCAAGCAGACAAGAAGAAAAACGATAGAAGAAGCATTATGTGCTGTTGGATTGCAAGATAAACTAAATGAATACCCTGGAAGGCTATCAGGCGGTGAACAGCAGAGAGTCGCAATAGCGCGTGCTCTCGTTACTAATCCCGAATTACTTATTTGCGATGAGCCAACTGGTGCGCTCGATAGTAGTACGGGAGAAAAAGTGCTTCAAGTGTTGCATGATCGTGTTCAAGAATCTGGAACAACATTACTATTAGTCACTCATGATATGAAAGTGGCTCGTTCTTGCTCTCAC
The DNA here is from genome assembly GCF_001563665.1 of Gardnerella vaginalis. Taxonomy (GTDB): domain Bacteria; phylum Actinomycetota; class Actinomycetes; order Actinomycetales; family Bifidobacteriaceae; genus Bifidobacterium; species Bifidobacterium vaginale_A. The sequence continues at coordinate 34,671 of NZ_KQ961847.1, read as the reverse complement.
ATTTTTACTATGGAAGGCGGTGTTCTTTATGATCATGCTGCTTAAAGATTTGCGCCTGTCTCCTATGAGATCCTTCCTCACAGGTTTTTCAATGTTTATTGGCATCGTTGCTGTTATTGCGTCAGTGCTTATCGGTACGGTTGGTAAGGACTATCTTATTGCAACTAACGAACAGCTAAACGGCCGTAGACCAACATACGAGATTACTTTTTCAGCACAAAATTTTGACGAATATTCAGTATTTAACAAATTCTTAAATCGCATTGAATCCGCAAACCGTAACGCTAACGTTATGCTACAACCAAACACTGGACTACTGTTTAGCGCTTCTATGCCAGCTTTGAAGAGCGTAAAAATAAGCGAAGAATATAAAACCAGCAATCTTCAATATGTTGACGCTGTTTACACTACGGCAGGATACAACAAAGTTTATAACTTACCTATTGTAAGTGGAAGATGGTTTAGTAATAGCGCTAAAAGCAACGCATTAGAAATGGTAGTAAACCAATCTGCTAGCAAAAGATACAAGATTGATGAAGTGGCATTTATTACTTCTCGCAAAACAACACAAATGAGTCCTATAAGGATTGTTGGAGTTGTGAACGATGGCGTAGACTCAGCAAAAGCATACGTGAATATTCTAGGATTGTTACGTTATGCTCCAACTCTTTGGGAATATTCTGAAAAAGAAACTCAAGGCTCAATCTACTGGTTAAATAAAGAAAATCGTTCTCAAAAATCAATTAAATCTTATGTTTCAGATGCTCTTTATGACTGTTGTGGTGGGCAAGTAAACGAAATTAGAAGACATGATAATAGTGATAATTACGAGAATGTGATAACAGTATTGCAATTAAGTTTTGCTATCGTAGCAGCATTATTGCTTTTTGTTTCCGCGTTAGGTTTAATCAATATTGGTTTAGCATCGTTGGAGCAGCGCACGCATGAACTGCTTATACGCAGAGCTTTGGGTGCTACTAGATGGTCGATTGCTTCACTCGTGTTAGGCAGTGCGATTATTTTAGCGCTGATAGTTTCGATTGCTGCTGTTGCTGTTTCTTTTGGTCTTGTGTCTATAGCATCAAGTTTTTGGGATGCAGCAAGCCCAGTTAGTCCGCCAGTTTACCCATATGAAGCTGCTATTGGAGCTGTTATTGCGGCTTTTATTACAGCGCTTGCTGGAAGTGTGGTGCCGGCAATAAAAGCATCGCGTTTACAGCCAGCATTAGCATTGCGTTAATTTTCAAAAAATAAGAAAGAAGGAATAATGAATAATCATAATATTGGTAAAGCAACTCTTATTGTTGGTGTGCTTAGTGCGCTTCTTATGCTTAATGCGTGTGGAGGAGTGGGCAACAATAATGCGAGTGGTGTGGATGGTGCGCGATCGCAAAATAGTTCGTCTAGAGAGACTGTTGATTTTTTTCATATAGAGAAGGAATATCAGGAGTCCGTTGCAAAGCTTAGTTGGCCTAAAAAATATAAAGCTCCTGCAAACTTGGTTGGAGAAGAAAAAGACGCTCAGTTCCAGAGTGGATATGGTGATACGCAAGCATCTAATTATTATCAGTGTGCTTGGGAACGGCAATGGTTAGACACGTATGCTAGTGATGAGCAAGCGGCAAGTAAAGCTTTGCGTGAGCTTGAAAAAGTGCCTAACATGCCGTTTATGGGTCCAGATCGTTGTGATGATGCAACGCGAAACTTTTTCAAAGAGCATATGCGTAAGGCAAAACTGGGAGATCCGTCAGGATTCCAACAGGATGTGCAAACTAATTGTCCTGTGATGTAATTGCATTTTTATAGCTTTTTATTGTGTTTTCGCACTAAATGGCTTGTTATATGCTTCTTTTTACCCATGTTGATGGTGTCCAATAATCTTTGGTAAGCATTGATGGGTATGTTTGTTTACGAGTTTGAATAATCCATAAGGCTATACCTGTTGAAACAAGTATTACGCCAGATGCAATCATTATGAATAATGATGAATTTAGATTTCCCCATGCTAGTACGCTTGCATACCCCACGATAATGCCGCATTGCTCCATAATAGAAGTAAAAGTAGTAGTCGCGCCGAGAATGCGCGTTGGTATGCCGTCGAGAAGAGCTGTTTGCCCATAGACAATAGTGGCGTCAAAAATAATACCTGCAATGAAAGCAGAGCAAAGAAAAAGAGCAATCCAGTTATTAAGTGCGAAAATAAGTAAAGGAATAGAAAGGAATCCAGGTAATAAAATAGAGTATAAAATCTCATAATGCAGCACAATATATTTGCATAATACTGAACCTACAATCATGCCAATGTTAAATATGCTGACTATTGAACCCCACGTGGATGCCGAATGAAAAAGCGTGAGACAATGATGTGCTCCCATTAGTCTGAATGCAGCAAGCCATGAGCCTGATTGTAATGCGGATACTACTCCTAAGACTATTAACCATGGTGTAGATTTCATATACTGTAGAGAAGCTGCAAAACCAGCAGTTTTATTGCTTCCTGTTCCTGTTTTCGTATTGTTTGCGCTATTTTGTGCTTGCTGGTTTAGATTAACTAACAGTAGAGGTAGCGCCGCTAATATCATCACAATAGCAATGCTCGTAAAGAAAATGAGCGGATTGCATATATCAACAAATATGCCAGTAATCGCAGGTGCGGCAAGCCTGCTGAGATTAATCCACATACGCATGCTTGCTAAAAATTTAGTTTTTTCGCCAGTCGGTACGCTATATGCCATTAATACTTTTTGATTAGGCGAAGAAAATGCAGTAAAGAACCCGAATATTATGCCGAGTAGTGTAACCGTAATAGCAATAAGATTATGCTGTGCTACTAGAGCGAAACCGTATCCAGTACACAACAAGGCAAAACAAAACGTTAGTGCTATAAACAATCTAGTTGGTTGATATTTATCTGCGATAATGCCGCCAAGTGGTGCTGCTATGCAGGTCATAAGTGCTACTGATACCGCGTTAAGCGCTGCGTGAGATAAGTCAACATGTATTAAAAGATATAGACTCACGCCAAATCTACAGCTTGTTAAAAGAAAAGCATTAAGCGATAAAACGGCAATAATAAGAGTTGTACGAATCCGTGCCGCAGTGTTCATTTCCTTCTCTTTTTTCTTTCATGTTATGAATGTCTTTCATATTCTGAATGATATATGCCTCTTGATATACACCTTTTTCTGGACTGTGTGTGAAATAAGTGTTTTACTGCGATTTATAGTCAGGAGTTGCGGCTACTGGCGATAGTAGGAGAGGAAGCTGGAGAGTTTGCCCATTGCGTCACGAAGCGTTTGCAAGCGCGGCAAGTAGACTACGCGGAAGTATCCAGGAGTCTGCCAATTAAAGCCTTTTCCGTGCACAATCAGCAACTTCTGATCGCGTAGCAAATCAAGAGCAAACTGTTCATCGTCGTGAATGTTGTATCGACTTGGATCGAGCTTTACAAACATGTAGAAAGCAGCGTCTGGCCGCTCAACGCTTACGCCATCCATCTCCTGAATAGCGTTATAGCAGTACTCGCGCTGCTCATACACGCGTCCGCCCGGCTCCAAATACTTCTCAACGCTCTGGTATCCGCCCAAAGCAGTCTGAATAATCGACTGCGCAGGAACGTTAGAGCACAAGCGCATATTAGACAGCATGTTAAGTCCCATAATGTAGTCGCGAGCCTTGGATTTATCTCCCGAAAGACTCATCCAACCAATGCGGAAGCCAGCAATCATATGCGACTTAGAAAGTCCGCTGAAAGTTACGCAGAACACGTCTGGAGCAAGAGAAGCAATCGAAATATGCTTCTTGCCGTCCATAACAAGACGGTCGTAAATCTCGTCCGCAAAAATAATCAGATTAAACTCGCGCGCAATCTTAACAATCTCTTCCAAAACTTCGCGGCTATACAGCACGCCCGTAGGATTATTTGGGTTAATAATCACGATTGCTTTAGTGCGAGGCGTGATTTTAGAGCGAATGTCGGCAATATCTGGGTACCAATGCGACTTTTCGTCACACATGTAGTGCACAGGAGTGCCGCCAGCCAAGCTCGCACACGCAGTCCACAGAGGGTAGTCCGGGCTTGGTATAAGAATTTCGTCGCCGCAATCAAGAAGCGCTTGCATAGAAAGGTTAATCAGCTCGGAAACGCCGTTGCCGGTGTAAATATCTTCCATTTGCACGCCTGGAATGCCCTTAAGCTGATCGTATTGCATAATCGCTTTGCGCGCAGAGAAAAGTCCGCGGCTATCCGAGTAGCCTTCGCAATCAATAAGCTGCTGCTGCATGTCGTAAATCACTTCGTCTGGAGCGCGGAATCCAAAAGGCGCAGGATTTCCAATGTTGAGCTTTAAAATATGCGTTCCGTTTGCTTCCATGCGGTTTGCTTCTTCAACAACCGGGCCGCGAACATCGTAAAGCACGTGCTCAAGTTTGGTGGATTTGTTGAAGTTCCTATGTTTGAGCGTTTCGGAAAGTTCAGCTTCCGTAAGCTGCTGTTGCGGCTGTTGAGGCTGTTGCGATTTATTTAATTGTGATTCTTTTGTAGACTGGCAGTTTTGCTCGATTTTTGCACAAGAATGGCCGCTCTTAATTCCATTACTGCTGATTCCTAGAATTTCGGAAAGCATGTTACGCACGTCTTTACGCGGCTCAGTTTTGCCACTTAAATATTGGCTTAATTGGCTTTTGCCAAGCTTATGGCCATTTTTTGACGCAAGCTCGATTACGTCAATCTGCTTATAGCCTTGTGTTTTCATAGCTTTTTTAAGCTCATCAGCAAAATTCTGTGCCATAATACGTCTTTCTTTACTTTCTATATGATTTTTTTTTAGAACCACATAATTTGCAAATCTGATAATTGAACAAGTTGAACAATTGAATCAAAATTGAACAAATTGAACAGTTTTGCACGCTATAAGTTGAACTTTTGCTTAATGTTACTCGTAATAGTCTGTTTTGTATAGCATTTTTAGAAGAAAATTATCGAAATTGAATTATTATTGAAGTTTATTTGAACAAATGAATTTAAATAGTGATTGATTGAACTTTTATGCATTTGTGTATTTCGGCGTCTGCGTCTAAGTGTGGTTGGTGTGGTTGGTGTGGTTGGTGTGTGGGTGGTGAGTGAGTGGTTGGTGATGTGAGTGGCGTGTGAGGGATTGAGGTGTTGTGGTTGGTGAGTGGTGGTTGGTGAGTGGTTGGTGAGTGGTGGTTGGTAAGTGGTTGGTGAGTGAGTGGTGAGTAGCGCGTAGCTTTCTTATGATTGGCGCATGTGTGAGCGTGGTTGGCGTGGTGATGTGAGTGGCTTTCGGTGGATTGCCTGTGATTTGCGCATGTCTGAGCATGGTTGGTGCGTCTGAGCGTGGTGTGTGCTTCTGAATTTATGTCTGCAGAGATCTTGTTCAACGCTTGCCGTGGTTGGTGCATGCATTGCCTATAGTTGGCACGATGTGCATCATACTTTAGCGTGCGATTGCCTGGCGTTCTGAGGGCTTCTACGTGGTTGCCTTGTATGTGGTTTTAGTTTGAGTGTTAAGAAGTTTGCTACCATGAAAGCTATGTATTTCTTTACTCCGCGCAGATGTGAATCTACTCAAAAAATAATGTATACAAATAAAGGGCAGGCTCTTATTGCAGCGGATAAAAGTCTCAGAGAGCGTGGTGCGCAACTGTGGGTTTATAAATGTGAATATTGCAGTTGCTGGCATTTAACTCATTCAAATCCTGCAATACGTAAATATTATGATATGCGCTCGCGTATTGAAACAACTAAGCAAAAGTCTAGAAAACGAGGTTATAAGCCGCGTAGAAAGTAACTTTGCTTAGAAAAATCACAAGATTAACGCGAAAAATCAGATTTTGAACGTAAAACCCTGTTTATTTAATTGTGTTTCGCAACTGTGGTTTTTAGCTCCTGAATCTGTTGCGAGTTTCACAATTTGCGCGCTAAAAGCGTCAACCGGTCGGCTGGCATTTCTCAACTCGTAATATTTGTGAACTCTAGCATCAAAATCAACTAGTTTTTCAATCAAATTGTTATTGTCGCTTGGGTACTCATTCTCAAAGAATTGCATGCTAGGATCCATTCGAGGTTTCAAATCTGGAGCCTGATCTGGCTTACCGATTGCAAGTCCTAGAACGGGATATGTGTATTTTGGTAATTTCAAAAGTTCAATTAACTCAGAAATATTATTTAAAATTGAACCTAGAATTACGCATCCAAGTCCTAATGATTCTGCTGCTGTTTCCATTGCGTGAAGTGCCAATATTGCGTCATTTTGAGATTGGCAGAAGCGATACCCAGTTTTAAGAGTGAATTCGCTGCTTTCTGTATCGATGCCGTTTTTGCGTGCTATAACAGCATTTCTGTGTTGGTCGATTACAAACACATATAAAAGTGGAGTGGTTGCAATATATGCCTGGTTTCCAATTTCTGAAAGCTTTTGCTTTATTTCAGGATTAGTGATTTTAATAGCAGACCAATCGTTTAAAAATTGGCTACAAGCTGCTCTTTGCGCTACTAGTTCAAGAGTGTTGACAATTTCTTCACTGATTGGCTCATTTTTGAAAGCGCGTATGGATCTGCGGTTAAGAAGAGTGTTGATTGTGCTGTTATATGCTAATTTGTGTTCTTCGTTGTTAGTGTTTGAGTGTGTAGATTCTTGATTTTGCATTTTACTTCTTATCGTTTATTAGTGGTGTTGTATAAAACGTGTTCTATAAAACGTGTTCTATAAGTTTTCAGTTGACAGTTTTATTTTCTTTTTATTTATTCTCTTTTTTATTCTCTTTTACTATTTTATTTATTCTATTTATTTTATTTTTCTTCTCTTTTATTTTTTATTTTTAGTTTGTAGAAGTTTGCGTTTGTTTTTATTTGATTATGCATATTTATTTTTACTCTTTCATTCTTACAATATATTCTTCAAGAATGCAATTGGATGATGTGAAATCACTGAAAAATAAAAGTTTTACAAATTTTATTCATAAAAATTAAAAAAAATCGATGTAAAAATTACAATCAGCTGTACCATAGAAGGGTATAAGATGCGTTTTCTGCGATGAAGCGGTTTCGCTCTTGGAAGTGTTGCTAATCGTAAAGTAGCCAAAATCTACAATTGCGATTTATATTTAACGCGTAAAGGAGTTGCAATGGCTGAAGCTTACCAATCCTATATAGTTTCAAACATGCCGTCGCAAAGTTCGTGCGAGCATACAGGAAGACTCGTGTTGTTACGTCATGGGCAGACTGTGTGGAGTGAGTCTGGTCAGCATACTGGTCGAACGAATATACCTCTTACAGATAAAGGCTGTGAGCAGGCAAAAGATGCAGGAATGCGTATTTTACATGCTTTCCCTGATGGGTTTGATGAAGATTGTGTTTATGCTAGTCCTCTTCGTAGAGCTATTCAAACAGCTCAATTAGCAGGTTTTAAAAATTGTCAGCCTTTACCTGCTGCTATGGAATGGGATTATGGCGGAGCTGAAGGTCGTACTCGTAAAGATGTAGCTAATCTTAGTGGAAGTGAAGCTTGGGACGTTTGGTCCGATGGCCCAACAGTTTTGCCTTCAAGTATGTTATTTGACGGTGAAGAAACTTTGCCAAGCGGAGAAAGTGTTCATATTGTAAGAACTTCAGGAGAGAGTCTGGAATGTGTTTATGAAAGAACTGGTGAAATAATAGACACAGTATTGCCTAAATTGAATGCTGGCAATGATGTTCTGCTTGTTGCTCATGCGCATATTTTGCGTATATTGACGATGAAATGGCTTGGTATTGCTCCGACTATGGCAAGAATGTTGCGTCTTGATACCGCGCATTATTGTGTTTTAGGTGTTTATAAGGGAGATAGGGTTATAGTCCGATGGAATTGTTAGCGTGCTAATAGCATGTTAATATTAGGTTTTCACTCTGCTTTTTATTTTATGCTTGAGTCTTGATTCTGATTTTGCATTCATGCTTTTGCTCTAGTATTGTTTGCAAAGTCGAGTTATTAAGTGAATAATGAATTGTAAGAAAGTGCTTTAAAAACTAGATAAGTTTCTAGATAAGTTTCTAGATAAAATTGACGATACGTAAGCTGACTTTATAGGAGAGGGTTCGATGATGAATCGTAAGATTAAATCAATGATTGCGCTAATAGCATGTGTTGTAATTACGTGCTGTGCAATGTCTGCATGCGGTTCGTCTAGCTCTAATAACAGTAAGGGTAGAGTATATTTTTTAAACTTTAAACCTGAAGTTGCAGATCAATGGAAAGAAGTTGCTGAGGAATACACTAAAGAAACTGGTGTTGAAGTTAAAGTTGAAACTCCTGCTTCTGGCACGTATGAGCAGTTTTTGAAAGGTGAAATTAGCAAAGGTAATGACGCACCTACGTTATTCCAAGTTAATGGTCCTGTTGGTTATGCTAATTGGCAAGAATATGCGTCTGATTTGAAAGATACTGAAATTTATAATCAACTTATTAGTAAAAGTGTTGCTTTAAGTGATGGAAATAAAATCGTAGCAATACCTTATGTTATGGAAACATATGGGTTGATTTATAATAAAGATTTACTTTCTAAATATATTTCTTTGCCGGATGCGAAGATAAAATCCGTTAAAGATATAAATTGCTTTGATAAACTTAAGGAAGTTGCAGACGATATTCAAGCGCGTAAAAGCGATCTAGGTATAGATGGTGCTTTTACGTCTTCTGGTTTCGATTCAAGTTCTGATTGGCGTTTTAAGACGCATCTAGCTAATTTGCCGCTTTATTATGAGTTTAAGGAAGATAGAATAATTAGGCAGCCTAAAAAGATAAAAGGCAGTTATTTAGATGGTTTTAAGAAGATTTTTGATTTATATCTTAAGGATTCAACTGTTTCTCCTTCTGAACTTGAGTATAAAACTGGTGAAGATGCAATTGGAGAATTTGCTAAGCGTAAAGCTGTTTTTTATCAGAATGGAACTTGGGCTTGGAGTGAACTTTCAAAAGTTGGTATGAAGGATACTGAACTTGGAATGTTGCCGATTTATATTGGAGCTCCGAATGAGAAAAATCAGGGTTTGGCTACCGGTTCTGAAAATTATTGGTGTATAAATAATAAAACTAGCGATAATAATAAGAAAGCTACAAAAGATTTTCTGAAGTGGCTTGTTCTTTCAGATTATGGCAAAGATGCGTTATCTAAGAAGATGGGATTTAATACTCCTTTTAGAAGTCTTCTTAACGTTAAGTCAGATAATCCTTTGTCTGAAGCTGCTATGGAAGATGCTCGATTAGGTAAAGTTTCTGTCAGTTGGAATTTCACTATGATGCCTTCTGATAATTGGAAAAATAATTTAGGTTCTGCTTTGCTTGAGTACGCTAAAGGCAGTGCTAAGTGGGATAAAGTCAAAGATGCGTTCGTTCAAGGTTGGGCTAAAGAATATTCACAGTCGCATGCTGCTGATTAGTGATTGAGCGTTTTTATATAATCAGTTTTGGCTTTGTGTCTGCTCAGTTTTAATTCTGTTGTTACTCAGTTTCAGCTTTTTATTTAGCTTTTTGGTTGCTAAGTTTCAGCTTTTATTTAGCTCTTTATTTAGCTCTTATTTAGCTGTTATTTAGCTAGTTTTATAAAACTTGAGTCTTGGCATATAAAGTTTTTATGATTTTTTGTAATAAAATTTGACTTTTATAACTTGAGTGTAGTAGACTCAAGTTTTGGAAAATGAATCAGGTAGTTGTTAATACGCTACCAAGTTAGGATTTGAAGATAATAAAGGAGAAAAAATGGGACGCGCAGTAGGTATTGATTTAGGTACAACTAATTCTTGCATTGCAACACTTGAAGGTGGAAGCCCAACCGTTATTGTGAACGCTGAAGGAGCACGCACTACGCCATCTGTTGTTGCATTTAGCAAGTCAGGTGAAATCTTGGTTGGTGAAGTTGCTAAGCGTCAGGCTGTAACAAACGTTGACCGTACGATTAGCTCTGTAAAACGTCATATGGGTACTGATTGGTCTGTGGAGATTGATGGAAAGAAGTGGACTCCACAGGAGATTTCTGCTCAGGTTTTGATGAAGTTAAAGCGAGATGCTGAAGCTTATTTAGGTGAGCCAGTTACTGATGCTGTTATTACTTGCCCGGCATACTTCAATGATGCTCAGCGTCAGGCAACTAAAGATGCTGGTAAGATTGCAGGCTTGAACGTACTTCGTATTATTAACGAACCAACTGCTGCTGCTTTGGCTTATGGTCTTGAAAAAGGCAAGGAAGACGAGCGTATTTTGGTCTTCGATTTAGGCGGCGGTACTTTCGATGTTTCTTTGCTTGAAATAGGCAAGGATGAAGATGGATTCTCAACTATTCAGGTGCAGGCAACTAACGGTGACAACCACTTGGGTGGCGATGATTGGGATCAGAAGATTATTGATTGGCTTGTTGGCGAAGTTAAAAACAAGTACGGTGTTGATTTAAGCAAGGATAAGATTGCTTTGCAGCGCTTGAAGGAAGCTGCTGAGCAAGCGAAGAAGGAGCTTAGCTCTTCTACTTCTACTTCAATCTCAATGCAATACTTGGCAATGACTCCTGACGGAACTCCAGTGCATTTGGATGAAACTTTGACTCGTGCTCATTTTGAGGAAATGACATCTGATTTGCTTGGACGTTGCCGTACACCATTTAACAATGTTCTTTCTGATGCAGGTATTTCTGTGAGCCAGATTGATCACGTTGTTCTTGTTGGTGGTTCTACTCGTATGCCAGCTGTTAAGGATCTCGTTAAGGAGCTTACTGGTGGTAAGGAAGCAAATCAGTCTGTGAACCCAGATGAAGTTGTTGCTGTTGGTGCAGCTGTACAGTCTGGTGTTATTAAGGGTGATCGTAAAGACGTTCTGCTTATTGATGTAACTCCGCTTTCCTTGGGTATTGAAACCAAGGGTGGAATTATGACTAAGCTGATTGAGCGCAATACTGCTATTCCAACTAAGCGCTCTGAAGTCTTCTCTACAGCTGAAGATAATCAGCCATCTGTATTAATTCAGGTTTATCAGGGTGAACGTGAGTTTGCTCGCGACAATAAGCCGCTTGGTACTTTTGAGTTGACTGGTATTGCTCCAGCTCCTCGTGGCGTTCCACAGATTGAAGTCACTTTTGACATTGATGCTAACGGCATCGTGCACGTTTCCGCTAAGGATAAGGGCACTGGTAAGGAACAGTCTATGACTATTACTGGTGGTTCTGGTCTTCCAAAGGACGAAATCGATCGCATGGTGAAGGAAGCTGAAGCTCACGAAGCTGAAGATAAGAAGCGCAAGGAAGAAGCTGAAGTTCGCAATCAAGCAGAAGCTTTTGCTTACCAGACTGAAAAGCTTGTGAATGATAATAAAGACAAGCTTTCTGACGAAATCTCCAAGGAAGTTACCGAAAAAGTTAATGCTTTGAAGGAAGCTTTGAAGGGCGATGACGTTGAGAAGATTAAGTCTGCTCAGAGCGAGTTGATGACTTCTGCTCAAAAGATTGGTCAGCAACTTTACGCTCAGCAAGGTGCTCAAGGTGCTCAAAGTGCAGAGTCTGGTGCTCAAGGTGCTCAAAGTGCAGAATCTAATTCTAAAGATGATGACGTAGTTGACGCCGAAGTGGTGGATGACGACAAGGACGATAAGGACAACAAGTAATGTCCGAGTTCAACAGCAACGATTATCTAAACGGCATCGATGATGTTGAATCATTGAAAAACAGTGATTCAGACTCTGATGCTTTTGCGAAAGATAATTCACATAAATCTAATAAATCAGAAGAATCTTCATCTTTTGATTCTTTAGAGAAGGATTCTATAGATAAGGATTCTGAGTCTAGAGAAGATAAAAAAGAAGATAAAGCAGAAGGTAATAAAGAAGATAATAGCAATTCGGATTCGCATAATTCGAATTCTTCTGAAGGTCCAGATGAAAAGTCTTCTGAAAATTCAGATGAAAAGTCTTCTGAAAGTTTGGAAGAGAGCACTTTAACACCTCTAGGTAAAGCCAAGAAAGAGGCTGCGGAGTATTTGGAAGCTTTGCAACGAGAGCGTGCTGAGTTCATCAATTTCCGCAATCGTGCTTCTAAAGAGCAGGATCGATTCCGTCAACATGGGATTATAGATGTTCTTAGTGCTCTTCTTCCAGCTTTAGACGATATTGATAGGATTCGCGAGCATAGTGATATGGACGATTCCTTCAAAGCTGTTGCTGCGAAGTTAGATAAAGCATTCGAGAAGTTCGGTGTGGAGAAATTTGGTGAAAAGGGTGAAGATTTCGATCCTACTAAGCATGATGCTATTTTGCATCGTCCAGATCCAAATGCCACAAAAGAAACAGTTGATGCTGTAGTTGAAGCAGGTTACAGAATTGGAGATCGTGTTATTCGTGCTGCTCGAGTTGTAGTTGCATCGCCAAATAATGCGTGATTGCTTAGTTTAATTGCATACTTACTCGTGTTGGTTTGAGTTTATATCAAGTCAACACGAGTAGGTCATATTATGGGAAAATATGTCACATGTGCTGAAAATGAAAGGAGGCACAGATGGCTGAAAATGAATGGTTGACAAAAGATTTTTATAAAGTGCTTGGTGTCTCCAAAGATGCCGATGATTCAACGATTACTAAAGCTTATCGTAAATTAGCTCGCAAGTATCATCCTGATTTGAATAAAACAAAAGAAGCTGAAGAAAAATTTAAGGATGTTTCAGAAGCTTATGATGTTTTGAAAGATAAACAGACTCGTCAGCGCTATGATGCTATTCGTCAATTTGGAGCTGGTGGAGCTAGATTTGCAGGAGGATCTGGCGGAGCAGGTTTTGATTCTGCAGGGTTTTCAGACATATTCTCTTCAATGTTTGGAGCAACAGACATGCCTGGTGGCGGAGCGAATACTCGAGTTCGTTTCTCTACAAATGGCGGTCCTGATTTAGGTAATTTATTCTCTATGTTTGGTTCAGCTGGTTCTCAATCTTCTGGATTCCAAGGAGATAGTGGATTCGCAAATCAATATAGTCAATATTCTCAGCCTGAATCTGCTCCTACTCCTAAAAATGGAGATGATATTACAACCTCAATTACGCTTACATTTAAGCAAGCATTCAAAGGCGCAACAGTATCTTTGCGTTCTGCTGGTAAGACTTTTAAGACGCGTATTCCGGCAGGTGTTCGAGATGGTCAAAAGATTAGATTAGCTGGTAAAGGTAAGTCTGGTCAGTTTGGCGGATCTTCTGGAGATATGTATCTTAATGTTCATGTAATACCTTCTGAACGTTTTAGTTTGCGTGAAAATGATTTGCTCACTAAATTGCCTTTAACAGTGAGTGAAGCTGTGCATGGCGCAAAAGTTACTTTACAAAATATAGATGGAGAGTTAGTAAAATTTACTGTTCCAGCTGGATCTTCAAGTGGAGATGAAGTATGTGTGCAAAATGCTGGAGTTCCTGGTAAGAATGGTAAATTTGTAGGAATAGTGGAAATTCATGTTCCTAAACGCTCTACAATGTCTATAAAACATGCTGCTAAAGAGTTTGATAAAGCTTGTGGTGATTCATATTCACAAGCTGTAGATAATTTAAGGCAGTAAGTAGCGGTGCTGTGAATTTAGCTGGTCAATTTTATTGATTTCAGTTGATTGTTATTGTTTATTGCATGCTGTTATTGGAATACCGTTTAGTTTAAAATCCGCAACACACTCAAGAAAGGCGAATTATAATGCGAGTTAGTCGAGACACTAAAGTCTTATATGAGATGTGCGCTGTTGCATTAGTTCATGGCAGAGCAACACTTGATGGTGCGGATGAAGTTGGATTCAACATAGATATGCCTATTTTTATGGTGAGCTATGTTGCTAGTATTACGAAAACTCATCCTCAAACGTTGAGACAATATGATCGATTGAATTTAATCGTTCCTCATCGTACAGAGGGTGGAGCTAGACGGTATTCTTTGCGAGATATCAATCGCCTTATTCAAACACAACGTTTAAGCCAAAATGATGGTATTAATTTAGCTGGTGTTATACAGATTCTTTCTTTGCAAGAAGAAAATCGCCAACTTAAAAGGCAATTAAGGCATATTGAGCAAAGAGCTGAATCGTCTGAACGTAATATTTTTGCTGCGAATGCTCAGGGTGATATCGTTGAAGTGTTGCGTTCTAGAAACGCTCGTAATTGGAGATACGACATTCATTGTGAGCGCCGTGCTTTGCCTTCATCTAAGTCTTTCTCAAATAGTGATTCTGATTCTTCAAATAGTGAAGATAAATCAATTGTGTTGTGGAGATCCTGGAGAGCGTCATCTGAGCGGCGATTACTTAAAGCCGTTTTTTGGGATATGGATGGCACGCTTATTGACTCTGAGCCATATTGGCATGAAGCAGAAATTTGTCTTGCTAAAAATCACGGAGGTCAATGGAGCGAAGAGCTTGCGTGGCAATATTCAGGAGGCTCTCTAGAAGCTGTTGCGAAAGCGATGATCGAGCTTGGAACGCAATTGTCGGTAGAAGAAATTGGCAATGGAATGGTCGATTATGTTGCTAAATGTGAAGAAAAGAATGTTCCGTGGGTTCCAGGTGTTATGGATGTACTAGGTGATTTAGCTAAAGCTGGTATTCCTTCGATACTTGTAAGTAATTCTCCTCGTAGATTAGTGGAAAATATAGTTAAACATGCGCCGAGCGGTGCTTTTGTGGGATATATTTGCGGAGATGATGGTTACGCGACTAAGCCTAGCCCAGAACCGTATATTGCAGCTGGAAAATTAGTTGGAATTAACGCTGATGGCATGCTTTCTGAAGAAGAAGTAAGTCGTGAAATGGCTTGTTGTATTGCTATTGAAGATTCTTTTGCAGGCCTTGCTTCTGCGTCGTCTTCTGGTGCAACTACTTTAGCTCAAACTGCTTTTTCTAATCTTGATGTTAGTAATGGTCCTCAATTTGCTGAGTTACACGGATATGAAAATATAAATTGGCGTACTTTTGAGGATATTGTTGTTAAAGCTTTGGGTGAATAGCGCTGTTTCGCTAGAGTTTAGTAGTGTTTTACTGAGTATTGAGATTAGTTGTTGTCTTTAGTATCTTTAGAATCCTTAGTGCCGCTATCGCCTTTATTATCTTTATCGCCTTTATTATCTTTAGAATCGCTGCTGTTTGTATTGTCATCTGCAGATTCTGTAATTTGGCTACCTAATCCCCAAGTGCCATCTGGCCCACCAATCTTCCCATTATCTTTTGCGTCTGGAAAATCTTCTACTGGAACATCTTTCAGAGCGTTTCTCATATAAAGAGTAAATAAGTGGACTGGCAATGAACTTCCGCTTAATCCAAATCCTCCACGGAAAGTCGGAATAACTTGAGGGTTACCATTGCAATCCGGATACCATAAAGCAAATACAGTTACTACATTTGGTGCAAAACCTATAAAACTTACAGCAGTTTGATCATTTGCTGTTCCAGATTTTCCAGCCATTGGTCTTCCAAGTTTTTTAACTTCAGTAGCTGTGCCATGATCTACTGTACCTAACATTGCTTTTGATGCTAGTGCAGCGTTATTAGGTGAAAAAACTTGTTTTAATGTTATTGGAGTTGAATAAACATCTCGATTTTCTGAATTTTTAACTCTTGAAACAATATGTAAATCAGGTCTATTACCTTTATTTGCAAAAGTAGAATATGCTTGCGCAATTTCACTTACGTGAACATTATCATTGCCGAGAACAGTAAAAGGATTTTCTCCTGTAACTCTTTTAGGGCTTAATCCTGCTGCAACTGCAGTTTGAGCAATTACGCGTCTTCCAAGTTTTTGCTGTAAAGCCATGTAAGGAGTGTTCACAGATTTAGCTGTAGCTTGATACATATCTATGTTTCCATAGCTAATATTTGAAAAGTTTTTAACAGGATCTTTGATTCCATCGAATTTTATAGGCGAATCACCATTAAATAAAGTATTTAGATTCATTCCAGCTTGTATTGCGCCCATAAGAGCGAAAGGTTTCATAGTGGATCCGGGTTCATATAGTGCTTGCGTGACGTTATTCAAAGGTTTTTTAACATAATCGTCGCCTGCGTATATTGAAATTATCGAACCATTTTTCGGGTTAATTGATATAGAGCCAACTTGAATACCTTGTGGCAAGATTTTTCTCATGGTTTGAGAAGGGCTTGCAACTTTAAACATAAGATTTTGTTTGTTCTTATCTATAGTAGTTATAATTCGATATCCGCCTGTATCTAAATCTTCTTTGCTGAAAGCTTTACTTTTAGTAAGTTCTTCTCGAACCATATGCAAAATGTATCCGTTAGGTCCAGAGTAAATATTTTGAGATTTTTGATTTAACGTTTTAGGGAATTTTGTTTTTTCTCGTTCTTTAGGAGTTATGTAACCGTCTTTCTCCATAATTTTTAGAACTCGATTAAATCGCAATCGTGCTTCTTCGTTTCCGACTGCAGGATCCCAACTACTTGGAGCTGGTATTATGCCTGCTAAAAGCGCGGATTGTGCTAGTGTTAAATCTTTCGCGTCTACTCCGAAATATGCTTTTGATGCAGCTTGAATACCGTATGCTCCTCTTCCAAGGTAAATAGTGTTCATATAGTTGCATAAAACTGTGCTTTTATCTTGAGTTTGTGAAATTTTCAAAGCTAAAATTGCTTCGTGTAATTTGCCTATGTAAGTTTTTGTTTCGCCTAAATAGTAGCGTTCGGCGTATTGTTGTGTAATTGTTGAGCCTCCCCAGCGTTTGCGTTTAGTAACGTTATGTATTAAAGCTCGTCCAATCCCTTTAAAATCAATGCCGTTATCTCTATAAAACGATCGATTTTCTGATGCTACTATGGCGTTACTAACGTATTTTGGTAGTATTGAGCAATTGATTATCTCTCGATTTTGCTCAGCAAAAGACCCTATTTCAGTTTTTCCATCTGAATAATAAACTTTCGTTTTATCTGCCATTGCGATTTTATATGGCTGTGGAATTTCTGTTGTGTAATACAAATATGCAAAAAGTAATAATCCTATTGCTATAAACAGAGTAAATAAGATAATCATCCATAATATTATTGGATGTTTTTTATGCTGCTTGCGGTTCTGATTGCGATTTTTAGCTCCAGCATTTGTATTGGATCTAGATTTTGTTGCAAATCTAGTGTTTGCTCTTTTGCTTGTAGCTGTGCTTGTTATTTTGTTTGTGCGTGTGTTTGCTCTTGTGCTTGTTGTTTTGTTTGTGCGCGTGTTTGTATTTTTGCTTGTATTTTTGCTTGATTTTGATTTTGCGTTCTTTTTTGCTAAATCTTTATTGCTATGTTCGTGTAATTTGGAAGATTCTTTGCTATTTCTTATATTACGTACACTTGAGTTACTTTTTGAGTCTTGCTCATTGTTACGCATAGTCATGAAATCAAAGTTAATGCTAGGTATTGAATTTATAAGTTTTATGTAATTTTTTGTGCTAATTTGTGCTATTTTAAGTTAAATTTATAAATTATATGGAAAATATCAAAAGAAACTAACTATATAACTCAGTGGATAGTATTATGAATATGTTAGTGCTACATAGAGCATAGTCATTGATTTTTGCAGGCAAGGAGTTTATATGAGTATCCGCGTTGCCATTGCCGGCGTGGGCAATTGCGCTTCATCGTTGGTTCAAGGTGTGGAATACTATCGAAATGCCGATGATGGAGATAAAATTCCAGGATTGATGCATGCTGTTTTTGGTTCGTATCGTGTTAGAGATATTGAGTTTGTTACAGCATTTGATGTTGACGCATTAAAAGTTGGTCGTGATTTAAGTGAAGCAATTGGAGCTTCCAAAAATAATACGATTCGTTTTGCTCAAGTTCCAAATCTTGGAGTGGAAGTTTTAAGAGGCCCTACATATGATGGTTTAGGCGATTATTATCGTCAAATGATTGATGAATCAGAAGCTGATCCAGTAGATGTGGCTCAAGTTTTACGAGATAAGCATGTTGATGTATTAGTTTCGTATTTGCCTGTTGGATCTGAGCAGGCAGATAAGGCTTACGCAACTGCTGCTATGGAAGCAGGATGTGCTTTTGTGAATTGTTTGCCAGTGTTTATTGCTTCTGATCCTGTTTGGGCACAAAAATTCCGTGATGCTGGCGTTCCTATTATTGGCGATGATATTAAAAGTCAGGTTGGAGCTACTATTACTCATCGTGTAATGGCAAGATTGTTTGAGGATCGAGGTGTGAGGTTAGATCGCACTTATCAATTGAATGTTGGCGGAAACATGGACTTTATGAACATGCTTCAGCGATCTAGATTGGAATCTAAGAAGATTTCTAAAACGCGTGCTGTGACTTCAATTGTTCCTCATGAAATGGATGATCATAACGTTCATATTGGTCCTTCTGATTACGTTGCTTGGCTTGACGATCGCAAATTTGCTTTTGTTCGTTTAGAAGGAACTACTTTTGGTGATGTTCCATTGAATTTGGAATATAAGCTTGAAGTTTGGGATTCTCCTAATTCTGCAGGCATTGTGATTGATGCTGTTCGTGCTGCTAAGATTGCTTTAGATCGTAAGCTTTCTGGTCCTATTCTCGCTCCAAGCTCATATTTCATGAAATCTCCAGCTGTACAACATGAAGATAGTGAGGCTCGTGAATTAGTTGAGCTTTATATTAAAGGCGAAGTTGAAGAAAATGAATCTCAGCTTGATTCTGATTTAGAATCTGCAAAAGAGCATGGTAAAAGCGTGTGGCGCGCCTAAAAATTGTAATTTACTCGACAAGTAATGAAAATAGTGTAATATAGATAAAGCCTCCGTGTGGCATTAAGTCACCCAATCCCCCCAGGGCAGGAATGCAGCAAGGGTAAGTGGCCTCTGATGGGTGCGCGGGGGTATTTCTTTTGTAAAACTCTTTTGGCGTGACGCTGTCGTAAAGTCTAAAGTATGAGTGAGGAATTAAAGAATTCATCTAGAGGATTGCAAGGCTTGGAAGATATTGAGCCGTTGCCAGAGCTTCCTAATGAACACGCTACTGATTATTCAAAAGATAGCGTAGAGATTACAGATGAATCTGTAGACTTTGACGATAATAGTGCTCAAGTAAATGCGCTTAAAAATAATGAATCAACAACTAGTGTATTTAATAGCGATGGAACTTCGAGCGCGCAATTTTCTGAAAATGAAGATAATTCTTTAAGTCTTAAATCTTCTTCTAAATCTTCTTCTAAATCTTCTACTCAAGATTCTAACAATTCTAAAAATTTAGTTTTAGAGTCTGCAGATTTAGATTCAAGTTCTTTTAATAATTCAGATTTTTCTCCAATAGACCCACTTCTTTCTAGTCCTCGCATATCTACACGCGTGTGGTGTGTTGTATGCGGAGTGCTTATGCTTATTGTTGCTTTCACTTTGTGGTTTCTTGCTGTTAGAACTCCGTTAGGTCAAAGTTATGAAGAAATAGTTATAGACGGTTTTGGAACTAGAGCATTGCCAATATGGCTAGAATTATTGCTTAAGCCTTTGCGAAAATCCATAGTAATAATTTCAATAAGCGTTCTAATTATGGCATGCGCTCTTGTAATCGCTTTTATTCGTAAACGTTGGTTGCTTATTTTCCAGTGTGTGGCAATAGTGTTGTTATCTCTTGCATTTGAGCCGCTTAAAAAAGTATTGCCTCGCCAAATGCTTGTGAATATAGAAAGCTTGGCAAGAAATTCAGCTCCTTCGGGTCATACTCTGTTAGTCGCATCTGCTTGTGCTATATTGGCGTGTTGCGTTACGAGAAAACTTCGCGCATGGGTTGCATTAGTTTCAGCGATATTTACTTGTTTAGTTTCTTATTCTCTTATGGCTGGAAGGTGGCATAGGCCTACAGATGTTATTATGTCACTGTTGATTGTTGGAGCTATTTCATCATTCATTTTGTCTTTATCTAGAAAATCTGGTATGGATATTCCTGAATCGCGTAAATCTTCAGTAAGCATACAAATTATTGGCACTTCTATGATTACATTTGGTGCGTTTGCTTGTGTTTATTCTATGTATCTCGTCTGGCAAATTTTGCCTGGAGTAGAACTATCTGCACGCTGGGCTGAAAAAGTGTCGTATTTATCAGTCTATTGCGCAACTGCTGGCATATCGTTACTAGTGTTTGGTGTAATAATGGTTTTGCGTCAATCTAGCGCATCTCCTTTAAGTAAGTTAGGTTTAGTCGGCGCTCCTCCGACTCCGCCGTCTGCATTATCTAAAGATAAATTAGAAGAGCAATCTGCAAAAGATAAGCTTTCACAAATATTGGCGTGAAGCTTATATTTCTTCTACAGTTAGCCACTAGGTGATATCGTTATAGCGTTTTGAATATAAGTTATGATTTTCATGCGTTTATTACTTTTGAAGGTGTATGAATGTAGGAAAAGCTAAAAATCTAGGATATTACATAAAAATTATGTAAAAGTCGCGTGCATAGTTGTATAAATAGAGGTATAAGTAGCAATTATATGTGAGCAAATATTTTACGTGAGTGTGATTGATTAGCAACTTTTGAATAACAGTGTTGTGAAATTAGCGTTGTAATTGATAACACTTAAAGTGTTGTGAGATTTGCTTGCGTAATGATTAAATAAGCGTAATGTAAGATTCGATGTGAAGAAAGGGACGAATATGGCAAAAGAACAGAAGCTTGTCATTGTGGAGTCTCCAACCAAAGCTCGGAAAATTGGCGGTTTTCTGGGTGATGGATATACTGTTATGGCATCGGTTGGTCATATTCGTGATTTGGCGCAGCCGAGCCAGGTTCCTTCGGCTAGTAAAGCTGATTTCGGAAAATTTGGTGTTGACGTAAATCATGGTTTTGCTCCATATTATGTTGTTGGAGCAGATAAAAAGAAAACAGTTGCTGATTTGAAGCGCGCACTATCTAATGCAAATGAACTTTTCTTAGCAACTGATGAGGATCGTGAAGGCGAGGCTATCGCTTGGCATTTGGTTGAAGCGTTAAAGCCAAAAGTGCCAGTAAAGCGTATGGTTTTCCATGAGATTACTAAGGATGCTATTCGTGCATCTCTTACTAATACTCGTGATGTTGACGATCACATGGTTGATGCTCAAGAAACACGCCGTGTGCTAGATCGTTTGTACGGTTATGAGCTTTCTCCTGTTTTGTGGCGAAAAGTTGGACCTGGTCTTTCTGCAGGACGAGTTCAGTCTGTTGCTACTAGATTGATTGTTGAACGAGAGCGCGAACGTATGGCTTTCAAGAAAGCTACGTATTGGGATATTTCTGCCGTTCTTTCTTGTTCTAATTGTGCTGATTTTGATAGTGGTGATCAAGAAAATCTTAATTGTGAAGCTCATTTGACTGAATTTAATAATCATCGTGTTGCATCATCTAGAGATTTTAACGATAGAGGTGAGTTAGTCCCTTCACGTAATTCTTCTGATTCAGTCGATTCTTCTGACTCTAGTAATTCAGTCGATTCAGTCGATTCAGTCGATTCTTCTAATAATCTATCGCTGAATTCAAATGATTCTAAAACTCTGTCAGAAGTGATTCTTATTGATGAATCTCATGCAAAAGCTATTGCGAAAGCTTTGGAACAGTCTGATTTTGTTGTAGAAAATATGGACACAAAGCCTTATCGTAGACGTCCTATGCCTCCGTTTACTACTTCTACTTTGCAACAAACAGCTGGAAATAGGCTTTCTATGAGTTCTCGTCAAACTATGCGTGTTGCTCAAGCTTTGTATGAAAACGGTTATATTACGTATATGCGTACAGATTCTGTAACTCTTTCGCAAGAAGCTATTGCTGCAGCTAGAAATGCCGCGCGTGAACATTATGGCGATGAATACGTTTCTGACGCTCCAAAGCAATATACAACTAAGACTGCAGGTGCTCAGGAAGCTCATGAATGTATTCGTCCTGCAGGAGCGCGTTTCCGTTCTCCAGAAGAGTTGTCTTCCTCTTTGCCTGCAGATCAATTGAAGCTTTATACATTGATTTGGCAGCGTACTATAGCTTCCCAAATGGCGGATGCTACTGGTTTTACTGCTACAGTTACTTTGAAAGCAGCTGCTTCAGATTTGGGAGAAGCTACTTTCCAGGCATCGGGTACTGTTGTGACTTTTGCTGGTTTTATGAAAGTTTTTGGTAATCAGAATGTTTCTTCTGCAGATTCTTCTGCACTCTCTTCTGCTTTGCCACCGATGAATGCTGGAGATGTGCTTTCTCCTGTGCAAGTAGAAGCAAAATCGCATGAAACACAACCTCCTGCTCGTTATACTGAAGCGTCTTTGGTTAAGACGTTGGAAGCTAAAGAAATCGGTCGTCCTTCTACTTATGCGACTATTATTTCTACGATTATTGATCGTGGATACGTTTATGAACGTGGGCGCGCTCTTATACCTTCTTGGCTTGCTTTCGCTGTAATTAAGTTGTTGGAAGCGAATTTCCCTAAATATGTGGATTATGCTTTCACTGCAGATATGGAAAATGGCTTAGATCGAATTGCTCACGGTGAAGAGTCTGGACGTGACTGGCTTACAAGATTCTATTTTGGGTCTGGTGCTGAATCTGCACAATCTTCTCTTCAAGCGCATGTTGGTTTACAGCAGCAAGTTGCTGAACTTGGTGAAATTGATGCTCGCGAAATAAATACGATTGATATAGGCGATGGATTAAGCGTGCGAGTTGGTAGATATGGCCCGTATTTGGAAGATTCAAAGCATTTAGATTCTGAAGGTAATCCTCGTCATGCGTCATTGCCTGAAACTTTAGCGCCAGATGAATTAAGTGTTGAAGTTGCTCGTGATTTACTTGAAAATAATTCTGCTGGCGCGCGCGTTTTAGGTGTAGATCCTGAAACTGGTGGAACTGTTGAAGTGAGGAATGGTCGTTTTGGACCTTATATTGCTTTAGTTCAGGGCGAAGATTCTGACGGATCTAATTCTGAAGATTCTTCTAAGTCTGAAGTGCGTCCAAAAATGGCATCTTTATTCAAAAATATGCATCCTGAAACTGTGACTTTGCAAGAAGCTTTGCAATTATTGAATTTGCCGCGATTAGTTGGAAACATGCAAGAAAGCGATGAAAACGGTAAATCACAGGAAGTGCGTATTGAAGCAAATAATGGTAGATATGGTCCATATCTAACTAAGACTTATGTTTCTAATGGTGATTCTGAAGTTTCTAAGCCGGATACTCGTTCGCTTAGTAGTGAAGAAGCTATTTTCACTGTGACTTTAGAAGAAGCTAAAGAGATTTTTGCGCAACCGAAGTATGGTAAGCGCACTCGTGGTGCTGCTAAGCCTCCACTTCGTGAGCTTGGCAATGATCCTGAAACTGGCAAGCCAGTAGTTATTAAAGATGGATTCTATGGTGCTTATATTACTGATGGTGAAACAAATCGTACTTTGCCAAAACAATATACTCCAGATTCGATTGACCCAAGCGAAGCGTTTGATTTATTAGCTAAGAAGCGTGCTGCTGGTCCTGTAAAACGTAAGAAGCGTGCGTCTTCAAAATCAGCGTCAGCAAAATCGGCATCAGCAAAATCGGCATCTAAGGCTTCTGCTAAGAAAACTACAGCTAAGAAGTCTACAGCTAAGAAAGCAGCATCTAAATCTTCTGTAAAATCTACTGTGAAGAAGTAGCTTCTACTAAAATAATTATTATTTAAGTAGTTGATTGCGTTAAACATGAGCTAAGTAGGGAAGCGTATGACATCTAAAAGCAGTGATTTTTCAAGCGGGTGCTCTTGCGATGTGAATTGTGCGTGCGATGTAAATTGTGCGTGCGATGTGAATGAAGAAAGCTCTAAAGGCTTATTTATATCATTTGAAGGCATTGATGGTGTTGGCAAATCTACTCAAGTTGTATTATTGCGTAATCATCTACAATCTATCGGCTTTGAAGTTGTAGTTACTCGTGAGCCTGGTGGAACTTCTTTAGGTAAAGAATTGCGCGAAATATTATTGCATGGAAGTAATATATCTGCTCGTTGCGAAGCGTTACTTTTTGCTGCAGATCGTGCTCAACATGTTTCTCAAGTCATTGTTCCAGCTTTGAAGCGTGGAGCTATTGTAATCACAGATCGTTATATTGATTCCTCGCTTGCGTATCAATCTGGCGGACGTGAATTAACTATGAAAGATATACGTGATTTAAGCAAATGGGCCACTTCATCTTTGTTGCCGGATCGTACATATTTGCTAGATATGGATGCTGAAGATGCCTTCGAAAGATTACATGGCAAAACAGATCGCATGGAATCTGCTGGTCTTGATTTCGCTCGCCGTACTCGTGGAGCTTTTATTGATTTAGCAAATGAAGATAGTAAACGCTATTTTGTACTTGATGCAAAGCTTTCTGCAGAATGTTTGAGCACGATAATTTCTAAAGATATTGACGTTTTAATAAAAGCAAAATCGTTGAAAAATCAAGGATTTTAAATATGAGCGTTTGGGATTGCGTAATCGGTCAGCCACATGTTGTTGACATGTTAAAAAAAGTTGTATCGTCAGATAAGAATTCCATATCTCAATGTTGGCTTATTTGTGGTCCTTCTGGAAGTGGACGAGAGAAAGTTGCTAGAGCTTTTGCTGCAGCTTTAGAAAGTGAAGATTTAGGAGAAGGAAACACATTATCGAAAGTGTCTTGCGAAGTTTTAGATGACTTGCATCCAGATGTGAATGTAGTCACGTGCGATAAAGTAACAATCACTATTGATGAAGTTCGAGATATTGTTGCGCTATCTTCTCAAATGCCAAGTGTTTCTCCATGGCGAATCATAATTGTTGAAGATATTAGCAGAATGTTGGATCGCACAACGAATGTGCTCTTGAAAGAGATTGAAGAGCCTAGTAAGAATACTATGTGGATTGTTTGTGCTTCTAGCGAGCATGATGTTTTGCCAACTATACGTTCCCGTATGCAAGTTGTGAATCTTTCTATGCCAGATGAAGAATCTGTTTCTCGTTATGTAATAGAGCAAACGAAAGTAGATCCTAATATTGCGAAGATTGCTGCACGAATTTCACAAGGCAATATTGACGAAGCATTGTTATATGCATCAAATGAGAGCGTTAGAACTAGCAGAGATGAGTTAATTGCTGGAATTCTTCGTATGAGTAGTGCTTGTGATGTGATAGTTTTAGCTGGAAATATTATTGATGACGCTAAATCTCAAGCTGAAGATGAAGTTCAAAAAGAAGTTGAAAATCAGCAAAAAGAGTTTAGACGCATTAACGGTCTTTCTGATGAAGATCGCATACCTACGAAACTTCGTAGTGCTTACGCAGCTTTAAGTAAAAAAGATGAAATCAAGCGTAAAGTTACTCGTAAAACTCGTGATTCAATAAACAGGTCTTTGGATGCGATTGATACTTTGTATAGAGATGTATTAGTGATTCTTAATAATGCTCAAAGCACAGCTCAGCTTATAAATCAGCAATATAAATATAATATTGAGAATTTAGCTAAACGATTTTCTCTTAAAGATGTGCTTTTTAGGATTGATGCAATCGCTGATGCGCGTAGGCGTTTAGCTTGCAATGGGAATACTGTGCTTGATTGTGAAGCTCTACTTTGCTCGCTTATTTAACGATTAAGAAGTTGTACTAGATAATTGTTAATAAACATTGAGTTAAGTTTTCTCAAGCCTATTGTGTTCGCGAAGTTTTCCCATACATCACATACATGTATTACTTTTCTGTATTACTTTTCTGTATTACTTCCATACATTGCGAGTGCATAATCTGTATTTAACTCACTTCGTCATTGATGTATTGGATACTTGAGTTATGGATATTTCAACAGATTTTGTAGTTGTACCGGACGATTTTTCTAAAGCTGCGCCGGAGCAGAATAAGATTAATGGTGTTCCAGTAGTGTCGTTTCCGTTTTATATAGATAGATTGCCTTCTTTCGTGCATTATTTGCATTGGCGATTTGTGGATGATGATGCTATACCTGTGTGTGGTTTTTCTTGGATTCATTGGACTGTAGCAAATGTGCCTTCAGAAGCGTTAATGTTTGATTTTAATGATTCTCATGCTTTGCAAATTCCTGAAGATTTTTCTCGTAAAATGACTTCTATGATTCCTGAAGCTGTGCAAGGTGTCAATTCGCAAGCAAGTAGATTTATTGGATGCAAAGATGCGTCTATTACTATGCGTTACAACGGTCCGCAACCTCCAGACAAGGATCACGAGTATATGCTTGAAGTATTTGGCACTGAAAAGCCATTTGAGGATCTTAAGCAAGGTTTTTATATGAATGAATTGATGAGAGATTTGCGATGCAATAATTCTCCTGTAGATGCTGGAGGTATGTACATTACAGGTAGAGCATAAAGTTTTTCGTAAATGTCTAATATTTAAGAATTTAATTTAAGAATTTAAATTAGGGATTTAATTTAAGAATTTAATTTAGGAATTATTTTCTAAGTTAGTTTTAAATTACATCGCTTTCGTTTTCTAGATTATTACGTAAATCATTTCACATTTTATTTTGTTACTAATCTAATAAATTGCGTCTAAGCGTTAGAATCAATCAGTAATAGTAAATAAAATAGTAAATAAACAGTAAATAAACAATATCAAATGGGGGATGCTATGGCATGTACAACAATTCTCGTAGGGCGCGGTGCTAGTTACGATGGCTCTACTCTTATTGCTCGTAATGAGGACTCTGCAAATGGTGAATTTAATCCGAAGCGACTTGTAGTAGTAAAACCTGAGCAATGCCCACGAGTTTACAAGTCTGTTCTTAGTCATGTGACTGTTGAGTTGCCTGATGAACCGTTGCAATATACTTGCGTTCCAAATGCTGATTTAAGTGAAGGAATTTGGGGAGAAGCTGGAGTAAATGAGGCGAATGTGGCAATGAGTGCTACTGAAACGATTACTTCTAACGAAAGAGTTCTTGGAGCTGATCCGCTTGTAGAGTTTCAAAAATCTCAAGGTGACCCTGAAGATGGTGTTTTAGGTTACATACCAGAAACTCCAGGTGGAATTGGCGAAGAAGACTTTTTGACTCTTGTTTTGCCTTATATTCGTAGCGCTCGCGAAGGTGTATTGCGTTTAGGTTCATTGCTTGAAAAATACGGCACTTATGAAATGAATGGTGTTGCATTTTCTGATGTAAACGAGATTTGGTGGCTTGAAACTGTTGGCGGTCATCATTGGATTGCTAAACGCGTTCCGGACGAATCTTATGTTGTTATGCCAAATCAGCTTGGTATTGACGAGTTTGATTTAGATGATGCATTTAATGCACAAGAAGAACATATGTGTTCTGAAGATTTGCTTGAGTTTATTGAAGAAAATCATTTGGATTTGTCTGTTGAATCAACATCGCTATTTAATCCGCGTGATGCGTTTGGATCTCATTCAGATGCAGATCATGTTTATAACACACCTCGCGCTTGGTATATGGAGCGTTTCTTGAATCCTTATGATGAAGTGTGGGATGGCAAAGATGCTGATCATCGTCCGGATAGTAACGATATTCCTTGGGCGCGTCAGCCTGAACGCAAAGTGACAGTTGAAGACATTAAGTATGTTCTTAGCTCGCACTATCAAGGAACAGAATATGATCCTTATGGGAAGATTGGCGATGAGCACACTCGTCACTTGTTTAGACCAATTGGAATCAACCGTCAAAGTGAGCTTTCTGTAATACAAATAAGACCGTATCGTCCAGAATCCTTCCGTGCGATTCAGTGGATTGCTTATGGTTCTAATCCTTTTAATGCGTTAGTGCCGGTTTACCCTAATGTAAACGAAATTCCGCAATATTTTGAAGATACTACTACTCGAGTGACAAGTGAAAACTTCTATTGGGAAAATCGTATCATCGCAGCTCTTGCTGATGCAGCATTTAATGATACCGCTAACGCAATTGAGAGGTATCAAGAACTTATCGGTTCTTTAGGTCATCAAATGATTAAGACTGCAGATGAAAGCGTTGCGGAATTGGAAGAAATCAACTTGAATGATTTTGTGCCTGAACGCGAAGGTGACGAAGATTATGGAGATTTAGTCAGAGATACGGATGCTATTCTTGCTTCCACGCGTAATGAAAAAGTTCGCCGCGCTCTTGCTGCTATAAATAATTGCATGTCTATAAGAGTTAAGACTGAAACTGATTCTTTGCTTGATAATGTGCTTTACATAACTAGTATGAAGATGAAGAATGGTTTTAATCGTTCTGATCATTGATAGTTTGTATAGTTTGCGAGAGTAGCGTAAAAATATTATTAAAAGAATTTACAAAGATAAAAATAATAAGTAATTATTAGAAAATTTGTTAAAAAATAATAAGGAAGGAAACATTATATGCCAGGAGCAAATCTGACTCGTGTCGAAGCAGAAGAACGTTTTGATGCGGTTCATATGCCAATTCATTACGATGTATCGCTTGATTTAGGTAAAGGTGCTCGTGATTTTACATCGCGTACAAAAATTACATTCGATGCTAAAGCTGGTTCTAGTAGTTTTCTAGATTTGATTGCTAATAGTGTTGAATCAGTTGTGCTAAACGGAGCGTCTCTTGATGTTTCTAAAGTTTTTGCAAATAGTCGTATTGAACTTTCGGATTTAGATGAGCATAACGTTGTAGAAGTTGTTGCAAATTGCCAATATTCCAACACTGGTGAAGGCTTGCATCGTAGTGTTGATCCGTCTGATGGGAATGTATATCTTTACACGCAGTTTGAAGTTCCTGACGCTCGCAGAGTTTATGCTGTATTTGATCAGCCAGATTTGAAGGCAGTTTTTGATTTTACTGTAGATGCTCCAGAAAGCTGGATTGTGACTTCAAATATGCCAGTTAAAAGTTCTGAAAAGTTGCAAAACAGTCAAACTGAGTCTGGCACTTTGGAAAACGGCGTTGTTGAAGGTATGAAACGATGGGAGTTTGAGTCAACTCCAAAGATGAGCTCTTATCTTACGGCTGTTTGTGCAGGACCTTATGCTCAGTGGCATACAGAATACAATAATGAAGATGGTCGCGTAGTTCCGATGGCAATGTATTGCCGTCAAGCTCTTAAAGATGCTTTTGCAAAAGATGTTGACTATCTATTTGATATTACGAAAAAGGGATTTGCTTTTTATGCAAAGACTTGGGGAGTGCCATATCCGTACGCAAAGTACGATCAGATTTATGTGCCAGAGTATAACGCTGGTGCAATGGAAAATATTGGCATGGTTACAATTCGTGATCAATACGTTTTTGAATCAAAAGTTACAGACGCTTATGCTGAGCGCCGTGTTGTGACAGTTTTGCATGAGCTTGCTCATATGTGGTTTGGCGATTATGTAACTATGAAGTGGTGGAATGATTTGTGGCTTAATGAATCCTTCGCAGAATTCACTTCTACTCTTGCTACTGCTGAAGCAACGCAATGGCATGACGCTTGGAGCACGTTCAATTCTGGGGAAAAGAGCTGGGCGTTAAATCAAGATCAGCTACCAACCACACATCCGATTGTTGCTCCAATCAACGATTTGAATGACACTTCCGTAAACTTCGATGGAATCACTTACGCAAAGGGAGCTTCTGTTTTAAAGCAGCTAGTTGCGTATGTTGGTCGCGAAAAGTTCTTTGAAGGAATTCACAACTACTTAAGTAAGCACGCTTATAGCAATGCTACTTTAGCTGATTTATTGCATGAATTGGAACTTACAAGCGGTCGCGATTTAAAGTCTTGGAGTGCTAAGTGGCTTGAAAAGGCTGGAATTAACACGATTTCTACAGAAGTTGAAGAGTCTAGTGATGGAACTATTTCTGCTTTGCGTTTGCGTCAAAGTGCTAGTAAAGAGCATCCTGTTCTTAGAGCGCATCGTTTAGCAGTTGGTTTCTATGATGTTGATGAAACTACTGGAGAAATCAAGCGTACTAAGCGAATTGAGCTTGATGTTGATGGTGAGCTAACGCAGGTGGAAGAGGCGCGTGGCTTGCGCAGACCGGCGTTAATTTTGGTTAATGATGATGATTTAACATACACTAAGCTTCGTTTTGACGATAAGTCGCTTGAGTTTGCTGCCGAAAATCTTTATCGCTTTAAGGATTCTTTGACGCGCTCTATTATTTGGCTGTCTTTGTGGGATATGACTCGTGATGCGCAATTCCCAGCAGAACGCTTTGTGGAACTTAGTCTTAAAGCTTTGGCTACTGAGCGAGAATCTACTACTTTCCGTTATGCGCTTGGACAAGTGAAAATCACAGCAAGCCACTATGTTGTCCCTAGTCGTCAAGCAGAAGTGGCAAAGCATGTTGCTCATGAACTTTGGCAACTCGCTTTGGCTGCTAATGCTGGTTCTGATGAGCAGTTCCAATTAGTTAAAGCTTATCTTGGATATGGAGAAGTCGGCGACTCAGAATTTATTCGTGTAGCTCGTGGATTGCTTGACGGCTCTGTGAAATTAGAAGGCTTAGATATTGATAACGACTTGCGTTGGAGTATTTTGATTGCGCTCGCAGGAGTGAATGATTTGAGTGAAGCTGATATTGATGCTGAACTTCAAAAGAGAGATACTACTGAAAATCGTGAGCATGCTTATCAGGCTCGTGCATCGCGCGCAACTGCAGAAGCTAAGGATTGGGCGTGGGAACAGGCTTTGCGTAATCTTGACTTGACTAATATGCAGATGGGTGCTGTTGCTGCAGGTTTTTACTCTACAGCTAAGGGAGATCTCGCTAAGCCATATGTTGAGCGATATTTTGCTGATATTGATTGGATCTGGAAGAATCGCACATTCCATATGGCAGAAGCTTTAATTGAAGGTTTGTATCCTGTGTATGCACCAGTTGAGGATTTGGTTGACGGTGGAGCTAAATGGCTTGAAGCTCATAATGACGCTCCTGATGCACTTCGTCGTATGGTGCTTGGTAATCTTGATCTTTCGCGCCGTACTCTTATGGTACAGAAATATAACGCTTCGTTGAGCTAATTCAACAGTTTCGTTATTTTTAATTAAATGCGAGGTTTGTAGTCAACGTTATAAGTTGGCTATGAATCTCGCATATTTTGTATTTGTTGACGCAAATTATATTGCTATTTTCACAAATCTAGTGATATAAGCTAAATCTATTGTTATGAGCCAAATTCTATAGAAATAAGCTTTGTAAGAATGTTTATAATCTCGTTTTGTTTCATAGTGCTTTCTTTATGGCGCGTTATGTGAACTTGTGCATAAAATAATAAGCAGTGTGTGGCGCGCAATGAGTAATGTTTTGCGAGCGCGTGAATGAACTGATTCATTGATTTTGTGAAAGAGGCGTTATTATGCCACGAATGTTTGGTACTGATGGTGTTAGGGGATTAGCAAACCGAGATTTAACAGCTAAGCTTGCGTTGGATTTAGGAGATGCCGCCGTTAGAGTATTGGGAAATGTTTCTTCTGAAAACTGTGTTTCTTCTGATTCTTCTGATACTAATTCCGATTCTTTAAATAAATCTGTTCATGCTCGTAGACGCGCTTTAGTTGGTAGAGATACTCGCGTTTCGGGCGATTTTCTTGCTGCAGCTTTATCTGCTGGTATGAGCGCAGGTGGATTTGATGTGATTGATGCTGGAATTATCCCTACTCCTGGCGTGGCTTTTCTCACTTCTGTGCTGAATGTGGAAATGGGTGCTGTTATTTCTGCATCTCATAATCCTATGCCGGATAATGGTATTAAATTCTTTGCTAGAGGTGGATTTAAGCTGCCGGATAGCAAAGAAGATGAGATTGAATCAGTTCTTGGTCAAGATTGGGATCGTCCAACTGGTGATGGTGTTGGTCGTATAAGTCGAGATACTACTACTGCTACAAATCTTTATATAGATCACCTTGTTTCAGCAGTTGCGCCTTTGAGTAGTGGTTCTACTACGCGTCCAAAGCCGCTTGCAGGTTTGCGCGTTGTTGCAGATTGTGCGAATGGAGCTACTTCTGTTGTTGCTCCTGAGGCTTTGCGTAGAGCAGGAGCAGAAGTAATCGTAATTAACGCTTCTCCTGATGGTTATAATATCAATGATCACGCTGGCTCAACTCATCCTGAGCAATTGCAAGCAATGGTAAAAGCATCTAATGCAGATTTGGGAGTAGCGTTTGATGGCGATGCTGATCGTTGCTTAGCTGTAGATGAAAATGGGAATATGGTCAACGGCGATCAAATTATGGGAATTCTTGCTCGCTCTAAAAAATCTGAAGGTAAACTTAACCATGATACTTTAGTTGTTACTGTTATGAGCAATCTTGGTTTGAAGCTTGCACTCAAAGATATGGGAATTTCAACAGTTCAGACGAACGTTGGCGATCGTTATGTTTTGGAAGAGATGCTTAAACACGATTATTCTTTGGGTGGAGAGCAATCTGGGCATGTGATTAACAGAGAATTTGCTACTACAGGAGATGGCACTCTTACGGCATTGACTTTGTGTCGTGAAGTTGTTCGTGCAGGAAAGAAACTTTCGCAAATGGCTGCTGATTTTCCACAGTTACCTCAGGCTCTTGTGAATGTGCCTAATGTAGATAAAATGGCTTCTAAAACTAATGCTGCAGTTCTTGATGCAGTAGAGAAAGAGTCTAATCTTCTTGGTGATTCTGGTCGTGTTCTTTTGCGTCCTAGTGGAACTGAACCTCTTGTTCGTGTTATGTGTGAAGCAGGAACTCAAAAGCAAGCAGATGAAGTATGTGCTCGATTAGCTCAAGTTGTTATAGATAATTTGAAGCTGTAAAGTTTTTGAGAGTTTGCTTTTAGAAGTGGGTTTGAGGATAGTTATGTGTATTACATTTGCACTAAGTATTCTAATGCGTTGAGTTTTTGTTTGTATCTGGCAATGCGAAAATAATTTTGATATACTTAGCATTTCGGTGTTATGTTCATATGATGCACGTAATACTGTGTTTTCGTGCACTATTTTCGCATTCGTTAAAGGAGTCCTATGTTTACGCATCACGCAAGTGTCGATACAAAACTCAGTCGTGCAGTTGAGCATCTTTTGGATTCTGCAACGAGTGATGGAATATTGCCTATTGTTCAGGCTGGTGAGCCTGTATTGCGTTCTCGTACTGTTGAATATGATGGTCAACTTACTAGAGCAACTTTAGATAAGCTAATTTCGCTTATGCATAGCACGATGCTTGAAGCACCTGGGGTTGGTTTAGCAGCTCCACAGATTGGTCTTGGTCTTGCTATTGCAGTTATTGAAGATCATGTTCGAGATGATGAAGATGATCCTCGAGATATTGAGGAGTTGCCGTTCAGGGCAATAATCAATCCTCATTATGAGCCTATTGGTACTCAGACTCGTAGTTTTTATGAAGGCTGTCTAAGTGTTTCTGGTTATCAAGCTGTTCGTCAACGTTGGCTTGATATTAAGGCAACTTGGCAAGATGAAGATGGAAAGCAACATTCTGTAAAACTTCATGGTTGGCCTGCTAGAATTTTCCAACATGAAACAGATCATCTTCGTGGTGAATTATATATTGATCGTGCAGAGATTCGTTCATTAACTACAGATGAAAATCTTGAGGATTATTGGGCAGATGAAGCTGTTCCAGTATCTGCTGCGCGTAGTTTAGGTTTTGCTATTTGATATTTTACTTGTAAATTAGAAAATATAATTTAAAATTTCTATTAGTAAAGCTTTGTGCTTGTAATATGCGCGTTTAGCGAGTATTTTTGTACTTTAACACGATGATGAGTTTTGTATAAGGAGAGAGAGTATGAAGGTTTGTAGTCGTTGCAAAACCGAGAACAGGGATGTTGCTAATTTTTGCAAAGAGTGTGGTAATAAGCTTACAGAAAATTTTGTAAATAATCCTTCTGTGGAAAACAATCCTCAACAATCTTATGAAAAGTTTGATTTTCAATCTCAGCAGAACCAATTGAACGCGCAGGATGAACCTCGCGATACTAATTCTTTGGCGCAATTAGCTAATAAAGATAACTTTGCTGCTAGTGTTGCTGGTGTTTCTAGCGTCTCTGGTGCTGCTAGCGCTGATGCTAATAGTGCTTCTACTGTTGAGGCTGCTGCTGGTGCTAGTGTTGCTGCTCCTAGTAGTTATCTTGAATCTCCAGAAGGTGTTGCTGCCAATAGTGATTCTGCTCATGAAGCTGCTGCTAGTGTTGCTGGTAGTGCCGATTCTAGTGTTGATGCCAGTGTTAGTGTTGCTGATACCGCCAGCGCTGCTGGTCATGAGAATTATAGTGATATCTCGGATTCTTCTTATTTTGGTCAGCAGAATCCTAAATCGGAGCAGGATTTTCAGGTTAAACAGTATGAGCAATCTGATAGTGCGCAAGCTGATAGTGCGCAATCTGATAGTGCGCAATCTGATAGTGAGCAAGAGTACATTAGTGATAGTCATACAGGTGATGATGTTAGATTTGATGAACCTCGTTTTGACGAGAATAAAAGTGACGATTCAGAATCTAATAAATCTCAGTATGCTCAAAATAATTCTGCTAATTCTAATAGCGCAACAGCGGAATCCAATAATTTGCAAAAAGCTGATTTTGAGCCTGTGAATCAGACTCTTTCTGACGAATCTTCTTCTAGTCAGCTGGGTCAGAATCCTCAGTTTGGTCAACAAAACCCACAGTTCGGTCAGGATTCTGCTCGTCAAAACCCGCAGTTTGGTCAGAATCCTCAGTTTGGTCAGCCAAATCAGCAGCAGAACCCTCAGTTTGGTCAGCGTCAACAGAACCAACCTCCTTATGGTC